>CAKSDE010000037.1 GCA_934444735.1 uncultured Clostridia bacterium | reverse complement strand
GTCGGCATCTTCACATTTGCATAATCAAGTCCGAAAGTCTGCGGATTTAATAAAATTTCTTTAAATCCTGCCTCTTTCATCTCAAACCCCATAATTTTCGACGGCAGCTGATAGGTCGGTGTGCCGCCCCAGACATGACTGTAATCAAATCCGTACCCCGACATATCGTACCAGCCCTCTTGCAGACCTTTGGGGAACTTTGTCATATCCTCCCAGCGTCGCAGCTGTTCAATTCCGTATTTTTCAAAAAGTTCCGCTTTATATATCGCATCAAGCACAAAATGCATGAAATACGGCTGCGGTTTTATAAGCGTTTCATCATTTAATATACGCTCAATCAGATCTTTCTGCTCATCTTTCGGCGCAATATCAAATAAAACCGCCAGTGAATTTGTATGCTGACTGAAATATCTTTTATCCGTATTTTTCGGAATCCATTTCTTGGTCGGATAATCCTCATTCAAGCCGTCAAAATATAATCTTTTGCCGGTATCGTAAAAATATTCATTAAAGGATTTCTTTACTTTTTCGCATCGTTTATTGTATTTTTCAAAATATTCATTATCACCGAGTATTTTAAATATCACGGATGCTCTTTCCAGTCCGCCGATATAAAATGCATTAAGCGCTGCCTGACCGAGCGCTGCCGGGGGATGATGCAGACTTACACCGTCTATCTCCAACCAATCCAGAAACATATAGCTCGGCGGATCTGTAATTATCCCGTTTTCATCGGTATATCCGCAAAAACGCTCAAGAAGAACCTGCAAAACATCTTTAACTTCATTCAGAACCGCTCTGTCCGCACTGAACATATAATAATCGTACAGCATCATTATCCACATCATGCTGTAGCTTGTATGAAACATATATCCGTTGCTGATTCTAAGATAGTCCGCTGTTCTGATAATATCAAGCCTCGTAAGCTTTGTATCGCCGTATGTGAAATAATTCATCAGGCTTGCAATCATGTAATCACCCGTGCAGCCAAGATTTTCCTGATGCTTTGGGCTGTCCAGCTCTATTGTCTGACGGCATATTTTAAGCGCCCACTTCCCCATATCGTAAGCTTTATTCAAGACCGTATCAGAACATTCAAAGTTTCCCTCTTCATGTATCGGATAATAATCAAAATACAGCGAGAATTTATCGACTGTAAGCGGCTTTTTGCCGCCGTTTATTATATATAGCTTTGCACTGCCGACGCTTGTCATCTGTAAACTTCTGAAATCGATTGAAGATTTTGCGGCAATTGTATCCATAACCTCCGCCTTTTCCTCATCTTTTTCATAATCGGCAATCTGAACCGTAAAATTATCTTCTGCTGACACTGCCAAATGATAATAGCATGAATATATTTTATCAAACTCCACATTAACCGTTTTGGTTTCTCCCGGAAGTACCGTAACAGGCGAAAATTCTATCGGGAAAATCTCGTCTTCCGCAAGCATTTCTATCGGTGCGGCGCACAAATTCCATATATTTTCGACTTCTGATGCATTGCACCATTCGTCTGTGCGCATTGTATAATCGATCTTACCGTTTGCATAGCGCCGATTATCTTTTCGTGCAAGCCAATCCTTACTGCTGACTATCTTCTCCGTTGTGCCGTCACAAAAGGTAAGCACAGCGCTCATAATCATGCCCGGGCATCCTTGTGACGTATCGCACTGCACAGTTGTGTTCTTTTGCACCAATACATAAAACTCAATTTTCTCACAATTAGTTTCAAGCTCATATGTATTGTAATACTGTTTCGGCATAGGCATAGTATTTGCATAATCTCCGCCCGCGCAAACAGGTCCCGCCCCTACATATTTCCCATTCATGTAAAGCCAAAACTTAACATCGGCACTAATATCTATACTGACCTTTTCAATTTTCTTTTTAAAGCTTTTCTCATATTTAAATTCTGCCGCAACAAAAGCATATTTCTCTTTAGTTTTGTCAAAAAGCGTTATTTCGCTTTTTTG
>CAKSDE010000036.1 GCA_934444735.1 uncultured Clostridia bacterium | reverse complement strand
TTTTTAAAGGAGATAACAAAATGAAAAAATATGATTTGTGGTATAAAGAGCCGGCGCCGATGGGAAATGAGGATTTTTCTTTATATAAGCGCGGAAAAGATATTCCCGATGACGGCTGGGAAAAATGGTCGCTGCCGATAGGCAACGGATATATGGGAGTGAATATTTTTGGGAGAACCGTTACCGAGCGTTTGCAGATAACCGAAAACAGTCTTTCAAACCCATATGCCAAGGGTGCGGGCGGACTTAACAATTTCTGCGAACTGTACATAGATTTTAATCATGAGAATGTGAAAAACTACAGACGCGGACTGAATCTGAATGAGGCTATATCTTATGTTGAGTATGAGTGCGGCGGAGTGTTCTATAAAAGGGAATACTTTACAAGCTATCCCGACAAGGTGTTTGCCGCACGCTTTGGCGCTGATAAACCGGGTGCGCTTAGCTTTACACTGCACCCCGAAATACCGTTTGTAAAGCCGTATCTTTTTGAAGAGGGCGACGGCATGGGAAAAAGCGGCAGTGTTTCGGCAGAGGGGAATGTTGTAACCTTTTCGGGAAAGATGGAATACTATAATATTATTTTTGAGGGGCAGACAGCGGTCAAAACGAAGGGCGGAACAATAAAATCCGAGAACGGTAAAATTACCGTCCTCGGCGCGGACGAGGCCACCGTTATAACTGCGGTCGGCACAAATTATAAGCTGTGCAGCGATGTGTTTTGCGAAAGAGATCCCAAAAAGAAACTCGAAAAATATGATGCACCGCACAAAAAAGTCTCGGAGATTATTGAAAAAGCGGCAGAAAAGGATTATGAGCTTTTAAGAAAAAGACACATAGACGATTTTTCGGAAATTCTCGGACGTGCAGCGATTGACTTGGGCGGAGTATATGAGGATAGGCCGACAGATGAGCTGCTTGCGGATTACAGAAACGGTAAGCGGAGCAGGTATCTTGAAGAGATGTATTTCCAGTTCGGGCGCTATCTTTTGATATCATCGTCACGCCCGGGAACTTATCCCGCAAATTTGCAGGGGACATGGAATAAATATGACAGCTCGCCCTGGTCGAGCGGATATTGGCATAACATAAATGTGCAGATGAACTATTGGCCGGCATTTAACACCAACCTGATTGATATGTTCGAGCCGTATGCCGAATATTTTAAGGCATATCTGCCGCTGGCGGAGGATTTGGCAAGCGACTATGTTTCACGTCATTTCCCCGAAAACCATGAGGAGGGAAAAGGGCGTGACGGCTGGATAATCGGCACGGGCGCATGGCTTTATACGATTTTCGGTATGGACGAGCCGTTTTCGGGACATTCGGGCCCCGGGACGGGAGGTTTTACCTCAAAGCTTTTCTGGGATTATTACGAATTTACACAGGATACGGATATTTTAGAGAATCTTGCCTACCCGGCGGTTTTGTCGATGTCGAGATTTCTGTCAAAGGTGGTAATTGAAAAGGACGGGAAATATCTTGCGAAATATTCGGCATCTCCCGAGCAGGAGCATAACGGCAAGCATTACTATACAACAGGCTGTGCATTCGATCAGCAGATGATTTATGAAAATTATAACGATACTCTAAAGGGTGCGCGGATTCTGGGGGATAATGATGCGCTTTTGGAAACTGTAAGAGAACAGATAGGAAAGCTTGATCCCGTTTTAATCGGTAAATCGGGACAGATTAAAGAATTTCGTGAGGAGGAATATTACGGCGATATAGGTGAGTATCATCACAGGCATATTTCGCAGCTTATCGGACTTTGCCCGGGAACGCTTATAAACCGTAATCACCCCGATTGGATAAAGGCGGCGGAGGTGTCTTTGACAGAGCGCGGAGATGAATCCACAGGCTGGTCTACGGCGCATAAGATAAATGCGTGGGCGAGAGTTAAAAACGGAAACAGAGCGTATGATCTTTTAAAGATGATACTTTCAAAATGTACGCTAAATAACCTTTGGGACACGCATCCGCCGTTTCAGATTGACGGTAACTTCGGCGCAACGGCAGGTATCGCTGAGATGCTTATGCAGAGCCATGAGGGATATGTGCATCTTTTGCCGGCTCTTCCCGATGAATGGGGAACGGGAGATTTTTCGGGACTTACCGCTAGAGGCGCCTTTGAAATCGGCGCAAAGTGGGAAAATAAGCGCATAACGCATATAAGCGTAAAAGCAAAACAGGGAGGTATGTGCCGGATATATTTGGGGGAGGGGTATAAATGCTCCGAATATAAGCTAAAAGACGGATTTTTGGAATTTGAAACCGAAAAGGGCAGAGAATACG
>CAKSDE010000035.1 GCA_934444735.1 uncultured Clostridia bacterium | reverse complement strand
ATAGGAGGAATTTTTGTTCATCGGTTAACCTTTTTTGAACCACGCGACTATCGCGTGGTTTTCTTTATACAAAAAACCGAATCTGCTGGAGTCACGCACTCCGACAGGTTCGGTTTATCTGTTTCAAAGCTTTTTCTATCTTCGGCAAATGGTGGTAAAAATTGTTTTACTTCCCCTTATTTGCTGTTTTCTTTTTCGGCTTTATACTGTGTCGGAGTCATACCGTATTCCTGCTTGAATGCACGGCTGAAGCTCTGTACCGAATCAAACTGCAAAAGCTCGGCAATATCGGTAAAGGACATACTTTTATTCTCAATCAGTCCGAGCGCCGCCTCTGTTTTTTTCTTTTTGATATACGCCGAAAGCGAAATTCCCATATTGGTTTTGAAGGTGTGCGAAATATAATTTTCGGTAAACCCCAGTGCAGACGCTATTTCTCGGACAGATTTTACATCATAGATATTGCTGTCAATATAGCGCGTGATTTTATATACCGTAACACCGCCGAAAGCGCTTTTTTTCTCATATTCGCTCTCTTTGCCGCCCTTTATAAAATCACGGTAGGTTTTTATAAGAATAAGCTTTACTATGTTCTCCAGTGCTTCGTTTTTGCAGGATTTTTCCACATAGAACTCATTTATAAGCATATTAAACAGATACCGCACATCGCTTTGCGCCGAAACGGTATATTCGGGCGCATGAGCATAGAAAGCGCAAACCTTTTTAAAGTTCTCCGGTTCATTGACAAACTCATATCCCATACAGATATACCTTAATTTTCCGTGCGGACCGGCAACAATTTTATGCCGCTCGCCTTTGGATATAATATGTACATCACCCGAGCGCACCTGCATAACGTTGTCGTTGGTATAGATAAATCCCTCGCCCGAAACAACATAGGTTATCTCATTGCAGCATTGAATATGCTCATATATCTGCCCTCCGGGTTCAAACACAACCTCGCTTATCTGTATCAGCTTTATAAAATCCAGCACAAAATTATCGCGTGCAAGCCATGTTTCAAACTCGAAAAACTTTCCGTCTGATCCTATCTTCATTTCATCACCTAAAAATATTAATTACACACTCATTATAATCAATATTTTATAAAAAGTCAATATTACAGATTCACCCATTCAAAAGGCTTTTTGCTTGCCTCAATAAGCGCTTCTCTTATAGTAATAACATTTACCGTTCTTTCGTGCGGCACCTGAATTTCTCCTGTTTTGAAGAATTTTATAAGAGCGTCTATGAAAAGTCCGAAAAAGTCCGATTCAACGCTTATCACGTCTGCATGGTTGTTTTTATTTACAATCATGTATCGGTTGCTCCATGCCGCATCGTTTCTCTGGATCATATGCCATACTTTCCCGTCGGCAAATTCTACTATTGCAGAAGGGTGTGATACAGTCCCGGTAAACATTGCACGTTTCGGTGCGGCATTTATCAGCCGTACAACCGGCTCAATCTGGTGAATGATATACATTTCAAGCTCGCCCGCACCCTCCGTATAGATGACCTCCACATCACTCATATCAATATCATCAAGTTCACTTGCAAAACCCAAGGCAGATGAAGAGTAGCACTTTGTACCGTATTTATCGGCTTTTTCGAATATGCGAAGTGCAGCTGCTCTGTCGGGGGCAAAGGTTTTATCTATATATACAAGCTTTCCGGATTTGAGCGCCTCATCGCAGAGTTCTTCATGCATTTCCGGATTGTCCGGAGATAAAACAATCAGAACATCGCTCTTTTCGATAACCTCTTTGACCGTTTCATAAACCGGAATATTGTACTTTTCCGACCACTGTTTGTTTGTCATGCCGCCTATAGGGCTGTCGATTTTTCCGTAAGCACACGCCACTTCAAACTCACCGTCCGAATGTGCTTTTATCATTTCGGGATAGTTGTTTGCGTGCCACTCATCAAGATAATAATCAATAAATCCAACTTTTTTCATAATTTTCTCTCCAAATTAAAGTTCTACCTCTTTGTGTAACTCCGCCGAACGGTAAATTGCGTCCATCAGCTTTGCGGTTACTATATTTGTATCAATATGCGACGGCAATTTCTCTCCGCTCTTTATACATTTAATGAATGAATTGATTTCATTTTCAAACATCTGCACACTCTTGGTTGTGTATTCCGTTTTGGTCAGCATACCGTTTTCGGTGCCGTAAAGTACGAAGTCTCCGCCGTATTGCAGACGTATACCTGCCTTATCGCCCATAAAATCAATAAACATACCACTCTCGCCGATATTCTGTGCCCACGCTCCGTTAAAGGTGATAACAGGACCTTCACTTCTTACAAGACCTGTTATACTCTCTTCAACATCGCATATTCCGTCCTCGATTTCGGGGCCTGCCCACATATCCTTGTAGACATAATCCTTTATCGGATTACCCAGCTTGCAGAATTGCTCCGCAGAAACAGTCTTTGCTTTCGGATCTCCGCAGCAATACATAACAATATCCAAAAAATGCACGCCCCAGTCAATTAAGGCACCGCCGCCGGCAATTGCCTTGGTGGTAAATGCACCGCCCAAGCCGGGTATACTTCTGTGCGCACGGAAGCTTATGTATACGTGATAAACCTCACCGAGCTTTCCCTGATCAATAAGCTCTTTTATCTTATTTACGTTTGTATTAAAACGGTTTACTACACCGATATTTAATACTTTTCCGCTTTCATGCTGAGCCTTTTGCATTTCAAGTGCCTCGGAATATACTCTTGCCGCCGGTTTTTCACAAAGAACATTCTTGCCCTTTTTCAAAGCGGCAATTGTTATCTCGCTGTGCATCTTGTTCGGCGTACAAACCGAAACAGCCTCGATTTCATCGTCATCGAGAACCTCTCTGTAATCTGTTACGGCTTTTCCGCACCCATACTTTTTGACTGCATCTTCGGCTCTTTCGGGGATAATATCGCAGAAATATTTAATTTCCGCCTCCTCATTTTTCATATACGCCGGTATATGCTGCGCATTTGCAATTGTTCCGCATCCTATAACTGCTACTTTCATAAAATTCAGCTCCAATTCTAAAATATATTTATCTATATTATATATATTTTCAAGATGATTTTCAATAGCTGTATCTTGGTTTATATTTATCTGTATGTTTGCTTTTTCAAAGATAAAGAACACTAACGGTTCCATCTTGACAAAGCATATTCAAAAGAGGTATAATATTAATATGGAGGGATAATTATGTTGGATTTACTGTTTAAAAGCATTATCGATCAAGATACAGCAGCTGTTGTGGTCTGCGACGTCAATTCAAATATTGTATATATGAATCCGGCGGCTATAAAGCGCTACCACGGCAATTTAGAGGGGCAAAGCTTAAAAGACTGCCATAATGCACACTCAAATGAAATGATTGAAAAAGTTCTTGCATGGTTTAGCGAAAATCGGGATAATAATATTATGTACACATATTATAACCCCAAAGAAAACAAAGATGTCTACATGGTTGCGCTGCGTGACGGCGAGAAAAATCTGATCGGCTATTACGAAAAGCATGAATACAGAAACAGGGAAACAGAAAAACCATATCAATTTTAGAAAAATAAAAAACGGAGGTAATTATTATGAGAAAGAATTTCGGAGCAAAAACAATTTTGTACCCTATGCCGGTGCTTATTATCGGCTCGTACGATGAAAACGGGAATCCCGACGCAATGAATGCGGCATGGGGCGGAATAAGCGATGATGCGCAAATTTCCATTTGCGTAAGCGCAAGTCACAAAACAACAAAGAATATCGTAAAGCGTGGAGCATTCACCGTAAGCGTTGCCGGCGAGGCAAATGTTGTTGCAAGCGACTATGTAGGTATCGTATCGGGAAATACAGAACCGCAAAAAATTGAAAAAGCCGGCTGGCACGCACTAAAGAGTGATTTTGTAGACGCACCGCTTTTTGAAGAGATTCCGATGGCGCTTGAATGTAAGCTCATAAGCTATGATGAGAAATCCTGCCGCTTGGTCGGAGAGATTGTCAATGTCTGCGCTGACGAGAAAATTCTTGATGCAGACGGTAATATAGATCCCGAAAAGTTCAACCCGATAACCTTTGATCCGGTGCATAACACTTACCGCAAGCTCGGCGATGTTGTCGGCAAGGCATTCAGCGACGGTAAAAAATTAAAATAGCCCGCACAGCGATCCCATATAAAAGCATCATGCTTTTATATGGGATATTTTTATGTGTATTTATGCATAACCGAGAAATCTCCTCTCATATATTGTAATAAAACAATATTTTGAGGTGAAATGTGTGAAAGACTATATCGAAGAGCGAGTCCTTGAACTTGCGCACTACATTATAGACAACCACTCCACCGTGAGAGCCTGCGCGAAACAGTTTAATATCTCCAAATCAACCGTACATACGGTTGTAACAAGACAGAAACTTTTTATATAGAAGTGGCGTAATATTAAAAATTCCCAATTCATTAAACAGTCACCTGCTTTCCGGATTCGGAAAGCAGGTGACGATTGTCTTTCTATTCTTTTGATGTTATCTTATCGATTACTTTCCATTGAAACATTTCCTTAAAATCTTGATAACATTCCTCACAAATCCAATGATAATCATCTTCTGTTGCATAAGCGAATGGCAGCGAAGATTCTATTCGAGTTCCGCAAAACTCACAATGATCGTGCTCCCAACCTTTGCGAAACGGTTGATAGTGTTTCTTTATAAGTGTTTTTTGAAACAAATAATTAATTTGATTTGTTAATCGCCAGTCATTTTTATTCATCATAATTACCTCGAAAAGGATAGAACACGCATGTCATTTTTTGCTTAGTCGTCTTTTTCCCATAAGACTGTGCCATCTTCTAATGAAACTTTTTTAGGAATACATTTTAAGGAAATCTCTATTGAATTATCATATATTTCAACGGAGTCATCATGTCCAGGTGATAAAATCTGAACTTCATTTACACCTATACTGTACTCGCCAATATAATCTTCATCACCCGGTTCTGTATCGGTCTCACATATTCCTGTGAAAGATTTGCATTTGACTTTAAGACCATTTTCCCATTCAATAATCAACATATCTTTTTCAAAATAATCGTCGATAACAAAAAGTAAATTCTTGTATGTATCTTCCATAATTATAACCTCTTTCATATTTTATTTTAACCATTTAGGTTTGGCGGGGACAATATGTGCATTCCCCTTATTATCATAATGAATTGTTGCACGGGTTGTATCGTAGTATTTTCCTGTTCTTATATCATAAAATTTACCTATATTCTTCCCATAATCAACAACAACCTTGTTATTACCATAACTTTGTCCTTTACCAACTGCATCCTTTAAAAGTTTATTTGGGTTTGAAGTTAGAATGCTGGGGTTCTTACCATTTGCTCTCTGTTGATTATAGTTATTTGTGCCTTTTATACACGAATACGGGATATTATAGTCAACCCTGTGTATGTGAAAGCAGACGATACCATTTATGAGTTCTTTCAATCACAGGGGGCAGAGATTGTAAATGATATATCTCAATTCATTGGGACAAACGGAGCTTATTTATATACGGGAGATAAAGCCAAAAAGAGAAAGTCGATATCTATAGACGGGCATACGCTTGTGGTTGCTCCGCACGAGGGCTGTATTGAACCCGATGTGTGGCTGAGGTGTAGACGGAAGTGCTTAAATGTAAGACAGATAGCGAAACCTGTTAAAGCTACGAACACTTGGCTTGCAGGGAAAATTAAATGCAGAAAATGCGGGCACTGAACTATAGTCAAGTAAGTAGACACAAAAAAGTACAATTTTTTTAGGGGAGCAGGCTATTTTGTCTGCTCCCAA
>CAKSDE010000034.1 GCA_934444735.1 uncultured Clostridia bacterium | reverse complement strand
GAGAGGTCATCTTAGCGTTTGTTACCTCTGCACACCGAATCCGTCAGCCAACAGTAGTAAGTTTGAATTAGCTCCTTATCACTGTTAAATCAAGGTTTGTGGCAATTTTTCTTTTTGTGAATTTTCGTATTGTAGACAACTTTGTAGTCAAAACTGTTTGACTACAAAGTTGTCTACAAATTCATTCGTACTTAAAAAGATAAATCGAGCATTAAAAACTATTCGAAAGACTTAAATAATTTTGGTTGTTTCCGAGTTGTTCAAAAGATTTTCCCACAACTTCCATTGCGGCGGCTCTGTACTCTGCAAAGCTATGCGCATAATGCTTGCTTATAATTTCAATGGTATCGCCCGCGAGTGAAGCGACATTAACTACATCAAGCCCTTTTGATATTAGCAGAGAAACAAAGCTGTGTCGCAATGAATGTGCGTGTAGATTTTGTGGCAAATCTTTTCTTTCTTTCAATATGCGTTTGACCGCCTTGTTTGGTGTTGCCTTGTCCATTAGCCCGCCCGTTAAGTTCGGACAGATAAGCCCGTTATCTTGCCATGCAGAGCCGAGTTTGCGGGCTTGTTCGTCTTGTACCGCTTTATGTTTTAGCAATATTTCACGAAGTACGGGCGAAAGCGGAAGTTTACGGCGCGACCGTTTTGTTTTGAGTTCCGTTAAGGCTAAACCGTTAAAAGTATCACCAACATTTTTTTCAACGCTCACAACATTGTTTTGAAAATCCACATCACACCACCGAAGCCCGCGAGCTTCACCGCTACGCAAGCCGAGCATTAACATCAGAACGAGCGAAACGCGTATTGCATTATCAATGTCAATTTCCGCAAGCGCATCTAAAAATATAGGTATCGTTGTGTTGTCGAGATACGGCGGTATATCTTTTTCGCCTATGCGTGGTTTTGTCGCATTTGCAACGGGGTTATGAAATATAACACCGTTTTTCACGCAAGCCGTAAACAACGCCGACAGCGTGTAAGTGATTTTTGATACATAAGAAGCCGACAGCGGTTTAACTTCTACTTTCTTTTCAAAAGCGGTTGAAAACGGCACATCATAGTATTTTGCGACTTTTTCCGCTATTTCCTTATTGCAGTTATCGCCCCGCCTTATTCGTACAAAAGTATTATCTACACCGATATTCAATTCACGCGCCACGCGGTTAAAACCGCCCGCCGACCTGTCGGGCTTGCGCTCATACATCAGCTTAATAAAATCGGGCTTTGCGGAATATGTAGCGCGCCCGCCCCCGCCGCCTTTTTCCAACAACTCTGCAAGCAGTTTTGTTATCATTGGCGAGGTTATCTCTTTTAGCTTATATTTGCCGATACGGGGAATTAAGTATTGCTCAAATATAAACTTGTCTGTAAGCTGTGTACTTTCCCGAATGTTCAGTTTTCGCATATTCAAAAACCATTTGACAGCTTGCTCAAAAGTGCTTTTACTGGTTATGTCGCTGTTTGTAAGCATACCACATTCAATACGGTCTTTGAAATCGTCAACAACCTTTTGCAGTTCGCTTTGTAGCTTCTTTTTGCCTTTTTCCTCTGTTCGGTAGTATTCGCTGTAACTTTTCCCGTGTACCGTACACCGCACGCGGTATAAGCCGGGGCGGTTAGCAACAGCGGACACGCCGGAGGGTAAACCCGTGTTAGTCTTTTTTGCCATGCTTTTCATTCTCCTTTTCCTCATCATAAATCTGTGAAAGCACATCTCTAATAGTATCATTAAACCAATCACAAGCAAGAAACTTGCTTGTTCGGTAATCAAACTCTGGTGCAAATTTATCAATGTTAATATAAGCATTATCATGCAATTCTTCTTTTACATAAGCGTTATAACAAGCAAGTACCTTTTTTGCAAGCACTATTAAACTTTCTCCATAACTCAAAATATTATTTAATAACATCATGGTAACCTTTTCTTCTTCGCTATTGATATTAGAAAAGGAATTAAGAACTTTTATAGATTGATTGTCTAAACCAGTATAATCAATACACGCACGTTCTGCTACAATAAAACTGTCAGAATTTGAAAAGCCTATTAAATAATCACTCGATACATTAAAAAATTCACAAATTGCATGTAAATTTTCAATATTCGGTAAAACACTTCCGTCAGTGTACTTTGAAATATAAACCACTGTGCAAATAATTACATCGTTTGTTTTGATAACACAAGACCGTTAAACACTTATGAGAGTGATACACTCTGTGCCGCCGTTACAGGTTCTGTCCTTCCTAAAAGGACGCTTTATACAACAGGCGCGGAGGACACACTTTTCCTGAAAAACATTATTATCCTCAATGGTATTGATATTATCCCTAAACATGCTGATTTTACAGAGCGTTCCTTAATGTTCGAGTTACAACCCATCAAAGAACAAGACAGAATAACCGAAACCGAGTTCTGGAACAACTTTAACCGTGATAAACCCGAAATATTATACGCAATTTTTCAAACATTGAAAAAAACGCTGAATATAAAGAAAACACTGGACTTGAACGGAAAAAGCCATAGAATGCATGATGCATTTACATATATGTGTTCAATTGCAGTCGCCTTGGGAATGGATTTAGCGGAGTTTCAGGAAATCTTCTTTAACAACACCAACACCTTACAAAAGTTATCTTCAGGAAATGACGAATTTGTAAACGCTGTAATAAGCTATGTAGATTCATTACCTGGGCATAAAATCACAAATACTACGACATATATATACAATCAAGTGAGAAGCAGAGATAACCTTGATAAATTTCCAGCATCTGCGTCTGCTTTTTCAAGGAAGTTGAATGAAAACCTTGATGTTATTGAAAAATTGGGGTTTGATGTTATAACTGATTCCAAAAAAGATGCTACATACCTCACGTTAAAGAAAAAGCCAAAGAAAACGGTTTGGAAAAATAAAAAAAATATTTTATAAAAAATGCCACCTACCACCTACAGCAGCTTTATCTCATTCAAAAAGGAAAAACACAGAGTTACTGTAGGTGGCATAGAAAGGAGTTTTAAAAAATGAACACAACTTACATCAGTCCAAGCGATGTTTCCGAGTCACTGGGTATATGTTACCAAAAGGCTTTGAATTTTATCAAATATAGCGGTGTTCCGTACGTAAAGATTGGCAGAGTATACAGAGTACGTTCCGACATATTGGAAAAATTCATCACAGAAAATAACACCATAAATCTTAAGGAGGCAGAATACAATGCATGTATCAGGGCATATCAGAAAAAGAAATACACAAAGTAAAGAACCTTGTTATCAGTTGGTTTTAGAGTTACCGTTAGACAAATCAACAGGTCAGAGGAAAAGAATATATCATACAGTTCATGCCACAAAAAAGGTTGCCGAACAGCTCTTACACAACATGATATATGATTATGAAAACCAGTCTTATATCAAGAAAACCGACTTAAGCGTGAGTGAATGGATGGATGATTGGTATAGTCTGTACTCCAAGGAATTTCTATCTCCCACCACATTACAAAGTTATAAATACAACATTGAGCACTACATAAAACCAAGTAATTTGGGACATTTATCTATTCAGGATGTATCATCTGCAGATGTACAGGATTGGATAAATGAGTTATATAATCAATCCCCTATTTCAGGCAAGGCTCTAAAGCCCAAAACAGTAAAGAATATCTATCACAACTTATCAGCTGCATTTGATAAGGCTGTCGAGAATGAACTAATCAAAAAGAACGTATGCAAAAAGGTTCGACTCCCCAAGCCTGAGAAATATCATGCAGAGGTTTATGATGAGAATGAGGTAAAACAACTGCTTAATGCAATAGACGGCACAGATATGATGTTGCCTATTACACTTGACCTTATCCTCGGTTTAAGAAGAGGTGAACTGTTAGGGTTAAAATGGCATCATATAGACTTTGAGAAAAAGATTATAACTATAGAAGATAATCTTGTTGAGGTTAACAAGGATATAGACAAGAATCGCACTCTTACCAAAAAGCCTAAATCCACAAGCGGAGAGAGGAAAATCCCCATTACAGACAGTACTGTTGAACTCTTAAAGAAGGGCAGACGGGAATACCTGACTAACAAGATAGCATTAGGTGAGAAATTCCATGACGGCGATTTTGTAGTGTGTCAACCAAACGGAGAACCTTACAAGCCCGCCTCATTCTCCAAGAAATTCCGTAATCTGCTTGAAAAGAACAACTTAAAGCATATTCGACTCCATGACATCAGGCACCCGTATGTCAAGCTAAAACTAAAAATTTCATCAGCTTATCACTGCCGTATTTTCGGCACAAAAGTCCTTAATTTTCCACTCTATTTCAAGCTTGTTATCGGGATATACGCACACCTTTTCGATAAGCATATCTGCGAGTGCCTGTGTTAAGGCGGTTTCTTTTTTTACCGCTTTTGCCGTGCGGATAATTTTTGCCGTGTTTTCAGTTTCAAGCTGTGAGCGTTCCTCAGATTTGCGGAATTTATCGTATTGAATACGGTAATTCTCGGTTTTCGTGTCCATTTCAAGTTTTAACTGTTTATACTCATCAAGTGTAATTTCCTCTGTTAAAAGCTGCTCATACAAGAGTTGTTTTTTCTTTTGGCAAGCCGCTATTTGCTTTTCAATATCCGCAAGCTGCTCTGTTCTTATCTGTGCAGTATCAACTTTTGAAACATCATCAATATTCAATATACTTTCGGCTTGTTTTGAGATTATATCAAAAATTGCTTGATTTAATGCACCTTCCGTAATTTCCGATTTATAGCAAGGCTCCGTTTCGTCATTTATTGTATAACGACAAATATATACAGGAATTTTCCTCGGCACATAATCCATTGCGTGCTTGCAGCAGCCGCACTCAACCTTTCCACGAAGCGGATAACTCCGCTGTTTTTTATTCGGTTGCTTAAATGTTCGCCGTACCGCATTTGCCTTTTCAAACATTTTTTCCGAAATAATAGCATCGTGGTGGTGCGGTATCTTTATCCACTCGCTTTCATCACGCTTGATCATTTTTGTGCTGCCCACATCCTGTACCTTTTGTTTGAGCATCACAAACATACCCATATACTGTTCGTTGACAATAATTCGGTTTATAGTGGAAATACTCCAATATTTACAGTTTGGAAAACGAGAGCCGTAGTTTCCTTTAATGCCCTTATATTGTGCAGGAGTAGGAATATTTTTGTCAAACAACAGTTTTGATATATATGCGGCTGATTTCCCGTCAGCGGTAAGCTCGAATATCATTTTAACAGTTTCGGCAGCTTTTTCGTCGATAATCTGTTCACCATTTTTACCGGGTTTATAACCGTAAGTATAATTTCCCGATTTATATTCGCCACGCCGCATTTTTGTGTATTTGGCACTCTTTGTTTTAACCGATAAATCTCGGCTATAGTACTCATTTACAAGGTATTTAACAGCAACAGCAATACCGCCCGTATCACCTTTATGTTCATCACTGTCATAATTATCGCTGACAGATATAAACCTTACTCCGAACAGAGGAAATATCTGCTGTGTGAAATATCCGACCTCAATGCTGTTTCTTCCAAAGCGTGAGAAGTCTTTTACCAAAATGCAGTTTACTTTATAGGTTTTAACATCGGTCAAAAGCTGCTGAACGGCGGGGCGTTCAAAATTGGTCCCGGAATACCCGTTATCAACATATTCAATAATTTCTACATTATCACCGAGGATTTCCGCATATTTACGAAGCAGAAGCCTTTGAGATTCAATGCTCATACTCTCGACACGCTTATCATCAACGGATAATCGCAAATATATTGCTACGATATATCTATACATTTGCAGACACCTCACCTTCAAATTCATTATCCGAGAAGTTTTTCGTAGATTCGTTTGTCCTCGTCCTTGAAAACATTGAAAATCACCCTTTCCACAGTTGAAGTTTTTAATTTTTCACGCAC
>CAKSDE010000033.1 GCA_934444735.1 uncultured Clostridia bacterium | reverse complement strand
TCCCGTGAGCCGTGCCACCGGCTGTCAGACTGTCGTTAAACATTCATAAATATGTATGAGGTAAAAGACTATGAATGAGAATGAAAATATCAAAAAGAATAATGCGGAATTGGAACAACTGAAACAATATGATTTTGACAAAAACACCTTTGTAGTTAAACCTGTTTTCAAAGAAAGCTCAACCGATACTTTGGGTACGGTTTTACTCCGTCTTATGACAGACGGAAAATAAAATTGCACAAATTTTCAGAATACGGCTGACAGAACAAATAAAACGCGGTATAATATTATTGGTAATACTGTTTATTTGACTGTCAAGAAAGGAGGACTTTATGAGACAGTCAAAAAATAAAAAGAGAGAAGTTACCGCAGCTTTGTATGTGCGTCTTTCCCGTGATGATAATTTGGAAGGCGACAGTTACAGTATAGGAAATCAGAAAAAATTACTTACCAAAATTGCAAAAGAAAAAGGATATACAAATCTATTGATTTTTTGCGACGACGGTATTTCCGGCGTAACAATGGATCGCCCCGATTACATACGAATGATTGAAGCGATTGAGGACAACAAGGTATCGGCCGTATTTGTAAAAGACCTTTCAAGACTTGGCAGAAATTATATCGAAGTCGGAAAATTGACAGAGGAATTTTTGCCGGAGCACGATATAAGACTTGTTGCAGTATCAGACAATATAGATACGGAAGAGGGCGAAAATGAACTTGCTCCGATTAAAAATCTCTTTAACGAATGGTATGCAAGGGACATTTCAAAAAAACGCCGTATCAGCAATAAGATTAAGGGTAATGCAGGCGAGCCTATGGGATTGCCGCCGTATGGATATATGAAAAATCCGGACGGCAGCAAAAGCTGGGTTGTTGATGAAGAAGCCGCTGCTGTTGTCAGACGAATATTCAGTTTGACATTGGAAGGCTTGGGAAGTCACCAAATTGCAGATATTCTTGCAAGCGAACGAGTTTTGACACCGATAAATTATTGGTTAAGCAAGGGTATTAACAGGGGCGGTAAAAAATCAATGCCGAATCCGTATTATTGGCGTTCTTCGGTAATTATTAAAATGTTGGAAAAACAAGAATACTGCGGCGACTTAGTAAATTTCAAAACCTATTCAAAATCGTACAAAAACAAAAGACGCATAATAAATGACCGAGAAAATTGGGTTGTTTTCAAAAATGTTCACGAGCCTATTGTTGACCGAAGTGTATGGGAAACAATACAAGAAAGACGAAACAGAAAAACACGCAAAAAGCAAAAAGCAGACGGCGAAAAAAATATGTTTTCAGGCTTGCTTGTCTGTGCCGACTGCGGAAGTAATCTCGGTTATCATTTCAACCAGTCAAATCCCGAAATAGAGTATTTTAACTGTTCGGGATATAACAAAGGCAAACGGAAAACCTGTAATTCAACGCACTATATACGGGTTGATTTTTTGGAAAAGGTTGTACTTGGCGAAATCAGGCGTTTAACAAAACTTGCAACGCAGTATGAGAGTGAATTTGCTAAAATTGTTATGGGACACTCCATAAAAGCAGCAGAACAGGAAAGACAATTAAAGCAAAAAGAATTACATACATTAAATGCAAGGAATGACGAACTCGATAATTTGTTTGAGCATATCTATGAGGACAATGTTTCCGGCAAGATAAGTGATGACAGATTTGCAAAACTGTCCGTCAAATATGAATCGGAGCAAAAGGAAATTACGGCACGCATTAAGGAATTGGAAACAGAGCTCAACGCCGAAAAAAGCAAAGCTGTAACGGCTGATATGTTTATGGCTTCTGTCCGTAAATATACCAGAGCAAGAAAACTCACTCCGAGAATGTTAAACGAATTGATTGAAAAAATTGAAGTACACCAGTCCGAAAAGATTGACGGTAAAACCGTTCAACAGCTCACAATTCATTATAATTGCATAGGCAATATTGAAATACCCGACCTTGAAAAGCTACCTGAAAACAATGTTTCGGTACATACAAGACAGGGCGTAGATGTTCATTTTGCCGCTTGTGCAAGTTAAGGGGGTGAGCGTATGAACAAAAACATAAAAGCCGCCGTTTATATGCGTGTTGCTACTTTTGAACAGGTAGACGACAGAACAAACCAAATGAAAGAATTTGCGGATAAAAACGGTTATGAAATTTCGGATTTTATAGTTGAGCAGCGAAGCGGTTTAGCAACTTGCAGCAAAACTCTGTACGGGCTTTTACATAATCAATCCGTAAAAACAATTTTAACACCTACTTTAAGCAGTCTTTCACGGAATATACTCGTAACACAGGATATTCTGAATACAGCAAAAAGGAACAATAAAAAAATAATCAGTATGGACGGTGAGCTGTGAAAGCTATCCGCATACTGATTAAAGGCAATAAAAAACCGAGAGCGTTTATAGAACATCTCAAATCCTATAAGAACTCTCGGTATGGTAGCGGTAATTGGATTTGAACCAATGACACCACGGGTATGAACCGTGTGCTCTAGCCAACTGAGCTATACCGCCGTAACAACAGGATTTATTATACACTAAAACAGGAATTTTGTCAATACTTTTTTTTGAAAAAAATTTAAAATTTTCAAAAATTATGATATAAAGGGAAAAACATACCGTAAAATGTTGACAAGAACCATATTTAAGGATATACTTAAAACAGATAATATATTTAAACAGACCAAAGAAAGGAAATGAATAAAATGATCAAGGTTTTGGCGATAGGGAACAGCTTTTCGGAAGATGCGACAAGGTATTTGCACGGCGTGGCAAAAGCCGGGGGAGTTGATATGAAAGTGGTAAACCTTTTTATAGGCGGCTGTCCTCTTTCTTATCATTATTCAAATATTCTCTCCGATGAGAAAAAGTATGCGCTTATGTTTAACGGGGAAAATACGGGATTTTGCGTTTCCATAAAAGATGCACTTTTATCCGAAAGCCGTGACGGCTGGGATTTTATAACAATGCAGCAGGTGAGCGGAAAAAGCAACAATTACGATACATATCAGCCTTATCTTTCAAAATTGTCGGAGTATGTAAGAATGTATATGCCGAAAACCGAACAGCTTATACATCAGACCTGGGCGTATGAGGAGGGGGGAGTGCGTCTTACGGAGGAGCTGGGCTATAAGTGCCAGAAGGATATGTTCTCTGATGTAAAAAATGCGTATGATATGGCGGCAAAAAGCATAAATGCGCGCATAATCCCGTCGGGCGAAACCTTGCAGAATCTGATAAGCGAGGGGAAGAAGGTGCACAGGGACGGATTTCATGCCGAAAAGGGATATACGAGATTTGCTCTTTCTTTGACGTGGTATGAAATGCTTACCGGAAAATCCGCGCTGGATATTGATTTTTCCGATTTTGATGTGCCTGTAGATAAAAATGATGCCGAGCTTGCAAAAAAAGCCGCTCATAAAGCTTGCCAAAATTATAGATGAAAAAAATCTTTTTAGTCGCAGGTTGCATGAAAAATCGTTAAAATCTAATTCTTTTTTTAACACAAATGAAAAATGTCACAAAATTTAGAGGAAATTCAAAAAAAAATGTGGACTTTTCTGCCATTTGTGGTATAATTAACAATGAGATGTTATGAATAACATCATATTAATAATTAATATAGGAGGAACTATAATGAGCAAAAAGTACGTTTACTTGTTCTCGGAAGGTAATGCTTCTATGAGAGAACTATTAGGCGGTAAAGGCGCTAACCTTGCCGAAATGACCGGATTGGGCTTACCGGTACCGCAGGGTTTTACAATTTCAACTGAGGCTTGTACTCAATATTATGAGGACGGTCAGAAGATCAACGACGATATCCAGGCTGAGATCATGGAATACATTGATAAGATGGAAAAGATCTGCGGCAAAAAATTCGGAGATGTTGAAAATCCCCTTTTGGTATCTGTTCGTTCGGGTGCAAGAGCTTCTATGCCGGGTATGATGGATACAATCCTGAACCTCGGTCTTAACGAAGAAGTTGTTGAAACAATGGCTAAGAAGTCAGGCAATCCGCGTTGGGCATGGGATTGTTACAGAAGATTTATTCAGATGTATTCAGACGTTGTTATGGAAGTAGGAAAGAAATACTTTGAACAGCTGATCGATGAAATGAAGGAAAAGAAAGGCGTTACACAGGACGTCGAGCTTACCGCTGAGGATTTGAAGGAACTTGCTGCTCAGTTTAAGGCTGAATATAAATCAAAAATCGGTGTTGATTTCCCGACCGATCCTAAGGAACAGTTAATGGGTGCCATAAAGGCAGTTTTCCGTTCATGGGACAACCCGAGAGCTAACGTTTACAGACGTGATAACGATATCCCTTATTCATGGGGTACAGCCGTTAACGTACAGATGATGGCGTTCGGTAATATGGGTGATGACTGCGGTACAGGTGTTGCGTTTACACGTGACCCGGCTACAGGCGAAAAGCACCTCATGGGTGAATTTTTGACAAATGCACAGGGCGAGGACGTTGTTGCCGGCGTTCGTACTCCGATGCCTATCGCTCAGATGGCTGAAAAGTTCCCTGAAGCATTTGCTCAGTTTAAAGAAGTTTGCCAGAACTTGGAAAATCACTACAGAGATATGCAGGATATGGAATTTACTGTTGAAAACGGTAAGCTTTATATGCTCCAGACACGTAACGGTAAGAGAACGGCTCAGGCTGCTTTGCAGATTGCGTGTGACTTGGTTGACGAAGGAATGATCACAGAGCAGGAAGCTGTTGCAATGATCGATCCGCGTAACTTGGATACACTTTTGCACCCGCAGTTCGATCCTAAGGCATTGAAGGCTGCTGAACCGGTTGCTAAGGCTTTGGCTGCATCTCCGGGCGCTGCTTGCGGTAAGATTGTATTTACGGCTGAGGATGCTAAAGAGTGGAATGCAAGAGGCGAAAAGGTTGTTTTGGTACGTCTTGAGACATCACCTGAAGATATCGAGGGTATGAAGGCTTCTCAGGGTATCCTGACAGTTCGTGGCGGTATGACATCTCACGCAGCCGTTGTTGCTCGTGGTATGGGTACATGCTGTGTATCGGGCTGCTCGGAAATTGCTATGGACGAAGAAAACAAGAAGTTCGTGTTAAAAGGTAAGACATATGTTGAGGGAGATTACATTTCAATCGACGGTTCAACAGGTAATATATATGACGGCATTATCCCGACAGTTGACGCATCAATCAGCGGCACATTCGGCAGAATCATGGGATGGGCTGACAAGTACAGAAAGCTTAAAGTAAGAACAAATGCGGATACTCCGGAAGATGCTAAGCGTGCAAGAGAGCTCGGCGCTGAAGGTATCGGTCTTTGCCGTACAGAGCATATGTTCTTCGGCGGAAACAGAATTGACGCATTCCGTGAAATGATTTGTTCAGATACTGTAGAGGAAAGAGAAGCTGCTTTGGCTAAGATTCTTCCTATGCAGCAGAGTGACTTCGAGGCTCTTTATGAGGCTCTGGAAGGCAACCCTGTAACAATCCGTTTCTTGGATCCGCCTTTGCATGAGTTTGTTCCTACAGATGAGGCTGATATTGCTGCTTTGGCTAAGACACAGGGCAAGAGCGTTGAGACTATAAAGAACATCATTGCATCACTTCACGAATTTAACCCGATGATGGGCCACAGAGGATGCCGTTTGGCAGTAACATACCCTGAAATCGCTAAGATGCAGACAAGTGCTGTAATTCGTGCTGCAATCAACGTAAAGAAGAATCATCCGGATTGGACAATCGTTCCTGAAATCATGATTCCGTTGGTTGGCGATGTTAAAGAATTGAAGTTTGTTAAGAAGATCGTTGTTGAGACAGCTGATGCTGAAATCGCAGCTGCAAATGCAGACCTTAAGTATGAGGTTGGTACAATGATCGAAATCCCGAGAGCTGCGCTTTTGGCTGATGAAATCGCAACAGAGGCTGAATTCTTCTGCTTCGGTACAAATGACCTGACACAGATGACATACGGTTTCTCAAGAGATGACGCAGGCAAGTTCTTGGATGCTTACTATGACAAGAAGATCTTTGAAAACGATCCGTTTGCAAAGCTCGACCAGGCAGGCGTAGGCAAATTGATGGAAATGGCTATCAAACTCGGCAAGCCGGTTAGAAAGTCACTCCATGTTGGTATCTGCGGCGAACACGGCGGCGATCCTACGTCAGTTGAGTTCTGCCACAAGATTGGTTTGGACTATGTATCTTGCTCACCGTTCAGAGTACCTATCGCAAGATTGGCTGCTGCTCAGGCTGCTATTAAAGAGAGCAAGTAATTCGCAATAGATGTTTTTGGGTAAAACCAAATAACAGTAAAAAGGCAAAATAAAATATTAAGTGACCTTGAAGGGCAAACACCCTTTGAGGTCATTTTTTTAGCCGAAAACCTTGTAAAATCAAAGGAATTTGACAATAAAACAAAAATTTTATTGTCATGAAAAAGCAGCGCCGATGATAATTAAATTCGCATCATAGGTGATAAAGGGTGTTGCTAAATAACAATAGATTATTCAATAGAATAAGACTTTGAATCGACAGAATCTGAATGTTTCTGTGTTTCATAAAAAAGAGCCGTTGGTGTTATACCAATGGCTCTTTTTGTATGTTATTGTTTTTTGCAGCCGGTAAAGAATTTATTTTTTTCCTGTATTTTTGCCTGCATGGTATCTAATGCTTCACCGAAACGGAAAGATGCAAGTAAAGCTAAAAGCCCACTATTACTATATTTTATAAAAAACAAAAGATGTATGATATGAGCAAATTTAAGCTGATAGAAATATCGGCTTTTTTGTTTGCCCAAAATTGAAAGGAATTTTGAAAAATGAAACAGAAAAATAATGAGCAGCTATGCCCTAAATGTCAGACGGGTTACGATACATATTTGCTTGATGACAAAAATCCGTTTTGTCCGTACATTCATTGTCATAACGGCACAAGCTGCACAATGTTCAAACCGTTAAAAGAAAATACAGACCGAGAGCGTCAGGATTGATAAAAAAATCCCGACGTTTTTTTTATTTCAGAGGAAAGGAGATTTTTGAAATGGCAGTTTTCAGAATAGACAAAACGCGCGACTATACCGTGATGAGCAACCACCATT
>CAKSDE010000032.1 GCA_934444735.1 uncultured Clostridia bacterium | reverse complement strand
AAGCCGTTTTCACAGCCCCGCTCTCTCCGACAGCTTTTTTATTCTACCACATACTTCCCCTTTTGTCAACACTTTTTGAGGATTTTTTTTGCTTTTGTAAAATTCATCTTAAAAGTATGTACTGTTTCAGCTCTTTCATTGTACTTATTGCACATCAAATTTAACTCAAAAACGGGAGCCGTTTCCGCCGGCTCCCGTTTTTTTCTTCAATCTTAATTATAAAATCTCTCAAAAATTCCGCCGAATCTGAACACATAATTGCTCGTTGTCGGCTTATCCACCATAATAATCACCTTATGTTTTTTACCGTCATTCGGCAGATCCACCCATTTGGTAATATAATTTACACCGTGATACTGCGAATAACAGCTAAGTGTCGCATACTCGGTCTTACTGTCGTCCAGATACACTCTTGCCGTACTTCCGGCAGCGGCAGCCGGGAAACTCATCGCAAATGATCCCGCCTTAGTATAGAAACCGAATCCTGCCTGCGCATTCATCACCTGCTTTATTCCGTGCGTAAAGTATGGGTATTTATAATGCTTTTCCGCAATAGTCGCATTCGCATCACTTGTTTCAAATTTATAATTTGCATTATACGTTTTCCAATCACCCGTATATCTCATTTCTGCACTATCAACTGCCAAAAAGTTATATTTTGCCTCAACCAATTTCTTTTCTGCTGTATAATACACGCCCACATTCTTCGGTTTTGCCATACAGCCGTCATAATCTTCCTCGAAAGCCTTTTGGATCGCCTCGGCATATTTTCCGTAACCGCCGTGCACATTAAATCCCGAACCCGACTGCTGATACATCCTTTTGAGATAATCGGTAAAAGTTTTATATCCCTTTTCTTCTTTTATATTATTGTAGTCTTCCTGCATATAGTCGTAAACATTTATCGATTTTATGCCGTAGTGCTTCGCAATTTCCTCTTTCCACGCAACTCCCTGTGACCATGTCTTATAGCTTGCATCGTCCTTTTCTGCCGGAGTAGGCGCATAAAGAAATATTACAGTCGGCTCTTTTGAAAGCTTCTTTGCCTGGCGCACCATTGATTCCATGTAAGCTTTATGTCCCTTTTCATTGGTGCCGCTGTCATTTACCGCAAATTCGATTACCACCATATCCGGCTCATATGCTCCTACATCGGTCATAAATCTTGCCGCACCGTATTCCGAACCTGTTCCGCCTTTTCCGGCATTAATCGCCACAATCTCTTTATCCGGCATCTTCTTTTTCAGTTCACCTACGGTTGCAGCAATCCATGTAGCTCCGCCCTCTGTAAGCGATCCGCCTATAAACACTACTGTATAGGCATTTTTTCCGCTTACGTTTTCCAGATCCTGATTTCCCGCAGCATACGGATCGGGATCGGCATTTTCAGTGGCATCTGTCTTTTTAATATCCAGCTTTGTCATTCTGACTGCCATCAAAATCGCCTGTTCACGACTTGCATTGGCATATCCTGACGCTTTTTCCTCATCGGTAAGATTCTTCGGAGCAAATTTATTGTCCCCCACGCCCTTTATTATGCCTTTCGATGCCATAAAATAAACCGATGCTTTTGCCCATGATGAAATATTCTCATCATCTGCAAATTTTTCGCCCTCGTCATATGTCAAATCGGCATCATTATCTATCGACCACTCCTTTACCGTCATTTTTTTATAAACTCGTGTAAGCATAGTTGCCGCCTGCTCTCGAGTAAGGATTCCGTCGGGTGAAAACTCTTTTTCGCTCGTTCCTGTTGTCAATCCCAGATTGTATGCTTTTAATACATACTCATCTGCCGTATCTTCAAACGGATTTTTTTCCATTTTTGGGGCAGCTTCTTCTGATAAATACTCGTAAAGCTTAACGCTTACCGCCGCAAATTCCGCCCTTGTTATATCTTCCCTCAAATCTGCTGTCAGAAGCGATTCGGGAATAATTTTCATCTCCTCTGCTTTTTTAAGTTCCTCTTTCGCCCAATCCGACGCACTATAGCCTCCCTCGGCAAATACCGCAAGCGATGCACATGATATAACAAGCGCCAAAATAAATGATAACATCCTCTTCATATTTATATATTCCTTTCTTATATTAATATATTTTTACCGGGTAATTGTCTGCAATCACCTGATATTTTTCACTTTTATAAACATATGGCTTAAACTTTCCGGCCATACGGAATGTCCCAAAGTATAAGCATATCTGTATTTTTTGCACTCTTCATCCTCAACCTGAAGTTCTGCCAAAAATTCAGCTGATTTTATTCCCAGCTCCGAAAATCCGGCACTGAAAATTCCGTTATCATCTTTCGGAATCACGATTTTATTTATTTTCTCCACCTTAGGCGCATTATGGAACACATATGTTATCTCCGCCGGACATCTCAGCTGCGGTGCCGAAACAGGTCCGCTCTCGCCCATAATCAATGCCGCGCTCTCACCGAAATCGGTTTCTTCAACCGTAAACAAAACCTCGCCGTCGCAAATCGGAACAGGATTTGCGGTATAAAGTATCAGACTTCCGCTTTTTATAAGTTCGGATTTTAATGTAAGCACACCGTCTTTTACCGACATATAAACAGGCGGCCGCGAATCGCCGTAATAATTGGTAAAATACATAGCGTTCGCCTTTGAAATATCATCGGCGACATACCACGGAAGATCCAAAAGAATACGGGAGGTTTTCACTCCGATCTCTTTTGATTCCACACCGAGGATATGCTTGCCCGGAGGAAATACTCCCTTGAAATTATACTCCTTTTTCTCTCCCGGCTTCAGCAAAAACGCCGTTTCTGCCGATATTTCCCCCGAATTTTTCGGCGACGCCTTTATGTATACCTCACCCTCGGTTTGCTCTTTCGATACATTCTCAAGCGACAAGCGCACCTCAACGTCAAATTGTCCGTCAACGCGCATACTTGCCTCTCCGATTTGTACCAGCTCGCTTTTTATAACCGCCACTTCCTTTTTATCGAAATCACTTGCAAATTCAACACCGTCGGCATATTTTTTTATGTCAAGTCCGCACTCGTCCGCATTCTTTACTGCCCGTCCCAGTAATTCGATATTCTCAAATCTGAAATTCTTTATGCCGTTTTCCTCCGAATATCCCTCAAGACGTGAATTTTCGGGTAAAATGCTTATACCGGGTTTGCCGACAAGCTTTATATTTTTAAACAGAAAATCATGCATACAGCCTTTTCTGTCATCGGTGCTCCATTCCGAGTCGGTGATTCTGAAATCGAACATCTGCGCACCGGGTGCGTCCTCGATACGAATATCCGAGAATGTTACATTATACACCTCCGCACGGTCCCCGTGATGTGCGCCCATTAAAGGATAGCCGGTTGTGCTGTGTATTATATCGATATTTTCATAGCGTATATCATGCACCTCGTCCGCTCTTAAAGAAACTCCTATCTCTATCGGGCGCGCGAAATCGTTCCAAAGCGTGCTGTTTTTAAAAAGTATGTTATATACATCTCCGACGCGCTCAAAAGCTTTCGTCATATCGGTCGGCGAATCTTTTACGACATAGTGAACGCTCTTTTTATCGCGCTCATCAACCGCCTTTACCACAAAGCTGTCGTCCCACGTTCTTATAAATGCGCCGTCCACCGTGACATTTCTTGATCCGCATACATCAATGCCGTCATTGTTGCCTCTGTAGCCTATAATTTTTATATTATTAATATGTACATTGTCACAGCCGAAAATTCTAAAGCACCAGAATAAGCTTTCTGTTATGGTTATGTCCTCGACCGACACATTCTCACAGCCCAAAAGATCCAGACATATACGGTATTTTGCATCATCTTTTCCCGACTGTGTTATAATCCCTTTTCCGCATATCTTTATATTTTTGCAGCCGTTTACCTCCACTCTTGCATTTAAGGTCACGCCCCCGTCCACCAACAAAGCGGTGTTGTCTTTATCTATCAGGAGCCTGTCCATGCAGGTGTCCTCGGTTATATGTATAACGTTGTATCCGTCAAGATCATACTTTTTATCGCGTGATGAAAAAATCAGAAGATTATCCTCAATCGATGAATTTATCTCAACCGAAAAATTCAGCCCACGCGTCGGGTATACCTTTACCGTATGCTCATTATACTCAAATTTCACCTCTGCCGAAAGCGGCCGTATTACAACGTCCCGTATTACGTCATCTGTCTTTATTTCAAATACCGCATTATCCGTATAATCGCATATAACAAACTCCTGGAGCTTTGTGCTGTTATAGGGTACGGGATAGATTTTTGCCGTATTTACTTTTTGTTCCTCTCCGTTTAAAAAAACGCAATATTTTTGCATGATAATTTTATTCTCCAATCCTATTAAAATTCCTCAAATTATCTCGCCATCTTATGCAGAGATTATATCATATTTCACATACACGTGTCAATCCTTAGTGATAAAAACCATGATTTTCAAACATAAAACAGTTGATTCTTAAATATTGTAACAAAAAAGTTCATGTAATACAATAACCTAAATGTCTCATACAAGCACAAAACGAATAAAAATATCCCCCGCGCATGGGGGGATATTTTTATTCGTTAATAATGGTACAAAGAATAGAAGAGATATTGTTGTTTCGGCAGATTATTTTACGGTTACAATTTCTTTTACTTCATCTTTATAGATCTTTATAAACACTCTGTTGTTTTCTTCCTCATCAAAGGTCTGAATATCGCCGCGTGTCGCAACGCTTACGCTATTTTTCGTCTTTGTTGTATCAACGCTGTATACCGTAACATCGTTCGGTATCTGGATATTCTGAACCGCACCGTTTGATACGGTCACGTTTATCGAGTTTGTAAATTTCTTGGTTACTTTACCGTAAATAATCTCAAGGTTCTCAACCGGATTTTCCTGTTTTTCGTTTGTCTTTTGTGTGATGTCCAAAAGAACTCTCACAGCCGCGATTTCTCCTTTTGAGTTGAGCTTATACTGAATAATATCACCTGTCTGCAAAGGCTTGCTGCCGTCTTTTACAAGTGTACCCGACTCTTCGGCATTTAACTCAATCGCTTTTCCGTCCTGATATGCATAAAGCTTATCTACAATCTCATCGTCAGTGTTTGTTACCTGTGAAATCTTATCAACAACCGCGATTGACGAATCCGCATTTGTAACAAATTCCGCACCTGTTACAACTATCGCTTTTGCCGTGAAGTTTTCGCTCATATCATAAACCATTACATTGTACTTCTGCTCGTCCTCAAACATATCGATATTCGCAATGCTGTAATCCTTTGAGTCTTTCTGAATATCGAATATAACGGTTTCGGAATCCACTCTTACATTTCCGAGCTTTTTCAAAGTTGCGTTGTACTTCGCGTCATTAAGCTTATAATTCAATGTGAACTTGTTCTCGTTTACAGTTCCTGTTTCACTGTTATCCAAAGCAGTATTTAAGGTTACAATCTCATCGTTTGAGTTTGTGGTGTAAGTTATAAGCTGCTTTGTTGTTTCACCTGCGTTTTGCAGTTCTTTTACAACGTTTGACGCAAGCTGTGAGGACTTACCGTTAAATCTGATCTTTTCGGCAGTCTTTACAGATGTTTCTTTTCCGTTTTCGGTGAAAATCTTTAATGTTGTGTCATCTGTATTGTTATCCGTATACGCCTTTATAAGGTACGCATAACTACTACCTGTTGCTGTTTTTGTATCAACACCCGCAATTTTTCCGAATATATCGAGATAGAATGTTCCCTCTGTGTTAAGATTCAGATTACCGTCATAGTTCGGAGCAGGCTTATACAATTTACTTCCGATATATACTCCGTCACTGTCAACACCGGTAATCTTGCCGCTTATGCTGTTTCTTGCGACTTCAATCTCATAAACCTCTTTATCAAGGCTCGCCGCAACCGACAAAACGTCGTATTCTCTTAACTGATCCAGGCTTATCTCCTGCACACCGTACATAAGTCTGAATGAGATGTTGTCATCTTCATCGTCAAGCTTTAATGTCGGCGCACTGTATTTGTCGATAATCTTCTTTGTAGCCGTCACTTCGTCAACCACCATGTTATAGTAATCGCTTACAAATACGATGTCGTATCTTCCGTTTTTGTCGGTATCAAGAAGTCTTATGCTTCCCGACTTATCCTTCATATTTAAAAGATCATCGCTCATTGTTTCGCTCTTGCCGTTATAGATAAGCTTTGCGTTCTTTTCCAAGGATACGGTTGTTGTCTTTGAAGAAGTTTCGGTCTTGTAGTATTCAAGAGCTTTATACGAATTTTTCTCGGTAATCTTTTCAAAGAGATCCGCCGAAATTTCCTCCGTGCTGTTGCTGCCCTTCTGCGGCAGTGCCAAAAGCACTTCATCTTCACCCTTGCTGTTTTCCTTCACATAATACTCAACATTATATCCGAGCAGTGAATTTATATTGTATGCTGTTTCATAAACGGTATCGTTTATTTTTATCTGTCCCTTTTTCAAGTTTGCTGTTCCGTCTATGCTTGAGTTCTGAACAGCTGTTATCTGGCCTTTAAGCTTATCGACCTCCATCTTGTCGGCAAGCAGGGTTTTGTCTGTTATTTCATAAGATTCGTTCTGACCGAATCCCTTTCTCTCCATAAGCTTTGTTTCAAGAGCATTGTGAGTCAATATCGCAACATTGCCTCTTGTGATGCCCTCTTTTATAGCTCCGCCGACATTGTCCGCCAAGCCGTTCTCACCTGCTGTTGCCACATATCCGTTCGGATAGCCGCCGCGCGAAAGTGCCATCGGCTCATAGCCTGTCGCACGTACAAAAAGCGTCATCGCTTCGGCATAGGTTATTCTCGCGTCGGGTCTGAATCTTCCGGTATCGTCACCGATTACCCAGCCGTGAGTATTCGCCACATTGATATACCCTACAGCCCAGTGATCTGTCGAAACATCGGGGAATACCGAATATCCCTTTGAGTTTTCCGCCAGACCGTCCATCCCCATTGCATGGACAACCAGCTTTGTAACCTCTGAACGCTTGATAGTGTCGTTGAGTCTGAGCTCACCGTTCTCATCACCGACCATAAGATTCAAAGCCGCAAGAATCTGTACAGGTTCTTCGTACTTTGTTCCAATGATGTCCTCGGGCAGAATAACCGCGAACGATGTTGCCTGTGCCGCCATTGCCGCAAGAAGTGTTGTTGAAGCTATAAATTTCTTTAAACCCTTCATATTGTTCCTCCTTTTATTTTTTCCCGGATACCCTCCAAACGGATACCCTTTACCAATACATATCAGGTTTACATAACATTAACAAAATCACTCATATCTCGCCTTTCTGAGTTGCTTTTTCTGAATTATGTCAACCACGATTATTATAATACACTATCCCCCGAAGAATTTCAAGCTGTAATTTATGGCAAAAAAAACAGGTGATTGCAACATTAAAATTACAATCACCTGTGTAAAGTCCGCCAATGCGTATTCCAAGTGTGTCAGCTGAATATTTTTTGTTAAAATATGGTTTTATTCTCTATCATATCCTCCATGATTTTTCTGCTCTCGTCTTTATTGTAGCAGCACTTTTTCCAAAGAACCTCGTTATAAAAATCCGTCAGAACACCTGCCATGCGCTTATTTTCCAGTTCTGCTCTTGTGCTCCCTTTCCACCAGCCCCAAATCGGGTCATAAATAACTATATTTCTATCTCCGAACACAATAAACTCAGTATCATATATCGAAAATTCCTCTTTTAAGATTTTACACTCGACTCCATCTTTGTTAATCAGATTTTTTAAAGTTATCCTGCACTCATCGAGTGTCAGCGGATCGAACGGGCGAAAATAATCGCCTGTTTTTCCGTTTTTGAAAAAACTTTTAAGTCCGTCAAGAGTAAAAATCATTTTTCTCTCAATCGGTGTATTCTTTATAAACTCTGCGCGTGACTCCAACAGCTTATACATAGGCTGTATATACGGGTGTTCCTTTCCGAGACCGATATAATTGCAATCCTCGAATAATCTTATTTGAATGTCGAACGGTATGAACATATACGGTGGTGTTGAATTTATCTGCAATGCCGGCATCGCGTCATATGACTCCATAACTTTCAAGGTTTCTAAGAGTTGTTCCTGTTTCATAGGTTCACTTCGCAGTGCAGCCGAATGTTCCTTTAAAAGATTTTGCCTATAGCACAAATGCTTATAAAAAATCTCCGTTATCTCTGTATCACTGCAAAAGAACCTATTCGCACCGGCAAATTCAATCAGCCGCATATGAATAATATTTTCATAGAAAGTTAAAATTATAATTTTCTTTTCCATCTCAAATCTGTGCCTGACCTCATATGCATTGTATTCCATATATGTCGAAAGCTTCATAAGAGATAAAAGCTGTTTGCCTTTTGCCTCAATGCCCTCATCAAATTTAAAGAATTGGTTTATCTTTGGTGAAAATTCTCTTGCAGCCGTCTCGTGAATTATTCTGTCCAGCGCAAAAACAAGCTCCTCACTTACCACGTCCTCGATTATGATAAGACTTTTGCGGTCAAGACAAATATTAAATAAATCATCAAGCGAAATCTTTTTGTCCGTCGGTTTGCTGTTATACGCCATGCATACATTTTCGGTATACTTTCTTTTTCCGCCGTTTGCTTTAAAAAGATTCAGTAAATTATCCATTGCCGCTTTTCGGGCAGGAGATGCAGTGTTTCCGGCAAGGATATGATTCATACATTCTTTTTCATCTTCGCTTAAGTCTATAACCTCTGCCAGAGTCTCGGCAAATTTCAGAATGGTTTTCGGGCTGCTTTTGTCATTCAAAAGACGGACAACAGAGGTTTTGCTTTTATTTCCCGTAAGCTCTGCTATCTTTGCCGCACTTAAATTTCTTTTTTCAATTACCCTTCTTAAAAATTGTCCGAATGTGTTTGATTCCATAATGCTCATTCCTTATAGTTTTTTAGATAATTTTTGTTTCAGGTTCAAAAAAGGAACTCCCGACAGCCCTGTCCAAAGTTCCTCTATAATCTTTTTTGCTCCCCAATATGAACAACCCTACTCAATTGTTATATTTCCGAAACCTGTGTCTGACCGATCATCAATATAAAAGCTAACCGCATCATCTGTACTTTTGTCAATATATCCTATCATAAAAGTTTTAATTATACTTTTAATCTTGTCATGTAACATTTCAATACCTCCTAAAATCAGCAAAAAACTTTCCTAAAATGAATAATAACACGCAAAAAGCAATTTGTCAATAATTTTCGGATATTCTGCACTGATGTTTGGATAATTAACCATAGGATTGCAAAAAAACTTACATTTTCTTAAAAGCTCCAATAGCTTATCCGTATTAAAATATACGGAAAACACCTCACGACAGTTCATAAAAGTCGTGAAGTGTTTTCCTTTTCCGGTATTTGTTTTTCTGCATTTTCAGAATCAAAAGTTTTTTAGGTTAACACCAATACGGTTTATTCTTAAAATGCAGAAAATACTTGTCTTAAAGGTTAAATTAAATCGTTAAAATCAAGTTAGTTTTGTTTGATTTTGTTTTCGTAATCTTCGATCATCTTTTTAACCATCTGACCGCCTACAGAACCTGCCTGTCTTGAAGTCAAGTCGCCGTTATAGCCCTGCTTTAAGTTAACGCCTACTTCATTTGCAGCTTCCATCTTGAAATTTTCCATAGCTTTCTTTGCCTCAGGAACAACAATCTTATTCTTTGCCATTTTCTTTTCCTCCATCTTTTTGGATATCTGGTGTATCCGTTTTTTATTTTTTATAGCCGTCTTGCGGCTACATTCATATTTTGCTCACAAATGCTTTTTATATTCTAAAAAAAATTTACCAAAAAAATTTATATTTTCCTATTGACAAATCGATTTAATTGTGTTAAAATTATTAAGTGATTTGGCCCGTTGGTCAAGCGGTTAAGACTCCGCCCTCTCACGGCGGCGACAAGGGTTCGATTCCCTTACGGGTCACCACAACCCAATTCCGCATAAATGCTTTAAGTAAAAGTGTTTATGCGGTTTTTCATTACTTTTCAGAAGTCACGAAAAGTCACGAGAAAACATATAAAATGTTGTCAAACTGTTGTCAAAATCGGAGTGAATATGATACAAAAAAATAAATATCCACCCGCATAGCGGGTGGTATTTCATTTTCGGGCATAGCCCTAATACTACTGGCAACGCACAAGTG
>CAKSDE010000031.1 GCA_934444735.1 uncultured Clostridia bacterium | reverse complement strand
CCCGGGTATATCACTGTATCTCTGCCGATTTCCACATTATCCTCGACAATCGTCGTCTCGGGCAGTATAAAGGTTACACCGTTTTTCATGTGCGCGTGATTTATGCGCAGCTGCATAATATGCTCTGCCTCGGCAAGCTGCACTCTGTCGTTTATGCCTCTTATCTCGTCGTTATCTTCAACAACATATGCGCCGATTTTTCCGCCCTCCGAAAGAATAATCTCCAAAGTATCGGTCAGGTAATATTCCCCCTGCGCATTGTTCGGCTTGATCTTTTTTAATGCCGAGGCAAGTGTTTTCGCATCGAAAACATACATACCCGAATTTATTTCGCGTATCTCTTTTTCCTTTTCGTCGGCATCCTTATCCTCCACTATTTTTATAACGTTTCCGTCTGCATTTCTGACAATTCTGCCGTATCCCGATGCATCCTCAAAAACCGCAGTTATAACAGTTGCGGCATTTTTCTCATTTTCATGAAATGCTATTGCTTTTTTTATCATTTCCGAAGTAATTAACGGCGTATCGCCGTTTAACACAATAACCTTGCCGTCGGTTATGTATTTTTCAGCCTGCATAACTGCGTGTCCCGTTCCCTTTTGCTCCTTTTGCAGTGCATAGCAGACCGAATCTTTAAGAGCGTCCTCTACCATTTCCGCCTTATGTCCGACAACTGCCGCAACGGTATCGGCACCGGCTCCTTTTGCCGCGTCTCTTACCCACGAAACAATCTCCTTTGCGCAAACCTTATGCAGCACCTTCGGAATATCCGATTTCATTCTCGTTCCCATTCCTGCCGCCAGAATAATCGCCGTAAAATTACCCATAACATTTCACTCCTTATAATTTCTCACTTTTTCTATATCTTTTTCTATCTGAAGCTTTAAATCAGCCGCATTGTCAAATTTTATATCGTCGCGGATCTTTTCTTTAAATTCCGCCGTAATGTGTTTGCCGTAAATCTCCCCCGAAAAGTCGAGTATAAAACATTCGAGCGTGCGCCGTTTTGCGCCAAAGGTCGGATTCTTGCCGATATTTGCAGCAGACATATACTTTTTCCCGTCAATTGTCAGGGCGGCGCAGTAAACACCGTCCGGCGGCAAAAGCTTATCTTTTCCGATGTTTATATTCGCCGTAGGAAAAAGCAGCTTTGTTCCGTTTCCAAAACCCTTTTCAACCTTTCCCGAAACAAAATAACTCCGTCCCAAAAGCTCCTGTGCTCTTTTCATATCCCCCGCCTCAACAAGCTCACGAATCGCACTGCTTGAAATTATTTTCTCATCATTTTTCACGCAATCGGTTATATGAACAGAAAATCCATACTTATCCCCGAGTTTTTTTAAGAGTTCGGCATTTCCTTTTGCGCCTTTTCCGAAAGTATAGTCATATCCCGCAAAAAAAGCCTCGACATTAAACTTTTCGCGGATTCTTTCAATAAATTCCTCCGGCTCAACCCCTGCGAGCTTTTTATCAAAATGCATGATGTGAATGAAATCCAAATCTGTCTTTTCCAGTATTTCCTTTTTTTCATCGAGCGTTGTTAAAAGCTCGGTTCTGATCCCGAAAACCTCTGAGGTGTGTATATCAAAAAGAAGTATACCGCTTAAAATGTTCTTTTTTTTCGCAAACTCTATGCACCGGTTTATTATCTCCATGTGCGCTCGGTGCAGTCCGTCGAAATTTCCAAGTGCTATCGCGCATTTTTCTTCGCAATTTTCGAGAATATTCATATCACATCTCCAAATCTATCTTTCCCAGAACGGCTTTTCCAAAACAAGCTTTCCGCCCTCGGCTCTCGATACCGCCAAAAACTCTTTTTTATCATACAGTCTGTAGAGCTTGCCGTTCTCCAAGCCGTCATATTTTATCCTCGCGCCGTTTTTCACTCTTTCGCTTTCATTTTCACCCAGTACAATTTTCGGATATTCGGAAAATAAGCTGTCGGTTTTCATAAGCGCCTCAAAAAGTCTGCCTTTCTCTTTTAATTGAGTCAGTTCTTCCGGTGTATAGCTTTCATCTATCGAAAAAATTCCGCTTTTTATCCTCATAAGCCTTGAAACAAAAGCTCCGCACCCCAGTTTCATTCCTATATCATCGCAAAGCGTTCTTATATATGTGCCTTTTGAGCAGTACACGTCCATCGTAACGGTAAAATCCTGCATATCCACCGATATTATATTGATTTTTTTAATTGTCACCTTTCTCGTCTTTCGCTCGACTTCTATACCTTTTCGTGCCAGTTCATACAGTTTCTGTCCGTTTACCTTTACAGCCGAATACATCGGCGGAGTCTGCGTAATCTCACCGACAAAACCGGATATTACCGTCCGTATCCCGTCCTCGTCTGCCAAAACAGGCTGATCGGACAAAACCTCTCCGTCGGCGTCCAATGTGTCGGTCGTCATTCCCAAAACAAAGCTTACGCGGTATGCCTTATCGGCATTTGTCAAAAGCTCGCATACCTTTGTCGCATTTCCGATACAAACAGGCAAAACCCCTGTTGCCGAGGGGTCTAATGTGCCTGTATGTCCTACTTTTTTTATTCCGGTAAGCCGTCTTGTAAAATACACCATATCATGAGATGTCTTTCCCAAAGGCTTATTTATTACTATTATGCCGTTCATTTCACCTGTGATTCAACAATTTTGCAAACGCTTTCGAGTGCTTCAGCAATTTTTGACGCGTCCTTGCCGCCTCCTTGTGCCATATCCGGCTTACCGCCGCCCGAGCCGTTACATATTGCTGTTATTTCCTTTATAATCTTTCCTGCATGAACACCCTTCGCAACCGCGCCTTTTGCAGCCATTGCAACGAATGTAATCTTACCGTCGGTATTTGCCGCAAAAACAATAACCGCATTTTCTTCTTTTGCTTTTATATCGTCAGCCATTGTCTTTAAGCTGTCCGGAGCATTTCCGTCAAGCTGCGCCGCAAACAGGCGGACTCCCGAAATATCCTTTGCCGAGTTCATAATATCTCCTGCCGATGCTGCTGCAAGCTTTGCCTTTATGCTCTCATTTTCTTTTTGAGCATTTTTTAGCTCTTCCATAACATTTGCCGCTTTTTTGACAACATCATGTTCCGTTGATTTGAGTGCCTTTGCGGCATCTGCAATAACTGCGTCTTTTTCCGCAATATATTCCAAAACGCCTTTTCCCGTAACCGCCTCGATTCTGCGTACACCTGCTGCCACTCCGCCTTCGGAAATAATCTTAAAGAGTCCTGCCTGTGCGGTATTCTTCAAATGACAGCCGCCGCAGAATTCTATAGAATAATCGCCCATAGATACAACTCTTACGACTTCGCCGTATTTTTCGCCGAACTGTGCAGTTGCACCGAGCTTTTTAGCCTCATCTATGTTAAGCTCCTGAATATTTATATCAAGTCCGTCCAAAATAGCCTCGTTTACTCTTGCCTCAACCTCTTTTAACTGCTCTTTTGTCATAGCCTCAAAATGCGAGAAGTCAAAACGCAGTCTTTCGGGAGTTACAAGCGAACCTGCCTGTGCAACGTGCGAACCTAATGTCTCTTTTAAAGCCTTGTGCAGCAAATGCGTTGCCGAATGGTTTCTCGAAATTGCCATTCTGCGCTTTTTGCATACCCGCATAGTAACCTTTGTTCCGACAGAAACCTCGCCTTTTTCAACGGTAACTGCGTGATGATACAGACCGTTTCCGTCCTTTGTGGTATTTTCAACCTTGATTTCCACTTCATCTGCCAAAATTTTTCCGGTATCGCCTACCTGACCGCCCATTTCGGCATAAAACGGTGTTTTGTCAACGATTATTATTCCGCTCTCACCCTCAGTTATTGTTTCCTTTATTTCACCGTCTGCCGCAATCGCCAGAATTTCCGCATCAGCCGTCAGATTATCATATCCGACAAATTCGGTAGCACCCGAAACGTCAAAATTATAGCTGTCGGTACCCTCCCATGAAGAGCCTTCCTTTCTCGACTTTCTTGCTATATCCTTCTGCTCCTGCATACATTCGTTAAAGCGGTCAACATCAACGCCGAGTCCGTTTTCGTTTGCGATTTCTATTGTCAAATCAAGCGGGAATCCGTAAGTGTCGTGCAATTTAAAAGTTTCCTCGCCTGTGAGCTTATCGAGTCCCTTGTCTTTTACATCTTTAATGTATCCGTTCAAAACGTTAAGACCGTTATCTATCGTTGCGGCAAAACGTTCCTCTTCGATCTTTATAATCTTTTTAATATAATCTCTCTTTTCCTCCAATTCTGGATATGCAGACTTGGATTCGTTTATTACGGTGTCCGCAACCTCATTCAAAAATTCACCCGAAATATTCAAAAGCTTTCCGTGACGTGCCGCTCGGCGCAAAAGACGTCTTAATACATATCCTCTGCCCTCGTTCGACGGAATAACACCGTCCGATACCATCATTACGGTTGAGCGTATATGGTCGGTTATAACACGCAGCGATACGTCAGTTTTTGCATTTTCCTTATAATGCACGCCCGCAATTTTGCTGATATGCGCCATAACATTTTTTACCGTATCAACCTCGAACAGATTGTCCACGCCCTGAACAACCGCAGCGAGACGCTCGAGTCCCATGCCTGTATCTATATTCGGATTTGCAAGTCTGTTGTAGTTTCCGTCCTCGTCCTTATCAAATTGTGTAAATACGAGGTTCCATACCTCCATGAATCTGTCACAGTCGCAGCCGATTTTGCAGTTCGGTCCGCAGCTTAAATGCTCACCGCGGTCAACATGGATCTCCGAGCAGGGACCGCACGGACCTGTGCCGTGTTCCCAGAAATTATCTTCTTTACCCATTTTCACAACACGCTCGGGATTTACGCCCACTTCGTTTATCCATATATCACGCGCCTCGTCATCGTCCTCATATACGGTAATCCAAAGTGTTTCGGGATCAAAGCCGATAACCTGTGTCAAAAATTCCCACGCCCATGTGATTGCCTCTCTTTTAAAGTAATCCCCGAATGAGAAGTTACCGAGCATTTCAAAGAATGTGCCGTGACGTGCCGTCTTTCCGACGCGTTCAATATCAGGTGTTCTTATACATTTCTGACAGGTCGTAACCCTTTTTCTCGGAGGGATCTCCGCCCCGGTAAACCACTTTTTCATCGGCGCCATACCCGAGTTTATCAGCAGTAAGCTTGCGTCATTGTGCGGTACAAGAGAAAAGCTCCCCAATCTCAAGCAACCCTTGCTCTCAAAAAAGGATAAGAATTTCTCTCTTATCTCATTTAATCCCATTTTTTCCATCTTCCGTATCAATTCCTTTCAACTATTTTTAAAAATTTCTATGAGTTTACATACAAATCCTATTTTACCATACCTTATATTATACAAAAATCCGCCGATAATGTCAATAGCAAACCGCAAAAAAAGCTTACCTATATATAAAAAGGGGCTGTAAAAAATCAATTGATTTTTTACAGCCTTTGCTTTTTTTGAGGGGATAGGAAAAAAGCTTTGGAATTAACAAACTGAGCCAAAACTTTAGTTTTGGGTTACCCGACGGCGTACATGGGTACGCCGAGTGGTGAAGTTTGTTGATAGCAAGAAAAGAAAAAATCATAAGAAAAATCATTTTTTTGATTTTTCTACCGCAATAAAACTTAATCGCAGCAATTATATTTTCCCATCATACGTGTACTTTACTTCTTTTCTTGCGTTCCGGAGTTTTTTTACAGCCCCTTTTACCCTACATTCTGTTTATAATCTTTTTAACCCCTGCTCCGTCTATCTGATTAACCGTCACAAGCTTGCCGTCATAAAAAACCGCCCAATTGTTGAAAACGCACGGCAGCTCCTTTGCCTTTTTTAGAGTGTCTACATGGATAAACTCCGCTGCAGTCCCATTTTCTTCGCAGTATCCGCGTAGCTTTTCCACCCTGTCAAAAATATACGGGCATTGATCGTCATAATAAATTGTAAGATTTTTATTATCAATCGCCTGCCTTTTTGCATTTTCGCAAAATTTGGGAGCGGTACCGTCAAAGCTTAATGCTAAAAGCTCATATCCGTCGGAGGTGGAATCGACAGCCTTAAATCCGTATTTCTTCGCAAAGTTCTGATCGGATAGCCACGCTTTCTGCTTTTTCGCCCCAAGCATACATATCCCCGATTTTCCGTGCGCCTTTGCGTCTGCTATGCAGTATTCCATAAGCTCTCTGCCGTATCCGTGTCCTTTCGGTGCACCCAGTACCCAAAGGCAGTAAATATAATAGAAGTTATCGCCCTCAATCGGTACCCATGCCGTATCGACAGGTGCATATTCGATAAAGACGCACCCTTTTATGTTAAGCTTTCTGAAAGTGTGTCCCTCCCTCAGACGTTCGGCAAGCCACGCTTTTTTTGCTTCTATTCCTTTGTGCGGCTTTTTCGTACGGATAATGCAGCATATATGCTCATCGTCAATATTCTCGGGTGTTATATTTATAAATTCCATTTCATTTTTCCTCTTGAATTATCTTTAAAAACTTTTTGTCGGACAGTATCTCGTTTGTCAGATACTGTCCGTTATAAAACAGCGAATATGTTGTAGTCGGCGTTGGTGCATTCTGCGCGTCCTCTTTGCTTTCAATGTGAACCGAGTGAAACGTCAGTCCGTGTTCTTTTGCAATATTTTCAATGACCGGCACATATTTTGCGGTAAATGGGCATTGATTGGTGTAATAAAGCACATATCCGTCCATGTCGGTATGCGGATTTTTTGCGCACGCCTTAAACTGCGGCTTTTCCGCCTCTTTTTCAAACGGCAGATACCATAACTGTATCCCCGAATCCGACTCATCACAGACCGAAAAGCCTTTCTTTTTCAAAAATTTCGGATCTGTCAAAAATCCTCTTTTTTTCGCCGAAGAAAGTATGCACATTCCGATCTTTCCTTTTGCCTTCGCATCATTTTGCGCAAAGTCCAGCAAATCATTTGCATAGCCATGCCCTTTTAAAGATCCCGATACCCAAAGACAGTCAATATACATATATCCTTTAGCATCAATCGGTATCCATGCATTTTCCGCCGGAATATATTCGATAAAGCACTTTCCGCGCTCCACACTTTTATAAAACACCAACCCCTCGGAAAATCTTTGCAAAAGCCATGATTTTTTTGAGCATACCTGTATATCCTTGTTATTGGAAATCGCACAGCATATATGCTCCTTTTCGATATTTTCATCAGTCACTTGTATGTATTCCATATTTTTTCGCTCCTTTATTTTATAATTAGCCGGAACTTTTTATTTCTACCTAAGATTTTTAATCGGAAAACGTAGTTTTACTTTTTACCTATTTCTATATTTTATAACTATTTCCGTAAATCATTATATCTCATATACATATAATTGTCAATTAAGATTTGGACTTTTTAAGAAACATTTAAGGAATATATGTATAAAACTACAAAATATTGACTTTAATAAGAATGTATGCTATAATTGAGGTATACATTTTCTAACGGCAAAAAATTGCAATTTAAAGAGGAAAAGATATGAAAAATTCAAATATTATGCTTGTGGCATATTATAATAAAAAAGCTTTGGGTGTGCGGTACCTGGAAACCGCCTTAAAAAAAGACGGCTATAATGTGTATACAGTCTTTTATAAGGACTTTAACAGCGTTCATCCTACAGTTACAACCCAAAAAGAACTGGAACTTTTAAAAAAAGAAATCGAAGATAAAAAGCCGCTTTTTATCGGTCTTTCGGTCATGAGCTCAATGTATCTTGATACCGTAAACGCAATGATTGATATGATTCAGAAAAACTTTTCACTCCCGATCGTATGCGGCGGTGCGTTCGCGTCAATGTTCCCAGAATATTTTTTGGATAAGGGCGTTGAATTTGTAATCCGCTGCGACGGAGAGTATGCGATCTGCGCCCTTGCCGATTCCTTAAATAAAGGTGCACCATATGAGCAGATTGAATCGCTTTGTTATAAAAAAGACGGCACAAATGTCATCAATGAAATCGGGCATATCACAAATAACATAGATGAATACGGTATTCCGACAATAAACAGCGAAAATGCCTGCTATATAGAAAACGACGCAATAACCTACGGAGATCCGCAGCTTGACACCCTAAGCTATGAAGTTATCGCATCGCGCGGCTGTCCTTTTACCTGCTCATACTGCTGCTGTCCGAATTTGCGAAAGATTTTACCGAGAGGCATAAAAGGAGTCAGAACACGTTCGGTTCAGAGCGTAATAGATGAGCTTATCGAGGCTAAAAAGCACTGCAAGCGAATTGCCTTTGTCCATTTCTATGATGAAATTTTCCCGAATCTTCCCGGCTGGGTTGATGAGTTTATCGAAAAGTATAAAAAACATATAAACCTGCCGTTTACCATTTGGTCACACCCGAAAATGGTAGATGAAGAGGTTTTAAAAAAGCTGGTAAAGGTCGGTCTGGTTGAAGTCATAATGGGTATACAGTCCGGTTCGGAGCACATCAGAAAAGATGTATTCCACCGATATGAAACGCAGGAGGATATAATAAAGGCAACCAAAACAATCCGTGATGCGGGAGTATTTTGGGGAAGCTTCGACTTCATGCTCCAGCACCCCTTTGAAACGATCGATGATCTGAAAGAAACATATTATCTTGCCAAAAAGATGCACGGTCCGTTCGAGCTTCAGCTGCACGGTCTGAACTTCCTCCCCGGAACAGATATAGTACCCCTTGCGATAGATGCAGGGTATTTTACTCCGAGTGAGATGGATAATATCATGTATGCATCGATGGACGAGCAGTTCGGCGCATATTGGCAGCGTGAAACCACACGCGAAAGCGATCTGTGGTATAAAATGACCTACTGCCTGCAATTTAAGGGACCGAGAAAGAGGGTTGTGACCTTTGAAAACGATCCGCTCCCTCACGCTCAGGAAATCGATAAGCTATATATTAAATCAAAAAAAATTGCAAAATTAAGGTATCTGTACAAAAAATCACATATAGTAATGAAGCGTATGCTCATGCACTAAAAAACATTAGGAGGTGGATTTTATGGGAGCTTACAAATACACTCCAAAGGGTGTCTGTTCCGTTGAAATAAGCTTTGAGCTTGATAACGGCATAGTGAAAAATATACATTTCACCAGAGGCTGTAACGGCAACACTCAAGGCATTGCAAAATTAGCCGAGGGTATGCGTGCAGAAGAAGTCATAGCGCGCCTTAAAGGGACAGATTGTTTCTCGCGCGGCACATCATGTCCCGACCAGCTGGCAAGAGCGCTTGAATTGGCACTTGCCGAAGAAAATAAGTAATAAATCCAAAAAATCATCATATACTTTTATTATAGATAAAAAAGTAAATTTTACTTTTTTTACCCATTTTATCAGTGTATGATGATTTTTTTGGAGGTACTTATGATGAAAATACTAAAATGTTTTATAGCCGTACTTTTATTTTTTCTTCTTGCAAGTTTTTCCGGCTTAAAAGAATATAATGCCACAATATATCTGCTGAGAGAAAATTCAGACAAGCTTTCCCCCGTAAACATGAAAATATACGCCTCGGACAATACGGATTTTTGTGAAAAGCTTATTTCGGAAATCATTTCCAAACAGAATCGGCCATATATACCGTTAGTTCCGAAAAAGACCAAAATCCGGGCAGAAAAATCCGCCGCAGTTATAGATTTTCCCCCGCAACTTTTAGATAACGAAGTCGCGGCAATTTACTCGCTCGTCAATTCCGTCACTTCAACAGGAGATATAATCACCGTCGAGTTCACGGCAAGCGGCAAAAAAAATACGGATTTTTTCAAGCAGACAAGTATCAATGAAACATTCATTCCCGATTATAATATATAAATGATACGAAAAGCCATGTTTTTCGTGTGATGGTATAGGATAAAAAAGACAAGCACAAGAGTGCTTGTCTTTTTTGCCTCTGTACCCGTACACTGATAGAATTACACGAAAGGCTGTAAAAAAGCCTTTCGGTTTCATTTTTTATTGGCAGTTTCATTTAATGCTGCCCAGTTTCATTTTTGCTCTATCAATACTTCCTCTATATTATACCATAGATTTTTGCATTTGTCATCTGTTTTATTAAAAAGCTCATCAAATCGGTTGATAATAATTAATATTTCTACAAAATCCGAAAATTTACACTCAAACTACTGAAAAAACGATAAATATGCGGTATAATAAATTATCTTGTTTGTGTTATAAATAACAAAGGTTGCGAATAGGAGCGACAAATATATGATTAAAAACAATATAGAAGTGGATGTTAAAGTAAAGTTGAACTGGAAATGTCAATAAAAGTGCAGTCGAAATTTACCCCAAATTTCTGAAACTACTTTAATTCTTCAACCGGCATAACTAACAATCCATTCGGAAACGGAAATCTGTCAAGGTCGCCAAGGCGCTCTGTATTAACCTTGACAGATTTTTGTTCCTGAATATAATCTATGCCGTCGGTTAAAGAAAGTTTATGCCGCGGTCTTTTCACGATCCCTTATACGGTATTCACTCGGTGGCAAGTATCCCGGATTACCGGTATACAGCCTTATTCTGTTGTAGTATATGAAAATATATCTGAATACAATTGTTTTAACTTCTTCTTTTTTCATGCGATATGTCGAAATTTGATATAACTTTTCTTTCTTAAGCGTAGCAAAAAAACTTTCCATTCTCGCATTATCATAACAATGCCCTGTGCCGCTTAAACTCTG
>CAKSDE010000030.1 GCA_934444735.1 uncultured Clostridia bacterium | reverse complement strand
TTTCCTCCTGTTTTTGTGTTTATTTTATTATATCATATTTTGCATCATTGTGTCTACTTTTTTAGTATAGCACCAATTGTAGGCTCGGTTATAATGGACACCAATACTCTTATATCACAGTATTGCGCTTCCAGGGAGAAATGGAATGAAATCAATGTAAATGATTTAAAAAAGACTATAAATGCTCATAAAAGTGAGCTGTTTACATATACGGTTACAACCAGTACCGAATCATCCGGAGAAACACCTGTTACTGTTTATACCTATACGGTGCAGTATGTTGGCAATGAAAAATTCAAGGAAGTATTTGGACTTGATGAGGAAAAAACGAAGCTGGCATACAATTATGCGGAGAATTTAACAACATTTTTATATGGCAGTGCACTGAACGGCGGTACTGCAGCCGTCTCTGAAGATGTGGAAAGATATTCGGATAAAATCCAAAAATATGCACAGCAGTATGGAATAGAAGGCTTTGTTGCAGTTATAAAATGTGTTATGATGGCAGAATTCGGCGGAGGAGGTGCTGATGTAATGCAATGCAGCGAATGTCCGTACAATACTAAATATTCAAAAAAACCTAATTCTATAACAGATGTAGACTATTCTATTGAGATTGGTATAAAATATTTTGCAGACTGTTTAAAACAAGCATCTTGTACATCTCCCACGGATATGGCAAGACTTAGCCTTGCACTTCAAGGCTATAATTACGGGAATGGGTATATAGGCTGGGCACAGAAGAACTATGGAGGTTACTCGCAAGCTAATGCGCAGGAATTTTCAAATAAGATGAAAGCAAAACTTGGCTGGTCAACATATGGAAATCCCAATTATGTATCGGCGGTTTTAAAATATTATCTTGATACCTCGGTTACAGGCGGCGGCAGTGATGGCTGGGGCAGTCCATTCCCGGGCAAAGACTGGAAGAGTGTTGTTACTTCGGAGTTTGGGTACAGAGTTGATCCGGTAACGGGTAAAAAAGGAGCTTTTCACGCAGGAATAGACATAGGATATCCGGCAGGAACTGTTATATCGGCGGTTCAAGAGGGGACAGTTACAGCGGCCAATTATTATACCAGCGGTTATGGGTATCATGTGATTATTGATCACGGAAACGGTTATAAAACGCTTTACGGGCATTGTAGTACGCTGCTTGTGAATGTGGGCGATAAAGTTACAAAAGGACAGGCGGTAGCAAAAGTAGGAAGCACAGGAAAGTCCACCGGACCGCATTTGCATTTGAATGTGTATGTAAACGGAGAAACGCAAAATCCGAGAAATTTTATAAATTAGCTTGACATTATATCAATATTATGATATAATTTGCATATAATAAAACAAATAAATTTTTCGGAGGTGTAATGTATGCCTGCAATCAGACCATGTGCAGATTTAAGAAATAAATATAATGAGATTTCAGAATTTTGTCATGAGTATTCGGAGCCAATATTCATAACAAAAAACGGCAAAGGCGATCTTGCGATTATGAGTATTGAAGAATATGAGAAATTAGTTGGGAAATATGAACTTTATCAACAACTTGACAAGGGAATGGAAGATGTAAAAACCGGAAGAACAATGGACTATTCTGATTTCATGTCCAATTTCAAAAGGAAGTACGGAGAATGAAATACAAAATAGAAATCACAAAAGATGCTGAAATGGATTTTGAGAATATTTTCACATATATTTCAGAAACATTGTGTAATAAGCAAGCGGCATTAAGAATGATTTCCTTATTGGATAAGAATATCAGGTCTTTAACAGATATGCCGAACAGTTATCCGAAAGTAAAAGATATGTATCTGAAAAAAATGGGACTCAGATTTATTACGGTCAAAAATTATATTGTTTTTTATACTGTCGAAGATGAAGAACGCAAAGTATATATTGTAAGAATATTGTATGGGAAAAGAAACTGGGTAAAAATACTTCAAGACGATTTTGAAGTTTAAAGTTAATAAAATCAAAAATAATGTCTGTGTTGCAACACAGGCATTATTTTTTGCCCAATTGTCAAGAGAGAAACATCAACAAAGAAAAAGGATAGGAGGATTGACATTACATGAATAAAAACGAACATGAAGAGCTTGATGTATATGTAATTCCGCCAAATTTTATTGAGGGAGGAAAATTATTCGGCGGAATGTTCAAAATGCGGAACGCTATAGAGGTATCGCAGTGATATAGATGAGTTTGAAGAAGTTGGTGAATTCAGACTGAAAATAAAGAAAAATAAGTTCTTGAACGCAACCGTCGGAACCATTATGGATAAAAGACGCCGAAAAAAACTTATTAAATACGAAAAGGCGAGAGCAGCGGTGAAGGAGGGAAAGACCACTAAAAAGGCAATAGATACAGAGAGTTATCTCAATATAGAAAAAATTGAAAACGGAGTTATATTTACAAAGGACGGCAGGTATTTAAAAATACTTGAGATTGAGCCTATAAACTTTTTACTTCGCAGTGCGAGGGAACAAAGAAACATCATATACTCATTTGTGAGTTATCTTAAAATTGCTCCGGTTAAAATGCAGTTTAAAGTTATAGCAAAAAAGGCGGATTTGAACAAACATTTGAATCAAGTTAATGAAGAAATGCGACGGGAAACGGATGAACGCTGTAAAATGCAGCAGCTTGACTATATAAGGTTTGTAAAGCAAATCGGAAGCAAGGAAGCGGTATCGCGCCGCTTTTTTTTAATATACGAATATGAGCCGTTTATGCAAAACAGAAAAGATGATCTTATGCTGATTATGTGAATAATTTTGGAAAATCACACGTATCGGCGATACCGTTTTGGAGCGTTGATGAAAACAGAAAAAAAGCCAAAAAGATGAGGCAATACACGGTGGATTATAAAATCACTTTAATAGAAAAATTTTTGCGATATAATCTTTTGGGGTATAGGAAGTATCAGAGACTAAAACCTGAGGATTTTCAGGCTCACGAGATGCATATAGGTTTTTCTTATGAGGAACGGCGGCGAATAAATCCCAAAGAATTATCAAAGTTGTTTATTAAAAAATATCCACTCGTAGATATGAAATGGGAAAGTAGCGACAGTTATAACTCGTACCTGTTGCAAATCAAAATTGAGCAATATGAATAGTATCATTTTTGTCAGCTTTTGAATGTCTAATATGATGTAGAGAATTTGATTACAATTTTAGAAGAAAAAAATTATCACAAACCTATATAGAAAATATTTTAACACATGCCAGAGCAATGTTTAAGTTTGCAGCTGAAGAAGGTGTTATTACACGAAGTCCGTTCGTATATGTAAAAAAGAAACGTCCAAAAAAGAAAGTGCGTAGAAATTTAACAATTAATGAAGTAAAGCATTTATTGGAAGTTTCAAAATCAATGGATTATCCAATGTATTTAATGATATGCACTATGCTGTATACGGGCATTCACCCCGGAGAATTGTGTGCGTTAAAATGGAATGACTTTAATGCAGATTTTAGTTGTATGAAAATTGATGAGTCATTGACAGATTCTAAATTTGAGACATCAACAAAAAGCACATCAAGTATACGAACAATACCATTAACTGCTTTTTTGAAAAATGAGTTTAATGAATTGTATCATTATAAAGCTCCGCAACCACACGAACATGTGTTCATAAATCAATGTAAAAGACCGTATAAAACGGATAATATCGATCAAAAATTCAGACACCTAAAAAAATGTATATCAGAGATATATCCGAATGATGATTTTTCTGATATCACCGCATTGTTTACGGCATACATTTGCGACAGCCGGAATCAATTCAGGCGTCCCAATTAAAAGTATGCAAGCGCTTTTGGGACATGCAAACACACGGACACTGATGGACACATATATGCATACTGAACAGAATGATAAACAGGTTTCAATTAACATGATTGAAGAACATTCTGTGATCAAGTTGCATACAGTTGAATTATCTGACGACGAAACACAGTTTAAAAAGTGGTCAAATGTCAAAAGGTTTAGGGGCTTAGATAACTATAAAAACGAACTGCAACGCAGGCTTGAAAATATTTAATAATTTCATAAGTGGTCAATAAGTGCTCAAACGACTGTTGTTGATAATTCTGCACAATACAGATAATGGCATAACAAAGCCGTTTTACCGTCTATTATTTTAAAAGTACAATCCAAGTTAAATAAAGAGTAATTTATCCAACTTGGATTGATATCAAAAAATACTCTCCCCAATATGCAATTAAACCATTGTTTTAAACAAAAATGTGTGATATAATTATTATAGCGGTTAAATAGCACGATAAATATATATTATTTCTGAAAGTGGTGATATAAATGCTTGATAACGGAAAAGGACTTCTTTTCAGTCCTGCGGAACCCTGGAGAAAAGAAAGAAAATTGAAAACACATACGCTTAATATAGATTTTAACGGTTTGTATGAAGATCAAACCGAAGAACGAAATGCAATACTAAAACAGATACTCGGCGAACTTAATGAAGGTGTGTTTTTGCAAGGACCGATTACTTTTCACTACGGTATTCATACAAAAATCGGCAAAGGAACTTTTATCAATTTTAATTTTACCTGTCAGGACGATGCTGAAGTAACAATTGGAGAAAACTGTAATTTCGGACCGAATGTCACTATTGTTACCCCACTTCATCCGATGATTGCAAGTGAAAGAAAAAACATTCGTTTGCCCGACGGAAGTGAAAAGCGCTTGTGTTGGGCAAAGCCTGTTCATATCGGAAACGATTGCTGGCTTGGTGCAAATGTAGTTGTCTGCCCCGGGGTTACAATCGGCGACAACTGTGTAATCGGTGCGGGCAGTGTCGTGACGCGCTCTGTCCCTGCAAATACTTTTGCAGCAGGAAATCCGTGCAAAGTTATCCGCAAAATCACTGAGAAAGACTCATTGATTCATAAACCGGAAGTCCTCGGGGACTGCAAAATAGAGTAAATTATAAAAAAGAGAAAGTTCACACTTCCTCTTTTTTTTCTATCATATTTTTCAATTTTTCTTCCAATCCGGTGTAGCGTTTTCTCTCCCCTGCATTATAAACCATTCTTGCCGCCGCCTCGGTCTTTCCTACCAGTACAACCATTCTTTTTGCACGTGTCACGGCTGTGTAGAAAAGATTTCTGCACATAAGCATCGGCGGAAATGCACACATCGGCATTATAACCACAGGAAATTCACTTCCCTGGCTTTTATGCACTGTAATGGCATATGCCAGCTCCAGCTCATCTAACCCCGAAAAATCATATTTCACAAGCTTATCATCATCAAAAACTATACTCATGCATTTATCCATAGTCGAAATTGCGGCAATAATCCCCATATCGCCGTTGAAAATTCCGGTTCCCGTCTCCCCTGTATCTTTTGTCCACGAAATGTCATAATTATTCTTCGTCTGCATAACCTTATCCCCTACTCGAAAAATCATCTTCCCGTAAGAAATTTCCTGTTTCATAATATCAGGCGGATTGACCTCACTCTGTATAAGATTATTTATAGCCACAACGCCCGCTATTCCTTTTTTTGAGGGCGATATTACCTGTATATCGGTTATAGGATTCAGATCATAACTTCTTGGCAGACGGCTTTTATACAGATCTGCGATTGTTTGTGCCGCAAGCTCGGGCGCGCTGCGTGATAAAAAGAAAAAATTACTGTCACTTCGCGATAAATCGGGCATTTCACCGTGATTGATCCTATGTGCATTTACAACTATAAGGCTCTCTTGTGCCTGACGAAAAATCCGTCCCAGGCGAATAACCGGGATCATTCCCGAGGATATTATATCTTTTAAAACATTCCCGGGGCCAACCGACGGCAGTTGATCCGCGTCGCCCGACATTATAACTCGCGCACCGCGTTTTACTGCCTTCAAAAATGCCTGCATGAGCGATATATCAATCATACTCATCTCATCAATTATAATTACATCGGCTTGCAGCGGATTTTCCTCATCATGTGCAAAAACACTGTTATTTCCGCCGTCTGTCCGCTGAACGCCGAGGAGTCTGTGAATCGTCATAGCCTCCATTCCGCACACCTGACTCATTCTTTTTGCGGCTCTTCCTGTGGGTGCTGCCAAAGCTATATTAAAGCGCATTTTCCCGAGCATTTTTATAATCGTATTTATGGTTGTGGTTTTTCCTGTTCCCGGCCCTCCGGTTATGACCATACACCCCGATTTTGCCGCTGTTTCTACCGCCTCGAACTGTTCCGGCGCAAGAGTTACACCTTCTTCTTCCATGATGTCGGCTATCATATCTTCAAGCGCTTTATCGGTCATGTTCATTTTTGTTATATTGTTCTTTAGTGATGCCAATCTCAGCGTTACATAATTTTCTGCCTGTGCCAAAGCTGCAAGATAACACACCTTAACGCCGTCAATCTCGTCAAAAAACATATCCTTTTCCAAAACAAGCTCATTTAATGCATTTTCCGCTTCATCTCGGGTAATATCAAGATTATGCGATCCTTGTTCTATAAGCAGTTCAAACGGCAGATAGGTATGCCCCGAAACATATGCCGCCTGATGAAGAAAATATCTTAATCCCGAACGAACCCTCTCGGGATTATTCTTCGGAATACTCATAAGATATGCGATGTTATCGGCTGTTTTAAAGCTTATACCGTCAACCATATCCGAAAGAACATATGGGTTCTTTTTTATCATTTCAACAGCATTTGTACCTAATGCTTGATGTACCTTCATCGCCATATTTGCCGATATTTTATACTGCTGCAAAAACAGGACTATCCCCTGCACCGACTGCAAATCGGCAAAATCCTCGCCTATCTGCTTTGCCTTTTTAGGGGATATTCCTTTAATCTCGCTAAGTCGGGACGGCTCTGTAAGCATTATATTCAAAACATCTGCGCCGAAATGCTCAACGAGCTTTATTGCAGTCGCCTCACGTATCCCCGGCACTATTCCCGACGAAAGATAGCGTTCTATAGCGTCCAGCTCTGTCGGAAGAACGCTTTCGTAAAACTCCGCCTTAAACTGTTCGCCGTACTCGGGGTGATTAACCCACATTCCGCTTATCGCGACACGTTCTCCTTCGCTTATATACGGCATATATCCCACAGCGGTAAAAACGCCGTCTTGTTTACTGTCTATTTCACAAATGGTATATCCGTTTTCGGGATTTGAAAAGACTATATCAACTACATTTCCTTCAACCTTTTCGAGGTTATCCAAATCATTCCCTCCCAGTACTGCTGATATTCAGATAATAATTATATTTTATCACAAAAAATGCCAAATGTAAAGAACAAATGTTTTGTTTTTGCATTAATTTTAGAATAAAAAAACAAAATAACGATAAAACTAAAAAAAACTTTATTTTAAGAGGACGAAATTATGAACTATACAACTCTAAAGGACGATTTCAAAATAAGATTCAATACCAATCGCAGCATCGACTGTGCTTTTTGCGGCACACCGCTTTTTCTTTTGGGCGATATAACGCCCGGTACTGCTCTTGTAACCTCGCTTTCCGCCGGCACTGCAATTGCGTATGCTCCGAAAGATACACCTGCATTTTCCGTTCAGTCAAGCGATTCAAACACCTCTTATACCTGCCCTAAAGATAAGCTTTTACAATATCATGAAGAAAATTATGCAAAAAACATTTTTCATATGATAGCCTCCCTATCCCCCCACTTGCCGATAAACGGTGCCGATTTCTTATTTTCTCATAACACCGTAAGCTCTGTCTTTCATAACCAAACAGGTGCGCTTTTTGTGCTTTTGTCGGATCTTTTTTCAATCTCGGAAAAAGATAAAAAAATACCGATTTTAAAAAGTGAACCGCAAGAACAAATATCGCTCATTTTAGCTGTGAATGCAAAATCACATCGTGCCATGGTATACGATAAATCGGATTTCAAAAGCTACCCGCTGCCGATTTCCGGGCATAAAATAATTATTGTTACCGCCGACATTAAAAATGCATATCTTCAAAGAAAGGTAAATGATGCCGTAAAAACGCTCGGAGAGCACCTTGAAAAAAACCTTAAAGTCTGCGATATTTCCCGGGAAATGCTTACCGATATACCCGCACAGCAAAAGCAGCTTCTTGATTTTTGCATAAATGAACGCCAAAGGATCTCTGCCTATCCGAAAGTCGCATTGTTACGCGAGCTTTGCGACCTGATTAATGCATCATCACGTGAACTTTTAAATATAATAGGTTCAAAAGAGCTGACACGGTTATTTGACGTCGTCTCTTCTGCCGATATATGCGCTTTTCGTCCCGCATTTGACGGCACCGCACTCTATTGTATTGTCCCCGACGATTCGGTCGATAAATTCATATTTCAAACAGAAGCCGCATATGAGAAAAAAGCAGGCTTCAAGCCTGCTTTTTATGTATGTGATACCGCAGCAAACGGGATTATACATTAAATCTGAAAAGAACTATATCTCCGTCTTTCATGACGTAGTCCTTGCCCTCGGAGCGTACCAATCCCTTTTCCTTTGCCGCATTCATACTGCCGCATTCCATAAGATCCTTGTATGCAACAACCTCGGCTCTGATAAATCCGCGCTCAAAATCACTGTGGATCTTACCTGCCGCCTGCGGAGCTTTCGTACCCTTTGTAATAGTCCATGCTCTTACCTCGGGTTCTCCTGCCGTAAGATAGCTTATTAATCCCAAAAGCTTATAGCTTGCCTTTATCAGACGGTCAAGCCCCGATTCCTCCATGCCGAGTTCCTGTAAAAACATCGCTTTTTCATCATTATCAAGCTGCGATATTTCCTCTTCGATTCTTGCCGAAACAGGCATAATTTCCGAGTGTTCTTTTTCGGCAAGCTCTTTTACCGCATTTACGTATTTATTATTCTCAATTCCTTTTGAAAAGTCGTCCTCCGACACATTTGCCGCATACAAAACAGGCTTCATCGAAATCAGAGCCACATCTTTTATAATCGCCAATTCATCTTCGGTATATTCAAGACTTCTTGCAGGCTTTCCTTCCTCCATTGCCGCCTTTACTCTCTCTAAAAGCTCTACCTCCGCAGCAAGACTTTTATCGCCCTTCATTGCTTTTTTAGTCCTGTCGATACGTCTGTCAATTATCTCAATATCGGAAAATATCAGTTCAAGATTTATAGTTTCAATATCACGCAGAGGATCAATACTGCCGTCAACGTGAGTGATATTGGCATCCTCAAAGCATCTTACAACATGGACGATTGCGTCCACTTCTCTTATGTGTGATAAAAACTTGTTCCCGAGTCCCTCACCCTTCGACGCACCTTTTACAAGACCTGCAATATCAACAAATTCAATATACGCTCTTGTGACTTTCTTTGGATTATACATCTTTGCCAAAGCATCTATTCTCTCATCCGGGACATCGACAACGCCCACGTTCGGTTCAATCGTACAAAACGGATAGTTTGCCGATTCGGCTCCTGCCTGCGTTATCGCGTTAAACAAAGTAGACTTGCCGACATTCGGAAGTCCAACTATACCTAATTTCATAATTTATTACATCTCCTTTATTTTTCTGTCAAGTCCCGTTTTCTTAAAAAGAAAAAGAGCCAATACAATATATTTTATTATATCATATTCGCTCTTTTTTATCAATAGTTTTCCGCTATATTTTTTATATCCGAAGCACAAATTTATTCATCTGTATATCGCTATATCCTTTGTCTGATCGATTTCAATATTCCCGTATTTTACCACATTCCCGTCGGTATATATACCCTGTGAGCTGTAAACCGTATTTCCGTATACAGTGTTATATTTGACTGCCCTTATCAAAATAAACGGTAAGGCCGCCCTCGGGTATTCCGTCGCCGCTCTTTAGCCCGTACACCAATTCTCTTACCGCCTCCATGGTTTTTACCGGATTTTTTATACTTCCGTCATTCTCATCATTTCCGTCCGTACGTACATAAAGTCCGAAAGTTTTTATAATTCGATCATAATATTTATCCACACTCTTCCCCAGCTCTTTTTCATCAGTGCAAATTCCGATAAGCCCATCGTCTCGCCATAAAATCTCCATGCCGAAATTCTCGGATATTGCTCTTAGCGGAACCATCGTTCTTCCGTTTATAATCACAACGGGCGTATCAAACATCTTTTTCTCACCGTTTAAATAATACTCTGCACTCCCTGCGGTAAGGAGTATTTTCTTGTTTTTGTAAAGAACCTCGATTTTACCGCTGTCATATGAAACCGCAGCTCCGATATTTTCCGCAATAAACCTTAACGGTACCAGTGTTGTGCCGTTTTTTATAATCGGCATAACCTCATCGCACCCGGTATCTAAAAGTGTTCTTTTCGCTTTTGTTACCGCATACGGAGTATTTACAAAAAGCAGTACATCTTTATCGTTCAGCAGCTTGCGCACATCTTTTAGAGTATCTACATTGACCTTATAATCCCTGCAAAGCATCTCCTGGAATTTTGCAAATGTTTCATCGTTTTTCTCTCTTACTTGGAAATTATCTATCTCATATTCGCCCAGCGCTTCAGCGCCCTCAGCAAGATATGTCAGAAAATATACGTATTTTATGCTGTTGACGTCATTATTGTAAAAATTACAATCTCTTAACTCATAATATTCCGTATTATTTTTTACAATATAAAGATTTTGTCTGCGATCTTTTAAGTCAATTTCAAAACCGAACTTGTATGAACTTCCGACTTCAAGCTTTATCGGCAATTCGGTATCTTTTCTTTTTCCGTCCTTGATTTCCGAAAAGGTGATTTTGTCTCCCGCAAAGCTCATGTATGTAACGATTTTACTTGTATCTTTTTCGTTTACGCCATTGCCGATTCTCGGGAAATATGCGGCACGATCGACCGTAGATGTCATTTTAAAATCATAGCTCACCAAAACGATTTTATCCGTCCATGCCGTTTCAAGCTTTCTCCACGAAGGAAACCCTAATTTTTTGCCTATATGCACGAATTTCAGTTTATTTTCCCCTATCGTCCCTTTGCAGCCGTTCCAGACCGCATTTTCGCCGAACCCCCAGCCTTTGGGAACAAGTCCGTCAAAGCCCGAAAAGGTATCGTTTACCGATTCCCCCTCTTCTTCGGCAAATGCCGTACCGCTTATGCTTGTTCCGAAAGAACAAACACATATCAGCGTCAGCAAAATAAAAATTTTCCTCATTTTTTCACCTGCTTTCTAAAAAGTTGTAATAAAGCTTATTGCACAATCTACAATTTATAAAACAACTTTTTTTAATTTTCCGTCAAATTCGACCACACATATTTCTTTCTCATTATATCAGCCGTATTTTGGTTTTGCAACGATTATTCTCCAAAATCAGCACAACATATCAAAAAAAAAAAAAAAAACGACACATATTTTTTGTTTATTTTCACCAAACAAACTATATATTCAATTTTATATATTTTTTATTTTACCTTCTCAAAAACTCTTACATAATCAACAATAAATTCATCACCAACGGCTTTTTTTGCCTCTTCGGTAGCCTTTCTTCCCGCTTCTCTGTAACCGTTTATTTCGGTCGAAAGCAATATAAACTGCGGTCTGTGTGAAACAGGTCCGTCGCTGTGACCGTCCTCTTTGCCGTCTATATAAAAAGTATATCCGTTTTCGTCCCACAACATTCCGAATGTGTGATACTCGTCCAAGCTAAGCTCTGCTCCTTTGCCGTTCTCCTGCATTTGATGATCCGGGCCGTAACCGTTATAGTGGTTGCAGTGCGGTATTACAATCCCCGGGTGAAAGCTCTCCATTATATCGTTCTCAACTCCTGCAACAGCGGTATCGTCGCAGCAGCCTATGATCGGAGATTGCAGCCAAAAAGCCGACCACCAACCCGGTTTTTTCTGCAATTTACAGCGGCATTCATAATATCCGTATGTATGTAAAAACTTGTGCTTTCTGAATTTACCGAGTGGCCATGTCAACCCGGCATTCATACCTTCTTTTTGCTCAGGTATAGCGTCTGTATAATTATACCCTGTCTGAATTTGTGAAGAACATATCTCGCCATCCTTTTTATAAGCAAAAAACACAGCGTTTGAGTTACCGTTCAGTCTGACACCTTCCGTTCCCCATGTCACATGGCGTTCCCCCCACATATGCAATCTGTAATCCCATTTTGTCATATCAAGCTCTGTCCCGTCAAATTCATCGCTCCATATAAGCTCCCATTCCCCTTCGGGCACGTAACTCGGTTCATGATTTTTTACTTCAAATTTTTTCATTTTTTTATTTCTCCTTTTTAGATATTGACAAAATGTCATTTTTAAAATATAATTATTATAATCAGTATATCAGATTAAATTACGTTTTTATATTAAAATATTATTTGTTTTTTTAGAAATCTTATCCAATTTTGGAGGTCATTATGAGTAAAATATTCGACATAATCGCTACAGGATATTATATATCAAAAAATGTATATTCAGAACCGCAGTCACCAAGAAGAAAAGTAACAAAATATGAGTTTGAGCTTTATTCCACCGATGAGCATATAAGCGTAATCAACGATGTTAAATATAAACAAAGCACGGAAAATATACTTGTGGCAAAACCGGGAGATTACCGCTACACTATCGGAGCCTTTGAAAGCTATTATGTTCATTTTCATTGCGGCAATCCCGAAATTATGTCTGCTTTGGATACGCTTCCGTCCATCTTTTCGCCGTCAAATATAGATAAAATAAAGAATACCTTCAAGGACATCGCTATCGTTTCACATAAACTGACCGGAATAAACAAAACTCTTTTTCAGCAAGGGGTTTTAGCAGAGCTGATCAGTCTTTTGCTGACAGGAAACGAAAAAAAATACTGCGGCAAGTATGAACGCTACCTGCCGGCAGTATTTTCAGCATGCCAATTTATAGAAAAAAATTATTCACAGCATATCATGCTCTCGCATATATCCGCATCGGTTAATTTGAGTCCGAACTTTTTCCACACCGTTTTTAAATCGGTAAAAAACATGACACCCGCTCAATATCTTTTAAATGTCCGAATAATTCACGCAAAAGAAATGCTTATAAAAAGCAATGCTCCCATCTCCGAAATTGCGCTCGACTGCGGTTTTGAAAGCCAGAGCTACTTTAACTATGTCTTTAAAAAATATGCCCGCCTCACACCAAAAGAATACCGCAGTAAAAAACAAATTATTATATAGGCAAACTCTATCCGAATACAAAAAAAGAGTGTTTAAACCAAAACACTTGCAAATTACAAACTTATTCATATTCGCGCACCAAACACGCACCTCTTAATTATAACTCAAAATTTTTATTTTATCAAGAGTTTTTTTGAGATTTTTCCGATATTTTAAAAAAAATTTCTGTAGAATACATAGGCGCATATGCGCTTTTAAAAAATTTTATACAAAAAAGCAATTGACCTTGATTTTAATTAATGGTATATTATACTTGTTATTTATGCGTTGTTATGAATGACAGAGATTTTCTTAGGAGGTAAAAACATATGAGTATCAAAAATACTTATCTTGCCGGAGTTATGGAAAAGGTAATTGCACGTAACCCCGCAGAACCGGAATTCCATCAGGCTGTAAGAGAGGTTTTGGAATCACTTGAACCTGTTATCGAACGCCATCCGGAATTTATAGAAAAAGGAGTTATCGACAGCATTGTTGAACCTGAAAGAATCATAAAGTTCAGAGTTCCCTGGGTTGATGATAACGGCAAAGTACAGATAAACCGCGGTTTCAGAATCCAGTTTAACAGTGCTATAGGTCCATACAAGGGCGGACTTCGTTTCCACCCGTCAGTTTACGAAGGAATTATCAAGTTCCTCGGTTTTGAACAGATCTTCAAAAATTCACTCACAGGCTTGCCTATCGGCGGCGGTAAGGGTGGTTCGGACTTCGATCCTAAAGGTAAATCAGACATGGAAGTTATGCGTTTCTGCCAGAGTTTCATGACTGAGCTTTCAAAGCACATCGGTGCTGATACAGACGTTCCGGCAGGCGATATCGGTGTCGGCGGAAGAGAAATCGGCTATCTGTACGGACAGTATAAGAGAATCCGCAACGAATACACAGGCGTTCTGACAGGCAAAGGCTTGACATACGGCGGAAGCTTGGTTCGTACTCAGGCTACAGGCTACGGTCTTTGCTACTTCACAGACGAAATGTTAAAGGCGGCAGGCAAATCTTTCAAGGGCGCAACAGTTGTTGTTTCAGGCTCGGGTAACGTTGCTATCTACGCTGTTGAAAAGGCTACAGAGCTCGGCGCTAAAGTTGTTGCTATGTCCGATTCAAACGGCTATATCTACGACAAGAACGGTATTGATCTTGACGCTGTTAAGCAGCTCAAAGAGGTTGAGCGTAAACGTATTAAAGAATATGCAGCAACTCATCCGTCAGCTGAATATCACGAAGGCTGCTCTGGCATCTGGACTATCAAATGCGATATTGCTCTTCCGTGCGCAACTCAGAACGAAGTCAACGAAGAATCGGCAAAAGCACTTGTTGCAAACGGCTGCTATGCTGTTGCAGAGGGTGCAAATATGCCTTCAACTCCGGAAGCTATCGAAACATTCCAGAAAAACGGCGTTCTTTTCGGGCCTGCTAAGGCTGCAAATGCCGGCGGTGTTGCAACTTCGGCTCTTGAAATGTGCCAGAATTCTATGAGATATTCATGGACATTTGAAGAAGTTGACGCAAAGCTCAAGGACATCATGACAAACATTTACCACAACTCTGCAAATGCTGCAAAAGAGTACGGTATGGAGGGTAATCTCGTTGCCGGCGCAAATATCGCAGGTTTCTTGAAGGTTGCACAGTCAATGCTCGCTTACGGTGTGGTTTGATCCTAAAGATACGAGTATATATAAAAACAAGCATATCAAAAGATATGCTTGTTTTTTGCCCTATTTCACCATTCCGTTATCCCTGAAGCGTCGTCATTTCCTATATTCGATAAATCTCCGAGCTTTGCTTTTGTGACAATATAGTGCAAACCGTTGCCGTCCCATGTATAGCCGGATATTCCCGAATACTGTTCACTTTTAATTTCTGTCGGTTTTACCGATGATTCAATGCTGAATCTCAAATTTTTCTCTCTGAAATGTTCCAACAATTTTAATTCTTCATCTTCAAGATTATTTCCTGAATTATCCAATTCTCCTGTATATTGAATGGTATACGGGAAGTCATTTTTTTCATATGTGAGTTGTTCGGTTGCTCCGGCAGAAACATTGAACGCGTCTAAAGTATATGTAACGGAAGCGTCAAAATATGAACTGTTTACCTTTTCTAAAATTTCATCGTCGCTTAAACTGTCAAAATCGCTTAATTTCCATAAATCGCTGTTATATTCAGGAATTTCAGGATTAATATTTTTAGCATTACGGTTACAATAATAGGCTTTTGTAACCTTTTTATTTTCTGTAACAAAAACTGCTGATACAACCGAATCATATGAAAGCTCGTTCTCAGTCACAAGGAACCAAACCTTTTGTTTGCCGTCGAACAAATCCAGCCACGATTTTGCATTTTTAGATGATGTATCGGAATCATTGTTGTTAAAGTTGCCGTTTGTATCACTGCTCTCCAAATCGGCATTTTGGTTATTTAGCGGCTCATTACTTTTGCAGGCAGTCAACGATAATATCAATGATGCAAGCAAAGCAAAAGCTAATAATGTTTTTTTCATTTTATTCCTTCCTTTCAAATACAAATTTATCTTTTGCAGCACCTTCCCCATTTACCATAACTTTTAAATATTCCCTTCTTTCCCTGTTATAAATTTGCAAGCAAAAAAAGTGCGCCAACCCGAAGCCAACGCACAAAAAAATGCAAACTCCGAATCGTCGCTCAACTAACCTTAAAGAATATTTCCATACTACTCTCCACAGTTTGGAATTTGCATTTTTCTCAAAATCCACTGTGAATAATAGCGCGAAAACACACCCTTGCCTATATGGTTATAATCATCATAGGTAATTTCTCCACGCATCAATGCCTGCCGAGCTTCATACACTTTTTTCAAGTATAGGTTTACAGTTTTGCAGTTATCAGGAAATGACAGCGATATGACACCATCGCCGTTTTTACTCCAATTGAGTCCGTAAAGCATATCAATCTTAAACAACGTGTGGAGCGTTTCAAGCTCGGAATCGACAGACAGTCTTGATATTGCAAATCTGTGTATGCCGAGTTGTTTCGCCAACTTTTCAAGAATATGTTTGGTTGCGTATCTGCTCTCACATTCATACTTGCAATGCGCACTCCGGCATTTTTCTTTGGAAAACCAATTTCTTCGCCAAGCTCAGCTTGTGTAAGTCCGTTATGTTTTCGGCATATTTTAATAGTTTTTCCTATTAGGCTTACTTTTTTAATATTCATTTATAATCAACCTTTCTTTTTTATTTTACCTTGCCATAGCGTATTCACGCTTTCGCTGCGGCACTTCTGCATCGGAAACATCTGTGTCGATAACATTATCGTCCTTTTTATCCATTTTGAGCAGTGCTTCAACTGCGGCAAGGCGTTTTGTTTTTTCCTGCAATTCCGCTTCCTGCGGAAACGCTCGTTTTGCTTCGATTTTTGCGGTTTCGTACTGCGTATTGGTGTTTGCAAGTTTTTCTTTTTCGGTTTCAAGCCGTTTTTCAAAACCGTCCAAAGCATTGTCGATACGCTGAATATTACCGAACACATCTGTTCCGAGTTCAACCTTGTGCGACAAGCTCCCGACAAGGGTTACATAGAATAATTTTTGAAAGCTGTCAAAGGAAAGCTCCATAGAAAAACCCCGGTAATCACCGATATTCACCGGCTCCTCCGAGGTCATTTTCTTGCAGCGTTCAATGAGAGCATTACCCGCTTTTTCCTTTTCAAAATATCCAAACCCGTCAATCGTCATTGTGTTAAATTTATCCTCAACCTTCGGATACTGCTTGACTGTTTCAATGTCCTTTTTGGTGCTATACTAAAAAAGTAGACACAATGATGCAAAATATGATATAATAAAATAAACACAAAAACAGGAGGAAA
>CAKSDE010000029.1 GCA_934444735.1 uncultured Clostridia bacterium | reverse complement strand
CTATTTATTTCCTAATCCAAATCACTTTCTGATTCAGAGCTATTTTTTAAGGTTCGTTTTTCTTGATTATCTAAAATCATCTTGGTCAATACTCCCGTTGCCGCCCGTGAAATAAATTCACCGGCTATTTTTTCGGAGTCCGACCTTGTATTTGGATTATGGAAGGTTATATGTAAAACTTGTCCTTTCATATAAAGTCCTCCATTTCCAAATCAGATTTATATTACATACTATGTCCGTCAAAATCCAAATATTCAATTTTTATTATTTAATTTCACTGCATTTTCATACCGCCGAGCTCGTTTCCTTCATTTCCGCCGAGTTTTTCAACCATCTCCTCTATGTAGTCCTCCGTCAAATCTTCATCGCGTGCGTTTTTAATCAATTCAATCAATATGCAAACCGATGCGGCGGACAGACCTGTTATAAGAGATATTGCTGCCGTGTCGTCCTCGTCATAACCTTTCTTTTTGCTTATCCCCGAAACAGATTTAACAAGGCTAAACACCCTTTTACCAATGCCGTAATTGAGATTATTGAAATCACTAACGCCACTGTTATGCGATACACCGCTATGCGAATTTTCTTTAACCCTTTCTCGGTTTTTGTAAAAAGTTCTTCTTGAATTTTCCCAGCCTGTGTTGAAAGCAAATTCAATTCCGCCGTCAGTCTGTCCCTGTCCTGATGTGACAGAGCTTCGATTTTCTCCTCCAAAATATCCAGGCGATTTAAAATCGGTGTTAAGTCCTGCATCTGTCGGTTCATACTTTTTAATTCCTCTAAAGTTGAATTCATTTTCCATATTCTCCTTCAAAAACTTATCTTCGTGCAGTCTGTAATCTCTGCATTTTTTGCCGCCGGGAGTGGTGTAGCAAATAGATTTTCTCTCGTCTGTCCAGCTGACTTTGTAGCAGGACTTATGTCATCTAAAAAACAAATCAAAAGAGAAAATATTGACTTTAATGCAGAATCTGTGCCGGTGCAGGACATTTCTGAGCTACAGGATCAAATAAAGCAGCTGCAAATGGAAGTCGATGTATTAAAAGAGTCATTAAATCTGTTAAAAAAAGACCCCGGCATCAATATAACGGAACTAAAAAACCATGAAAAAGCAGTGGTTATTGATGCCATGAAGAACAAGTATCCACTGCCGCAGTTATTAAAATTTCTGCGAATAGCAAAAAGCAGCTACTATTACCAGGAAAATGTGATTAAAAAGCCGGATAAATATTATGAATTGCGAATCAAGATAAAAGAAATTTTCAAAGAATGCAGAAATTGTTATGGCTATAGGCGAATTCATGAAGAACTTAAGAAGTTAGGAAATACTGTTTCGGAGAAAATCGTCCGTCGTATTATGAAGGCTGAAAATTTAGTAGTACCGGCAAAACGCACGAAGAAATATAGTTCATATAGAGGCGAAATTACTCCTGAGGTAGATAATATAATCAATCGTGATTTTCATGCAGAGCAGCCAAATACAAAGTGGCTTACTGATATAACGGAATTTGCAATTCCTGCCGGAAAAGTCTATCTTTCACCTATAATCGACTGTTTTGATGGAATGGTTGTAAGCTGGAATATCAGTAGAACACCTGATTCCATCTTAGTCAATTCAATGCTTAAGGATGCTATTGGCACACTATTGCCCTCTGAACACCCCCTTATACATACAGACAGAGGAAGCCATTATCGGTGGCCGGGCTGGATAGAACGAATGGAAACAGCCGGACTGACACGTTCTATGTCGAAGAAAGGGTGCTCACCTGACAATGCAGCCTGTGAAGGATTTTTCGGCAGACTAAAAAATGAAATGTTTTACGGACGTTCATGGATAGATGTATCTATGGAGGCTTTCATCGATGAAATTAACAGTTATATTAACTGGTATAACACGAAACGAATTAAGTAGTCACTGGACTATATGAGCCCGGTAGAGTACAGACATAGTCTTGGATTAACAGCATAAAATAGTCCAAGAATATGTCCGCGCCCCCCCTCCCGCTTCAAATTTTATTGAAGCTCGTTTACAACATTATCTTACCACCGCACAAATACGACCTCCGCCCGCGCCTTTATACACATACATTTTTTCGCCTATATGTAAATCTCCGACACTTCCTGCTCTGGCTTTCTTTGTATCTTTATCAATTATAATTAAGTTATTAATCGGGAAATAATACTTTCTTGATAATGCCTGAACTGCAACATATCCTCTGCTAAGTCTTTCTGTGTCTATATCTATTATATTTCCGCAGAAAAGCTTGTAATAATACGAATTATTGTCACCGATAAACTCGTCCGGCAAAACAGCATTCTTAAATTTAACCTCGGCATTTATCAAATAGGAATCCGATGAATATGTGGCTTTTAACAATGAACCGGCAGCAATACCATTCGGGTATTTTTCTTCAATCTTTGTTTTTACCGATTCGGAAACATAAAGCTCATAATCAGTAACGGAGTCTATCTTACCGATTTGCATACGCTTACCGATTAATTGATATGCTAATTCCTCCTCATCTTCATCCCAAGTTGTTAAAACACGTTCTATATAAAACCAATATTGTGTTTCCCAATCCAATGACTGTTGCGCTTCACCCATTAAGGCAACCCTGGCAAAATTAAAGTCATCTACAGTATACATTTTTATATATATTTCCTTCTCATCATCAGATAAAGTTGAGGAATCGGTACATTTAAACCTTTCTGTCTTTGATTCATCCTCGGGAATTTGAAATACAGGCGTCCCGTTTTCCATTCTCGGCGCCAAATCAGTTCTGAACCATGTTCCGCCAATCCAGCTTTGAGTTACATTACCATCAAAGGCAAGCTTTAAACGCATTTCATCACCTGCTTCATCTTCAGTATCAATCAAGGTGTCCAGAAACATTATCTCATCTTCGGAATTTTGCTTAAATCTGACAATTGTTTTATCCATGTTCTCGTCTTTTATTCTTTGAAGTGCCGCATTCCGTTCCACACCCTTTACACCGTCAAGTGTGATTTTTTTCTTAAGTTCTAAAGTAACCCACTTATTATCCTGCGTAAAAAGATTACACTTAACAGTATCGTTTTCATCATCTTCAAATACTTTCGATAAATACGCATAGGTTGTTACATCACCGTTTTTGAAACCTGCAATGTATCTGTCAACAGTAACATAAAATCTGCCGTAATCACCGCTCTTAAATTCTGTTTCTTTACCTGCGTTACGAAATCTTGATGACAGATAATACTCTTCTGTGCCAATTCTTATAATTCCGTTTTCATTGTCAATCTCTGCTACCTTTCCGCTTACCTGTTCGGACGAGGCTTCAATTACGGTAAATGTCTTTTCCGTATTCTGCCACACTCTTATGGATTGACCTGCGCTCAGTGACGTATATTCGCAAAGCTCTTTATCAAGACTGCAAATTATTTTTCCGTCATTCCCCAAGTCAATATAATTCTCACCCTCAAATAAAGCATTGTCTTTCAAGTAAATTTGCTCTTCATGCTTATCTACGGAATGTATAACATAATATGAATATGTGTTAATAATCATACAATTATAATGAGAATTTTTGTCTGTTGATGAAATCAAAACAGTACCGTCATATTTTGTGTAATCATAAAGAGCTGAAACATTGACTTTTTTTCCGTTAAATATAACATATTCAATATTTTTTATATTTATCTTTTTTTCTTTTCCGTCAGCTTCATATTTGATGTAATCCTCTACATCAAATATATTATTAAAATTGATTAGTACCGAATTGTCTTTTTTATCATCGGTCAGATACAAAATCTCTCTTTCGTTATAATCGGACACGTAAACATATCCTGTAACTCTTTTACCGATAAAATTCAAAGCATAATCCGAATTATAACATTTATATTCCTCTTTATCAATTTCTATGGTGTCTTTTCCGGCAGCACTGCCGGAATATATATTATACATCTCATTTCCGTTTACAAACCCTGAAATTTCATAAATATCAAGATTTTGGCTTAAAATGTTCATATCTTCAACGACATCAAAATTACCGTTATAATCGGTTTTTCCAATGCTTACATCAAAGGAATTAACTAACATTTGAGCAAATTCACGTCTTTGAATTGTTTTATTCAAGGTAACATCAAGATTCTTGTTTAAGCCAAGCATTACAGCTGTTTTATAAACCCATGAACCGGAATCATTGTTAAGAGTTTTATAAATATCATACCCCAAAGCACTGACCATTGCCTCAAATGCCTGTGCAAAAGTAATGCTCCCGTCAATAACCTCTCCGCCAATATACGCATTTACCTTCAATGCCTTCAATGCATTTATAAAGTCATTGTTGCTCAAAGACTCCTCGCCGGCGAAATCTCCTTTATCATTTGTTTCCATTATGCCCAATGCACAAACTATATCGATAGCATCCTGATAAACATCTCTGTGAACGACCTCATCGTCTTCCTTTACGAAATCACCCACGTCAAATTTATAAACACTATCCATTACTTCCTCATTATTATCCAAATACTTTGCAAATGCAACGCTTTGAGAAAACATTATAAGGCTCAATATTATTGCAAATTTTCTTCTCATTTTGCTCCTCCGATTTTCTCTGTTAATCTGCATATCAGTGTAGCTATTTGTGCTCTTGAAATATTTCCTTTAGGTGCAAATAAATCATTTCCGACACCGTTCATCATTCCGAAGCTCACTGCAACCTCTACATAAGGTATTGCCCACTCCGAAATATCGTTATAATCGGAAAACATTCCCTTTAAATTCACTTCTTGCGGTAATTCTTTCATTTTATATTCCAAAACCTTTGCGATAACCTTGCACATCTGCTCTCTTGTTATATTTCTCTGCGGTCTGAAATTAACATCTTTGCTGATAACGCCAATATCAACTAAAGCCTGGAGTTTTCCTGAAAATTCATCTTCGCTTTTAACATCTTCAAATTCATTCCTATATTCAACCGCCTCAATATAACAAGCATCAGCAATCCACGAAATACAATCACTTCTGAGTGCCATATCGTCCGGTCTGAATAAGGACTCGTCTGATTCAATTATTCCAAGCTCAACTGCCTTTTCGATATATTCCTTTGCCCAATGATTTGATATATCGCTGAATTTTGTTTTTTCTTCATTTGCAGGCTTAACTATTTCTGAAATAACATTAGAAATTCCACCATTTGGAGTATATCCCAAACTACCGCCGGACGAAGATGCGGCTCCACCGCCTCCGCCCGATGATTTTACCGTTACATTTTTCGAAGCGCTTACAGGTTTTCCTTCATATGGCTTCTTTTGTGCAACGGGAGTTACTTCAAATATGTATGTGCCGTTTTCTGTTGTTTTATAGCTCATGCCTGTTCCGACTAATACACCGTTCCTATACCACTTGCAAACAGTATCTCCCTCAACTGCTCCGTTATCGCTATTATACTTATATTCACCTGTCAAAAGATTGCTCGACTGATTAATGCGAACATTCGTAGCATACGGATATGACGGGCCCTTAACGGCTGCACTTATAGTCGGTACGCTTTCTGTAGGTTCATTTTCACTCACAGCTACAACCTCAAGCTTTAAATACTTTTCAACATCATCATCTGTCAAAACATATTCAGCTTCGGTTGCACCGGGAATAGCTGTATATGTGCCGTTTTCGCTGTCCGAACGCAACCAACGGAATTTTTCGCCTGCTTGTTTGTCGCCGTTTCTATCAAAATATTCATATGCTCCCACAATTTTCTCATCAACAAATCTGCCATCGGAAATTTTTATATTTGATACCTCCGGTGCACTCGGAACATATACAAGATTACTCTCATATACACTCCCCAAAATTCCGCTTTCGGTTTTGGCTTGCACTTTTACTTTAATCTTTCCGTTTGCATATGCAGCTTCCACAACATAGCTTTTGCCCGCAGTATTTGGTATGATTGAAAAATTATTCCCATCAATATCTGAGTAATACCATTCTATTTGTGATGCGTCTTCTTCGCTGTCTATTTGATAATAATTATAATCAACCTTTAATTCTTTACCTGTAATAACAGTACCTGTCAATGAAACATTTTCAATCATCGGCGTCTTGTTGTCATTGGTAAGTAAAGGAATTGCAACTTCCTTTGAAAAGTCCATAACCCCCGGCAATCCGTTGGGAGTACATATTGCCTCCAAAATCACATCGCCTGCTATTGCATCCTTTGTAACAAATATTTTATTGTCCTTAATATATACACCTCTTGTTTCTTCCGGCAGTTTCCAGGTAACTTTCTGTTCTGTAAGCCCCTTGTCAAATCCAAGCTGATTCAAAGGCTTTCCCGAAATTGAATAGGAAACCTCACCTATTTCGGGGATTTGTATACTTTCAGGCACATTAACCTCAATATCCCCTATTTCAAGCTCACCAAAGTAAAGATTGTCAACGCAAAAATCATATCCCGGCTTTCCGGCAGGCCATGTCAAAAGCGAAACACCGGTTGTTATTGTTTCTGCACCTTCAACAGGTACACAGGTTAATACCTTTGAAATCTGCTTCCAGTCCTCACCTTTTTTCATATTAACCGAATCATTTATTGTCAAATCTGACCATGCATTACCGGGCTTTGATTCAAGATACGGAAATAATCCAAATTCTTCAACGGCAGCATTTTTATGGATTCTTGCATATCCGTTAAAAAGATAAGTTTCATTTTCCTTGATTGTAATTCTTTGATTATAATAATATGCATTTATCAATCTGTTCGTAACGGCCATATAATAGTTTCCGCTTTGTGCCGTTCCGTCATTTATAACATCAGCGTTCATCTGCTGTGAATCATACTGCCAGCCTGTCATATCTCCGGTTTCAAAATCAGGGTTTTTAAGCAAGTTCGGATACAGTGCCATTCCCGATAAAACCTGCACCGCTTCAGACCTTACCGCATCCCCGTAATACGGTTCATTTTCACTCATAGGTGTTACTTCAAATTTTATATACTTTCCTTCAAAGTTTTCAGGAATAGTAAAATCTATTTTATTTGCATTATCAATCGGTAAATATTCACCGTCTAAGCTGTCCGATACATACCATTGATATTTACTTTCACATTCACTGTCACCGTTTTCATCAGTAAATTTGTATGTACCTGTAACACTTCTTTTTACCGCAATAGTTCCGCCTATTCCTACCTCTTCGGCAATCGGAGCCTTTGGCGGCAAATTTTCATAATAGTTAAAGGTTATTTTCCTTAACATATCATTTTGAATGGGTGCGTCTAAATCAATCGAATATTTTATTTTATCAAAGTCAAAGGAAATGGTATATTCACCGTCAACAAGCGGTTCGATTGGACTGATTGTATATATGCGTTTATCAGAATCATAAGCATTTTCAGCATTATATTCTATCGTTTCAGCCTTTTCATTTGTCATTACAATACTGTCGGCATTTAATGTATCCTCTGACATATCTGCACCAAATTCAATTTTAAATTCATCGGTATCACAAATATATCCCTTTGATAAATCATTTAAAAACCTGCTCGTTACCGATACCCCATTCTTATAATATATCTGTACATTATCTATGTAATAATCCATAGCGTCAGTTGTTTGTTCGGCAACACAAGCAATATTTTTCAATGTTGAATAATCTTCTTCTGCCTGAGTGAATTGTGTTAAATCCGCACCTGTATATGTGTAAGTATTACCTGCAACCACTACAGAATAGTCTGCTCTGAATGTTCCACCTTGTTTATACATTTCCACGGTAACATCCATAGGCTTATTTTCCAACACCGCATTTTCCAAATGCTCATTTAATCTCCATGTATGATTAGTTGGTGAAGTTGTACTCTGTGTACACCCGTTCATTCTGTGAAAACCATCGCCGCCGACATTCCATAAGATATGCGCACCACGTGCCGCATTCCAGCTTGCGGGAGTATCAGGCAAGTTTATTTTACATGCCAATCTTCCCCCGGTAGGTATTATAACACGTGATTTTATAACCAATCTATCACCATTTTGCGGAATTGCAATTCCGGCTCCGTTATTAATTTTTCTTATCACATTAGGTTTTCTGTATGCACCATATACATCTTTTGCAATAGGAGAGGTGAATTTCAACATTCCGTCCTCTTGTGTCATTTCTATACCTGCGTAGTCACCCTCAGATGATTTTGCATATCCAATCTCCCAATCTCCCACAGTGCTTTCAAAGCAATCATTTAAATAGCTTTCAGTTTGTGCTCTTGCAGCCCAAGGCAGGCAAGTAGTCATGATTGATACACATAATCCCAGCACTACCGCTTTCTTTTTTCTGTTTACCATAAAATTCACCTCATGTTTTGTTGTCTTTGCCATTTTTAAAATAGCTGTTGAATAATCAATGTTTTGTTCTCAAAATACTTATCTTGTCATTCTTTCCCAAGGCATACTGTGTAAAATTTTAAATCTCATTTATTCACCTGCCATTAATTATCGGTCAATTTCCCATAGCTTTGGTTGTTTCTACAGGCTTTAACGCAGCCTTATCCCACAAAAACACCTTAACAAATTGAGCATTTTTATCGGTAACAGTTACATTTAGGCTGCTGTCATAAAAAAGCTCATGGTCCTTTAACTCTTTTTCAATTACATCAATGTCCTTTAATACGATTACACCGTCAACCTCTTCATACAAAGCAATCGCCGCCAATACTTTTGTTTCATCGCCATTTAACACATAATTAATATCGGCATATACATTACCGTTGTCAAGGGTCTTGATGTTTTCCCCGTTTGCATCGACAAATGCAATATTGTTGTCGCCCGATTCATGATAAATCTGAATATAATCTATACTATAATCAGTAGCAACACCTTCTGATGTGAATGCAATATTTTTAAGATATGTATAGTCTTCTCCGACTTGAGGGTGCTGCGACAAATCACAACCGTTTGCGGTAATTGTTTTTCCGTTGCCGATTATTTGATAATCGGCTTTGGGTTTACCGTCGGCATGATATATTTCAATCTTAATTTCTGCTTGTGTTCCTGCGAACATATCATAGCTTGCCCCAATATTACCGTTCCTGCTTATTCTGTTTTCGTCATATCCTTGTCTTGCCATCAGACCATAAGTCGGGGTAATTCTGAACAAATCATAATAATATGTGTCGGTTTCCCAACCCTCTATTGCTTCCGGAACGTTTGTGTCCATTGTAAAGCATATCCCGTTTCCGTCTTCAGGTAACGTAATGCCTGTTTTTATAATGAGTCTTTGTCCGTTTGTAGGAATCTTAATGCCTCTGCCGTTATTAAATGTTCTTATAATATACGGACGTCTTCCCAATGCATTTGCAGTTTTTGCGTCAGGTGCATGGAATACCATTTTACCATTTGAATTTGTAAGGGTTGTTCCCTCATACGGGAGATAGCTTTCAGTATCACTGTCATAATACTGAGCATTATCAGCTATAACCCAACTGCTGTTATCTTTGTCAAATTGCTCATTAATAATCTTTTCTTCCTTTATAACGGTAAATGCGTACTCTGTTTTCTCAAGACTCATTCCTTCATTTACGGTTACACCGCTTGCGTCAAGTGTATATTTACCTGCCGATAAGTTTTCAGCCGGAACAGCTGATAAAGTTTTTGTTTCTTCATTATAAATTGTTTCTGTTACTTCTACATTTTCGCCTTGTTCATCTTTTATTGCAAGAACCGCTCCCTCATCAGGCGTTATATTGAGCTTCAAATCTGCACTCTCGTCCTCAAAAATAATATCATTTGCCAAGTCAGCTAATATTGTACTCTTATTATAAATCTTAATATCATCAATATAATAATCAGCTTCAGCTGAAGATGTTGATACAAAGAATCCTATATTCTTAATTTTTGTATAATCATTAACACCCGACATCTCTGTCAGATCTCTGCCGTTAGCCACAACAGTTCTTCCGCCATCAATGCTTATTGAATAATCTGCCTTCGGTGTAGCGTTATCAAAATAAATCTCTGTTGTAACCTCCATTCTCTTTCCGGCAAATTCGCCATACCCTAATCCGATACCGACATTTGCACTAAGATTATTCTCATTCACACCATTTCTTACAAGAAAACCGCTACCGGAGTTAATTCTGAATAAATCGAATAAATACAAGCCGTTTTCCCATCCTCTGGTATCCTCGCCCACATTGGTTTTAACAGCCAGATTTACACCATCAACCTCCGGCATAACAAGTGTTGTTTTAATAACCAATCTTCCTCCGTTTGTCGGCACATCGATTCCATATCCGTTATTTATTTCTCTTATAACATTCGGAACTCTTGTATGAGCATTATCACTGCCCTGACATTTTGCGCTAAACTTTAACATTCCGTTAGAATTTTCCACCTTGGAATCGGTATAATTAATATAAGAGGCGGAATCTGAATCATAATATCTTGCCATTCCAAGTTTAAATTCACCAAGACCGTCACTAAAATTTTCATTTACATAGCTTTCAGCATCTCCCACAGTAAATGAATACTCTGAAGTGTTAAGGCTCATTCCGTTTAAAACCGTTACCTTATCAGCCTTAAGAGTATAGCTTCCGACAGCTGCAGGCAATTCGGCAAATGCAGCACTTACAGTTTTAGCAGCCGCGTCAACTGTAGTTTTTACATTTACAGCGTTATTCGACTCATCTGCCACACTCAATATACTTCCCGCATCAGGAGTAGCACTGCACTTTAATGTTACCGTTCCGACATTTCCTAATATAACATTGTTTTCAATGCTTGCATCGAGATCACTCTTTTTATATACAGAAACATTGTCTATGTAATAATCCATAGCGTCAGTTGTTTGTTCGGCAATAAAAGCAATATTTTTCAATGTTGAATAATCTTCTCCCGCCTGAGTGAATTGTGTTAAATCCGCACTTGTATATGTGTAAGTATTACCTGCAACCGCTACAGAATAGTCTGCTCTGAATGTCCCGCCTTGTTTATACATCTCCACGGTAACATCCATAGGCTTATTTTCCAACACCGCATTTTCCAAATGCTCATTTAATCTCCATGTATGATTAGTTGGTGAAGTTGTACTCTGTGTACACCCGTTCATTCTGTGAAAGCCGTCGCCGCCGACATTCCACAAAATATGTGCACCACGTGCCGCATTCCAGCTTACGGGAGTATCCGGCAAGTTTATTTTAAATGCCAGTCTTCCATTGGTAGGTATCATAACACGAGAATTTATAATTAATCTGGTACCGTCCTGCGGAATTGCAATTCCGTCTCCGCCATTTATTTTTCTTATTACATTAGGTCTTCTGCATGCACCATTTACATCCTTTGCAATAGGCGAGGTGAATTTCAACATTCCGTCCTCTTGTATTATTGCTATGCCTGTGTACTCACCCTCACTTGATGCTGCATATCCGATTTCCCAATCTCCCACGTTTTCTGCGAATGTGTCATTAAACGCTGTTTCTCCGCTTGCTGCATTTACCGCCGGTAAATTTACAGAACTCATCAAAATTCCTAAAACAGCTAAAATAGATACTACTTTTTTCATATTTCTTTTCTTCCTTTCATTTTAATTTTTAGCTATTAAGCCATACAAATAATTTATAATGCTTTCGTCAACGTTGTCGTCAAACAAGGCTTCTGTTCCGCTTACGCAAACCATTCCGATATCATTCCAATACACTTCCCTTCCAAGTGCTTCGCCTATCGTTCTTAGCGGAATAAAGGTTCTTCCGTTTATTATGCGGATATCCAAATCCCTTTGGCAAAGCTCTTCATTTTTATAAATCTCACCTTTCTCAACAAAGATGTCAATTTTATTTTGACCGAGTACTACCTCTGCACACCGTTCTTCCTCATTCCATTCAACCTGTCCGCCCATGCCCTCACTCATAAATCTTATTGGCATATAAGTAGAATTATTTATTATTACGGGAACTACACTCTCATCACTCTCGTCTATCATGGTGATTTCTCCGTTTTTCAAAGCTCTCGGGCTGTCTATTGCAAGAACAAGTGCGTCTTTCACTCGATTTTTGGCTCTGTCTGAATATGTTCCCATTCTTGTAAACGGCAATGCCACAAAACCGCTTATTTTATCAAATACTACCGAGCTTTCTTTCAATGTATAATTTCTGTTTTTGAAATCATAAAAGCCGGGGTCTGATTCTGTTGAATAATTATTCGTAAACTCTCCCCAATCCTTAGGAACCTTTGCATGAGTTTTTATTCCGGGCGAATTTACAAGTACGTTGGAATCTATAATATTGTTCTGATTAAAATCAGTGCTGTTAAAATGCTCTATTCCTCCTGCAATTTCAGGGTATTTTTCAGTCCAGAGTTCGTTTTGCCACGGTTTAGCATTGAGTCTTGCCCAAAGTTGAACACCTAAGTTGCCATCAGATGTTGCATCTCTGTAATCCATATAAACAGCCGCATTTCCGATATTTATAAAAATGTTATTTTTAACATAAGCATCTCTTCCCGTTAAATGCATTCCGAATCCGCTAATGTTTTCAAATATATTTCCTACAACTATACCGCCGCTGAAGCCGTCATCAAGATAAACTCCATGAACTCCCAACACAGTCGGAGAACTGCTCTTTATATCATGAAAATAATTATATCTGATTATTGTTCCGCGACAGGTTGTATCTCTGCCGGAATATAAAGCACCCATATCATCTGCAGTCTGACAGCAATTATAAAACTCATTATACTCAATAATATGTTCATTACCGCCAAAAGACAATCCGCAATGCTCAGCTTCGCTTATTTCATTATATGCGGCTCTGTTGCCGACGCCTGATAAAGTTATTGCATAATTATAACCCTTTGTTATTCTTGCAAAGCGCTTAAACACGCAATTTTCAACATAATTGTTTCCATGGGTAAGTGTTTCAAAATCTCCGCCATCTATAATTACACCGCCGTCTGTATCGTGGAAATAAGCATTTTTTATACCGCAATCATTCGAAGCATTTATAGTGATTGCTTTAACTGTTGCTGTGAATGCAAATTCGCCGCCGTCAATAACAACATTTTTACAATTATCAATATATACAGCACCGTTTTTCATATACTTCATATTAATATTACTGAATTTCATATTTGAAACATTTTCAATATTTATCATGCTGCCTGCAAGGAATGATAAATATGCTTTATATTTCGTTGCTCCCTCCGGCGGATACAGATAAAGCTTACCGGTATATCTGTCTAAAAAGTATTCGCCCGGCATATCAATTTCTTCAAATAAATTATATATGTAAAAGGGTCTGTCGGTCGTAACACCAAAATAACTGGGATATAACGGAGTAATTGTTCCTTTTTCAACATCTATACTCTTTATCGGTATTGCCTGGTCTGCCCAGTCATATTTCCATCTTCCGTATAAAATAGCCTGGTCTGCCATCGCCCACTTAGCAAGATTTCCCGATCTCGGAACGAATGTAAATGGTTCTTTTGTTCTTTTCTCGGGCGGAATATAGTTGTTACTTGATTCATCATAATCACCTACTACTTCCCCGGGATTTATTACCTGTTTTACATAGTTCATCTCGTCACCATTGGGGTATCTTGCAATGGTCATTGCTTTTTCGTTTATAAAAAGCTCGGGTGCTCCTTCACCCGCCTGCTTTCCATGTATATATTTCATCATGCTCCAATAGCTGTAAGCTCCGGGAAGATTTGGCTCGGGAATTTCTGTTATTCCCAAATCAAATACATTATATTCAACAATATGCGATGCTGCCTCAGAGCTTGCTGCTCTTTTAATCATATCTTCATCGGCAAGCTTTTTAAAGTCTTCCGAGTTAATTGAAAGACTACCCACAAAATCCACCTTTTCACCGGGATATGCCTTATATATAACAGGATTTTCCTCCGTTCCGCCGTCTTGCTCATTAAATTCAATTGTATTTAAAATACTGTATTCTCCGCCTCTTAAATAAACGGTCGCACCATTTTCTTTAAGTTCGGGATGTTCTCTTAAATAATCTCGTGCTTTTTCCAAGGTTTTAAACGGAGAATCCTTTTCACCGGTTCCGCTGTCACTGCCGTCAGCACTTACATACACATATATTCTCTTGTTATCTTGTGCATAGGCAGACGCACTAAACACAGACACACACATGCACAATGCAGTTAAAATTGCTGTTTTTTTCATCAAACCACGCCTTTCATTTTTCGCTTTCTAAATATATTATAACAAGACTGCAAATTATTGTAAATACTCAATACCGTTTTTTTATAACTGTATTCCGACACCTGCATATTGACGAAATTATTCAGTTATGCTATAATATATTTATAGTATGAGAGTTTAGGTGGTGATTCATAAATGGATACTTATATCGAAAACAATTCTCAAGAATTTTATCCGATATATTTAGAAAAATATGCATTTGGAGATTTAAAAAACTATGCAGATTGGCATGCCGATTTACAAATACTGTTTTGCTATAAAAACAAGGGAATTGTAATTGTGGATAATGATAACATTCCTGTAGTTGCCGATGAATTTTGTATTTTCCCGCCATACTCAGCTCACACAATGATGGGGAAACCTAATGATTTTTTTTATTTTTATGAATTGATTATATCTGATGATTTTTTGATGGATCATGGAATAGATGTCAGAACCTTTATATTTGATGAGGTCTTTAAGGATTCTTTCTTAAAAAAATTGCTTCTGGATATGTATCACAAATTACACAAGGAAAAGCCCTCACCTACTCATGATATAGAAATTTACAGCCTTGCGTGTCAATTTTCAGCTCATCTTTTTAAGTATCACGCTCGGTATGCACCAATGCAATCGGTTAATAAAAATATATATTATGCCATAGGCTATATTAAAGCAAACCTGAATAATAAAATTACAATAGCCGACATCGCAGATAATATCGGCTTCAGTCCCGATTATTTTGCAAAGGAATTTAAAAAAATAACCGGAAAAACCGTTATGGAGTATGTAAATTTCTTAAGATGCTCTTCAGCCTGTCGCCTGCTTTCAACAACTAATTATTCAGTTTACCAAGTATTTGAAAAATCCGCATTCAGCAGCTACGCTCATTTTATCAATACTTTCAAAAAAAATATAGGTGTAACACCCAGTAAATATTTGGCTCATTACAAAGAAAAAAATGAAAAAATAAAAAATAAACTTTAAATAATGATTGCCAAAAATCAGAGCAAGCGATATATAAGCCTGCTCCGACGAGGCAACGGTGAATTGGATTGATACAGTCTTGACTTGTGCGTTTTTAAATTTTTTGTGTCAAGAGTAATTCTGACAATTTATAATTCTCTTTGAATATCTTATCCATAATACACTTAAATCAAAATCATAACCATGACAAGTATTATCAAAAAAGCAAAGTTAAATGTAGAAAACATCTTTACATAATATCCGGCTCTTCCCGGGTTGTATTTTACATATTCTCGAAAAGTTATCAAGCTTGCTAATGAAGCTATTAATGTTCCCACTCCGCCTATAGAGTGCATCCATATGTATGATAAAACGCATATACAGATAGAATTTAATTTCAAGGACGAATACGAACAGGCATTAGCTGCATTAAGCGAATATCGGGAGGTGGTTTGATATGGCAAGAAAAAGCAGAAAAAATATCACTGTTGCACAGACAAAGCCGAAAAATATGTCTATATACATAAAAACGGCACAGTATATCAGATTATCGGTTGAGGACAGCCACAACAAGGGTAATTCCATTGAAAATCAAAAGATGATACTCGATGATTTTATCGCACAAAACGGAAATATGCGTTTGGCTGGAGTATATATCGACAACGGAGCGACAGGCACGAGCTTTCACCGCCCCGAATTTCAGCATATGATTGAGGATATTGAAAGCGGCAAGATAGACTGCGTAATCGTAAAGGACTTGTCAAGGCTCGGCAGAAACAGTATTGACACTGGCTTTTATATAGACACCTACTTTCCCGAAAAGAAGGTGCGGTTTATTGCCGTAAACGATAACTTTGATACGGATACTCCTTCAAACGGTGATAAAATGCTGTTGTATATCAAAAATATCATAAACAAAGCCTACGCTTTGGACATCGGAAAGAAAATCAAAACACAGGCACGGCAGGCAATGCGTGACGGACAATATGTGAGTACAAGACCGAAATACGGTTATCTGAAAGATCCGAACGACTGTCATAAGCTAATCGTAAATCCCGAAACCGCACCCGTTGTCAAACTGATATTTGAGCTTTTTAACGGCGGTATGTCAATAAACGAGATATGCTTGCAGCTTAACGAACAGCAAATCCTAACACCGGGTGCATACGGCTATCAAAAGGGATATATAACCTCAAAAAAAAGTATCGGCAGCGGATTATGGCAGACTATGACCGTTCGGCAAATCTTAACACACGAAATATATACAGGCAAGCTCGTTCAAGGCAGAAGCGACAGCTTGGCTAAAAAGCAGACCGCCGTTGACAAAGATGAATGGATAGTCGTTCCGAACACGCACGAGGCTATTATTTCACAGGATATGTTTGATAAAGCACAGGAGCGTATGGAGCAGCTAAAAAATAAGCACCGCAAGCTAACCGTAATACCCTACACCGAAAATATATGGAAAGGCAAAATTTTCTGCGGCGAGTGCGGCAGAGCGTTACACCGTGGCAGAGAAAAACGAGTAAAAACCGGATATGCTTACCACTTGCATTGTCTTACTCGTGTAAGATATAACCGTAACGGATGCGATAACGGCAGTATTCTTGAAAAAGATTTGCTCAATGTGGTTATAACCGCAATAAAATTGCAAGCGTCTGTACTTGCCGACAGAAAAAATTTGATATTCTATTCTCTGAATGATAAGAAAGAAATAGAAGCTCGACAGGCGGAATTAAAGAATTTACGAGCTTACATATCAAAAAATCGGAATTTTTTGAACAGCTTATATGAAAATCTTGTAAACGGCATTATAACGCAAGAGGAATATCAAGAAATGCGTAAAAGCTACGGTGATAAAATCTCAGATACGATGAAAAAGATAACCGAGGTTGAGAACCGCCGCTTGGAGCTTGAAAAAAGCTATAACCGATATTGCGACCTGTCGAACGCCGTTTCGGATATTGCTGAAAACAACACGCTCACAAAAGAGCTTATAGACAAGCTGATTTCAAGAATAGATATTTACAAGGGCAAAAGGGTTGAAATAACATACAGCTTTAATAACGAATTTGAAAGCGAGGCGATAGCAAATGGATAGATTAGCCATATATCTGCGTTTGTCTGTTGAAGATAAGCGTGTTGAGAGTATGAGCATTGAATCACAAAGGCTTTTTCTCCGTAAATATGCAGAAACACTCGGCGATAATGTTGAAATTATCGAATATGTAGACAACGGCTATTCCGGGACTAATCTTGAACGCCCCGCCGTTCAGCGGCTTTTGAATGATGTTAAAGCTTATAGGGTGAACTGCATTTTGGTAAAGGACTTCTCCCGTTTCGGGAGGAACAGTATAGAGGTTGGGTATTTTACACAGCAGATATTTCCTCTGTTCGGTGTGCGGTTTATATCGGTCAGCGATAACTATGACAGTGACGAACATAAAGGTGATACTGGCGGCATTGCCGTTGCGGTGAAATATCTCGTAAACGAGTATTACAGCCGTGATTTATCGGTTAAAACAAAGAGTGCCAAATATACAAAAATGCGGCGTGGCGAATATAAATCGGGGAATTATACATATGGCTATAAAGCTGGAAATAACGGCGAGCAGATTATAGATGAGAAAGCCGCCGGCACGGTTAAAATGATATTCGAGCTTACCGCCGATGGCAAGTCTGCCGCATATATATCAAAGCTGTTATTTGATAAAAATATTCCTACTCCTGCACAGTACAAGGGCATTAAAGGAAACTACGGCTCTCGTTTCCCGAACTGCAAATATTGGAGCATTTCCACCATCAACCGAATTATAGTCAATGAACAGTATATGGGTATGTTTGTGATGCTCAAACAAAAGGTACAAGATGTAGGCAGCACAAAAATGGTCAAGCGTGATGAAAGCGAATGGATAAAGATACCGCACCACCACAATGCTATTATTTCGGAAAAATTGTTTGAGAAAGCAAATGCGGTACGACGAACATTTAAGCAGCCGAATAAAAAACAGCGGAGCTATCCGCTTCGTGGAAAGGTTGAGTGCGGCTGCTGCAAGCACGCAATGGATTATGTGCCGAAAAAAGTACCGATATACCGATGCAGCTATACAAGGAATGACGAAACGGAGCCTTGCTATAAATCGGAAATTATGGAAGTTGCATTAAACCAAGCAATTTTTGATATAATCTCCAAGCAAGCCGAAAGCATATTGAATATTGATGATGTTTCAAAGGTTGATGCTGCACAGATAAAAACAGAGCAGCTTGCGGATATTGAAAAGCAGATAACGGCTTGCCAAAAGAAAAAACAACTCTTGTACGAGCAGCTTTTAACAGAGGAAATTACACTTGATGAGTATAAACGGTTAAAACTTGAATTGGACACGAAAGCCGAAAATTACCGTATTCAATACGATAAATTCCGCAAATCGGAGAAACGCTCACAGCTTGAAACTGAAAACAGGGCAAAAATTATCCGCACCCCCGTCTCCTACCATTACATAATCAAGCCATTTTTTATCGTATGACCGCTTAAATTTCTTTTGGTACTGTCCTTGCTGCTTTCTGATTTCAATAAGTCTGTCTTTTAAGTCCTCATTAAGCGGCAACGCTCTAAGGCTTGATTTTGTTTTTGCTCTGTCTTTTGCAACAATAGTCTTTTTGCCGTCAATATTCGGCATAGTAATCTCACCGTTTGGTAGTAATATAGGTGCTTTCAACATTTCTTTAATAATACATATTAGTTTTTTATCCTGTATTCCTAATCTCCACATTTGTTTGATTAGTTTTGTGTGATTAACATTATCAAAAAAGCCTTTTATGTCGATGTCAACTACATAATGTAAATGACTTCTTTGTATCATGTGCCCTGCTTGTGATATAGCATGTTCTGCCGACCTGTTCGGTCTAAATCCATTACTTCTTTCATGGAATTTAGCTTCACAGATTGGTTCAAGTACTTGTAAAATACATTGTTGTACTACTCTATCCCACATAGCAGGTATTCCAAGTGTTGGTGCTATACTAAAAAAGTAGACACAATGATGCAAAATATGATATAATAAAATAAACACAAAAACAGGAGGAAAG
>CAKSDE010000028.1 GCA_934444735.1 uncultured Clostridia bacterium | reverse complement strand
GTGCGTGAAAAATTAAAAACTTCAACTGTGGAAAGGGTGATTTTCAATGTTTTCAAGGACGAGGACAAACGAATCTATGAAAAGCTTCTCGGATAAAACAACACTGCTTGCCGAAAAAATAAGCTCTGCCGACGCAGTTATTATCGGTGCCGGCGCCGGTCTTTCGACCTCTGCCGGGTTTACCTATTCCGGCGAAAGATTCGACAAATACTTTTCCGATTTCAAAGAAAAATACGGCTTTACCGATATGTATTACGGCGGTTTTTACCCGTATAAAACGCTCGAAGAATATTGGGCGTATTGGTCGAGATATATTTATATCAACCGATATACAGCCGCACCAAAAACGGTTTATGCCGATTTGCTCCGTCTTGTGAAAGACAAAGACTATTTTGTAATTACCACAAATGTAGATCACCAATTTCAAAAAGCCGGGTTTGATAAAAAGCGGCTTTTTTACACACAGGGAGATTACGGCTTGTTTCAATGTTCAAAACCGTGCTGCAACAAAACATACGATAATGAAAGCCTTGTAAAAGAAATGATAGAGCGGCAAAAGGATATGAAAATACCGACCGAGCTTATCCCCAAATGCCCTGTCTGCGGTGCGCCTATGACAATGAATCTGCATGCGGACGATACTTTTGTTCAGGACGAGTGTTGGTATGCGGCGAGCGGGCGTTACTCCGACTTTTTAAGACGGCACAAAAATTTGAATGTATTGTATTTGGAGCTTGGCGTCGGCGGCAACACTCCGGTAATTATCAAATTTCCGTTTTGGAAAATGACCGCCGAGAATAAAAACGCTTTTTATGCCTGCATTAACTTTGGAGAGGCGGTGTGCCCGGAGCAAATTAAAAAGCAGAGTATTTGCTTAAATTGTGACATCGGAGAGGTTTTAAGTGAGCTGATTCAAAAAAATTAAAAAAATTTTTGAAATTTTTTCAGAGCCGAAAAACCGCATAAAATCACAAAGGTTTCGTTTTGGTAACCGCCCAATAGTATCGTTTTGGTAACTACGCCACAAAAAAGTGCTTACTTTACAAACGAAACATACGGTGTTATACTGTAGTCACAAGGTAAGGAGATGAGCGGACGGCATCGCCACCAGTAATTTTATTAGGAGGACAGAGACAATGAAAAAGAAAATATTAAGTTTATTATTAACATCAGCATTGCTAACAGGAGGAGCAGCAAATGTCATGGCTGACACTGATATCAGCGTAACGGTTGACGGCAATGCGGTAGCCTTTACGGATGTAACGCCTGAAATTGTTGACGGAATCACATATGTTCCGGTAAGAGGTGTATTTGAAAACATCGGTGCAAAGGTTGATTACATGGATGAAACAGAAACAGTCGTTATCGACTGCAACAATGTAAATCTCAGGTTTGTGATCGGTTCAAACACAGTTGCGGTAACAAAGAACAATGAGACAACGAATGTGACGCTTGATAAAGCAACCTATATCAAAAATGACAGAACCCTTGTTCCATTCCGATTTATTTCCGAAACGCTCGGTTACGACGTAGATTGGGACGAAACCTCAAAGACGGCAAGTGTAACAACCAATACAAGGAAAGCACTTGACCTTATAAATAGCTTTGCAACCGGCGATACAAGCGTTGCGGAGAATATTTTGACCGAGAATTATATTCAGCACAATCTCGCTTACGGAACAGGACGCGCCGCGTTTATTGCTTCTATTGAAGCTCTTGCTTCCGCACCGGTAAAGACTACGGTAAATAATGTACGGGCCTTTTCTGACGGAGATTATGTATTCCTCCAAACAGTGTATAATTTTGCAGGAGCCGGCGAACAAGTGGCATTTGATATATTCCGTTTTGAGAACGGCAAAATAGCGGAGCACTGGGACAACTTAGCCGCAAAAGCAGAACCGAACCCCAGCGGCCGCACACAGATTGACGGCGCAACAGAAGTGAAAGAGCTTGATAAAACAGGGGAAAACAAGCAAATTGCAGCAAACTTTATCAAGGATGTTTTAGTTGGTGAAAATTCGGATAATCTGACCTCTTATTTTATCGGCAATGAGTACATCCAGCATAATACAGGTATAGCGGATGGCCTCGACGGGCTGGGTGCAGCGCTCGCTGCCTATGCGGAACAGGGTATTGAGATGATATATACAGATACGCCTATCATATTGGGGCAAGGAAACTTTGTGCTTGCGGCAAGTGAGGGAACGCTTGGCGGAGTTCCAACGGCGTTCTACGACATGTGGCGAATTGAAAACGGAAAGATTATAGAGCACTGGGATGTGATTGAAACTATCCCTGATGAGAGCACATGGGCAAACGAAAACGGTAAATTTTAAGGAAACAACCGGCAAAAGCTGGAACAATAGTCAAAAATATTATTAAACGGAGGTAATACAAAATGAAAGTAGCAGTAATTTGTGCAAACGGAAAAGAAGGCAAGTTGATTGTAAAAGAGGCTCTTGACAGAGGTCTTGATGTAACAGCGGTAGTGCGCGGCGAGAATAAAAGCGCGGCTGAGAAAATAATTGCAAAGGACTTATTTGACCTTACATCTGAGGATTTGAAAGGATTTGACGCAGTGGTTGATGCGTTTGGCGCATGGACGCCGGAAACATTGCCGCAGCACAGCACATCATTAAAGGTATTGTGCGACGCGCTTTCCGGCAGTGAAACAAGACTTCTGGTAGTCGGCGGTGCAGGCAGCCTTTATGTGAATCCCGAACATACCGCAACAGTATCAGAGGGTGCGAATTTTCCTGAGGCGTTCAAACCTCTTGCTTCCGCAATGGCAAAAGCGCTTAAAGAGCTGAGAGAAAGAAATGACGTAAAATGGACTTACATTAGTCCGGCGGCAGATTTTCAAGCCGACGGTGAAAAAACAGGTAAGTACATTTTAGGCGGCGAGGAATTGACATTGAACAGTAACGGCGAAAGCGTTATAAGTTACGCAGACTACGCAATTGCAATGGTTGATGAAATCGAAAAAGGAAATCATATCGGACAGCGTATCAGTGTTGTAAAAGAGTAATTGAAATATTATGAAAATTTATAAAAAGGCGAGCATTCGTGTTCGTCTTTTTTTGTGCCGATCTTACACGGTTTACCGGTTGATATCGAAAGCGCCGACCACAGCATAAAAAACGGAGTGCATTATGTGAAATTGGGACTGAGAAAGTTTGGATAAACCGTCAATGGACAAAAGGATGATTTTGTGGTATAATATAAAAAATAGATTGTTTGTTCTGAATGAGCATAGAGGTGTAAAAACATATGATTTCCAAATTAGGAGTCCGAACAAGATATGGCAAAGAAAACGAGAGGAAAAATAAGAGATAGAATTGATTATTCTGAACTTTTATTTGAAATAAAGACAAATAATACAGAGTTCCCTATAGAGCAAGATGTTTCGGCAAACACGACCGATAATTCTTTTGACGAAAATCGCAAGGACTTCTTTAGAATGCTCAGTGATGAACACAATCTGTACTTTTATCAAATATCAAAAGGTACGATACACGAAAAGCATTGTGAGCATTTAAAACGCATTAAAACAGAAAATTTACGCCCTCTTTCATTATACGATAATGATAAAAAACAATGCCCTCATTGTGCTTTGCGGGCATATCTTCGTATAGGTGCGGAAGACTATAAAAAATACAAAGAGTATGATAAACTCTTTCAAGCAATGAAGGCTGATATAACGCGAATACGAAAAATGTATGTGGACTTGAAATTTAAAACAAGGCTTTCGGATTCAACCACCATTCGAATTCAATACGGTAATGAAAACTGGAAAATTAAATTACTTGACAAACGTACGGGACAGGTTTCGCTGTGGCATAATGATTATAAATTAAATTATGACGGCACACGTAAAAAATACGGTACTTATCATATACAAAATGACCGTTGCCAAAGGACATCTATAAAAAACGCTATAGGTGTTATTACAAAATATAAATCACACAGACCCTTATCTGCTTATACAAAAAGAGAACAGCAAGTCATAAAAATACTTAAAAACAACCCAAAGGAAACGCAGATGAATATGGCAAATACCCTCGGCGTATCATTATCCACAATAAGCCGTACTGTTCAAACGCTTAAAAACTCCAAAACCATAAAAAGACTTGGTGGAAAAAGATATGGGTATTGGAATGTTACAATGTAGATGGATTCCGAATAGTAAATATAAAACGTATCATTGGCAAATTGAGAAAACTACAGTGCATTGCCCAAATCTGTTATTGCCGGAAAGGAAATAAAAGTATGAAGAATAAAAGAGAGATAAATATTCATTCATCGACAGCGGAATATTTAACTTTTATTGCGTCTGTGGGTGATAGTGAACAAAGCGTGGAAATGCGGTATGAGGATGAGAACATTTGGCTTACGCAAAAGATGATGGCAGAGCTTTATGATGTAAGCGTTTCTGCAATCAATCAGCATATAAAGAAAATATTTGACGATGGTGAGCTTTCAAAAGATTCAGTTATTAAGAAATACTTAATAACTGCCGCAGACGGAAAAAAATATAATACAAATCACTATAATTTGCAAATGATTATAGCTGTCGGATTCAAAATTGACAATGACCGAGCCGTTCAGTTCAGAAAATGGGCAGGGCAAATCGTGAAGGATTATACCATTCAAGGCTGGACAATGGATAAAGAACGCATTATAAAAGGTCATATGTTCACGGATGAATATTTTGAAAGACAGCTCCAATATATTCGTGAAATAAGGCTGTCGGAACGCAAGTTTTATCAAAAAATAACCGATTTGTACGCAACGGCATTTGATTATGACAAAGATGCAAAAACAACGCAAAAGTTTTTTCAGACAGTGCAGAATAAAATGCATTTTGCCGTTCATCGCCATACTGCCGCTGAGGTGATTTATGAAAGAGCGGACGCAGAAAAAGAGCATATGGGACTTACCACATGGGAAAACGCACCAGACGGGAAAATAATAAAAGCCGATGTTACGGTTGCAAAAAACTATCTGAGTGAAGATGAAATGCGATATCTTGAAAGAATCGTATCTCTTTACTTGGATTATGCCGAACTTCAGGCACAGCGGCATATACCTATGAGTATGGAAGATTGGGCAAAGCGGCTTGACAGTTTTCTTGAATTTAACGGAAACGAGCTTTTGACCGATGCCGGGAAAATAAGTGCGGAACAGGCAAAACTCCATGCCGAAACGGAATATGAAAAATATCGTATTATTCAGGACAGATTGTATCAAAGTGATTTTGACCGCTTTGCCGCTCTTGAAGATGAAATAAAGAAAGTTGAAGAACGATAAATCGGAATTTGAAGGTGTGATTGATGAGAATTGTAGAAGTTACAGAAAACAAAAAACAATATCTTGATTTGCTCCTATTGGCGGATGAGCAGGAAGATATGGTTGACCGTTATCTCTATAAAGGTAAAATGTATGTTCTTGATGATGACGGAGTGAAATGCGAGTGTGTCGTAACGGACGAAGGGACTGGAATACTTGAAATTAAGAATATCGCTACAGTTCCCCCATTTCAGCGAAAAGGCTATGCCAAAGCACTGATTGAATTTCTTGTTGAAAAATACCGCGGACAATTTTCGATACTGCAAGTGGGAACCGGCGACAGCCCGTTGACGATACCCTTTTATGAAAAATGTGGCTTTGTACGCTCGCATATCGTGCCAAATTTCTTTACTGATCATTATGATCACCCGATATATGAGTGTGGTATACACCTTGTAGATATGGTGTATTTGCAAAGACCTCTATAAAACATATTTCGATTTATAAAACAAATCAAGGCGATTACTTCGGTAGTCGCTTTTTCTATGCCCATTTTTAGGAGGTGGCAGCATGAATGGTATAACAGAACTTGCAAAATTACTCAAAGAGCGTGAAAATATGGACGGTTACACGCCGATGTTCGGAACGGTCATTGAACTGCCGAACACAAAAATACGCATAAGCGACAAGGTTATTCTGACCGACAGCCACATTACACTTTGCATAAACTTAAAAGAGAAAAATGCGGACGGCGACTATATAAACCTTGGCAAGACCGTGGTTTTGCTCCCTTATGCAAACGGTCAGAAATTTATTGTGATTGGAGTGGTTATCTGATGTTTCCGCATTCAACTGATATAACGCTTGATGGTGAAACAAAATCATCAAGCGGAACAAAATCATATTTATTTGATTTTACCACAGGCGATTTTATTGTGCGTGACGGAAAGCTGATTGAGTGTGACGGAATTAGCGCAATAAAAGTGTGGATAGAGAAAATACTCCGAACCGAGAAAGGAAGATATCCTATCTACGATAATACCGAGTACGGCTGTCATTTGGAGGATTTAATCATTGGCAACAGCTATACGGCTGAGTTTATCGAGGCTGAACTAAAGCGTGAGATTGAGGACGCATTAAAGCAAAATCCACGGATTACTTCAGTCACGAATTTCAAAATATCCCGCAACAAAAACGCAATTACGGTCACGCTGGAGGTGGTGTTAAATGACGAAGGACGAAATACTGTCACGGTTACTGTCTGATATATCCGATGAGTTCGACAAAGATGTCGGCTCATTTTTTTATGACGTGACAAAGCCGACATCAGAGGAATTTGAAACGGCATACACACGGCTTGAGGAAATCTTAAAAAACGGCTTTGCATTGACGGCAACAGGCGAATATCTTGACTGCAAGGCCGCCGAGCAAGGGATAACCAGGAAGTCCGGTGTCGCATCACAAGTAAAGGTGACAATAACAGGCGCTCCCGGCAGTGTTATTTCCGTTGGAGATAAGGTTGCATCGGACAGCCTTATCTTCTCTGCTATCGAGAATGTTGAAATCGGAGAAAGCGGAACGGCTGATGTTACGGTAATTTGTGATACGGTCGGCACTGTCGGAAACATTCCGCAAGGCGCAATAAACCGTTTTCCCGTTACGCTTTCGGGAATTGTTTCGGTTACGAACAAGGAGTCCGCAACGGGCGGTTTCAATGAAGAAACCGATGATGAACTGCGTGACCGGTATTTTGAAAAGGTGTCGCTCCCGGCAACAAGCGGCAGTAAATATCACTATGAGCAGTGGGCAAAGGAAATCAGCGGTGTCGGGGACGCTAAATGTCTGCCTCTTTGGAACGGTAATGGAACCGTTAAGGTTATCATCATAAACTCCGAAAAAGGTGTGGCAAGTGAGGAATTAATTTCAGAAATGGCAAACCACATTGAAGAAAATCGTCCAATCGGAGCGGAGGTTACGGTTGAAAGTGCCGCACCGCTGACAATCAATGTTTCGGCAAAGCTTACCCTTGCAAACGGCGCAAGCATTGAGTTGGCAAAAGAGAAAATCACCGGGAGTATAACAAAATATCTGCAAAAGAATGCGTTTTCTGTCGGATATATCTCGTATGCGCAAATCGGCGGTTGTATTCTTGCCTGTGATGAGATTGCCGATTACAGCAATCTGAAATTAAATAATGATACACAGAATATTTCTGCTTCGGAAACGCAAGTGCCTGTTTTGGGGGTGGTTACGGTTGATTGAGAAAATGCCGGGATATTACCGGAAGTCAAAGGTAATGAATAACCTTGTTCGCTCTATCGAAAATGAATTTAATAGGTTGAACGCAGAAACTACACTTACCGAAAATCAGTTCTTTGTAATCTTGTCTGACAGGGACATAAAACATCATGAGGAGGATGTGGGACTTGTTCCCGACACTTCGGCAAGTATAAATACTCGGCGGGGACGGGTTTTATCAAAACTCCGCGGCACGGGAACGGTAACCAAAACCATGATGAAGAATGTTGCAAAATCCTTTATTAACGGTGATATTGAAATTATAGAATATCCGTCAAAATACTGCTTTGCGGTAAAATTCACGTCAAAAACGGGTGTGCCGTACAATCTGGGAGATATAAAGTCGATGATTGAGGAGATAAAGCCTGCTCATTTGGCAGTGGAATATATCTTTACCTATCGGCTTTGGCAAGACATATTTGATGAAATACAAATATGGACGGCAGCAAAAAACTACTCATGGGAATGGATGCTGACATTCGAGGTTAAGTCTAATCTTAACATATCGGATGGCGGCATTTTTTATTGTCCGGACGGAAACGGAAATGCAAAGGTTATATGGAGTAACAATAAAGCATATGCAAGGAGGAATACATAATGGCAGAAATACATCCGAACGACATAGGTCTTGCCACATTTGCCGATGTGGGAGATGTGGAAAAGCTCAAAACCTCGGCTAAAAACTTAGTAGACGCATTAAACGAAATTTATCAGAACGGCACACAAGGCGGCGGCAGCGCTTTCGGAGAGCAATGGTATGTTGACGGTGAAAACAACATCATATTGGGCGAAAACAATATTGTCTGCGGCAATAACAACTTCATCATCGGCTCGGACAATATCGTTGTCGGAGATAACATCACCATGATTGCAAGCAAAAAATACAAATACGGTTCGGTAAATATCGGTTATGAAAATTTCGATACCGAGACAGGGATAATTCCGTACTATATTTATTCGGACGAACAAACCGATACCACGCTTAAGGTCGGAGATAAGCTTGTGTTCAGCCTGGGTTTAACCTGGGTCGACTCCGGCTGGAATGACTGGCTGACCATAGAATCCCCCAAAAAGATAGTGGAGATTTTAGAGGTGAATACCGATGAAAAATATATAAGAATTACAACCGATATAGGAATATCGACAGAGCCGCCCGATGAAACGCACACGGTAAAGGATTATCAATATATAAACACCTTTATTCCGCTGGTTGACGCATACAAGCTGATTGCGGGCGAGTCGAGCATATCCTTCGGCGGAACATCTGGCGGAGCGTCAAGCTTTTCGGGCTGTTCGGGAAGTGCGGGCGGTGCATATTCATTTGCGGCAAACTCGGCAAATGCAAAAGGAAGAAACGCTGCGGCGCTGTGTTCTTCAACCGCCGAAGGAGAGTATTCGTTTTCGGCAGGCTCCTCCTGTGCATACGGAGAAAAAACCGCGGCTTTGAATTCAAGCTATGCATATGCGCCGCATTCGTTTTCTGCCGGTAACTATTCAAGAGTCTATGCACGTGCCTTAAAATGCACCAATCTAAACTGGAAAGACAAAACGCTCACCATAGATCCGAAATACAGTCTTGCCGGAATAAAAAGCGGCGATACGATAGTTTTAAGATGCTTTAACTGCATTAACACTATCATATTTTCGCAGGTGAAGGTTAAATCAATAAGCGGAAATACGATATATATGCCCGATGATACGTATGCCGGAGGCGCCGGTTCGTACATTCATCAGCTTTTTCCGGACGGCATCATATTTGTGCAAAACGGTAATTCATCGTATGCGACCTCGTCTGTTGCGGGAGGATGCTACGGCATGGCAACGGGCAAGTATTCGCTTGCTGACGGTTATCATGTCATTTCAGCCGCCGACAATGCAGTCACCTTTGGAAAATACGGTATAAACACAGACGCCTGTTCCATTGCACTTGCAAACGGCGCTGCAATCAAAACACCGGGACTTGCGTTTAAGGTGTTGTCTGACGGCAGTGTTCATGCGGATAAGGAATACACCTCACCCTGTGCCGACTATGCGGAGTATTTCGAGTGGGCGGACGGTAACCCAAATAATGAGGACAGAGCCGGATATTTTGTAAAGCTGAAAGACGGAAAAATTGTATTGTGTGAGGATTTTGATATTCCTCTTGGTATTGTGTCGGCAACCCCGGCAATCATCGGTGACAGCGGTGAAATGCACTGGCAAGGAAAATATGTGACCGATGATTTCGGAAGAATACAATATCACGATGTGCCCGTTCCGGCTGAAATCGATGAGGACGGCAATACCGTAACCGAAGAACATATCGAAACACAACCGATATTAAATCCCGACTGGAATCCGGAGCAAGAATATATTCCGAGAAAAGACAGGCCGGAATGGTCGGCGGTGGGTGTTCTTGGCAAGCTGATCGTGTACGATGACGGAACACTTCAAAGCGGTGATATCTGCCGATGCGGAGCGAACGGCAAGGCGGTAAAGTCAATTGAAAACGGATACACTGTTCTAAAGCGTATATCCGATGATAAAGTCTTAATCTGGTTCAAGGGGTGATAATATGCCGAAAGAAACAACAAACCATAAATTAAAAAAACCATTGTATTCGGATAATGCCGACATTGCGGTCATAAATGAAAACTTTGATACTATTGATGAACTGCTCACACCGAATGTTTATGCACAGACAGCGCCAGACAGCTCCGCCGCAAAAGGCAAGCTGTCGGCTGTTCTCGGCTGGCTTGCAAACAGGATAAAAGCCATAACCGGGCAAAACTCGTGGCAGGCAAATCCGCCTGTCACGCTTGCGGAGTGCAGTAAGCATATTTTGAGCGGTACACATCAGAATGCGAGCGTGAATGCAAACGGATTTATGAGCTATTCCGACAAGCAAAAGCTTGATAATGCAACATCGGAATACACTTCAAGCAGACTTATGATGCGTGATTCAAATGGCAGAGCAAAAGTGAAAAACCCAAGCACAGACTATGAAATAGCGAATAAAAATTATGTTGACACCAATTTTGTAAAGAAAAATTCCGATACCGCAATGTCCGCAAAACTTACGGCGCAGTCCAATACGGCTTATACAACCAAACAGGTGCGAAACATCGTACTGTGGACGAGCGGTTCTACTCCTCCGTCCACAAGCTACGGTGATATTGTAATCAAGACTTTCTGAGGTGCGATATGGCAAATATTAATTTTAAGTATGATTACCCGTATATCGGTTACGGCGAAAAAGGCAGATTTCAGTATCAGTGGTCGGAATCAAGAACCACGCTTAACCGCTGTTATACCTATCCGCTTTTGTTTAACACAGCCGTGCCCGGATGCTTGCATATCACAATGGATATTGAGATTGAGAACACGGGTTCGGGTACGGTTCTCGGACGGTCATGGGATTTCTATATTTACCGTCAAAGCTACGGTTGGTATGAGGTAGCTCGTTCACTCTGCCGGACGACGGCAAATATACGATTGATACTGATATTTCAAACTACAACATAACGCAGATTGCGTGCGTTCCGTCCTCAAACCCGAGTTCGAGCCGAACATGGTCGACCTGGTACGGAATCACAAAGCTGACGATTAACGAGAACATAACCTTGTCGGAACTTGATAACGATAAATACTTCTATGGTGTGTTTCCAAATAATTACGGTATCGAAAAACGACCGTCCGAAGTTTTTGTAAATATAGACGGTACGCTGAAAAAGGCAACAGCGGTTTATGCGAATGTTGACGGAACACTCAAACAAGTGCCTATGCTGTTGTCAGCTGAAATAAAGACGGATTCGGAAACAATGAAGTTATATAAATTTACACCAACCACCGATGGCAATTATACAATCAAAGTAAACCGCAAAAGCGGCGACCATGAAATACGGCTTTATGACAGTGGTTTCAAACCAATGACCGATTCATATTTTTATTCACAGAGTTTTGCGCTTACCGCAGGCTCTGTTTTTTATATATCCGTAACACATTATTACGGAGCAGACACAAGCGAAAGTACACTGCAAATTTTCAAGGAGGTCTAATAACACAAACAATAAGCGGCGCATCTCATCTCAAAATTAAACCTTGAAGTATAAACATACATCGGCGGATTAATTTTGAGCGATTTGCTTGCTTCTTCTTTGTGTTATGCTAATGTCGCTAATGGCGGGAAAAGGAGGATTTTATGGAAAAACTAAAATTATTTTATACATCGGTATGCACGGCACTTGCATATATTTTCGGAGGCATAGATTCTATGCTGAACATTCTGCTTATTTTTATGGTGATTGACTTCATCAGCGGATTTGTTAAAGCGTGGGCGTTGAAAAAGTTTGATTCAAGTAAATTTTATGTGGGCGGTGTCAAAAAAATTGGCATACTGCTGATTGTCGCCGTGGCGGCGCAGCTTGATCAACTTATACATATTGATTCAATGGCACTTCGTACCGTCACGGTATCCTACTATATAGCAAACGAAGGATTTTCAATTCTCGAAAATTGGGGAGCTATGGGACTGCCACTGCCGGAACCGATAAAGAATGCACTTGCAAAACTCAAAAAGGAGGATTCAACCGATGAAGATAAATAAAAAACAAATCGCATATAACAGAACATCAAGAACACAAAAGCCGGTATATATTGTAATTCACGATACCGGCAATGCCGGGAAAGGTGCCAATGCAAATGCACATTTTAATTATTTTAACGGCGGCAACAGAAATGCATCGGCAGATTTCTTTGTTGATGATACGCAGATTCTGCAAGTAAACGATTACAATAAATTCTATACTTGGCATTGCGGCGACGGCAAGGGCAAATATGGGATTACAAACCGTAACTCGCTTGGAATTGAAATCTGCGTAAACAGTGACGGAAATTATGACACTGCATTTTGCAAAGCAGTGGAACTTACAAAATATCTTATGCAAGAACTTAATATTGAAATAAATCATGTAGTCCGTCACTATGACGCCAGTCGTAAAAACTGCCCGGCAAGTATGAGTAAAAACGGCTGGGCATTATGGAACACATTCAAAAACAAATTAACCGAAAACGAGGAGGATTTAACTATGGCACAGTATGATGAACTAAAAAATGAGATCGAAAATATCCGAACCGATGTAGACAAGCTTAAAAACAAAATGATTTACGCATGGGTGGACGATAATATGCCCGACTGGGCAAAGCCTACCGTTACCAAGCTTATGCGAAAGGGTTACCTTAAGGGTGATAACGATGGCAAGCTTATGCTTGATGACAATATGCTCCGCATGCTTGTAATCAATGACCGTGCCGGGATTTACGGCGAATAATCGAGAAAACAAAGTACCGCATATGATAAAAAACCATTGTGTCTTGTATGATGATATTTAATCTTTAAAACTGAAAAACAGAAGGCTTTAGAATAAATTTTCATACACTCGCATAAAATATATTAGTAGACTAAAAACGAAAAATATGTTTTTAGTCTTGACTTTTAGCTGTTTTAGTGTTATAATAAGGCCATAAAATATATTTTTACGAGAATAAAGGTGATAGATATGAAAATCTTAAAAATAGTCGCATCGGGACTTCCCTTGTTTAGTGATAAATGTGAAATAGATTTTGTTGCACAGCAAAGAGTGACCGAAGATGGAGCTGAGAAAATGGGGTGCTTATTTTCGGCTAAAGGTCAAAGTTATTATCAAAACAATGTAATGGCATACATCGGTATCAATGCTTCGGGCAAAACAACGATTTTAAAGCTCATCACATTTGTATGTGAACTTATCAACAATGTGCCTGTAAACAGCATAGAATGTCGAGAAATTCTCGATGGTATAAGCGAAAATGATGCAGTTGTTTTTGACACCTATTTTTATGCCGATAACAACTCAACCTATCCATTTACCAAATACGGTGCAATAAATTGGCTGAAGACAGTTATTGTTAAAGAAAACGGGAAATTTATTGTCAAGCATGAAACATTGAAATCAAAACCATTGTCTAAAGTGAATAGCAAAAAAACATTGCTCGACTTTACAGGCTGTGAAATAAATTTGTCAAGAAACACAAACTCTGAATACTTGCTTGATGACCTTAGCATTATGGTCGCTTTTAACAAGAAAAATAAAGAGGACTTAAGTCTTATAGATATGCTTCGGTACACAAACATCAATCAACTAAGCATTTCTAAAGATTGCCCTCCGGAGCTTATTGCTTTCTTTGATTCAAGTATAGAATATCTGAAGGTTAATGAGAAAGGGCAAGATACAGATATTTATCTTAAATTCAAAGGAAAACCGGAATTGATGTTAACTCAATTTTCCGACCTTAATCGATATCTTTCATCAGGCACTATTAAAGGCATCAACACTTTCTTAAATGCAGTAAGAGTATTTGAAACGGGCGGATATTTAATTGTAGATGAAATCGAAAATCACTTCAATCACGAAATTGTTTCAACTCTTATACGCTTTTTTATGGATAAAAAGGTTAACCCTAAAGGTGCGATGCTTATCTTTTCAACTCATTATTCTGAACTTCTTGATGAGTTTGAGAGGAATGACAACACATATATTGTTCGTAACAGAAATGGTATTAAAGCTGAAAACCTTGCAGGATTGTTAAAAAGAAACGATATAAAGAAAAGCGAGGCATACCAAAGTGGATTTTTAGAGGGAACTGTACCGATGTATGATGCGTATATGAGCCTAAAGAAAAGCCTTATTGCTAACAGCAAGGAGGGCAAATAATGGAACTCTCTAAATATGTAGCTTGTATTTGTGAAGGTGCTGCTGAACAGACTATAATGGAACTTCTGCTTGATAATAATAAATTGATTTTCACTTATGACGATTTGCTTGAAGGTGAGCCGCTTCGTTGCAGAAGCGCCAAAGCATTTGAGGAACAATACTTGAGAAAAGGATTTACTGATAAAATTACTGTTTTGAGAGTTTTGGACTCACGCAGAGAAAATTTCAAACTCAGCAAAGCTTATGCACATAAAATAGATGTAGTAAATATCATTACAGCACCGGAAATTGAAATGCTTGTTATTTTTTCAGAAGGAAAATACAACGAGTACAAAAAATCCGGTAAAAAGCCAAGCATATACTGTAAAGAAGAGTTGCGGTTCGCCGATGTAAAAAGTGCTAAGTTCTTGAAAGACTATTTTAAGGATATAACTCGTCTTGTCAGTGCGATTATTGAGTACAAACGAGTATCTAAAGTAAGAGCAGATGAATACGCACTTGCAGATCTATTTAAATAAAATTTAAGGAGTATATCAATCAAATCAAACTAAGTCATTGAAACCTATATATGGCGTTGAGACTGTAAAATAATAATTAAATAATACCCTTCTATGACCTGTGAGGATTTATTTCCTTGCAGGTCTTATTTTTTTGTTTAAAAGAGGTTATGTCTACAATATAGACCAAACCAAAATGTAATCAATTTTTATGAAAATGTAGACGGCGATACTCAAAACTCCTTGTTTTATCGGTCTTTTGAGATTTAACCAATTTTGAAATTCAGACTTTTCACTAAAAGTTTTTTTGAATCTTTTTTGAAAACCACTTCGGATTTTCCAAAATTCCTTTGCCTATAGACACAGACAATAACAAAAGGAGAATCCGAAAATGACCGATATTCAAAAACAAAAAATTAAGCTTCTTCGTTCTTCCGGAAAAAGCTATAGAGATATTGCGGCTGAAATGGACCTTAAAGAAAGCACGGTTAAAACATACTGCAACCGCAGCGGACTTACGGATAAAGATATATCGTTAATGCGCTCAAAGCAGAAAAACAAATGTCTTTATTGCGGCACTGAAATCCATCAGATACCAAAGCAAAAACCTAAAAAGTTTTGCAGCGATAAATGCCGGTTTGCCTGGTGGAATAAAAATCGTGAATTAAAAAATAAAAAAGTACTCTATACAATAAAATGCTGCGGCTGCGGAAAGGAGTTTACAAGCTATGGAAACAAAACGAGAAAATACTGTTCACACCTCTGCTATATCAGCGCAAGATTTGGTATCAAAATTTCAGCCGATGACAAGAGAACAATTTGAGTCGGAGAAAAACTATCATATATCTGTTTCTATAATTCGCATTTTGAAACAAAACGGACTTATAACAGCTGATGAATTTAAAAAAATACAGAAAATAATAGCCGGTAAAACGGGCTCATATTTGTACAGTTTACTATAGAAATATTACTTGATTTATCTTCCTTTCAGAGTTAATATGTGATACTGACAAGGAGGTGTAATCATGACACAGCAAGAAAAATACCGCATTTGGGAGCTGCGGCAAACCGGATTTGGGTATAAGAAAATAGCCAAACTCTTAAATCTAAATGAGGATACCGTCAAATCATATATGAGGCGTACATCAAAAAAAGAACCGCCAAAACTTGTCTGTGAGGAATGCGGAAAGACTTTAATTCAAAAGCCAAAGACAAAGCCGAGGAGATTTTGCTCCGACCGCTGCCGATTGCAGTGGTGGAGTAAACATCCGAATGCCGGCAACAGAAGCGGTTTTTCCTTTATATGCGAATATTGCGGAAAGGAGTTCAAATCATATGCTTCAAAAACGAGGAGATACTGCTCAACGCATTGTTACGCACAAGCACGGTGTGAGTCCAACGAGAAAGAAAGGGAGAAACTTATCGCAGAAAAAACACCGTGCGGAACGGAATTTTCGAATTTGCCTGCGGATTGTCAATGTACTGCTTGCAAATGGTTTGTTGACGGAAAAAGAGGCTGTCCGTGCAAGAAAGAAATTGATAAAAATATGTAAATCCGTTACAGGTTTTTTGTATGACAGTAAAGAATGGGGTGACTAAGTAATGAATGTGAATTTTTTGCCTGCCAAGCAGGATATTCTGCCCGGTAAAAAGCGTGTTGCGGCATACGCAAGAGTATCGGGCGGCAAGGACGCAAGTCTGCATTCGCTTTCCGCACAGGTTGCTTTCTACAGCGGTTTGATACAGCGCAATAACGAATGGGAATATGCCGGGGTTTATGCTGATGAGGCAACGACCGGAACGAAAGACAATCGCCGTGAATTTCAAAAAATGCTTAAAGACTGCAAACAAGGAAAAATAGACTTGATACTGACAAAATCCATAAGCAGATTCGCAAGAAACACGGTTACAACGGTTCAAACAATACGAACCTTAAAAGAATATGGCGTTGATGTATGGTTCGAAAGAGAAAATATACATTCCATGAGCGGTGATGGTGAGTTTATGCTCACCATTCTTTCATCGTTTGCGCAAGAAGAAAGCTTGTCGGCAAGCGAAAATCAAAAGTGGAAAATCCGCAAGAATTTTACCGAGGGTATTCCCACTCCAACGAGAATGTATGGCTACAAACAAACCGGTGATAATTTTGAAATCATTCCGGAGGAGGCGGAAATTGTGCGTTATATTTTCAATTCCTACCTTTCCGGCATGGGACTTAATTTAATTGTAAAGGAACTGATTAAACGAAAAGCGCCAACAAAAAACAACGGTGAATGGCGGGAAAATGTACTGAAAGGGATTCTTCAAAATGAGAAATATGTCGGAGCACTGCTTTTACAAAAAACTTTTGTTGTTGACCATATTTCCAAAAGAACAGCTGTTAATAAAGGAGAGTTGCCGCAATATTATGTTGAAAATAATCATCCATCAATTATCGACAGGGATACATTTCAAAAGGTGCAGGATGAAATGAAACACAGAGCAGAAAAATATATACGCACCCCTGTACAAAAGCAGACATACGAATTTACAAGTAAAATCAAGTGTGAACAATGCGGTAAAAATTATCGCAGAAAGGTTCTTTCAAGCGGAAAAGTGGTGTGGATTTGCAGCACCTTTAACAGACTGGGAAAAGCGTACTGCCCGTCACAGCAAATTCCGGAGGATATTCTAAAACGTGTTATCGGTGATACGGAGTTTTGTGAAATTCACATTCCTTGCCGCAATACCATAAACATAGTTTTAAATGACGGAACAGTGATAACAAAACATTGGGAAAATCCATCTCGCAAAGAGAGTTGGACCCCGCAAATGCGTGAAATGGCACGGGAAAGGAGAAAAAATGGCTAAGAAAATAACAACAATACCTGCGATAAAACCTATGTTTTCATCGCAGACCACAGTGGAAGGACGGAAAAGACGGGTTGCCGCATATGCCCGTGTTTCAACAGATTCGGACGAGCAGTTCACAAGTTTTGAGGCGCAGGTTGACTACTATACAAGGTACATATCGGAACATAGCGAGTGGTTATTTGTCAAGGTTTATGCGGATGAGGGCATATCGGGAACAAACACAAAAAAGCGTGAAGGTTTCAATTCAATGATTGCTGATGCCGTAAACGGCAAAATAGATTTAATCATCACAAAATCGGTCAGCAGGTTTGCACGAAATACCGTTGACAGCCTTGTTACAATCCGAAAACTAAAAGAACATAATGTTGAGGTATATTTCGAAAAGGAAAACATATATACATTCGATGGCAAAGGTGAATTACTGCTTACCATAATGAGTTCACTTGCACAGGAAGAAAGCAGAAGTATTTCTCAAAATGTGACCTGGGGACAGAGAAAGCGCTTTGCCGACGGGAAAGTATCACTGCCGTACAAGCATTTTCTCGGATACGAAAAGGGCGAGGACGGAATTCCGAAAATAGTGCCGGAACAGGCAGAAATCGTGAGAACTATCTACCGACAGTATATGCTCGGAAAATCCATTACGGCAATATGCAAACATCTCGAAAGCAAGGTCATTAAGACACCGGCAGGCAAAGAGAAATGGAGAGAATCAACCGTATTCAGCATTTTGCAGAATGAAAAATACAAGGGTGACGCCCTGCTGCAAAAGGAATTTACAGTTGATTTTCTGCAAAAGAAAAAGAAGAAAAACGAAGGCGAAGTTCCGCAGTATTATGTGGAAGGGAGTCACGAGCCGATAATTCCGTCCCGAGATTTTGATTTGGTTCAGACTGAGATAAAGCGAAGGTCGGAATTAGGCAGAAAATACAGTGCGTCAAGCATATTTTCCACAAAGCTGATTTGCGGAGACTGTGGCGGTTACTATGGCTCAAAAGTATGGCACTCAACCGATAAATACAGGAAAACAATATGGCAGTGCAATAAAAAGTTTAAAAAGGAACATAAATGTACTACCCCTACTCTTGATGAGAAAATCATAAAAGAGAAATTTCTTAAAGCATTAAATATGTCTTTGGAAAATAAAGACGAAATAATCGATAACTGTAAAATCGTAATAGATGTGGTAAGCGACACTGCTGAAATTGATAAAAAGCTCGAAAAGCTGTCAAAAGAGCTTGAAACCATAGCAATTTCCGTTTCAGAATATATCAACAAAAATGCAAGCGAAGTTTTATCTCAAGATGAATACATAAATGAATATACCAAACTCACCAAGAAATATGAGAAAAAGGCAAAACAACGGGAAAAGCTGATTTCCGAAAAAGAGGATAAGTTCAGACGAGCCGACGAAATTAGGCTATATGTTCAAAAAATGATTGAAACCAAAAACTTGGTAACCGAATGGGATGATACTCTTTGGGTAATTTTCCTTGATAGCGCAATCGTAAATACAGACGGAACAATAGAATTTGACTTTAAAGACGGCTCAAAAATACCCGTATAAAAAACCGATAAAACAACAGCGGACAGCCTCGCCAAATTTTAGGCGAGGTGATTTTTTTGCCTTAATCGATATTGGACGAAAGGCGCAGAATGTGCATTCACAAAGCGGTAAATTCTCCGAATTGTTCATTTTCCCTGTTTCCGTGTCAAGGGTATGCAAAAAGATACAAAAGTGTTAGTATTTAGTAATTTACCGATTGAAAATGCGAATTTATATGCATACCCTTGACACGCACAAAGCCGACAAACCGCACGGTTAAGCCGTTTTAGGCACAAAAAAAGAACAACAGTTTTTGTATCAAAACTATTGTCCTTTTTTGGTGGGCCATCTAGGACTCGAACCTAGGACCGTCCGGTTATGAGCCGGATGCTCTAACCAACTGAGCTAATGGCCCTTATGGATAGAAGCCTTCCTATATCGAAAGGCTTCTATTTTGGTGACCCGTGCGGGAATCGAACCCGCGTTACCGCCGTGAAAGGGCGGTGTCTTAACCGCTTGACCAACGGGCCATACCACAGATAATCCGAATAAAATTCGGATTATCTGTTCCGGCAACTATCTACTTTCCCGGGCAGTCTCCCGCCAAGTATC
>CAKSDE010000027.1 GCA_934444735.1 uncultured Clostridia bacterium | reverse complement strand
CTGTATTTGGGTAAAAGCGAAAAATATCTTTTCGGCGATAACGGCTTTGCATACTATGATAACAGCGATAAATCGCTTACCTACATAACGGATAATTTAACGCTTTATCCGTTCCTCTACGGAAGCGGCTGGGTATGCAGTCAGCAGGAAATGCTCGATAACGGCAGTTTTACGAAAGAAATCTATGCAGAGTTTGACAGACTGCAAAAAGGCGTTTTATCTCAATTTGAACAGATAAGAGAAATACGATTTGTGGATAAGCCCTTTAATTATCTTGAAACGGCAGAAAAGCAGACGGAGCAAAACTACAACAAAATTGACGGCATTATCAATAATGAGCCGCCAAAGGATAGCAAAAAGCCCTCTATCAAGCAGCAGTTAAATCAAGCGAAAAAGGAGCAAGGCGAACACGAGGACAAAAAACCGCCCTCGCACAAGCCGCCGGAGCTATGAGCAGGTCAAAAAAATGGTGCACCGAATGGAGCTTTTTCCTCGACGGCAGCGGACGCCGAAAATATAACCGTCTTTGCAAAAAATGCGTGTATGACTGCAAGCAGAGTTTCAGAGCAATTATTGTTGACTGCCCGAAGTATCGGAATAAACGCTCAAAAAAGGTACGATTAAGTGTCGAAAACCCACATTAAAACTGTCTGTATGGCTTTATTTGAATATGGGCTGTATGATTTCATATCTGAATAGTTATACTGTCTTATATCAAGTCAAAACACGGGAAATCGACACTTTTTAAGCACAAAAATACCGTGATACATTCTATCTTAAACGATAGGCGTATCACGGTTTATTTTTTTATGCAGTTATCAGCTTAACCGCCGTGTACGGCACATAACAGACAGCGACAAGCAATTTCCATATTAAGATTATGCCTCCGATTACGGCACCTATTGCTATGTTGGCAACCGTCATAAAAATGCCGACGCCCATATTGCCGATAAAGACCGGTAGTGTGAACATAAACCGTATTCCGAAAGGTATTCCGCAAAGCATTAAAAGGTACATATAATTGACCGATCCGTTTGCTATGCAAAGTCCGATGAACAGGTTATACAAAAGTATTGCGGTTATTATCGGTGCTATGCTCTTTTTGATAAACCTTATTAAAATATCCGTTCTCGTCATTTTTGAACACTCCTTGTCTGTGCTTCTTTTAGCAGCTTTCTTGCCTGTGTAAACATTACGGTATCGGCGGCGAGAATATCTAAATATATTCGGTCAATGCCGATTTCCTCATTCGGAACATAGGCGGGATTTATTGTCTGATAGATTTTTGTGTATGCCTCTTTGAGTGCAGTGTCATAATCTTTTGTACCATTCTCAACTTCACATATCAAGTCTGACAAAAGAGCTTTTGCGGCCGCTTCCTTTTCTGCATAGTATTCAGGTCTTAAATAAACATCACGGTAATATATGAGTGCGTTCCGTGCGACAGCGGCTAAATCAAGATAACCGTAACCGCCTGTTTCATTTGCAAGCCCGGCGTTAAATACTGCGTTATGAGCTTTGCACCAAGCAGGCTGATAACCTAAACCGTTTTGCACCTCGTCAAGAATCGGACTAATCAGATTTTCTGTTATTGCAATGCTTTCGGGTGCTGCGTTTTCCGGCGCACACTCAACCGGAATTTCTGCGGCGTATGCCGACTGTGTAATTGCGGCGGTGAGAATAGCCGTCAATAAGATGTTTTTTCCTCGTTTCATTTTCAAGTCCTCCGTTATTCTATAATTTCACTATTTGCGGATAATGCGTCTATCATCATTTGAATACCGAGCCGAAAACCTAACTTAAATTGCATAAGCTCTGTTTCGGTGTAAAGCTCCTCGTTTGCCTCTAACATTCTGTTAAGTGCTATTAGCTGCGGCTCTGCAAGTGCGTCTTTCAACTCGTTTTCAAACCTTATGACTAACTTTGACGCCTCCGCATATCTTTTATTCGGTACAATTTTTACGCTGTGCGGGCTGATATTGCCATAATATAATTCCTCTATAAAATTCATCAAACCGACCTCCAAACCTTTTTAGTTATATTCATTATACCATATTACTTTTGCCGCGCCCAGCCCTATAAGGCTACATTTGCGCTACAATTTATTTTTCGATTTCGGGATTGCGTTCTCTCGGACGGTTAAGCAGCGTATCAACATTTGAACGGATAACCTCAATTTCGGCAGATTTTGATTTCAGCTTTTTGTATTCCTCATACAGTTTTGCTTTCCGTTCCGACAGATCCCCGTTGTCCTTTATAAGAGTTTCAAGCGGCGGCGGATTTTTGCCTTTCAGATTTCTTTCTGCCGCCTCGTACAAAATCAGTTCTCTTTGAAATTTCCGTGTAAAGCCTTCTTTGTTTTTTACCTTTTGCAGTTTCAGATATATAGGTCGGTACTGCCGATATATTTCAAGCTGTTTTATCAATATCGCATTTTCGCCGATAGTTTTCTCAACCGCCTTTATCTTTTGCGCCGTACTGTCAAAATCGGAATGTATTTTATTTACGGTAGCCTCTAAATCCTTATAGGTAGTCAGATTATTTTCGGTCAGAAAATTCAAAGTTTTTGCCGCCTGTTTCAGATTATATATTTTGCTCCAATGCTCATAACCTTTGCTTTCCTGTGCCTTGATACAATTCTGAATGTCGATAATAAGATTGATACGGCGGTTGTCTTTTTTCGGACGGTGTATAGCGTTCTTTGAAATGCGTTCTTTTATAGAATCCTCTGTATAATAACCGCCCAGAGTTTTGCTCCGTATAAACCGTTCTCGCCCTGCGGCTCGGAATGAGATATGTTTACCTTGCTTTACTTCATATCCGGCGATTTCCATACGCAGCAGAAAATCGGAATAGTCGAGCGACTTTCGGACAGCTTTGTCAATATCCGCTTTAAGCTGTGCCTTATAGCTTGTACCTTGTTTTGCCGCCGTATATTCGATATAGCTTTTGCCCGTATTCTCATTCTGCGGAATAACCGACAGCCCGTATTCCTCACAAAGACGGTCGCTTATTTTGCGTGTATCGTAATACCATTTTTTATTGATATGGCTGTGCTTGTAATCAACAAAATTCACATCATTAAAAATGATATGGTTATGAATGTGCCCCCGGTCAATGTGCGTACTTAAAATGTATTCGTACTTGCCGCCCAGAATTTCATCAGCTAATTTCTTTCCGATTTCGTGAGCCTGTTCCGGCGTTGTTTCGCCCGGTTCAAAGGCTTGTATAAAGTGTCTTGCAAGATGACTTTCTTTGCTGTTGTCCTTTGCTTTTTTCCTCGTCCATTCAAACTCAATATCGGCAGTTTCGGGCGTGCAGCCGTATGAGTCGATAAGTAATGTTCCGTCTGTCTTTTCGGGATTGCAGATATACTGAATTGCTTTTTTCAGTGTAGAGTTGATAGGAGTGTTCTTTGTAACCGCCATATATTCTGTAAATCCTCTTTCAATTCCTCAATATCGGTCATATATATACTGCTTGTGGAATTAACACGCTTTGCAATTTGATTTATGTTTCTGCCGATCCTCTGCAATTCCTTATTCATAGCCTGAATGTCTTTCGTATCGGTGTATATGATATATCCGTCAATCGCCATTTTTCGCAAATATGCTCCGATTTGATTTGTCGGCACAAGCGACATTTTATGTTCAATCAGCTTTCGTTCCTCTGCCGTTACTGGGCAGCGAAGCACCATTTTTCTTTTTCGGTTTGCCATTAAAAAATCCTCCGTGTATTCATAATAAGGGTTTGGGAATATCCCAAAAATATTTTTACGGAAATTTCAAAGAAATAACCGCCGTAAAAATCGTGAGTGTGGCTACACTCGCTTTGCTTGCTATTCTCTTAAAACGCAAGTTTTTCCCTTTATATAAGTAATAACAAAAATCACAATTTTGCTACTTTCTTAAATATTTTTTCTGAAAAAAGTTGCGGTTTCCGCTCTTTTTTGATTACTTATATGAAACAGATAAAAATACTTCTTTCTAAAAAATAAAAAGCAGCCTGTTTTTCATTAAACAGACTGCGAAAATTCGTAGAGTACCCAACTATACGAAACATAAAATCTATTATAATTATAGCATAATGTCACTGTAGCTGTCAAGATGTAGCAGAAAGTTTAATCATTTTAACGAGATTTTTTTGTTTCACACAGCTATTTTTATTCTTTGATACAATTATTTAAGGATAGAAAAGTGAAAATGACGGTTATAAGCCGTCAGAAAAATTGTCATTTGTAAGGAGGATTTTTATATGGCAAGACGAGGCGAAAATATTTACAAAAGAAAAGACGGCCGCTGGGAAGGTCGTTATATAAAAGGAAAGGATATAAACGGCAGGAATAAATACGGTTATTTATATGCAAAAAGCTATACCGAAGTTAAAGATAAGCTGAACACAATAAAATCACAGCCGAATATGCTTTATCAAACGCAGACTGCAACAAAAACACTTGCTCAAATGTGTGCGCTCTGGCTTGATGAAAGCAAAACACAAATTAAACATTCCACTTATGTAAAGTATTATAATATTATTTATAATCACATTATCCCGTCAATCGGAAAACATAAAATCAATTTTCTTGATACTGCTTTAATTCGTCAGTTTGCGGACGAAAAACTCACTGCCGGAAAATTAAACGGTTGCGGTGGTTTATCCCCTAAAACCGTAAAGGATATTTTATCGGTTTTGAGATTGGTTATTATATATTCAAACAATATAGGTATTGCTTGTAATTGCAGGCTTGACAGCATTAACATCAAATCCGGTGATAAAAATATTGAGGTGTTGAGCAAAAGTCAGCAGGACAAACTCACATCATATCTTGTAAATAATTTTAATAATACAAGTTTGGGAATTTTAATTTGCCTTTATACCGGCATCAGGATAGGTGAAATATGTGCGTTAAAATTTGACGATATTTCAATGGCTGATAAAACCGTTCATATACGCAAAACTATGCAGAGAGTTCAGAACTTTGCGCCGCTGAAAGAAACAAAAACAGATGTAATTATATCAACGCCCAAAAGCAAAAGTTCCGTCCGTGATATTCCTATGCCGGAATTTTTAATAGCAGCGATTACAAAAAATAATATGTATGTTCCGAAAGCATATCTGCTTACGGGAGAATTGCACAGTTATGTTGAGCCGAGGACGCTTGAAAACAGATTTAAGAGATGTATTTGTTCCTGCGGAATTGCAAATGTATCTTTTCACACGCTTCGGCATACTTTTGCGACCCGCTGCGTTGAGCTGGGATTTGAAACAAAAAGCCTGAGCGAAATTTTAGGTCATTCAAGCGTTAATATAACTCTTAACAGATATGTTCATTCGTCAATGGAGTTAAAGCGTATGAATATGGAAAAACTGAATTTATCGCCGTCAATTTTTTAGTCGGCAAAAGAGCCGCAAACAAGCATTTATCTTGTGTTGCGGCTCTTTTTTCGTATAGTTGGGTACTCTACGAAACATAAAAATATACACTATTATTATTTTCTTGTTTTCAAATAATTATAGCAAGGGGGCAAAACAAATTTGTGAGTCAAGACGAAAAAGAAAAATTCAAAACCGCTTATATTGATAAACTTGCCGAAAATTTATCAATGCTCCGTGCAAAGGCGGGCGTAACACAGGGTGATGTTGCGGACAGAATCGGTATTGCAAGACAAACATATTCCGCCATTGAATGCGGCAGAAGCAAAATGAGTTGGAATACATTTATGAGCTTAATATTGTTTTTCAAGGAAAATTCACAAACAAAAGAAGTCATAAAACTTCTTGGAGTTTATACAGACGAACTGGAAAATTATATTAAGATTGTTGACTAAAATAATTGTTTTTACGATACAGATTTTTAATTCATTAGGTACAGGCTGAAATCATAAAAATAGATAATAGTGTAGTTAAGATATTACATTAACGAAAGGAGTCTTTTTTATGTGTTTTAACACAAAGAAAATTATTTCGGTTTTCTTAACGGTTGCTATGCTGTTCTCTTTTTCGGGTATTTCTGTTTTAGCAGAAGAAACGGAAATAGGCACAGAAACAGTTGAAACAATAGAGCAACCACAGACCGAAAATGACGAGGAAACCACTTCAACAGAAATAAGCGAAAATGCTGAAACACCAACGCAAGATGATTTAGCGGAAAATGATGAAGAAACCAAAGAGAACGGTATTGATGAAGGTGAGGACAAGGCAGAGAATGTTGAAATGACAAGCGCATTAGAATCAGATATTGCGTTGATGTCAGTTACTTCGCTTTCAGGCTTAGGAACAAGCGAATCGCCATATCTGGTTTATACTGAAGATGAACTTATTGCTCTTGCCACGGGAAAAATAGATAATGCTTTATCAGCATATTATGAATTACAAAATGATATTATTATAACATCGGATACATGGACGCCGATAGGAGCTGAAACAGCATTTACAGGGGTATTTGATGGAAAAGGTCATACTGTTTCAGGCATTTCACTTTTTCAGTCAACAGGTTTATCAGGCTTGTTTGGAAACAACAACGGTGTTATCAAGAATTTAGGTGTTGATGTATTTATTTCAAATTCAGCAACGACTATTGGTGCTTTAGTAGGACAAAATTCAGGTACAATTGAAAAATGTTTTTCAACAGGAACAATAACAAGCACTTCTCAATATGCAGGAGGACTTGTAGGAATCAACACAGGTAATATATTAGAATGTTATTCAGACACAGATGTTTCGGGCAATAGCTATGTTGGTGGGTTAATCGGTCAAAATAATCTTGGAACAATAATATCATCATATGCAAGTGGAGATATTTCAGGATATGAATATGTAGGAGGATTAGTCGGACGCAATTATTGTGGGACTAATAATGCTACAGCGACTATACAATACTGTCATGCTAACGGAAATATTAACGGAATGTATTCGGTAGGTGGGCTTGTTGGAGAAAATTGTGCTCATAGTACATATAATACAGCAGTGATTGAATACTCCTATGCTCATGGAAATGTAACCGGATCATACACGGTTGGTGGCTTTGTTGGTACAAATAAAATCATAAGCTCCGGCGGGAATCCGTTAATAGTATATTGTTATGCCACAGGAACAGTAAACGATGGGGCTGGTTTCGGATTTGCTGCAAGTAATGATGGTACGATAAGATACTCATATTACAATTCCATCAATGTGGGCAATAAAATTGGTTTTGCTGCAACCAGTTCAAACTTAACTAATCAATATATTTATTACGGTTGGGATTTTGAAAATATATGGGGCATATCTAATAATGGTAACTATCCATATATAAAATGTGCAACTATTTCGCCTAAAACACAAATCAACGGAAATGGCTCAAAATCATCTCCGTATGTTATAGAAAACGAGGAACAGCTCATAGCATTGGTAAATGGCGAATTGCCTAAGAGCTCAGGCGTGTATTATGAATTGGGTAATGATATATCTGTAACAGCAAGGCATTGGACGCCTATCGGCAGTAATGGTACAGATAGTTTTGCCGGAATATTCGACGGTAAAGGATATACGATTTCAGGCATACGGTTATCAAACTCTGAATATCGTTATGTTGGTTTGTTTGGAGAAAATACAGGAACAATTAAAAATTTAAACGTTTCTGTATCAATTGAGGGTGTATATTTTGTCGGAGGTATTGCAGGAAGCAATAGCGGAACAATAGATAATTGTAGTGTATCAGGCTCAGTTTCCGGCGTAGACAGCTGCCAAAACACAGGTGGGTTAGTCGGAAGAAATTCAGGGATAGTAAGTAATTCAAATTCATCTGCAATAGTAACGTCATCATATCAGTTTGCCGGTGGTCTAATTGGATATAACGAGGGAACAATCACTTTTTCGTATGCAACAGGAAATGTTTCGGGAAAAGATTATGTTGGCGGCTTGGTAGGTCGAAATTATTGTAGTACAAGTGGAGCAACGGCAGTTGTACGCTACTGTTATGCAAAAGGTGCTGTAACCGCAAACGGATATGCCGGAGGTCTTATTGGAGAAAATTATGCGCATGGTACAAATAATACGGCTTTGGTTGAATATTCGTATGCTCACGGAAATGTAACAGGTACTTCATCTGCCGGTGGTCTTGTCGGCAGCAATAATAAGTATAATAGCGGAGGACAGCCCAAAATATCTTATTGTTATGCTGTGGGAGTAGTTAATAATGGCTCCGGCGGTGGATTGGCAGGAAGTAATATAGGTACAGTAAGATATTCATATTATAACTCTGCTAATACGGGTAATAAAATCGGATTTGCTGTTGAATTGGAAGATATGAAACTATATGATACATACTATGGTTGGGACACAAATAACATATGGAAAATAAATTCAGAAGCAAATTCAAACTACCCATATTTCGATGAAATAGGTGAAAAACAAGATATAGAAATAAAAGGTTTTGGAGATAGTGAAGAACCATATATTATAGAAAATGAGGAACAGCTCATAGCATTGGTAAATGGCGAATTGCCTAAGAGTTCAGGTGTGTATTATGAATTGGGTAATGATATATCTGTAACAGCAAGGCATTGGACGCCTATCGGCAGTAATGGTACAGATAGTTTTGCCGGAATATTCGACGGTAAAGGATATACGATTTCAGGCATACGGTTATCAAACTCTGAATATCGTTATGTTGGTTTGTTTGGAGAAAATACAGGAACAATTAAAAATTTAAACGTTTCTGTATCAATTGAGGGTGTATATTTTGTCGGAGGTATTGCAGGAAGCAATAGCGGAACAATAGATAATTGTAGTGTATCAGGCTCAGTTTCCGGCGTAGACAGCTGCCAAAACACAGGTGGGTTAGTCGGAAGAAATTCAGGGATAGTAAGTAATTCAAATTCATCTGCAATAGTAACGTCATCATATCAGTTTGCCGGTGGTCTAATTGGATATAACGAGGGAACAATCACTTTTTCGTATGCAACAGGAAATGTTTCGGGAAAAGATTATGTTGGCGGCTTGGTAGGTCGAAATTATTGTAGTACAAGTGGAGCAACGGCAGTTGTACGCTACTGTTATGCAAAAGGTGCTGTAACCGCAAACGGATATGCCGGAGGTCTTATTGGAGAAAATTATGCGCATGGTACAAATAATACGGCTTTGGTTGAATATTCGTATGCTCACGGAAATGTAACGGGTACTTCATCTGCCGGTGGTCTTGTCGGCAGCAATAATAAGTATAATAGCGGAGGACAACCCAAAATATCTTATTGTTATTCTGTGGGAAATATATCTTGCAATTACAAGGGTGGTTTAGTAGGTTACAATTTAGGAACGATTACTTCCTCATATTATAATTCTACTACTTCAAATTGTAGTGATATAGATAAGGGAACACCATTATCTGATGATGCAATGAAGATACAAACATCATATGTAGGATGGGACTTTTCAAATATTTGGGCAGTTAATAATAGTTATCCATACTTAATTAAATTAACACCTGTTGAAACAATTTCCGTAACAGGTGTTACCATAAACAAATCAACACTTTCATTAGTTGAGGGAAACAGTGAAACATTGTCAGCAACAATTTCGCCTGAAAATGCAACAAACAAAACTGTTTCGTGGACTTCTTCAAACACAGCGGTTGCAACCGTTTCAAACGGAAAAGTAACAGCAAAATCAGCAGGAACGGCAGTTATAACAGCAACAACCACAGACGGCGGATATACTGCAAGCTGCACCGTTACAGTAACAGAAAAAGCTCCGACAGTTATTTCAGTAACAGGTGTAACGCTTAATAAATCGGCAGTAAGCCTTGAAGAAGGCAAAACAGAAACACTCACAGCGACAGTGCTACCTGCCAATGCAACAAATAGAAATGTAACGTGGAAATCATCTGCGCCGGGTGTTGCAAGCGTGTCAAACGGTATTGTAACGGCATTAAAGGCAGGAACAGCAGTTATAACGGCAACAACCGCAGACGGCGGATTTACCGCAAGCTGCACATTTACCGTTACAGCAAAATCGGTTGATGATAATGCTCCGAAAATTAAAATCAACGACGTAAAGGCAAAGCCCGGTAATGAGGTTGATGTTACAATAGAGCTTGAAAATAACACGGGCTTTGCAAGTATGGGTATTGAGGTTGGATATAATTCAGATATTATGACGCTTACAAAGGTAACATCTAATTCAGGTGTCGGCGGCACATTCACTCCGGCACAGGCTTACACCGTAAATCCGTTTAATATGGGTTGGGACAGCGCCGCAAATATCACATACAACGGCAATTTGGCAACATTGACATTTAAAATCGCCGACAATGCGGCAGACGGTATTTATCCTATTACACTTGACTACTACAAAGGAAGAAATGGAAATTATGTTGACGGAGAAGATGTCAATTATGACGAAAACGATAATGCAGTAGGATTTGTGTATATCAGCGGCAGCGTTATTGTTGCAAGCTATATCCCCGGCGACATAAACGGTGATGAAAAGGTAAATAACAAGGACGCTACTTTCCTGCTCCGTTATCTTGCAGGCTGGAGCGTAGACGGAATTAACACCGACGCTCTTGATACTGACGGCAGCGGAACGGTAAATAACAAAGACGCTACCGTACTTCTTCGCTACCTTGCAGGCTGGTCGGTAACATTGCACTGATTGGGGGAATAATTATGCAGAAAAAATTTATATCATTCTTGTGCTTTACACTGATGTTATTAAATTTATGCGCAGTTTCGGCTTTTGCCGAGACTGCCCCCGTTGTTACAGTCGGTAAAGCAGAGGTCAGCAAAGGAGACACAATAGAAATTCCTGTTACGCTCAGCGGAAATACAGGCTTTGCGGATATGGGAATTGAAATCGGATATAATTCGGACGTTATGACGCTTACGAATGTCACGGCTGATTCCGGCGTAGGCTGCACGTTTACTCCGGCACAAAATTACAGTGTAAATCCATTTAATATGGGTTGGAGCAATACTGCGAATATTACATACAACGGTGTTTTGGCAACATTGACTTTTAAAATCGCTGACAATGCCGTAAGCGGCGTTTATCCCGTTACTGTTGATTATTACAAGGGAAGAAACGGGAATTATACTGACGGTGATGATGTCAATTATAACGAAAATCTTGACGCGTTGGGGCTTCAATATGTGAACGGAAGTATTACCGTGAAATCAGGTGGAGAAAGCTCCGGCAGCTCAATGGTTGTCAGCGGTATATCATTTACCGTAAAACTTGCCGGCGATACAAGCGTCGGAAATGTTTATGCAGCGATTTATGACGCAAGCGGAAGGCTGAAGAACTTAAAACAGTACCCTGCTGCTGATTCCGTAAAAATAGAATTTGACGCAGGCGTAACAGGGGCGTATGTAAAAATTATGTGGTGGGATAACAATATGAAACCTATGTGCGAAGCTCAGACTATCCCCCCTGCAATAACAAATTTGGGCTTGTCGGAATAACGGCAAGCCCTTTTAAACAAGAGGTGATTTTGAAAATGAAAAAAATATTTGCGTTGTTATTATCGGTTGTTTTAATCTGTTCATCAGTAATTGTTTATGCTGACAGTTTTAATGCGGTAGTTGACAGTAAATTCGCAAAAATCGGTGATACGGTCGATATAAATATTTCTTTGCAAAACAACAGCGGTATTATTGCTGCACTGTTTAATGTTGAATACGACAAAGAACGCTTGGAACTTATTGAAGTACAGGACGGACAACTCCTTGAGGGCGGCACATTCAGTCCGAATTATAAATCATATCCGTACAAAATGGTTTGGAACAGTGCAGCGACCGCTAATTTTACGGACGACGGCATTTTGGCGGTTTTAAAATTCAAGGTGCTTGAAAATGCACAGCCCGGAAAAGCATATATCAACCTCACATACAATGAAGATGATGTGTTTGACGTTGATTTAAAAAATACGCCTATTGCAATTACAAATGGTGCAATTGATGTTACCGAAAGCATTTCCGGCAGCAGCACAAGCAGGGGCGGCAGTTCAAAAAACAATTCAGGCGGAAAAACTTCCGTTTCAACCTCTGAAAAGGATAATGAGCAGAGAGAAAATAAATTAAAAGAGCAAATTATTTTAACAATAGGTAAAACGGAAGCACAGGTTTTCGGGGAAACAAAAGTAAATGATGTTGCGCCGATTATCAGAAATGACCGCACTATGCTCCCCGCCCGTTTTGTTGCCGAAAATTTAGGTGCAGATGTTAAATGGGATAATGACGAAAGAAAAGTAACAATAACAAAAGGCGATACAACAATTATTATCACCATTGACAGTCAAACTGCGCTTGTGAACGGTGCGGCTATTGTTCTTGACAGTCCGGCATTTATCGAAAATGACAGAACATATACCCCGCTTCGCTTTATTGCCGAAAAGCTCGGCGCAAGTGTTGAATGGAACGGAGAAACACAGGAAGTTATTATTACAAAATGAATATTATAGGAGGGTTTGATTATGAAAAAGTATTTATTTGTCTTTACAACGATTTTAGTAATAATAGGAGCATCATTATCTGTTAATGCTGATAGTGTAATCAGAGTAAGGCTGAATAACACGCCGATAGAGTTTGATGCACAGCCATTTATTGATAGCGGACGGACTTTAGTACCGATAAGAGCAATCACAGAAGCTATGGACTGCAATGTTGAATGGGATAGTGTATCTAATTCTGCAATAATAGAAAATGAAGCTGAAAAAGTTATAATACCTATTTATTCAAGCACACTTAATGTTACAGATAAGACAGAATCGTATAATGATAAATGCAGCAATAAATATGTGAGTATTGATACTAAGGCAGTAATTAAGGACGATAGGACATATGTTCCGCTAAGAGCATTATCTGAATGTTTCGGAGCAAAAGTTATATGGAACGGTGATAATAATACAGTTGATATAACTTATGAATACCCTGAACTAATAACATTTGATGATGCAGGTGTAGAGTATTGTGCAAGGAAAAGTATTGCGGATAATAGAGATATTCGCGGTATATATACAGGTCCTATGACAAAAAACAAAATACAAGAGGTTACTTCTATTTGCAGCATAGCATATAATCACGCAATGGACGGTTACGCTTCAATGCCGGAAGGTCTCTTAATTGAAAATCTTGAAGATATAAAAAAACTTCCCAACATTGAAAATATAGGTTTGGCTTGTTATGGTGATACAGATATTGATATATCTCCAATAGCATTTAAAAGTAAATGGAAATCGGTGGAATTTCAAGATACTAACATACAAGACGATGCCGTATTTGATGAAATAGATGTTGAGGAATCTATCAGTTTCCCGAATCTTTATATATATTATTACTTTGTGGATAACTACCGTTCAGACGTAACAAATTATAAAGAGGCTCTTTCTGTATACAGAGAAACACAGGCCGCCGTTGACGCAGCTTTATCAGTAATAAAAAGTGATATGACTGATTATGAAAAATACAAAGCATTACACGACTATATGATTAAAAATATGGACTATGATAATGACGCAGTAGAAAAACTCAGCTCAAATGTTACGGACGAAGGCTTATATATTGGTCTTGTAAAGGGAAAAGGAATATGCTGGGTATATGCGTATGTATATCAGGAGCTGTGTAACAGAATAGGACTGTATTGTGATAATGTGGGCGGCGAAGCAAAAGGAATTATATATAGCACGGACACGCCCTCGTGGATGGGGCACGATTGGAATATAGTTGAAATTGACGGTAACTATTATCACGTTGACGTAACTTGGGACGATCCACTGCCGGGCGGAACATTAAGATATGATTATTTCCTTTTATCCGATGATGAATTAAAAGAGTTGAACGACCATAGTTGGAACGCAGAGGATCACCCGGAATGTTTAAATTCCTATAAAAGCTAACATTAAAAATTATATGTATCTCTTATTATTTTTTCGTTAAATAGTACAAATATTTCTTAATAGTCTTGAATGTTTAGGGAAAATATGTTATACTATTATTAAATAAATCTATCCAAAGGTGGTCTGCGAATAAGGGAAAAGTTAATAGGAGGTATAATGTTATGAAACCATACTATTTGGGGCAAAAGACAGGTAACAGCAGTTTTGCATATCCTTTCTTTTGCCTTTTTTATTACAAATTAAATCAGAAAAAGGAGATGTAATGGAATGAAAAAAGTAAAACGAATAATAGCGGCACTTTCATCAGTTATGTTATTTTCAACATCTATATTTGCACAAGCGCAAAACATAACTTTCAAAGCGACTGTTGATAACGAAAATATTTCGGTTGCAGAGGATAATTTGACGACAGAAATTGATAATTCTGATTTGAATGTAAAAGTCTATACATATGCAAACGGGACGCAAAATTTAATATATAAAGGAGCATTAGGCTCTTATGATAACGGCGCTTGGAGTAATATTGATTTTTCAAAAATTCAATTCCTTGTAATTTTTGAATGGGATAATATGGATTCAGAGCCTATATATATTGTTCCCTGCGAAAAAGAAAGTGCAGCTAAAACAAATACTGAAATATCCGCAAAATCCGATGAAATCACATTATCAACTACACAAGCCATTTCACAGAATTTTGAAACCATAACATCATTTTGGAATGAGACAAGCTATTGTGAATATCTCACAGAAGATGATAATACTGTCGGAGTGGATTTCTTTATAAAAAATAAGGCTGTTGATTCTGCTACTGTGCAGCCGTATTTTGCAATGTATAATAACAATAAATTAGTTTTAATGAACACTGATACTTTACATTTATCAGCGGAAGAACAGCAAAAATTCAGCAACAGCTTTGAAATCCCGGCGGAAAACAGAGATAAAATACTAACAAAACTATTTGCGTGGAACACAAATATGGTGCCTGTAATGCCGTCAGACGAGATAAGCACTGCCGCAAATGATTTGTTTGGAAATACATTTGATACGGCCGTTCCTGTTTCTGTTGATAAAAACATAAAAGGGAAAATAAATTACAGCGGTGATATTGATGTTGTAAGCATAAAACCGAATTTGGACGGATATTATTCGTTTTTGGGTAATGGCGAAATGAATATAGAAATATATAATGCTGAACAAGTAAAACTGTCTCCCGTGAAAGATAATTTATATTTTCTTGACAAAGGAAATTACTATATTAAAATATTTGCAAATGATGTTGCAGATTACGATATAGCGATAAACCATATAGCTGAACAGGTTGAGAATATATCTGTAAATTACGAAAATGATACAGATATAATTACCGTCTCAGGAAATGTCAGCAGCGGGGAACAAGAAATTTTATCATTGACAGTATATAACCCGAATAATGAATGTGAGCAGCTTGATGATATTATAACTAATACAGACGGTACATTTTCCTATTCATACAAGTGTCAAAACCCGGCGACAGGGACATATCAGGCAGTTATCAGCAATTACAAATTCGGTATGCCTTTATGGGTAACATTTGATAATACTTCTTCATCGCAGTATATAAGCAAAAGTACGAAAAGCAATAATAAATCAAGGCTGGTAAACAGCAGTACGGTCATTTCCATTGACGGTGTTGCAAATTCTGCCGACATACAAAGTTCAAAGAATGTTACAGCAAATGTTGAAGTAATAAATAACTCTGTTGACGAGCAAGAAGTTACGGCTATATTGGCTTTTTATGCAGAAGATAATCATATGACCGATTATTTGGGTATATCAAAAAACATTTTAGCCGGAGAAAGTGAAAAATTTTCGCCTACTATAAAACTTCCGTCAAACGATTCTGTAAGCAAAATTAAAGTTTTTATTATAGACGGTAACGGTGTTTATGATAATTCAAATATAATAGTATCTGAAATTACAGAAATATCGGACGGGGAAATCAAGAAATATATGTCTGACAGTTCGGCTGCACAAACAGAAGTAAGCAGTGAAGCTATTGATAATATCAGTGAAGATGTATTTTCGGAAAGACAGCTTGAAACACTAAAAAATAATATACTTTCCGATATATCCGATTCTGCTATACAAGCCTCCGACAGTTATACGCCTCGGGGCGTTCAGTTTAACCAGACAGGCGAAAAAATAAATGTGGAAATGGGTGTAAAAACAAATGATACATACTATGAAAATTTCTTTACACAGGCCGGTATCGAAACATATAACATAAAAGTAAAGAACAAACAAAACAAAGCGGTGTATTTTCTCTATTATATAAATACATCATACGAAAGAGAGCCCGGCAATGACATCGGTGTAATAGGCGACCGATATTTTCACATTAAAACTGAACGTCTTGCGGCAAATTCCGAAAAAACATTTTCCGTTCAGATGTCAGGACACCCTCGTTATCAGTATGACGGCGAACACGGACATCAAGTTGGATTCGGTGTTGCTGACTTAAATGCAACATTTGATGAGGTTGATTGGTTTGACGTAAATTGTGTGAATTTATATCCGTCTCATAGGTTGTCGTTCGGAAACAGTTTTGATAATGCTTATAATACTTTAATTGATGAAAATTCCTCTATGTCATTTAGTGGTAATGTATCATCAAGCGGAGATATTGACTATATTAAAATTGTTCCGGCGAAATCGAACGATTATATTATATCAAGTACAGGCAATGCTAATGTAAGCGGCGAATTGTTCAAGGGTGTAACTCAAAAAATAACGTCAGATAACACCAACGGCAGTAAAGCAGCATTTTCATTAAGCGCCTCGCTTGCAGCAAACACAGAATACTATTTAAAGGTTAAACACAATGCAGGAAAAAATCAAGGCGATTATAAAGTTGTTGTATCAACAGGCGGCGATCCGTACATTGATAAGCAATGGGGTTTGAAAACCATAGACGCTGAAAAGGCTTGGGAAATATCTACCGGCGCAGGAGTTAAGGTCGCAGTTTTTGACGGAGAGCCTCAATTCGACCACGAGGACATTGGGGATAATATGCTTGTTGACGAATACAAAAATTTTACAAGCAGTGAAGAACACGACCACCCGACACATATAGCCGGCATTATTGCCGCAAAGCGAAATAACGGCATAGGAATAGCCGGCGTAGCTCCGGACGCCAAAATTGTCCCTGTAAACAACGGATTATCTATGACAGGAATGGTATCAATCCCGGAGGCCATTGCATATGTGCGCGAAAAAGGCGTTTCAGTTGTAAATATATCAAGCAGCACATCAGGCGGCGAAGAGTTGGCAAAAACAGCAATGCAAAACGCTCCTGAAATCTTATTTGTATGTTCGGCAGGCAATAGAGGGATTTCTACCGATACACATTATCCGTCAGGATTTGAATTGCCAAATGTTATTTCGGTAGCAAATATGCAGGAAAGCGGCGGCTTGTATTCAGGCTCAAACCATACAAAAAAAGTTCACGTAGCCGCACCGGGAACGGAGATATATAGTACACTTCCGACAAATACATATGGTAATAAAACAGGTACATCTATGGCTGCTCCGTTTGTATCGGGTATTGCCGCTTTGATTTCAAGCAAATATCCGAATATGTCGGGAGCTGATTTAAGAAAGATTATTGAAAATAGCGTTATAAAATCAAGTAGTATCGGCTCAAAGGTAAGTACGGGCGGTTATGTTAATGCCTATGAAGCTCTCCAATACGCAAAAAAATATAAACCTTCAGCAAGAGCTTTGAGGTCTCCGTCTGCTGCGGTATCGAAAATGAATAAAGCAAATATCGACTTGAACAATTATATTTTTGATACAACCGATATATATGTTCAATTTTTAGATAATTCGATTTATCAGAAGACTTTGGACAGTATAAAAGAACACTGTGGTATATCCGATATTGAGGTGTGCTGTTATTTGGATTTTGTTGATACATATAAAATAAGAATACCGGATAAAGAACAAGCAAGAACAGTTGTAGAAAAATTATTAGAAAATGCTAATATAACCTATGCAGCTCCGATAATAGTAAAAATTGCTGAATAAGAAAGGGTGTTGAAAATGAAAAAAATATCTTCGATTTTATTGATTATTTGTTTTATCTGCAATATATCGTTATCAGCTTTTGCAAACGATGATATGACAGAAATCTACAAAGACGCATTTACACATTTAAACGGGCAAATTATTACAGGATATGATGAATCGGATTATTTTTATGATAAGTTTGATAAAAGCGGCGTAACCCGTGCGGAAATGGCAATGATTATTTGCAATATGTTAGGTGTCAAGCCTGAACAGAACGAAAAAAGTATATTTTCCGATTGCACCGATATACAATGGTGTATTCCGTATGTAAATCAACTATATAACTTGAACATAGTTTCAGGATATGGTAACAGTTTATATAAGCCTTTAAGTAAAATAACGGTTTATGAAACAGTTACTATGCTTGTAAGGACTTTGGGGTATGATACCGAAACAAATAATGTTAGTTATCCTGACAAATATATTGAAATAGCAAACAAATTAAACTTGTTTGCTAATATCAGTGCGGATTTAAAACAGGATTCCTATGTGAAATATGGCGACTTATTCATAATGCTCTTGAACTCAATGCGTTCAAAAGTAAATAATACAGAAAGTTATCTTTGGACGTATCGAAATACAGACAATGAATTATTGGCATATAAAGAAGTCAAAGGAACTTTGATAAAAATAAGTACAGATAACGATAATTGCTTACAAGCGACTTTTAATGTTGACAAAAAAGAAATCTGTTTTAATCTGCCGAAAGAATGTAAATGTGCAAAACAATTGGAAATAAATAAGCAATATATTATTTGGGAAACTGACAGCAATGTTATTGATATTATTTCGTGTGAATAAGTCTGCAACAAATATAAATTACTGACCGATACACTTTACTGCTGCAAAGCCCGGCGGTTTTGATGATTGAAAAATTTAATATGACAATCACAAAATAAGATAAGCATAATACGGTCGGTTGTAGAAATATAATCGGCCGTGTTTTTTGAAATGTATGTATGTTATGAGGTTAGCAATTATGAGTGGATAGAAATATTTGTTTTAAGAACAAACAATTAAATGTGCTGCTGTTCAAAGACCGTAGAAAGTCCCTTATAGGATTTTTCTGCGGTCTTTTTTTCGTACTTAAAACAAAAGAAAAAAATCTTTTTAAAAATTTTCTCTTGAAAAGTTGCTATTTTGACATTTTTCGCATTACTTATATGAAAGGGAAAAAAGAAAGCACCTACTTTCGCATATGAAAGGAGGTGGAAATCTTGAAAAATTCTTATGAAAAGCGTGTGCAAAATCAGTTTGGCGGTTTTTGTATAAAGGTACTTAAAAATGAAGCGCGACGTATTCACAATGAATACACAAAAATCCGTGAAAATGAAAAATCATTCAGCGACTTAACAAATGCAGAATTGGCGCAACTAACTGTTACGGATAGCTATTTTGCTGATGAATGTATTTTTAGTGTTCTGGGGAATGAAATTGTTGTTTCAAATTCTGTATTGGCGAACGCAATAAGAAAACTACCGGACAAAAAGCGTGATGTTATATTGTTATCGTATTTTCTTGATATGAGCGATACAGAAATCAGTAAACAGCTAAACACATTACGTCAGACGATTTCTAAAAGACGCAAAAGCACACTTTGGCAACTGAAAGAACTTTTGAAAAAGGAGGGCTATCTATGGCATACGGAAAAATGAAAGCATTGCCTTTTGACATCATTGTTAAGGCAAAGGCTGGTGATGAAAATGCGCTTAACGCTGTAATTCACCATTATAGTCAATACATACGCAGTTTAGCAACAAGGGTATTGAAAGACGAATATGGAAATGAATATCTTTATGTTGATGAAGATATGCGTATGAGACTTGAAACAAAACTGATTTGCAGTATTGTAAGAGATTTTAAGATATTGCCGGCATAATGGAAATAAGAGCGCGTTCCCTTTCCGCGCTCGTTTCTTAAAATGTATCAATCCATAAAAGCACATTTGAAAAAGTGTGCTTTTATGGGCTGATAATAGCTTAAAATAAATGTTCTTTGACAAAGAAAGCGCACCGGCGCAGTATAGACAGTCTTTCAACATTCAGTCATAGCAGAGCTTATACAGTAAATGCGCCACGACGTCGGGGCAAGTCTGCGGCAGAGCGAGAAACATTTTTACCGTAAATGCAGAATAAAAGGTAATTTTGCACAGCAATGACGCTATGATGAAATAATGATACTCCCGTCTTGAACGCGTCACTGCATTGGGCGGTTGCATAAGA
>CAKSDE010000026.1 GCA_934444735.1 uncultured Clostridia bacterium | reverse complement strand
ACACTACGAACAAATTCCCCCCTCGGAGTACCTTCGTACGCCGTCGGGGGCAAGTTTGTCCGTTCTGAATCTTTTTTCCTATTCCCGAAAGAGAGTGGAAAAAAGTCCGGACCGTATGCATTACGAACAAATCCCCCTCGGAGTACCTTCGTACGCCGTCGGGGGGGTGCCTAATAAAAAAAGAGTTGTAAAAATCATTTTTACAACTCTTTTTTATAATTTTTATTATATCTTATCTAATACATTCTTCTTAACGCTTCTGTACATGAAAAAGCACATCAGTGCGCCGACAACCTCGGCAGTTACCATTGAATACCACACATAATCCAAGCCGAGCGTTATTTTCAAAATAAATGCAAGCGGAAGGATTACCAGCAATTGACGCGAAATGGAAACTATCATGCTCAAATACGCTCTTCCCAGTGCTTGAAAACAGGAGGAAAACACAATGGAGAATCCTGAAAAACAGAATCCTGTGCAGATAATACGCAGTGCCGGCACCCCCATGGTTATAAGCCCGGAATCGGCATTGAAAATCTCTAAGAAGAATTTCGGGAAAAACTCAAATAAAACAGTTCCCAAAGCCATTATAGAGAGTGCGATTATAAGCGCGAGGTGTGTTGCCTTGATTATTCGGTCATGCTGTCTTGCACCGAAGTTATATGCAACAATCGGAATGAGCGCACCGGTCAGTCCGAATATCGGCATGAATATGAAACTGTGGAGCTTGTAGTACACACCGAATACCGAGATGGCGGTATCATTTGCAAGGATTTTATTCATGCCGACCGTCATGATTGAGATAATCGATTGCATGATAATTGACGGTATTGCGACTTTGTATATCTCGCGGATAATTGCGCCGTCAAGGCGGAATCCCTTGAATGATATGGATATTTCCTTGTTTTTCGTAGCATTTAAAATAAATGCGAATATCATCGCGCACCACTGCCCGATAACCGTTGCAATTGCGGCGCCCGCAATACCCATCTGCGGCACACCTATGCCGAAAATGAATATCGGATCAAGTATAATATTGACAACCGCGCCGAGTATCTGAGATGACATACTAAAAAGTGTTTTCCCTGTTGATATAAGCAGTTTTTCTGCAACAATCTGCATGAATGAGCCTAAAGAAAAGACTGTGCATATCCACATATATTGAGCTGCCATATCGATTATGACGGCGTCTTTTGTGAAAAATCCGAAGATTTTGTGGGCGGATAAGCCGCCTGCAAGTGCGAAAACAAGTGATGTCAGAAAACCGAGGAAAATACCGTTGGTTGCAACCAATGTTGCGGAGCGTTTATCGCCCTCGCCGAGTTTTCGCGAAAGAATTGAGTTGATACCGATGCTTGTGCCGGCGGCAAAGGCTATCATAAGCGTTTGAACCGGAAAGCACAAGGATACGGCAGTGAGCGCCTTATCGCTGAAACGCGCTACAAATATACTGTCTACTATGTTGTACATGGACTGAACAAGCATAGAGATCATCATTGGCAGGGACATGGTAACCAAAAGCTTATTGATACTCATTGTCCCCATTTTATTTTCTTGTTCCATATTTTATCTAAAGTCCTTTTAATAATATTGTTATATGGCTTTTATATCACCGTTTTTAACATTCCCGTTTATATAATATAATCGTCGGGACGTTCGGCCAAACCGTATTTATACAAAATCGCTTGGACGATTCGCTTTGATGCATTGCCGTCACCGTACGGATTTGCGGCGTGCGCCATTTTCTTGTAGCTGTCCTCATTATCCAAAAGATCTTTTGCCATTTCGACAATCACGTTCTTTTCCACGCCGGCAAGCTTAACCGTACCTGCCGCAACGGCTTCGGGACGTTCGGTTTCACGGCGAAGAACCAATACCGGCTTTGCAAGTGCCGGAGCCTCCTCCTGGATACCGCCCGAGTCTGTCATGACCATAAAGCTGCGCTCAATTGTGTTGTGCAGATCGTCTACCGTTACCGGCTCAATGAGGTGAACGCGCTCTGTATTCCCCAAAATGCCGAATACCGTTTCTCTTACAGCCGGATTTAAATGTACCGGATAAACAATTTCGATGTCTTTATACTCGTTTACAAGCTCTAAGAGTGCATTGCATATATTCTCCAGCGGCTTGCCGAGATTTTCTCTGCGGTGAGCCGTTACCGTAATAATGCGCTTACCCTTAAAATCAAGCGTATTCAAAAGCTCATTCTGGAAGTGATAGTCGGCTCTTACGGTTGTTTTCAGAGCGTCGATTACAGTATTGCCGGTGATATATATATTCTCCGGTGCAATATTTTCCTTTAAAAGATTTTCCTTATTCTGAACCGTCGGAGAAAAGTGCATATCCGCGATTCTGCCGGTCAGATTACGGTTCATCTCCTCGGGGAAGGGCGAATATTTGTCGTAGGTGCGAAGTCCTGCCTCGACATGTCCTACGCTTACCTGGTTATAGAATGCTGCAAGTGCGCCGACAAAGCTTGTTGTCGTATCGCCGTGAACAAGCACGATGTCAGGCTTTGCCTCTTTTATAACCTTGTCAAGACCTTCGAGAACACGCGTAGTGATCCCCAAAAGGCTTTGGCGTTCTTTCATTATATCCAAATCGTAGTCGGGAGTGATTTTGAAAAGCTCCATTACCTGGTCGAGCATTTCACGGTGCTGCGCCGTTACGCATACGGTGCTTTCGATTTCAGGTGTGTTTGCAAGCTCTATCGCCAAAGGTGCCATTTTAATTGCCTCGGGACGTGTGCCGAAAACAGTCATTACTTTTATATTTTCCATTATAAAATTCTCCATTCCTATTTTTGTTCGGTATTTTCATTTTCTTCGTCATCATCTTCAACCCACGGCTTTTTCATAAGAACGCTCTGAATAAGCAGGAAGATAAGTACGCATATGAGCAAAAGTACGGCACGAAGAGCTCCGCTCTCGGCTAAAATTACCGCTGTTATCCCCAATACACCGCTTATCGCATAAAGGATAAATACCGTTTGCTTTTGCGAAAATCCCATATCTATAAGGCGGTGGTGCAGATGACCGCGGTCTGCGTGCATCGGACTTTGCCCTTTCATGATACGGCGGATCATTGCAAAGATTGCATCAAAGAGGGGAAGTCCTAAAATAAGCAGCGGTACCGCAAAGGATATTACCGCGTAGCTTTTAAACACTCCCTGTATTGAAAGGGTGGCAAGGATAAATCCCAAAAAGGTTGAGCCGGTATCTCCCATGAATATTTTCGCGGGGTTAAAGTTATACGGCAAAAACCCGAAACAGGCGCCCATTAATGCCGTGCCGATTATTGCAACCGAATATTCGCCGAGCCTGCCTGCAATGAAAACCATGCTGACCGTCATTATCGCCGAAACGCCGGCTGCAAGTCCGTCCAGCCCGTCGATGAAGTTTACGGCATTTGTGATAAACACTATCCACAAGACCGAAAATACAATGGAAACCCACTCGGGCAGGACGATATAGGGAAGCCCTGACCATATAATCGGGTTGGTGAAAACCTTTATCCTGAGTTCTCCCAAAAGAACTACTATAAGCGCCGCGATAATCTGTATCAGAAATTTCGGCTTGGCGTCAAGCGCTTTAACATCGTCCACAATACCCATTACGGCAATAATCATCGCACCGATAAGTGTGGCGGCGAGGCTTTTTGTCATCTCTCCGAAACAGAGAATCGAAACCATAAATCCGAAAATTATGGCAAGACCGCCGAGCCGCGGTATCGGGCGTTTATGCATTCTTCTGTTATCCTTTGGTACGTCGATTGCCTTTATCTTGAATGCAAAACGTTTAACTACCGGTGTCATGGCAAATGAGAATACAAATGCAATAACAAAGGAAAAAACCAAAAATATCAGTTGTTGACTTGTCATGTCAGACCTCCTTAAAATCACATCAAATAATAAATCCGATTTTCTTCTTTACTTTATTGAGAGTTTTGTTTGCAATATAATTTGCCTGTTTTGCGCCGTTTTCGTAAATCGAAACCAGATAATCTTTATTTTTTGAAAGGTCATCGTATTTTTCGCGGATAGGACGTATATTTTCGACAACGGCTTCTGCAATATCGGCTTTAAATTCACCGTAACCCTTGCCGCTGTATTCTTTTACTATGTCCTCTATGGTTCTGCCGGTAACGGCTGCCATAATGCTGATTAAGTTGTTGATTCCGGCTTTTTCGGGATCGTTTTCTCTGTATTCGATTACGCCCTCGCTGTCGGTGGTTGCGCTTTTTATCTTTTTGGCGATAACGTTGAAATCGTCAAGCATCGAGATATATCCTTTCGGATTCGGATCCGACTTGGACATCTTCTTTGTCGGCTCGGTAAGACTCGAGATTTTCGCGCCGGCTTTGGTAACAAATCCCTCGGGGATCGTGAACACATCGCCGTAGATTGAATTAAAGCGCTCTGCTATATCGCGTGTGATTTCCAGATGCTGCATCTGATCCTTGCCGACAGGCACGAGATCTGCCTGATAGAGAAGAATATCCGCCGCCATAAGTACGGGGTAAGTGAAAAGACCTGCATTTATATTATCCGCGTGGCGCTTTGACTTATCCTTAAACTGCGTCATTCTCGAAAGCTCGCCCATGTATGTATAGCAGTTTAAAATCCATGCAAGTTCGGCATGAGCCGAGACGTGCGATTGAATAAAGAGTAGATTTTTCTCGGGATCTATACCGCAGGCGATATAAAGCTTTAAAAGATCGAGAGAGCGTTTTTTCAGCTCCTGCGGATCTTGACGCACCGTAATTGCGTGCATATTCATTATCGCATATGCACAGTTATATTCATCTTGAAGATTAACCCAGTTTTTAAGCGCTCCGAGATAATTGCCGAGAGTAACTATTCCCGACGGCTGCACCCCGGAGAAGATTGTTTTTTTATTTTCCATTTTTCCTTTTCAGCCTTTCTGCCCACAAGCTTAAAATATACGTTTATTTGTGGTGTGGGCGGATAAAACGTATACTTTTTATTTTTTAGCCGAGCATTTCGGTAAGGGCATTACCCAAAAGCTTTATACCCTTTTCGATTTTTTCGTCCGGCATCATTGAATAGTTCAATCTGAAGTATTTTGAGGCAACATTCGGTGTGGTGGTAAAGCCCGAACCGGGTACGAATGCGACCTTATGAGCCAAAGCCTTGTTTAAAAGCTCCTCCGTGTTTGTTCCGTCGGGTGTCTTGCACCATATAAAGAGTCCGCCCTCGGGTCTTGTGTATGTTACCGATTTCGGGAAATACTTATCCATGCAGTCGAGCATAAATCTGCACTTGTGACCGTAAAGCTCACGTGATTTTGCGATGTATTCCTCAATGTCGTATCTGTCCAAAAATTCCGATGCCATAATTTGGGTTAAAAGCGGTGTGTGAACGTCATTTACCTGCTTTGCAACTTCGATTCTGTCGGCAAAGCTTGTATCGCATACGACATATCCCAAACGCATACCCGGTGAAAGAATTTTTGAGAAACTTCCCACATATATTACGCGTCCCTCTGTGTCCATTGACTTAATGGTAGGCAAATCCTCGCCTGCAAAACGCAGATCGCCGTACGGATTATCCTCCAAAACAATAACGTCATATTTATTCGCAAGCTCAATCAATTTTTTGCGTTTTGCAAGGCTCATTGTGATGCCCGACGGGTTCTGGAAGGTCGGGATTGTGTAGATGAGCTTTATATCATTGTTTTTAAGAGTATCCTCAAGAACCACCATGTTCATGCCGTCATCGTCAACGGGGATACCGAAGAGCTTTGCACGGTATGAGTGCAGACAGTTGAGCGTTCCGACAAAGCTCGGATCCTCTACAACAACGCTGTCACCCTCGTTTAAAAGCACTCTTGCGGTAAGGTCGATGCCCTGCTGTGCGCCGGTGGTGATTATAATTGAATCGTTTACGGAAACTGCATTAACCTTTTCGGCACGTTTAAGGGCATGAGCCTTAAACGGTGCATAGCCGTCTGTTGTGCCGTATTGCAGCGCCAAAGCGGGGTTTTTATCCAATATATTTTTGGCAATTTCGGCAAGCTCTTCTCCGGGGAAAAGCTCGGGGGAGGGAGAACCTCCTGCCAAAGAGATTATTTCGGGGTCCGCCATACGCTTGAACATCTCTCTTATAGCGGACGCTTTGAGCGGTTTTACGCGTTCTGACAAATATTCGTTTTTATCTTTCATTTCTGTTCACTCCTCATTTTTATTTGTTAGCCTTTGCCCATGAGTCCTTTAAGGCAACGGTACGGTTAAATATAATGTTATCGGGGGTAGAGTCTGTATCTGCACAGAAATATCCCAAACGCATGAACTGGAAACTGTCGCCCGGAACTGCTGATTTTAAGTTGCTCTCGAGCTTGCAGCCGGTAAGAACGGTTTCGGAGTCGGGGTTTAAGTTATCTATAAAGCTTCCGACCTTGCTCTCGTCCGAGGGGTTTTCCACATTAAAGAGTCTGTCATAAAGGCGGACGGTTGCGTCTATCGCATGGTCTGCGCTTACCCAGTGGATTGTACCCCTTACCTTTCTTCCGTCGGGGGTTTGTCCGCCGCGGCTTTCGGGATCGTATGTGCAGTGCAGCGCTGTAATATTGCCGTTTTCGTCCTTTTCGACAGAGTTACAGGTTACGTAGTATGCGCCTTTTAAGCGTACTTCATTTCCGGGGAACATTCTGAAATATTTTTTCGGCGGCTCCTCCATAAAATCGTCCTGCTCGATATAAATATTTTTCGAGAATGTTACGGTTCTTGTTCCGGCATTCGGATCCTCGGGGTTTATCTCGACTGTGATTTCTTCGGTTTTATCATCGGGGTAATTGTCGATTATGAGCTTGAGCGGTTTTAAAACCGCCATGGCACGCGGTGCTTTTTTATTGAGATCTTCTCTTACGCAATGCTCCAAAAGGCTGAAATCAATTACGCTGTTAGCCTTTGCCACACCGATTCTCTCGCAGAAATCTCTTATAGCCTCTGCTGTGTATCCGCGCCTTCTCATACCGCACAAGGTACCCATTCTCGGATCGTTCCAGCCCGACACAATGCCGTCCGTGACAAGCTTTAAGCATTTTCTCTTGCTTGTCAATGTATAATTCAGATTCATTCTTGCAAATTCGATCTGACGTGACGGTGCCTCAAATTCCAGTTCCTTTAATACCCAGTCGTAGAGCGGGCGATGATCCTCAAATTCGAGCGAACACAGTGAATGAGTAACTCCCTCTACCGTATCGGAGATGGGGTGTGCGAAGTCGTACATCGGATATACGCACCATTTGTCGCCTGTTCTGTGATGATGAGCGTGGAGGATTCTGTATATTACGGGATCACGCATATTTAGGTTAGGAGATGCCATATCGATTTTTGCTCTCAAAACCTTTTCTCCGTTTGCAAATTCACCTTTTGTCATGCGTTCAAAAAGATCGAGATTTTCTTCAATACTTCTGTTTTTATAAGGACTTTCCTTACCCGGAGTGGTGAGCGTTCCTCTGTATTCTCTTATTTCGTCGGCAGAAAGATCGTCAACGAATGCCTTGCCTTTTTTTATAAGCTTTACCGCCGAATCGTAGATAACGTCAAAATAGTCGGACGCGTATAGAACCTTGTCCCACTTGAATCCGAGCCACTTGATGTCCTCCATTATTGCGTCAACGTATTCTACATCTTCTTTTGTCGGGTTTGTATCGTCTAAACGAAGATTGCAGGTGCCGTGATATTTTTCGGCAGTGCCGAAATCTATGCAGATAGCCTTTGCGTGACCGATGTGCAGATAACCGTTCGGCTCGGGAGGAAATCTTGTCTGGACTCTGGTGTATACTCCGTCTGCAAGGTCTTTATTGATTGCTTCATGTATAAAATTAGTGCCTATGTTTTCTCTGTTTTCTTCCATTTTACGCTTTTCCTCCTTGATTTTAAAGTGCTGCGATTGCCGCGTCTAATCTGTTTTGTACTTCTGTCTCGCCCAAGACTGCCAGAATCTGATGCAGGTCGGGGGTGTTTCTTCTGCCGGTTACGGCAATTCGCAAAATTGTGCTGACATCGCCGACATGACCTTTGAAGCTATCGGGATCTTTTTTATAGAATTTCGGTGCCTTTGCGTATCCGAGCTCTTCGCTCATCTCGCGTATGCGGCCGAACCATTCTTCCTGTGTGTCGTTTGGATTGTATACACTCTTGTACTTTTCCAAAATTGCTTTTATATCTTCTTTCGCCTGATTTTCGGGATATTCCAAATCGGTCGGGCGCACATAAAAGTATTTGGTGTATTCTACGGTATCGCTCCATTTTGCAATATCCTTACGCGGTTTTTCGTTGCCGCGCTCTATAGCAAATATTGCCTTTGCAAAATCCCTATCCTGCGAGAGGGTGTTATAAAAATCGGTGTTATACTCCTGCGCCCAGGTAAGGGTGCTTTTTAAAACCTCATCAGCCGAGAGTGTGGAGATGTAGGTTTTGCTTATATCGGTAAGCTTTGCCAAATCAAAAAGCGCACCGGTTTTGCTCATATGCTTAAATTGGAAATCAAAGTCGGACATGGGTGATGCCGGATTATCTCTGCGCCATTCTTCGTAGTTTGAATTGGCAATGGTATATAGATATTCCAAAACAGCACCGTTTGGGTAGCCTTCTTCGTGATAGTATTCAACGGCGGCCTCGGGATCCTTTCTTTTGGAGAGCTTTCTTTTTCCGCCGGTTTCGGCATCTTCCTTCATGATCGGCGAGATGTGTGCATATATCGGCTTTTCAAATCCCAAAAGCTCGAAAAGCTGGATATGAATCGGTGCGGAGGATATCCACTCGTCACCGCGTATAACGTGAGTTGTGCGCATTAAGTGGTCGTCCACCGCGTGTGCAAAATGATATGTCGGTATGCCGTCTGTTTTTAAAAGGACTATGTCCAGTATATTTTCGGGCATTTCTATTTTTCCCTTGATGGCGTCATTTAAAACGATTTTTCTGTTTTCATCACCGGGGGACTTTAATCTTATAACATAGCTTTCGCCGTTTTTGATTTTCTCTTCAATCTCTTCATAGCTTAAATCTCTGCATTTTGCGAATTTTCCGTAATAACCCGGCAAAAGCTTGTCTTTTTCCTGGGTTTTGCGGATTTCGTCTATCTCTTCGGCAGTGCAGAAACAGGGGTAAGCATACCCTTCTTCAACAAGCTTTTTGCAGAATACGTGATATATATTCTTTCTTTTGCTCTGCTGATACGGACCGTATTCGCCGATTTCTTCGGTTTCGCTCATCATTCCCTCATCTATTTTAAGCCCGAAATCTTTTATTCCCTTTACTATTCCGGTAATACCGTTTTCAACCTCACGCTTTTTGTCGGTATCTTCGATTCGTAAGTAAAATACACCGCCGTTGGCGTGAGCCGAACGCTCGGCAATGAATGCGGCAAAAAGTCCGCCTATATGCAAAAATCCCGTCGGACTCGGAGCGAATCTTGAAACGATCGCATTCTCGGGGATAGGTCTTTTCGGGTAGCGCTTTTCCAAATCTGAAACGGTATCGGTCACATCGGGGAAAAGAAGCTGTGCAAGTTTTAAATTATCCATAGTAAAAAAAAATCTCCTCTAAATATATTTTTCAATACTTTTTCTGTCTTATTTTTTAAATAAAAAATAAGGCATAACACATCATTATACATTATACCTTTTTTACCTATTAATATCAAGTGTTTTTGACAAAAAATATCTTATAGACATGAAAAAATTACATACAAAGGAGATTTTAGGGTATTTTATACAACTTATTTGTCCGAGCAATTCTTACAGTAACCGTAAAGCTCAAGCCTGTGTCCGGTGACGCGGAAATTATCAAGCGTTATATTGTGCACGGGGCATACGTCTATATATTTGAGCTTTCTGCACTTTAAGCATACCGCATAGTGGCGGTGCTTGTTTGAGGTAAGTTCATAGTATTTTTTCTCGTCGTCGCCTACAGAGATTTTCGTCAAAAGTCCGTTTTGACAGAATGTTTCGATTGCGCGGTAGACGGTGGCAAGAGAAGTGTTTTTTGCGGCTTTAAAAATATCCTCCGCAGTCATCGGGATTCGGCTTTTTTCGAGAATGTCCAATATTTCTTCGCGGTGAGCGGTTCTTTTTATTCCGTATTGTTTAAATAAATCAGTCATTTTTTATCCTCCGAACTATTTGTTTTTTCTGAAAATAAGCAATAATGTGAGCGTTATAACTCCGGTTAAAATTATCGTTCCGCCGGGTTTTAATTCACCGAAATCAAAGCGCACGTAAAAGGAGAGGAAAAGTCCTGCAACGGTAAAGAAAAGCGCAAATAAAACAGAGAGGATAAGCGTCATTTTGTAGCTTTTTGAAACGGTCATCGCGCACGCAACAGGTATTACCATCAAAGATGAAATCATAAGCGCACCGACTGTTCTTGACGCGGCAGAAACCGTTACGGCGGTGAGTATCATGAAGATGAAATTGATTGTATTTACCGGAACCTTTGAAAGCCGCGCCGATTCTTCGTCAAATGCGATATAGAAAAGCTCGCGGTACAGTGATATGCAGACTATCAGGACGGCAAGCGACAGACCGACTGTGAGATACATCTCAAAGTCGCTTACCGCGACAATCGAGCCGAAAAGAAAGCTGTTCAGATTCGCAGATCCCGAGCGGATAAAGCCCGAGAATACGGCGGTCAGCCCGACTCCTGCCGAGAGCACGACAACAGGCGCAATATCGGCATATCTGCCGAATGCTTTTCTGAATCCCTCAACCGCAAAAACGGCAATCAAAGAAAAAATTACCGCGCCGAGTATCGGGTTTATCCCGAAAGCAAGCCCTGCCGCAACACCTGCCATAGCGCTGTGCGATGTGGCATCGCCTATTGCGGAAAGACGCTTTAAAACAATCGTTGTGCCGATGCACGGTGCAATTATTGAAATGCAAAGGGCGGCAATGAATGCGCGCCGCATAAAATCATAACCGAATATGCTTAACATTTGAAAAATCTCCTTTTTAAAGTAACTGTAAATAGATAATTGTAAAACTAACGTTTTCCAATTACCTGATTTCCTTAATAGATGCACTTGCGTCCGCGAACAGAGTAAGGATTTTATTTGCCTCGCGTTTTAGTGCATGGGTGTCGTGGTTGGTCATAATAACCGTCATGCCTTTGCGGTTCAGTTCGCTTATAATCTGCGTGATTTCCGCAACACTTTTTGCATCTATTCCGACAGTCGGTTCGTCAAGTATCATGATTTCGGGATTTTTGACGAGTGCGCGTGCGATAAATACGCGCTGCTGCTGACCGCCCGAGAGTCTGCCGATCAATCTGTCGCGAAAATCCGCCATTCCCACATCTTCCAGTGCTTTTTCGACTAAGGCTTTATCTTCTTTTTTGGGGAATTTAAAAATCCCGTGTTTTGCATAGAGTCCGCAGGAGGCAACCTCAAAAACTGTTGCGGGAAAATCGGAGACAAAAGAATTGGATTTTTGCGAAACATACCCCAAAAGCTCGGTATTTTTGAATTTGCGCCTGTCCTGACCGAATACGCGTATCTCACCCGAGTGCGGCTGCAAAAATCCGAGGATAAGCTTCATAAGCGTGGTTTTGCCGGTGCCGTTCTCGCCGATTATCCCCAAAAAATCACCTTTATTAATAGAAAAACTTACATCTTTTAAAATGTCGTCTGTGTCGTATTTAAACGACACATTATCAAATTCCAAAACCTTATTGTTCATTGTCTAAAAACGCGCTCCTTATACTTCCCAGATTTTCATTCATAACCTCAAAATAGTCTTTGTCTGACGATCCACCCTCAAACGGGTTTAGAGGGAAAAGTGCGGCGCCTGTCTGCTCCGAGATCATCTTTGCCAGTTTGTCGCCCTCCGATTCGACATAGAATATGACTGTTTTGCTGTTGCTTTTTATATAATCGGTTACTTCCCTTATGGCGGCAGACGACGGATCGCTTTCGCCTGCCGTACCCTCTATGGCATATTGCCTGAATCCGTAAGCATCGCAAAGATATGCGAATGCTCCGTGGGTTACTATTAACTCTTTGTCATTTATTTTAGCTGCTGTATCGGAAAAGGCTTTGTCAAGCTCATCGATTTTTGCCTTTGCCGCATCAAAATTTGCCCTGTAATATTCAGCGTTTTCGGGATCTTTTTGGCAAAGCGCATCGGTGATATTTGAAAGCTCAATCTGTGCATTTTCGGGGTTAAGCCAGCAGTGCGGATCGGATGCGGAGCCTTCGGACAGCGGCATTATACCGTCCGACGCCTTGACCGTGAGCAGATTTTTATTGGATATGCCTGAGAGGATATCGTCCGCCCAGGGTTCCATGCCCAGTCCGTTATAGATAAACACGTCGGCATTTTCCAAACCGATCATATCGTGAGTTGACGGCTCCCAATCGTGCGCTTCGACACCCGGGGGGATAAGCGATACAATTTCGGCTTTGTTGCCTGCAATCATCTCGGTGAAGTTTTCCATTGCGTAAAATGATGTATATACTGTAAATGCGTCTTTTTGCGGTGTACTGTCGGCGCAGCCGCAAAGAGTGAAAAGCGCAAAAAGCGCGGCAAATATCTTTTTCATAAAAATCTCCGTTTCATAATATGTGAGTATGTGTTGTATTAGTTGCAAATGCGAATCATTCGCAACTAATAGTGTAGCACCGAAAAGAGGTTTTGTCAAGGAATAAATAAAAAATTTAAATATATTTTCAAAAAAGACTTGATTTTTCTTTTAAAGTGTGGTAAAATACAATGGTTATATTACGGATGGTCCTCTGCCTTGGTCGGCACGAACGTCTTAGAAATGAGAGGAGGGCTTAATGATGAATGCAAATGAAATCATTAGTGCTTTGACAAAAGACCAAATCAGAACAGATTTACCGGAACTTAAAATCGGTAACAACGTAAAGGTTTACCAAAAGGTAACAGAAGGTAACCGTACAAGAACACAGATGTTCGAGGGTACGATTATCAAAAAGCAGGGCGGCGGTATCGCTGAAACATTTACCGTAAGACGTCTTTCATACGGTGTCGGTGTTGAAAAGACATGGCCTGTAAACTCGCCTAACATTGAAAAGATTGAGATTTCAAGAAAAGGTAGAGTCAGACGTGCTAAACTCTATTATCTTCGTGACAGAGTCGGTAAGGCTGCTAAGGTTAAGGAAAAGATCTGATTTTTCCGAAATGGAGGCGTTGGGGGGAGAGGTATCTCCCCTTTTGCTTATCATATGCTTTTTAGTTGATTGCAAATTGAAAAACGTTAGTTTTGCAATTACCCGGTTATGCTTTTTAAGAAAGAGAGGAGCATTAAATTATGAAAGATAATAACGATATTGAAAATACAGCTTACGCAGAGGGTGAGACGGGAGCGGAAAAGCCGTTTAGTCTCGGAAGAGAGATTTTCGAGTGGTTTTACACTATCGCGATAGCTCTTTTGATTGCGTTTATCATAAAAGGATTTTTGTTTGATCTTGTAAAGGTGGACGGCGAATCGATGATGCCGACTTTGCAGGACGGAAACAGACTGATAGTAAGGCGTATAGGCTATAAGCCCAAGCAGGGGGATATTATTATTCTCGATTCGCACTACAGAAACCGTGAAGAATACTATAACGATCTTGAAGAATACAGCGGAAAGACATATTCGGCAGTGGGCAAGTTCTTTAACTATTTTAAACTGGATTCATCGTTAAAGAAGAGATATTATGTAAAAAGAATTATCGCATTGCCGGGGCAGACCGTGGATATAGACGACGGAAAGGTATATGTTGACGGTAAAGTTCTTGACGAGCCGTATTATAAGGGCGAAACCTTTATAACCGATGTTTCGGTGGAATATCCGGTAAAGGTTGAGGAAGGAAACGTGTTTGTAATGGGCGATAACCGCGGAAACAGCACAGACAGCCGTACATCGGTTCTGGGACAGGTGCCGTATGAGGCGATAATGGGAAAAGCGGTATTCAGACTGCTTCCTTTAAATGAGATAGGTACATTATAAAAAGCTCCGCTCAAAACTTATTGGCTTTGGGCGGACTTTTTTTGAAAAGACAGGGAGGAAATTTATGCAGATACAATGGTATCCGGGGCATATGGCAAAAACCCGGCGCATGATTGAGGATAACTTAAAGCTTATAGATGTTGTTGTAGAGATTCTGGACGCAAGAATACCGCGCTCGGGCAGAAATTCCAATTTTGACGATATTATACGCAGCAAACCGCGCCTGATTGTGATGAATAAATATGACCTGGCGGATAAAGCCGTGACCGATTCTTGGATTGCGCATTTTGAATCGCAGGGGATAAAGGTTATACCGATAAGCTGTACAACAGGTCAGGGCGTGAATAAAATAATACCTGCGGCAAGAAGTGTCATTGCGGATAAAATAGAGAGGGAAAAAGCGAAAGGCGTTACAAGATCATTAAAGCTTATGATGGTAGGAATCCCGAATGTCGGCAAATCCACGCTGATAAACCGTCTTGCAGGAAAGGCGAGCACAATTACCGGCGACAGACCGGGTGTTACGCGCGGAAAACAGTGGATTCGCTTAAAAGACGGAATAGAGCTTTTAGATACTCCGGGAATACTGCCGCCTAAATTTGAAGATGAGGAAATAGCGAGAAATCTTGCCTATACGGGTGCGATAAAGGATAATATTATAAATATTGAGCTGCTTTCCTATTCGCTTTTGGAATATTTGAGAGATAATTATCCCGAGGAGCTAAAAGCGCGCTATAAGCTGGAGGATATTGAGGATTTAAAAGGATATGAGCTGCTGGAATATGTCGGCAAAAAGCGCGGATTTGTAATCTCGGGAGGAGAGGTGGATACCGAGCGTGCCGCAAATATGCTTATGGAGGAATTAAGATCCTGCAAAATCGGGAAGATTACCTTGGAAAAGATATAAAAAAAGAAGCCGATAAATCAGCTTCTTTTAGGAATGTACGGCTTAATCAGTCGACAATAAATCTCTTTAACTCGTTCATAAACTCATCACAATCGTCGCTGTGAACTTCAACCTTGATAGGTTTTGAAAGGTTAAGGCTGAAAATGCCCATGATTGATTTTGCGTCAACTACGTATCTTCCCGAAGTTAAATCAACGTCAAAATCGTACTTTGATACGATGTTAACGAAATCTTTAACGTCGTTGATTGAGTTGAGCATCAAGTGAAATGTTTTCATAAATAAGATCCTCCCTTTTATTGTACACAATTTGCAGCTGCACCCTTTTTACAACTACACGTATATAATACATCTTTTTTTGAATATAGTCAAGAGGATATTGAAAAATTAACCAAAATTTAATATTTTATTAACGATAAAAAGTAACAGAAAGGATTTGACTCAAAAAGTGAAAACCGCAGCGTTTTATACCTTAGGCTGTAAGGTTAATCAATACGAAACGGAAGCGATGACAGAGCTTTTTAAAAACAGAGGATATGAAATTGTAAAATTTGAGGACGTATCCGATGTTTATGTTATAAATACCTGCACCGTAACGGGAATGAGTGACAGGAAATCACGTCAGATTATACGGCGTGCCAAAAAGGCGAACCCGAATGCGGTCATCGCGGTGACGGGCTGTTATGCTCAGACGGCGCCGGAGGATATATTGAAGATCGACGGTGTAAATCTGATTGTCGGGACAAACGAAAGGCATAATATAGTTGATCTGGTTGAAAGCGCCGATAAAGAAACTCCGTCGGTAAAGGTGGGGGATATCATGCACTCGCACGAATTTGAGGAGCTATCGATCACGACATATTCCGAGCGTACAAGGGCATATATAAAGATTCAGGAGGGGTGCAGTCAATTTTGCACATACTGCATTATCCCATATGCAAGAGGCCCTGTACGCAGCAGAGAACCCGAAAAGATTATCGCCGAGATTAAAAATATTGTGAAGAACGGCTTTTCGGAGATAATATTAACAGGGATTCATGTTGCGTCCTACGGTGTGGATCTGGAGAATATGAACCTTGCGAAGCTTTTAAAAATTGTCAATGAGATTGACGGCATTGAGAGAATCAGGCTCAGTTCTATTGAGCCGATGACTTTAAATGAGGATTTTATATCGGCGGTCGCAGGCTGCAATAAGCTGTGCCATCATTTTCATCTTTCACTGCAAAGCGGCTGCAATGAAACGCTTAAAAGAATGAACCGAAAATATACCGTTGAGGAATATAAAAAAATTGTTGACGGCTTGAGGGCGGTTTATCCCGATGTGGCGATAACGACGGATATAATGGTGGGATTTCCGGGGGAGACAGACGAGGAATTTGAAAAATGCGCCGGATTTGTGAGAGAGATAGATTTTTCGGACGCGCATATTTTCCAGTATTCGCCGAGAAAGGGCACTCCTGCGGCAAAAAGGCGCGATCAGATAGATCCTGCGGTAAAGGAAAAGAGGAGCAAGGTTATTGCGGAGATAACCAAAAAAAGCCGCGATAAGTTTTTGCGCTCATTTATCGGCAAAACATATGATGTTTTGTTTGAGCAGCCTATGGAGGGCGGCTTTTTTGAGGGAAAAACCGATAATTATATAACCGTTGCGGTTAAAACGGATGAGAATTTGTCGGGAAAGAATTTGCCGGTTATTTTGGAAGAAGTAAAGGACGGAGTAATTTACGGAAAAATAGAAAAAGATAATTAAAAAAGTTGCAGTAAATGTTTTACTGCAACTTTTTGGTGATGCTTTTAGGAGTGCATCTTGCTGCCACTTTGTTTTTATTCATAGATTTCTCTTTTTAATACTCCGACATAGGGGAGATTTCTTAAGATTTCGTTGTAATCCAAGCCGTATCCGACAACGTATTCGTCGGGAATTGCGATTCCGCTGTATTCGACATCAACGGGAGTCACACGTCTTGCAGGCTTGTCCAAAAGCGTGCAGATGCGGATTGTTTTCGGATTGCGCTCACGCAAAAGCTCTTTTAATTTATGAAGAGTGTTGCCGCTGTCGATAATGTCCTCAATAATTAAAACATTTTTCCCGGATATATCTGTCCCGAGATCCTGCTTGATGTTGATAAATCCGCTTGACGCAGTACCCGAGCCGTAGCTTGAAGCACGCATGAAATCAATTGTTACGGGCATCGTAAGCTCTTTTACAAGGTCTGCTGCAAAAATCATGCTGCCTTTTAAGATGACGACAACGAGCAGCTCCTCGCCGTTATAGTCTTTGTTTATCTGATCCGCAAGGCGCGTTACCGTCTTTTTTATTTCCTCCTCCGATACGAGAACTCTTTCAATGTAAGGGTTTGCCATATGTAATTCCTCCAAAATTTTTTGACTGATTAATAATTCCGAAATTACTTGAAAATGATAACGGAATTTGGTATAATATTATTATAATATATAATGCATATTTTTTCAATAGAAAATAATAAAATAATGAAATGTTTTTTATATAACTGATTGGAGGTTTGATGAATGAAAAAAGTTTTGATAATTTCTGTTAAGGCAGGCTACGGTCATCACTCGACGGCACAGGCTATGATCGATTATTTTAAGGAACGCGGTGTGGAGTGCGAGATGCTTGACACTTTTGAATATATAAGCACATTTTTGGGCGATTCGATACAGGACGGATATTTACTGTCCACAAAGTATATGCCGGATATTTACGGCAAGGTATACGATAAACTGGATAAGAATAATAAGGAAAGGGATAAGTCGGCTATTGCGGTGTCGTCGAGAATGGTGTCAAAAAAGCTTAAGGAGTATGTTATATCCTACGGCGCAGACGCGATTGTCGGCACGCACAGTTATGCCTGTATGCTCATGACCTATATGAAGAACAAAAACTATATCAAGTGTCCGACATATGGCGTTGTGACGGATTTTACCGTGCATCCGCTTTGGGAAAATACCAAGCTGGACTACTATATCACGGCAGATAAGCTTTTAAATAATCAGATGATAAAAAAAGGTATTCCCGAAAAGAAAATACTTCCGTTCGGAATACCGATAAAGATGAAATTTTCGCAAAAGGGTGATAAAAAAGCAGCAAGGGAAGAACTGGATATAAAGGATAAAATGACGATTCTTGTGATGATGGGATCTATGGGATTCGGAAATATTTTGGAGGACATCGAAAAGATAACATCGCTTGACGGAGATTTTCAGGTTTTGTGTGTTTGCGGAAATAATGAGAAGATGAAAAAGGCGGTTTCAGCGAAAAAGTGGAAAAAAGATGTGTATGTGTACGGATTTGTGGATAACGTAGACGTTATGATGGACGCGGCGGACTGTATCGTGACAAAGCCGGGCGGACTTACGACATCGGAGCTTATGGCAAAGGGACTTCCTGCGATTTTGGTAAACCCAATCCCGGGGCAGGAGGACAGAAACATGGAATTTTTGGTAAACAGCGGCGCGGGAGTTATGATAACAAAGACATTCCCGTTAGATGAAGCGCTCTATCAGCTTATGAACAATCAATGGCGGCTGAATTTAATGGAAGAAAGTGTGGCGCACTTGGGTAAACCGAAATCAACCGAGACTTTATGTGAATTTATTATGAATAGGTGGTAGAAAAAGAATTGGTACAAGTAAAATGTACCAATCTTTTTTTTGCAAGGTTTACTTTGGCTTCGCTAAGTGATATAATAAATATAATATGCACTTTGCAATGGGGCAGGAGTGCAGAATGAGTAAAGGTGGAAAAATGAAGAGAGGGGTTTTAAAAAAATGGGAAAAGTTAAGGCTTTTTTGAAAAGGAAGGACATAACCTTTTCGGCAAGACGTTATTTTATCGATGCGCTGGGCGCAATGGCACAAGGACTTTTTGCATCACTTTTAATCGGCACTATTTTATCAACCGTGGGGGAACGTTTCGGGATTGAAACACTGGTTACTGTCGGTGGTTATGCAAAGCAGGTTCAGGGAATTGCAATGGCAATTGCAATCGGTTTTGCACTAAAAGCACCGCCATTGGTTCTTTTTTCACTTTCGGCTGTAGGATTGGCAGCAAATGAGCTTGGAGGCGCCGGCGGTGCGTTTGCGGTGCTTATAATAACGATCGTTGCGGCAGAGCTGGGAAAAGCGGTGAGCAAAGAAACAAAGCTTGATATATTGGTTACGCCGATTGTGACGATATGCTCAGGGATTTTGCTGGCAATGGCAATTGCATCGTATATTGGTGTTGCGGCAACGGCTGTCGGAAATGTTGTAATGTGGGCAACAGAGCTTGAACCGTTCTGGATGGGGATAATTGTGTCGGTTGTTATCGGCGTGGCACTTACCTTGCCTATTTCGAGCGCGGCAATATGCGCCGGTCTTTCGCTTACGGGTTTAGCTGGCGGCGCGGCGCTGGCAGGGTGCTGCGCACAGATGATAGGTTTTGCGGTGATGAGCTTTAGAGAAAATAAGTGGGGCGGACTTGTAGCGCAAGGCGTGGGAACGAGTATGCTTCAGATAGGGAATATTGTGAAAAATCCAAAGATATGGATTGCGCCGACGCTGACATCGGCAATAACGGGACCGATTGCAACCTGTGTATTCGGTTTGAAGATGAATGGTCCTGCGGTATCCTCGGGTATGGGTACTTGTGGTTTTGTCGGTCAGATCGGCGTATATACGGGGTGGTTAAATGATGGTGTTGCGATAACTCCGATGCATTGGATAGGTCTTATTATGGTATCGTTTGTATTGCCGGCAGTAATATGCTTTTTGCTGGGTGAGTTGTCGAGAAAATTGGGCTGGATAAAAAAAGATGATCTTAAGCTTGATCTGTAGAATTTCGGTGTTGACATTTTTTGGCTGATAAAGTATAATTAATGCATGGTGAGCCGTGTGTACGGCGGAAAGGTGAGGCATAAATTTATGAATAATGAGAAGGTTATAGTTCTTGATTTTGGCGGACAGTATAATCAGCTGATAGCAAGAAGGGTAAGAGAGTGTAATGTTTATTGCGAGGTTCTGCCGTATACTACAGATATCGAAAAGATAAAATCGGAAAATCCGGTCGGTATTATATTTACCGGTGGACCGAACAGCGTATATGAGGAAAATGCGCCTACATATTCAAAGGAAATATTTGAACTGGGTGTTCCTATCTTGGGGATTTGCTACGGTAATCAGCTTATGGCGTACGTTTTGGGCGGTAAAGTGGCAAGTGCCGAAAAACGTGAGTACGGAAAAACAGAGATTGAGCTTTCCGATTCACTCCTGTTTGACGGAATAGAAAAAGAAAATGTTTGCTGGATGAGCCATACCGATTATGTTTCGGAATTGCCGGCAGGATTTAAAGCGGTTGCGAAAACAGCATCTGCTCCTTATGCCGCATATGAAAATACAGAAAAGAAGCTCTATAGCGTTCAGTTCCACCCGGAGGTGAATCATACCCCGTTCGGAAAACAGATGCTTAAAAACTTTTTATATAAGGTATGTAACTGTAAAGGCGATTGGCTGATGTCGGATTATGCGAAAAAGTCAATCGAGGCACTGAAGGAAAAGATTGGCGATAAAAAGGTATTGTGTGCACTGTCGGGAGGTGTTGACAGTTCGGTTGCGGCCGTTATGATTCATAAAGCGGTAGGCAAACAGCTTACTTGTATATTTGTGGATAACGGTCTTTTGAGAAAAAATGAAGGCGATGAAGTAGAAAAGGTTTTTCGTGAGCAGTTTGACATAAATATGGTAAGGGTTAACGCGCAGGAAAGATTTTTAGGGAAGCTTGCAGGTGTTACGGCACCGGAAAAAAAGAGAAAAATTATCGGCGAAGAGTTTATAAGAGTATTTGAGTCGGAAGCAAAGAAGATAGGTAAAGTTGACTTTTTGGTACAGGGTACGATTTACCCGGACGTTATCGAGAGCGGCGCGGGGGACGCATCGGTTATAAAGAGTCATCATAATGTCGGAGGATTGCCCGAACACGTTGATTTTAAAGAAATTATTGAGCCGCTGAGAAACTTATTTAAAGACGAAGTAAGACAATTGGGAATAGAACTCGGAATCCCCGAGAATCTTGTTTGGCGTCAGCCTTTCCCGGGACCGGGGTTGGCGGTAAGAGTAATAGGTGAGATTACAAAGGACAAGCTTGATATACTGCGCGATGCGGATGCAATATTCAGAGAAGAAATTGCGTTGGCAGGCTATGACCGTAAGATTAACCAGTATTTTGCGGTAATTACCGACATGAAGAGTGTGGGTGTTATGGGTGATGGCAGAACATATGATTATACTTTGGCACTTCGTGCGGTTACAACCACCGATTTCATGACGGCAGATTGGGCGAGAATACCTTATGATGTTTTGGAAAAATGCTCAAACAGAATTGTAAATGAGGTAAAGCACGTGAATCGTATCGTGTACGATATTACAAGCAAGCCGCCCGCTACAATTGAGTGGGAGTAGATTTTGACATTTTGTAACTTTTTATAAATCGTCGCAAACCCTTGTAAAATCAAGGTTTGTGGCGATTTTTCTTTTTGTGAATTTTCGTATTGTAGACTAATTTTTTGTATGTAGTCAAAACTTTTTGACTACAAAGTTGTCTACAAATTCATTCGTACTTAAAAAGATAAATCAAGCATTAAAAACTATCCGAAAGACTTAAATAATTTTGGTTATTTCCGAGCTGTTCAAAAGATTTTCCCACAACTTCCATTGCGGCGGCTCTGTACTCTGCAAAGCTATGCGCATAATGCTTGCTTAT
>CAKSDE010000025.1 GCA_934444735.1 uncultured Clostridia bacterium | reverse complement strand
TTCTCATATTTAAATTCTGCCGCAACAAAAGCATATTTCTCTTTAGTTTTGTCAAAAAGCGTTATTTCGCTTTTTTGGTACTGCGGATATATTTTCTTATCAAGCCATATCCACTTTGCATTTTTATCCATCACAATGCCCCCTTGTTCTGCTAAATACCGTACATCATATAATTCAAAACTCTTTTATATACCGTCTCATCAAGCTCCCTATTCTTCACCCCGATTATTATAATCCCGGTTGCCTCGTCATATATGCAATTGCAGGATAAAGTTTCTTCAAGGTTCTCCAACTCTGCAAAGCTCCTGTTTTTGTACATCAAATCCGGCGCAATGTCAATAACGGAATTATCCTTTTTGGCTATTGCTTTTTTCTCTGTATCGTTCCATTCCACCTCATACCCCGAATTTTCCAGGACATATCTTATCGGGATATAGAGCTTATCTTCTTTTTGAATCGGTGCAACAGAAAAATCATCGTCAATCTGCTGCTGTACACCCTTTGCATAGGATATAAACCAGTTTTCTTTCATTACGATGTTTTCTTCGAGATAGCTTTTGGCTGAATCGAAAAACACCGGATCAGCGAAAAACTCGCATTCATTACATTCAACACCCGCCGTTATGTATTTGTCCAAATCCGACTCGCCCAATACATATTGCGCACTGCCGCTCACTTCCCCGCCGATAACATCGGCACTGTCCGACGAATACCATTTAACACTGCATTCATCGCTGCCGTTTGACGACAAAACGTCATAGCTTACACTAAGCTCTCCGCCGTTTTTCACATCACCCGAAATCTCTGAATTGCATATAACCGCATAATCACGTTTTTCTGTTGTCGGCGCAAAGGAAAAGTCGACTTTTCCGCAAAGCATCGAAAAATATCCGCTTTTTCTGCTCGCCGTTCCATATCTGCTTATGACATTTTTTCCGTCAATAAACAGAACCGTCTGTTCCGCGTCACCGTTTTTCAAAACACCACAGGCAATGTGTGCAGTTTTCCCGACCTCAATCGGATTTTTAACCACATCGGTCATCGCTCCACCTGTCAGTCCATCATAATATTGCAGCTCTATCTGATCCTCTTTTACAACAAAAAGCACACAGGCATTACCCGTCCACGGCGCTTTATCTGTTTCGGCTGCACGGAGCAAAAGCCCGATCCATGAGCCTTTGTAGTCGTTCACCTTCAAATCAAAACAGATTAGTTCATCTGAGTTTTCATATTTTCTGTTGCATATATACGCTTGTGATGAGGACGACGAAATCAGCTTATCGCTGATTTCGACATTCTCGTTTTCATTTTCCCATGCATCTTTATCTGAAAACGCATCTGACAAATTATTCATTTCAAATGTTTGTGTTTTTGCATATGATGTGCTGCAAAAAAGAATAAACGCCGTACAAATCAAAATAAAAATCTTTTTCATAGCAACCGCTCCTTATCTTATTACGCATGCAGCATTTACAAAACCATAATTTTGATAAAGCCAGACAGAATCGCCTTTTCTGATTTCCGATATTTCGCCTTTTCTGACTTTCCCTTTTTCATAAATATATATGCAATGTAAATTTGAATTTCCTCCCAATGATTCAAATGTTACCGGCATATTTTCATTCTCTCCATTTTTTACCAGCGAAGAAAAAACAGTAGAATTACTCTCTTTAAGATTACCTTCAACCCATTGAACATATATTGTTCCATACGTATTTTCAGTTTGTATTTTTTTTAGTTTCCATTTCACATCATAAGTTCCATTAAAATCTGCAAGTCTTGCCAAAAGTCTTATGGAATTAACACTTTCTCCGCTTGCGTCAATCTGGCACACATCTCCGCATTTTAAATCTTTTGTAAATATCTTCAAGTTATCTGAAGAAGTGCTGTCTACTTTCTGTGGAATATAATATGTTTTCTCTTTTCCTTTTTCATATCCCACAATTTTAACTCGTTCTTCCCCAGTTTTATCATCATACTCCATTGTCACCTTTGATATTATGAACGGCTGCGTACTCTCTTTTGGCGCATCGTCCACTTCCGAACGCGAAAGGGCAAGTGATGCTTCATAAAACTGATTTGCGTTATAGAGTTCTATTTGCGGCAAATTGAAATCCGCCCGTCCAAAGTATTCCTGCGTCCGCATTGCATATTCTTCATCTTTATCCTTATTTTCGAACGACGGAACGATAAACATTGGCGTTGTCCAAGCTGAATAGTAACGTTTGGGATTATCGTATAACCTTCCGATTAATCCTTTATAATAATACTTCGATGACGACTCATCGTTCGATGTGTAGTCAAATGTATTCGGGTAATTAACCGTTCCCGGTTCTTCCCCTATGCGGTTATACGGCATATAAAGCTTTGTCAGTTCACCGGCGTCATTTTTTTCATAGAATACCACCGCACGGTAATCGCCGTTCTGCTTTGCCTCGCCTTTTATATATTCCACAACCGCTGTGTCTTCTGCTTTTTTCCCGTCGGTATAATTTGTGGCTTTCCCGAAATAGCGCACTTTGTCCGCCAATGTAAACAACTCAAACGTACCGTCAGTTTTAAAGAGTCTGACAAAACACTTCTCGCCTTCATCATCGGTGTATGTCTTTACAAGATATGCGATATTCGTCATGCTGTTTTCCGAAATATCCGCCACTGTCCCATCATGTGCAAGATAGAGAGTCACCGTCTGCCCGATTGTCGGTTTTACTATATCTTTTCTTGATACGCTTGTCCCGTCAAGTCCGCAGATTTTTTCATAATTTTTTGATATGCGGTAATCCTTGCCGTTCACCTGTACAATATAGCCTTTATCGTCACTGCTGAGCGATTCTATCTTACCGCTTGCGCTGTCCTTTGAAACCACAAAAGTAATGCACTTTCGCCCGAATGCGTTTTCAGCCGCACTCTCGGCAACGGCAACTACATCTCCGTATTCAAGCGCCGAAACACTTGCTTTTGCTCCGTCTTTTATTACTGTTATCGCGATATTGTCATCATCGAGCCTTATGGAATCCTTATCCTTATATTTCATAAGATGCGCAAATGTCATCGCATCCTCCCCGATTGTTCCGACTCTCAGATACTCATAATCCCACACGCATATAACATCTGCATATGAATCATTGTCGTTATCAACAGCCGTAAATGTCGCAACTCTCTCCAAAAGCGATTTATCGATAGCATCATAATCGCCCAAAAGCATATTGTTGTATATCACCTTCGCCTTTGAGATTTTTACTTTCCTATCCTTTCCGCTCTCATCGGTATATCTCAAAAAAGTATTTTCAAAAACTGCGTCGGACGAGACATCTCCTTCATATACATTGTTTTTATACGGCTCAAAGCATACAATTCTTTTAGTGTCCCCGTCCGATTCAATATACATTTCTATATTATATCCCAAATACTCCGCAATACTTTCGTCAGATGTTTCGTATCTGAATCTATCCACTTCGACATAGCCATCGTGCAGATCGGAACTGCCGTAGAGCGTAGTAATTCCCGATGCCGTAACAACTCCGCGCTTTTTCTCGATATTAAATCGCGACGAAAGAATGGAATCGCCCTCTTTAAAGACAAAATTGCCGTTTTCCTGTCCCGAAATTGCATTTGTCGTGGCATTCAAAGCATTAAATGCCAAAATTGCCAATTCTCCGCGCGTAATTTTATCAGCATCTTTCACTCGAAGATTTTTCAGCAAATCATGATTTTGTGCGGCGCTCATATATCCTGTCGGATAGCCGCCGCTGTATTCCGCCTCGCCTGCACAGCCTATTAATCGCACAAAGGCATACAAAGCGTTATTAAGGGACACATAATTAGGCATCTTCTCTTCATAAAAACACCCTCTGTCATAAAGCTCCTTATACGCTTTATCATAGTCGGTAACGCTTTTCCCGAGCAGTGCGGCAGTACAGTCGATTAAATCCGAAATTTCCGCCGCCGTACCTTCTTTAAAGTCACTGTCGCTCACCGAGCTCATCACGCCTGTTTTTACAAGCAGCTTTTGTATCAAAGTGATTTTCGACTCACTAATCTGTTCATCATCAAAAAAATTAACTTCTTTCGGGAGTGCATACACCGTTTGGCACAGCATCAGCAAGCACAAAATCAATGCAGTTATTTTATTTTGTATTTTCATTTTGTATTATCCTCCAAATCACCGTTACCGCTTCCGCTCTTGTCATTTTCGATTGAGGGTTCACATTCCCTCCGTTATCTCCCTTTATCAGTCCCTTTTGCGCACAGTCTTTTATATAGTCTATTGCCCAATCCGAGATTTTTTCACTGTCGGCAAAGGATATCTCGCCCGATTCGCGCGGCATATCCTGCGTTATAAGAGAAATGAGCTTTGCTGCCTCCTCGCGCTTTATCGCATCATTCGGTCTGAACTGTTGTGCCTTTTCGATAAAGCCGTTTTCCAGCGCCGCGGCGATATACCTTGCGCCCCAGAAATCACTTGCAACATCGGAGAAATCACCATTATATTGCGCCTCACCTATTCCGCGTGCGCGCATAATCAGCGTGACAAATTCGGCTCTCGAAATTGCCCTGTCCGGTGCAAAATGCTCGGAGTCTATTCCTTTTACTGTCCCTTTTTCGTATAATTCATTGATATACTCCTTTGCCCAGTGATTTTCGATGTCTTTAAAATTATCACTTTGCGGCTGATCTTTTCCGCCGTCATCTTCGGTTGTTTTCGGCGGAATATACACGCTCGGTCCGCCGCTTGATGAACTTCCTCCTCCGCTGCCTTTGCCGCCCGATGACGAGCCGCCCGAAACAGTGAACGTTTTGCTCCTTACCGCATCTCCAACCATGGGCGCATTAACGCTTTTGGGGATAACTTCATAATATATGGATTCACCCTTTAATGATGAGCTAAGCTCTATAGCCGCACCCTCGGCTATAATTTTTCCGCTTGACGCGTTCACCCAGTGTTCTTCGCTCAAGCCCTCTCTGTCGCCGTCCGCATAATTCGCATCGGTCCATTTATATGTCCCCGTTAAGATTCCGCCGACTTTTGCATCGCCCTTGACCTCAACATTTTCCGCTTTCGGACGCGATGGTGTGATTATTTTCGTTTTAACGGTTTCTCCGGTGTATGGTTTAACCTTGCTTTTCGGGGTGAGTTCAAGCCATAAAATTCCGTCCTGATTATTCTCGGTGATTGTGTATTTATCACCCTCGCCGACATCTTTTTTCTCGCCTTTTTCGTTTTCAAATATCCATTTACCATCGGCGCCGTCCGTTTCCTCATCGCCGTTTCTGTCATGGATTTCATAGCTTGCCGAAAGCTCCGAGCCGAACTCGATTTTTCCGTTTATTTTAACATTTTCGGCAACAGGCCTGCATGCACCTAAAATTTCCGTTCTTACACTCTTACCCATGCTCTCATACTCCGAGTCGGCTCTCGGCGTCACCTCAAAAGCGATTGTCTTGTCCTCGTCCTCCTCGGTCAACATATATGTAAGCCCTGTTGCGCCGTCAATCGCCTCGCCGTCCCTGTACCACTGATATAGGCTGTCCTTTTCCTCATCGTTGTTCTCGTCAAAAAAGGTGTAACTTGCAGTCAGTGTTTCACCCGTTTCGGCTTTTCCCGTGATTTTCACATCGCTTGCAACAGGGGCGAATGCCTCGAGTATTGTTATTTTAAACTTTTCAACTTCGGCACCGTTATCGGCAGATAAAACAACTTCATAAGCCCCTGTTTGGGTAAAAGTATATCCGTTTTCGGCATTTTCCTCTTTGCCATCCTCACTTATAATTTTTGCGGTGACAACATTTTTGCCGTTTTCTTGCCACAAAAGCTTTTTGCCGTAACCGTACTTTTCGCCGTCCTTGATATTCACGCTGATTATTTTGGTTTTAAAGCTTATCGGGGACTGCTGGAGAATATTTCCGAACTTGTCGGAAAGTCCTCTTATCGAGATTGTATATTCTTCGTTTGTCGCAAGCTTTTGCTGTGGTTTCAAAATAACGCTTTTATCCGTAAATTCTGTTGTCAATGGAACGTTCTCACCTGCGGCATCAAAAAGAGTAATTTCCGCCCACGGCTGCAATAATCTCTCAAAGTTAACGGTAATACTCTTTGATGCCGCATCAACTTTTTCTGTCAGAGTAGGCACCTGCGAAACCGTGTCTTTTGAAAATCCGTTTATATACTCATTTATCTTCGCCATATAGCTGTCGCGGTTGGAATAGTCCTCTTTTTCGGAAATCTTATCATAAAGCGCCAGACATTCCTCTTGTGTCGCAGACTTTGAATCCATCTTATCCGAAAGTGCGTTCATTTCTCTTTTTATGAAATCGACAACGCTAACCTTTGCGTCCAGCACTATTGGGATACCGGCAACCGTGCCGCTTACGGTATACTCTCCCTCTTTGCCCACATCAACACCGGACATATCCCAAGAAACCTTCGCAGTTTCGTTTTCTCCCTGTTTTTTTAATGTTATCTCCCCGGGAAGCTCTATATCCTCTCCCAGTTCTGACTCAATCGAAATATCAGGCAGCGCATATGCCGCAACATTATTAAAATACATATATCCGTTCTTTTCGGGATTCGCCCAAAATGCATACAAAAACTTTTCCATTCCCTTTAAAGAGCCGTTCCACGCATTTCTTATGTTCTGTGCACCTGCAACTGGTCTATTGTCATAAAAATAGCTTACTTTTTTTGTTATATTGTCTACCAACAATCCTATTGTATGCCATTTATTATTAACATCCCCTCTATATATTTTTAACCCGTTTGCCCCGATCTCGTTTCCCGCAAAATCAAATTTAAATTTTCCTATATTTCCTTCATTTTTATTAAACGGAGTTGTCCACCACGACACCTCCGTCGTATCATCAAAACCATCATCAAAAAATACGTCTGTTGTAAGATATACTCTTTCAGCATTTTGAAGTTCTTCTTTCACTTCTTTCTTGTCCGCATTAAATGCTAACGAAAAATATGTTTTTTGTCTGCGTGTACATCGTACAACTATATCTCCTGGTTTTGTTCCTTCTGCTGGATTATCAACAAAATATGAAGAATCGTCATACCAATTCTCAATTTTCAAAAGTCCGCTATCAAATTGGTTGTGTGCTGCCGTGCCGCTCGTAAAGCTGTCGAATGTCGCGTTATACACTTCCTTAATAGTTATATCATCTTCATCCGCCGCCACCGGCACAATTCCTATCGGCAGCATGATGCCACTCAAAAGAAATGCCGCCGCTCTTTTTATATTTTTCATTTTCCGATCACCTCCATATCAATAAAAATGGTGTCATCCCTGCTTTTTAGCATAACTCCGTCTTTCATCTCTTCAATATCTGCAGTTATCGGTACAAAATACTCGAACCCATTATGTACAAATGAAAAACCGTCCTTTTCACACTTTATTTTAGTGTTATCCAGTTCACTGTATTTATAAAGTATTTTTGTATTTCCTCTCACTTCAACTCCTTTCTGCGTAAATCCAATACATATTTTTTCATTGTCAAGCTTTGCCTCTATCGTCATCTCGCCGCCTTCTTCGGAAATCTTCAAACCGCTTACACAGCCGTCAAAAAACATACCGCACCTTCTGTTTCCGCCGTCCAAGTCGTTGCTTTGAAGAATTGAATCCACCACCGGCAGATTGTCATACACTGTCACACTCTCCATTTCCGGCACGCTGTAGTGAGCTTCTTTGTAACGCTCATCAAATTTATATATATCTCGAATTATAAGTTTATCATTTTCAACAATCACACCGCAGCGGTAATTTTTGCAGTTATACCAAAAAGCCTCCAAACCATTGCCGCCCCAGTCGTTTTGAGCGCATATGCTCGTTGCGGGCGTCATACTGTACGTCTTTTTAAACCATTCGCCCGTTTCTTTGAGCTTTTCTATTCTGATAGTTCCTTTTTCCCGTAAATCCGCCAAAACCTCAGCTTCATTATTCCAACCGCTTTCTATACCATACCACCAAAAACTGTTTTCCTGCCCAACTTGTATATATGAAAAACCAAGTACATTATCGTTAAAATAATTTTTCAAAAATTCTCCTACCAACTCCTTATTTCTTCCGACCGTCCAATCAGGTTCAAAAGTATATATAGGATGCTTGTATTCGTATTGGTTTTTATATCTTAATTTATCATACTCGTAAATCGGATCTATTCCAAGCATTCTGAACACCGGCGTTTTTATCATGTTTTCTTCTGTCTGTGCAGGACAAAGCATATTGTATTTTGACGGATAGTATCCTTGATTATAATATCCGCCACAAAGCGTATATGCGTCAACTCTCAGCTGTTCTCTGCATATGCAAAACGCCTTTATATCGTACTTTTTTGAAAGATATTCCATCGAATAACTGTCCAAAAGCCATGATCCGACCGTTTCGGGATAATATCCGAACCGCTCTTTAAAATATCTCATTTGCTCGTCGCACAAAAGTTCTCTTTCTTTTTGAGTATATGCCATCAAAAAACCGGGGTTTATATGCCAATCCCAAATGACCTCTTCCTTCCCTCGCCATTTTAATCCGCATGCCTTAACAAGCGGCTGAACCACTTCTATCCAGATACCCAGTTCAATATTTTCATCAACCTCTTGTTTAAAGTAATCTATATATTCATCTCTTTTCAGCGCATCATATTGCAAGAGAAAAGTCCCGGGGAAGTTATACTTTTTCATCAGCTGCATTTCATTCTTCACTGTGTTGAGCAATTGCCAGTCATCTTCCTTTTTCGGTGTCCATCCTCTTACAAAATTTATGATATTTACTATGTTGTTGCAGTTTCTTGTCATTTTTTTATTTCCTCTCTTTTTCTTTTATGCAGTAATGACATTACTCCAAAAGAGTAATGTCATTACCCGTAAAATCCTTATCTTGTTATATTGTTAATCGTTATTATCGGCAGCATAGCGTTCCATACAAATGCACGTACGCTGTAGTTTGCCTGTGTATCATCAAACAGTTCTGCCGAAATAGATGCCTCTGCCGAGCCGTTCGCCACAGCCGCCTTTTTCACATCAACCAATCTGCTGCCGTTATAGAGCGCCAGATATATGCTGTCGGCACCGTCAATGTTATTGATTGTAATCTTGACATCACCGCTTATATCGGACAAGTCATTCACGTTATAGAAAATCGTTGTCTGTGTTGCAAGATCAGCTCTTATATATGCATTTTCCTTTTCCGAGAAGCTTGCCGCAGGGAGTCCTTCCGAGTTTACAAGATTCACGCTCGGCTTACCTTTTGCGATCAGTTCCTTTAAAACGTTCTCATCGTCTGCCGCCCGATCGCATATGTCCAAATATCTCACCTTTTTAGGAGCTGTGACATTGCTGTTTGTAAGAACAACCTTATTCATTCCGACAATTTCAGCATCTGCTGCATACCATACTCCGTCCTCTCCCGCAATTTCAAATTCTCTCGGAGCATTGCCGTCTGTTGTCTTTAAACCGCCGGCAACATTTGTGAAAGTAACGGTTGCCTTATTGCCGCTAAATTCAACAGAACCGAACATCGGTGCTGCAAATATGTTATTTTTCTTATATGCAACTCTTAAAGCCTCATTTCCCAGGCGTTCGCCGATTGTCTTTTTGTTTGTTCTGTGAATTGTGTTGTATTCGGTCAACGGCAAGATATCCGTTGTTGTAATCATACCGGCATTTTCAAGTTCATAGAGTGCATTTAACTGCGATGTCCTCACCATTGACCAGTTTCGTATCTTTTTTAAAAGTTCATCGTCTGTATATTTTTCACCGTTTTCACTTTCTGTATCCATTGTATATGCCGGGAGCTGAACATATATAAAGTACAGTTCACTGTCGTTCCACGCCTTTTCACCTCTGAAACCGTCAACCAATTTCAGCATATTATCCTTATATTCGTTATACTCTGATTTATAATTGTGTTCTCCCTGATACCACAATACACCTCTCATGCTCTGCTTTATTGCATCCATGTGCGATGCTCGGAATACACAGCCTGTGTCTGCATAAAAATCACTTATTTGCGTCCCGCCGCAGGAAATATCTATTCCGCCGCAAGCAACGCCCAGCTCATCATACATTTTTAAAAGTGCAACCGCACCAACAGATGATACCTTCAATGATTCTGCATCATTCGGGTCAATCGAAATCCATTTTCCCTTTACATTTTCGTATGTCAATGAACTGTCCGCCGCTGTCTTTATATGCTTTCTGTATACATCGTCCTCCGATTTATCCAATATGAAGAAACGTACATTTTCTTTTCTTTCCTTTGGCGCACATTTATTGTCCGAATCATACCACCAATCGGTATTTGAAATGCGCTGTGCCATATTACTTTGTCCGTCCAGCGCCCACAGTTCACCGATCATTACATTGCTGACAGTTTTTGTTATACCGTCCGATATAAATTCAATCGTATATGGACCACCTGCTGTGAGTGCCGGGAATTCCATACTCCATTCACCGTTATTCGCGGCTTGTGTTGTTCCCTCGGACAAAACGGTGTCGCCGTTCTTGATTTTTGCCGAAACCGTGCCTTGAGAGTTGTATCCCCAAAGCTTTATCGGCTTTTGCTGCTGGATTATCATATTGTCCGAAATAACATACGGCAATGTGATTCCCGTCACCATGATTTCGGCAGCGGCATATGCATTTCCGGTCTTTTTATAGATTGTTTCTTTCCCTGCATTCTGCGTGCCGATTGTTCCCCAGTCTATCGATTTTCTTGTATACGTGCCGTCGGATTTTTCAATCTTCAAAACATTCGGCAGATCCTCGACTGCTTCATTTTCTTTAACCGTCTTTGTGACTGTCGGAACGGTGTATGCTGCCAGGTTGTCAAAATAGATGTCCTTGCCGTCAGCCATTGACTCTGCTCTCGCATAAAATAACAGGTTAAAATCACAAACGCTGCCGTCCCAGCCGTTTGATACATTCTGGGCCCCATCAACAGGATTGTCGTTATAGAAGTAGCTTACGCACTTATTTGTTTTGTCCGCAATAATTCCGATTCTGTGCCATTTGCCGGCAATTTCGTCTATGCTTGCCAAAACAACATCGTTTTTGGTTTTCAGCCCTTGTGTCGGGTCAACGATAAACATACCTATATCATTCCAATTAGCCTTTGCCCACCACGTCAGGTCAAACCGCTTTTCGGGCTTCTGTGCCAAATAGAAATCCGCCGAGAAATACAGCTTATCATTGCCTGCGTCACTCAAAATAGTCCTTAAATCAGACGACGGTTCAAGCCAGCTTGAAAAATATTTATCATTTTGCATCGTGCTCTTCAAGACAATTCCGTCGCCATTTGGATTACTTACGTATGTGCCGTTATTATTTTGAGATTCCCAATCATGCACCGTAAGCCTTGCATTGCTGACTTTTGTACTCTCCGCAGCGGTTCCGTTTGTAAATTCTTCAAAATCCGCAAAAAAGCCCTCTTTTGCATTGATTATCATGTTCTCAGGTGTTGTATCGGTAACGGTCAGTGTTGCGGTTACGGGGAGCTTATCCTCCGTCATACCGGCAATATCAAAAGTACCGCCGACATCTGTACTGTAATTATTCCATGTGATTTTCTTTCTTGTAACGTTTCCGTCAAGATTCTCTGCACAAAACACTGTCGGCAGTGCATTTTCCGTGCCTGCTTCAACAGTCTTTTCAATTTTCGGCAAATTATATGCTTTTATATTATCATAATAAGTATCAAAAGGCCATACAGAACTGTTTTTACTTGTATCGTACTCATATATGAGATAACTCATATTCCTTGTACTCATAAAGGTGTCGCTCTTTTGTATTCCCTGCGCGCCTGTTACAGGCTTGCCGTTTACATAATAGCTTACAGTTTTCTTTGCAGTATCAACCAGAACCCCAAGATTGTACCATGTATCAGCCTTAAATGCGGAAGTTGATACTGCTGTCACATAACTTGCATCAGGGATTCTTATACCGCAGTATCTGTTCAAATCAAAACTTGCTATTTTTTCACTGTTTGCTATATTCCAAAAGTATATACCGCCCGCTATTTCTCTATTTGAAAGCTTGATGTCACAAGAAAGATAGAGCCTTGAGTTGTTTTCATCGCGCAATGCAGCAAGTGCATTAGCTGATGGCACTACCCTTGCACCGAATGAATTATAGTCTTTCACTCTTGTTGTCTTGACACTCACGCCGCCGCGGCTGTCCTCTGCAAATACGGGGTTCTGCTCATAATAGTCAGCCCAGTATTCTATTTTTGCATTTCCATCAGGTTTCGCATTTGCGTCCTCACCTGCCGTATACGAATCGAAGTTTGCGTCAATTATCTGTGTCGCATAGTATTTGCTTTCTTCCGGCATGCTGTCCTCTACATTCACCTCGGCAGTCAACGGAAGATATCCGCCGAGCTTACCGTACACTGTTTTTGTGCCTACCTTTGAAGTATCGACGCTCTCCCACACTGCCGCCATATTAACGCTCTCTTGTGCGCCCTCTGGGATTACCGCAATCGTTTCCGGCAATGCGGCACTTCCGCCCAAATCTGCATTGACTGCTACTTCTGGCACCTCACATGCAATCATATTATCAAGATAAACATCATATGATTCTGTGTTATTTTTAAATGCATTCATATACATAAACGGAGATAAGCTGTCAAAACTCCCGTCCCAGCCGGTTATATCCTGTGCACCCGGGATTGGCTCTGCATTTAAATAGTAGCTTACTGTGTTATCCGTTTTATCGGCAACAATTCCAAGTGTTACCCATTTATTTAGCATTTTATCAGCCGAAAGAGCCGTGCTCCCTGCAGCCGTTATTCCGCTTGTTTCGTCCAAGCCAAAACTGCCTATCGCCTTTTCGTTCGGTTTTGAGTACCATCTCAGTCTGCACTCGCCGTCAAAACCTGTCGGGATATATATATCTGTCGAGAAATATATTTTCCCTTCCACGTTCCGCAGCGCAGATTTCAAGTCAGAGCTTATCACTTTCAGCGCCGCCGAAAAAGGTTTATCCGGTACTACTGTTGTTTTGATGCTTATTCCTTCTCTCGTGCTATCCGGGTCTTTTACAAATGTGGTGTTGTTCTCCGCATACCAATTTTGAAACTCCAATTTTCCACCCCAGTATTGTGTTGATGCCGATCCTTCATTTCCGACCAGGGTCTTGTTTTCCTCCACATTATCCCACGTTGCACGATAAAATTCTTTTACGGCAGCTGCCGTATCCTCTGCGTGCGCAGCAGGCACAACACCGCCGGCAACGCCGCACGATGCCGCCAAAAGCACGCTTAATAATTTTTTTAAACTTTTTCCCATGAATTTTCCTCCTCTTTTTTTATTTTTTTATATTCACAAAATCCGGCGCCGAAAAATCCGGATATGTTTTATATACCGTTGAATTTGCGTTTAAAGTATAATCTTTTGCCGCCTCGTCGGTAAATCCTATGCCGTTTTTGTCCTTTATCAGAATCGGCACCCCGTATGTCCACAAAAGGTCGGCAAGTGTCGCCGCCGGCTCTTCGTCCGATGCGTGCGATGATGTATCGATTTTTGCAAATCTCGGGTCGGTGAAGCTGTAGAAAAATTTATCCGTTCTGTACAAAACGTTATTTTTCATAACGCTCCCCTTATGCGTAAGGTTGTATTTGAGATTCTCTCTCGGCGAATTCTCGCTGACCTCTTTATAATCGCAAATGCTGTCGCCGTACAATTCTTTATAAAGAGCAATGTTATTTTGAAATACATTTGAGAGTATTCCTCTTGCCTGTGTATCTGTCCAGTCTTTTAAGATGCTGTCATAGTTTTTATCGAATCCCGAAAATCCGTTTACCCTAATCATGTTCAGACAATCGATAAATATATTGTCCGAGATGACGGTATCGCGTCCGCAGCCTGCTATAGCAGATGAACTTCCGCCCGTTATATTCTCAAATATGTTGCTCTTTATGAGCGTTCCGCAGAAGAAATCGTCCAGGTAAACCGCGTGTACCGCACCGCAGGTGTCGGAACCTTTCAGGTCGTGGAAATAATTGTTCTTTATAACGTTTCCGCGCTGAATCCAGCTTTTCCCGCTGTATATCGCCCCTGCGTCATTCGTATTGTTCACAACATTATGGATATTGTTATACTCAATTGTATTGCTGTTCCCGACAAAGACTATCGCATTGTGCGGTGCGTTAAAGATCTCATTATGCGTAATTTTTGCACCCGTACCATTTACATAAATACCCGGCGAGTACATCATATTTCTGGTTGCGTAGTCGTGAATGACGCAATCAGCAACAACATTGTTTTCACTGACCAAACTGCCGGTATATGTATTCGATAACCTCACACCACAGCCGCCGAGATTATAAAGCTTACAAGATCTTACGGTGCTGTTTTTGCAATTATCCAGGTTTATTCCCTCTTGCGAAATATTTGAAAAGGTACAGTTACCGATTTCGATTTTCTCGCAGGAATCGGCATAAATGCCCATATCGCGCGAATCGGCAAATTTTATATTTTCAATTTTTATATTTTTGCAAGCGCTGAGTTTTACCAGCGGCTCTGTCATTGCCGAAACGTTAATGGTCTGTGCATTTTGTGGAGGATAGAGGTAGAATACATTTTCTGATCTGTCCACATAATATTCTCCCGGTGCGTCAAGCTCCTCGGGCAGGTTGAAGATATAATATTTTCCGCCTTGCAGTCCGCCGTATGCCGAAACTCCGCTTGAAAATGCATACTCCGCCGTTATGATTGCGTTTTCCGCATCGACCGATGCGACAGGTGTATTCTGCTCCGCCCAGTCATATTTCCATAAGCCCATAAGCCATGCGTCTTTTGCATTTTTCCAAAGCTCCGCTTTTTCAGTCGGGATCTTAAAGGTCGCTCCACGCAACTCATCGGCACTTTGCGCCGAGCTCAATATCGTCCCCTCGTCAATTACCGACTCGATATGCGCAAAACCGTCATTCGGCCAGCGTGCGGGGGAAAGAAGTGTACCGTCACTTTCAAAGCTTGCCGAAGCATTTGCGGTCGCCTGCGGATAAAACCGCACAACATCGTTTCTGTACGCTCCCCATATTTCCTGTTTTCCTATATTTTCAATCCCTATATCGGCAAGCGGAATTTTTACTATATACTCTCTTGTGCTCTCGGGGATTCGCTCAAATACATCTCCTCCGTCCGCTTTTTCCATGTCCGCAATCTTAAAGCTTTTTCCGCCGCTTACCGTAGCATTTTTCTCAGCTTTTATGGTAATATTTTCCGTATTTTCAAAGCTTATCGGCTCGTCGATATAATACGTCCCCGAAAAAAGCGTTATATCCACCCCGACACCCTTATATTTCAGATGATTCACATATTTTACCGCCGTGCCTAAATCGGAAAACGGATTTTCCACCGTTCCGTTGCCCCTGTGTGCATTTGTGCTGTCCACATACACCTGTATTTTCCCGAACGGATACAAGGTGTCGAGGGGCGTCAGGCTTCCGAGATTATCCCACAAAAACCCCCTGATCGTGCAATCGTTTATATTTGGGGGAAGTTCTGTAAATCCAACCCTTATCAAACCGTTTTCAGGTGCAGCGGTTTTTACCTTTATGAGCCGTTCTCCGTCATATATCGCAATTACGCCTAAAGATGAGCCTTCCATAACTTCCGCCTCAAGATAAAGCCCGTTTTCGATTGTGCCTGTTATCTCATCGCCGCCGGAGTCGGTATAGCGCGAATTTATGCGCGATATGTTTACGTCCGCTTTTATCGGGATATTTCCCAAAATTGTACCAAGCACTTTGTTTTTACCGAATATAAAGGGCGAATAATCGTCCCACAAAACCACCACCGTCTCTACCGTTCCGTCCGAGTGCGTCAGCTCCGCTTTTTTTGAGAGTACATATTCCTCCCCCGGCTTTTCATTCTTTATATAATCATCAAGCGCATAAACCTTGAAATTATCAAAATAAACGTCATAGTCTTGCTCCTGAGTATATTTTGTCATAAAAAACATCTGGTCAAAGGAAGTGTCCTCACCGTCCCATGTGCCGATTGAATCTATGGTCTTTTTTACAGGTTTCCCATTGTAAAAATATGTAACGGTTTTATTTGCTTTATCTGCCAAAACACCTAAAGTATGCCATCTGTTTTTGATGTTATTATAATCTGCCACTGTTTCACCGCCGCAAATTATCCCTTTATTAGCATTGAAACAAAACTCTCCGATTTTTACATGATTCGCTCTTGCATACCAGTCCGCGTATGCCCTGCCCGAGAACTCTTCCGGCAAGTACACGTCCGCCGAAAAATACAGACAGTTGTTATTTTTAAGTACCGTTTTTAAGTCATTTTTCGGGATGATACTTGCCGAAAAATTCTTTACCAGTCTGCTTTTTATGCATTTTCCGCCCTCTCCTGTCGGGTTTTCGGCATACTGCACATTTGTATCATTATTCCCCCAATTACTGATTGAAATTGTGTCGCCGTAAACTGCACTGTCGGCGCTCACTCCCGCTGTTCCGTCCTCAAAGTCAATATTTGCCGCCTCTTGTACCTTCAGGAGCTTATATATTTCTACATTTGCCATAATGGGGATATTTGCGCCTAAAAATCCGCATATTGTTCTATCACACTCATTTACCGATGAAATATTTGAATCCCATGTTATTTCTTTTTTCACACTTCCGCCGCGGATACTATCTGTAAACTCCGCATACTCGGGAAGTTTTGCTCCTGTTCCCACTTCTGCGCTTATCTCAAAATCCGGCAAAATATATGCGCACACATTGTCAAAGTATATATCGTAGCTGTTTTCCACACCCGAAATATATTGCAGATACATGAAATTCCCGAATTTCTTTGCACTGCCGTCCCAGTTACCCATTGATGCTTCATATATTTTTTTACCGTCCGCATAATAGCTTACCGTTTGGTTCTTCTTATCTGCCAAAGCGCCCAAAGTATGCCATTTATTATACATATCATCTATCCCGAAAACAACGTTTCCGTCAGGTGTGCAGATCCCATTATTTTCATTTATTGAATATTTCGCAATGTTTGTCTTGTTCGGTTCTGCCTCCCAGACAAGATTACATTTCCCGTCAAAGCCCTCTGGGATATAAATATCCGTTCCGAAATATATTTTCTCATCGGTTGACGTTATCCTATCCTTAACTGCTTGGCTTATTATATCAAAGTGCGCGGAAAAGCTGTCTTTCGGTGTAACCGTCGTTTTCACGCTTATTCCGGTTCTCGACATGTCAGGATCTTTTACAAAGGTGGTATTGTTGTCCGCATACCAGTTCTGCGCCTGCAAAAGTCCGCCCCAATATTTCACCGATGATAAGCCACTCGCCCCAATCAGGGTTGTTCCCTCCTGAACATTGTCCCAGTCGGCATTATACAGCTCATATATTCCGCCCTCGGTTTCGGCAGCGTGTGCCGGCGCATACAAGCCGCACACCGCCGTCAATGATAAAATAAGGCTTAGAGTTCTTTTTATGATTGCCACTTATTTCACTCCCAAACGTCTTGACATTTCATTTATATACATGATGTCGTTTTCGTGGTCAAACACCTTTGCATCGCTTATAAATATAAGCCTGTTATCGTAGCCGCCGTCATACCAGTCTATATTTTTATCAAGCATCTCGCCGACTATCCGCAAAGGTGCCACGGTTCTGTTTTCATAAACCATAGGTGCAGCATCGCTCTCGACCCGCTCACCGTTTTTGGTGATTGTGCCGTTTGCAATATCAAGGACTATTTCGTTACTGCCGATTTTTAATGTCGCCACTCTGCTCTCTTCGTCCCAGTCCGCACTGCCGCCGAAAATTTCAGCCAGAACGCGCACCGGGAGCATTGTTCTTCCGCCGACAATTACCGGCCGTACATCAAGATTATTCTTATCTATCAGCATTTCCTCGAATCCATTATAGATAATCGGTGAATCAATCTTGAGGCTTACGGTATCTCCCAGCTTATCCTTCAATCTCTGAGTATAAACCCCGACATTTTCAAAATCACACGCCTCAAATCCGGGAATCTTTTTGTAAATCTCGGCGTCCTTTTTCATTCTGTAATCCTTTTTACCTATATTTTCAAATCCCGGGTCTGCGCCTTCAACAGCTTTTACGTAATCTTTCGTTTCCCATTTTATGCTTGCAAATCTCTCTTCTTCTGTCGCAAATCCTCCGTCACTATTCCAGTACGGATCGAATTTTGTGTTAATCTTATAGTTTCTGTCATAAACGGAATATTTATAGTTCATGTTATATGCTGCGTCTTCCTCCGAGAGCTTTCCTTTTCCGTCATCTTTTTTGTAATCGGTAAAATGAGGGAATTGTTCGGCGTACTTTTCTATGTTGACACTGTTTAATCCGAATCCATTGCTGACAAGCCATGAATCAACGCCATTTCCCCACCAGCCGCCGTTTTTGCTTGCCAATGCTCTGTAGGTTCCGTAGCAGTTTATGAAAATATTATCTGTATACTGTGAATCTCTTCCGCCTCCTGCAATCGCGCAGCTTTTTTCTCCCGAGATGTTTTCAAATATATTGTTTTTTACAACACCGCCGCAGTAAAAGTCGTCGAGATACACTCCGTGACCGTCCTCCATTCCGACTGCGATGTCATGGATATAGTTATTGCTTATCTCAAGGTTTCTGCCTATCCATGTTTTTCCCGTATAAATTGCGCCCGAGTCCGAAGTCTCCTGCAATGCGTCATATATCTCGCAATATTCTATTTTCTGATTCGGTCTTGTGGCGGTTAGAATGGCTGAGTGCGGTGCATTGTTTATACGGCAATGCGACACTCTCGTTCCGACGCCTCTAAGATAAACTCCCGGATTATATGTAGTGTATATTTTTCCGAAATCATGTATCCAGCAATTTTCAACATAACAATTATCCGGAATCATCTCTTTCATATCGCCGCCGCCAATAAATATCCCCGTACCGCCGAGATTATATAAAAGCGATCCCGTCACATAGCTGTTATATGTATTTCCCGTTATATCTATCGCTAAAGTATTTATTTGGGTTAATACGCAGTGTTCAACGCCTATATTGTCCACATCGGTTGCCGCGATTCCCTTGCTGAGACCATTCTTTATTCTTAATCCTTTAAATTTTAAATTTTTTGTTCCTGTCAGCTTAATTATATCTTTCTGAAGCAATGCCATCTCGAACGTACCGCTTGCTTTCGGCGGATAAAAATACAATATTCCGCTGTCACGGTCGATATAGTATTCTCCCGGTGTATCAAGTTCTTCCAAGAGATTAAATACATAGTACGGCTGACCTTTTCTCGCACCCGAAATCCCGTCTAAAACCGTTTCCATCACTGCATTTTCCGCATCAATCGATTTTATAGGCGTAGTCAGATAAGACCATGTATATGTCCATTGCCCGTATGCCCAAATATCCTTTACATTGCTCCAAAGCTTTGCCTTTTCGCTCGGGATTGAAATTTTCATTCCTTTCGGGACACGGTCTGCTTCCTCAACATATTCCGCAGTTCCTTTTTTCGCTTCATTCCAGCCTGCTGAACGAGCTCCCGGGTCTATTACATTTTCAATTGTGGCATATTCGCCGTTCGGCCAACGAGCAACATCAAGCATCTCTCCGTCAAAATATGCAGATATATTTTTCCCTGCTTTCATACCATAGTATTTTTCACCAATTGTTGTATTCATAGATGTATTGATATAATAAATCTCGCCGATCATCTCTTTTGTAATGCCGTTTTTTAATAAGTCGTATTGCTTTATCCCTTTTTTTGCATTTGCAGGAACTCTTTTTAATACTTCGGAATCGCTTACATTTTCAAATTTATTAAGGTTTATTTCTATTCCGCCGTTTATTGTAACATCCTCATTCACATAAGCTCTGTAAGTGATTTCTCCGTCCGAAGTTCCGGAATCTTCTTCGGTAAATTCAATAGTGTCACTGATAAAATAATTTCCGCCGCGCAAATTCACCGTCACACCGTGAGCCGGATATTTTCCGTCTTTTTTTATCTGTCTTATGTAATCCCTTGCCTCTTCAATAGTCGCAAAAGGCGCATCTTTTGTTCCGTTACCGCTTTTTGCACCGTTTTGAACAAATAAGTCAAGATGAGTATTATCCTCTGCGCTTATTGGCATCGCCGACATTGAGAAGCATATACAAACCGAACAGATTCCTGCAATAATTTGTTTCTTATTTTTCATATTCCGATTCCTTTCTTACTTTTTTGATTGGCTGTTTTATCCACATCATATATAAATCTGTTAATATTAGTGTAGCACACCACAATGTTATTTGTCTATTTAATTTAATATAAAAAAACAACCATATTGTGCACAGAAAAAATTCTCACGCCAAAAAAGATAGATATATTCTATGCTTTTTAGGTTTTGTAAAATATTACCAGTCATATCATAACCTATTGACATCCGCAAAAGTGTATGCTAAAATGAAAAAAAAATAAGAGGAGTTGAATTTTATGCAACAACACAGATATACATATGAGCATGTATTTAAAGATATAAAAATAGCATACGATAAGTGTACAAATTATTTTTTTCATTCACACCGCCATATCGAACTGCACCATGTTGTCAACGGAGAAATGGAAGTTTTTATAAACAACAAATGGTTCAAGCTTGACGAAGGATGCATGGCTGTCATCTTTCCATATCAGGTTCACAACACAAAAATATGCACAGGAATCAGCTACAGCGCTGTATTTAACCTTGATCTTTTGGATCTTTTCAGCCATACTCTTTTAAATTATACCTGCAATGAGCCAATCATTAGGAAACCGCAATCAGAGTTTCTGGAAATACTTATGAAATACGCATATGAAATATATTCAACACAACCGCCTTTGGCTTATGAAGAATTAATTTCAATATTATCTGCGGTTATGGGGCACTCTCTTTCGTGTTTAAACGATAAAATAGTACCAAGCGTGGATGTCCCTCAAGAAGTATCTATACAAAAAATTATAAACTACTGTGTTGAAAATGCATACAATTCAGATTTTTCACGCAGTACAGTGAGCCGTCACTTCCATCTCACACCTACATATATCTCCCGCATTTTCTCTGAAAAAATCGGCATAGATTTTATCGAATTTATCAATTCACAGCGAATAGAACAAGCCTGCAAACTTTTAAAGTTTTCAAATATAACCATAACAGAAATACAATATGCCTGCGGATTCAATTCACAGACAACGTTTAACAGATGCTTTAAAAAGCTTTTGGGTACAACACCGCAAGCTTATCGCAAGATGAACTCAGAGAATCAAAAAAATCAATAGAAGTCGTTTCACATATTTTAAGCTGCAACTTGCAGGTGTCAGATTTAGCAATATACGGTTGGTTGAAGATGTTGCTCATGAATGATAAAATAATCATATATGTAATTATAATTTTACGGAAATCATATTGAGGAAAAGGAGTCAAGGTTATGGAATTACAAAAAATGATTTACAAAATACGAACAAATGCAAAAATGTCTCAGGAGCAATTTGCAGCACTTTTCAAGGTATCGCGCCAATCTGTGCAAAAATGGGAAAGCGGAACTGTGATTCCCGAGTTGTCAAAAATAATTGAAATATCAAAACATTTTGACGTTTCCCTTGATGCACTAATTCTTAATCACGACAATCGCTTTGTTGAAGAAATGAATTACAATAAAAAATTAGTGCCTCTATACACAAACGTTCCTGATGGAGAGTTTTATACATCGGCAATGTTAACAGAATATCAACAATCAATTGATGAAGGCTTAGATATTGAAGTATATAAAGATATTTTTTCCGTTGCTGCACGCTTACCTAAGAATGAGATAAAAAAGAAAATTGGAGATGTTTTATTTGAAATTGTTATAAATGCAAAACAAAAAGAAGAATACCAATACATCGAACCGTCTGACCTCAGCAGTATTAAATCTTTACGGCATACACATTCTCTTGCGGTGCATGTAGATGAAAAAAGTTTAAAAGATAAAATACACGGTGCATGGATGGGAAGAATCTGCGGCTGTATGCTTGGAAAGCCTATTGAAGGAATAAAAACAGAGGAATTAGTGCCATTTCTCAAAGAAAGCAACAATTATCCGATGCATAGATATATTTACAAATCTGATATTAATGATGAAACAAGCAGTAAATACAATTTTCCATTGGCAACTCGTGAGTTTGCTGACGAAATTGATGGTATGCCGGTAGATGATGATACAAACTACGTTGTTTTGGCACAAATTATTATTGATAAATATGGTAAAGATTTTACCCCGTGCGATGTTTCTCAAATTTGGTTGAATTATCAGACAAAAGATTCTTATTGTACAGCTGAAAAAGTGGCATTCCGTAATTTCATAAATGGTTATGCACCTCCCCAATCTGCAATATATAAAAATCCATACAGAGAATGGATTGGGGCGCAAATAAGAGGAGATTATTTTGGATACATAAACCCCGGCAACCCTGAAGCAGCTGCAGAAATGGCTTGGAGAGACGCTTCAATTTCCCATGTCAAAAATGGAATTTATGGTGAAATGTATGTAGCAGCAATGATTGCAGCCGCTGCGGTCACTAATAATATTGAAGATATAATATTGTGCGGTCTTGCGGAAATTCCTCATACTTCCAGACTTTATGAAAGCATTATATCGATTATTGATGATTATAAAAATGGTCTTTCTCAAAAAGAGTGTTTTGACAAAATACATTGCAAATACGATGAACATTCCATGCACGGATGGTGTCACACAATTTCCAATGCCATGATAGTTACAGCATCACTTCTTTATGGTAACGGAAGTTTTGATAAATCTATTTGTACGGCTGTTGAAACAGGATTTGATACTGACTGCAACGGTGCAACTGTAGGTTCAATATTGGGTATGGCAAACGGAATTACAAGTATTTCCGAAAAATGGACAAAGCCAATAAATGATACACTGCATACATCTATATTCGGCGTAGGCTCTGTTAAAATATCCGACAGAGTAGATTTAACATTAAAACATATAAAAGATATATCAAAATAATTGTAATTTAATTATATTATCATATCGGGATTTCTGTCTATTCAAAAAAAATTAAATAAAAATCATTTTGTGCACTCCCGAGAAAATATTTTTCTGAAAAACGCCCTTTTTCCCTATATTTTCGCACATCATCAGAACATTATGTGTCATATTATTTTCTATTGACTTTCATAAAAATATGTGATAATATAAAAAAACAGATAGCATATAAAAATGCTAAAAAAACGGAGGAAAATGTTTATGAAAAAATATGATGTGGCAGTTATTGGAGGCGGTCCCGCAGGAGCAGCAGCGTCCATTGCGGCAGCGCGCGGCGGTGCAAAAGTGCTTTTGATTGAAAAGTCAAACTGTCTCGGTGGTGCAGCATGCAATGCATTGGTTCAACCCTTTATGGAGTATACCACAAAAGTTAACGGAGAAAAATTACGTCTTTGTTGCGGAATTTTTGAAGAAATAACAACAAAGCTGGAAAAAATGCAGCTTGAAATCAATGGCTGGAAATCAAAGGAAAAACCATTGCAGTTTTTTAATGAAGAATATTTGAAGGTGTTGCTTGACCGCATGGTGATAGGTGCCGGCGTAGAGCTGCTTTTCCACACACATCTTATTGATGCGGAAAGCGAAAACGGCATGGTAAAAAGCATAACAATATCAAATAAATCGGGTCAGGAAAAAATCTTTGCCGATTACTTTATAGACGCAACAGGCGACGCAGATCTTGCATATAAAGCCGGCTTCAGCTGCAGGCTCGGGCGTGAAAAAGACAGACTGTGTCAACCCATGACTCTATGTTTCCGTCTCGGAAATGTTGACACTTCAAAGCTTGATCAAGCGGAACGTAAACATATTAACACTCTTTATCAACAGTTTCAACAAGAAGGAAAAATCAAGAACATAAGAGAAAATGTGCTGATGTTTAATAGTACTCTTGATAATGTAATTCATTTTAATTCTACAAGAATTGTAAAACTTAATCCTACAGATGCATTTGATTTAACAAAAGCTGAAATTGAGGCAAGAGAGCAGATGATGGAATTGTATTTATTCCTCAAAGAGAACAGTCCTGCATTTAAAAATGCCTTTCTGACGTCAAGTGCTCCTGAAATAGGCGTACGCGAAAGCCGTATGATTGACGGTGAATATCTTCTTACCACCGAAGACTTAAAAGCATGTATAAAATTTAAGGATTCGATTGCTTTGGGAAATTATGATATAGATATACACAACCCTGAAGGAAGTGGCACAAGTCATTATTACTTTAGTGACGGAGAATACTATTCAATCCCATACAGAAGTCTTGTGCCGAAGGGTGCAAAAAATCTGCTTGCTGCGGGAAGATGTATTTCGGCAACACATGAAGCACAGGCATCAATTCGCATAATGCCGATAGTTTATTGTCTCGGCGAAGCAGCCGGAACTGCGTGTGCACTCGCAAAAAAAGAGCAAGTCCCTGTTTTGAAGGTGGATACAAATGTACTCAGACAAATTTTGAAAGAAAACGGCGCTGCTGTATAAAATTCAAATATTATAATTTTATATCTGTAGTTGCAGCCTTTTATACAAAGCGTCTTTAACGTTATAGTGCGAACTAAAGGCGCTTTGTGCTCATTATAATAAAAGACAGCGAAATTTCAGTTAAACAAGCCGGATTTTACAAATAAATATCGTGCGGCGTTGCCATAAGGCTGTATAAAAAAATAAAAAAACTGCAGGAGTTGACTATTATGAAACAATATATATACGAATATGTGTTTAAGGATATAAAAATAGCATACGATGAATGTATAAACTCTTGTTTTCATTCACACCGTCATATCGAGCTTCATCATGTTGTCCGTGGAGAAATGGAAATTTTCATAAATAACAAATGGTTTAAGCTTGACGAAGGATGCATGGCTGTTATCTTTCCGTATCAAGTCCATAACACAAAGGTATGCACAGGGATCAGCTACAGCGCTGTATTTAACCTTGATCTTTTGGATCTTTTCAGCCATACTCTTTTAAATTATACCTGCAAAGAACCGATAATCAGGAAACCGCAGTCGGATTTTCTTCAGATTCTTATGGATCAGGTGTGGGAAATATATTCTGCCAACCCACCGTTTGCGTATGAAGAACTGATTTCGCTATTATCTGCAGTTATCGGGCACTCTCTTTCATGCTTGAAAGATCAGCTGATAAAAAATGTTGACATTCCACAAGATATATCCATAAAAAAAATCATAAATTATTGTATTGAAAATGCGTGCAACGACAATATTTCACGCAGCACACTCAGCCGTCACTTCCATCTTTCGCCGTCATATATATCCCGTATTTTCTCCGAAAAAATCGGGATAGAATTTGTTGAATTTATTAATTCTCAGAGAATAGATCAAGCCTGCAAGCTTTTAAAATTTTCAAATATGACCATAACGGAAATAAAATATGCCTGTGGTTTTAAATCGCAGGCAACCTTTAACAGATGCTTTAAAAAGCTTTTGGGTACAACACCGCAAGCTTATCGCAAACTACACTCAGCGCAGCAAAAAAATCAATAGCAATTGTTCCACATTTTTAAGTGCATTTTGACAGATTTAGCAATATACAATAGGTTGAAGATGTTAATCGTGAGCATTAAAACACACATATGAATAACTATAACTTTTTTAGTAATCATATTAAATAAGAATTGGTAAAATTTTTGCTTTACCAGTTTTTCATTCTTATGCAGAACGTTGATAACTCGAACTCTTGATTTTTGTCTAAGAAGACTATTTTTAAAGGAGATAACAAAATGAAAAAATATGATTTGTGGTATAAAGAGCCGGCGCCGATGGGAAATGAGGATTTT
>CAKSDE010000024.1 GCA_934444735.1 uncultured Clostridia bacterium | reverse complement strand
AAAATCCTCATTTCCCATCGGCGCCGGCTCTTTATACCACAAATCATATTTTTTCATTTTGTTATCTCCTTTAAAAAACAATTTTACTTTCTACCTAAGAATCTTAATTGGAAAACGTTAGTTTTACTTTTTACCTAAAATAATTTATCCTCATTATATCTTAGATTTTTTTAAAAGTCAACCGCACTTTATGTTTTTATAGGATTTATTTTGAAATTTTTTCTAAAAAAACTATTGACAACACCGACAAGTTATGTTATACTCGGTTTATGAGTTAGTTAAAGCTAACTCATAAATTTGAATTTTAGGTTAGTTTACACTAACACACTAAGGAGGACATCATGAGCATAGTAATTGTCGGCGGTCATGACCGTATGCACTGTCAATATAAAGAAATATGTAAAAAATACGGCTGTAAATGCAAAATATTCACACAATACCCTGCAAATTTCAGGAATCAGATAGGATGTCCCGATATGCTGGTGGTATTTACGGGAACAGTCGCGCACAAAATGGTCAATATCGCCTCACAGCAAGCAGAAAAAGCTGGCGCGTACATAAAACACTGCAATTCTTCCAGCGCGACGGCATTAAACGAAGCATTAAAGGGATATTTTCAGAAAGCAAACTAAAGTGAAAATGCAGAAAAAAACAAAGGCTGTTAAAAAAATCAATTGATTTTTTAACAGCCTTTTATAATTATTCTTGAACGGTATCTGTGCTTTTTATTATTTCAATAAAAGTATCCTTTGAAAGTCCGTTTTGACTGTTCAGCGAATATGCCGACTCACCTTCCGACCACACTGCGGTATAAACCGTTTTTCCGTCACCTTTTAATGTCACTTCATCGGAGTTTACAATTTCGGTTTCGCATACTTCATATACATTGTAATCACCGCTTATATCCTCTGCTCCCTCAGCTGTTCTGTAAAGAATTTCGTTATCGCCGTTTTTATAGGAAATCTGGAAAAGCTCATCATTTATTGTAGAAACACCTGCGAATACATATCCCTCGGGCATTGCATCAGGCATCAGCACTGTAAATGCAACAGCTTTTTTAGCCTCGTCAACTGTATTGTATTCCTTTATCGGATTCGGAATCTGAACGCTTTCTTCCTCCTTTGAGCCTGCTTTGGTAAAGCTTGCAAACTGACCTACCGAGCTGAATTCATATCCCATAAGCTCAAACATTTTTGCCGGAACATATGTTGTGTTATCTGCAAGCTTCGGCAAAACCCCGTAGCTTTGCGGTGCTGTCATTCCGACAGCGTCCTTTATTTTTGTAACGCCGTAGTAGCTGTCAACGCCGATATTAAAGACAACCTCCCATTCATCGTTACCTACCTTAACTTCTTTTTCTTTATCGTCCCACGATACCGTATAGCCCATCTTTTCGGCTACAATACGGAGAGGAACCAGTGTGTTCTCATTTTCCGTATACATATACTGTGAAACATTTAATTTGCTAAGATCCAGCTTTTCTCCGTCTACCGTAATTTCCGGTACACCGATGATATCTTCACTCTCAGACGGTGCCGGGGCGATTACCATGATATCATCTGTCGGTGCCGGGGCAATCAATATAGGTTCTTCCGCGAAAACTCCATGCATTGTGCCTCCTGCCAATATACCTGCCATTAACATTGTTACTGCTTGCTTTTTCATAATTCATTACTCCCTTGAAACTTAAAATTTTATTGTTTTTTACTTTTTCCTTTTTGAGGTCCTCACTTATAGAACAAATGAGCTTTGGAAAATGTTGCAATTTTCGATAAAAAAATTTTTTTATCAAAAATACTTGATTTTTTTTATAATATATGGTATACTTAGTAATGGTTTGTTTTAACCAAATACTTATAAGGAGGGACAGGAATGAAAGAAGGAATTCATCCCGAATATAAGCAGACAACAATCAAATGTGCCTGTGGTGCTGTGATTGAGACCGGATCAACAAAAGAAAATATCCAAGTTGAAATCTGTTCAAAGTGTCACCCGTTCTACACAGGTAAGCAGAAGCTTGTAGATACAGGCGGACGTGTTGAAAAATTCAACAGACGTTTCAACAGAAAATAATTTTTGTTGGCTTGCTTATAAAAGCAAAATTTTTAAAAACAATTTAACCCATGACTCAGATGTACGAATCACCAACGGCGTCTCAGCATGAGGGGATCATTATTAATAGGAGGTGAAACCCATGACAAAGGAACGTAAGCAGGAGATTATCACAACTTATGCTACTCACGAGGGCGATACAGGTTCTCCCGAAGTACAGATCGCACTTTTAACAGAGAGAATCAATCACTTGAACAACGAGCATCTTAACTTCCACAAGAAAGACCATCATTCAAGAAGAGGTCTTTTGATAATGGTTGGTAAAAGACGTAACCTTTTAAACTACTTAAAGTCAGAGGATATCGAAAGATACCGTGCTTTGGTTGCTAAATTGGGCTTGAGAAAATAATTTTGATACATCATGCAAGCGAGTACCTTTTGATATTCGCTTGCATTTGTATTATAAAAAAACAGGGTGAAATGTTTATCTGGCAAATAAACAGAGAATCTGAAACGCTTTCGGATTTTGTGTCTATCTGCTATATAAATATTTCCCCCAAAGATAAAAAAGGAGAGATATTATGTTCAGAACTTTTGAAACAACGCTTGCCGGCAGACCTCTTATAATAGAAACAGGCAAGATGGCAATGCTTACAAACGGTCATTGCTTGGTTCGCTACGGCGACACAGTGGTTATGGTAAACGTAACCGCATCGAGAACACCGCGTGAGGGAGTTGATTTCTTCCCTTTGAGCGTGGACTATGAAGAAAAGCTTTACTCTGTCGGAAAGATCCCCGGAGGATATATAAAGCGTGAAGGAAAACCGTCGGAAAAGGCAATTCTTACAAGCCGTGTTATCGACAGACCTATCCGTCCTCTCTTCCCGTCAGATTTGAGAAACGACGTATCGGTTGTTGCGACCGTTCTTTCGGTTGAGCAGGACAACCCCCCCGAAGTTGCCGCAATGATCGGCACATCTATCGCAATTTCCATATCGGATATTCCCTGGAACGGTCCGATAGGCGGCGTATGGCTCGGTCTTGTTGACGGAGAATATGTTATAAACCCGACAGTTGCACAAAGAGAAAAATCTCAAATGCTCGTAACCGTTGCAGGCACCAAAGAAAAGGTTGTTATGATCGAGGCTGCCGCAAACGAAGTGGAAAACTCGGTTATGCTCGAGGGTATCAAATTTGCTCATAAGGAAATCATGAGACTCTGCGATTTTATAAGCGGAATCCAAGCCGAAATAGGCAAAGAAAAATTTGAATATGAGGCACACACCGTAAATCAGGATTTATGGAATGCGATAAAAGAAATTGCATACGAAAAGATTCAGTATGCTCTTGATACAGACGATAAAAACGTTCGTGATGACAGAATGGGCGTTATAACAGACGAGCTTATCGAAAAGCTCTCGGAGGAATTCCCGACAATTAATGAAGAAATCGGCGAGATTCTTTATAAGATGCAAAAAGAGATTGTTCGTGCATGGCTCGTTGCAGGCAGACGTGTTGACGGCAGAGATCTGAACGAAATCCGTCCTCTTGCGGCAGAAGTTGATCTTTTGCCGAGAACCCACGGTTCAGGCCTTTTCACAAGAGGTCAGACGCAGGTTCTCACAGTTGCAACACTGGCGCCTTTGGCTGAAATGCAGAAGCTTGACGGCATAGATGAAGAAGAAACAAAGAGATATATGCACCATTACAACTTCCCGTCATACTCAGTCGGCGAAACAAAGCCGTCAAGAGGTCCGGGCAGACGTGAAATCGGTCACGGCGCATTAGCTGAACGTTCACTCGTTCCGGTACTTCCGTCGGAGGACGAATTCCCGTATGCTATAAGAACAGTATCCGAGGTTTTAAGCTCAAATGGTTCAACTTCGCAAGGCAGTGTCTGCGGTTCAACATTGGCACTTATGGCAGCCGGTGTACCGATCAAGGCTCCCGTTGCAGGTATCTCCTGCGGTCTTATCACAACAGACAGCGGATTTACGACAATGGTTGATATTCAAGGCTTAGAGGACTTCTACGGCGAAATGGACTTCAAGGTTGCAGGTACTAAAAAGGGTATCACTTCAATCCAGGTAGATATTAAAAATGACGGTCTGCCATATGAGGTTATCCAAGAAGCACTCGAAAAGACATATAAAGCAAGATGCTATATTATAGATGATATTCTTTTGAAGGCTATACCCGAAGTGCGTGACCACCTGTCACCGTATGCACCGAAGGTAAGCACAATGCATATCGATCCCGATAAAATCCGCGAAGTTATCGGTCAGGGCGGTAAGGTTATCCAAAAGATTGTTGCCGATACAGGCGCAAAGATCGATATTGAAGATGACGGTACTATTCATATATTTGCCGTTGATCAGGAATCGGGAAATGCCGCTAAAAATGCAATCGAGCTTATCGTAAAAGAACCCGAAGTCGGCGAAATCTATGACGGTATCGTAAAGACTATCACAGCATTCGGCGCATTTGTTGAGATTCTCCCCGGTAAAGACGGTCTTTGCCACATTTCCAAGCTTGCAAACAAGCGTGTCGGAAAGGTTGAGGACGTTGTCAATGTCGGCGAGCACCTGATGGTTAAGGTTATGGATATTGATCCGAAAACAGGCAAAATCAGTCTTTCTCACAAGGATACACTTCCTAACGAACAAGAGTAATCGAAATAAAAAAGAAACCGTAAAATCACTTTTTACGGTTTCTTTTTATATTCTGATTTTATTTCGTATTTAATATTTGTATTTTAATTTTTTCTTGCGTTCCGGAGTTTTTTACATCCCCTTTTTATGATTTTATTTCGTATTCCTCGCCTTAGACTCGCAGTAAATGCATCTGTATATGCGTCTTTCCCTGTCGGTCAGCTTGAAAATATGGCTGATTTCCTGCTCAACCGAGGTAATACATCTCGGATTTTTGCATTTTATAACGTTAGTCAGCCTTTCGGGAAGTTCAAGGTGGCATTTTTTTACCAATTTTCCGTCTTTTATAATATTAACGGTACTGTTCGGGTCTATGTAACCTAAAACATCAAGATCAATATTTATATCATCATCTATTTTTATTATATCTTTTCTCCCCATCTTCTTGCTTACAACATTTTTTATCAGCGCTACAGAACAGTCCATATTTTCAAGATTTAAAAAATGGTACAGCTCCATACTCTTTCCGGCTTCAATGTGATCTATCACGATGCCGTTTTTTATAGAATCGATATTCATAAGTACCTTTCCTTTCTATCCGTCTTAAAGACCCAAAAGTTTCAGTATGAGTGCCATTCGGATATATTTGCCGTTTTCAACCTGTTTAAAATAGCACGCACGCTTATCATCATCCACCGCTGTCGAAATTTCATTTACACGCGGCAGCGGATGCAATATACACAAGTCCTCTTTCGCATTTTTCAGCTTTTCTTCCGTTAATATATAGCTGTCTTTCAAGCGGATATAATCCGCCTCGTTAAAGAAACGCTCTTTCTGAACACGCGTCATATACAGAATATCAAGTTTCGGCATTACCGATTCCAAATCGGAATTTTCTTCATATTCGATATTGTTTTTATCCATAAAATCCGTCTTTAGATATGTCGGAATTTTCAGCTCATCAGGCGATATGAGCACAAACTTCACGCCCGTATAACGTGAAAGCGCGTGTATGAGCGAGTGTACCGTACGCCCGAATTTAAGATCTCCGCACATTCCGACGGTCAGATCTTCAAAACGTCCCTTTTCCCTCTTTATTGTCAAAAGATCCGCCAAAGTCTGCGTTGGGTGATTGTGTCCGCCGTCACCTGCATTTATTATCGGGACGGACGATTTCATAGACGCTACCATAGGCGCACCCTCTTTCGGGTGGCGCATTGCAATAATATCAGCATAACAACTAACCACGCGCACAGTATCCGAAACGCTTTCGCCCTTTGATGCCGAGCTGCTCGAACTTTCGGAAAATCCGATTACATTACCGCCCAGCTCCATCATAGCCGCCTCAAAGCTCAAGCGTGTTCTGGTTGACGGCTCGAAAAAGAGTGTCGCCAATTTTTTTCTCTTGCATTTATCGGCATATTTATCGGGATTTGCAATTATATCATTTGCGGTCTTTATCAGCTCGTCTATCTCATCGGTGGATAAATCCAGAATACTTATAAGATTTCTCATTTTGCGCCTCCGATCCAGCTTTCATCGGACGGATTGTCACGAAATGCTATAAGGCGCTTTATGTCGTCCTCTTTTATATATCCCTCTTCCGCGGCAACCTCTGCAAGTGTTTCAAAGTCGGTAAGACTGATATTTTTCACATTTGCATCTGCCAGGCGCTCAAATCCTTTCTTCATGCCGTATGTAAAAATGCTGACAATTCCGAGAACATCGGCACCTGCCTCACGCAATACGTTTACCACCTCAATAACGCTTCCGCCGGTCGAGATCAGATCCTCCACAACCACAACTTTTTGCCCTTGCTCCAGTCTGCCTTCTATCTGATTTCCGCGTCCGTGATCCTTTGCCCCTGAGCGTACATATCCCATCGGCATATCCAAAAGATGTGCGGCAATCGCTGCGTGCGCGATTCCTGCCGTGCTTGTACCCATTATCACTTCACATTCGGGGTATTCCTTTTTTATCGTCTCGGCGATTGCCGTCTCAACCGTAATACGCGCCGACGGTGCGGTAAGTATCAGACGGTTGTCACAGTAAACCGGGCTTTTTATGCCGCTCGCCCACGTGAACGGTTCTTCGGGGCGCAAAAATACCGCACCGATTGAAAGTAAATTTTTTGCAATTGCTTTTTTCATAGTAATCTCCATTCCGCCGTCCTGCATCGGCTTAAATAATAATAAAAATTTCTTATCAGCAGGGTAAATAATGATAAGATATTATCACACCCATGTTCATTTTTCAAACAAACTGAGAAAAATCTGCACGAGCAGTTCAATCCCACCGAAGGTCAACATCAGTTAAATCCTTCTAAAACACTCAGTTTATTTTAAGTTTATTTTAAAATTGTTCAGGTTGCCGTCTTGCAGCGAGCGGTGCCGTACTCTTGTACTGCCCCGAGCAAAAGATGGTAAGATGGGCAATTTTTAGATAAACTTTTATCGGGATAAAAATGCTTTTATACATTTCCTGTATGCCGCCACCGGATCCTCTGCCTGCGTTATCGGACGTCCGACTACTATGTAATCAGATCCCAAAGCACGCGCCTTTTCAGGGGTTGTAACACGCACCTGATCACCCACGTCACCGTCCGCAAAACGCACTCCCGGGGTTACGGTCAGAAAATCCTTGCCGCATACCGCTTTAACCTTTCCGGCTTCGAGCGGTGAGCAAACAACGCCGTCGAGTCCCGAATCCCTGACATTTTTGGCATAGTGCATGACTACCTCATCAAGCGGACGGTCAATCAGCAAATCCTCTTTCATTCGCTCCTCGCTTGTTGATGTGAGCTGTGTTACACCTATCAAAAGCGGACGGGTGCCGTCGGGACGGGTAAGTCCCTCGAGCGCCGCCTCCATCATCGCCTTAGTGCCGGACGCGTGCAGATTGCACATATCAACATCAAGGCGTGAAAGCACAGCCATGCTCTTTTTAACGGTATTCGGAATATCATGCAGCTTAAGATCCAAAAAGATCTTATGCCCCCTGCGCTTTATTTCGCGCACAATCTCGGGTCCCTCGGCATAGAAAAGCTCCATGCCGATTTTTAAATAGGGTTTTTCGTCGGTGAATTTGTCCAGAAATGCGAATACCTCGTCTTTCCCCTTAAAATCACAGGCTATAATTACATCTTTACTCATTTATGTGCTCCTCCTATTATATCTTTTAGACTTTCTATATTATATTTTTCCATAACCTCCGGCAGCTTTTCCACTATATCCTTGCAGATATACGGATTTATAAGGTTTGCCGCTCCGACCTCCACCGCCGACGCACCTGCAAGCATCATTTCCAAAACGTCTTCGCATGAGCTTACGCCGCCGATCCCGATTATTGGTATCGATACCGTATCATACACCTGATATACCATTTTCAGCGCCACAGGGAAGATTGCCGATCCCGAAAATCCGCCCATCACATTCGCGATTGTCGGCTTTTTCTTCTTTAAATCGATTCTCATACCCATGAGCGTGTTGATAAGACTTATACCGTCGGCGCCGCCCGCCTCGCAGGCCTTTGCAATCTCGGTTATATCTGTCACATTCGGGCTTAACTTCATATAAATCGGCTTTGTTGTAACCGCCTTTACCGCACGCGTTATCTCCTCTGCCGCCTTTGCACTTGTCCCAAAGCTCATTCCGCCGTTATGCACATTCGGACAGCTTATATTAACCTCAATAATTTCAACCTGTTCCTCGTCGTTAATCTTTTCACAGCAGTACTGATATTCCTCTTTTGAAAAACCGCTGATATTTGCAATTATCGGCTTTTTAAAGCATTTTCTGAGCTTAGGCAGCTCGTCTGAAATTACCTTTTCTATTCCCGGGTTCTGCAAGCCGACCGAATTTATTATCCCCGACGGAGATTCTGCAATACGCGGTGTAGGATTACCGAAACGCGGCTCTTTTGTCGTCCCTTTAAAAGAAAGCGAGCCGAGAACATTGATATCGTAAATTTCCGCAAACTCATACCCGTAGCCAAAGGTTCCGCTTGCAGGGATTATCGGGTTTGAAAGCTCTATACCGCTTAAATTTATGCTTAAATCTACCATATTATCTCCTCCTTTTCAAGAACGGGGCCGTCTTTGCAGATACGCTTATTTCCGTACTTTGTCTTGCAGCTGCACCCCATGCACGCTCCGAATCCGCACCCCATGCGCTCTTCAAAGCTGAACTGACCGCTTGTCTTTGCGATATCATACACTGCTTTTAGCATAGGCTGCGGTCCGCACGCATAAACATATGAATAATCAACCGTTTTAACCGCGTCGGTTACAAATCCCTTTATGCCTACCGAGCCGTCAGCCGTTGTCACATAAGTTTTTACACCCAACTTTTCAAATTCATCTTTATAAAAAATTTCGTCTGAAGTATTAAAGCCCATAACCATCGTCGGAGTTTTCCCCTCCGCGATCAATTTTTTCGCCAGATTATACATCGGCGGCACGCCGACTCCTCCACCGATCAAAACGGGATTTTCACCGCTCTTTTCGGTATCAAATCCGTTGCCGAGTCCGGTTAATATATCAAGCTCCTCTCCCGGCTGCAATTCAGACATATACTCCGTGCCGCTCCCGACAACCTTATAAATAATCGTAACGCTGTTACTGCCATAATCGCACACCGAAATCGGGCGGCGCAAAAACTTTCCCGAAAGCTGTATATTTATAAACTGCCCCGGCGCGGATATTGCCGATGTATCGCCCGAAAGACACATTAAAAATACATCTTTTGCGATTTTAAAGTTTTTGGTTATTTTAAAAATTCCCTGTTTCAAGAATTATACCTCCTTATTCCAAACAATTTTTCCGTCACAAACGGTCATAAGACATTCCCCGTAAACCTCTCGCCCCGAAAACGGCGTACTCTTACCCATAGAGAGGAAATCCTCCGGGTTCACCGTATATTTTTTATCGAGGTTAAATACCGTAAAGCAAGACGGCTCTCCGATTTTTAGAGAATCCCCAACACCAAAGCGCTTTTTCGGATTTGTATACATAAGCTTTATCAATTGCTCCAATGATATTATGCCTTTTTTAACAAGCTCGGTATAAAGCACGGAAAACGCAGTTTCAAGTCCGACCACTCCCATAAGGCTCTTTTCAAGTCCTCTTGATTTTTCCTCAAAAGAGTGCGGCGCATGATCTGTCGCAATCATATCAATTGTGCCGTCGCATATTCCCTCAACCAGTGCAAGACGGTCTGCCTCGGAGCGTATCGGCGGATTCATCTTAAATCTTGCATCCTCCTGCAAATCCATATCATTCATAACGAGATAGTGCGGCGCGGTTTCCGCCGTAACGTCAACTCCGCGCTTTTTCGCCTGTCTGATAAGCTCTACGCTCTCCTTTGCCGACACATGGCAGATGTGATATTTACAGCCGATTTTTTCGGCAAGCGCAAGATCTCTTTTAATAGGTTTCCACTCACTCTCAGTACTTATACCCCTGTGAGCGTGTTTTTTTGCATATTCGCCGTCGTGGATATATCCTCCGTGCAAAAGCGAATTATCCTCGCAATGCGCCACTATAATTTTTCCGAGCCTTTTCGCTCGTCTCATCGCCTCTGCCATAAGCTCCGCCGACTGAACGCCCTTGCCGTCATCGGAAAAGGCTATGCAAAAATCCGAAAGGCTTTCCATATCCGAAAGCTCTTTTCCCAACTCACCCTTTGTTATAGCCGCATACGGCGATACATGGATTTTTGCGTCCTTTTCTATTATATCAAGCTGCACCCTCAGATTTTTAAAAGAATCGGGCACGGGATTTAAGTTCGGCATGGAAAAAACATGGGTATATCCTCCGTGTGCCGCAGCCGAAGTGCCGCTTGCAATCGTTTCTTTATAAAAAAAACCCGGCTCTCTGAGATGTACATGAACATCAATAAAACCGGGAAATATATAACAATTTGAAAAATCAAAAGAAGAAGCGGAGTTTGGAAAATTTGATTCCTGCAACACGCCGTTTTCAATCGCCACATCTTTTATTGTAAAAGAAGAATCTAAAAATATTTTTGCGTTCTTTAAATTGTAGTTCATTCGGGTTCTCCTCTCTCTTTTTTTGTCTTTTCGGCGCAAAAGAATACCTTTTGCGCCGAAAAACAGATTTTTTAAATATCCAAAGCGTCCTGTAACCACCATGCGCCTATATCAAACGCCTTATACAAATCATCACGTTCGCCTGTTCTGTAGTTTACGCCGTTGCCAAGCTCACCTGTGTTATCCTGTATATGGAAAATCACTTTCTTTGCAATGTCATAATCACCGACTTTTTTTGTTTCGGTTATCTCCAATGCAAGTATCAGATTATCTTCAAGATTACCGTAGTAGAGAATATTTCCCTTGCGGTATACAGGTTTGCCTTTGTATGTGAGTCCTTTTTTCTTTTTGGCTGCTGCCATACAAATCACCGTCTTTCTAAATTTTTAAAAACCGCCTTTTTCGGGGGTTATGTATTAAACTATATGCGCCTATCAGAGATTATAGCCTTTTTCGATCATTTCCATATTGACTTCGATCAAGTGCTTCTTTGATGCCGGAACTGTCTTTTCAACACCCAAACGGATTTCATCGAGTGTAAAGAGTCCCGTTGCCTTTAAAAGCGCACCCAACATTATCATATTCGCCATGCCGGCTTTACCGTCATCTGTTGCGATTCCTGTCGCCTCAACGGCAACTGTTGTAACGTCATCTCTTGCAACATCGCGGTCTATCAAACTCTTATCATAAAGGATTGTGCCGCCCGAACGTACCGTTCCCTCAAACTTTTCCAATGACGGCTTATTCATACTGATAAGAACATCAGGTGTTATTATAATCGGTGAGCCTACCGGTTCGTCTGAAACGATAACATGACAATTCGCCGTACCGCCTCTCATTTCGGGGCCGTATGACGGGAGCCACGAAAGCTGCTTACCCAATACCAGTGCAGTATATGCGAGAATCTTTCCCGCAAAAAGAATACCCTGACCGCCGAAACCTGTGATAATAATATTTGTAGTCATTTATATCATTCCTTTCCTGCATCAGTATCCTTATATACACCCAAAGGATAATAAGGAATCATTTCATCGTTTAATCTCTTCATTGCCTCCATCGGAGTCATACCCCAGTTTGTCGGACAGGTTGAGAGAACCTCCACCAAAGAAAATCCCTTGCCGTCAAGCTGATTTTGGAATGCCTTTTTAATAGCCGCTTTAGCCTTTTTGATATTCGGCACGGTATTTAAAGCTACTCTTTCGATATAGCTCGGGCCGTCCAAAGTCGAGAGCATCTCGGACATTCTTATCGGGAAGCCTTGTGTTTTTGTATCTCTGCCGTAAGGTGAGGTCTGTGTTACCTGACCGGGCAGACTTGTCGGCGCCATCTGACCGCCTGTCATTCCGTAAATTGTGTTATTTATAAATATAACTGTGATATTTTCGCCTCTTGCCGCAGCATGAACCGTTTCCGCCGTTCCAATAGCTGCCAAATCTCCGTCGCCCTGATAGGTAAATACAACTTTATCGGGGTGAACTCTTTTTATACCTGTTGCAACGGCAGGCGCTCTGCCGTGTGCCGCCTGCTGTACATCACAGGCAAAATAATTATATGCCGTAACCGAGCATCCGACAGGTGCAACACCTATGGATTTTCCCGTTATTCCCAATTCGTCCATAACCTCTGCAACCAATCTGTGGCATATGCCGTGGGTACAACCCGGGCAGTAGTGGAATGCTACATCTTCAAGTGCGTCAGGCTTTTTGAATACCTTCGTCATTTATATCAATCCTTTCCGTGAAAAATCAGATTATTCAAGAAATTATTTAATTTCTTCGGCAATTTTCTTAACTTCGTCAATTACTTCAAGAGGAGTGGGGATAATACCGCCCGTTCTTCCGAAGAAGTATACCGGCGCTCTTGCGCCGACTGCCAGTTTAACGTCCTCAACCATCTGTCCCATGCTCATTTCAACCGAAAGAAAGGCTTTTGCATTCTTTGCCTGATCATATGCCTTTTTCGGGAACGGCCAGAGTGTGATAGGTCTTATAACGCCGACTTTATAGCCCTGTGAACGCAGAGTCGTAACAGCCGATTCAACAACACGGCTTGTTGTGCCGTATGATGAAATTACGATATCTGCATCTTCAATATCATGCGTCTCGTAACGCTGCTCCGTCTCCTCAATCACTTTATATCTTTCAAATCTTTCGCGGATTTTATCCTCAAGTTCTTCCGGCGCAAGGTAGAGCGAATTTATAATGTTATGCTTTCTTTTGCCCTCTGTACCGTCTGTTGCCCATGTGGATTTATCATAATGAATCGGCTCGGGGATATTGTCAAAATCAACCGGCTCCATCATCTGTCCGAGAGTACCGTCACCCAAAATCATTGCCGGAACTCTGTATTTATCCGATAAGTTAAACGCGTCAGCCGTAAGCGATACGATTTCCTGAACCGAATTAGGCGCTAAAACGATCAGGTGATAATCACCGTGGCCGCCGCCTTTGGTTACCTGAAAATAATCCGACTGTGCCGGCTGGATACCGCCCAAGCCCGGGCCTCCGCGGACAATATCAACTATAACGCACGGCACGTCCGCGCCGGCTATGTACGATATTCCCTCGGATTTCAAGCTGATACCGGGGCTTGACGAGCTTGTCATGGCTCTTGCACCGGCGCCGCCCGCACCGTATACCATATTTATCGCCGCAACTTCGCTTTCAGCCTGTAAAAATACTCCGCCGATCTTCGGCATTTTCTTTGCCATGTACGCAGATAACTCCGTCTGCGGTGTTATAGGATAGCCAAAAAAATGCTTACAGCCCGAGCGTATTGCCGCTTCTGCGATTGCTTCATTACCCTTCATTAAAACTTTGTTACTCATTTTTTTAACCTCCTTTAAACGTCTTTTTCAACCTCAATTACGACATCGGGGCATATTGTCGCGCAAAAAGCACAGCCGATACACTGAGCCTGATCCGTAATTTCCGCTGGTCTGAACCCTTTTTTGTTCAATCTGTCGTCAGCGATCTTAATGATTTTTTTCGGACAGACATTCACACACAGTTCGCACCCTTTACAGCGTTCTTCTCTGAAATGTACTTTGTTCATGTTATCCACCATTCCTTTCACCTTTCCCAAGGCATTTTTATCTTTATATCAATTATAAAACCTTTGTCCTTTAAATTATCCGAAAGCGCGTCCAGATTACCCTCGGTCGCCGTATACATCGAAATACCGACTCCGAGTGCGTCTGCCGCCGCCTTGATTTCGTCCTCTCCCGAAAGGATTGTTTCTTTATCCGAAAGCTTGCCGATATTTGTGTTATTTATTATATCCGTAATTTTAAGCCTTGAAGCTTTTTCTATCTCCGATGCCATGTCAAGAATTTCGTCTTTTGTTTCGGTAAGAGGGCGCTTTGCATTCACTACCAAATGCATGAAATATCCTTCTTTTTGAAAATATGCAATATATCTGCCCAAAGCATACGCTCCGTCCTCATCTCCGCCGACATCAAAAATCACAATATCGGTATTGCCGTTAAATACCTTCATAATATCAGCCGGAACAGTCGGCATATCCAGATTTGAGTTGGCATATTCGGGCGCTATGACCTCAATCCCGTTTTCTGCGAGAAGCTCGCGCGCGTCATTGGTGCGAAAATACGGATTCACGATGTCCAGATCAACAATCGAAACAGACTTGCCTTCATTTTTACACTTTATGGCAAAATTAACGGCAATCTCTGTTTTGCCGCTGCCGAAATGTCCGCAAAAGATGTGAAAACGTGTATTCATCAGCCGCCCTCCGCTCAATTCTGATTATTTCTATTATTATACCACATTTCCCTCTCAAATACAAGGGGTAATATTGCATAATCAAGCTTTTTTTTAGATATATGAATTTATTTATTGTGAAAAATTTTTCAGCCGATTTTTTTCACTGCCTCCGGCATAAATTTATCCGCATTTTTCTTATCGTAAATCTTCAGCAGTACAAAAAACACACCCGTTACGATAAGCGAAAAAATCGCCGAGAGCATCTCCGACACTCCCAAATATGAAAATAAGAAATATCCGGCAATAAAGATAAAAAGCGGCAGTATATACACAAAAAATGCGGCGCTTATAACGCGCGTATCACGCATTTCTATTAAAACCCTGTCGCCGCATTTTGCACCGGCAGTGTTTTTGACCGAAAGTATGCGCTCGGTCGGCACACAGCCACCTTTACAGGAGGCACAATTTTCGCCGCACGCCGATTTTTTCAAGATTTTCACCTTTGCGGTATTCTTTTCGGTTTCTGTTATTATTCCGGTTTCTCTCATAAAATCCAATCACCTTAAAAAACAGGGATTGCCGTTCCAAGCGGCAATCCCCAAAATTATTATTCTTCTGTCTTTTCTTCTTCAGCCGCTGCTTCATCTGCGATAAACTTTTCAATATCAACAGGTGCGTCCTCTTCAAATACGGGAGCCGCAGGTGCCGGAGCCTCTTCCTTTTCTTCTGTTACTTCAGGCTCGATCAAAGCTCTGATGCTCAAAGAAATCTTTTTGGTTTCCCAGTTTGCATCGGTAACCTTAGCCTGAACCTCCTGACCGATTTCAAGAACGTCTTCCGGCTTGCCGATTCTCTTATCAGCAATCTGTGAAATGTGAATCAAACCGTCAACGTTAGGCATAATCTCCGCAAATGCTCCGAAAGGCATCATGCGTACGATTTTACAGGTAATAACATCGCCGACATGTATATTGTTCTGTGCGATAACCCAAGGATTATCTTCTGCTCTTTTATATCCGAGTGAAATCTTTTTGGTTTCTGCGTTTAAGTCCTTAATATAAACCTTAACAACATCGCCCTCTTTTACGATTTCCGAAGGATGCTTGATCTTATTCCAGCTAAGCTCGGAAATATGGATCAAACCGTCGATTCCGCCGATATCAACGAATGCGCCGAACGCTGTCAAAGACTTAACTGTTCCGGTATATTCCTTGCCTATTTCAGCCTCAGCCCAGAACTTGTCTTCTATAGCTTTCTTTTCCTCCTCCAATACAACGCGGACAGAACCTACCGCACGCTTTTTTCTTTCATCGATTTCAATGATTCTGAGACGTACATCTGTGTTTAAAAGTGTTTCCAAATCCTGTACGAATCTGAGCGATACCTGTCTTGCAGGTACAAAAACCTGGAATGAGTCAGCCAAAGCGATAACTCCGCCTCTTACTGCTCTTATGATTTTAGCGTCAAGGATTGTCTTAGCTTCATAAGCCTCCTTGATTCTGTTCCAGCTTTCCATTGCGACAAGCTTCTTTCTCGAAAGAACAACCTTGCCTTCAGCATCGTTGACGCCTACAACGTATACGGTGATTTTGTCCCCTTCCTTTACAATATCCTCAGGCTTGAGATAAGGATCATCCGTAAGTTGATCTGCTGCGAGCTGTCCGTTGTATTTAAAGCCATCAAGCTCAACTATGACTTCGTTACCGCGTACCTCCGCAACTGTGCCCTCAATGATGTCGCCGTTATTTAAGCTCTTGCTTTCATACTGAGCAAATAACTCGGCAAAATTTTCTTCTGTTTTGATTTTTTCATCCATCGTTGTAAAAACCTCCTCGATAATACACCCGGGTGTTGAGGCACCGGCTGTAATACCTATCCTTTTATTTTTATATATACTTTGAGGAATATCCTCAGAAGTTTCGATTAAATAAGTTTCGGGGCAGTTCTCTTTGCAAATCTCATAAAGCTTTTTTGTGTTTGAACTGTGTGCTCCTCCTATAACAAACATGATGTCCGACTCACGCGAAAGTTCATCGGCCTCGCGTTGTCTTTCACCCGTTGCACTACATATTGTATCAAAAACTATGGGGGTTTGGCAAGTGTTTTTAATATTTTGTACGATTTGCCCAAAAATTTTTCTGTTTATTGTGGTTTGTGCGACAATACATACGGGTTTTTTGTCTATTTTTTCTATAGATTTCATGTCTTGCTCGTAAATTATCAAAGCCGAGTTGTCGCACCAACCGTTTATGCCTTTCACCTCAGGGTGATTTTTATCCCCGACAATTACAATTTGATACCCCTCATCGTGGTATTTTTTTACTATCTTGTGAATCTTTTCGACAAACGGACAGGTCAAATCAATATACTCAATCCCTCTTTTTTCCAAATCGTCGATAACGCTTTTTGCAACGCCGTGCGTCCTTAAAATAACCTTTGTGCCGTCCGGTATATCGGATACCGAATCATACGCGCGTATACCGTGCACCTCCAAATCGTCCACCACGAATTTATTATGGATAAGCTCACCAAGCGTTGCAAAGCGTATATTTCCGTCTGCCATGCGGTATGCCTCGTCCACGGCTCTTTTCACACCGTAACAAAACCCTGCCGTTTTGGCGCATTTTATGCCCATTTTCCAAGCCTTCCTTTTTCAATAATTTTAGGTGATTGCGAAAGCCACAACCGCCTAAAGTGAGTTTATGACATTCATAAGCTCGTTGCTCAAGCCCTGCAGCTCATCTATAACAAGCTTCTTATCGTAGAAATCATCATAGTATATCGGTTTTCCGAAAGTAACGCCGATTTTGCCGAACCATCTGTATTTCCCGGTTATGTGCGCCGGAATAACAGGCACTTTTGCTCGCGTTGCAATCATTACAACACCCGGCTTAGGAGTCAGCTTTTCACCGTGCTTTGCGCGTTTTCCCTCCGGGAACATCGCAACCAAATGACCGTCTTTTAAGGTTACAAGCGCCGCCTTTATTGCGCCTATATCACCTTTTCCTCTGTGTACGGGAAACGCGCCGAGATTTCTGAAAAACCAATTCCCGATTTTTGACTTAAACATCTCGGCTTTCGCCATAAACCGCATCTTTCTTTTGCAGGAGAGCGCCGCCACCGGCACATCGAAATTACTGCGGTGGTTCATCGCGATAATCGCACCGCCCTCTATCGGAATATTTTCCTTTCCCGTAACTTTTATACGGAAAAGCAGAAAAAATATCCCTCTGCATATAGCTTTTAATATTTTATAAAACATATTCGCAAAACCTCTTTTATACTTTTTTATGTTAATCGTAAAATGCTCAAGAAATAAGAGTTTGCAATTTCCCGATTATATATCTTTTGCAAGCTCGACAATCCGCTCCACCACTTCGTCAAAGCTCATATCGCTGCTGTCAATCAAAACAGCGTCATCGGCTTTTTTAAGCGGCGCAAATTCGCGCTCCGAATCCTGGCGGTCGCGGTATTCAATATCCTTTTTCACTTCGTCAAAATTGCAGAAAATACCCTTTTCTTCATTTTCAAGGCATCTTCTTCTTGCACGTTCCGCCGATGTCGCGGTAAGATAAACCTTTAAATCCGCATCGGGGAGAACATATGTGCCTATATCTCTGCCGTCCATTATTACCGAGGATTTTTTCGCAAGCGTTCTTTGCAAATCCACCAATTTTAAGCGAACGGCAGGAATTGTCGCGACATCGGACGAGCCTATGCTCACGTCCTTTTCACGTATCCTCTCACTCACGTCTTTTCCGTTTAAAAATATGCGCTGTCCGCGATCATCATATTTAATATCGATGTCTATATCGTCAATGCATGAGAGCATATTTTCCTCGTTTATTTCCATATTCCGCTCGATTGCATATAAAGCCGCCGCACGGTACATCGCGCCGGTATCTATGTAAATAATCCCGAGCCTTTGTGCGATTTTTTTGGAAACCGAGCTTTTTCCGGCGCCTGCCGGTCCGTCAATTGCTATTGTTATCATAATTTTTTATCCTTTCTTACAGTGCTCTGTGTCCCAAGCCTATAACAACATCGTTTAGGTTCAGAAGTCCCACGCCGAAAAATACACACACCGAAATATGTGAATCATTTCTGGCAATCCCGATTTTACCGCCGAGGTTCAAGCCTATTGATTTGGATATAATCTGGCTTACCGCCTCATGTGCCGCACCTGCGACCGCACCTTCTTCCATATGCGAATCCTTTATAAGCCCCTCGCGCTTTGCGGCAACCACCGCGCGCTCCAATATTTTTGCCACCGAGCTTTCAAAAGAGCCGCCAAAATCCACCGCGGCGGTTCTTATGCCGATCTCTTTATATTTATCCGCGGTTTTCCGCTCTTCTTCCCTTGTTGTTGTCATTGCAATCCGAATTGCCGCGATTGCCGCATCTCTGCTTGTATTCATAAAATTCTCCATTCTGCCGCACTCCGTCGGCGTACATTCCAATAAATTTTTTTAATTCAATCCGCTATATGCTTGATCCTGCCAGATGTCCGGTTGAGAATGCGATTTGCAGGTTAAATCCGCCGGTATATGCGTCCACATCGATAATCTCTCCCGCAAAATACAGGTTTTTTACTATCTTCGATTCCATAGTAGACGGATTTATTTCCGATATTTTTACTCCCCCCGAGGTTATTATCGCCTCATCTATCGGTCTGAATCCGTCAAAGGTCAGCGTAAGATTTTTTATTATCTCACCCAATCTGTGACGTTCCTCCTTTGTAACGGAATTTACCGTTTTTCTGCGGTCTATCCCCGATAAATCCGCAACAATCGGGATCAGTGCTTTGGGGAGCAGATCGTCAAGTGAATTGATAAACTGCTTATTTGCATATTTTTCAAAATCGCGGCAGATCCGTCGGTCAAGCTGCTGCGGATCCAAAGCCGGCTTTAAATCAATCTTTATTTTATAATTCTTTTTATCGGCATTTTTCATATGTGCCGAAGCCGAAAGCACTATCGGTCCGCTTATGCCGAAATGCGTAAAAAGCATCTCGCCGAAGTCTGAGAATATCTCTTTTTTGTCAATAACCGAAAGCCGCACATTTTTAAGCGAAAGCCCCATCGCCTCGCTTGGCCATTTTTCCTTTGTAACAATCGGAATCAGCGACGGCTTCGGCGGTATAATCGTATGTCCCGCATTCTCGGCGATTTTATATCCCGATCCGTCCGAACCCGTGAGCGGATATGATTTTCCGCCGCTCGCAAGTATCACACCGTCACCCTCGATTATGCCTTTGTCGGTTTTCACACCGCAGACACTGCCGTCTTTTATTATTAAATTCTCAGCCGCAGCGCGCACCCATTTTACATTCGGCAAAAGCGCATTTTTCTTCATCGCATCGGCAACGTCCCTTGCCGAATCCGATACCGGAAATACCCGTTCTCCGCGCTCGACCTTGGTTTTTACGCCCGAGTCCTCAAACATCTTTATAACGTCCTCGTTTGTAAAATCGTAAAACGCACTGTATAAAAATTTTCCGTTTGTCGGCACGTTCGCTATAAAATCCTCTATCGGCGCGTTGTTTGTTATATTGCATCTGCCCTTGCCGGTTATACGCAGTTTTTTCCCGAGTATATTGTTTTTTTCAATCAAAACTACCTTTTTTACCCGTTTTGCGGCAGCGGCACACGCCATCATTCCTGCCGCGCCGCCCCCGATTATGATAACTGTTTTATCTTCCATAACTATTTATTGTAAACCTCATATTCGTCCCACATATTTTCAAGGCGCTCAAATACTTCTTTCACCTCGTCCTTTTTTCTCATGCTCAAAGCCACGATAAACGCGTTAATCACGCTCATAGGCGCCGCAAAAGAATCTGCAAAGGATTCCATATCACTTCTGGCGGTAAGGCAATAATCGGAGCATTTCACGACCGGAGAATTTATATTATCGGTTATACATATAACCGTTGCACCCTTTTTAGACGCATACTCCAGCGCATTTTTCGTATTTTTCGAGTATCTCGGAAAGCTCATGCCTATTACGACATCACCCTTTTTGACGTGCAAAAGCTGTTCCAAAATATCCGCAGCGGAATTTGAACGCACAACGTGCGAATTTTCAAACAGAAAATTAAAGTAAAATCCGGCAAATGCGGCAAGCGCGGAGGAACTCCTCACTCCGAGTATATATATGTTTTTTGCCAAAAGCACAGCGTCCACCGCCATCTCAAACTGATCCTTGTCGATTTCCTCCATAGTTTGCAGAATGTTTGCAATATCGGATTTTAGGACGCTGTTTAAAACGTTGTCCTCATCGATTCTTCTTGAGGCAATCTCCATACGCTGAATCGCGGTGGATTTTTCTATGGTAAAATCCTTGAGTGCCTTCTGAAATTTCTGATAACCGTCAAAATCCAGCTCAAAAGCAAAACGTACCACAGTGGACTCGCTCACTCCCACAGCCTTTCCCAAACTCGCCGCAGTCATAAATGCCGCTTTATCGAAATTATTCAGGATATATTCGGCAATCAGCCTCTGACGCTTGCTGAATCCGTCTGTTTTCTCCTTTATTCGTGAAACAATATCGTCCGATTCCACTTAATCTCACTCCTTTCCGTTTTCTATCTCGTCTGCGACACATACCATTCCTGCATATTGCGGTAAACATGGTAAAATGTAGGCGGACTTATGCCGGATATGTGCTTATTGTATATAACGTTCTGTGTTCTGAAAAAGAGCGGTATAAATGGCATATCATCTGTAAAAATATCAGCATACTGCGCCGATAAATCCATCATCTTTGTGCTGTCCGAGGTCTTTGCCATCTCTTTTAACACATTTTCCATATCACCGCTCTGATACCCGAAATAATTTCCCGACGACGCGGTAAGAAAGCTCGGATCAAGGCTTGAATCTATATTGACCTCTCCGACAAAAAGCTCATAATCCTTAGATGAAATATATGATTTATACTCGTCAAACGATTTTTGCAAAACCGAGGCAGGTATTCCGAAATTATTCAGCGACTCGGCGATATTCTGCGCTATACGTGTCTTTTCGGGATTATCCGCATTGACCAAAATTTTCAGTGTAAGCTCTGCGCCGTCCGCCGAGCGGAAATATCCGTTTTCGGTTTTAGTCCAGCCGTCTGTTGCAAGAATTGACGCAACCGTTTCGTAATCACTGCTCTTTTCGCTCATCTCGGGAAAGAACCACGCCGACGGATTTATCGGAATCCGCACCGGCACGCCTTTTGAATATACCTCAACATCAATTATCTTTTTCCTGTCGCACAAAAGCTCTATCGCCTGCCGCGTCAGCTTGCCCGACAGTTTTTTGTTATAGTTGTTTATACCCAAAAAGGTAAGCGCATTTGAAGTGTATTCGTTTGACGTATATTCTCCGCGCGGAGTTGAATTTTCAGACGCGGCAAAGGCGCTTGCCAGCACATCTATCTCACCTGCATCAAATGCATGGGCGACCGTTGTATCATCTTTTAAAATATTTACGGCAATATTTTTTAATCCCGCCTCACCGCCGTGCCAATCGGCATTTGCCGAAAATATCACCTTTCCGGCATTCTGTTTGCCGTAATATTTATATGCACCCGTGCCGTTCGGCATATAATTTGCATCAACAGTCTGCGGAGTATCTTTTTTTACGATAGGAAAACAGAGCATACCGATAAAATTCACAATCGGGCGCGAAAGCTGAACATACACCTTTCCTCCCTCGTCCGAATATATGCTTTTTATATATTTTACACAGTCCCCATAAAGGGTATCGTTATTTTTTATCATGTTCACGGTATAGATTACGTCTTCGGGCAAAAGTTTTGTACCGTCATGAAAATTTGCGTCCTTTAAATCGAAGGATACCGTCAAGCCGTCATCGGAAACGGTATAGCTCTCGGCAAGAACGCCTATCGGATTATATCTCTCATCGTATTCAAAAAGCGGCTCGCATATCGTTTTCATAAATTCCGCCACCGATGAAGATTTTGTCATTATCGGATTAAACGTATCGAAAAAGCTGACCGAGACGTTGATCTCATTTGAATTTTCACGAACGATCAGATCACCGTCCTTGAGCTTATCGACATTTGGATCGTCCGTACTCTTGCCGGCTGAACATGAACAGAGCATGAAAACGGCAAGAAACGCACAAATAAATCGTATATTTTTAAGCATCTTATTCCCCTTCCGGAAATTGCAATTTTTTATTTTAACTCGGCTATAGCCGCCAGGTTGCCGCGGCGTCCGTTGGTTTTCCTGTGCGAAAAGAGCAAATCACTGTTGCATGACGTGCAGATATTTGCAGTATCTATATGCACCGCTCCTGCATTTTTCAGTTCAAGCGCGATTGTTTTTTGCAGATTCACGTGCCACCTATCTGCGTGCTTTTCCAAAACCGAATCGCCGAATTTATCGAAAAACACGTCACTCACCTCATCGCCCACCTCAAAGCAGCATACGCCGATAGACGGCCCTATCGCGCATAAGATATCCTCCGCGCGCGAATTGTAGAGCTTTTCAAAAGCCTCAACGGTTTTTGCGGCAATATTTTTTACCGTCCCTTTCCAGCCCGAATGAGCAAGAGCTATAACCTTGTTTTTCGGATCGAGGAAAAATATCGGTACACAATCGGCAAAAAATGTTGCGATAGGAACATTTCTCTCGCCGCATATCAGAGCGTCGGCGCTTTCAAACTTGTTCGGATAAACTATTCCGTTGCCGCAGTCGGCGCTTGTTACCGGGATAACCTTATCTTCGTGAACTTGCTTGGAAAGAATCAGTCTTTTATAATCAATACCGATTTCATTGCATATAATCTCAAAGTTCTTTAATACATTTTCCCTTGAATCGTTGCAGTTAAACCGCAGATTCATCGAAGAAAATTCATCTTTGCTGACACCGCCGCGCCGTGTTGTAAAGCAGTGCTTTGTATCTTTTAAAAAACTGTCTATGGTATAATATTCCAAATCCCCGTGTTTTTGAAGTTCAAACATTATCCGCTCTCCTTAAAATAATATCTTCTAAGGGGCTGTTTAAAAAGTCGATTGATTTTTTAAACAGCCTTTGATTTTTTTTGAAGGGGATAGGAAAAAAGCTTTGGAATTAACAAACTGAGCCAAAACTTTAGTTTTGGGATACCCGACGGCGTACATGGGTACGTCAAGGGCAAAGTTTGTTGATAGCAAGAAAAGAAATAATTTTACGAAAAATCATATTTTTGATTTTTCTGCCTTAGCCAAATCGAACTACAATATTTATATCCTGTAACATTTACTTTTTTCTTCTTTTCTTGCGTTCCGGAGTTTTTTAACATCCCCCTAATAATATCTTCTGTTTATTATACCACTTATTCCGAAATTTTGCAATAAAATATAAAAAAAATCTTATGCGAAGTATTCGCATAAGATTTTTTTATTTCGTCGTGCTCCCAAAACCGCCGTTTCTTACATCTGTCACGTCATCATCTTCCGTTATACCGTATTCGACAAATATACCTTGCGCAAATCCCTCACCTTTTTTTACGGCAACGGTTTTTCCCTCTTTTGAATCGTTTGTGATCTTTATAAAGATATGCCCCTCATTGTCCGAATTGTAGTAATCACTGTCAATAATGCCGACCGTGTTATTAAGCTGTAAGCGGAATTTGAATCCCAGACCGCTTCTCGGGTAGATTTTCAGCACCCAGCCGTCGTCAATGCGCACACGTACCCCTGTCGGGATTTTTATGTTCTCGCCCGGTGCAAGCGAAAAATCAATCGGCGAATAAAAATCATATCCTGCCGATCCCGAGGTTGCCCGGCGCGGTAACTTTATCTCCTCATACTCTTTCTGTACATTTTGTCCGAAACAATCGAGAAATCCGTCTTTAAACTGTTTTTCGGACACTTTCTCAAATTTTGCAATTCTCTTCATTTATTCCCTCTCCTTTCCGTGAAGAACCACTTTTCCCTCTTCAAGGGTCTTTTTAACGTCAATCACACGCTGATTTGAGCTTCCTTTCCAAAAAAGCTTTACGTCTTTAAGCTCTTCGACAAACTCTCCGTCCACCAAAACGTCAATATCCTTTATGTACGGCTCATCTTTTATTTCTTCCCACAAAAAGCCGGTATAGAGCCAGATTGTTTTTTGGGGAAAACGCGTTTTTATTTCTTTTATAAGCTCGGCAACACCCGAACGGTTCTGCGGATGCAGCGGATCTCCGCCGCTGAATGTTATCCCCGAAATATACGGCTTTGCAAGACAGGAAAATATCTCCGCTTTTGCATCATCGTCAAATTCTATACCGCCGTTTATGTCCCACGTTATCGGGTTATGACAGTTTTTGCATTTATGATCACAGCCGGCAACCCACAAAACAACGCGCAGTCCGTCACCGTTTAGCATATCGTCTTTTGTTATATTGTGATAGCGCATTACATACTTCTCCTATCCTTTATTTCTGCCATTTTCGCGTCATTTAAGCGAGTGTCCCCCTTAACCCTCGAATATGAGAGATAGCCGTTCATGCGGTCTATCTTGGTAAGATTACGGCTGCCGCATTTCGGGCATACGTCCATTTCAAGCTCCTGATGTCCGCAATCGTCGCAATATGCCAAAGACAGGTTTACTCCCTCATAAAATCCCATATTCATCGCACGGCGAATAAGCGTCTTTACCGCCTCTATGTTATAATCTATCGGATATTTTACATATTGAATCTTTCCGCCGTTCATAAGATTCCAAAATCTGTTTTCCAAATCCTGTTTCATTATAGGAGTAATATCCTCCGATACATGACAATGGAAACTGTTCGAAACATATTCTCTGTCCGACACATTTTCAATTATTCCGTATTTTTTGCGGAACTGCTGAACCTGCAAGCCGCACAGATTCTCGGCAGGCGTTCCGTACATCGCATAAAGTACGCCGTCCTCTGCCTTAAATTCATCAAGCTTTTTATTTATATATTCCATAACTTTGAGCGCAAATTCGCCGTCCTCAACAAGCGATTTTTTGTTGTGGAGCTCCTGTAGCTCATTTAAAGCCGTTATACCGAACGATGCTGTCGCCGACTTCAAAAGCGGCTTGATTTTATCGTGTATTCCCAAATGACCGCCGTAGAATCCTCCCTCACAATACGCAAGCGGATTGGTTGACGCACGCATCTCTCCGAGATAATCATACGTGCGCAGGTGAAGATTTCTTATAAGCTGTAAATAATAGTCCAAAACCTCGTAAAAGTCCTTGCTCTCCTTTTGCGCCTTTGCGTAAATCATCGGAAGATGCAGACTTACCGCGCCGATGTTGAACCTGCCGACAAAAATCGGCTCATCTTTATCATCGGCGGGCTTTATTCCGCCGCGTTCATACCACGGTGACAAAAATGCACGGCATCCCATCGGCGATATAACCTTTTTGTATTTCTTATATATACCTGCAACATATCCGTCGCCTGTTAATGAGAGCCAATCGGGGTACATGGTCTTTCTCGAACACTCAACACCTGCCTCGAAAACGTCCTCTAAAACTCCACCCTCACCGTGCAGTTCTTCATCATATAAAAATACAATCTTAGGGAATAAAACAGGTTTTTTGCACCATTTTTTACCCTGACCGCCGCGGCGCACGTTAAGCATGGTAATAGTCGCCATCTTCTCAAATCGGCTTGTGCCCAAACCTGCCGTAACCGTTATAAACGGGTAATCACCGCGGCTTGATGCAACCGTATTGAATTTGTATTCCCAGCCCTGGAAGCCCTGCTTGAAATCGAGCTGTACGTCTTTCATAGCTTCTTCCTCGGCACGTTCGTCCGAAAGACCGAGTTCCTTATATTTATCATACTGCATTTTATAGCTCTTTTCAGCATAAGGCGCAAGGATTTTGTCAACCTCCGGGACGGTAAATCCGCCGTACTGCTGGCTCGCCGCAGAAAGCACAATATCCCCGATAACGTCAAACGCAACGTCTAAGGTTTTCGGCTCATTGTACCACAGATTACCCATTTCAAATCCGCCGGTGAGAACTGTCTGAACGTCAAAAAGACAGCAATTCATCGTATCGCGCCTTGCCGACATATCATGCACATAAATATATCCCTCGCGGCAAGCCTGAAGCTCTTCAACCGTCATGAAAAACTTCTGATATAGCTCTTTATTGAGCTGATTGAATATCAAAGAGCGCTTTGTTGAAACAAGCGCCGAGTCGGAATTTGAGTTTTCCTTATCGCCGATATACATGATTGCCTGGCTTTTCTGATAAACCTCATCAAGCATATGCACAAAATCCTGCTTGTAGTTGCGATAATCGCGATAGCTCTTTGCAACCACCGGATTAACCATATCGAGTGCCCCCTCAACGATATTGTGCATTTCCGAGATCTGTATTTCGTCCTTTGCCAAATTAAGCACACGGCTGTCAACAAACACGCAGATCTTCTGCAATTCTTCGTCTGTAAATGTAATCAGCGCACGAAACGCCGATTTTTTCACGGCAGTAATTACCTTTTGTACGTTATATTCTTCTTTTGTTCCGTCCTTTTTTATAATATAAATCATTTTAAACCTCTTCCTTTCCTGTTTTCGTTTTCTAAAAAAACACAATATATGTTTATACAACAACGTTTCTTTGCGCTTTAATAGGACATTTAAAACCCAAACACACAATATATTGTGTGTTTGAATGAGCCATTCATTATATGTATACCATATATTATACATTATACTTTTACAGATTACAAGTGTTTTTACGAAAAATTTTATACCAAAAAAATTTGTAAATTTATGCACAATGTCAATTGACAGGTAAAAAGTGAAACATAGTCAGCTTTATAAACAGACAAAATATTTTTTGTAATTTGCCATTATTAAAAAGTAAAGAAAGCATAAGCAAAAAAACTGCCTTGCGACTAATTCGGTAATAGCGAAAGACGGCTCAAATGAGCCGTCTTTTTATATTTCCAAAATAATTTCCAAAAAACAAAAAAAATGTATTGACAAATACCAAAAAATGTGTTAAACTATTTTAGTAATTTGTTTAGGGGTGTAGCTCAGTTGGTAGAGCAGCGGTCTCCAAAACCGCGTGCCCAAGGTTCGAGTCCTTGTACCCCTGCCA
>CAKSDE010000023.1 GCA_934444735.1 uncultured Clostridia bacterium | reverse complement strand
GCACTTGTGCGTTGCCAGTAGTATTAGGGCTATGCCCGAAAATGAAATACCACCCGCTATGCGGGTGGATATTTATTGTTTACTCCCATATAATAATCATATTCGGTATATTTGACGTGATCCTTATTAGAAACCGCGTATACTCGCTCGGATTCCTCTTATAATCTATAATATCTGCCACACTCCCGGTTTCCAGTCTATTCTTTGCCGTATCATAAATATATACCGGGCAAACCGCCGGAACAACATTCAGCTTATATACATCGTCCACAGCATTGCTCCCATTTCCGAGATAAAGTGTGTTTCCCACCTTTTTATATGCATACGTGTACAACGCCGTTATATATTGAGTACTTGTTCCCTCTCCCAGCTTTTTATCACTGTAATCGAAGGACAAATTAAAATCTTTAAGCGCTCCGTCTACAAGCGCAGGCTGTATCAGATCTCCTGCCGCAACACCCGAAACATCGACGCCCTCGCCTATCTCTGCCGATTCCATAACGCCCGACTGATTCCAGTAATAAATCCTGTTGACAATCTCGTCATTTTCTCCGACCTCCTGCACAATCTTCGATACCAGCCAATATGCTCCGTCAGACTTTATTTCACTTGGATCTTTTTCACGTTCATACAATACATACTGCGCACTCTCAGCGTCATCTCCCACACAAAATGCCTTAACTCCGGCATATGTGTTATTTTTAAAATATGAAGAGTTCGTCAGCATATATCCGGCATAATCATTTTTATCCTCAGGTATTACAAACACTTTCGTATCGGCTGATAAAATAAATTTATACCGAAAAGTGTTGATTGACGGCAAAAACCATGTCTTTGCCGTAATTTCGTCCATTTCACGCAAACTGTATTTATCCTCTTTTCCGCCCGGCACTCCGTTTGACGCATAGTCTATCGCCGTAACCTCACCTGACGAATTTAGTTTAAACAGCACAAATTTTTCTTTTTGGCAATTTGCCTCTATGTTCTCTGTCGTCTTAAAGGCTATTGCATCGATTTTAACCGATTTTGCCGCTTTATACTCCCTAACTTCCCCGTCAAAAATTCTCAGCACATACGAATCCGCTTCTTCATCAACGTATCCTTTAATGATATATCCCGCAATCCACTTTCCGAAAGCCGCCTGTCTGTAATATGCAATTTTTCCGTCAATATCGGTATAAAAATCACCCTCGGAGCCGATTTCAAGATTATCATGCTTTTTGTTATAGTATTCATCAAAGAAATATTTCTTTCCGTTAATATATGCAATTAGTTCTCCGTCCTCAACGCTTATACTCTCTATCTTTCCCGATATTTTCCCTGAATTTACCATAATTGTAACAAGCTTTGAATCGCGGCTTTTTGCAATACTCAATACCGCTCCTTTTGAAATATCGTCTTTTGTCATTTCATTAAAGTTAGCGGAATATATCTTCACATCCGCCGATTTATCCCATTTGAAAGTTTTATCATTATATCCGTACAAAATGCAATCGTCAAAGTTAATCGACTCGACAACATAATTTTCATAGCTCGTTATAATCGCAACATCATATTCGCTGCCGTTTGTACTTTTTAAAAGCGTGACATCGCCCGTTTTCGGCATAAACACATCATCGGTAAAGCTCGGCAATGCAACACCGTTATATATTACCTTTACCTGCTGCGAAATTTTCACCTTTTTATACTTCAAATTTTTATCGGTATATTCAAAAGTCCTGTTTGCATATTTTTCTATATCCTTGGCGTAGACAAAAATTTCGTCTTTCCTATCCGGCAAGAGCCACAAAACGGTATATTCTCCGTCATCATCTCTATAGTAGCCTTCCGCTTTATACCCCAATAAAAGACCTGCATTGCTCTCGCCCTCGTCCATCTGCTTACCGTCTATTATAACCTTGTCTGAGCCTGCGCCATCTTCACCGAGAATACTCCCGTATTCATTCGCAGTGATTCTCCCCTTGAACTTATATATGTCCATTTTCTTTTCCAGTATGTTGGTATTTTCATCTTCAACATACTCAATCCCGGTACCGTTATACTTCATCGTCATAATATTAGTATCGATAAAATTATCGATTATTCTCAAAAGCTCGCTGCCTTTGATAAATGAATCGCCCGAGCAGGATACACCCTTAAAAAGTCCCAGTTCTTCCGCCTTTTCTCGGTAGCCCTTCGGATATCCTCCCGAAAGCTCCGCAAAGGCCGAATATCCTAAAATTTTCAGCATACCGTAGCCTGCCTCATCTGCCTTTATCGGCATATCCGGCGCAAAATTTCCGTCATCGTATATCCTCATGAGTTTCTGTTCCACCGCCGCCTGCACCGATTTATACAAAAAGCTTTCTTTATCGGTAACATCTGCCGTTTTGCTCAAATCTCCATACGTATTCTGTGCAAAACGGTTTATAAAGGTCGCAAATTCCCCTCTCGTTACGCTTTTATCAAAATCATACTCACTATCCGCCGTATCCCACATAATGCCGAGAGTTTCCATCTTGTCAAACAGACTGTTACCGTTCTGCATATCCTGTACTTCGGCAAAAGCAGTCGCTGTAAAGAGCAGTGCGGCGCATAATACCGCCGAAATTATTCTTTTCATAAGCTTGCTCCTTTCATATATTCAATCATTCTGTAAACTATAACAGCCGCCTGTGCGCGTGTTGCGCCCGACTTCGGCGCAAAGGACAAATCTCCCATGCCGTTTACTATACCGCAGGCATTCAGCTTTGATACCGCCTCTTTTGCATAATCGCTTATTGCCGCTCTGTCGGTAAATTTACCGATATCCGTCCCCGTCGGGAACTCCGTTTTCTTATACAAGCCGAACTTATATACAAGAGTTGCCATATCCTGGCGCGTTATGGTTTTCCCGACTCCAAAGCTGCCGTCACCCAAGCCGTTTATCGCTCCTGTTGCCACACCTGCGCTTATATACGGTGTAAACCACGCGCCGTCTGCCACATCGGAAAATTCACATTTCGCATTATCATCTGTCGCAATTTCACACGCAAGCACCATCATCTTGACAAATTCCTCACGCTTTACCAAGGTATCGGGATCAAATATCCCATCGCCTCGACCGTTTACTATCCCAAGCTCTGTAAGCTTAGCTATAGCATCTTTTGCCCACTCCACGCCGTCAAGATCGGTATACTCTGCCTTATCGCCTGCATTGGATTTATCATCTTTTCCTATATCCTTTACCGGATTCTGTGCAATCGGCGCACCTCCACCGGAGCCGCCCGTACTGCCACCCGAGCCTTTATTTCCGCCCGTCCCTTGCGATGACTGGTTCAGGTTATCCTTTATCGCCTTTTGCAGTTCGGGAATGGTCGAAAAGCTCTTTCCCAAAAGTTTTATATCGATCGATGCGGTATTGCTCTTTGAAAAATAATCCTTTATCTCGTCGCTGTACGTGTACTTTTTATATTTTTTTATCGCATCTCCGACATCTCCGTAAGAGTTTGCGGTATAAACCTCACATAATATGCACGCCTCATTAAACGCCTTTGAAAAATCATCTTCCCCGGCAGTTATTACCGACGTCATCTTATCGCCGAAAACAGCTTTTTCCTTTTCATCAAATTTTTCATACAAAGCATAGGTGTCCTCCTCTGCCGTCCCCAGCTGCTTGGCATATTTATCTACCAATTTATATGCGCCGTCGGTCTTTTCATAAAAATTCTCCTTTATCGCCTCTTTTACAAAGCACTCGGACAGTTCAGATATATTTTCAAACGGCTTGCTCTTTTTGATATTTGAAAATACAGTATTCTTTCTTTTCAGATTCTCTGTCAATGTACCGTCCAGACCTAAGATTTCCATCTTCTCCTCGATAGCTCTGCAAAATTCATCGGTATCATCTATAGCATTAATCTCTTCCAATGCCGCAAGTGACTCCTGCGGATTATAATATTTAAAAACAGCCTTCTGTTCTGAGTCAAACACATTTGAATTGACCGTCACATTATATTGACCGCTTTTTGCCTCCATCTCCACACAAAAGCTGAATTTTCCCGGCTCTGCCGCCGAGTTTTCCTGTGTCAGCGCCGTAATGTTACCGTCCTCATCGGAAATCTTCAAAGAAAATTTCGGCTTGTATATGTCCTTTTTATCATAGCTCCCGGCAACCGTAATCACATTACTGATCCTGTCCTGCACAACCGAATCTATGCTGTCCGCATAGCAGGTCAGCTGCAATGCCAAGGGTATAACCGCAAATATAAGCTTTTTCATACTGTTCCTCCTTTATCTTGCACCAATTTTATCCGTTTCAATATTTTTAAAATCCGGAAGTATTACGAATACTTCGCTGTTGCCCACCGTATAATCACCGTTTCCTTTGAATTTCGGATCTATCGCATTATCACTGTTTACACCGAGCGGACTGTATTTTAAATAGCCGTCATACGCTCTCATCGAATGATGATTCCATATGAGATTATTTTCAACAATATCCCTTATCGGCACCCCCGGCGTATCTTTCGGATAATCCGCAACCTCGGGGTATTTCTGCCATGCCTTGCTCGTAAGATCAAGCGTCCATATATCCTCCGCAAGGCTTGCCGCATCGGACAGCCTGAAGCTGAACATTCCTGTATCGCGCATCAATATCGAATATCTTCCCTCTCCGTTCGGATTCGTATTCTCTGCCATCTTATTTACAATTATATTGTTTCGTATAACCGTATCTCTTCCGCCGTTCAAAAAGATTCCGCAATCCACACCGTCGATTATATTCTTCTCAACAGTTGTCCCCGAGAGCATATCGTCAAGATATATCCCGACAACCGTATAACCCGAATTTTTTCTGTCCCTTATATCGTGCAGATAATTATTTCTTACCGCATTTCCGCGCATTATGTAGGATCTTCCGGCATATATTGCTCCTGCGTCCGACGCTTCTTTTAAGACGTCATATATTTCGTTATTCTCGATTATAAGCTCACAGCCCGAGAAGATTATTGCCGAATGAGGCATATTGTAAATGGTATTGTTCGCCGCCCTGCACCCCGACGAACCGTTTAAGCTGATTGCCGGTGTATACGACCGCTCCACTCTTGCGCAATCGTGAATCCTGCAATTTACAATATTGCTGTCACCGCGTTCCAGCGTTTTCGCATTTCCCGATTGTATCAGCATAATGCCGTTTGCGCCGCAATTATAAATCTCCGACGAGGTTATATTCACATTTTTTGAGTACCATGTGACAATCCCTGCCGCACCTGCATTTTTTACAACCGAATTTTCAATATCCACCCTTTCTGAGCTGATAATCTCAATACCCACCTTTAACGACGTATCAAAGGTAATCCCGGATATTTTAATATCATGCGTATTATTTATTTTAAGAATGTTATCTAAATTTTTACTTATATATACATCTTCCGTAACCGTCCCATCCGGCGGATAGAAATAAACCTTTCCGTCCTCGGCATACCATTCGCCCGGCAAGTCAAGCTCCTCCAAAAGATTGTATATCTCAAAATCCATATTATCGTTTATATAAAAACATTCGGGTATCTGCATGAAAATTCCGGCGGTATCCACACCGTTTAAGCGAGCGTTTTCATAGCTCCAGTCGCTGTACCAATATCCCCCGAGCCATGCATTTTTTGCATTTTTCCATTTTGAAATATGCGAATCGTCCACCCTCATGTAAATATTTTTCTCCGTCTTTCTTAAGTTGTCCCAATACTCAACCGTTTTTGTATTTATCTTTTCGCCTGTTGACGCATTATATACCGCACCTGTTTTCATAAATCCGTCATTCGGGTATTTTGCAATCTGCTGTGCCTCGCCTTTATAGCTCAAATTTGCAAATCCCTTTCCCGAGTCAACATATGTAAATTTCTTTATTTCCGGGATATCAAAATCAATATCTGCCACATAAATTTTACCCTTCAGCGCACTCTCAATCCTGTCATCTTCTGCCGGTGCAAAGCTTTCTTTCGGGATCCTTGTGCTTACGCGGACAGTTACCGTCTCACCCTCAAATGCCGCGATTTTTACCGGCTGCATAGGTGTCCCCGAATATTCTTCTCCCGAAATATTCAAAGCGTCGGACAGTTCGTAATCTCCGCCGCGGACAAAAAGATTTATCCCGTTTTCCCCCAATCCCGTACTGTTTTTAATATTCTTTATCGCCTCAAGCCCTGCCGCAATTGTTTTATACGGCTTTTCAAAGCTCCCGTCCGAGCCGCCGCTGTAATTTGAATCGACATAAACACACCCGTCCTCATCGCCGATTCTCCCTCCGCTCTCCAGCGGCTTTTGGAGCGAAAATCCGTCCCACAAAAATCCTTTTACTGTCTGATTTTTCTTTATACCCGAAAGCTCTATCTTAAAATCCTCACGCTCTTTCGGCGCTATGATCTTCTTATCCGAAACCACGCTTACAAGCTTTTCGTCCTCATATACCGCCGCAATCAGGCTCCCCTCAAACACTTCATCATCGGTTATATTTACACCGTATGACGAAACCGTAACATCTCCGCTTTGCGGTACGGTATAGACCGTATTTCCGAGCGAATCGGAAAAGTCAATTTTTCCCACTCTTGCCGTTTCTCTCGTATTTTCTGCCGTAATGTTATTTATATATATCTGACCGTTCTCGGCAACGGCGCCTACCGTTCCGTTTGTTACGCTCTCATCATACATTTTCGCGGCAAATTCACCGTTTACAAAAGCTCTTGTCCAAAACCCGACCGACTCTATCTCAATATCATACGTAACTCCCGTCTTTGCCTCTGTACCCGTCACCTTTTTTTCATACATCACGGTATCTTTGCCCTCTGAAACGACGCCCATTTTATAAATTCCCAAGCCGCCCGACACGGTAAACGGTATCGTAAGATAGCAGTAATTATCCTCGTCTTGGTATCTGAAAAGCACCTTTGCATTCATCGCGCTTACCGCGCTCATCTCAAGCTTTAAGCGATAATCCATCGCCGAGCCGAAGCCCTCGACAACAGCCGTTGTCGTACCTTGAGAGAGCTTTCCTATCCGCAGTTTTCCCGACCCCATACAGGTTGCGCCATAATCGCCGAACACTTTCCATTCCGAATAATCTCCCAGTGTTTTACTCGAATAGATGACTCCGCTCTGCTCGTTATCCGCCAGATAGAGCGTCTTTTTCGTCATTTGGTTCGTATAATTGTCGCTCACACCGATTGTATAGACACCGCCTGATTCAGTCTCGGGTATTTCAAACGAATAGCCTCCGCCTTTTTTCACTTTACCCTGGCGCAGGTCGGAGAGTCCGAGCGTTTCCGGTTTATCATCTTTTCCCCAAACCTTCATGGTCACACCCGATGCATTCTCGGCCCTGCCCTCGACATACCATACGCCGTTTTTCATCACAACACTGTCTATTGTTGCGGCATGAGCGCTGTTAAAAACAAAAGCCGATACCGCACATATACAAATAATTTTTTTATTCACCTGCAATCGCTCCTTTCATCTTTCAATCAGTAATACTTGTTTTTTGAAACGATTTAAAAAATATTTTAAACTTTTTCAAAAATCAGGTATTTTGAGGCTTAACCGGGGGGCTTCCCCCCCGATTGCCTCTTTTTTCTTACTTTCCGTATACGTTACTGTCCGCAAGCGGTGTAATCGTCTGCATCGAATCAAATACCATAGTTCTTATGCTCAAGTTTTCGTCCGCCTCAACCGTATAGCTTTCGGTCGTAAGCGTTTTTTCAGATTTTGCCGCCAATGTGCTCTCCGCTGTCTTTACATATGAGAGTTTATTATTTTTATAAACTGCCATTACCAACACATAATTTTTAGAAATATTTGTATTGTTCTTTACAAAGCTTTGCGCCCAAACTAAACTGCCCGTAACAAGGTTTTTAACTTCACCGTCCGCAGTTTTTAAAACAGGCTTATCTGCATGTATATCCTTTACCGCGGTTTTTACCGTAAACTGCTTATCCGCACTCAGAGGCACACCCTGTGCGCTTACAATGTCCTGTTTTAAGATTACGGTATACAGAGTATTTGAATTTAATCCGTACGGGAGCTTGATCGCAAGCGTTGTATCGTCAACCGCTCTTGCAGAAATATTCAAAGCGTCACCCTCCGAGTCCAAAACATCAACGTTTGCGGAATCAAACGATTCGGTGTCCATGCTTCTGTCGAACTTAACGATTATTTCATCGCCGTCGCATAAATTCTTTCTGTTCTCCACATCAAATGAAATACCGAGATCCTTAACTTTTATATTGTCGTATACCGCAGCACCGCAATACATAGAGCCTAAAGACACCGCGCCCGAATTTGCAAGCTCCGCGCCTTCTACATCGGTAAAAATCTCGTGACCGTCATAGGTCATGCTCACTTTGTTTCCCACAGCCTTTACAGTAAGCGTTCTTAAATTATTTTTACCAATACCGTTTTTATAAATATCATTCAGCTTTGTTGAATTTCCCAGCAACACCGCAGTGGTATCCGCATTTACCGCATATATTCCCGCAGCTTTCGACGTATTTGTAATACCCCTGATTCCTAAAACAGCATATGACATATTACCGCTTGCTGTCGGATCAAAGGAATCTGCCGCAGTGTCAACCGAAAGCTCAAAGTCCGACCAGTTCTCACTGCCGTTAATCTTTGCCCACAAAAGATCCGAGCCGTTCACCTTATCCGACGGCATCTTAATTACAAGCTTTCCGTCCTTAATATATGCGTCCTCATTTCCGCTGTTTTTGCTGATTGTGAATCCGTCCAATGTGCCGTCCGAGAAATCGTTATAATAAAGATATTCTTCTGCCGCGTCTGCCGTTTTAAAGCTGATTGTCTTTGTGCCTGCCATCTTATCGCCTGCCGCGGATTTTACACCCGACACCTGCAATTCGTACGATGTATTGCTCTCAAGCGCCTTTTCCGTCTGAATATAGAGCCTTCTTGCAGTCGAGTTACCCTCGCTGATCTGTACCGCAACCGCCGTTCCGTCTGCTTTTTTAAGGGATATTGACGGTGTCTGCGTATAGTCGATGTCACTGTCGAAATCAATATACATATCGTCAAGAATGTTCAAATCCTGTGTACCATCCGCAGGGTATGAGGAAATGATATTGAAGTTGCTTTTCTTTGTCGTTATCAAAAAGCTCTTTGCATTGTTGAGCTTGTCGCCGTTTGCGTCGGTAATCTCCCGGTTTAAAGTAAGAGTATACGTTTCATTCGACAATACACCGTCGGGAATCGTTATATACATCTCGTCCTTGCCGTTATTTGTAACATCTGTGACAGCAACCTCACCTGCCGCGTTCGATAATTTTACAAACGGCGCAATCATTGTTACAGGATTCATGTTTTCCGAGAATTTAACTGTTATAACATCGCCTGCTTCAAGATCTTTAGTTTTATCAATAGCTGCCGTTGCTCTTAAATCCGTGACCTTAAGGTTTGTAAAATCAATCTCGCCCATATAGAATACTTCAACAGCAACGCCTCCGGAGGTTTTATCCGAGTTTATCGTATCTACCAGATAGAAATCTCTCTCACCTGCGTCATATCTCCACTGCGGCAATATATAAACCTTGGTTTCACCCTTATTAACCTCCAGACGGATTCTGTTCTTTTCATGGTGGAAAGTACCCGACTGCAAAGACGTACCGTTATATAATACATCTGCGTTGTTTCTCATTAAATATACACTGTCGCCCGTCATTGATGTTTTATCGAAATTGGTGTAAATTCTGTAGTATGTGTATTCCGTCTTCGATTCGGGTGTGATTTCAAGAGTATATTCCTCCCATGTGTCACTCCCGTCAACATACATAAACACATCATTCGCACCGCTTATGCTGTTCGGCAATACAAACTTTAATGCATTATCCTCAACCGCAATTTTATTTTCCGCACCAGCTGCCACGCTGTTCTTGATTATCGACATTCCGTCATGATTTTCAGCAAAGCTGTTTTCGTATAAATAGTTTTCCTGAACAGGTGCCGGCTTTTCACTCAAGTTGGTTACAACTATATTATCCCAATATGTCTCGCCGCCCCATTTTCCGCCGAATGCAATATAGTTTTCACCCTCATTGACGGTTCTCGTTCTCGTTTTTTTAATAGTCTTTCCGTTTGCGGTTGTAACAAAGGTTATATCCTCACCTTTTACCGTAACCTCCATATGAAGAGTTTTTCCCAAGTCAGCCATCCAGCTTACACCCTCGGGAGTATACACTTCACCGTCATCACAGTATGTCATCATCTGCGTATCCGCAAACTGATAGCCTACATACGGATATGTCCCCTGAAATCTGTTCCATGCGTCAGACGCCGCGGGATTTTGCATATCTATAACCGTCTGCGGATATGTTGTGTTTCCGCCCTGCCAGGTTATGTCCGCCTCAAACTTATAGTCCGTCCATGAGGCGCTGTCTATGATGTACGCCGCGGCAACACCCGAGCTTTGCGCCTTCATTTTGTAATCAGGACTTTCCTCCGTGCCGAGATTTTCAACGGTTACAGCAGCCGCCGGATCCTGACCCGGTCTTAAAATCTGTCCCAAGCCCGTAAGCTTTCCGTCCTCGAAGTCATTTTGATAAAGAATTTCTCCCGTACCTTGCGCCGCCGACACATTAAATGTGCAAAGACCTGCACACATATTTACCGCAAGCACCAAAGATAAAATTTGTTTTTTCATTTTTTCCTTCCTTTCCGTGCTGTTAACACTTAAACTTATTTATTTTAACGGTTTTTTTATAAGCCGCCAAATCACATCGTAAGCTCATTTCTGACCTGTCCCGTAAGCTCAACGTTACTAAGCATATCGGATATATCCTCATTTTTGTTATGCAGAATCCAAAGTCCGTTATCCGTCTTTGACGGCTCGAGATCAAAATAATTTTGGAATAAATCCGCCGAAACATACATAGTCCCGTTTGTACTTTTTGCCGCCGATTTCATTCCCACTCTCTCACCGTTTACAAAAGCGTCGGAGTATCCGGGGGTGACAATAATCTCATACGAACCCTTTTTTATAACCGCACTTTTCTTTTCGCTGTCCCAGAGAACTTCGGCTCCAAGCTCCGACGCGAAGAATCTGAGCGGCATCATTATGGTGCCGTTTTCGCTGTACGACGCAACACCGCCCCCTGCCGACTTTACCGCGCCGTTTATATAGACCTTTTCCGCACCGGGCAAAAGTACAGTTGAGAGTCCCAAAATCTGCTTTAACGATTTTACCTTATCGTCGGACGCGGTAATCATCAGCTCGTCAACATAGGAAACCACGCTTGCAAACCCACGCGCAAACATCGGATTTTTTGTATCTTCAGCCTTAATTTTCTTTTCCCCGTCAATTTCCACCGAAATTTTAAGCGCATTTCCCTCTTTTTGCTGATTTATCTTAACATCGCGGTATTCGCCCGAGATGAAGTCCCCTTCTGCCGAGCCTAAAATTTCGCATTTTCCCATGCTCCATTTTTCCAGGCAAAGCTCGCTTTTTGAGAATTTCAAATTATATCCGTCGTTGTTCTCATCTGCCATAACATTTGCGGCATCGGTTTTAAATGAAACCGTATATTCGCCCGGCTCACCTTTTACCTTAAATTCGATCGGCTCATCGGCAAATTTCTTTCTTGCATATGTCGCCATGTGATATTTGTAATTCTCCGTGTCCTTGTCGGGTACAAATATCAGATTGTTGTTTTCAAAATAAAGCGTTCTTTTCGCTCCGTCGTCCCAGCCGTAAAAATCAAACACCGCATCACCGAAATCCCCTATCTCATCCGCCGAATACTGCGGATAGGTTTTATACTCATATGTTTTGCCGCCGTTTTGCTCCTCTTCGGCATAGAGCATCTCCACCTTGACATTTGAAATCTTCGTATAACCGTAGGTATGCTGAATACCTACCTTCCCCGTTTCAATCGGGCGATCCGTATCTGTGTAATCAATTATCGGTTCACCGTCTAAAAACACCTTTATGTTATTCCCGAGGATCTGAGCAGAAACATTTATCTTCTTATTTTTCGGTATTAACGGATTTTTTCTCACCATGGTTTTCTCCTGCCATTGCGTGCCGTTCATACGCTTAGTAAGCATCAAAAGCCCGTCATTATTATCTATTGCAACAATTACGTTATATAGATTTTGCTCATCTTTCGCTCTTAACACAATCCCCGAACGCTCCCATTGCTCGGTAAAGAGAAAATCTGCCGAAATTATACAGTTTTGCATCTGCGCTTCCGGTATTTTCGGCGTTACCGAACTAAAGAGCCATGTATTGTCGGTTGTGCAGGTCATTGCATTCTCGCCGTTTGACGCAACAACCGACCATTTCTTTCCCGACTCCAGAAATACGTCCCAATTCGACATATCGCCGCTTGCAAAATTATCCCTGAATTTTATGCTGTTCTCGTGCGACACCTCTAAGTATCTCACAGCTGAGGCATTTGCGCAAAGTGCGCACACCGCGGCAGCTGTCAGCGCGGTAAGCCTTTTTAAAAATTTTAACATCTGTCTTTCACTTCCTTTCTTATGCCATAATCCCGAACTCCTGTGTATCCGCGCTGCCGAAATCGATATACCTATCAAGAGTTTTCCACCAGTTGCCGTCATCGGGGATATTATCCTTTTTGCCCTTTTCGGTAATAAGAATATCTTTTGTCGCGTCATCGTAATAAACATCATACCCGAGATTTTCGGTGATAAATCTTATCGGAACAAAGGTGGTGTTATTTTTCACAATCGGCTTTACGTCCAACTCGCTGCTCACGCCGTTCACACTGCACTCACCGCTTACGGCATTTAAAACAATATCAACATTTTCTCCCTTTATCCTCGCCGTTTTGCTCTCACCGTCCCACGAAACCTCGGCTCCGAATTTTTCCGAAATAAACCTAAGCGGCAAAAGCGTTCTGTTCTGCCAAACTATCGGCGTAATATCCGAATTTTTATCGTTTATCGCACATTCCGTCAAATCCGCATACGCTCTCGGCGAGTACGCTTTCATTGCGATACCTCCCTCAAGCACGCTTGTATATTCATCCGGCAAATCTGTAGCTTTCAGTTTTATCTCCGGCATATCCTTTTTGGGCACAGCAAGCGTAACCGTTGAATTTTCCCCCATATTATACACCGACAAATATCCGTCTTTTTTAAGCGCATCTCCGTACGTATCCTTAAAATTATAGTAAATCTCACCGTCTATCGCAAAAATCACATACAGCTCACCACGCATACGATATGTCCCGAACACTATATCATGATCTTTAGAATCCTCAAAATCCAAGCGGCACGGCTTTGAAAAAAGCATCTTTGCACCTCTGAAGCTTTCGGGGTATTTATGCATTTCTATCGCATCTTCCTTTATGATTACAAGATAATGCGAATTTTTCACCCAGCCGACTTCGCTTGTATTATTCGAGTGCAGACCTATCCCTTTCCAACCGCCTCCGCCGAATCGGATTGCAAAATGATATAGCGTGTTATAATCGGTCGGCGCGCCCTCATATCCCGAAACCGAAACGCCTGCCGAAGTGAATGTCACAAAATCCTCCCCAAGGGTGATTCCCTTTCCGCTGCCGACCTTCCAGTTTTCCTTATCGCTTATAAAGCTTTGCAGATTATCAATTTTCACGCTTGCCTCATCGCTCTCGGGCATATAGTACGATGTAGTAAAGCTCCTCACCTCATCACACCATATACTTTCTCTGTCATCGCCTCTGCCGCGCACTCCGGCAACCTTCCAATAATATGTCGTGTTCGGCTCCAAATCGCTTATCTCCTTTGAAATATCGCCCGATTCCGTATCTTTTACAACATCACTGAACTCGCTGTCCCTTGCAATCACGAGCCTGTAGCGGTCTATCCCCATCTCCTGGCAGATATTCCAATCAAACTGCGCCTTATATGCCGGGACATTTTCCGCCCCGTCGGCAGGCGACACCAATGTAAAGTTCGACTTATTCACGCTCGGCTCATTTGTCGGTCTGTTCTCATCATAATACAGCCCGATTTTTGAAATATCAATATTTTGCCATTCGGGGATCTTCTCATAAATCTCCGAATCCTCACGGAATCTGAAATCGTCGTTTTCATAATCCACAAATCCCGGATCATAATCATACACAAGATTATTCTCCACCTCCGAGCGCGCATACACATCGGAGTCTATGTTCGTCCCGACATGATTTACCGAAATGTTGTTTTTTATCACATTATCAAACGGCTCCAGTGCATTTTCCGGAGTTACGTTAAGTGCCTCCGGAAATAGTGTACAATAAGGCTCTTTTGTCCAGTCGATTGCCAAATGCGTTTTATAGAACTGTCCCTGACTTGTTGAGGTATCGTACAAATTCCCGTTTGACCAATCATTTCCGCCGTCTGTCCACCATATACAGCCGTTTGATGATGCTGTTTTATTTATGATAAGGTTATTTTCCACCGTACACTGCGATGAATTATGCCCCATTATCGGGGTCGATACATTTTTGAATATATTCGATTTTACTGTTATATCCGAGAGATAATCGTCCAGATATATTCCCATATAATAACCCTTTCGCATATCGTCCTGACCGCAGACGTCGTGTATATAATTGTAGGAAATGCTCATTCTCCTATCCTGCGCCGATCTTCCGCCGTAGATTGCGCCGGCGTCCTCTGTCTCGCGCAGCACATCGTAAATTTCATTATATTCAAGCTTTGAGAGAAATCCGCTCGCCGACATCGCCTGCGCCGGCCCCGAATGTACTCTGTTATGAACTATGTTATTTCCGTGTCCTCGTGCCAATATTCCGTAGCCCGTTGTCATCTTCTGCCCGAAATCATGTATATCACAGTTCTCGATCAGGTTATTCCCCAGTTCAAAAACAGTATTATCCGCCTTTCCGCCGCTGAATCCTATACAATCCATTCCCGCGTCATATATATCCGAATTTATCAGCTTGTTATTCCTGCCGTACAGATTAACCACTCTTCCGCTCGATCCGCGCAGAATACAGCCGTTAAACACAATATTTTCGGTATTATCCGCAACGCTTACCCCGTACACTCTCGCGCACTCAACTGTAAGCCGTTCAAACGTGATATTTTTGCAGTTTTCTACCGATATAATGGTGTCGGTCTGCGAAATCAGCATCTCGGTATCGTCAAGACTGCATATCGGGTAATAATACAAAATCTCATTTTCCCTGTCTATGTAATACTCTCCCGGCGAATCAAGCTCCTCCAAAAGATTGAACGCCATAAAGCGCTGTCCCTCTCTCATTCCGAATGTCGTGGAATCCTCTGTTTCAAGTGTTTTCTCGCCAACATCAATCTTTTTAATGCGCAGACTGCTCGCCTCCCAATTCCATGTCCAATAACCGTACAGCCATGCGTCCTCTGCGTTTACCCAGCGCGATATTCTCTCATCATCATATGCCATAACCGCGCCCTTTGCATTCGCCGGTTTCTGCCCCAAAGTCGAGTCGGCCGAGCCTGCGTCAAGCACCGTCCCCACCTTTGCATACCCCTCGTTCGGCCACCGCGCATTCGTCATCTTCTTGCCGTTTACGTATATATCGGGAATCTCGCTCCCGTTGCCGTAATATGTGCCGAACTGTGAAAGCGTACCAAGATAAAAATCACCCTGCTCTTTAAGGCTTAGACTGTATACCTTACCTCTTGCCGCAACCGGCAGTCTGTCTAATATATTACCGTCGGTAACACAGGTGAATTTTGTCGTATCTATCTTCTTTCCACCGATAATATTCGCCCTTACGCCCTCCTCCGAGGTCACTGTAAGCGGCGCCGACTCCTCCCGCGAGTCGTCCTCGTCAAATACGATGCTCTTATCGGCGTAATAGTTGCCTGCCTTTAAGATTACCGTCACCGCCTCGCTTTTATACTTCTTCGCCGCCTCAACCGCCGCCTCAATCGACTTTAACGGATCATTTTCCGCGCCGCTCCCCGAATCGTTCCCGTCAGGCGACACCCACACCGTTCTCCCCGGCGCGGCGCTCACTCCGACAATCCCCGTTTGCGCTGTCATACACACCCCGAGAAACGCAGACACCATCTTTTTCGTTATTTTCACTCTGCATCACACCTTTCACATGAAATTTTGGTCAAATAATGACTTTTTTGCTATTTATGTTATAATTTTCTTTAACCTTTTTAACGGGTATTCTTATATTTTTTATATAAAACACACTTAAAAGATTGACTTTTCGATACTCTTATTATATAATATCATTATAAATATTGATAGTATTTGTTTGTTGAAAATCTTCCGTGGATTAGCACAATTCTGTTTTAACCAAAATCATAAAAGGAGAACTTTATATGGATATAACATTTCCGTCATATGAAATCGCGCCCGACTTGGGCAATAATCGGCTTAGAATTCTCTTTTCCAAAAACAGCGAAAAGAAATATTCCGAGGTCGCACCGCACTGGCACCGCCAAATCGAAATACTCTACTGGCAAAGCGGCAAATGCGATTTTTACTGCAATCATAACAAATACGAAGTAAACGCCGGGGATATAATCATCGTCAACAGCAGCGAGCTGCACAAAAGCGAAAACTCCTCGCCCGACACCTCGCGCTGCGCCCTCCTCACCTCGCCCGATTTCTTTTTTGCCGAAGAGGACGACATCTCCCCCACCTTCACAAATCACATAAAAAACAACTCCGTCTGCCGCGGATATATCGACGCGATAATCGAGCAATACAAACGCAATGAGCCGTTCTGCAAAACCCACCTGACAGGGCTTACATTTTGCTTTCTCGTCTATCTTCTGCGAAACTTTACTCTCTCGGTTGAAAGCGGCAAAAGCATCGAAACAAAACTCTCAAACCGAGAAAAAATCAACCGCGTTGTCCTCTACATCGGCGAGCATTACATGGAAAGCATAACCGTATCTCAGCTTGCAAGGCTCGTCTATCTAAGCGATTCTTACTTGGAACACCTTTTCAAAGACGAGCTTGCAATCAGCATAACTCAATACATAAACAACGTGCGCGTAACCTCCGCGATAAATATTCTGGGGAATCATAACGATATACCGATACAAAAACTCGCCGAGCTTGTCGGGATAAACGACTACAACTATTTTACAAGACTTTTCAAAAAGCACACCGGCTCAACACCGTCATTTTACAAAAGGGAATTTAAAATTCAAAACAAAAAATAACTGTCCGTCCGCAATGCGACTGAACAGCTATTTTAAAAAAAATTATTTTTTAGACTTTGCCTCTGTCGGCTTAGTCTTTTTTTCAGCAGGCTTTTCAGCGGGTTTTTCCGCCGCCTTTTTAACAGGCTTTGCCTCCGTTTTTTTCTCTATCTTCTCTGCCGGTTTCTTTTCCTCCGGCTTTTTTTCGGTTTTCTTTTCTGTTACTTTCTTTTCGGTCACTTTCTTTTCAGCCGTCTTTTTAGCCGCTGCCTTTTTCGCAGGCTTTTTGGCTGCTTTCTTCTCGGGCAATGCAAATTTTATCGCCGCCGCAAAAGCCTTAAATACCGACTCATCTCCCGCGAAAATCACATTCTTTGAAACGCTCCCCGCAAGAGCCTTGCAAAGATCACTGTAACCGGCTGTGATATCTACATTATTATCATAGTAATTATACGGTTCAACATTAAGAGAGCCGTCCTTATATTCAATGTAGAAAATGCCTCCGCAGTCCTTGTTGGTCATTGTGCACTGAATAGCAAAATTTCCCTGAAACTTACTTGTGTCAACCTCGGAAATGCCTGCTTTGATACTGTCAAACGCTTGATAAAAATCCATTTTATCCGACCTCCTTAATTTTTATAGATAACCGCCAAATTTACAATTACCTATTTATATAATAAGTATATAATATTTTTCCCTATCTGTCAATAAGCGCGGAGCCACATTCTGTAATTCTGCCGATTTATATATTATATTATATCGCAAAATTGTAAATTTATCCATACTTTTTATGTATTTATCTGCTTTATCCGAAAAATCCCCCTAAAAAAGGGGGATAGGAAAAAAGCTTTGGAATTAACAAACCGTTCCAAAGCTTTTTAACATCCCCCAAAAATAAAAAAGAGAGGGCTTACCTCTCCTTTTTATTTATTTAACTTCAAATTACCACTGGAATACAACGCCCTGTGAAGCGCCTGCAGCCTCAGCAGCAGCCTTCTGTTCAGCCGAGATTACGCCGTCAGCCAACAAATCATTTGCTGTATATGCACTTGCAGCGATAACATCTTCGATATCGAAGTTATTTACTAATGCCATAGGCTTTTCATAAATTTTCATAATTATTACTCCACCTTTCTTATTCGTTTACGATACTGAATGTCTTTTCAGTTGCGCCTGCATATCTAACGATAACAAGTACTTTGATTGTACCCTGACCTTTAAGGTTCGTCGGATACCAGTCGCCGTCAAATGTCTTTGTTTCTCCTGCCTCGTCCTTAATTGTGATTGAAGGAGCAGTTTCATCTGTATTGAATTCAACGATATCTGTAAGATATGTCTGTTCTGTTTTACCTGTAGCAGGGTTAACCATGTCACCGCCTGCAGCCGGCTTAAAGCCTTCGTCAGCTTTAGGAGCTATTGTCTGACCAGCCAACTTATTTGTAAATGTAGCTGTAAGGTCGCCGCCTTCTCCAGAAACTACAAATTTCTTATTAGTCAAAGGAAATTCTTTAACATCTGTTAAATCAATGCTAATTCTTCCCAAATCCAATCTACCTGTAGTCTTAGTACCATCTGTTCTTGCATATACAAAACTCAAAACGTTCTTATTCGCAGCTGCACCACCAGTAGCGCTCGTTCTCGCATTAACAGTTGCGCCATTTAATGCTTCAACAGTAAAGTCATCATCCATCAAACCATAAGTAGTATTAAATTTATTCAAAGTAAACGAAACGGTCACACCATCTATTTGTTGATTTGTTTGTGCATATACAAGAAATGTAATTTTGTTTGCTGTATGTTCTTCTATAGTCCAATCAACATAGTTATTATCATCAGCCATTGCAACAGTTGTGAACATTGTAGCAATTATTGCAAAAATCGACAATAATGAAATGATTTTTTTCATGCCTAGTTCCTCCTTATTTTATTACTGTCTAAATTCCCAAGAGTAATTACCATCTTCATCAAAATGATCGTAGAATACACATTCATCAGCACCTGCTGCATAATATATGATCTGCATAGCATCTAACAAATCTACGCTACTTTCATCTTCGAATGTTCCAACCAAATTTGCAGCCTTCCAAATCCAATCATTTGAATTAATATTACCATCTTCATCAAAATAATCATAGAATACGCACTCATCAGCACCTGCTGCATAATATATGATCTGCATAGCATCTAACAAATCTATGCTACTCTCATCTACATAATCGCCAACAATGTTACCATAATGGTAAATTTTACCATCAGCAGCAACAACGATCTTTTCTACGATAATACCGTCGGCAGCGATATTTGTGCCACCTACCTTTATATAGTAAGTACCCGGATCGAGCTTACCGCCTTTAACACCCATTCCTTGGAAAATATTGCTGTCAGCCTTAGCAGCCTCCTGATCAATATAAAGAATATCAGCGTCTGCAATAGAATTGCTTGTATAAGCAGATTCAGGGATAACGATAACCGTCATCTGATCTCCGGCATAGCCCTTCAAATCTGTTGCAACACTAACTGTTCCTGCTGTCTTATCATATGTATTGTTTGTGATAGGTTCAGCATTAGCAGCTACGGCAAAAGCAGCAGAAATGCCCGCGATTGCTGTGCATGTCAATAATAATTTTCTTATTTTCATAATTTTCTCTCCTTTTTTAAGTGTTATAAATTTCTATTTATACAACATGGAATTGCTTGTCCGGCCGCCACCCCCCACCGGCGCGGCCTGCAAACAAACATGTTATCTACTCACATCCACTTTCCACAGGTTTGACATTCACGCGGAAAGCTCTACTTACATTCACATTTCACGAGCGTGTACATTCACGCGGAATCTACCTACATCCACACCCGTTCCACCTACATTCACATAAAATCCTTACATTCACTTATCTATATTATAAATTATATACAATAAAAAATCAACCATTCTTTAAGATAAATTTTGAATTTCGTCATTTTCGCATAGATTAACGAAAATATTTTGTTCACTTTTACCAATAAGATAATATCTAATAAAAAAAATACACTGTCCCAATATTTTTTCAGACATTTTCTACAAAATTTCGACTTATAATTTGTACTCATTTTTAGGTTTAAGACGGCGGCGCATAAGCCTGCGGATTTACATCAAAAAAAACGGGATAAAAGTGCCGAAAACGGCGAAAACAGGTGAATCCATGTTGTATAAATAGAAATTTATAATACTAATAAGGAGAGAAAATTATGAAAATAAGAAAATTATTATTGACATGCACAGCAATCGCAGGTCTTTCAGCTGCTTTTGCCGTAGCTGCTAATGCCGCTACATATAACAAAACAAACGGCACTGTAAGCTTTGAAGGAGATTTGACAAGCTATGCCGGAGATCAGATGACAGTTATTCTTATTCCGGAGTCGGCTTATAAGAATCTGCAGAACGGACTTGCTGATAAAGATATTCTTTATATCGACCAGGACGCTGCTAAAGCGGACAGCAAAATTTTCCAAGACATGGGTGTTAAGGGCGGAAAGCTCGACCCCGGCACATATTATCTCAGAGTAGGCGGTACAAATATCGCTGCTGACGGTATTTTAGAGGAAACGGTTGTTGTTGCTGCTGATGGTAAGGTATATCATTATGGTAACCTTGTTGGCGAGTATGTGGATTGGCAAAGCATTGATAATGATGACGTTAAGGAAATCCTGAAATTACAAGTTGGTAAGGATAGCGTCTTTGATGATTACTTTAACGGTGATGATGCTGATCTTGATGCATGGATTTGGACTGCAGCAAATTTAGTAGGAGATCTTACAGACTGGCAAAGTATTAATAACGATGACGCCAAAGAAATCTTGAAATTACAAGTTGGTAAAGATAGCGTCTTTGATGATCATTTCAATGATAACGACGAATTGGATTGGACATTCAAAAAATAACCGAAAGGAGATACAACAATGAAAAAAATTATTTCATTATTGTCAGTCATTGCAATGATCGCTACAATGTTTACAACTGTTGCAATGGCTGATGACAACAACTACATTAAATGGGAAGTTGTTGAACATACATCTACAAAATTGAAAGCTAACATTGTAATGCAGACCAATAAGACCATTGTTGATACTGCTTGCTCTCTCAAATTGTCAGATGCTATATCAAAAGGACTGAAAACTGCTTCATTTACACCTGTTACCGCAAAAGAGGCTAATGCTAGAACCGATGGTAATAGCCGAACGAATGTACTGGCGTTTACTTATGTTGATAATAATGGATTTACAGGTAAAGTTACACTGGGTGTTGTTGAATTTGATTTAACAGGTGTTCAACCTTTTACATTGGATATTGTTTCAAAAGCCTTTTATGCAAAAGATGCATCTGGTGACGTAACTGCTGATTTTACAGATAACTTTACAGGTTATACAGTTGCTCCTAAGGCTGACGAAAATGCAGTAACTTCATTCACAATGACACCTGATACTAAAACTCTTAAGGGTGGCGAAAAAGCTGACTTTACAGTTGCTATTGACGGTAAAGGAAACTATGACGGATTTGAATACAAAGTTGTAAACGGCGAAGGTACTGACGTAACAGCTGACGTAACAACATTGGCAGGCAAGGTTATCACATTTAAAGCTCCGCCGGCATCATTCGATGATAATCAAACATTTACAATCACAGCTACTTCAACTGTTGATTCAACAAAGACAGCTACTGCAACTGTAACTGTTGCCAAGGCCGGACGTACAGGTACAATGGTTAACCCTGCTGACGGTAAAACAAACAAGACATATATCACAGATGTCGTTGAATTCAATACAAACACAACTGCTCCTGAAATCACAATTAAGGACGAGACAGGAGATACAAGAACATTCAAGGGTGACTGGTATCCAACAAACCTTAAAGGTCAGGGTACAATCAATGTACTTGTTATCGTTAGATATGCAGGCGAAACTGAAAAGACATTCAGTATCGTAAACGAATAAGAAAGGTGGAGTAATAATTATGAAAATTTATGAAAAGCCTATGGCATTAGTAAATAACTTCGATATCGAAGATGTTATCGCTGCAAGTGCATATACAACAAATGATTTGTTGGCTGACGGCGTAATCACGGCTGAACAGCAGGCTGCTGCTGAAGCAGCAGGCGCTAAACAGGGCGTTGTATTCCAGTGGTAATTTAATTTTAATAAAAAAGAGAGGTAAGCCCTCTCTTTTTTATTGTCTGTACTTTAGTTTATTTCCATATCAAAGCTGTAATCCTTTTCCGCTCCCGGCGCAAGCTTTACAATATCGAATTTTTCCTCTATCGTATTCCCCTCGCCGCTCCGAAATCCCATGCTCTGCCACGGTTCCAGGCAAACATAGGCAGCCGCATCGCACGGTCTTGCCTTTGTCCACACCGCGATAACGGGGTAATCGGCATAGCTGAAAACGATGCGCTTGCCGAACACTCTGTTTTTCAAGGTTATCACCTTTGATTTAAGATTTTCAAAAATCATCGCGTCGTTATCGAAAAGCTCTCTTTTTAAATGAACCACATTCCCCTTGCGCGGAATCTCGTGCTTTTTATCGGAGGATATTTCCACCTCTTTCATATCGGTATCATTCGCCCAAAGCGGCTCGTCATACTCAAATTCAAGATCCCAATTTTCAAATTTATCGTCTTTTGTGAGCGCCAGACTGAATCCCGTGTGTCCGCCGCAGCCGAAATACATCTCTTTTGAATCCTTGTTTATGACCTTATACGTCACCGTCAGCTTTTTGCCCGAAAGCGCAAATATAACATAAAATTCAAAGTCGAACGGATAAACATTTTTCAGTTCATCGTTTGACGAAATAAAAAATGTAATTTCATTGTCTTTTTTTTCGCTCACCGTCATTTCGGACGACGCAATAAAGCCGTGAATCGGCATCTTGTAGTCCTTTCCGCCGATATTTAATATTCCGCCGCGGCTTCTGCCGACAACCGGGAACAAAACCGGCGATGACTTCGCCCATACATCGGGATTTCTCTGCCAGATGTACTCCAAGCCGTCGTTGTCCTTTATCGAAATGAGCTGTGCGCCAAGGGAGTCTATCCCGACTCTCAAATCGTCTGAAAAAATTTCATGTACCATAAATAAATCTCCTTTTTATGCCGTTTTCTTTTAGGTAATTGTAGGTTTTATAATTACCTAATGCCGTTTTATTTAATTATAGCACACTTTTTTCAAAAAAGCAATAGCCGCGCTTTAATCGATAAGGCCGTCTTTTTTCACCTGTCCGAGTATATCGAGAATACCCCTAAAAGCGACGCCCTCGCCGACATATCCGCCGCCCGATTTAACGATTTTCTTTATATTGTCGTCCGCATTTCCCACGCACGCGCCGATAAAGCCGAGCTTTGAATCTATCATGGAGATGTCGTTGTAGTTGTCGCCGATTGCAAGTATTTCGCACGGCTTTATGCCGAAGATTTCCGCCGCCGCCAAAAGTGTATTCCCCTTGCCTGCAGGCTTATAGTAGACGGTAATCGCCGTACCGTTTCTATGCACCGCGCCGTCGGAAAAGCGGGTTGTGATAAAGTTATTCACAAGCTCCATTGCCCTGTCCGCGTCCTCTTTTTCAACGTGAATCTCTGTTGCAAAATCGCCGTACGTGATAAAGTTTGTAACTCTTATGCCCTCTTTTTCGCATAAATCCAGAATCGAGTCCATATTGTGCGTGATTTTGCGGTTAAAGCGCATAACGCGCGCGTTCATGTCGGTGTTGTAATCTTTTTCTTCTATATATTCATGCTCTTTCAAATGATAAATATATGCCTCGCGCGCGATCAGGAAATCGGGGAACGGATTGCCCCAGTCAACGCCCATCGCTTTCATCTCAAATTCAAAATTCCACCAAACGCGCCCCGAGACAATCCCGGCATGACCGCCGTTTTTGATAAAGCGGTTCATCGCGTCGATGAACTCGCGCCCCACTTTTTCGCTCTGCTCCTGCTTTGAATGATCGACAATCGTCCAGTCAAAGTCCATCGCAACCATTTTTATCATAATAATCTCCATTCCGCCGCCCTGTATCGGCATAAATTGTAATGAAAATCTCTTATCGGCAGGGTACGGAATGATAAGAGATTATTTCGCCCATACACGAGGAAAATTCCGCATGAGCATTTCCGTTAGTTTACCCCAAGGGATAGGAAAAAAGCTTTGGAATTAACAAACTGAGCCAAAGCTTTAGCTTTGGGTTACCCGACGGCGTACAGGGGTACGCCGAGTGGCTCAGTTTGTTGATAGCAAGAAAAGAAATAATTTTTCTTTTCTTGCGTTCCGGAGTTTTTTAACATACCTTATTTAACCAGTACCATTATGCCCCAGTCGTCCGGGAAAAGCCATGCACCCTTTGCCGGTGGCCACGGCCATTGTATATTGTCCACAGGCCCCTCGCCCTCGTCATTTACCGCGCCGACCGTAATTCCCATATAATCGCCTGCCGCGACCGCCTTGGGCGAAATCTCGCGCCACGGTATTTTCACCGTCACGATTCTTCCGCGCTCCGTCTTTTCCATTTTCATCTCGCCGTCTATCGGGCAATTGTCCTCACGGTCGAAATATCCTTTGCCGTCGGGCGAAACGGGAGTATGCGTGCAGAAAATCTCGCCCTCGCCGTCGGGGAAGCCCAAAAGCAGCTCACAGCCCGAGTCGCGGAAATGCGTTCTTTCGCATAAAGCGTCGATGTTGAATGTGGTTATATCGGAAAGGTACATCATTCTGCCCTCGGGCGGCGAAACGTAGATTTTATCCGTCACATCATAGCGCAGATAGAGGTTGTCATCGTCCCACAAAAGCCGTACGTCCGTCGAGAAAACATCACGTCCCGGGTATGGGCGCGATGCCCCGAATCCGCCCGAGAATCGCGCATTGTCGATTTTGAGCGTTTCCGCCTTATCCCAACCGTCGTCGTATCTGTGCGCCTTAACGAGTGCCGCGTGCGATGCATAGCTCCTTTTTGACGTACCCTTTTCGGCTGAAAAGCTGTAGTCGAAAATCCGATCCGTACTCTCGGGTACGCTAAACTCGAAAAGTACGCTGTTCTTTTTCGCCGAAACGGCAAATTCACCGCGGCACGGCTTTTCAAAGATGAGCTTACCGTCAAAATCCTCGTATGTATAAACCGAGAGAATACGCTTGCCGTTTTTGAGCATCACCGTGGTTTTCAGGCGAATGTCATTCTCCACCTTAACCGCCCAATAGCGCTTGAATCTTCCGTTATCAAACATAAACGGCAGGTAGCTTTCGTCCTTTTCGGCAGGCATAGGGATATTGCCGATTGTTATATTTCCGTCGGCTGTTTCGGTAAATTCCATGTCCAGATTGCTGTTTTTTGCATATGCCGCGCGCCCCCCTTGCGGGAATTTCAGTGTTGCCGCCGAATTTGCCCTAAGTGGCTCACATTCAATATTTAAAGTGTTATACTCATTGTCCAGCTCACGTATTTTTTCTGAGAAACCGTTTTCTTTTAAAAGCTCTATAAGCTCGGGCGAGCCGAACATCTTGCCGCTTATCGCGTCCTCCAAGACGCTTTTTCCCTCGCGGAGCGCTGCCTTAATCGATTCCAAAGAATTGTCCTCGGCAAATACCACAGTTCGGAAGGTCGAGGAATGGTCGAAATGCTTTTCCATGCGAAAATCGGCACTGTAAAGACAATTCGGCATATCGGGGCTGTTTATGAGCATATGCGAGTCCCAGCCGGAAATCAACGGGAGCTTTTTACCGGATTCGGCTCTTTTTTCTATGTATTTCCAGTCCTCCTCCGTCTGTATCTGCACCGCGTCCACATATCCGCTGTCGATCAGCTCGTCGAGCTTTCCCGCCTCGATTATTTTTTCCTTGCTCAACGGATATGCTATATGCGCCAGTGCGGCAATTCCGCCTGCCTTTTGCATTTTTGAAAACTCCTCTTTAAAATCGACGTTCTCCAAATCAATATCCTTGCAGTCATTCATGACCGAAACAACGTGTCCCCAGCCGTATGCGCGCTCTTCACCGAGATGCACCTTGAATCCGGGAATCCATTTCTCCATCTGCCGCTTTATTATTTTCGCCCTGTCGGGAAATTCTCCGTCCATAAGGCAGATAAAATCATAGTGGTACTGATTCACTGCCGCAATCAGCACTCCCGGAGTATCCGTTCCGTTTCTGAGCCAATGGTCGTGGAATCCACCCACCTGTACCGTTATATTTTTCAGTTTCATGCCGTTCACCTCATAATATATATTTTCCATTATCATATCATATTTAAAGGTAAAAGTCATTGACCTATCAATTTACTTTTGTTTAAAAATCAACTATCTTTTGCGGTTATAGAAAAACATTGCAATCCCCGCACCGCAAATCAGGCAATATCCCAAAACGCTGTATATATCGGGTATCTGATCAAATATGAAAAATCCGAACAGCGCCGCAAAAAGCACCTGCGTATAGTCATACACGGAAATTTCCTTTGCCGGTGCAAATATGTATGCTCTTGTTATGCCGAATTGCCCAACACAGGCACTCAAGCCGGCACAAATTAAAAATATAAGGCTTTTTACGCTCATTGCCGCAGGGGTTAATATCATCGGCGGCAGGCATACTATGCACGAAAATGCCGAGAAGAAAAATATTATAACAAAGCTGTTCTCTCCCCTTTTCCCCAGTGCGCGAACGCAGGTATAGGCTATGCCTGCGCCCAGTCCGCCAAGTGCGCCCACAAGCGCCGGGAATACGGCATATCCGCTCATCGACGGCTTTATGATAAACGCACTCCCGACAAATGCCGTCAGCACCCCCAAAATCTGTACAAGAGTAGGTTTTTCTTTTAAAAGGAAAACCGAGAATATAATCGCAAAAAAGGGAGAGAGCTTATTTAGCATATTCGCGTCTGCCAAGACCAGACGGTCTATCGCATAGAAGTTGCATAAAATCCCCACTGTCCCGAATATCGCACGGCACAAAAGCAGACCTATATTTTCTCTTTTCGGCACAAAGCTTACATGATTTTTCAGCATAACCGCAGCAACGAAAAAAAGTGCGGCAACATTTCGGAAAAATGCTTTCTGGAAAAAGGGCAAATCCCCTGCCAGATGCACAAATACGCTCATCATCGAAAAGCCGAATGCCGCCATTATCACGTATAGTATTCCTTTTGTTTTTGTATTCATAAAAATCTCCATTCCGCCGCCATACGTCGGCACAAATAGTAATTTTAGTTTCTCTTATCCGTATGGCAAGGAATGATAAGAGATTTTTACGCCCATGTGCGTTTTTCGGGTGCAACGAGAAAATTTTTGCACGGGCAATCAAATCCTGCCGGAGGCTAACGTGAAAGGTACTTTCACGTTATTCTCCATTCCGCCGCCATACGTCGGCACAAATAGTAATTTTAGTTTCTCTTATCCGTATGGCAAGGAATGATAAGAGATTTTTACGCCCATGTGCGTTTTTCGGGTGCAAC
>CAKSDE010000022.1 GCA_934444735.1 uncultured Clostridia bacterium | reverse complement strand
CGGCGCTACTCCGGCAAACAACTATGTTCCGAGTACTCCTCTTACCCTCGAAGTTATTGCGGACAGCAGACCGCAGGATATCGAGGAAGGATACCTCAGGTTGTTTTTAAAAACGACCGGTGCAGACTCTCCGCGGCCGATAAAGCTTCGGCAAAAAGGCGATTCCTGGTATTTGTGGGAGTATTCCAGTATTCTTTCCGGGATTCGGATCCCGTCGGAGGTGGATGCGTGGACATAATTTCTTAAAACAAAAAAGAGCTGTTCCGGGCATTCACCGCCGGAATACAGCAAAATATTCGGTGATAATGATAACAATAAAAGAATCAGGAGGAATTCAATATTATGAAAAAGTTATTAGCATTGATTTTGACAATCGGAATGATATTCACACTCGCTGCGTGCGGCGGTGAAAATACCGGAAAAGAAACCGAAAAAGAAACCGAAACAAAGCAGGAAACCAAAAAGATTGACTACGCAAATATGACAGAGGACGATTTGATAAAAAAGTTTATCAAAGATGAGCAGAACATAACCTTGGACGAATTTATAAACCTTGCTTCTACATACTCATATGCAACGATCAATGATAAGCTGGAGTTGGATGAAAATATTACCGACAAAGCAATTAAAAAGCTTAAGGATAATAAGGCAGCACTCCCTGCGGCAAAGGAATTTGTCGAGCCTCTTTTAAAAAGCGACTCGCCGCAGGTAAGAGGCTATGCGTTTTCCAATATGGCGTCGCTTTTGGGTGCGAGCAGTTCGCATATTGCTGCGGCAAAGGAAATTTTGAAAACCGAAAAAGAGCCGTACGTTATTAAATGCGCGGTAAAAGTTCTTGGTAACGAAGGCGGCAAGGATGCAGAAATCGGCAAATTCTTGCTTTCGGAGGCAAAGAATGAAAACGCAGCAGTAAGAAGGCAGACGGCGGTTGCTCTCGGAAGCACATGGAACAAAACTCTTGATGGTGCGGTTGATGCGGAAATCGAGCTGATGAAGGATTCGGATAACGATGTTCGGAAAGCAGCGTATGAGTATGCCGGTCTCCTCGGTGATGACAGGGTGGTTGCGCCTATCTCGGAAATGCTGAAAAACGAGGCTGATGCAGACCTTCATTCAAGCGGTGTAAGAGGACTTGTTTGGCTGTGGTACGATTATCCGTCGCACGAAAACACAAGCGAAGCGGCATACAGGGCTACGATAGACTACTTTAAAACCACACCGGGCAGTGACAAAGTTCCCGCATGGGCAGCTGTGACAAGCTTTACAAACAAATCCGAGAAGAACTATGACGCATGGAAGGAAAAAGCAACCTATTTCAATACGGATGAGCTTTATGAAGTTATGCTTGGACTTGTAAAAAACGAAAATTTAGGACGTATGACGCGCGGATATGCCTGCAAACCCGTTGCGGTGCATTGCACAAAAGAGCAGTTTGAAGCGTTTGGCGAGGTTGTAAATGCTCTTACCGATAAGAATGCGAAATTTATACAGGACGAGTATCAAAATCAGGCAAAAAAGCTTGAATAGCCACAGAACGGAGGAATGACTATGAAAAAAATAATCGGCATTATACTGGTTATAGGAGGCATTTTCTTTGCTTTGCTTGCCGTAAAAGCTCTTGTGTCAGCACCGCAGTCCTACGAGAAAATCAGAGCTGCGGCAACGATTAAAGACGGCAAGGTTATCCCCGAAAACGAAGGGAAGCTTGTGGTTGTTTCGGGAACTCTTAAACCTGCCGAACAGCTTCAGGATCCTATAACTGGTGTTAAGCTCCCGGGGGTAACGGCAAAAAGAACCGTTTGGACTTATGAACGGGATACCAACAGCGATGATAAACAGGTGTGGGACTGGAAGCCGGAGATTACAGACTACAGCGAAAAGGCAAATTTCGGAATCAATGCCGAGATACTTACATCAACCATGCTCGCCGCACCTACCTTGCTCGGTGAGTTTAAGGTAGAAGGCAAGCTGCTTAATCCCCTTATAAGAAACACCGAATTTACGCAATATGACGAGCAAAGTCTTAATGCGGGCTGGAAGGTGCTTTCGGGCGGAAAAGAAAGCCGCTACTGCGTTTCAAAAGAACATTGGCTGCCGAAAAAATCAACAGGTACGTACTCAACGACGGGATATGGATCTCAAAAAATATCCTACGGTATTGTTTCGCCGGATGATCCGCTCGAATATACGATTATCGGCGTACAAAAAGGTGATACCCTGATAAAGAGCGAAGATGTCGATTCGGTTACAACATTTAAGGGAATTATGACGGCGGAAGAATTTGCCGAGGAGAACAAAAAAGGCGTGCGCGGCGGCTCGATTTTCGGCATCGTGGCAGGAATATTGCTTGCTGTAATAGGTGTGGGCATGATGGCATTTCGGAGGCAGTGAAAATGAAGATGAATACAAAATTATTCTCCGGCGGCGGAACCTATATTTCAAAAGTGGCAATTGCAAGGCTTACATTAAAGAAGCACATACAAATGATTATAGGCGGATTCTTCACGGCGGTTTTTCTGTTCGGAATTATTTCGGGGGTTACGGGGTATAACGAAAAACTTCGTGATAACTTGATTACCAATATAGTCATGCTTGTTCCGTCCGCACTCCTTTTGTTAAACGGCATTAAAAACGGCACAATGGCGGCGCGTGCATATCGCTACAACTCAATCTTTATGTGCGATATTGACGGCACGGTGACAATTGACGAGCTTGCAAAGCAATCCGGAAAACCGCCGTTTAAAGTGCTTTCCGAGCTTGAGAAGCTTTTTGATAAAGGAGTGTTCTGTGACTGCACTCTGCAAAAGCAGGGATTGCCCTGTGTTATACTTTCGGGCAGAGAAAACAGTAAAACAAGCTTTGTTAACGTTGTATGCGAAAAATGCAACGGAACAACAAGGATCCGCGCCGGAAGCTCCGGTAAATGTGAGTATTGCGGAAACGCAATCTCAAGCCGCAATACCGGATAAATGCAAAATCCAAAAGAAAGGAGATGCTAAGTTATATCGAAAGATATTAACGCAGACAAAGAAATCTGAAGTTCGGATTATACTGTTAGTTAATCCGATACATTCCGGCAAATTTTGCGGAGAAATGTAAAATATCACATCAAAAGGAGCTAACTATATAAAAGTCAAGTAGTTTTTGAAAAATAAATATAGTATAGCATGAACATTGAAATATAAATAATTGTGGATTTTGTGGCATGGCAAACAAGCCTTCAAGGGAAGACGATTTGTAAAAGATAATTTAAGGCTTGCTTAGGGAACATAGAACAAAACAAAATCGCTTATTGTCGGCAATGCCGTCCGAATAGGTACAGGTAATTGTTATATAATCATAGAAGGTTTACATAAATGAAAAAGAATAAAAAAAGCCCCCAAACAAAGCAAATACGCATAGGCTTTCGGACAATTAAAGTGGCAGGGGCAATTCAGGTGAGGCACTGCCGGTGGCAGATCAAGCAAGCCTGAATTGGTTCGGTTTCACAGAGCAATGCGACTGAAAGGAGCAGTGGGACAATGAAACCAGCGGGACAAGGACTTTATTGGGAATGAATTACGGGCTATTGTTCATGAAAATGCCGACCGTTCGCCGACGCCGAGACTGGACTATGATACATAAATATTGCTGAAATTATGTAAACTAATGTTGTTATGACAGCGGTCCTGTATACCAATGGCAATTGGGCGTATAGGGGGCGAATATTGATAGGATATTATTATTGCTTTTTTATTAAAAAGGCATTGACAAAACGGTGAAACAGGGGTATAATGATAATAGAAAAAGGCAAGACCTCAAACGGTTATGCCACAAATTGACTAACTTTTATGATAGCCGACCTTGGCAGAGGGCGGTTATCTTGCGTTTATGGGGAATAGTATCATTAAAATGATAACTACAAAAAATGCTATAAGCAATTTTTTTACCATCAGCACAATGCTTACTTTTCATAAGCATACCCCCTTTCATAAACTCAGCACAAGTGCCTGTATGTAAAGGTGGGCATAACCGCCGGTGAATACACCGTTAAGAAGTCTTGCCTTATCGGATTGCTCCGACAAATCTTATTATACATCAAAATCAGACATTTTTCAAGAGATTTTATGAAGAATATGAATTACCCAATAAATTTTGTTGATAATGACTTATAGACGTCAAGAGTGTATGGGGGCGAATACCTGCTCGGATATTATTATTTAAAAAAATGTCTCCACCCACCACCCCTCACAAACCCAGTATATATCAGGGTTTTCGTAAGGTTATAGGTGGAGGCATAAAAATGCAGTACCTGGTTTTATATGAGGTACTGCATTTTGGTTGCTGAGGTATATAGTTTAATAAAGAGAACGATTATAGATTTGAAGGGCCAATTTTGAATGATCTGCAAGGTGAGGAAGAAAGCCTAAATAATGAGGTGAAGTAGGAGATTCTTTCCATACCAAGTTTCGAATGCCTCAAAGTCCGTCCCCACTGCAATTTTTGCAATGACAAAACATGGTTAGCTATTTTTAAGTTTAAAATAATCGGATGCAGTAGGACAAAATTTTATTTCATCACCTGCATTGCTTATCAAAACAGCTATATCTCCATCAAGGTAATCGTCTCCAATATATTTTATTACCGTAAAGCCATTTTCATATTTTTCGGCAATAGCATATTTTCTATCTTTCTCAGCATTCCATCCCAAATATCCTTTTAAAGCTATATCCGCAATTTTGACTGCATTATGCTCATTTAATCCCTCAAGTGAAATTTTATTTTTAATTATTATTTTAGCTAAATTATTTTCAAGAGGTGTCCCTACAGAAAAATCAATCACCATTCCTCTGCAATCGCTATAATCAGTAAGAACTGATCCACCTGCACAACCCGAGAACAAACTCGTCAAAATCATTAAGATTGTAAATATAATTATAGTTTTTTTCATTTTAAACCTCACAATCATTAAAACATAAATTATTTTACCATTCAAATCTTACATAATCACTTTATTTATAATAAGTTTTTGTCCAAACTATTGCAGCCTCTTGCTCTGTTTTGAAGTGATTATATGCATTCATTCCGAATTTATCCGTCCACATAACAGGATTATTCATACAATATGCATACAAATTTGTACTTTGCCTTTATGATTTAGATCATCACCATAAATCATATTTTGCGGAGTCCAATATGGATCCTCCGATATAAACCGTCCGAGTGTGCTGTCGTAATATCTGTTACGCAGATAAATCAGTCCCGTTTCACTGTCATAACATTCTTCGCAGTAATGGAACGGATTGGTATCATTCTCGGTTTTCCCATACCCGGTTCTGAATGCCTCATACTCATACTTGGTGCGGACAAGGATTTTGCCCCACACTAAGATAGCACTGTTTTACCACTAAAACAATTTAGATAAGACATTTTAAAGTATGTTAATTTTTCCGTAAAATTTTTTCAAAGACTTTTTTATCTTCTTGGTTGAATTCTTCATAAGAATTCAAAAATGTCAATCCTTGTTCATAACCACGAAATGCATCAAAAAGAGGCTTTTCTTCTGCAATATATAACATACAAGTATCATCCTTTTCATTTACAACAGCGCATCCATATTTGCTGTGTATATATACTTTATTATGCCTGCGACGGCTAACATCAACATCTGATAATAAATGCGCTGTCGAATGCCCACTGCCTTTCGGATATTCCATGTCAAATATATTTGTATCATAATAGCGATTAACGCGAAATCTTCCATCTCCCATAACCATTACAGTATCTCTTCCAATCGGAGGATATTTATCTGAATCCCACTCGGCATATATGTCACATGAAGATAAAAGCAATATTACAATAACAAAAATATTATTTAATTTCACAGTATAACCTCCCGACGCTAAAATATACTCTAATATCTAATGGAATATCTGTGCCAATTCATACAATTTTTAAAATCGTCCATAACAGTATCAGTGTCATGCAATAACACATTATATGTAACCGCCAACAAAATAATTGTTGATGACATGATTATGAGTATTTTCTTTTTCATTATTGTTCACCTCTCACATAATATGCTTATTGCTCTTCCTCAACCGGCTCATAAAGAGGATCGTTATAGTAAACTTTTGTATATGCCTCTTTAAAATCGCTGGTTATTGCCATACATATACCTCCATCCAATATCATATCTTCAAACGCTCTTTCCAAGAATCTGGAAATTATAAAATAATTATTATATTGATTTATAGATATATCGGTATACCTTTTGAAAATGTCTTTTGCTGTTCTTTTTTCAAAATGGCTTTTAACTATCATATCCGACATTTTTAAAATCATATCTTTATCCGGTGTGCCGTTTTGTGTCATCTTTTCAAATTTCTCATATAATTTTTCATCCTCTACAAGAATGCCGTCGAAACGCACTACATCTAAAGGTATGTGTCGATATGTAACATCATATTTATTACTTGAGCATGCAGATAAAATAAAAAATGCTAAAAACGTTATTATAGATATAAAAAGTATTTTTTTCATATTTTTTACCTCCCTTTGTATTCCCAAGGCCAAACTAAATTTTTACAGTTAAACCTGGCTTTGCAATCTGTCAGAAGGTGATTCCCCCACCTGTTTATGAATGCATCACGCAATCTTGCTTTATGACTATCGGTTACTTTATAACATTGTATCCCCTGGCTAACTACAGAAACACCATAGTATTTTCGTTTTCCATCAGTCTTTTTGTGATAAACCATTAAATCAACACCTTTATCACCTCGTGTTGCCATATATGCTTTATCATAAATTTTATTTTCAACCAATTTCCTATCATTGTTCGAAAATTCATCTGATCCTTCTCCTACACACGGATGTGAGTGGATTGCCGCAACAACAGTCGCTCCAGCAGGCACAAATTTACGTGCTTCTTCCGGCGTCACTGTATGCGGTTCTATACCATATACTCCCCACGTATAAGTAAAGTACTAAAAGTTACACTGTTTATCTGTGTTGCTTCACGACCGGTTATTTTTTCGTAAATAGTTGTTTCCTCATTCACAAGCCCGTTTATAGTATAATTATATCCGATAATGCTGTTAAAGTCAACCCCCGGTTTGATTCCTAATTTATTGATATCTGTATTTCTTCCGGCAGCATCATATACATATGTATATTTATACTCACTTGTTTGTGTGACGGTAAGCATAATAATATATATCTGAACATGTAATATCTACGAAAAAAAGGTTTTCCAAAAAAATGCCACATACCACCTACGTCAACAAACCCACTTACAACGATATTTTGTAAGCATTTGCAGGTGGTGGCATTATAAATGAGCGGTAGGGGATAGTCTAAAAGAGAACAAAACAAAATCGCTTATTGTCGGCAATGCCGTCTGAATAGGTACAAGCAACTGTTATATAGTAATAGAAGGTTTACATAAATGAAAAAGAATAAAAAAAGCCCCCAAACAAAGCAAATACGCATAGGCTTTCGGACAATTAAAGTGGCAGGGGCAATTCAGGTGAGGCACTGCCGGTGGCAGATCAAGCAAGCCTGAATTGGTTCGGTTTCACAGAGCAATGCGACTGAAAGGAGCAGTGAGACAATGAAACCAGCGGGACAAGGACTTTATTGGGAATGAATTACGGGCTATTTACTATGAAAATGCCGACCGTTCGCCGACACCGAGACTGGACTATGATACATAAATATTGCTGAAATTATGGAGATATTATGTAAACATATAATCAATAAGAGTTATTTGGATGTCCAAAAAACTGGTGAGCGTAAAGGGCTGAAAGCCTGTTTTCTGTAGGCAGAAGGAGAACAGTGATAATGCTCGGCAAAAACTCGGTTAAACGTTCTTATATTTTCAAATCCCGACTGTATTGCGATTTCGGTGACGTTCATTTTTGAATTTGTAAGCAGATATTTCGCATCATTTAGCCTGAATTGATTTACAAGTGTGCGAAATTGAATATGCAGTTTTTCGCTCAAAATATGCGTAATGCGTGATTTGCTTATATGAAGGCTTGCACTCAGATTATCCAATGAAATATTCTGGGTGTAATTTTTTTTGCAATAATTTACAATTTCCTGAATTGTACTGCTCGGTGTATTTTGTATACTTATAAGTTCAGTTTTTTCAAATATCATTCCAAGCATTACCGAAAGATATGCTCGGATTATATGTGATTTGTATTTACCGTCCACATCTCTCGTTTTGTCAAATAATACAGCAGCGTCAGGGTCAACGTTTTCAATTTTGGGCGTCAGGGGCTGCAGATTATTAAACTCATGAGAATATTCAGGGAAAATATCATAAGGCATATTTGCAATCAAAAATTCAATGTCATCACTGCAATTATCGTAGTAGTGTATGAAATTGGGAAAAGAAATAAAAAAATCTCCGGGGTGCAGAATACAATCCCGATTACCGGCAAAAGCCCGTGTGGTGCCTGAGATTATATATATAATTTCGATGTTATCATGAAAATGTGCATTGAATTTTAAATCGTGCCGTCTGGCTAAATATACCTCATTTTTACAGTTTTGGAAAAATAGTTCCATAAAATCACCTTTTCAGCAGTTTTTGTCTTGTTTTGAACTTTTTATATCTTGTATTATAGCATAAATTATCTTATAATGCAAGTATAAAGTAAAAAAATAACGACTATTTAATTTGGAAGGAATTATGATGAGACGATATAAAGCAGCAGTTTTTGGCGCTACAGTGTTAGCTGCACCGATTGCGGAAAAGCTAAAAGAGAATACTATAATAATTGAAAAAAGCGAATCTGTTGCAATAGATTATACAAGCTGTATTAATATGCAGCTCTCAAAGATCGGCAAATGCAGCAAGGCGGAAACAAAAAGCTTTTTTGATGAAATAAAGAAGAGAAATTTAATGGATAAAGAGGGCAGAGTTCATGTTTTTCCGATAGTGGGCATTTTGGCAAAAAGCTTTTTGAAAGCAAACACCCTGCTTGCGACAGATGTGATTTCAGTTAAGAAACTTGATGGCGAATATGAAATCAGCATTTTTAATATAGACGGTTTTTCGTCATTCAGAGCGGAATACATCATAGACACTACAGCGACAGGTATAGTTAATGTAGATGTTAGGGAATTGCATTTTACAAAATATATCAATGCGGCAATAAACGCAGAGAACATAGATAAAACTCACTTGCTTCAAAAGGGAAGATTTGAAAATGAATTTTTATATTCACTTGAAGCAGAAAAAGACACAAAATATGAAGATGCGGTTCAATTGTTACATGAAAACTGGCAGAGCCTTGCGGAAACTGAGTTAAAGGGTTGCGAGCTTGCCGCGATAGCGCCGCAGTTTGCGTATATATTTAATGAGCCTATGGAAGAAAAGCTTGATGATAAATATATATTTAAGCCATCGGCATCGTTAGGAAATTTGGGTGAGGCTTATGAGGAGGGTGTAAATGTATCTGAATTATTTATCTGACAAAAAGCATATAAAAGAAAAAACAAATCCGAAGTTTGATGCTTTTTGCGATGTGTGTGTTGTCGGACTCGGGACGGCAGGTGCAATTGCGGCGATTGCGGCAGCGAAAAAAGGTGTTTCGGTAATAGGCATTGAAAAATTGAACTCTATGGGCGGAACAGGTACAAACGGCGGTGTTTACGATTATTTCTACGGGAACGACGGCGGAATGTTTGAAGAAATTAACAAAGAATGTTTTGAAACGGTTAAGCATGGATATTTAAGCACCGACAGATTTGAAAATAAGGCATCAATTCCGGGGTGTGTGAAATCGGAGATACTTGAAAAATACGCAAAAGAAAACGGCTGCAGGATTTACTATGAAACAAGCGTGACAGGGGTTTTTACGCATGGAAATAAGGTTGTCGGAATAAGAATTTTTAAAGACGGAGAGTTTACGGATGTTGCCGCAAAGGTTGTTATGGACTGTACCGGAGAGGCGTTTTTATGCCGAATGTGCGGATGTACGATGATGCCGGGGAGAACATACGATAATCAGCTTATGAAATTCTCAAAGCCGGTAGGAATGATTTATGGCGGATATTTGGTGAGCGTTTGGCAAAATTATGATTTCACCGATTTAAATGACGCTTATACATATTCAAAAAAAGCGCTTGAGAGTATGTGCCGTCCTATGGAATTGAGAGATTCTTACACAAATGAGGGCAGAATTATGTTTGAGAGCAGCCATATCGGAATGAGAGAAACGTACTGCGTTGAAACGGAGGAAACATTCACATTTAAGGAATATATAGAGGGAAAAGAAATAAAAGAACCGTTATTTTACGGTTTTGCGCCATTGGATAATACAAATCATGATATTGTATTTGAGTCCGATGAGCATAAAGATTGGTTTATATTTGCCTCAATGTGCGATTATGGTTTTTCTGTGGGTGTATCAAAAGAGATGCTTATTCCGAAGGGGTATGACGGACTTATGATTGCCGCAAAGGGAATCGGTATAGGGCATGATATGAGCGGTCTTTTGAGAATGAAAAAGGATATGGAAAAATGCGGAGAGGCAGCAGCTGCGGTTGCGGCATATGCTGTTAAAAATAATATCGAGACAAGAGATGTTCCATATGATGCAATAATTGATGAATTAAAGCGGACCGGTTGCTTTAAAAAAGAGAATAATTCGGGACTTTGCCGGGTAAGAGCGGCTCTTGACGGAACAAATCCCAATCCCAAATTGCCTGAGAGCAATGAAGAAATCAAAAAAGTGCTTTCGTCGGATAACCCGGGAACGGGATTTTGGAAGGTACGGATTTTGGAAAAGGAAAAAATAATTCCCGAATTAAAAAAATGGTTGTTACAGAGTGATGAGCGGTTAAGAAAAAATGCAGCGCTTTGCCTGGGAATGATCGGAGATAACAGCGGGATTAAGGTTATACATAAGATTTTAAACAGTCTTCCGCAAATGCCGGAAAAGATTGTTTCGATAAGGTATTATACAGATTTTACAAGAGCGATAGCAGTTGCCGGCAGACTTAAAGATGAGAAAGCAGTTGACAGATTGGCGGATATTGTAGAATCAAATGCAAAGGGCTATATCGGGAATTTGCAAACAGGGGAATATTACGGAACAAAAGAAGCTTTTGAGTCTAATTTCGTATCTTTGGCGGTAGAGGCGCTTTTGAAAATTTCGGAAAATTCTTCGAGAAAAAGTGAAATTACAGAAAAAATCCAAAATTGGGTTAATGCCGAAAATGAGAATCAAGAATTGGAAAGGACAAGAAAAATCTTTAAAAAAATATTGGGTAAATAATAAAACGTTAGTTTTAGAATTACTTAAAAAATAGAATGGAAAGGAGACGCGAAATGATGAAGAAAAAGTGGTTATGTGCGGCTCTTGCCGGAGTGATGTTGCTGGGTTCTGCGAATGTATCATTTGCACAAGGTGAAGAAAAAACAATTTTATTTGTTTCAACCGATGGAAATGATGCAAATTCGGGGACGATTGACAGTCCTTTTAAAACCCCGGAGGCTGCACGCGACAAAATCAGAGAACTGAAAAAAGAGGGTAATCTCGGAAAAGACGGTGCTGTGGTATACTTCAGAGCAGGTAACTATACTCAGCTGAATGTTTTTGAGCTTAACGAACAAGACTCCGGAACTCCAGATGCACCCATATGCTACAGAGCATACAGAGATGAAGATGTTAAGTTTATCGGCGGAATGTATTTGGACGCAAACGATTTTGTTTCGGCAAGCGATGAGGCTAAGGAGAGAATAATAAATCAAAATGCAAAGAACAGAGTAGTGCAATATGATTTGAGAAAAGCAGGAATGGAAACGGTGGGAGATCCCGAGTGGCTGGGAGCTATGACAAGATACCCGTCATCAAGATTTTTAACAACAGGTGTATTCGGAGATACCGTTTCCGGCCCGGAGCTTTTTGTTGACGATGTTGCCATGCAAGTGGCGAGATACCCGAATGACGGTTATATCTATACCAAGGAAGTTATTACGGCAGGCTCAAGGCAAGCAGATTGGTGGTGGACCGATCCCGAAACGGGAAAGGAAACCGGAGATAAATCGAAAGCGATTCCGTTTACCGTAAAACTGGACACCGACAGAATGAAATACTGGAAAAATGCTAAAAATGCCTTGATTTACGGCAGATTTGTGCATCAATGGGCGGATCAGACGGTAGGACTTGCATCAGTAGATGAGAATGAGCAGACCATCACATCGGCACAGCCGAGTATGTACGGTATTCAGGAGAATAAGCCGTTATACATATATAATTTAATAGAAGAAATAGATAGCCCGGGGGAATATTTTATCGATAAAGATAATCTCATGCTCTATCTTTATCCGCCGCAGGACGGACTCGGAGAAATATTGCTGACCAATAATGATATTGATATCTTGCAGATGAACAATACTCATGACATAACCGTTAAAAATATCGATTTTAAAGGCGGACGCGGAAGGGCGGTTTCTATAGGTAACAGTGAAAACTGCCTTTTGGACGGCTGCGATATTTCGTTCTTTATGCTGTGGAATGTTTTGATTTCCGGCGGAAAGAATAACGGACTCAAAAACTGCATAATTCATGATAATAACGGTGGAGTCGACCTTTACGGCGGAAACAGAGATACTCTTGAAGAATCGGGACATTATGTTGAAAATTGCGAATTTTACAGAAATGACCGCAAAACAAAGACGTATTGTCCGTCGCTGAAGATGAGGGGCGTGGGGCAAAGAGCCTCATATAACAAGTTCCACCAGTCGGAGCACGATATGATAGAATATCAGGGGAATAACCACATTATAGAATTTAACGAATTTTTCGATTGCTGCACCAATGCGGACGATATGGGTGCCATTTATAACTGCCGTGACCTGACATATCAGGGGGTGCAGATAAGATATAACTATTTTCATAATATCGGTACTGAAGAAAAAACAGGTAAAGTAGGTACTCAGGCGATATTTTTGGATGACTTTTCATCTGCGGCAACGATTTCAGGGAATGTCTTTGAGAAGATAAACGGCTCGCCCATAAAGCTTGCGGGATCGGATAACAAGATATTAAATAACATATTTGTAAACAATACGGGAGAAAACTGTAAAATGTCGGTTGAAGCAACACGCTCTTTTGCGTACGGCGGCTCGTCAAATACGGAGCAGGTTCTTTTAGACACTCTTGCAAAGGTGCCGTATATGAGCGAGGTGTGGCAGAAGCAATATCCGTGGATGGCAGGATATATAAAGCCGGACGGTAATCCGAAAGTGTGTGAGGACATCGTTGTTGCGCATAATCTTCTTTATAATTCTCCCGATGTATCGTTTTCGGCGGAAATAGGCAAATACGCTCATGTTGAGGACAATTACACTTCACCGAGCGATCCGGGATTTTATGATTATAAGAAAAGGAACTACTTATTAAAAGAGGACGCACAGGTTTATAAAATCATGCAGGACTTTAAACATATTCCGTTTACGAGAATGGGAATGTACTCAAAAAGAGCGACTGACCGTATAAAAGACGGCATGGCATTTGCAGATGATTCTCCTTATGCATATGTATTGGGAGAGAAAAAGACATTTGCGAAAGATTATTCGATAAGATCCTTTAAAGAAAATGATGTTCTTTATGTACCGCTGCGCTTTGTGTGTGAAGGATTCGGTGCAAAAGTCGATTATGACGATATGACAGGCAAAATTTCAATCAGTAACGATTTGGGAGTATCTGTCATAAGTGCAGACTTGTGTCAGATTACGGATGAATACGGCGATGCTGCGGCACCTAAATATGAGATGAAAAAACAAAACGGCAGGGTGTATGTAGCGGTGAGCGATGCGGCAAAGTTGTTCTCAATGCAGGTATATAACGGAGATGTGACCGTTATAAGTCCTACAAAAGATATATTTGTTGAGTCGGACAGAGAAATTGTTTCGTACCTTAGAGGGCAGCTTAGCGAATATTAAGGAGAAGGATATGAAAAAAATAATATCAAAGATTTTGAGCGCTTTACTGTTATTCAGCCTTTGCCCGGCTGTGTTTGCGGAAGAAACGGCAAATATCGCTGACTGGAGCGTGGGAAAGGCTAATCCGGGCTTGGGAGCAAATATCAATTACAGCACAAATACTGTGTCATTTCCAAAAGGGGACAGTAATTTAAACGGTAATGCACCGTGCATTACATATAATCTCGAAACTCCGATTGATCTGACGCAAGGACTTGTCGCTATAGAAACAGAAATAACACTTCCGAAAAATTCTTCCAAACAGATTGATATTAAATATAACAGACCGAATGATTTGGGAGAATTGGCGTACATGAGCGAGGAAAGAGGTTTATATAAGCTTTTCGGGATAGGCGGAAATTCTGTAAATGTTGTAAAGGGTGCGGCAAATGACAATATGAGCGCCAAAACGTCCGGGAGCTGGAATGGGATCTACTTTTCACATAAAAACAATGAAACGCTGAGAGTTAAGGTTATCTTAGATAATAAAAATGCAAGATTTTATTATACAATGACGGATGGTTCGGGAAATAAATATAAAGGCTGGGACGATGAGAGAATGTACCGACCGACAAAGACGGGAGCAAACGGTGGAGAAACTCTTCAATATTCAGATGATTTAAACGGTGATGGAGTGGCAGATGTACTAAACAGCATTTCGATTGTTTCATACGGCAGTGCGTGCAGTATAAAATTGGGTGATACAAAGATATATAAGGTTGAGCCTTTGACAGCGGAGCTTACGGAATATAAAAGCACTGAACCGATATGCGTGAATTTTTACGGAAACGGTTTGGAAAATATGGATTTTTCGGAATATGCAAGGCTTTATGCGCCTGACGGGAAGATTATAAACACCGAAAACAGCTTTGATAACGGAGCGTTAAAAATGAAACCGCAGAAATTACCGGATTCTTTGGGAGAATATAAGATAAAACTTGACAAAGAGAAAATAGAGGCATTGGGATTCAGATATACCTCCGAAGAAGAATTTGTATTTTCGGTATTCGGCGCAGACGGTGCGGCATTCTATATCGACGGGAATGACGGCTTTGGCGGAGTTAGCATATATAATAAAAGCGGCAAAGCAAGAAGTATATCGGTTATCATCAGCGAGAAGAATAAAGACGGTATATTGGTCGAATGTAAGAGCTATAAAAAGCTGATTGCGGATAATTCAGAGTGTGAATATGAATTTAATCAAAAAATAGCCGACGAGGGGAATGAGTTTTCGCTGCTTGTGTGGGAAGCGGATAACATAAAGCCTTTGACCGAGAAATTGCCTGTGGGTAAAATGACAAGACTTTATGTGGCAACCGACGGAGCCGACAGCAATTCGGGATCAATCGATTCGCCGTTTAAGACATTGGAAAGAGCGAGAAATGAAATCAGGGCGCTAAAAGATAATATAGGTGATCGCGGCGCTACGGTGTATTTTCGAGGAGGAGAATACTTTTTCGATTCGCACGTGAGGATTGACAGTGTTGATTCGGGAAAGGATAATGCTCCGATTGTTTATAGGGCATATCCGGGAGAAAATGTTGTTTTTACCGGTGGATACAAAATAGATAAAAACGATTTTGTAAAAGCAGATGTTGCCGATATTCTTTCGGACAAATCGGCGGCGGATAAGATAGTTCAGCTTAATATCCCCGAAGAAATAGATTTGAGCAATGAACTGTGGCGCGGTGCGTACAGTTATAATCCGATTATGCAAAATATAACGGGTGAGTCGGGATCTAATCCGGTGGAACTCTTTATAAATGATAAGGCGATGACGGTGGCGCGTTATCCGAACGAAGGATTTTTGAATGTTGATGAAGTCATAAAAACAGGCGCAAAACCGGGAAACTGGAGCATTACAGACCCGTCAAAGCCGAACTATGTTGTGCCCGAAGATAGGGTTGCGATACCGTTTGAGATTAGAGTAAATGATGAGCGGGTGAAAAAATGGACCGGTGCCGAAAATGCACTTTTGTATGGGCGTTGGAGCAATGACTGGCTGGATCAGACCGTTCCTGTCAGTTCGATTGCTGCAGATGTTATTGCGTCAAAATATCCTGTTTTATATGGGGCTGACGTAAACCGACCGTTTTACATTTATAACCTTTTAGAGGAGATAGACAGCCCGGGAGAATACTATATAGATCGTGAAAAGCGGATCTTATATCTTTATCCTCCGGAGGATTTTCATGATATTTATCTGTCGGTACATGAAACAAGCGGATTTTTTACACTTTATTATGCATCGAATGTGGAAATACGCGATATTACGATGAAATGCGGCAGATACAGAGCCGTAACAATAAGCGGCGGTGAGAACAATCTGATTGAAAACTGTGAAATATATAATTTTGCAAATCATGGCATCTATATCGGCGGCGGACAGAATAACGGCGTGAAAAATTGTGTAATTCATGACAATAATAAAGGTGTGTATTTGTCCGGCGGTGACAGAGAAACACTGGTGTCGGGAGGGAATTTCGTTAAAAACTGCGATATATACTCAAATGACAGACTGTCAAAGACGTACTCGCCGGGAGTAGAAGTGCACGGAGTGGGAAACATTGTTGCGCATAACAAAATTCACGAGGCGGAGCATGATCTGATAGAACTTTCGGGAAATGAAAATGTTATAGAATATAACGAAATATATAACGGAGTTACCGATTCGGATGACGCAGGAGCTTTGTATTCTTGCAGGAATGCAACATTCAGAGGAAATGAGATCAGGTATAATTATTTCCACGATATCGGCGGCGGAAAAAGCGGAAAATGGGGCAGACAGGCAATCTTTTTGGATGATTTCATGAGTAGTGCACATATATACGGCAATGTATTCCATAGAATCGGCGGCGCAGCGGTAAAGCTTGCGGGAAGTGATAATGTTGTTGAAAATAATATTATAGCAGATTGTATGACTGCACCGACAGCAATTGACGTACAGAGGAGATATTACTCCGATAATAATGCAACTCCGGAACTTTTTGAAAGCCTTGCGGCGGTTCCGTATAAGGGGAGCGTGTGGAGTGAAAAATATCCGGAGCTTTTAAGCTATATAGGCTCTGACGGACTCCTGACAACAGGCAGTAATATCATTGTCAGAAACAACATTATATATAATGCAAAAGAGGTTTTAGTTGACAGCGTTATAAAATCGAAGGGCGTTTTTGAGGATAATATCGTATTTGAAGAAAATCCGGGATTTTCCGATTACGAAAACGGCGATTTTTCATTGAACAGCAATGCGTATGCTTATAATAAATTACCAAACTTTAAAAATATTCCGTTTAAAGAAATCGGAATGGAAAAATAAGAAAGGATGAGAGAGATGAAAACAAATTTTAGAAAATTGATGGGAATTGCCGCCTCGGCTGCAATGATGAGTCAGATGATGTTTACTGTGTCTGCCGAAGAAATCGGGTATGCGGTAAATGATACGTTTGACAAGCTGGAAACGGCAGTCGGAAGTCAAATATTTGACGATTGCGGTTGGAGTGTCGGAAAAACGTCGGATGATTCGGTGTATCAAGTGAATACGGCATTCGGTCAAAAGGCGGCACAGCCCGATATGGCATATTTTTCTTTTTCGGAGGGCGGTACAGAAAACGGACAGCAGCCGAACGTACGAAAAGACTTGGCAAATCCGATAGATATAACAAAAGGTAAGGTTGTTGTTGAAACAAGGCTTGCGGCGGATTCGGGGATTTACGGATATGGAGTAGGCTTTGAACTGAACAGACCGAAAGAAGTTTCGGATATGTCAGAAAATGCAATTACGAACATGACATATAAACTGTTTTCATTAAACGGATATACCGAGGGCGGACAAACAAGAACATCGGTATATGTAAGAAACAAAGCATCGGAGACAAACTATCTTGACGGATATACCAAGCCTGAAGGATCGAGCTTTTCAAGACCGGTAATTAACTACGGTGAAACGGTGACGGTAAGATCGGTAATCGATTACGCAAACGATCATGTTGATTATTATGTGACATACCCCGACGGAAATACATATACAAGAACGGACGGCACATTGACATCACATGATATTATGACATCAAAGGAAATTGACAGTATTGCTGTTACGGCATATGGAAAGGGAAATGCCTCAGGGCAGGTTAATTTCTGGGTTGATTATGTAAAGGTGTATCAGATAAAAGAAACGACAGCGACAATTCTGACCGATAAAAGAGTGGATTCGGATATAAAAGTAACATTCAGTAATGCCGAGGATTTCGCAAATATCGATTTTGCAAATTATGTTTCTTTAAAAGACGCGGACGGAAATGAAGTTTCGGCTGTAAAGACATATGAAAACGGTGTTGTTACCGTAAATCCGAGTGAGAATCTTGCCGCAAAAGCGAAGTACAGCATTACAATCGATAAGGACGCACTTTCAAAGCTTGCGTGTGAATATACAGGGAGTGATTTCAGTTTTACAACACTGGGCGAAAATGAATATCTGAACGATACCCTGACTACAACTGACGCAAGCGGCTGGGTAGGCAATGCATATGCGGACTTCCCAAGCTCGCACTGGGCAGGTGGAGATGCTGCTTGCATAAAATATAAGCAGGCAAGCGGACAAACCGAAATATCACCGTATTCAATTCAAAAAGATCTTTTAAACCCGATTGATCTTACAGAGGATAAAGTAATGATAGAGGCTGATTTGCTTGCGGATACAACAAACGGTTTGAAAATAAATTTCAATATTAATAAAGATGAAAATACGACAGATGATGACGCTTTGTTCCGTATATCGGGTGAAGGATCTGTAGGCAGCGTGTCTGTTCGCGGCAATAACGGCAATTTATCGAAAGCATATAACCCGGATATGACTGTCGGAGCGACAGATAACGGACGTCCGACATATTCGTTTACCGAAAAAATCAATGTAAAAGCATTACTCAGCTACAGTGAAAACAATATTAAATATTACGTGACCTTTGCAAAAGACGGAGTGACAAGAGTATACACAAGAGATGGCTGGAATGATCAAAACAACATGACTTTATCAACAGGACTCCCGACAGAAATAAGAAATGTAGCATTTACGGCAAGCGGCGCAAATTCAAAATTCTGGGTTGAAAATGTGAAAATAACAAAGGCTTCTCAAGTGTCTGCCAAGGTTTCGAATTGTGATGTAAACAGCGTTTCAATTGCATTTGAGGGTGAAAAAGGCGACTACAGCAAGTATGTTGATTTGTACGATGCGCAAAATAATGCGGTTGAGGCAGAAAAAGTATATAATGAAGAAACGAACGAAGTAGAATTTAAAAATGTAACTTTATCGGCCGGGAACATTTATTATGTAAAGATAGCAAACGTTTTGCTTTTGAGTGAGACGGAGTGTTTTTATGACGGCGGAACATCTAAACGGTTTATTCCGACAAATGTCGGTTATCAGCTCACAAAAATCGATTCAAATAAAGGCACCGGTGCATATTTCAGCGCAGATATAAAAAATTGCAATGCTGCGGATAAAAAAGTAATGGCAGTAATTGCGGAAAAAGATGCATCAGGGGCTCTTAAAAATGCAAGCGTTCAGGAGATTGATGTTGCCGCGGGCGCGACAGAGGAGATTTATGTAAACTTCTTAAATATCGGCTCAGACAGCACGGTTGAGGCGTATGTTTGGGAGAAAGCAGCCGTAAAACCGATTATATCGAAAATAACGGTAGTGCACAGATAGTAAATGCAAGAATAACAGGAGGATTAGTTATGAAATTAAAAAAGATAATTTCCGCAGCACAGGCTTTTGCACTTTTCGCTTTAAATATATCTTTTGTTAATCCTGCTGCTTATGCGGAAGAGAGCAGAGAATTTATAATAAACGATACATTCGACAAATTGTCCGACGGTAAATTTGATGCGTGCGGCTGGGAAATCGGCGAGGCTAACGATGGACTTTCGGCAGTTTTTCCGTCATCTCATTGGGCGATGCCGAACATGGCTTTGGTGAGTGTCCCCAAAGGCGGCAATACAGCCTTGGGAAATCAGGCAGTGATAAGAAAGGAGCTTGATGAGCCTGTTGATTTGACAAAAAACAGAGTTGTTTTGGAAACTGTAATTTCAACGGATACAACAGCAGGACTTAATATTGATTTTGGTTATAACAGACCGAAGAATATTAAGGATGTGCCTTCGGGAGCATTTGAAGATAATCTATATACGATTTTTCGGGTTTCCGCATCGGGTGCTACGAACGGAAAAGGGCAGAATATTGCGAATGTACAAATGTTAAATCCCTCTCACGGACTAACTGCGGCAACAAATTATGCTGCGGCAAGCGGAACTCCTGCAGAAACAGACGGAAAAGTTAAGCTTGCATTTCAGGATTCCGTAAAAATAAAGGCGGTTATGGACTATAAGCATGAGCTTATCAGCTATTACATAACCGCCCCGGACGGCGGAACGTATACAAGAGACGGTTGGAACGACTGCGGAAATATGACAGTGCGCGGTGTATGCCCCGATAAGATAGAGAGTCTTGACATAAGCGCATGGTGCGCAAACGGCAGTAAGTATTGGATTGATGATGTGAAGCTGTACACGCTTGATCCGTTGATGAATGAAGAAGATGCGGCAGATAATAAAGTAGATTTTGAGAATGGATACAGAGTTTATAAAGATGCCAAAACTGTGATTTCTGCGGAATTTTCAGCCAAAAGCGAGAGCGGTGAACTGTTTTTTGATTATCATAAAGCAGGGGATATAAAGCAAAAGAGCGGCAGTGCCGCTTTTGAGGGGATTGAAGAAAACGCTGAATATTCTCTTGAGATGACAATTGATAATATCAATCAAAAGTCGGCATATTCTCTTTGCAAAGACGGCAAGATAATCTCGGAAAAAGAGGTAAACGGCATTGATTTTTCGGATTTTGATATTATTGACAGCATATATTCGGATAGTATACTTTTAAAAAGTGTAAAAGTCTATAATCAAAAGTCACAGGCAAAAGCAACACTTTCGGCTAAAAACGGAGAATATAAATATTACCTCGGTGATCAAATGAAGCTGTCCTTTGACACGCCGATTGATCTGGAAAAAATAAAAGATTATCTGAGATTTAGCTGCAACGGTGAATATGTTGACGTTAAAGGCGATTACAACAGTAAATCGGGAGAATATACATTTAATCTTGACGGATTTAAGAGCGGCAGCTGGAAAATAGAGCTTTCGGACGAACTGATATACAACAATGACGGTTCAATGAAGTTTTCTGAAAATTCACTCGGGTTTTCTTATGTCGGTTCATCAAAGCCGGTTGCCGATAATGTAAGGCTGAACGGAAAAATCAAAGAAGGCGAAAGGATAGTGCCGAGCTTTGATTATTATCAGTCTGAAGATGTCCCCATGGGAGAATGTATTCACGAGTGGTACATAAGCGATACATTTGAGGGAGAATATGTAAAAATAGATGGCGAAACCCAAAATGAGCTTATTGTAAAGCCGGAGATGCTCGGAAAATACATAAAATATTCGGTTATACCTGTTACAGAGGACGGAGCTGTCGGAGAAAGAGTGTTCAGCGAAAACGTGATAGCGCCGGAGGTTGCACCGTTTGTAACAAATGCGAAAATTGAAGGGACACCGGCAGTCGGTGCGATACTTTCTCTTAAGTATGATTTTAATGACGCAAACGGAGATAAAGAGTCGGACTCGCAGTATCAGTGGTATGTTTCGGATAGTGCAGACGGTGGTTTTGTGCCGATTTCGGGCGCAGTAAAAAAGAACTTTACAGTTCCCCGAGATTTTATGGGCAAATTCATAAGAGCGTCGGTTACACCTGTAAGCGATGCTGCGCCCGAGATGGGCGAGACGGTGTATACCGCATCGATAGGAAAAATCGGTGATATTATTGAAATGACAAACCTTGTATCAAATGCCGATTTTGAAAACGGCACAATTCAGGGGTGGACTACATTTAACTTTGCCGCAGGTGACGGTATATCGTTGGCAAAATCGGCAGACGGTCAGCCTGCTTTGGGGAAATATTCTATGTTCGTAAAAGGCAAAACCTCGGCAAGCCATACGTACATCAGCCCGTCATTTACACTAAAGGGAGGTAAAACATATATAGCGGGCGGAAAGGTTTATCCCGTAGACGGTACAATGGGAAAAATTTATGCTAAAACAAATACGCTTACGGGAATAACACTTGCAACCCCATACGTAAGCGATGAGGCGAGCGACGCAAAAGAAAATCAATGGACGGCAGTGTATACCACATGGGTGGCGGACGGTGCGTCCTGCCCCGATTCGAGATTGTCTTTGCAATCCAATTCATATACCGGCAATTTTTACGTTGATGACGTATATGTCGGGGAATTGGAGATATGCGATATAGATGCGGATTTTGAGAACGAAGAAGTAACTATACCCGAAAACGGAACAAAGAAAATTGCAATTGAAAATGTAAAAGTGTACAATCAATTAGGGACAGAAAACGGTCTTGCAGATGAAAAAGTTTCATGGGTGACGGAAAAAGATTACCCCGGAGTTGATATAAGGGACAATAAAATAGTTGTGTCGGATTCCGCTGTTGCAGGAAACATCAATGTTTTGGCTGTTTGCAATCCGACTTTTGCAGGACATATTGCCGAGCGGTTTGAAAAGAGTTTTACAATAAAGCTTTTGCCTAATTCCGATACTGCACCGAAAATCAGCAATTTAAAAATCACGGGTGCTGTAGAATTGGGCGAAACCTTAAAGGGTTCGTATGATTATTATCAGGTAAACGGATATAGGGACTTATCGACATATCAGTGGTTTGTTTCGGATAGCGAAAACGGCGAGTATACTCAAATTGATGGTGCTTGCGGAATTGAATATACGGTGACGGAGGAAACTGCCGGGAAATTTATAAAACTTGTAGTTTATCCTGAGTGTGAAAACGGAATAAAGGGGACAGAAAAAGAGAGTAATATTGCTGTTAAGAGAACAGCGCCGGAGGCTAAGAATGTAAGCATTACCGGAGAGCATAAAGCAGGAAGCAAGCTTATCGGAAGTTATGAATTTTTTGATGTCAATATGGACAAAGAGGGAACTTCGACATTCAGATGGCTTGCGAGCAATACGAAAGACGGTACATATTCTCCGATAAAAGATGCAACCGAAACGGAATATGTTCTTGGCGAAGAAGATGTAAATAAATATATCAAATTTGAAGTAACTCCCGTTTCGGAAGAGGAGCCGTGTATCGGCAGGGCATATTTGAGTGAGGCATTTTCGGGCCCAAAAACACCGGAGGCGAGAAATGTTAAGATAATCAAAAACGGCTCTAAGCTAAACGGAAGTTATGAATATTACCATGAATTTAATATTTCTGAGGGGAAATCCAAATATGAATGGATTCACGACGGAAAAGTTATATCCAACGAAATAAGTATTATTGCCGATTTCAGCGGCAGCGTTACATTCAGAGTTACACCCAATGCAGCGGAGTTCCCTTATGACGGAAATCCGGCAGAGGCAAGCATAACTTTGTCCAAACAAAGCGGCGGAAGCAGCGGCGGCGGAGGGGGCGGTTCACTGTCAAATATTGTGAGAGTGCCGGAAACAAAACCTGAAATTGCAGCTGATTTGGTGAATCACTGGGCGAGCGAATATGCGCAGAAGATGATCTCAAAGGGTATAATGCAAAATGATGAGAAAGATTTGTTTAACCCGTCAAGAACGATCAAAAGATCCGAAATTATTACGCTCATATCTAAAGTGGCGGGAATTAAAGCAACAGAATACAAAGGTGAATTTTCGGACGTTGCGCCGGAAGATGATTTTTCGGGATATTTGCAGGCAATGGTAGATGAAGGAATCATAAGTCATGATGTCAGATTCAGACCGAATGCCGATATTACGAGAGAAGAGCTTTGCAAGGCGCTGTATATAACTCTGAATAACAGAGGAAAACTCACACGGATTAATGATACTTATGTTTCAAGGTTTGCGGATCGCGAAAAAATATCTGCATGGGCAGTTGAATATGTTGACGCAATTCTTGGAACGGGATTGATGATCGGAACATCTGCGACGGAATTTACACCGCGGGGAAATACGACAAAAGCGCAGATGGCGGTTCTGCTTACAAGAATGATGGATTTGTTGGGAGAGTGATGATATGAAAAAAAGAATAGTAAGCTTTATAATGATGCTGTCGATGACTCTTCTGATGAATACATCGTTTGCCGCGATAGAAAATATTGACGGTATCGATTATATGGATGATGTTTACAGATTTGATACAGAGGGTACGGCAGATACCGATAATTATAAGCTTGATATTTTGGTAAAACTGGGAATACTGGAAAATTCACAGGAAAATCCGTTTAACGGAAAAGAATACTTAAAAAGGTCGGAGCTTAAAAATTCGGTATTGCTTATGACGGGGAAAACACCGATGTACAAAGAAGAAAATGTGAAAGCCAGGCTTTCTGAAGTGTATGAATCCATTCTTGAGGCGTTGGGATATTCATGGAAAATGGAAAAAAGCGATGCGGTTTCAATTCAGAATCTTGCGGACAGTACGGGACTTTCGGACGGTGTTAGCCTTTTGGCAAATCAATATATTACCAAAGATGATTTTGCGGAAATTCTTTTTAACGCATTAAATGTTGAATTTGGCGGTTACCCTATATATGTAGCCTCAGGACCGTTGTCACAAAATACGCTTTTGAGTAATGTGTTCGGCGTGGTTGAGATAAAAGGTGTTTTGAATGCCATAGAAGGAATAAATCTTTACGGTACGGCGCACGTGAAAAAAGGGTATGTGGAAATTGAGAGAGAATTATATGCAATAGGCGAAACGGCGGCGGAGAATTATTTGGGTTGCAGAGTTAAAGGCTATGCCCGGTATGATGATGAACAGGATGAGTTTGTACTTCTTTTTATCGAACAGGAAAATGTTAACAATTCACTGGTAATAAACTTTGAAGATATATACGAATGTAATTCATCAAAACTGAAATATGAAAGTGACGGAAAAGAAAAGAGTGTGAATATTTCAGAGATAAAAACTGTTGTTTATAACGGAAAGTATAATGCAAATGCAAGTCTTGAGAATTTTATTGCAGATAAAGACGGCAGAGTTGAATTGCAGGCAACCTCCAAAGGCGGCAGATACGATATGGCTGTTGTCTGGACGTACAGATATTTTCTTGTTGATACCGTTGATATGCAGGAAGAAGAGATAAGGCTCAAATACGGTGCGAAATACAATGAAAAGAATTATATATCCATAAAGGATAATGCGCGGATAAGATATTTTATGAACGGTGCAACTGTTGGCGTTGATTCCTTGAAAACCAATGATGTTATAAGGCTCATGTCTACTTATGACGGCGGCTATGCGGAAATAAACATATCGAGAAATGTGCTCAGAGGAAATATTACTTCAATTGATAACAGCGAAAATACATTGGAGATAAACGGTAATTCTTATAAAATCTCGAATGATTATGATTTGTGTACAAAAGATGTTTCATCGGGACTCAAACAATTAAAAGTCGGTATGACGGGAACCTTTTATATTTCGGACGACAGCAAAATTGCAGGCTTTAAAGAGGGAAGTCAGTATAGTTTCGGATATATTAAGAAGATTATATATGACGAGGAAAATGACATATACCGAATAAAATATCTGTCGCAGGACGGCGATTGGAGAACCAGCAAGGTTGCGGATAAAGTTGTGCTGGACGGAAAGAAAATGCAGGATGAAGAGGCGGGAACGATTCTTTTAGAGAATAAGGAAAATATAACGGATAACATTTTCCGTTATAAAAGCGACGGAATAGATGTGATAAACGGAAATGATTCGCTTACCTTTATCGATACTATGAGAAATACCGAAGATGAGGCAAAAGATACCGAAAAGATGAACTACTGCGGTTCGTTTGAAAACTTTATGAATTACAGATGTATTTATCTTATAAATAGCAATTATCAGCTTTCGACCGATACGGTAATATTCAGAGTGCCGGATAATCTTGATAACGAAGAAGATTTTGCGGTGATAAGAAATACCCAACTCCCGTGGGGAGATGAATCGGTCAAGGTGCCTCTTGAACTGTACAACCCGAACAGATATTATCTTATAGGTGCGGCGATTTATAAAGGCGGAGAAGAGACTGTCGGCAGTGAAGGATTTATTCTCATCGAGAAGATTTCCGAAATATATAATGAGGAAAAGGAAGATACGGAATATAGCGTTACGGGGTTATATTTAAACGGCGGTGCCTGCGAAGAAAGAAATTATTTGGTTTCAAAATCTGTTGCGGAAAAAATGAACTCATTTAAAGCAGGAGATTTTAACAGGTATGCGGTAAACGGTAACAGAATTTCGGGAATTATGAGTTCTTTTGCATCCGGATGGAATCTGCCGGATCCTGGAAGTATATACAGATATGCCGATTATCACTATATTTCGGGAACGGTTATAGAACGTGATCCGGACAGTAATTTGCTGGTTGTAGATTACGGTGATTCGCGAATATCAGTGACAAGAGTTACCGGCAATGTGGCGGTTATTGATAAAACAGGCAATAAACCAAAGGCGAGATGTTCGGATTATTCCGCTATACAGGTCGGTGACAAAGTATTCTTTTATGATATATATGCATATTCGTCTTGGTGTATTGTTGTAAAAGAATGATTTATGGGGACGAGAAAATAGGGACATAAAAACGAAAGACGGACAGAACTGTAGCAAGATGATTTTTCTTGCTGCAGTTCTATCATTTGCAGAAGGGAACGGAAATGATAAAATTATTAAATATATACAGCGATAATATGATTTTTCAGAGAGGAAAACCTATTAAATTCTGTGGGTATTGCAGTAAAAATTCAATGATTTGCGTGGAGATTTTTTCGGGAGAAAAATTATTGCGTCAAAAAAAGGTCAGCTCCGAAAAGAACAGATGGGAAACCGAGTTGGAGGCAATGGAGGCATGCCACGGACTTCAAATCAAAATCAGTAACGGAGATGAAAGCGTGACATTGTCCAATGTGGCAGTAGGGGACGTATGGCTTTGCAGCGGACAGTCAAATATAGAATGTGATTTTAATTATTGCAGCGGTACAAAAGAATATATTGAAAAATTTGGTAATTGTGATATTCGATTCCTTGATATGGCACAAGACATAAGTTTTTTGAAAAACGAAGAGCTGAATAATCCGAAGTGGATAAAATTAAATAAAGAAAATTGCATGGATCTAAGTGTTGTTGGCTGCGTTTTCGGACAATATCTGGCTGAAAATATAAATGTTCCGGTAGGGTTAATAAAAAATTATCGCGGCGGAAATTCGATTGTGTCATTTTTATCCGATGAAAATCTTAAATTGTGCGATAGGGACGCAATATTTCAAAGACAGCTCAAACGGGAAAGAGAGAATGTAAAGAGTGCATGGTCAATGATCCCCACGGCATTTTATAATGCTATGACAGCGCCGATTGAAAGATTTTTTGTTAAAGGTATGCTTTGGTATCAGGGAGAAACCGATTCGGCATACGAAAGACCGATTTATTATAAAGAACTTTTAAAAAAGCTTATTGAACAATACAGAGCCGCTTTTAACGATTTGCAGCTGCCGGTGATTTTGGTGCAGCTTTGTCCGTTTGAGATGGAGCCGTTTGATTTTAAGGTGATAAGAGAGATTCAGAGAAAGTTTGCAGATGAAGTTGATAATGTATACCTGATTGGTACGGCGGATATGGGACCGACCGGTGAGGAGGGGGAAGATCCGATTCACCCTAAATATAAGACGCCGATAGGGGAAAGGTGCGCGATGGCGGCGCTTGCGAATGTATACGGTAAAGATATAGGTGAATGGAGCAGTCCCATAATCAAGAGCGTTAGCCGAAAAGGTGAGGATCTGATACTGCAATTCAGTCATTGCGCAAACGGTTTGACAGCGGACGGAGAAGTTCGTGGCTTTGAAACGGGCTGTGACAGGTTTTTTATAAACGGTGTAAAAGCCGAAATTTTGGATAAAGATAAAATAATTATAAAAGGCGCATCAAATGCTAAAATCATCAGATATTCGTATGCTAATCTGACTCCTGAGCAAAATTGGGGCGGAAATGTAAAAAATAGTATCGGTATGCCTATGATTCCGTTCGTATGGGAAGGGTAGAGCGTGGCAAAATGCCATGAGAGATATTACAAGTGAACAGTTCTATTATTGCTTTGGTAAAAAAATGCAGTATCTATTGTATAAGTGATATGCACCCCAAAAGTTAGACACTTTTGGAGGTGCATATTTTTATGTGTAAAACGGGGAGAAAAAACAAAAATTATAGTGCGAAATTTAAAATTTGTGTTATAATGGATATGCGAGAACATCATTTAGGATATCGTGAAACAATGAGAAAGTATTTTCCGCACTTAAAAGAAAACAGTTTCGAATTTCTAAAAAAATGGGAACGCATATTTTTGGAAGAAGGTGAACTATAGTCAAGTAAGTAGACACAAAAAAGTACAATTTTTTTTAGGGGAACAGGCTATTTTGTCTGCTCCCAAT
>CAKSDE010000021.1 GCA_934444735.1 uncultured Clostridia bacterium | reverse complement strand
TAGTTGTAAATGGCAAGATACGCCGCTATTTTTAAATAAACAAGTAGATTGTTATTTAAAGACGCGCCGGCGTACTTTGCGTACGTCAAGCGGCTGCAAATGACAAGATACGCCGTTTATTTTTCGTTTATGTGTATCATAACCTGCTCGATTATCCTTTTTACATGATCGTCGTCGAGAGAGTAGAAGGTATTTTTTCCGTCGCGCCTCGATTTTATCAGGCGCGCCTGCTTTAGGACGCGCAGCTGATGACTTACCGCCGATTGTGTCATGGAAATCGATTCGGCTATATCATATACGCATTTTTCATCATCGAAAAGCGTCCATAAAATTCTTATTCTTGTCGGATCACCGAAAACCTTGAAAACGTCCGATAATTGCTGGACGGTTTCGACATCGGGAAGAGTCTTTTTGAGCTTTTCGATTATACTAAGATTATATTTGCAAAATTCACATCTTTCATTTTCCATATTTTATCTTCCTTTCATAACCTCACTCTAAATTATACTATTTTATTGAAAAAATGTCAAACAAATACAGGTTTTGTATTGAAAAAGAAATAAACAAGGTGATATAGAAAAAAGCAAAGGCTGTAAAAAAAATCAATTGATTTTTTTACAGCCCCATATTTTTTATCTTAATATTTCCTCCGCAAGCTTTTCAATCTCCGCCTTACTTTCATCATTCAAAGCCGAATTTATCTTAACAACCGTATCGCAGAAGGTAATATTCTTGCTCTTTTCAAAGCTTGCTTTCATCACCTTTGCCGCCATAGGCGCCCAACTTCCGTTTTCTATCAAGCCAATCTTACGGTTTTGGAAATTACGCTCCGTTAGATGATTTATAAACTCACGCATAAACGGGAAAATATCAGCATTATACGTGGTAGTCGCCAAAACAAGCTTACCGTAGCGGAACGCGTCCTCCACAGCCTCCGCCATATCGCATCTTGCCAAATCATTTACGCTTACCTTCTCGCAGCCCTTACTCTTAAGCTTTTCTGCCAGCTCCTCCACCGCTTTTTTCGTGTTGCCGTAAACCGAAGTATATGCAATCACAACCCCCTCGCTCTCAACACCGTATGATGACCAGGTATTATAAAGATCTATGTAATATCCGAGATTTTCTTTTAATACAGGTCCGTGAAGAGGACAGATTGTCTTAATATCCAAAGCCGCCGCCTTTTTCAAAAGACTCTGAACCTGTGCGCCGTATTTTCCGACAATGCCGAAATAATAGCGTCTTGCCTCACATGCCCAATCCTCATCAACGTCAAGCGCACCGAATTTGCCGAATCCGTCTGCCGAAAAAAGCACTTTATCAAAATTATCATATGTTACGATAACCTCGGGCCAGTGAACCATCGGCGCGGTAATAAAGGAAAGCGTATGCTTGCCGAGATTCAATGTATCTCCCTCGCCCACAACTATGCTTTTATCCGAAAAATCAATTCCGAAGAAATTCTTCATCATCACAAACGCTTTTGCCGATGCAACAATTTTTACATTCGGATACTTATTTACAAAATTCATTATGTTTGCCGAATGGTCCGGCTCCATATGCTGTATTATCAGATAATCCGGTGTACGTCCGCCCAATGCTTTTTCTATATTTTCAAGCCATTCATCTGTAAAATAAGCGTCAACCGTATCCATTATTGCAATTTTATCGTCAATTACGGCATAAGAATTATATGCCATGCCGTTTTCAACTATATACTGTCCCTCGAACAAATCAATATCATGATCGTTAACGCCGATATATTTAATATCATCTGTAATTTTCACGTTAATCTCTCCTCGCTATTTATTTATGTATAGAACACAAAAATTTATTGCGCCACACTTTTATTTTATTACATTTTCCACTAAATGTCAAGTCTTTTTCCGTAATGCGAAAACTTAAGTATTTTATAAAAACAAAAAGCACCGTCGCCCGATGCTTTTCTGTTTGATATGTATAGGATAAAAGGGTAGAATGTAATTTCCTTCTACGTCTTTTATTATAACATACATACTTTTATAATGCAAGTCTTTTTTTGAATATATTGCGTTTTTTTTGAATTTTTTTTCTGAAAAACCACAATATATTTGATTTATACACATAAACACAATTTTCTGCCGAAGTTATCCACACCTATGTTTATAAAATGCGATTATTTTAGAGTAAAACGTGGAATTTAAATTCAAAAACAGGAATAAAAAAAGCAAGCTCTTCAAAATATATCCGTATTTTTCTGAGTTTGCTCTTTTATTTTTACATTCTTTGATTATGCTCCTTAAATGCCCTGTCCATATTTCTTTTTGAATCGCGGCTTGCAATCGAATCGCGCTTATCATAGAGCTTTTTACCCTTTACAACCGCCAGAGAAACCTTTACAAGCGAGCCTTTTAAATATACCGAAAGCGGAATCAGGGAAAATCCCGTTTGCTTTATCTGACCGATCAGCTTTAGAATCTGCTTTTTGTGCAGAAGCAGACGGCGATCGCGTAAAGGATCTTTATTGAAGATATTGCCCTGCTCATACGGACTTATGTTCATATGCTTTACATAAACCTCGCCGTCAGAGATTGACGCATACGCATCAGTCAGATTTACTTTTCCCTGGCGAACCGATTTTACCTCTGTTCCGAAAAGCTCAATCCCTGCCTCTATCGTTTCGATTATAAAATAATCATGACGCGCTTTTTTATTTTGTGATATTATCTTTATATTTTCTTCAGCCATAGTTTACCCCCTTTATATACACATAAAAAATAAAATTAACGTTTTTCAATTAAAATTCTTAAGTAAAAATCAGGAGTTAGTACCCCACAATACCCTCCAAAAAGAACAGAGGGGATAGGAAAAAAGCTTTGGAATTAACAAACTGAGCCAAAGCTAAAGCTTTGGGATACCCGACGGCGTACATGGGTACGCCAAGAGGCGAAGTTTGTTGATAGCAAGAAAAAAAAATAATTTCATGAAAAATCATATTTTTTATTTTTCTACCTTAATAAAACCAAACCGCAGCAATTATATTTCCTATAATGTGTGTATTTTGCTTCTTTTCTTGCGTTCCGGAGTTTTTTAACATTCCCTATACATATCCATATAGTCCTCGAACCGACACCTCTCCCGAATTTATAATCTCCCTCTTGCCGTCATTTTCGACTATAAGGCAGCCGTTTTCATCTACTCCTACGGAAAATGCAGTATAGCTTTTTTTGGGAGTTATAATCTCTACTTCTTTTCCGAGAGTTATGCATGATTTTTCGTATTTTTCTTTTAAGGCGGAAAATCCGCTTTCCAAAAAGATATTATAATTTTTCTCAAAAGCGTTTAGTATTGACGCGATAATTTCAGATCTGTCGAACACCTTGTTTTCCTCTATAAAAAGCGATGTTGCCTTATTTTCGATTTTCTCATCAAAGCTTTTCATATTAACATTTACACCTATCCCCAAAACAACATAATTAATACGGTTTTCTTCACCGGCAAGCTCGGTTAATATGCCGCATACCTTTTTCGTGCCGATTACAATATCGTTCGGCCACTTGATAAAGACATCTTTTTCGGTATAATCTCCCAGAGCCTGTAAAACCGAGATTCCGGCAACAAGCGTGATTTGTGAAACGCTTGCCGGAGAGATATCGGGCTTTAAAAGAAGGCTCATGTATATTCCGCTCATCGGCGGAGACGCCCATTCGCGCGAAAGTCTGCCCCTGCCCATATTCTGATTCTCCGCAATAAACACGCTCCCGTCCGCTTCCGTATTATTCAGCTTTGCTTGGCGATTTGTGGAGTCTGTATTTTCATAAAAAATTATATTTCTTCCTATGTACTCGGTGGTGAGATTTCTTTCTATCTCTCCGACAAGAATTTTTTCGCATGAATTTTTTAGCCTGTATCCTTTTTTTGTGACCGATTCTATATTATACCCCTGCTTTTTTAAAGCGTTTATATGCTTCCAGACCGCAGCCCTCGAAATACCGAGAATGCCGCTTATCTCTTCGCCCGAAATAAAACTGTCGGAATTTTTAAGTATTTCAAGTATTTTTTCTTTCATTGCCAAAATCCTTTTTTATATAATTTTTAATACGCCGATACGCGTTTTTTTCATTCTCCTTAACACAAAAAAGAAATAAACAAATTACTTTTATAAAATGCGTAGGCGTACTCATTGTACTCTGAGTAATGAATAATGGTAAGATGCGCAGTTTATTCATTTTCCTTAACGCGGAAAAGAAACAAGCAGATTGCTGTTATGAGTCACGATGGCGTACTAAATATACTCCGAGTGATGAATAATAGTGAGATGCGCCGTTTATTTTTCGCGTAATCAGTTGTACTGCTTTTGAATGCGTATATCCTTGCCGCGGAACTTAAATACATCAAAGTGCTCATATATTCTTGACATAAATCGGAGAGAATATGCATTTTCCAAAGCATTCGGTTCTAAGTTCGTGTTTATTATTATCTTTTTATTTTTCAGTATTCTGTCATTTACCAGATCAAACAAAAACGGAACCGAAAGCTTTGAGATATATTCTGTGCCGAGATCGTCTATTATTAAAAGATCTGCCAAATAAAGATCATTCAGAAAATCCTCAAACACGGCATTTCTGCCGAATTTGTAATCATCATAGCCCGAAAAAAGCTTTGTTGCCGAAATATAGATGACGGTTTTCTCATTTTCTATGAATTTTCTTGCAATCGATACCGATATAAACGTCTTTCCCAATCCGGGCGCTCCGTAAAAGAGTATATTTCTTCTGTTTTCAAAATCATTACAAAAATCCTTCGACGCTTTTAAGATATACTCCATGTTTTCCCGCTCGGAAAATCCGTCTTTTTTCTCGCTGCTGTAAAAATCAAGCGAGAAATTCTCAAATGACATTCCCTTCATAACCTCGCTCAAATTCGAGCTTTTATAAGTATACTTAATTATTTTATCTTTATAGCAGCGGCATTTTTTACCGTCCTCGGTATAGCCGGTATCTTGGCAGAGAGCGCATTTATAATGCGGCTTGTCATAATCCGCCGGGATTCCGTTTTTCTTCATAAATTCTTCTTTTTTTGCAACAAGCGAATTTAATTTTTTATTAAACTCGGAATTATATTCTTTCGCCTTTTCGGGATTTCTTAAAATATTTTTCGTATTTTCAAGCCCTAAGCGATTTATCTCTTTTGTAAATTCATCAATCTCGGGATATTTTTCCAAAACCTTTTTTACAAAGCTGTCACGCCTTGCCAAAGCCATTGTTCTGTCGGTTTCATATTCATTTATTATCTTTCTATTAATATCGTTAATCATCTTTTCAATATCCTCTCGATTTCATCTTTTTTATCCAAAATTTCATCAAATCTTCTGATATACTCGTAAGGGTCCTTGAAATTGAATACTCTTTCGATGTCGTTTTCCAAAACAAGCTTTGACGCACCGCCGCCTCCCAAGGCAATTATCGTCTGCGCCTCCTCCATGATATTTATATTATAAAACGACATCTTGCCTTTTTTCGCATAGCCGACATTCTCGCTGTTTCCCGAAATATTCTTCTGCCGATACATATAATACGGCGCTCTTCCGGTTTCCCTCATGCGCTTTTGCGCATATGAGAGCATCTTTTGTATATAATTTTCGTCCGAAAGCTTTATTCCCGAAAAATTCAGCGCCGCAGCACGCTTTATACACATTGAATGTACAGTTATATTCTCGGGATCAAGTGCTATAACCTCATCTATGCTCCTGTAAAACATCTCGGGAGTCTCCCCGGGAAGTCCTGCTATCAAATCCATATTTATATCGTCAAAGCCGACCTCTCTTGCCTCATTATATTTTTCAATTACATCTGAAAAGGTGTGCTTTCTGCCGATCAGTTTTAAAGTTTCGTCATTCGCCGTCTGCGGATTTATGCTTATCCTTGTGACATTTCCCGATTTTATCGCCTTAAGCTTTTCTTTGGTAATCGTATCGGCTCTTCCTGCTTCAAGTGTAAACTCGTTTAATTTTTGCGTTATAAGATTTTCCTCAACCGCAAAAAGAATACGTGAAAGCTGCTCTGCCGAGAGTGTTGTCGGCGTTCCGCCGCCGATATATATATTTTCAACGTGAAGTCCGAGATTATTCAATATCTCTTTCGTTTTTTCAATCTCTTTTATAAGGCACTCCACAAAACCGTCCATGTATTTTCCGCTGTAGCGGATATCAGTCGAAACGAAAGAGCAATAGAGGCATCTTGACGGGCAAAAGGGTATACCTATATACACGCTTACCGAATTTTCGCCGATTTTACTTAAAACCATCTCCTCGTTTTTCGATACCTCCATGGCAAGCTCGATTTTTTCATCTGAAACATCATATATGCTTTTAAGCAATCCTCTTATCTCATTATCGGAAAAACCCTTTTCACGGTATTTTCTGACCGATTTTGCCGGACGTATCCCCGACATTACTCCCCACGGCAGGGTAATATTTCTGATTTTTTTTGCGGCAATACAGAAAGATTTTGTGCAGGCGCAGCAATATATTCTTTTTTTAAGCTTTTCATCACTCTCCGAAGATGAGAATTTTTGCGAATACTCCCCGAAATATTCTTTACCGTTAAACTCAATTTTTGTTTTAACACTCAGTATATCGTTTTCATGCGAAAAATATGTATAAATATTTCCTTTGTCGGTTTTATCGAAAAAAATATTTATAAATATATTCATCTCAAATTCGCAGCTGTAGCCTTCCTGTATTAAAATCATAACTACTCTCCCGTTATTTTATAAGTAATTTAAAAACTAACGTTTCAAATTACCTAACCGTTATTTCACATATGGGTTATTTGCCTTTTCAAATCCCACGCTTGAATCGGCACCATGTCCCGAATGAATCGTAAAATTATCGGAAAGGGTAAAAATTCTCTCTTTAACAGACTTTTCAAGCTCTGAAAAATTACCCGTCGGCAGATCCCATCTTCCGACGCTCATTCTAAAGATCGTATCTCCCGTAAACACGTGATCTTCTATCACAAACGACACCGAGCAATCGGTATGTCCCGGTGTAAATATGCATTTTACATCGCAAAAAGAGGTCTTTATAACCTCGTTGTCGCCGACAATAATATCCGCCGGTGCAAAGGTTTCGTCCTCACCGAAAAGATATGATACATTTTTAATATTATCTCCCAGATTTTCACTGCATTTTTTGCTCGATACAATCTTTGCGCCGGTTTTTTCCTTAATCTCTGCGGCTGATTTTACATGATCGAAATGGCTGTGCGTTAAAAAAATATACTCAATATCATACCCTTTGCACGCATCGGTTATATCATCGCCCGAAAAACCTGGATCTATCAAGATACCGGCTTTTCCCTCGCTTACAAGATAACAGTTTTCGTCACATTCCCAGCTTATAATTTTCTTAATCTGCATAATATTTTCCCTTTTAATCGTTATAGAGTCTTACCGGCAATACCATATAAGTAAAGCTGTTATCCTCCTCCGAGCGTATAAAGCACGAACTTCTCGGATTTGAAAATTCTATTCTTATGACCTCATCCTCGCAGGCACGAAGAGCCTCCAAAAGGTATCTGTGGTTAAATCCGATCTCTATATCGTCACCCGAAACGCTCGCCTCGACAACATCATGCACCATACCCTTGCCTGTAATACAGGTTATCTCGATTTTATCGAGCGTGATATTGAGCCTTACAGGCACCTTTTCCGCTTTTGCCGTCATATCGTCATTTATAAGAAGTGACGCACGCTCCAAACTCTCGGAAAAATCTCTTATATTAACCTTTACATAAATGCTGTTTGGAGTCTTTAAGATAGGCTCATATTTTATAAATTCGCCCTCCAAAAGTCTTGTTGTTACCTTAAACGTTCCGAAATCGAACATCGCGTGTCTTTTCGATACTATAATATCCACCGTTTCATCGTCATCGCGCAAAAGCTTTAAAAGCTCTCTTAGAGTTGAACCAGGAATTACAAACTTCTTATTTTCCAAAGATGAATTTACGGTTTCCGATACAATCGCCAGTCTGTATGTATCTGTTGCGACAACATTTAAAACACCTGTATTTATATCAAAAAGAGCACCTGTTAAAATCGGGCGTCTTGCCTCATTCTGCGATACCGCAAAGATAGTCTTTCTTATCATCTTTTTTAACTGAGCATGAGTCATTGAGAATCTGTAATTTTCCTCAATCTCGGGAACGGCAGGGTATTCGTTCGCATCAAGTCCCTTTATATTAAACTCACTGTTTGCGCATTTTATGGTAGTAACGTTGTTTTCTTCGTTTACATTCAATAAAACGTCACCGTCGGGAAGCCTTCTTATAATTTCACCGAACATTTTTGAATTAAGCGCAATGCTTCCGCCCTCGGGGATATTGCACACCGTTTTATATTCGATTGCAATTTCAAGATTGTTTCCTGTAACGGTCATATCTCCTCTTGCGTCTGCGTCAAGCTTTATACATTCCATTATAGCCATTGACGGTTTTGAAGTTATAGCCTTCTGAACGGTATTTATTATTTCCAAAAGACTTGCCTTATTGCTTAGTACCTTCATGAACTTATCCTCACTTTTTATAAAATTTTTAAATAAGAGTTTTCTGTACGTACCTACGTAGGTATTAATATTAATTACAGTAGTAATAGTAGTAGTATCGGGGATATGATGGAAAAGTCATCAAACCCCTTTATTTTATCGCATTTTTTTATTAACATCGGGTGTTTGCAAAAATGTGGAATATTTAATTTTATCCACAGCAGAAATTTCCCAAAATTTTAATCCTCTTTTTATCCAAGCCCAATCCACGGCTTATCCACTATGTTATTAACATATATTTTTGTAATCTGAGCTTTTACATTATTTGTTTGGGGTAGGAAAAAAGCTTTTAACTATCCGACGACCGGAAGTTTGTAGATAACAAGAAAAGAAATAATTTTATGAAAAATCATATTTTTTTTGATTTTTCTATTTTAACAAAGTCAAAACTGTAACAATTATATTTTCTATAATATGTATATTTTGTTTCTTTTCTTGCGTTCCTGAGCTTTTACCCTATTTATTAGGGAATAGGAAAAAAGCTTTGGAATTAACAAACTGAGCCAAAGCTTTAGCTTTGGGATACCCGAAGGCGTACATATGTACGTCGAGAGGCGAAGTTTGTTGATAGCAAGAAAAGAAATAATTTTGTGAAAAATCATATTTTTTGATTTTTCTACTTTAACAAAATCAAAACTGTAACAATTATATTTTCTATAATATGTATATTTTGTTTCTTTTCTTGCGTTCCGGAGTTTTTTAACATTCCCTTTATTAATTGTTTATGTTCTTCGATATATTCTCAATATCCCGCTTTGCCGCGGCATTCTCTTTTGCCATTTCGGCAATCTTATCCACAGCATACATTACAGTCGTTCTGTCGCGGTTTCCGAATATTCTTGCAAGCATGGTAAAGTTTAAGTCGGTCATGTTCTTGCAAAGATACATTGCAATCTGCCGCGGCAGAGCAAAACGCTTTTGTTTCGATTTTCCCGTTATGTCGGTTACGTTTATACTGTAGTATGATGCAACGTTTTCCATTATTTTATCGGGTGTTACCTTTATCAGATCCTCATCGGGAAGAATCGAGCGCAGGATATAATCGGCAACATCTATGTCTATCTCTTTGTGGCTTATCCCGGCATACGATATAATCTTCGATAATGCGCCCTCAAGCTCTCGTATATTAGAGTCTATGCGCTCTGCTATATATGAAAGAACATCTTCATCGATTGTGATGTTTCTGCTCTCGGCTTTCTTTTTTAATATCGCCATTCTTGTTTCATAGTTCGGCGTTAAAATGTCAATATTTAAGCCCCATTCAAATCTGTTTCTGAGCCTTTCCTCCAAAGTCACAAGATCTCTCGGCTTTCGGTCGCTTGTTAAGACGATTTGCTTATTGTTCATGTAAAGCTCATTGAAGGTATGGAAAAATTCTTCCTGTGAGCCTTCCTTTCCCTCGATAAACTGCACATCATCTATCAGAAGAACATCTATATCACGGTATTTCTTTCTGAAATCCTCCATTTTCTTGTCGCGCAGAGAATTTATCATATCGATTGTGAATCGCTCGCTTGTAACGTATAAAACCGATTTTTCCGGTGAGTTTTTTACTATTTCATTTCCGATTGCGTGCATAAGGTGAGTTTTTCCGAGTCCTGAATTACCGTATAAAAACAGCGGATTATTCGTCTGACCGGGATATTTTGCAACGCTCATTGCGACTGCCGCCGCGTGTTCGTTTGACGAGCCGACAACGTAATTGCTGAAGGTATAGCGCGGATTCAAGCCGGAGCTGTTATTTTTTTGCACATTCTCGACTGTCGGCTGCGGCTTTTCTTCGATTGGTTCAATATCGCCGACCACAATCTCAAGTCTTGCCGGTCTGCCCGTTATCTTTGTAACCGAGTGTTCGATTTTGTCTTTGTAACGAAGCTCAATCATATTTTTGATTAAGGGTGTAGAAACGGAAATTCTCAAAGTACCGTTTATAAAATCAAAAGGGTGCGCTTCTTTTATATATGTATTATAGCCGACTATAGAGCCGGAATCATTCCTTATATATGAAAGAGCATAGTCCCATATTTCATTTACATTCATTTTTATCCTCCCTGTAAAATTTATCCTATAGGGTAATTTTACTTTTACCCAAAACATATCAAAACATATCCATCTTATATAATACTACATTTTAAAAGATTTTTCAATCGTAAATCACATATTTTTTAAATTTTTTACTTTTGTGATAAATTTACGGGTGAATTTTAATAAGATAAGTATAGATTTTTATTGACGAAATGAAAAATCTACTATATAATTTATAAAAGAGATGTAAAAAAAGTCCGGATCAAAAATAAAGGAGGAATTTTTTTTGGGAAAATACTATGCCGTTAAAAACGGAAGAAAAATCGGGATATTTGAAAGCTGGGACGAGTGCAAACGGCAGGTTATGGGATTTTCCGGCGCGTCATACAAGAGTTTTTCAAATAGAATCGATGCTGAAAATTTTATAAAAGGCGAGAGTGAGAAAAAAGAAAAATCCGAGTTTTATGCTTATGTAGACGGCAGTTTTTCAAAGGATAAGCTTGAATTTTCATACGGTGCTGTACTTTTTAAAGATGGAGAGGCACTTGAATTTTCCGAAAAATTTTCCGATCCCGAGCTTATCTCAATGCGCAATGTTGCCGGAGAAATAAAGGGTGCGGAGTTTGTCATGAGATACTGTATAGAAAACGGTATCCCGGAAATTGACATATATTACGATTACATGGGCATTGAGAAGTGGTGCACCGGTGAATGGCAGGCAAACAAGCCCGGCACGATAAGCTACAGGGATTATTACAATTCGATAAAAAACAAATTAGCCGTTAACTTCATAAAAGTCAAAGGTCACTCGGGTGACAAATACAATGATTTAGCAGACCTCCTTGCCAAGAAAGCCCTCGGAATAGAAAAATAGGGCCACAACGGAAATAAATAACCATTCGGCGTACCAATGTACGCCGTCAGGCAAGCAAAAAACAAGTTTTTTGTAAAATAATCGGAATTCTATCTTCTATTTTTTGATTCCGCCGTAATTTGAAATAGAGCTGTAATTCTGATTTTTAACCGCTCGGCGTACCAAATGTACGCCGTCGGGCAAGCAAAAAATAAGTTTTTTGTAAAATAATCGGAATTCTATCTCCTATTTTTCTATTCCGCCGTAATTTGAGATAGAGCTGTAATTCTGATTTTTAACCGCTCGGCGTACCAAATGTACGCCGTCGGGCAAGCAAAAAACAAGTTTTTTGTAAAATAATCGGAATTCTATCTCCTATTTTTCTATTCCGCCACAATTTGAAATAGGGCTATAATCTCGATTTTTTACCGCTCGGCGTACCAATGTACGCTATCAGGCAGGCATAAGCCTTCGGCTTATGTTATTTATAAACCGTTCTGACCACTATTTTTCTATTCCGCCGTAATTTGAGATAGGGCTGCAATTTCGATTTTTAACCGTTCGGCGCACAAATATATGCCGTCGGGCAGCCAAAAAACAAGTTTTTTTAAAAAGAATCGGAATTCTATCTCCTATTTTTCTATTCCGCCACAATTTGAAATAGAGCTGTAATTCTGATTTTTAACCGCTCGGCGTACCAAATGTACGCCGTCGGGCAGGAAAAAAACAAGTTTTTTTTAAAAAAGAATCGAAATTCTATCTTCTATTTTTTGATTCCGACAAAATTGGAAGTAAGGCAAAAATTCTGATTTTTAATTATTAGGTATATATTTTTAAAACAGAAAAAAACGGGGCGATCAAAAATCGTCCCGTTTTTGTTATTTGTTGTTATTGGTATTGTTATTATTATTATCGCCCGATATATCTTTAACGCCGTTACCGACACCGTCGCCTACATCTTTAACACCGTCCGCAACGCCGTCACCGACGTCTTTTACCGCGTCCCCGGCATCATCGATGATATTGTTATCATCTTTATTGTTTGTTTTATTTTTGTCTGTAGTGTCATTTGTAGTCATGTCGTCTGTTGTGCCGTTGTCGGTAGTATTGTTGCTGCCGCAGGCAGATATGCTCAAAGCAGCGGCAAGTGCCAAAACAAAAATTATATTTTTCATTTTCTAAAAACCTCTCTTTTTATAGATTGTGTTTTTATTATCTGCATTATTTAGAAAAATATTTATAAAATAAATGAAAAAATATCTTTGTTTTTTGATTTTACAATTTTTAAATCGGTATTTTTCAAGAGTTCCCAAAACATATCCATAACGATAATCTCTGTCGGATAATGCCCGGCATCGATTATAGAGAGTCCGTCCGATACGGCATCTATCGCGTTATGATACTTGACGTCCGCAGTTATAAATACGTCTGCACCGCCTGCGATTGCATTTGGGATAAGATCCGCGCAGGCGCCCGAGCCGACTGCCGCTCTTTTTATTATCTTTTTACTATCGCCCGAAAACTTAATCGGTGTCGAGAGCTTTTCCGATACCTCTTTTATAAAATCCCCGCACGGTTTAGGCTCAATATCGCCGACTCTTCCAAGCCCGGTTTCGGGATCGAGAGGCATTGTGTTTTTTATTGAGAAAAGCTCCGAAAGCTTTTGATTTATGCCGTTTGGCGCTGTGTCCATATTTGTATGAGCCGAGTATACGGCAATTTTATTTCTTATTATATCTATATACATATTCGTTTTGGAATTGTTCTCGCAAAAGTTTTTTATGCCGTCAAAAATCAGCGGATGGTGCGATAAAATCAGCTCCGCGCCGCACTCTTTCGCCTCTTTTACAACGTCGGGTGTAATATCCAAAGTTACCAGAACGGTTTTTATATCCATATCCGCGCGCCCGGCTAAAAGTCCGACGTTATCCCATTCGTATGCGAGATTTTTCGGGTATTCAGCATCAATGATTTTGATAATTTCCGATAAAATCATATTTTTTTCATCTCCTCCAAAAGATTTTCAAGCCGTTTGATTTCGGCAAAGTCCTTATTTTCGGCTTTTTTCAAGCCGTTTAATATTTTGGTAAATTCACGCTTTTTTTTATCGTAAAGCATTGGAAAAAGCGGATGTAAAAAAAGATATTCGGGAAGATGCCAAGAAAGCTCGCTTGTAAATTCGTGCTTATTTTCTCCGCTTTTTACCTTTATGAGATTATATACCTTAAATCCTTCCTTTGAAAGATCCTCACCGACTATCTCAAATCCGTTATTTACAAGCCACATTCTAAGCTCTTTTTGACAGTTCATCGGCTGCAAGATTATTTCTTTAAATGAGTGTGATTTTTTCGGGTTTTCGGATAATATGTGCATTATCATATCGCCGCCCATGCCTGCGATTACGACTGTCTCGGTTTCATTTTCGGCTATCGGGTTAAGTCCCGGGCCGAGTCTTAATTCGATGTTTTCGATATTATACTTTTCCACATTGCTCCGTGCAATATCCAAAGGTCCTTTTTTTATATCGCACGCAATTGCATAGTCGATTAAGCCGTTTTGCAGAAGATATATCGGTATATATGCGTGATCCGTGCCTATATCGGCAAGCGTTTTTCCGCCGATATTTTGTATAATTGAGTTTAATCTCGGTGTTATCATAAATTTTTTCCGTTTCTCTTAAAATTCAACATATTTATCAACAGGTGTGGATAACTTTATTAACCCTATAAACTACGGTTTTATGCGGTATTTTAGAGGTAAAAACCCATTTTTCGCCAGGAATGTGTATAAAAAGATGGATAATTTACAACATTCGACAAGGTAAATATGTAAACTTATTAAATTAAGTAAAAAACAGGCTTTCAGCGGTTTGGATAAATTATTAAAACTGTGGATAACTATGTGGATAATGTGGATAACTTCCCTAAAATAAGCCTGTACAACAGTTTATAAAGGGGATAATAGTTTTCCATACCTGTGGATAACTTATTTTTTGGTTTACATAATATATCTACCGTAATTTCATCTGTGGGATAAACTGTGTTATGATGTATTTTTAAAAAAGGGGCTGTAAAAACAGCGATTTTTACAGCCCTGTAAATTTAATTATTTACTGATTTTATCTGTTCCCATATATGGAATCAATACTTCGGGGACAGTTACGCTGCCATCAGCATTCTGATAATTTTCAAGAATTGCGGCAACCGTTCTTCCGACAGCAAGACCTGATCCGTTTAATGTGTGTACGAACTGTGCTTTATCCTTCGGATTTCTCTTGAATTTGATGTTTGCACGTCTTGCCTGATAGTCCTCAAAATTAGAGCATGACGAGATTTCAACATATCTTCCGTAGCTCGGCATCCATACTTCTATATCGTATGTTTTAGCGGAAGAGAATCCTAAGTCACCTGTCGAAAGACATACTACTCTATAGGCAATTCCCAGCTTTTGCAGGAGCTTTTCAGCGTCGTTTGTGAGCTTTTCAAGTTCCTCATAGCTCTTTTCGGGATCGGCAAATTTTACCAGCTCAACCTTATTAAACTGATGCTGACGTATAAGACCTCTTGTGTCACGTCCGGCAGAACCTGCCTCTGCTCTGAAACAAGCTGAATATGCACAGTATTTGATCGGCAGATCATCACCGTTTAATATTTCATCTCTGTGGAGGTTTGTAACAGGTACTTCGGCTGTAGGAATGAGGAAGTATCCGTTATTTGCTACCTTGAATGCGTCCTCTTCAAATTTAGGAAGTTGACCTGTGCCTGTCATTGACGCTCTGTTTACCATGTACGGTGGGAAAATTTCGGTGTAACCCGATTCTTCTGTATGTGTATTTAAGAAAAATTGTATAACTGCACGCTCAAGTCTTGCACCCAAGCCTCTGTATACGGTAAATCTTGATCCGGCAATCTTTGCGCCGCGGTCAAAATCGAGAATATTTAAGTCAGTTCCGATATCCCAGTGCGCTTTCGGTTCAAAATCGAACTTTCTCGGCTCGCTGTAACGTCTGATTTCAACATTTTCACTGTCATCAGCACCGATAGGTACATCTTTATTCGGAATATTCGGGATTCTTAACATGAAATTTCTCAATTTTTCGTCAATTTCTGAAATTTTAGCATCGTCCTCTTTGATTTCGTCCGATAATTCACGCATTTCGGCAAAGATAGCGTCGGTATTTTCGCCCGCTTTCTTCATTGCAGGGATTTTTTTGGTTATCTCGTTCTGTTTTGCCTTTTTCTGTTCTGCGTCTGCGAGCAATGCTCTGCGCTCTTTGTCCAACTCAATTGCAGGTGTAATGTCTAAATCATTGCATCTGTTTTTTAGTGCCTCTCTGATTTTATCCGGTTCTGTTCTTAATACCTTAATGTCTAACATTTTTTTATCCTCCGTTTTAATTTAATTTTTCTGTAATTTTATCATATGTTAATTTTTGTGTATCGGTAAGTGCCGCAGCGTCGATGGTTGCATAAATTTCTTTTGCCTCGTCAAGCTTTTTCTCACTTATAAGATTCTCTATCTGAATGAATTTATTTAATATGTCCACCTCTTTTGCCAAAAGCTCATTTTGGGTTTTCAAATTATTGTTTTCATCTGTAAGAGATTCGTTTTTTCTTGTAAGATCTATTCTCTCTTCCAAAAGCAGTCGGTTTTCCTCGCTCAGCTGATCTACCTTTTCTGTGATGGTAACTCCGGAGCTGTCGGTTTCGGGCTGCATTTTCTGAATATTGTTCTGACCGACAAAAGCAATCAGTATCATTACAATAGAAACCAAAAATATAAGTGCGGTGTATAAAAACAGTGATTTGTTTTCTTTTTTCATTTTTTCACCTCTTTTTCCTCTTTTTAATTTTTTAAAATTTCATTATTTATCAAAATACGCCCAAAATTGCGTTTTAAGCGTTTTTTATACTTCCTAATGAAAGTATATGGAAAAACTTTAAAAACTATTTCAGAATTTAATTTTAAAGGTCGATTTTTTTGTCAAATTTTGAAATTTTGCCGTTTTTCAGCTCAATAAATTCAAAATTCTCTCCAAATCTTCATTGCCGTAGTATTCGATTTCTATTTTTCCTTTTTTGTTTCCGTTTGTGATCTTGACTTTTGTGCCGAGCTGCGATTCGAGATTGGACTGTATTCTTTTAAGCTCAATGTCGTACGCGGTTGTTTCTTTCACCTTTTGCGGCTTAGGCTCTTTTTGCAGCTCTTTGGCAAGTTTTTCTGCCTGGCGTACATTCAAGCCGTCCTCAATGATTCGGTTTATAAAAAACTCTCTTAACACAAATCCCTCCAAAGAAAGCGCCGCGCGTGCGTGTCCTTCAGATATTTCACCTGATATAAGATGCTGTTGCAGCTCCGGTTCTAAGGACAAAAGACGCATGGAATTTGCAATTGCGCTTCTGCTTTTTCCTATAATACCGCTGATTTCCTCTTGAGTCAAGTGATGTTCTTCGATTAAATCCTTATATCCGAGCGCTTCTTCTATAGGATTTAAGTCCTCGCGCTGTAAATTTTCAATCAGTGCAACTTCTGTTACCGTTTTTTTGTTGTAGTCCTTGATTACCGCGGAAATTTTTGTAAGTCCTGCACGTTTTGCGGCTCTCCAGCGGCGTTCTCCGGCAACTATTGTGTATCTGTCGTTAACCGGTTTGGTAACAATTATAGGCTGAATTAAACCGTGTTGTCGGATTGATTCAGCTAAAACCTCCAACTTTTCATCATCAAATGTCTTTCTCGGCTGATTAGCGTTCGGCTCAACCTGAGTTATATTCAGCTCGACTATGCTCCCTTCGGGATAAACCGAGGTTTCCTGTGAAAAAAGCGAGTCAATTCCCTTCCCGAGTCCCATTTTCTTTGCCATGTATATCACCTCTTTCGTAATTTTGTAGTATTTTGCGATATGAACTTTTTTTACATCTTTTTACACATTTGATTCTATTACTTCCTTAGCCAGTAAGAAATATGCGTGTGCGCCTTGTGATGTTATGTCGTACTTAATTATAGGCATACCAAAGCTGGGCGCCTCGGACAAGCGTACATTGCGCGGAATATATGTACGGTAAACCTTGTTAGGAAAGTGTTTCCGTACCTCGTCAAGCACCTGTACCGAAAGATTTGTGCGCTTATCATACATTGTTGCGACAATACCCTCGATATCAAGGCTTGTATTATACATTTTTTTAATGCGCTTTATTGAATCAATAAGCTGTGTCAGACCTTCGAGCGCGTAATATTCGCATTGAATCGGTATTATAACCGAATCTGCGGCGGTCATTATGTTAATTGTCAACATTCCGAGTGCGGGCGGTGAGTCGATTATGATAAAATCGTAATTATCCTTTATATCTTTTAAAGCATTTTTTAAGAAAAATTCGCGATTTTCTTCATAGGCAAGCTCAATTTCCGCCGCAGATAGGTCCGGTGCGGACGGAATGACCGATAAATTCTTATATTTCGTTTCGATAATAGCATTTTGTACGTTCGACGCGTCAACTAGGCAGTCGTATATCGAAAGATTGACTTCTTTCGGGTTGATACCAAAACCGCTGGTCGCATTTCCCTGAGCATCACAATCTATCATAAGCACTTTTTTATGCTTATGCGCAAGGCACGCGGACAGATTGACAGCAGTGGTTGTTTTCCCTACGCCGCCCTTTTGGTTTGTTATTGCGATTATCTTACCCATTGCTCTTTTCCTTTCATTTTAATTTTCCCTACCTATATATTATACCACATATTTTTGAAATGTAAATGTTTCACGCAAAACATTTTTATTTTTTTTACAATTTTTTTGTGTTTCACGTGAAACAATCCCGATTTTTAAGATAATTCTATTTATGTTTCACGTGAAACATTGTATAAACTATAAAAAAATGGAAATAATAAAAATAAAACGTTAGTTACAAGAGGAATTAGCATGAAAAATATATTGAAAAAAATATTTACTTTTGAGGTTCCGACCGAAAATAATAAGTTTATTATAAAAAACGAGAGCGATTCGGTTTTATACGATGTAAGAAAAGAGGAACAGGATAAAAAAGAGGAGGTTTTATCGAAAAATTATGATTTAAACCTCGAATATATAAAATATCGGTTTTCTTATCCGGAAAACAATGATGTTGTAATCAGAAATATAAAGTTAAAAGGAAATATCCGCGCATTTTTGATTTTTTATGACGGAATGGTGGACACAGATATGGTGGATCTGGCAATAGTGGAGACTTTGCAGAAAATTCCGCTTTTTTCAGATGAGAAAGTGCATCTTGACGCCGACTATATAATGGAGAGGCTTGTTTCGCACAGTCAGGTTACCAAAACCAAAAAAATTGAAGATATTATAGATGAAGTAAACTTCGGGAGCTGCGGTTTATTCGTAGAGGGATTGGACAGCGGATTTGCCATTGATGTGCGCAAATGGGGCAATCGTGGAATCGGAAAACCAGAAAATGAGCAGTCGATATATGGTCCGCAGGAGGCATTCGGTGAGATGCTCCGAAATAATTCCGCGCTTGTGAGAAAGATTATAAAGAATGAAAAGCTCATTTGCAAGGGTATTGAAGTCGGAAAGGTGAGCAGAACAAGAGGGGTTCTGATGTATATTTCGGATTTAGCGAACAGTGAGCTTGTGGCTGAGGTTGAAAGGCGCCTAAAAGGTATAGACATTGATTATATAATCGCCTCCGAAGAGGTTGCATTATTAATAGAAGAAAAAAGTTTCATGATCACCAATCATATACTCGAAACCGAGCGCCCGGACAGGGTTGCGCGTGCATTATCTGAGGGCAGAGTGGTATATATTTTAAGCGGAAGTCCGCGGGCACTTGTATTCCCGACAAATGCATTTGAGCTGATGCATTCGCCCTCAGATGCATATCTGCGCTTTCCGTATGCGAACATGACGCGGATAATCCGAATGTTGGCGATGTTTGTATCGGTGCTTTTGCCGGCATTGTACCTTGCAATAACGCTTTTTCACCAGGAAATGGTGCCGACCTTTCTGATATTTGCGATAAGCGCTGCAAGAGAAAACGTGCCTTTTCCGAGTGTAGTGGAGCTTTTGCTGATGGATTTTTCATTTGAGCTGATACGCGAGGCGGGAATACGAATGCCGGGGCCGATTGGCTCTACACTGGGAATTGTGGGCGGTCTGATACTCGGTCAGGCGGCGGTAAGCGCTAAGATAGTGAGTCCGATTATGATTATAATTATCGCAATTACCGGCATAGGCTCATTTGCAATTACCGATTATTCGCTTAGCTGGAGCTATAGAATCCTGCGGCTTATTTTCATTTTGCTTGCGGCAACCTGCGGATTTTACGGTGTGGCACTCGGGATATTTCTTTATGCGGTATTTTTGGGCGGACAAACAAGTTTTGGTGTCCCTTTTTTGGCACCATTGGCAAAAGGAAGAAACGGAAGTGCAGGAAAATCTGTTTTTGTGTCCCCTATATGGAAACGGGAGTTAAGACCTGAATTTTTGCAGACGAAAAAGGAAAAACAAGAGCCTAAGATAAGTGAAAAATGGAAAATACGCAGAAAAAAATAGGAGGATACAAATGAACGATAATTTTTTTCTTGAAAAAAAGGAGCTTACCTGCACATTTATAAATCTGATAGTGGTGAAAATGCTTTTTACTTACCCGAGAGTAATGATCCAAAATTCGGGCAATGCCGCATGGATACAGATGATTTACGTTACGCTGATAGCCTTGGGAATATTCCTTTTTATTGATCATTTCTATAAATGGCAGGATGATTTGTTTGATTGTGCTGAAAAAATCGGAGGAAAAGCGTTAAGAGTTGTAATCGGGCTGATTTTAACCGCTGTTTTTACGGTAAATCTTGCAAATAATATGAGAATTGTACCCGAGATAATTAACACCGTTTTGCTGCCTAATATGCTCACAATGTCGATTTTGCTGCTCTTTATGGTTACAATAAGCATAGGCGCTTATATGGGAATTTATGCGATATGCCGCATAAATTCCTTGTTTATGCCGATAGCGGCGGTTGTAATGTTTTGCTTTTTGTTACTTCTTCTGCCCGATATAAATAAGAATAATTTGTTTCCTTTGGTAGGATTGGGGACAGAAAAAGTATTCGGTACAGGAATAAGGAGCTTATCGGTATTCAGCGATATAATGATAATATATATTATTCTTCCAAAATGCAAAAACAGAAGGGACACAAAAAAGAGCATAATATATTCGCTGATAATCGGCGGAATTGCTTCTACCGTAATCCTTTTGATGTATGCGCTGATTTATCCTTATCCGATATCGCGCGAGTTTATTCTGCCGGTTTATCAGATGGCGCGGATTGCGAATATCGGGGCATATTTTCAGCGTTTTGAGGCATTTTTTGAGTTTGTATGGTCTATTGTAATGCTTTTATACTGCTCTTTTTATCTGTTTATAATATGTTATTCCTTTTCGCGGACCTTTAAAATAAAATTTTACCGTGAGCTGATAATTCCGTTTGTGATATTGGCGGCATCGATCGGCTTTATTCCGACAAGCTTTATATACTTTTTGAGCGATGGATATGCCATTTTGCGCATACTGACGCCGATTTTATACGTAATTCCGGCTTTTTTGGGAATTGTTTATACATTGAAGGAAAGGCAGATGAAATAAGTGAAGTATATAAAGATATTAGGGACACTAATTTTTGTTTTGATGCTTGGAGCGTGCAGTGATTCAAACGAGCCGAATGACTACGCGTATGTTGTTGCAATAGGGATAGATAAGGCACAGGAGGCGGGAGAATATGAGATTTCCATACAGTTTGCAAAACCTGTCCCCATTAGCGGAGGCGAGAGTGAAGAGGGCGGAAAAGGCGGAGAAACTCTCGGTCTTGTGACCGTAGAAGCTCCGACCGTATATTCCGGAATAAATCTTGCAAATAACATAGTAAGCAAGCGTTTTCAGCTTGCTCATACAAAGCTCTTTGTTCTTTCGGAGGAGGTGGCAAAGGAGGGTGTAAAGAATATTATATATACAATCGTAAGAAGCAGCGAGCTTCGCCCGAATATGTATATTGCGGTTGCTCCCGACGGGGCAAAGGAGTATTTGTCTGCGGTTAAACCTGAAATGGAGATAAATCCGGTAAAATATTATCAGTTGATATTTGAGAATCAATCGGCAGAGTTTGTACCGAGGATTATATCTCAGAATGTGTATTTTTATATGGAATCTGATGAGCGCGATATTGTTTTGCCGATTGTTTCACAGAGTAAGGAAGAAAAAAATGAGCAGAAATCGAATAATAATACCGAAGAAAAAGAAAGTACTGAACTTCCGAAAAGTACCGGCGCCGTAAATTACAGCGGATTTGAGTATATGATGCGTGAGTATATCGCAGGTGACATTGCCGCCAACAAGAAAAATAAGAGTGAGGCTATGGGTATGGCGGTTTTTGATGATGATGTGATGATTGCGGAAATGAGCGGCATTGAAAGCGAGATATATAATATTTTAAACGGCAGCTTTAAATACAGCTATGCCGCCTTCGATTTCGGCGGCAATGTTTCGACAATGGCGGTAAATCAGCACAAAAAGCCGATTATACGCGTTAATACCGCTGATGATAAACCTAAAATTTATGTGAAGATCAATATGGAGGGTGATTTATTATCTGTCCCCAATGAGTATATACTTGAGGAGGACATATATAACTGCGAAAACAGAATAAATGATTATATATCGGCGGCGGTTACTAAATTTTTGTATAAAACATCACATCAATTAGGGACAGATATTGTCGGTTTTGGCTCATACTCAAAAAAGAACTTCTACAGATACGGAGATTTTGTAAATTACGATTGGAAAAACAAATATAAAGCTGCGGAATTTTATGTGGAATCAAAGTTTAAAATAAAGCGTGCAGGTCTTATAATAAAAGATACTGATAAGGGGGACACTAAATGATTCGTATAATAATTGCATTATTTGCGCTTGTCGGGTTTTTAAGAGCGGTGAGCTTTGCCGTATGGAGTAAAAAAGACGGAAATATTTTGGGGTGCGCCGCCATACTTGCGTTAATTGTTGTTTCGTCTGTTTTTTGTGTGATGAATCTGCTGTTTGAGTAAATTTTACTTGACAAATTCTTACTTTAATGCTATCATAACAAATAGAGTAAGTCAGACGGTTGCGGGCAAAATTGATTTTTTGCGTGAGGAAAGTCCGGGCTCCAAAGAGCATGGATGCCGGCTAACGGCCGGTGGAGGCGACTCCAAGGACAGTGCAACAGAAAATAAACGCCGAAGCGATTCGGTAAGTGTGGAAATGTGCGGTAAGAGCGCACACGGAGTGAGGTAACGACTCTCCGGTGTAAACCCCATCCGGAGCAACATCGACTTGAAAATTAAGCCTGCTCGGCATTTTCAGAATGATGGCTTGAACCTCTCGGCAACGAGCGGTCACAGATAGATAACCGTCAGATACAGAACCCGGCTTACAGACTTGCTCTTTTTTTAAAAATCAAATGGGGATGTAAAAAAACTCCGGAGCGCAAGAAAAAAACAAAATACAAATATTATAGGAAATGTAATTGTTACAGTTTAATTTTATTAAGGTAGAAAAAATATGATTTTCATAAAATTATTCATTTTCTTGCTATCAACAAACTTCGCCTCTCGGCGTACCCCAAAGCTAAAGCTTTGGCTCAGTTTGTTAATTCCAAAGCTTTTTTCCTATCCCCTTGAAAAAGTAAAGGCTGTTTAAAAAATCATTTGATTTTCTAAACAGCTCCATTTTTATAATACAATTTATATGGGAGTATCATAAAAACTAACTACCGATTTATAAAGGAGAGGACAGATATGTTTGGATGGGACGCAAAACAATATTCTAAATTTAAAAAAGAGCGCACTTTGCCGGCAATGGATCTGGCAAATGCCATAAATTATGAAAATGTGAAAAGTGTTTTGGATATTGGCTGCGGAATCGGAAACAGTACGGCGGTTTTGAAGAAAAAGTTCCCGTCGGCAAAGGTTATCGGGGCGGATAATTCCGATGATATGCTAAAAAGTGCAAGAGAAAACAATCCCGAAATTGAGTTTATAAAGCTGGACGCCGAAAAGGAGCTTTCCGATATAAAAGAAAAGTTTGACGTTGTATTTTCAAATGCCTGTATTCAATGGATTCCGAATCATCATGCGCTTTTGAAAAATATGTTCGCACTTTTGAATGACGGCGGCGTTATGGCGGTTCAGATACCGCAGCAGTCAAAACACCCCGTACATAAAATCATCTGTAAAACGGTGCAGTCAGAAAAATGGTGCGATAAATTTTCCTATAGAAGATCATACAATAATCTTTCGGAAGAGGAATATTTCGATCTGCTCTCGGAGCTTTCGGATAATTTCAGATTGTGGGAGATTTCCTACTTTTTCTCGATGCCGTCGCACGAAAGTATAGTCGAATGGTACAAGGGGACGGGATTACGCCCGTATCTCGAGGAGCTTAACGAGGCGGATACGGCTGAATTTTTGTCGGATTTTATCGTTGAGTTAAAAAAAATCTATCCGGTACAGCCGAGCGGCAATATTATATTCAAGTTTCCGAGAATGTTCTTTACGGTGACAAAATAATAAAAAATTTCGGAGTGCAAAAAAAGTAAAGGCTGATTAAAAAATCATTTGATTTTTTAATCAGCCTATTTATTATCTTATTTTTCATATATATTGATCTTGTCTTCCCCATCGGTTTCGGTGAGCATTACCTGAATAATCTCGCTTTTTGACGTGGGGATATTCTTGCCGACAAAATCGGGGCGAATCGGTAATTCGCGATGACCGCGGTCTATTAAAACTGCGAGCTGTATCTTAGACGGTCTGCCGAACTCGGTCAGAGCGTCCATTGCCGCTCTTGTCGTTCTGCCGGTGAAAATGACGTCATCTACCAGAATAACAACCTTACCGGCAATATCAAAAGTGATCTCGCTGCCGTTTACTTTCGGAATCTCATTTTGCAGCTCCAAATCATCGCGGTAGAGCGTTATATCCAAAGTTCCGACAGGGATTTTTTTTGCGTCTATCTTCTCAATCTCGCGCGAAAGACGTTCCGAGAGAGGCACTCCCCTCGTCTTTATGCCGATAAGGCACAAATCCTCGCCTTCGTTGCGCTCGATTATCTGATGCGCCATTCTCGTTATCATTCTCGCAAGAGCGTCGCCCTCAACTACACTTGCTTTATATTCCATAATATCACAACCTTTAAAAAGGGGGTGTAAAAAAACTTCGGAACGCAAGAAAAGAATAAAATACACAATTGAAATATAATTGTTTGGTCTTGTTAAGGCATAAAATTATTTCTTTTCTTGCTATCAACAAACTTTGCCACTCGACGTACCTATGTACGCCATCGGGTATCCCAAAGCTAAAGCTTTGGCTCAGTTTGTTAATTCCAAAGCTTTTTTCCTATCCCCTTGAAAAATCATAAATCTTTCTATATTATTTTCTTTCCTTCAGCATAAGGTTTGCAATAATTCCCAAAATAAGCGCTACGGCAACCTCTGTGAGCGTTACCTGACCGATCTTAAGAGCCATTCCGCCGATACCCGTAATAAGGATTATTGATACGACAAACAGGTTTCTGTTCTCGCCAAGGTCAACCTGCTGAATCATCTTAAGACCCGAAACAGCGATGAATCCGTAAAGTGTGATACATACGCCGCCCATTACGCAGGCAGGAATTGTTGCCAAAAATGTTACGAACGGTCCGAAGAACGAGATTACCATTGCCATGATTGCGGTTGTGAGAATCGTTACCACCGACGCATTTCCTGTGATTGCAACGCAGCCTACAGACTCGCCGTATGTCGTATTCGGACAGCCGCCGAAGATCGCGCCGAACATTGATCCTACACCGTCTCCGATAAGTGTTCTGTGAAGTCCCGGATCCTCCAAAAGCTCTCTGTTGATAACCGATGAAAGGTTTTTATGGTCGGCTATGTGCTCCGCAAATACTACGAATGCAACCGGCACATACGCAACCGCGATTGTCGCAATATATTTTCCGTCAACCGCCGAAAGTCCCTTAGCCGCTTTCATGAAGGTGAAGTCCGGATACCACTGCATATTGTTAAAGAGTGAAAAGTCGATAATCTGCAATGTTTCGTTGCCTGTCGAGATACCGATAACAGTGAAGATTGCAGCTACCGCATATCCTGCCAGGATACCGATTACGAACGGGATAAGCTTGGTCATCTTCTTGCCGTATACCGAGCAGAGCATAACCACAAAGAGCGTTACCAATGCGCACAAAAGACCGATCCAGCCTTTAGCGTTCATAAGATATGTACCCGATTCGGATTCCGCAAATTTGAGCGCGTCACCCACAGCATTGCCGGCGAGCGATAATCCGATAATCGCAACAGTCGGGCCGATAACGACCGGCGGCATGAGCTTGTCTATCCATTTTACGCCGGCAAACTTAACAACTGCGGCGATAATTACATATACAAGACCTGCGAAAATCGCACCGATGATAAGTCCGGCATGACCTGCCTCAACCGATACCGCACCTGCAAAGGCTGCAAACATCGATCCCAAAAATGCGAATGACGAACCCAAAAACACAGGGCTTCTGAACTTTGTCGCGATAAGGTAGATGATTGTGCCGACGCCCGCTCCGAAAAGCGCCGCCGATTGTGACATTCCGTTGCCGATTATGCTCGGAACTGCGATTGTTGCGGCAAGTATCGCCAAGAGCTGCTGAAAAGCAAAGACGAGTATCTGCCCGAATTTTGGTTTGTCGTGTACGTCGTAGATTAGTTTCATTTTATCCACTCTCCCATAATTTAATATTTTTTGGTCCCCAACATCAAAAAATGCCTTGTCCGCAAAGATACAGACAAGGCATGAAAAGGCATAAAACTATAGTGTAATAATTCGTTCATCTTGTCGATGTCTCTGCATCGCATTTAAAGATGTATTTTTTTAACTTTACACATTGTATCATATTATTCCTAACTTGTAAAGAGTTTTTTTGAAAAAAATGTATTTTTTTGAGGGAAAGCAAAAAATATTTTTGCTTGACTTTTTGCAAAAACTATAGTACAATGATTATAGAAAAGAAAAACCGCCTGTTGTAAGACAGGCGGCGTAACGCGGAATTGCTTTGACGTTCCGCAAACGGTTATCTATTTTGAGTTAGGCATTACCTAACAAAAACAGTCGTCCATTTTGCCGAATGGGCGACTATTGTTTTATTCCCCCCTTTTTAAATTTTTCAAAAACCTACATATTTATATATACCACACTTCCCCACCGGCGGGGTGTGAAATTTACACAAACAAACCCGAAAAATAGACTTCATTCATACAAAAGATGACAATTTTGGGAAAATGTATTGACAGTTACAAAAAAAAATAGTAAAATGATAGATAATGGTTATTTAGCGGTGAAATTCACCGTTGGTAACGTTAAAATTGCAAAAAAACGCTCCAATGTTATTGTAATTTTACTATCTTTAAAGAAAAATTACAGCAATGTTTTTGTTTTTCTGCAATTTTACAGTTGTATTACAACTGCAAAAATAGCATTGACTATATTGTAAACCCGTGATATAATCAATGCATAGTCAGGGACAGCGAGCGGTCCCTCGGCTAAAGTAGCCTATTCGATACGGTTAAAGAAAGGGTGCGTGTCGAATATCGGAAGAAGCACCCTTTCGAAGAAATATAATAAGGGAGGATTTGAGACTATGAATAAAAATCTCAAAAAAGTAATTTCCGCTGTAAGCGCTATTGCACTTTCTGCAACTACTTTTGCGTCAGTTTCTTTCGCAGGCAGTTACACAGACGTAGCCGATACAGCAGCTAATGCGGAAGCTATTGAAGTTTTATCTGCATTAGGTATCATCAATGGTTACAAAGATGATGCAACAGGCGACTATTCATTTAAGCCTGAAAACCCGATCAAGAGACAGGAAGCTGCTAAGCTGTTCGTTGCAATTCAGAACATGCTTGACGCTGCTGAAGGCAGAAAGGGTACAACTAAGTTTGCTGACGTTGACGAAACCAGCGCATGGGCTACAGGTTATATAAACCTCGGCGTTGATAAGGGTTACATCAACGGTACATCAGACACAACATACAACCCGAAGGGCGACATCAAGTATCAGGATGTTATTAAAGTGCTCGTTTCTATCATGGGTTACAAAGAAGACGTAGTTAAATCATACGGCGGCTATCCTAACGGATATCTTTCAATCGCTGACGCTGAAGGCATCACAAAGGGTGTTTCTTTCGATCCTACAGCCCCGGCAACAAGAGGTAACGTTGCAATGCTTATCTACAATGCAATGAAGCTTCCTATCGTACAGCCTAAAGGTATGCAGTACAGTTCAGTTCTCGGCGCTTATGTTCCGGGTATTGAAAAGCAGGACGGCGAAGAATCTAAGTACTATAAGTCACTTTTGACAGAGTATTTCGATGCTTACGTTATCGAAGGTACTGTTACAGAAATCGGTAAGACAGGTGGTTCTTCACTTAAGTCTGACGAAGTTAACTTTAAAGTATCAAAGGGTGAGAAGTATGATGCGAACTTTGTTGACATCACTGATGGCAAAGCAACATACAGTGCACTTTCAAACGTTAAAGTTGGCAACACAGCTGCTGACAGCTATTTGAACACATATGCTGTTGCTATCGTTGCAATTGATGAAGACGACAATGCTACATTCTTGAGCTTCGCACCTTCAGGTAAGAACAAGTCTGTTGCTTTGGATGCAGGTTTGCTTGACGATGAAGATACAGCTATCACAGATATCTTTAAGACAGATACGTCTGATGATGTTATAGCTAAGCCGTTTGTTAAGTACTATGCTACAGAGGACGCTACACGTTCTACAAAGTATACACTTGATCCTAAATTCCAGATCTATGTAAACGGTGTTGAAGTTGACACAAATAATGCTAACTTCAAGAAGTATATATACAACAATACTGTTGGTTCTGTTGAATTGGTTGACAGGTACGAATCAGGTAAGGCTACTGACGGTTACTATGATATTATAAATGTTCAATACTTTGATACAGCTCGCGTTGATTCTGTTACATCAACAAGAATCACATTCAAAGATTCAACATTCAGCCGTTCAACATTGACATTGGATAAAGAAGACAATGAAGACCTGACATATGGTATCTACTACAATGATGCACAAGTTGCTATCACAGACCTTAAGAAGGATGATATCCTTTCTATCGCTTATGATGTAAATGCAGGTATTACATCTTCTAACTTCTATGATATCTATGTATCAAGAGATACTCAGGAAGGTAAATACACAACTAAAGATGATGACGACAAGACTGTAAGAGTAAACGGCGAAGACTATAAGTTCGTTGGCGATTATGCTTCAAAATCTTCAAGCATGACTTTGTCAAACGAATACAAATTGTATCTCGATTACTTCGGCAGAATCTATGATATCGATACTGTTACATCATCAGTTAAATTGGCTGTTGTAGACAGAGTTGTTACATCAAGCTCTTACGACAGCGGTTTCGGTGCAGTTCTTTACTTCCCGGATGGAACAGCTAAGACTCTCGAAATTGATGCTACTAAGACAGGCACAACTCAGAAAGCTTTGACAGCAAAGATTTATAAGGGTGGCGTTATCGATAATTCTGATAAGGTTCTTATTCAGAATCGTGTTGCTGAATACAAGCTCGACAATGCAGGTAAGAAGATCATTAAGTTGGACTTCCAAGCTATTGCTCAGTCAGCTATAGATTCAGAATACAGAGTACGTACAAATGCTATCGGTGCAGTTAAGATGAACAGCTCAACACAGATTATCGACGCTCAGGATTACAATGACAAGACAACTCCGTCTTATTCAGACCTGAAGGTTGGTTCATTGGCTACAACATTCAAAGATGGCGTTAACTACACAGTATATAACTTCGGTACAAAGAACAATTCAGACGGAACATATCCGTTGGTAATCGTTACAGCAGGCGAAGGCAAGTATACAAAGGATACTCACTTTGCAGTTGTTTCATCTGCTCCGAGAAAGACATCTGACGGTTCTAAGGAAGGCTATACAGTAGAACTTCTTTACAACGGCGAACAGAAAGACTTCTTCGTAACAGACGATGCTAATGTTAACGATAAGGTTATCACAGATGACTTTACAGTTGATACAAAGAAGGGTGACATAGTTGTATTTGACGTAAATGCAAGTCAAGAAATTACAGATATCGTTACAATCTTCTCACCGGACGCAACTATTTCTATCGGTTCTAAGTACGAAACAACAGCTGAAAAATTCTTGGCAGCTTCTGTTTCAGGAAGTGCATTTAAGTTCAATCTGCCTACTAAGTGGTTGACAGGTTGGTCAGCTAACACAAGCGATAGAGCTTCTATCGTATCAGGTGTTATCCTTGGCAAACAGTCAGGTTACTTCACACTTGGTCAGATCAAAGATGGTAAGACATATCTTGATTTGCAGGCAGGCAAATATAAGAAAGATGATTTGAATAATGTCGGTGGTGTAATTGACTACACAATCACAGATAATACAAAGGTAAGCGTATTTGACTATACTAAGTCAAGATCTGCTGATCAGTATTATGCCGGCGGCGCTGCAGATATCGTATCTACAGTAGTATCTGATGCTTATAAGTATGATGAAAAATCTTATTCATATAAGTTTGATGGTGAAGCTACAGAGACATACGAAGGCGAAGCTGTTGATTGGAATGGTACACTTAGCGGTGAAACCAAGAAGAATTACCAGTTGATCGAAATGAACTTTGCATTTGCAAAGGTTGTTGACGGCGTTGCTACAGACGTATTCGTAATCAAAGGTTACCTTAACTAATTAACTTAGTTTAAAAAAGAACCAACTTCGGTTGGTTCTTTTTATGTGCAGTGAGAGAAAAGTGAAAGAAAAAATATGCCTATTGTATTGACAATAGGCATATTTTTTGGTATAATGAGTATAGAAAAAGGCAAGACCTCAAACGGTTATGCCCTTAAAGCTGACTATTTACAATAGCCGTCCAAGGACCAGTAGGGCGGTTATTGTACGTTTACAGGGAAATAAAAAAGACAATCACTTTTGTGATTGTCTTTTTTGGTGCTCAAGGCCGGGGTCGAACCGGCACGGGAGAAAGTCCCACAGGATTTTAAGTCCTGGGCGTCTGCCAATTCCGCCACTTGAGCAATTATTTAAGAACATATAATATTTTATCACATTATCCCTTATATGTCAAGAATTTTTTTCAAAAAATGAGTAATTGAAAATAGCGGGAATTTATGATATAATATTTATGAATGTTATAACTTGAAAAGGAACGGGAATTGATAAATGAGAAGAACGGTAATGGGAATACTGGCGCACGTCGATTCGGGGAAAACAACCCTGTCCGAGGCGATGCTGTATTCTTCGGGCGAGATAAGAAAGCTCGGCAGAGTTGACCATAAAGACGCATTTTTGGATACGCACCCGATTGAGCAGGATCGGGGCATAACGATATTTTCGCATCAGGCGGTGATGCACATTGATGATTTGGAGCTTACGCTTTTGGATACGCCGGGGCATGTGGATTTTTCGGGCGAAACCGAGCGCACGTTGCAGGTTTTGGATTATGCGATATTCGTAATAAGCGGATCTGCCGGAGTGCAGAGTCATTCCGAAACGCTTTGGAGATTGTTGAAGAAATACAGCGTGCCGACATTTATATTTGTGAATAAAATGGATTTGGCAGCGGAGCGAAAAGATGAGGTTTTAGATGAACTAAGGCGCAGATTAAGCGGAAATTGTGTGGATTTCTCGCGCACCGATTTTTTCGAGGACGCGGCTATGTGTGATGAGCTGCTCATGGAGGAGTTTTTGCGAACCGATAAGATTGCGGACGAAAAAATCGCGGATTGTATCGCCGATAGAAAGATTTTCCCGTGTTTTTTCGGTTCGGCGCTGAAATTAGACGGTGTCGGGGATTTTTTGTCCGGGCTGAAGAGATATACTAAGGAGAATTATCCGAATAAGGAGTTCGGAGCAAAGGTATTTAAGATAGCAGAGGACGATAAAAAAGAGCGCCTGACCTATATGAAAATCACAGGCGGTACGCTCAAAGTCAAGGACGTGATCGAATATAAAGGCATGAGCGAAAAGGTTAACTCGATACGCGTGTATTCGGGTGCGAAGTTTGAGAGCGTGCCGGAGGCGAGAGCCGGGACGGTGTGCGCGGTGACAGGTCTTTCGGCGGCATATTCCGGAGAGGGCTTTGGCTTTGAAGAGGATTTGCACGGATTTTTTACCGAGCCGGTTTTGACGTCAAAGGTGATTTTACCGGAAGGGTATGATCTGCATAAGGCGCTTGTGAATTTTAAAAAGCTGGAGGAGGAAGAACCTCTTTTTCGGGTGTTCTGCAATAAGGACGGAATACACGTGCGCCTTATGGGCGAGGTGCAGGTCGAGGTATTAAAGCGGATTTTATCCGAACGGTTCGGTATGGACGTAGAGTTCAGCGAGGGGAGTATATTATATAAGGAAACGATTTGTGAAAGTGTCGAGGGAGTCGGGCATTATGAACCGCTGAGACACTATGCCGAGGTGCATCTTCTGCTTGAGCCGGGGGAGCGTGGGAGCGGACTCGTATTTGATACCGATTGCAGCGAGGATCAGCTCGACCGCAACTGGCAGCGGCTGATATTGACGCATTTGGCGGAAAAGGTGCATATAGGTGTTCTTACGGGTTCGCCGATAACCGATATAAAGATAACGCTTGTTTCGGGCAGGGCGCATCAAAAGCACACCGAGGGCGGAGATTTCCGTGAGGCGACCTATCGGGCGGTAAGAAACGGTTTGAAGATGGCAAAAAGCGTACTGCTTGAACCGTGGTACGATTTTACGCTCACCGTCCCCGAGGAGAATGTAGGGCGCGCGCTGAATGATATTTCGGCAATGGGCACGAAATTTCTGCCGCCCGAAAATTCGGGAGGAAATGTTTTGATACGTGGCAGCGCGCCTGTGGCAGAGATGCGCAACTATCAAAGCGAGGTGAATGCATACACCAAGGGCAGGGGACGGCTCTTTTGCAGCATAAAGGGATATGAGGAGTGTCATAACCCGGACGAAGTGATAGCCGAGATAGGATATGATTTTGAGCGTGACACAGAAAACAGTGCGGATTCGGTATTCTGTTCGCACGGGGCAGGATTTTTGGTGAAATGGGATAAGGTGCGCGATTATATGCATTTGCCGGGGATAGAAGAAAAGCGCGAACAGGAGCGTGTGGAGCGATATGTCAGGAGAGTGGTTAGCGAAAAGGAGCTTGCCGAGATTTTTGAGCGCACATACGGACCGATAAAGCGCGAGATTTACACTGATGCTAAAGTCGTACGCAAAAGCGGCACAAAAGAGAAGGCATTTAAGATGAAGCCGCTCCCTAAAGGGCCGGAGTATCTTCTGGTGGACGGGTACAACATCATATTTGCCTGGGATAATCTGAAAAAAATTGCGGAGGAGAGTTTGGAGGCGGCAAGAGAGGCGCTTATTGATATAATGTGCGAATACAGCGGCGTGAAGGAATGTGAGCTGATTCTGGTTTTTGATGCATACAAGGTAAAAGGCAATCATGGGAGCATCGAGAAGATTCACAATATTAACGTAGTATATACGAAAGAGGCGGAAACGGCGGATATGTATATCGAAAAGGTTACGCATGAGCTGGGAAAAAAGCATAGGGTGAGGGTTGCAACCTCGGATAATCTGGAGCAGATTATTATTCTCGGCGCCGGTGCGCTGCGTGTTTCGGCAGACAGCTTCAAAAAGGAAGTGGAGGCCGTGGAGAAAGAGATAGCTGAATTTTTGAAAGGTTATTCAAAAAATATTGACCGTGTAGATTGACACGGTAAAACCGCAATGATAAAATTATTAAAAAACATTGTCATGAGGTGTAGCTATGATTTATACAGGCGAAAATACGAAAGAAATATCATTTCCGCTCGGCGGTATAGGGAGCGGCAGTATCGGAATAGACGGCGGAGGCAGATTTTTTGACTGGGAAATCTTTAACAGACCGAACAAAGGATCAAGAAACGGATATTCGCATATTGCAGTCCGAGCGAAAACAAAGAACGGAACATTGGCGAGAGTGCTGAGCGGCGATATTCAAAAGGAATTTAGCGGGCAGTATAAAAAAAGAGATTTTTCAGGCTTTGGCTTTGGAGCTGATATTTATACTATGTGCGGATTTCCGCATTTTAAGAACCTGACCTTTAACGGTGAGTTCCCAATTGCAAAGCTTACTTTTTCGGACGCGGACTTTCCTGCCGAGATAACAATGACGGCATTTAACCCCTTTATTCCGCTTGATGATAAAAATTCGAGCATACCGGCGGCATTTTTTGAAATAGAGATAAAGAATGTAAGCGACGAAGATATTGAATATCAGACGGCTTTATCTTTGGCAAGCCCTTTTGAAAAATCCAAGCATGAAATGCACAGAGAAGGCGGCATTTCTGCGATACAGATAAAAAATACCGAAAAAAATACGGACGAAATCGGCTACGGCGATATGAGCGCGGCGGCATCGGGCGGTGAGGTGTATTGTCAGAATTACTGGTATCGCGGCGGTTGGAAGGATTCAATAGTAACCTTTTGGAATGAGTTTTGCTCGGGGGAGGATTTGCCGCCGAGGGATTATGATAGTGTACGCGAACAAGGCTTTGATACCTGCACGGTTTGCGTGAAAACCGATATATCAAAGGGCGAAAGCAAAAAGGTGAGGTTTATTCTCTCATGGAATTTCCCGAATTGTTACAACTATTGGAAAGAGAACGGCGACAGAACACCCTGGAAAAATTATTATGCGGAGCTTTTCTCGGATTCCCTCGATTCGGCTTTTTATTCCATGAAAAACTTTGACAGTTTATATGAAAGAACTCTCGATTTTAAGAACCGATTATTTTCATCAAGTATAGATCCCGTCTTTATTGACGCGGTTTCTTCGACTATGTCGGTTTTAAAATCACCTACCGTAATGCGCTTGGAGGACGGCTCATTCTACGGCTGGGAGGGTGTGCATGAGATTCAAGGCTCGTGCGAGGGGACGTGTCAGCACGTATGGAACTATGCATATGCGCTGTGTTTTCTTTTCCCAAAACTGGAAAGATCAATCCGCGATTTGGAATTTAAGTATTCGCTTGATCCCGACGGAAAAATGAGATTTCGTATGGGACTGCCTGTCGGTAAAAATAAGGACGGTTTTCGGGCGTGTCTTGACGGACAGATGGGCTGCATTTTAAAAAGCTACAGAGAATGGAAAATCTCGGGGGACGGCAAGTGGCTTGCGAAAAACTGGGTAAGCATTAAAAAAACGTTTGAGTATGCACAGAGTGCGGATAATCCCGACGAATGGGACAGGGACCGCGACGGAATCCTTGAGGGCAGACAGCACAACACGCTTGACGCAGAGCTTTTCGGACCGTCATCATGGCTTGAGGGAATGTATCTTGCGGCGGCAAAGGCGATGTCGGAGATGGCGCGCTTTTTCAGCGAGGATCCCAAACCCTATGATGAGCTTTTCAAAAACGGGTATGAGTGGTCCAAAGAGAATCTTTTTAACGGAGAGTATTTTATCCAAAAGGTTGATTTAAAGGATCGGGAAAAAATTGCGCATTTTAATGCCGAGGATACATACTGGAACGGGGAAACGGGCGAGATAAAATATCAGATAGGCGAAGGCTCGGAGATTGATCAGCTCCTGGGACAGTGGCACGCGGATATTTTGGGGCTTGGTGATATTTTCGATCATGACCAGGTAGATACTGCTTTAAAGAGCATGATGAAGAATAATTTTAAAGAAAGTGTGCGCGGATTTACAAACCCGTGGCGTGTTTTTTCGGTAAACGACGAATCGGGGACGGTTATGTGCGATTATCCGAGCGGCCGCTATAAGCCGAAGATTCCCGTTCCCTACTGCGAGGAAACAATGCACGGTTTTGAGTATCAGTTCGCGGGACTTTTGGCATCGCGCGGAAAGGTCAATGATGCGAAAAGGGTAGTAAAAGCGGTGAGAGACAAGTATGACGGAAAAAAGAGAAATCCCTGGAATGAGATAGAGTGCGGAAGTAATTACGCGAGGAGCATGGCGAGCTTTGCGCTTTTGAATATCCTGTCGGGGTTTGAGTTTGATATGCCGAATAATTATATCGGCTTTAATCCGAAAACCGATTCCGATAATTTCAGTTTTTTCTGGAGTATCGAAACGGGTTGGGGAAGTTTTATAAAGAATGGCAAAAAAATCACACTGGAGATTGCGGAAGGATTTTTGGAGCTTGAACGTTTGGGAATAAAATTTGCGCAGGGAGTAAAGAGAATCGTTTTTGACGGTAAAGATGAGGATTTTGAGTTTTCGGACGGAGTGATCGCATTTCAAAAGGTAAGAGCAGAGAAAAAGATAGAGATAGAAATATGAAAAATATGAGGATAACCACGGCGGAGCTGGCGAGGATTGTCGGTGTTTCGCAGGGGACGGTGGATCGGGCGCTCAATAACCGCGGCGGAATAAATGCCGAAACCAAGGAGAAGATTCTTGCCGCGGCGGCGCACTACGGATTCAGAAAGCAGATCGGCAACGAAAAGTCCGACAGAGTCGGAAACAGCCAGATCGGCGTGATTGTTTTTAATCTGAATAGCCGCTACTTTTCGAGCCTTATCGCCGATATTGAAAATGAGTGCAGGAAAATCGGGTATTCTATAGTAGTGATGTTCACCGATTACAATCCGAAAACCGAGATTGAGTGCATAAAGCGAATGTATAATATAGGTGTTTCGGGAGCGGTGCTTTTTTCGGTAAATTCGGGCGCGGATTTTGTGAATTTTATAAAAGAGACAGGTATGCCGACGGTTTGCGTGGGAAACCGCGTCCCGGGAATCGGATATGTAGGAATAGACGATTTTGCGGCAATGAGGACGGTTACCGAGAGCGTTTTGGATTTTTCAAATATAATATATTTTTCGCCTGCCTTAAATTACGAGAGGGCATATGCGCAAAAGCGGCGCTTTGAGGGATTTTCGGCGGCGATTAAGAGTGTGGGACGCAAAGTCAGCGCGGTATGCGGCGAAGAAGATATTGCGCCGCACTATGATGACACCGCGATTATCTGTTCAACCGATTATTATGCGCTGAAAGTTTATTTTAAGACAAGCGGCGCGAAGATAATCGGCTTTGACAACATAGATATTTTGGACGACTATAAGATTCCGATAAGCTCGGTTGCCTATTCGAGCAAAAAGATCGCGCATGAGGCGGTAAAAAGCATAACAGAACGCCGTACGGAAGATGTGATTGTGGATTACAGCATAATTTGGCGCTGATGTTATGTTATTTTGCGGCGGATGCGGAGCCTGTGGAAAATATCGATGCATGAGAGGATAATAAGACTCAAAAAAAACCACAAAACGGTATATAAAAGAGAGATTTGCCCCAAAAGATTGTATTTTAAGCCGGAATAATCCCACACGCCGAGGTGCATTGCAAGGTTTACGATTACCCCGACGCACATTTCGACGGCGGTGATTGCGAATGAGCATAAAAGACTTTTTTTGAAAATCGAGAGCGCGGCAAAATATTCCGATATAAATAATATCAGAACCATACAGATTCCGCCGGTAAAAAGCATCGACGGATGGGTGTAGCCGCGCCATAAAATTTCCAAAAGACCGTATCCGATACTTCCTATAGAAAAAGTTAAAAAATATTTCATTTAAATTATCCCTCGTTTTGCCGTGATTTTATGATTATTATGTGAAAAGCGGGAAAAAATATTCGCATAAAATAAATAACGAAAACCCAGATATGGTGTATAAAAAAGGGAGAGAACCCCCAGATGTTGGCGTGCAAAATAGGGACACAAAAAAGGGA
>CAKSDE010000020.1 GCA_934444735.1 uncultured Clostridia bacterium | reverse complement strand
ACTTGTGCGTTGCCAGTAGTATTAGGGCTATGCCCGAAAATGAAATACCACCCGCTATGCGGGTGGATATTTATTATGCGGCAAAGAATCTGACTTGTCAGATACCTGTCTGCACATCATTCGGTTTTACTGCTCAAAACCGATTTATAATAATTCCCGAATTCGGCAAGAGCGTCAATGATCGGCAGCATTTCGCGCCCGAGATCGGTAAGCCCGTATTCGACCTTGGGAGGCATTTCGTGATAATCTTTACGGTAAGCAAGACCGTCATCAATCATCTGATGCAGGCTATCGGTCAATACCTTTTGAGAAATCCCTTCCAAGTCTCTTTGAAGTTCGTTAAATCTCCACGGGCGGGCTTTAAGATTGCGCAGAATAAGTAACTTCCACTTTCCACCGATCAAAGCTACCGCTGTCGCTACCGGGCAAGCGGGCAATTCATCTTTTGTTTTCATATTTTATTCACCTCACAAATAGATTATATCACACATTTAAAAAATTGTATATAGTTATAAAAAAGTGCGTACTTGTTTTTGCATATACACCGTGATAAACTGTATATAAGCAAAGAGAATTGCTAAAAATTTTAGGAGGTACAGTATTATGAAAAACTATGCAAAAACAAATATCGGAAACGAGGGCAGAACGGAGCTCCATGAAAAGCTTGCCTTGACCGGTGCTGAAATCAGCATCAATCAGCTCCCGGCAGGTGCAAATGTTCCGTTCGTTCATGCTCACAAAAACAATGAGGAAATTTACGGAGTAATATCCGGTAAGGGAAAAGCGGTAATTGACGATGAAGAGATAGCACTAAACCAAGGGGACTGGCTTAGAATAGCTCCGGCGGCAAAGCGACAATTCTTTGCGGCAGAAGATTGCGGCATTTCTTATATATGCATACAGGTGAAAGAAAATTCACTCGGCGGTTTTACCGCAGATGATGCAGTGATATATTAATGAAGTCTAATAGGGATTGTAAAAATTGATGTTTGGCAATTATTTGCCGGAGCGGAACAGATAAAGGCAGAGTAATTACTCTGCCTTATGCTGTGTTAATTTGATTTAAAATCTGTAGATGGTATTTCTTCAGCCTTTGTTATGGGAATCATAGTGGAAATATCATCCCATACCATGACTGTTACTGTATCAATGTCACCAAAGACAGCAAAGGTTTCATTTTCTTTACTATATACACGCTTTTCAATTCCTAACAGCTTACCATTCCTATATGTTGCAACAATAATTGTGGGCGTGTTTTCTATATAGTTCAGCGTTACATTACATAGCTTGTATGTTCCAAAGTTTGTAATCTCTGTTTGGGTGTACGGAATTACCTTCCATACAGCGTATAGCACGACATCCTGATTCTCTGAATACGAATCGTTTGGCATATAATCTGCTATAGCAGCATCCTTATCTTTCGCCCAACCAATAAATTTGTATCCTTCACGTGTAGGAACTATCTTTGAAATATTTGTTACCGTATCATACTCACAAGAATCAGTCCAACTGTTTTCGATACCCCCGTTAGTATCATAAAATATTGAGTAAAACGCTTGTTCCCATCTTGCATAAAGCGTTTGGTCTGATATTGTTTGAACAGATGAACTATTTGTTATACAGTCTCCACCGCTGCTATTTGTATACCACCCCCATGAAAGTATACCCTTTTCTGACAGGTGTAGGTAAGTCACCATATGTTGATAGATATGTTACAGATTTGCTTGGAGTATCAACAGTTCCTCCGACGGCATCAAAATAAACATTATATGTTGCGGGTTTCCACACAGCATAAAGTGTTGTACTGTAATTCCCTGTGAATGTTCCTCCGGCAGGATATGTAGCATTATCTGCATTAGGATTGTTGTCTGCCCATCCCCAGAATATGTATCCTGGGCGAGTCAATATAGTTTTTTGCAAAATTAAATCTATGTTATAATGCTTATATTGTGTGAACGGAGCATCACTAACTCCATTCCCATTATAATATATAGGGTATGTTAATGGTTGAAAAATCCATTTTTGTGCAGACGAACTGTTTCCCTCATATAATTGAACTAATGTGCCATTAGAAGCATTTCCATCGGTCACATTTACATATAGACCCTTTTGGTTTTGTATGTAATATGTGTTATTTCCAGAATCAATGATTTTCCACCTTTGGTTAGGTGAATTATTCCAATCATATTGAACTAAATCTGTACCAGAGTCAATGCCTCCATTTTTTACATTAATTGATTTTCCGGTTATTGCAGATATAATACTATAATACCCATCACCTAAATAAGTAATATCAAAATATTGTGACGGATCAGTCCAAAGTAAAAGAGGAACCTCGTTAGCCGTATATCTTCCTTGTACGTTCAATGCGTAATTACTGTTTATTGATGTTAATATTGAATATCTTCCATTTTGAATTGTTTGAGAAAACTCTCCAACAGTCCAATAAACCCAGTTGCTATCTTTAAAATTCCCCCCGCCATATGCTGTCATATAAGCGGAGTATGTTCCGGGTTCACTGCAATACACATTATATTGATCACTATATACATTTTCTGATACAATTCTGCTACCATTTCGCCATACTCCCAATGTGCAACAACCATTATCATATTTTTTGTTATTGTTACCGCCTAAGGTTAATACTGCTGTTTCAGCAACATCAAATTTGGTTTTGTTTACACTTATTGTTGCAGTCAATTCATTAACTTGCCAACCTACCCAATTAGAATCTGCATATCCTCCACCTGAATTATATGATGTCATATAAGCTGAATACATAGCAATATCAGTACATTTATAATAGTATGTATCTCCATAAACAGTAATGGTATCTATTCTATCTGCTCCTTTATATATTCCTAAAGTATATACACCTGTAGTATTTTGACCACTAAAATGGAATGCAACAGAATCTCCAGGATTCAAATATTCTCTTTCAATAGATAATTGTGCCGTGAGAGGATTTGAGTTTGAGTTTGTTCCACATACATAAATGAAACCTAAAAAGTTATATGATGAACTTGCACTAAAATTGTAGTTGCTTGCACTTCTTGTAACAGTTTTAAAGTAAAATGAGTTCCAACCGGACTCGGATGTTATAACTGTATCCCCATCAATCACCTCGACTACAGCCACATGACCGGCAGCACCCGATTTACTCCAAACAGCTACTGCACCTAAATATGGTGTTTTTCCATACGAATAAAATCCATTATTTGAATTATATGAATACCATGTCCCTGCATTTCCTGTACATAAACTTGGTTTATATCCTAAATTTTCATAAGAGCGACCATATGCATAGCAAGTACAGTTTCCGCGTTTATTTCCGTTGCCGTCTACCATACCATATCCCGAGGTATGAAATACATTCCACGATGTATAATAGGCATTATTTGTTGCAGGTTCAGAAAGTCTGGGTGAATAAGATGATGCAGACATTAAGCTAATAGAATTATTAATTGCAGTCTTCTTTACATTACTAAATGAATATGTATGAATATCATATTCATCATTATCATTCGTTGAATAATATGACAATGTATTAAAATCGCTAAAATAAATAAAGTCTATATTTGTATTTTCTATAAGATTACCAACGGTATTGGTTTTTATATCGTAATACTGTATACCTATGTTGGTCTTCATGTATACTTTGTCTTCTCTCATAGCTATATTTGTCACAACAGAATTAAAACTCCATAATTTATTATATTCATATGTTTTAGTGTTAAATGATATTAAATCTGTATTCGCACCTTCATATACAAGTAAATATAGATTTTTGTTTTGATCTGAAACCATTGACATAATATGTTTGTCTAAAACTTTTATCTCAGTTATTTGGGGTGTTTTCTTGCAATATAATTTATCTTCATCGTCGATATTGCTAAAAAATTCGCCGTTGTCGTTGACAAACAGATCTGAACCATTGCAGTAAGAGCTTTCATCTGCAAAAGAAGTCATAGAGAATATCGTGAGTAATACCCCTATTAAAAAGAAACCAAGTACATATTTTTTTTCATTTTTTAAAGTCCCCTCCCATAAATAAAAAAGTGTGTAACCCTTGAGTCAAGGGTTACACACTAAAAAACGCAGCCCCTGTTTCAAAGGTTGCTACACACTTTTTTTAATCATAACTCAACTTTCCTGCGAGGATATGACGAAACAAGGGTGTACGCTTTTTACATAATTAGCGTACCCTCCTCAGGAAAGTATTACAATTATTGAGTTTTATAATAAAAAAAGTTGTAGCATTTTTATTATACCACAACTCTATAATTAAATCAATACCTTGTACTGATTTTTCATCAATATATACAAACATCTTTAATTATTGTTGTATTAATCGGCTCGCCGGTCTTGTGAATATGGGAAAAAGATATATATTGATTTTTTTCAGTACAATCATAGATATACAAAAAGAGCCGCAAACATTACATTTGCGGCTCTTTAATAAGTATTGTTGCATTTTAATTGCATAAATTGGCATAGTGTGGCTTAAGTTTGGGTGGTTCAAAACCCGCAAACCCGCATAAACACTACATTTTTTGATTACTTATTCTCCAGCGTCTTTAGCGTCGGGAAAAGCAATACATCGCGTATGGCAGGTGAATCTGTCATCAGCATACACATACGGTCTATGCCGAAACCGATTCCGCCCGTCGGAGGCATACCGATCTCAAGTGCGCGGAGAAAGTCTTCATCGGTAGTGTTGGCTTCTTCATCGCCTTGTGCGAGCTGTTCTTCTTGGGCTTTAAAACGTTCTCTCTGGTCAATCGGATCATTAAGCTCAGAGTATGCGTTTGCCATTTCCCAGCCGTTCATGAAAAATTCAAAACGTTCAACGTAATCAGGATTTTCCGGCTTTTTCTTTGTGAGCGGCGAAATTTCAACAGGGTGATCCATTACAAAGGTAGGCTGTACAAGATGATCTTCTGCATATTCTTCAAAGAACAGATTAAGAATATCTCCCTTTTTGTGTCTTTGTTCGTATTCGATTTTATGCTCTTTTGCAACAGCTCTGGCTTCCTCCAGCGTTTTAATTTCGTTAAAGTCAACGCCGGAGTATTTTTTAACCGCATCAAGCATTGTAATTCTCTCAAAAGGCTTACCCAAATCCATTTCAATACCGTTATAGGTAATTTTAGTTGTGCCGAGAACCTCTTGGGCAACATGCCTGTACAGATTTTCGGTCAAATCCATCATGCCGTGGTAATCGGTGTATGCCTGATAAAGCTCCATGAGTGTAAATTCCGGATTGTGTCTTGTATCAAGTCCCTCATTTCTGAAAACCCTGCCGATTTCATAAACACGCTCAAGTCCTCCGACGATCAGACGCTTTAAATAAAGCTCAAGCGATATACGGAGCTTGAAATCCTCGTCGAGCGCATTGAAGTGCGTTTCAAACGGTCTTGCGGCAGCGCCTCCTGCATTTGCAACGAGCATTGGCGTTTCAACTTCAAGGAAACCTTGTGCATTAAGATAGCTGCGCACAGCCGCAATTATTTTTGAACGTTTGATAAACGTATCTTTTACGTCCTCGTTCATTATAAGATCAACGTATCTCTGACGGTATCTCAAATCAGGGTCAACAAGTCCGTGGAACTTCTCGGGGAGCGGAAGAAGTGATTTTGCAAGCAGGACGATTTTTTCGACTCTTATTGAAACTTCGCCGGTCTGTGTGGTGAATACTTCGCCCCCTGCACCTACCAAATCACCGATGTCATATTTTTTGAATATTGCATACTCGTCCTCGCCGAGTATATCTTTCTTTACAAAGAGCTGAATCTGCCCCGTGATGTCTGCCATATGGCAGAATCCGACTTTTCCCATGCCTCTTTTAGACATAAGTCTGCCGGCAACGCTTACTTTTTTACCTTCGTAATCGCTGTAATTATCTTTTATATCCTGTGCTTTGGCGGTTACGTTGTACTTTGTGATTTCAAAAGGATCTCTGCCGTTTTCCTGTAATTCCTTGAGCTTATCTCTTCTTATTTGCAAAAGCTCTGAATATTGCTTTTCGTTGTTTTCCATTTTTGTTTCTTTCCTTCCGTTTTCATATTTGATTTTGTCAGTTTAAAGGGGATATTTTAACACCTATGCACAATCCGTCTTTTTTTGCCATTACGGCACGTATTTCGGTTGTATCGGTTTCCCAAACCTTTCTGAACAATATGTTGCCTTCGCCCAAAAGCTTGCCCTGCTCGGTGATGTCATCGGTATCCTTGCCGTCTGCAAATTGAATTTCGTCGGTTGTGGGATTGCCGAAACGTTTTGTATATATTTCAGAAAGTGCGTTAAAATCTGTGATGTACTGCGTTTTGTCGTCATATTCGCTGTCGGGCATGATAAAGTATGTCGCACCCGAAAGCTTACCGTCGGTAAATGTATATTCGGCGTCGGAGGCAAAGCCCTCGATACGTACTCTCTCATAGCGTATAGTATTTTCATCCAAAACAGAATATCCGCCGCCGTGAACATTTACGACATCTTCAAGGCTCATGCCCCACTGGAAGTTGCCGAAATCGCACTCTTCTTCCGGGAGAATCGGTTTTGACTCGACTTTATCGTTGGTTTCAAAGCTTTTTTCATTGTAGCCGCGGTCTCCGATTCGCTCCTGCTCTTTGGTATCCTCGGCAGTGTTGTCCGCCGACTGTGTACCGCAGGAGGTAAGCACTAAAACAGCCGCACACAGTATAAGTAATTTTTTCATAGATAGTTTATCTCCTTTCATTATAATATTGTTTAAGTAATTGTAAAAGTAAAGAACTTTCTCTCTTTAATCATAAATCATAAAACAGTCCTGATATTTAATTATACTAAAATAACACAAAAAAATCAAGACATATATTTGAAATATACCCTTTTTCACAAAAAAGAACTTTTAAAGCACTTTATTTTTTACACATTCCGTTATAGGCAACTTCAGCTGCCTCGGGATTCATGTTGCAATGCAGGGTATAAATCGGCACATTTTTAATGAGTCTGTTCAATATATCTAAAAATGCAATTGTTCCTGTTCCTTTTTCAGGCTCTACGGTTTGAGTCAGAAGATGCGCGAGAGCCTCTGCGGAAGGAGTCCTTTCAATTGAATTGTTCTCGGCACGCTTTAATATGCAGATCCCTTTTATGGGAGCGCTTGTATTGGTATTTATCCCTTCCTTGCCGCACCAGGGTGTGCCGAATACGAAAAACTGACCGTCTATTTCGCGCACAATAGGCTTATCGCCGTTTATTACAAAAGCGCGGCCGAGAAACAGGTTAAGCCAGAGATTCATATGAGTTGTTTTGCCTGTACCGCGTGAGGCTGAGAACATATACCCGTTGCCGTCCATACCGATTGCCGCGGAGTGAATTAAAATACCGCCGAAAATGACAATTTTTTTGCATATGCATCTGTAGATACAGATATTTTCAAGATAGTCCTCGGGCGCATCGGGGTAGCGTTTTTTTTCGGCGTCAATTAAGCCTTTTTCGGCTGTTACCGAAAAGTCGGAGTTTTTTTCTCCGATATATTCGTAATCGCGGCACATATCACTTGTATATTTTCCGACATCGCCAATATCTATTATAAATTCGGCAAGTTTTATCCGCACATAGTTCACCTCGCATTTTTTGATTTGTCTGTTACAGTTATTATACAACATTTATGGGAAAATTGCAACATTTTTCGGGAATATCATAATATAACAATAGAAAATAAAGTTACAGAGAAAATTTAATGTGAAGATTTCTGCCGGATTAAGCCTCCGGCGAATTGAATTGACCGCGCGGAATTTCCTAAAGGCAAAGCTGTTAAAATACACATAAAAATCTCTTATCATTTTTAACTCTGCGGATAGGAGAAAGCTTATTAAAATTTGTGTCGGCGCAGAGCGGCGGAATGGAGAATTTTTATGATGTATAACCGAGAGAAAGCTGTAGCATATGCGAAAGAGTGGGCATACAGACGAAACCCGAAATATTATAATTTTCAGAATATAGGCGGTGACTGCACAAATTTTGCGTCACAGGTGCTATACGCAGGCAGCGGTATTATGAACTATACTCCGACATTCGGCTGGTATTACATAAATATAAACGACCGCGCACCGGCATGGACGGGAGTGAATGAGCTGTATCGGTTTTTGACAACCAACAAAGGCGCAGGACCGCAGGGGAGAGTTGTGGGACTTTCGGAAATACAGGACGGCGATATAATTCAGCTGAGATTTGAAGAGGGCGAGCGGTTTGATCATTCCCCGGTGGTGGTTGATAGGGGAGAGGGGACGGCAGATACTATTCTCTTGGCGGCACATTCGCGTGATGTAGACTGCCGTCCCCTTTCGACATATATATATTATGAGATGCGCCCGATTCACATATACAATGTCGGAGAGTAGATATTTATATACTGAGCTGTTTTTCTTGGGGAAAGCGGCTCAGCTGTTTTTTTAAAGCGAAAAGCACATATATAAATATTGCAGTTTCGGTTATCGGCATTGCAAACCATAAAGAGTCGGGGGAGAAGATTTGCGGGAGTACCATAATCAATATACCGCTTACGACAATACCGCGCGCAATCGAGATTATCATCGATACTCCGGCTTTCATTGTTGCCTGGAAATAGTAGGTCGAGTAGATATTTAAAGGCAGCAGCAGGAATGATATTGCGTATGCGCGTATTATAGCGGGAGCTATGCTTAAGACAGATTCGGTAGGCTGCATGAAAAGGTGGATAAATCCGTTCGGGAAGAGTATGCAGAGCGCCGCCCAGATAACTCCGAGAATTATTGAAGTTGCGGCATTGTACTTTAGCATAGTTTTTATTCTATCGAATTTTCCTGCTCCGTAATTCTGCGATATTATAGGCTGCGACGCCTGACCGACTCCGTATGAGCAGCATTGTACAAAAGTGCCGATTAAGACGATTATTCCGTATACTGCGAGTGCGTCGCTGCCGAAAAAGCGCATAATCTGACGGTTGAAAAGCATGGTCAGCACACCCATGGCAACGTCAATTATAAACGAGGAAAAGCCGTTTTTGCATATCGGTGCAAAGCGTGAGAATATATTTTTTTTAAAATTAAATTTCAACGTATTCTTTTTAGAAAAGAAGTGCATGAACATGACAATGAGTGAGATTGAGGCTCCCATTGCCGTTGCAAGTCCTGCACCTTCGATACCCATGTCAAGTGTAAACACGCAGAAATAGTCGCCGAATACATTGAAGATACCGCCTGCAAGTACCGCTTTTGTGGAGAGCGACGGATTCGAGTCGTTGCGCAAAAAGGCGGACATGATCTGCGTGAATACGAATACGGGGACTGTAATCTTCGGCGCGATAAGGTATGATTTGCACAAAGGCATCAGCTCGTCGCTTGCGCCGAACAGATACAAAAGCGGATCATCGAAGAAGATGACAATTATCCAAAGCAGAACCGAAATGATGCCGCCGAGGGTAACAGATGCGGTAAAATACGCGTTTTGTGCTTGAATGTTATCGGATTTTCCCTTTTCAAAGCTAAAAAGCACCGAGCCGCCGATTCCAGAGAGAAGTCCGAAACTGTAGATTATGTTCCAGATAGGCGAGATAACCGCCATTGCGGCAGCGCCGTCAGGACCGTGGTATTGCCCGACAACGAGCATATCCACGAGTCCGTATATGCTCGAGATTAAAGCGCTGCCGAAAGCCGCAGCGAGAAATTTAAAATAAAGCTTACTTACTTTGTCATTTAATAAATCCATAAAAACCTCCGTCAAAAAAGCCGGATAAGATAAATAAGCATCTCAGCTTATCACCTTATCCGGCTTGTTATTTCCTTTGAATAACTTGCCCTCCGAGTGAGCATGATTTATTCTATCACAATATTATCCGAAAGTCAAGAAAAAATTACTGTTTTTCGTAAATTCTTTCTATTGAAACGGTTTTGCCGCTTGATTCGTCGATAGTAAACGCACAGCCGCAGAATACGCCTTCGCCGGTTGCCAACTCGAATTTTTGCGGCATACCGTTTAAAAAGCGGTTTACTATAATATTTTTGTTCATGCCGAGTACCGAATGAACGGCACCGGTCATGCCGAGGTCGGTTATATATCCCGTTTTGCCGGGGAGTATCGATTCATCGGCGGTCTGGACGTGCGTGTGAGTGCCGAAAACGGCACTCACCTTGCCGTCGAGGAAATATCCCATCGCCTTTTTCTCGCTTGTTGTCTCGGCGTGAAAATCGACAAGAATAATATCGGTTTTGGGTTTTAAAAATTTAAGCTCACGCTCGACTGCCGCAAAGGGCGAGTCAAAGGGGAGGGGCATATAAACTCTGCCTATCAGATTGATAACCCCGACAGATGCGCCGTTTTTTGCCTTGAGGATCATGCTGCCTTTGCCGGGGCAATCTCTGTCAAAGTTTGCGGGACGTATAATATTGTTATTGTAGCGCATTAAATTTACAATGTCGGGTGCGCCCCAGGTGTGGTTTCCCATTGTAAAGCCGTCGATGCCGTAACCGACAAGCTCTTTGTAGACAGAGGTTGTCATACCGTTACCGTGCGCGGCATTCTCACCGTTTGCGATTATCAGATCATATTCGTCCTTGTGTTTATCCAAAAAGTACATTGTGCGGTCGCGGCCTATGCGCCCCACAATATCGCCTATTGCCAATATTTTCATTTCATTCTCCATTCTAAATGCAAAGGGAAAGCTTTTCTGTCCCCCGTAAAAATCAAAGGCTGTTTAAAAAATCAATTGATTTTTTAAACAGCCCCTTTTGTTAAGAAACTGCATAAATTATTTAGCGTAATCCACTGCTCTGGTTTCACGGATAAGACTTACCTTAATCTGACCGGGATATTCCATCTCGCTTTCGATTTTCTTTGCAATATCCTTTGCAACAAGGATCATGCTTGCATCGTTTACAACGTCAGGCTTGATCATTACTCGTATTTCACGTCCTGCCTGGATTGCAAAAGATTTTTCAACACCGTCAAAGCTGTTTGCGATTTCTTCAAGCTGCTGCAAACGTTTTATGTACGTTTCCAGATTCTCACGGCGTGCACCCGGTCTTGCGGCGGAGATTGCATCGGCTGCCTGAACAAGCTGTGCGACCAATGTTTCTGCGTCAATATCACCGTGGTGAGCCATGATTGCATGAATAACGTCGTGATTTTCCTTGTATTTTCTTGCAATGTCCGCACCGATTGTAATGTGTGAGCCTTCAACCTCATGGTCTACGGCTTTACCTATATCGTGCAAAAGACCTGCTCTTTTTGCAAGTGCAACATCGGCACCGAGCTCGCCTGCCATAACACCTGCCAAATGCGATACCTCAATTGAATGCTTCAATACGTTCTGACCGTAGCTTGTACGGTATTTCAGCTTACCCAAAAGCTTGATAAGCTCGGGGTGCAGACCGTGTACATTTGTTTCAAATGTTGCAGCCTCGCCCTCCTGTTTAATGATAGCTTCAACCTCTTTTTCGGCTTTGCCGACCAATTCTTCAATACGTGCCGGCTGAATACGCCCGTCCACGATGAGTTTTTCGAGAGTAATTCTTGCAACCTCGCGTCGGATCGGTGAAAAACTTGAAAGGATTACGGCCTCGGGAGTATCGTCTATTATGAGATCAACACCCGTAAGCTGTTCAAGAGTTCTGATGTTTCTGCCCTCACGACCGATAATTCTGCCCTTCATTTCATCTGACGGGAGATTTACAACCGAAACGGTGGTTTCGGCAACATGGTCTGCGGCAACCTTCTGAATTGAAGAAGCTACAATATTTTTCGCCTCTTTTTCTGCTGTTTCCTTTGCTTGCTGCTCAATTTCTTTAACCATAATTGCGGCCTCATGTCTGGCCTGGCTTTCAATGTCCGTAATAAGCGTTTGCTTTGCTTCTTCCTTTGTCATTCCCGAAATTTTCTCGAGTTCTGCCAATTGCCCTGCCTTTACCTCTTCAAGCTCCGCCATTTTGCTGTCGGCTTCTTTTATCTTCTGGGCAAGGATATGGTCTTTCTTCTCTAAATTTTCGGTCTTTTTGTCCAAATTCTCTTCTTTTTGGTTAATGCGCCGTTCCTGAACAGAAAGTTCACGGCGGCGGTCTTTTATTTCGGCGTCCAAAACGCTGCGTAATTTCTGATTTTCTTCTTTTGCTTCAAGCATTACTTCACGTTTTCTTGCTTTTGCGTCTTTTTCCGCATCTTCAACAATTGCCTTTGCTTTTTCTTCGGCTGAACCGAACTCTGCCTCGGCAATCTTTTTTCTGTATGTTATTCCTGCGAAAAATGAAGCTATATTTAAAAAGAACAGTATCACTGCAGCTACCGATAAAATAATCGTTAACATTTTTTGCTATTCACCCCCATATTATTTTTTTCTGTTAACAAAACGGGGATGCTGAATATGAAATTATTATTTACTTAATATATATAATACACAATAATCCCGATATAACAACACACCCGGATTAGTAGTTTAAAGAAATATAAAGCATACATTAATATTTTATACGAAAACATCGATTATGTCAAGTGTTTTTTGTGTATATTTTAAAGTATTTTGTAGATTACGGTAATTTCTTATCCAGATATTCGCACGCCGAAAGCGCTGCAACGGTACCGTCGGCTGTGGCGGTGGTGAGCTGGCGCACTTTTTTTGCGCGGCAGTCACCTGCCGCGAATATGCCGTCAAAGCCTGTGTTACAGTCCTCGTCGGTTTTTATATATCCGTCCCGATCAATTTCGGCAACGTTTGAAAAGATACCGTTTGACGGCACCATGCCTACGGCAATGAAAAGTGCGCTTATCGAAAGCGTAAAGTTTTCGCTTGCTTTGGGGCATATCAAAACCGACTCGAGAGAATTTTCTCCGCTGATTTTTTCTACCGTTGCATCTAAAATAAATTCTATATTTTTGCGGCTTTTGGCAAGTGATACGAGATTTTCTTCGGCGCGGAAAATGTCGCGGCGGTGAATGATATATACCTTTTTGCAGATGTCGGAAAGATAGAGCGCGTCGGAGAGCGCCGAATTTCCGCCGCCTGCAAGAGCGACCGTTTTATCTTTGTAAAAAGCACCGTCGCATACCGCACAGTAAGAAATACCCTTGCCGACAAAACTTTCCTCATTAGCCAACCCGAGGGTTCTGTGCTTTGCGCCGGCGGCGATAATTACCGCGCGCGCTTCATATTCGCCGTCTTCCGTGATTACCTTTTTTATTTCGCCGGGGACGATTTTTTTTACGAGAGAAAACTCCATCTCGCCGCCAAGCTCTGTGACCTGCTCGGTAAGCCGGTCGGCAAAATCGATGCCGCTTATTTTGCCTGCTGCCGGGTAATTTTCGATTATGGGTGCCATGGTGATTTGTCCGCCGAAGGATTCCCCCTCCAGAACAAGCACCTTTTTTCCGCTCCTAAGAGCATAAAGTGCGGCGCAAAGTCCCGAGGGACCTGCGCCTATTATAATTATATCATACATAATAATCTCCGTTTCGCCGCTCTGCGTCGGCACAAATAGTAATGAAAATCCCTTATCGGAAGGGCAATCAAACCCTGCCGAAAGCTAACGTGAAAGAAACTTTCACGTTAGCTTTCCGGATTTAAGCCTCTTTTGCCATTGCCGATATAAATTGCTTAACACTTGCTATTCCCGAATATACATTCTGACCGCTTATCAGGGTAGGTGCCTGATGCACGTTGAATTTTTCCGCTATTTCGGGGTTGTTTTCGGCGTCTATTACCGTGTAGAGTATACCTGCCTTGTCGAGCATCTGCTTTGCCGCTTTGCAGTTTGGGCAGGTTTTTGTTGTAAGAAGAAGTATATCATCGGAGTATGCCGCCGGAGTCTGCGATGCCGATTTTTGCGGCGCACCGTGCTTTAGGACGGATTTTTCGATATTATATACCTTTCTTTCCTTGTATTCCTGCGTTTTGCCGTCGTTCCAGTTGCCGACAGGTCTGTAATATCCTGTTATACGGCTGTATACCTCTGTACGCGCACCGCATACCGGGCAGATTTTCTGCTCGCCGCTCAAATACCCGTGAGTGCGGCATACTGAATATGTCGGAGAGAGGGTGTAGTACGGCAATTTGTAATTTTCCGCAATCTTTCGTACAAGATTTGCCGCCGCCTGCCAATCGGGGAGCTTTTCGCCCAAAAATGCATGGAATACCGTACCCGATGTGTAGAGCGTCTGCAAATCGTCCTGAATGTCCAGTGCGTCGAAGATGTCCTCGGTGTATCCGACAGGCAGATGCGAGCTGTTTGTATAGTACGGTGTGCCGCCCTCTTCTGCCGCAGTGATGATGTCGGGGAATTGTGCAACGTCGTGCTTCGCGAGTCTGTAGCTGGTGGATTCGGCAGGAGTTGCCTCCAAATTGTACAAATCTCCGTATTTTTCCTGATAATCCGAAAGGCGCTCTCTCATGTGGTTTAAGACTTGCTTTGAAAATTCCTGTGTCTTTTCGTTTGTCATGTCCTCTCTGATCCACTTTGCATTGAGTCCTGCCTCGTTCATGCCGATAAGCCCGATTGTCGAGAAGTGGTTGTTGAAGGTGCCGAGGTATCTTTTTGTGTACGGATACAGACCTTCGTTGAGCAGCTTTGTGATAACGTTTCTCTTTATTTTCAGTGAGCGTGCCGAAATATCCATAAGACGGTCAAGACGTCTGTAGAAATCCTCTTCGTTTTCGGCAAGGTATGCGATTCTCGGCATATTGATTGTTACAACGCCGACAGAACCTGTGCTTTCACCGCTGCCGAAGAAACCGCCGGATTTCTTTCTCAGCTCACGCAAATCCAGGCGCAGACGGCAGCACATACTTCTTACGTCGCTCGGCTCCATGTCGCTGTTTATATAGTTTGAGAAATACGGAGTACCGTATTTTGATGTCATTTCAAATAAAAGTCTGTTATTCTCGGTGTCAGACCAGTCGAAATTGCTTGTGATCGAATAGGTCGGGATCGGGTACTGGAATCCTCTGCCGTTTGCGTCACCCTCAATCATTGTTTCGATAAACGCTTTGTTTACCATATCCATCTCGCGCTTGCAGTCGCCGTAGGTGAAATCCATCTCGCGACCGCCCACGATTGCAGGCATATCCTTTAAGTCGGCAGGAACTGTCCAGTCGAGAGTGATGTTTGAAAACGGCGCCTGTGTACCCCATCTGCTCGGGGTGTTTACTCCGTAGATAAAGGACTCTATACACTTTTTAACTGCGTCATATGCAAGATTGTCCGCTTTTACAAACGGTGCAAGGTATGTATCGAATGATGAGAAAGCCTGTGCGCCCGCCCATTCGTTCTGCATGATACCCAAAAAGTTCACCATCTGATTGCAAAGCGTTGAAAGGTGCTTTGCGGGCGCGGAGGTGATTTTACCCTCAACGCCTCCCAAGCCTTCCTGAATCAGCTGCTTTAGCGACCAGCCGGCGCAGTAGCCTGTGAGCATGGAGAGGTCGTGAATGTGAATATCCGCATTTCTGTGAGCGTTTGAGATTTCATCGTCGTATATCTCGGAGAGCCAGTAGTTTGCCGTGATTGCGCCGGAATTGCTGAGGATAAGTCCGCCGACGGAGTATGTAACCGTCGAATTTTCTTTTACACGCCAGTCGTTAACCTTTACATAATTGTCAACAACTTCCTTATAATTGAGAATCGTTGATTTCATATTACGCATTTTTTCGTGCATTCTTCTGTAGAGAATATATGCTTTTGCAACTTCTGCGTATCCTGCCTGAACCAATACCGCCTCAACGCTGTCCTGGATATCCTCCACGCAGATTATATCGTCTTTGATTTTCGGTTCAAAATCGGCCGTTACTTTAAGAGAGAGAAAATCTATGATGTTCGGGTGATACTGCGTGTTTTGCGCCTCAAATGCCTGAGTTATCGCCTCTGTTATTTTCGCGAGGTTAAAATCGACGGTTTTTCCGTCACGTTTTTTTACTTTATACATTTTTTTTCGCCCTTTCTTTGGTTTATTTTAGGTTTATTTGCTTTATTTGTCTATACCTCTTATGCCTACGTTTTTAATATACTTTTTTAGGATTTCCGCATATTCGCGGAGTTGTTCGTCGGAGGGGGAGTGAAGTCCCTTTTGTATCACATACTCCGAATCCTCGAACTTTTGCAGATAGAAATTTTTGCAGCCTTTGAGCCATGCGCCGATTTTTTCAAAATCGGATTTTTCGTGCAGCTCCGAAACTACCGTTGTGCGAAATTCGTAATCAATCCCGGAATTTATAAGTATTTCGGCGCTTGCGGTAATACTTTCGGTATTAAAATCCGAAATGCCTATCGATTCGGGGTATTTGCCGAGTGAATTTTTTATATCCATCGCAGCGTAGTTTATAACCCCATCATCGAGCAGCTCCTTTAAGAGCGTCGGATTGCTGCCGTTTGTGTCAAGCTTTATTAAATATCCGAGAGAGCGTATCTTTACTATAAGCGAGGCGATGTCCTTATTTAAAAGAGGTTCTCCGCCGGTTATGCATACGCCGTCTAAGATACCCTGCCGTTTTTTTAAGAATGTAAAAACCTCGTCCTCGGACAGGGGGAGAGGAAAATTATCGCATACCAGATCGCCGTTATGGCAAAACGGACATCTGAAGTTGCAGCCTCCCAGAAAAATTGTCGCCGCACACTTTTTCGGATAATCCAAAAGTGTGAGTTTTTGTAAGCCGAGTATTTCCATCTTATTAAATCTCTCCAAAAGCATAAAATTGTCAAAAAAAATGCCGAATCCCCGACATTTTCTTAAAACAGTGCAAACACAAGATATTGTTGTTATTTTTGATAGCATATAGATTATATACCATAGATATAGTTATGTCAAGCAGTATTTTGAAAAAGAAAAAAAGGGACGGAAAAGAGGGAGTAAAAATACAGACAAATATAAAAATAAACTACTGATTATTCAGCGTCGACAAAAAAATTAAAAAAAATCAAAAAAACTCTTTATTTTTGTTTTTTTGTGTGTTATAATAGGCTTTGTAGTATTGTAGTACGGTAGGCAGAAAAAAACGTGCAAAATTTTTGCGGTTTTGTTTTCAGCTTAGAAAAAGTACAAAAAAGAAAAAAGGTAAAACGGAAGGACGGAAGAAAAATGACAAATTTACAACAAACACAAACGGTGACGATGGCGGCACTGGCGATTTTTGCTGCGGTTATGGTGGTAATCGGGATTTACAGCGCGAAAAAAGCGCGCACGATTGACGGATTTCTGCTCGGCGGCAGAAATATCGGAGCATGGGTTTCGGCTTTTGCATACGGGACATCGTATTTCTCGGCGGTTATCTTTGTCGGTTATGCCGGTCAGCATGGCTGGAACATCGGTTTGGGTTCAATATGGATCGGTATAGGAAATGCGGTTTTGGGCTGCCTTTTGGCATGGATGCTCTTGGCAAAAAGAACGAGAACCATGACGCATACGATGGGTGTTAAGACTATGCCGGAATTTTTTGAGGCGCGTTACGGCTCTGTTGCGTTTAAGGTTGTAGCCGCGATAATTATTTTTGTGTTCTTGGTTCCCTACAGCGCAGCGGTTTATAAGGGACTCGGTTCTATGTTTACGACGATTTTCCCGACTGTATCGGTAAATATATGGATGCTCATTATTGTGGTCTTGACGGCAATATACCTCGTTTTGGGCGGATATGTCGCAACGGCTTATACCGACTTTGTGCAGGGTATTATAATGATTGTCGGTGTTGTGGCGATGGTTATAGCTGTCAGTGTAAACCCGAAGGTGGGCGGCTTTGCGGCACTGATGGACAATTTGCGTGCGATTCCCGATAACGGCGACGGAATCACCGGTGCGCAGATAACAAATATTTTCGGCGGTTCGCACTGGAAATTCTTATGTACCAATATATTGCTCACATCGTTCGGAACGTGGGGATTGCCGCAGATGGTAAGCAAGTATTATGCGATAAAAGATACAAAATCGATAAAGAAAGCTACAATAGTTTCCACGATGTTTGCACTTATAATCGGATGCGGCGCGTACTTTATCGGCTCGCTCTCAAGATTGGTTTTGGGAAATACACTGCCTGAGGCAGGCGTGGACTCGGTTATTCCGAATACACTCCTTACGGCTCTGGGAGATGCAAACATTGTTACAACGATAATTCTGGCACTTATTCTGATACTTTTGCTTTCAGCGTCAATGTCAACGCTCTCTTCGGTGGTTCTGACTTCTGCATCGGCGATTTCGGTGGATTTGGTACCTACGGTGAAAAAGGATTATAAAGCAAAGAATCAGATGCTTTTAACGAGAGTTTTGTGCTTTATATTTGTTGCATTGTCGTTTGTTTTTGCGACTTTGAATATATCAATCATAGTAAATATCATGTCCTTTAGCTGGGGTGTTGTTTCGGGGTGCTTTATAGGTCCGTACATATGGGGGATCTACTCGAAAAAGACGACAAAAGCCGGAGCATGGTGGGGTATGATTGCAGGATTTTTGACGGTTGCCGTTACAACAACGGTGTTGACTGTTATGGCTATGGGCGACGGTGTATTGTTTGGCGAAGCATTCAAGCTTGCGTCGAAGAAAGCACCTGAGATGGGTGTTGCTGCGATGGCGGTGTCTTTGGTTATTGTACCGCTTGTGAGTTGCTTTACCAAAAAGCCGGACGAAAAAGAACTGGAGAAAATATTCAAAAAAGAAGCGTAAAAATGCATTGACCGATAAGTATGCAATATTTTAATAATATTAGGTAAGGGCTTTTACCTATTTAAGGGTAGTACGGAAAGGACGGATAAAATTGATTATTACAGATTTGTTGGAGAGGAACGCAAAAGAGTTCCCGGACGATACGGCGCTTGTTGAGATCGCACCGCACTTAATGGAGGCGGCGAAGATAACATGGAAAGAATATGCGCTCATTCAGCCGAATCCCGAAGAAAGCGGCAGAAGAGAAATAACATGGCTTGATTTTGACAAGAGAGCCAATCGCTTTGCAAATCTTCTTTTGAGCAGGGGGATAAAAAAGGGCGATAAGGTGGCAATTCTTCTTATGAATTGTCTGGAGTGGCTGCCGATATATTTCGGTGTTTTGAAAGCGGGCGCTTTGGCGGTGCCGCTGAATTACAGATATACGGCGGGCGAGATTGAATACTGTGTAAAGCTTGCAGAGGCGGATGTTTTGGTATTCGGACCGGAATTTATAGGAAGAGTTGAGGAAATAAGCGAGAAAATGCCGGGCGTAAAGCAGGTATTTTATGTCGGAAATAACTGCCCGACATTCTCGGAGAGCTATGATAAGCTTGTGACATATTGCAGCTCGAAGGCACCCGACATAAAGCTTTGCGAAAAAGATGACGCGGCGATATATTTTTCGTCGGGTACAACGGGATTCCCAAAAGCAATTTTGCATAATCATGAAAGTCTTATGCATGCGGCAAGAGTTGAGCAAAACCATCACGGACAAACCAAAGAGGACACATTTTTGTGTATTCCGCCGCTTTATCATACCGGCGCGAAGATGCACTGGTTCGGAAGTCTTATATCGGGCGGCAAAGCAGTGCTTTTAAAGGGTATAAAGCCCGAATGGATACTGCGTGCCGTGTCGGAGGAGCAGTGCAGTATAGTATGGCTTTTGGTACCTTGGGCGCAGGATATTTTGGACGCAATCGAGCGCGGTGACATAAACCTTGAGGATTATGATCTTTCAAGATGGCGTCTTATGCATATCGGTGCGCAGCCTGTTCCGCCGAGTCTTATAAAGCGTTGGAAAAAGGTGTTCCCGAACCATGAATACGATACAAACTATGGCTTGAGCGAGTCTATAGGCCCGGGATGTGTACATTTGGGGGTTGAGAATATAAAAAAGGTCGGAGCGATCGGAAAAGCCGGATTTGGCTGGAAGGTAAAGATTGTAGATGATAACAGAAATGAAGTAAAACGCGGAGAAGTCGGCGAGTTGGCGGTTTCGGGACCGGGAGTTATGAGCTGTTATTATAATGATCCGAAAGCAACCGAGGAAGTGCTTTCTGACGGCTGGCTCTTTACCGGAGATATGGCACAGGAGGACGAGGACGGATTTATCTACCTTGTCGACAGGAAAAAAGACGTCATAATTTCGGGCGGTGAGAACCTGTATCCGGTACAGATAGAGAACTTTATAAGAAAGCATGACGCGGTAAAAGACGTTGCGGTTATCGGGCTCCCGGATGAGCGCTTGGGTGAAATTGCGGCGGCAATTATCGAGCTAAAACCCGGTTTTTCATGCAGTGAGGAGGAAATGAACGCATTTTGCCATGACCTCCCGAAATATAAGCGTCCGAGAAAGATTATCTTTGCCGATATACCGAGAAACCCGACAGGAAAGATAGAAAAGCCGAAGCTCCGTGAAAAATATTGCGGAGAGAGCCTGGTGGCGGCACAAATTAAAAATTAAAATATAGAATTGTGAGGTTGAATTTATGAAGAAACTGATGCTGGGCAACGAAGCTGTTGCCAGAGGTGCATATGAGGCCGGAGTCAGAGTAGTGGCTTCATATCCGGGAACTCCGAGTACGGAAATTACCGAAAATATTGCAAAGTATGATGAGATTTATTCTGAATGGTCGCCTAACGAAAAGGTGGCAGGAGAAGTGGCGATAGGCGCGTCGTTCGGCGGTGCGAGAAGCATGACATGTATGAAGCACGTCGGTTTGAACGTTGTTGCCGATCCTCTGTTTACATCAAGCTATACCGGTGTAAACGGCGGTTTGGTGTTCTGCGTTGCAGATGATCCCGGAATGCATTCATCTCAGAATGAACAGGATTCGCGCCACTACGCAAAGGCTTCTAAAATTATGATGCTTGAGCCGTCGGACAGCAAAGAGTGTAAGGATTTTACAAAGCTTGCTTTTGATTTGAGCGAAAAATTCGACACACCTGTTCTTTTAAGACTCTCAACGAGAGTATCTCACTCACAGGGATTGGTGGAAGAACTCCCGAGAGAGAAAGTGGAATTAAAGGAATATGAGAAAAATATCGGCAAGTTTGTTATGATGCCGGGAAACGCAAAAAAGCGCCATGTTGATGTTGAAAACAGAATGAGAGCAATCGCGGAGTATGCAGAGAGCACACCGATTAATACGGTTGAGATAAATTCCGATAAGATAGGCGTTATCACTTCGGGAATATCATATATGTATGCAAAAGAGGCACTCGGAGAAAGAGTGAGCTATTTAAAGCTCGGTATGGTATATCCGATGCCGGAAAAGCTTATTTTAGACTTTTGCAAAAAGCATGAGATTGTGTATGTTATAGAAGAACTCGACCCTGTTATAGAAGAACATTGCAGAGTTATAGGGGCAGAGATTGTCGGCAAGGAAAAGTTTACGCTTTTGGGCGAATACACGCCGGCTATGATTAAGAAAGTAATATTTAACGAGGACAAAAATGAGTTTGCGACAATCGATGAAAATATTCCGGTAAGACCGCCGGTTATGTGCGCAGGCTGTCCGCACAGAGGAACGTTTTATGTTTTAAAGAAGCTCGGACTGGTTGTTTCGGGGGATATCGGCTGCTATACGCTTGGTGCGGTACAGCCTTTGGCAAGCGTAGATACGACGGTATGTATGGGCGCAAGCGTAAGCGGAGCTATGGGAATGGCAAAGGCACGAGGCGCTGAATTTAACAAAAAGCTTGTTGCGGTTATAGGTGATTCGACATTTATCCACTCGGGTATTACAGGTCTTATCGACATTGTTTACAATAAGGGTAATAATACAGTTATAATTCTCGATAACTCAATCACGGGTATGACAGGTCACCAGGATAACCCGACAACGGGATATACAATTAAAAAAGAGCCGACAAAGCAGGTTAATCTGATTGCGCTTGCAAAGGCTGTCGGCGTTGAGAGAATAGTTGTTGCCGACCCGTTTGATCTTAAAAACTTTGAAAAGGTAGTAAAAGAAGAGGTTGCGGCAGATGAGCCGTCGGTAATTATAGCTCAAAGACCGTGCGCGCTTTTAAAGAAAGTGAAGTATACGGGTCATTGCAAAATCGGTGAAGAGTGCAAAAAGTGTAAGGTCTGCATGAAGCTTGGCTGTCCTGCAATATCGGCAGACGGCGACGGAGTGAGAATAGACGTGACGCAGTGTAACGGATGCGGACTCTGCATAAATGTATGTCCGTTCGGAGCAATCAAAAAGGAGGACTAAGAGATGACGAAGAATATTATGATAGTTGGCGTAGGCGGTCAGGGTACTCTCTTAGCCAGCAGAATTTTGGGTAATGTGGTAATAAAAGAAGGATATGACGTAAAGCTTTCCGAGGTTCACGGAATGAGCCAGAGGGGCGGAAGCGTTGTAACATATGTAAAATACGGCGATAAGGTTTACTCGCCGATTATAGATGAGGGAGAGGCGGACATAATTCTTGCGTTTGAGAGCTTAGAGGCGTACCGCGCAATGCCGTATCTCAAAAAAGACGGCTTGATGATTGCAAATACGCAGGAAATCAATCCTATGCCGGTCATAATCGGTGCGGCGAAATATCCTGAAAATATCATGGGAAAGCTTTCAGAGAAAATCAACTTAAAAGCTGTTGATGCGCTTAGCTTGGCGGAAAAAGCGGGAAATATAAAAGCTGTAAATGTCGTTTTGATCGGTGTTATGGCAAAAAATACCGAAATACCGCATGAACAGTGGATAGAAACTATAAAAGAAACCGTTCCCGAAAAGTTTTTGGATGTTAATTTAAAAGCATTTGATTTGGGGTATAATCTTTAAGTGATCAGCATAAAAGGAGATGAAAAGTATGTCGATGTATCAGCCGGATATTGAAAGCATGGACAGAGAGGAAATAAAGAAGATTCAGACAGAACGCCTTATATGGCAGGTGAAACGCTGTTATGAAAATGTAGCGGTGTTTAGGGAGAGGATGCAGGAAAAGGGACTTACTCCCGATGATATAAGATCGCTTGACGATTTGCAAAAACTTCCGTTTACCTATAAAAAAGACTTGCGAGATTATTATCCGTACGGTCTTTTTGCGGCACCTATGAAAGATATTGTAAGAATCCACGCATCATCCGGTACGACCGGCAGACAGATCGTTGCAGGATATACTGCGCATGACTTGGAAATGTGGAGCCACCTGATGGCAAGACAGCTCGCTGCGACAGGTGCGGACGAGAACTCGATAGTTCAGGTGTCTTACGGATACGGACTTTTTACCGGCGGACTCGGTGCGCACGGCGGCGTCGAAAGATTGGGTGCAACCGCAATCCCGACATCATCGGGAAATACCGAGCGTCAGATCAGATTTATGAGAGAACTCGGTACGACTCATCTTTGCTGTACACCGTCTTATGCGATGTATCTTGCGGAAACCATGCAGGAGATGGGTATAATAGATGAATTGAAGTTAAAAGCCGGAATTTTCGGCGCAGAACCATGGACAGAGGATATGCGTAAAAAAATAGAAGATACTTTGCATATAAAGGCATATGATGTGTACGGATTGACCGAAATTATGGGACCGGGTGTTGCATATGAATGCTCGGCACAAAACGGTATGCATATAAATGAGGATATGTTCATTGCCGAAATTATCGATCCCGAAACAGGCGAGGTTTTGCCGGAGGGATCGTTTGGTGAGCTGGTATTCACAACCATAACCAAAGAGGGTATGCCGATGATACGCTACAGAACGCGTGATTTGTGCTCGCTCAATTATGAAAAGTGCTCATGCGGCAGAACATTTGTGAGAATGAATAAGCCTAAGGGCAGAAGCGACGATATGCTTATAATAAGAGGTGTAAACGTATTCCCGTCGCAGATCGAGGAGGTTCTTTTGAAGGTCAGCGGCGACAGTATTACACCGAATTATCAGATAATTGTTGACAGAGTTAATAATACCGATACGCTTGACGTTCAGGTGGAAATGTCGGAGAAGATGTTCTCGGACGATGTAAAATCGATTGAGAAGATCGAAAAAGAAATAAAAGACCGCTTGAGAAGTGTGCTCGGACTTTCGGCAAAGGTTATTTTGGTAAATCCGAAGTCGATTACAAGAAGTGAAGGAAAGGCTAAAAGAGTTATAGATAACAGAAAGCTTTCTTAAAAAAGGAGGGTGCAAATTATGTTGGTAAAACAAATATCGGTTTTTGTGGAGAATAAGCCGGGAAGAATGGCGGCGATTTTAGAGGTGCTGGCATATAACGAGATAGATATAAGCGCGCTGTCGATTGCCGATACAACCGATTTCGGTGTTCTGAGGTTGATTGTAAGCGATCCCGAAAAGGCTAAAAAGGTATTGAATGACGCAGGTGTGGTTGTAAAGACCACAGATGTCGTTGCGGCTTCTATGGAGGATAGACCGGGCGGCTTGGCAGAGGTGCTGAACGTTATAAATGACGGCAAAATCATGATTGAATATATGTACGCATTTGCAGGACGCGGTAAGATGGGCGCAATGGTGGTTATTAAGGTGAATAACCCCGAAAGAGCGACAGAGCTTTTGGAAAATGCGGGAATAACGATGCTGGATCAGGAAACGGCATTCGGAAAATAATACACAAGGGAATTTAAAAAAACTTCGGAACACAAAAAGGCAGATATTAATTGCTTTTTGTTACACCCATCACCGAACATCTTCGGAGTACAGCAGTACGCCGCCGGGTTCGTTTTGGGAGTTCCGAAGTTTTTTTTCTACCCGCTTAGAAAAATGCTCTCAAAGAAAAGATTTTTTTTATAAAAAACTCTTGACAAACCGCAGAGGAGATGTTATAATATTACTTGTTCATGCGGGAGTGGCTCAGTGGTAGAGCGTCACCTTGCCAAGGTGAACGTCGCGAGTTCGAATCTCGTCTTCCGCTCCAAATCGTAACAAGCAGCGCTTGTTACGATTTTTTTATACAATATAAATTTTCCGACAAAAAAAGAACAACCGCACCATTAAATGCGATTGTCCATATTAGGGGAAGGTATATTGTTGCAGACATGATAACTCAAATCTGCAATTATAATATAACACACAGATGTGTATTTGTTGTGAACTTTCTGTTAACAAAACAAGGAATTGAAAAAAATATGAAAAAACATGATATAATTTTAATTATAGCTCTTTTGGTTTTGGCGGCAGCTGTGTTTTTTATGAGAAACCGTACCGAGGGGGATACTGTTGTAGTATATCTTAATGATGAAATCTATGACAGCGCACCGCTTGATTCGGAACAGCGTATTGATATTGAGGGTAAAAATACAGTATGCGTAAAAAATGGCGCGGTATTTATGGAAAAAGCGGACTGCCCCGATAAAATATGCGTTGCGCACGCGCCGATAAGTACATCGGGTGATGATATAGTGTGTCTGCCGAATAAAGTGGTGGTGAAGATAATATCGTCTGATAAAAATTCTCCCGATACGGTTACGAGGTGAAGATTATGAAAAATAAAACTCTTGCCAAAACCGCACTTTTGGCAGCGCTGAGCATTATATTCGGCTACATAGAGCATCTGCTGCCGCTGCCGATCCCTGTGTACGGTGCAAAAATAGGCATATCCAATATAGTTATACTGACCTCTTTGTATCTTCTCCCGGGTGCGCTTTCGTGGGGAATACTTTTGATAAAGGTGTTTGTATCAAGCCTTCTTTTCAGCGGATTTTCAGCGTTTTTGTATTCGCTCTTCGGAGGGGTTTTAAGCCTTATAATAATGCAGCTTTTAAAAAGAAACGGAAAATTCGGGATAATCGGCATAAGCGTTGCAGGCGCGGTATCGCATAATATCGGTCAGCTCATATGCGCACGCCTGATACTTTCCTCATTGAATGTATGGGTGTATCTTCCCATGCTCATATTTATAGGAATAATTTCGGGGATAATAATAGGAGTGCTTGCGGAGCTTACGCTTAAAAGGCTGGCAAATCATTTATAAAATGTCGGTGATTTGCCGGTGATTCTCTTAAAAACCGTACTGAAATAGTTTTGGTTTGAAAAGCCGAGCATATTTGCGGTTTCCTGTACGGTCATGCCGTTTTTTATAAGGTTTTGCGCACTCTCTATCTTCATCTTGTTGAAATATGCCATAACGCCCATGCCGGAGAATTTGGAAAAGGTCTTTTTCAGATTTATTTCGCTCATATTGCATAAATCCGCAATTTCTCCGACCGAGAGATTTTTTTCTATATTATTTTCGAGGACGTTTATTATTTTTTCATAATTTTTTGCCGCAACGGTTTTTGATATACCGCTTTCTTTGTTTTCTTGTGAAATTGTGCTTATAATAAACATTTCCAACTCTTTTAAAATGAGCTGATAGTGAATATCGTTCCTGTTTTTTACTCCGACAATATTAACGCCTTTCGTTCTGAAAAATTCACGCAGCTTTATTATAATTGTTGCAGGTACATTAAGATTGTCGATTTTTAAAATCTTCGATGAATATTCCGGCATCATATCAGCCGAGAAAGAGAAGATTATAATGTCGGGACAGGAATTGCCCTCACTCCAGAGCCTGTGAAACTCCATCGGCTCATGCAGAACTGCTTGCCCCTTTTCGAGGACAAATACGTCCTTTCCGGCTGTAACACCAAGTTCGCCGTCCAAAACGATGACGATTTCCCAAAAATCATGCGATTCCCCGATGAAGTAATAATCGCTTTCAAAACGGTGCCGATACGCGGTAAAAATTTCTTTTATTCTGAAAACATCACCCAAGTCAACATATCCATACATAGTTAATCACCTTGTGTATACAAATTTAGAGATTTTTTATACGAAATCATATATACTTTTTAATTTAGATATGTTATTATAATATCATATGTGAAGAGAAATGTCAAATATTAATAGATAAATAAGATGAAAACATATAAATAATAAGAGGAGAGAAAAGTCATGAAAAAGCTTTCGGCTGTAATACTTGGATATGGTATGAGAGGGGCAATATATGCAAAATATGCCGCAGATCACCCGGGCGAGTTTGAAATCAAGGCTGTTGCGGAGCCTGTTGATAACAAACGTGAAAATGCGAAGAAATTACATTCACTTTCCGACGATATGGTGTTTACAGATTGGACGCAGGTTGCCGAACTCCCTAAATTGGCGGATTTTGCGGTGATTGCAATGCAGGACGATATGCATCATATTCCGGCTTTAAAAATGATTGAGAAGGGATATAATCTTCTTTTGGAAAAGCCGATGGCACCGACTGCGCGTGAGTGCAAGGAGATCGCCGAGGCGGCTGAGAAAAAGGGCGTAAAGGTTATAGTATGTCACGTACTGCGCTTTACCGATTTTTTCTGCAAAATCAAGGATATAATAGATAATGATGAGATCGGCGATGTAATGTCGGTTGTACATATGGAAAATGTAGGGAACATTCACCAGAGCCATAGCTTTGTTCGCGGCAACTGGAGAAACAAAGAGGAATCCTCACCGATGATTCTTGCAAAATCATGTCACGATACCGATATACTGCAATGGCTCATCGGCAAAAAATGCAAAAAGGTACAGTCTTTCGGCTCACTTTCATATTTTACGCATGAAAACCGTCCGGAGGGCGCACCCGATTATTGTATCGAGGGCTGCCCGAAGGCGGATACCTGCTTTTATAATGCCGTAAAGCTTTACTATGACGATAAGGATAATTTGTGGTTCCGCGGAGTGGCAACTGATAAGATTGCTCCGACCGATGAGGACGTCAAAAAAGCAATAACCGACGGTCCTTACGGAAGATGTGTTTTTGCCTGCGACAATGATGTTGTCGATCACCAGGTGGTAAATATGGAATTTGAAGGCGGCGTTACCGTTTCTTTCACTATGAACGCATTTAACGAAGGCGGAAGATTTATACGTATATTCGGAACAAAAGGCGAAATTTACGCATCTATCGATTCGGGTATAATTGATGTGTTCTCTTTTGCGACAAGAAAGCATACCGAATATGATATAAATAACGTAGGAAATAATATCGCATCGGGGCATGGCGGCGGCGATACCGGTATTATGATTGACCTTTTGAAGTATTTTAACGGTGAAGAGCCGAGCAAGTCGATATGCGATATAAATACGTCATTTATGAATCACCTGATTGCGTTTGCGGCAGAAGAGTCACGCCTTTCGGATAAGGTTATAGACTTGGAAAAGTATGCTGCTGAGGTATAAATACTATAAGATTTGTGCCGCAAATGCGGCAGGAGGAAAATAAAATGAAAGATATACTAAAGTGCTGGACGCCTGTTAAGGCAGAATGCAGCGAGAAAAAATTCAGTGCAGAAGTTTGGGGCAGACGGTATGAATTTGACGGTTCGCCCTTGCCGACCGGAGTAGTTACGCAAAATCAAAGTATATTGTATGCGCCGATTAGCTTGACTCCTGTATTCGGGGAGCAAAAAGGCGAATGGGAGGATTTTTCATCAATGCTATATTCGGCAGATGATGAAAAGGCGGTTTTTGTAACCTCGCAGACCTCGCACAATGTTATTTTGGATACTGCTGTGAGCGTTGAATACGACGGATTTGTGAAAATCGATTTAAAGCTTATGTCGTACTGGTCGTTTTCCAAAAAAGAAAAACCGACTCTTACCGGGCTTTATATGGATATTCCGGTAAAAAAGGAATATGCCGCGCTTATGCACTATTGGCCTAACGACAGACAGAGTATAATCCCTGCCGGAAATATCATGAACAGCGGTAAAACGCATGATATGAGCTTTCCGTTTAAGCCGTATGTTTCACTCGGCAGCAACGAAGTGGGATTGGGCGTATTTTTCGGTGAATCGGCGAAAAACTTTCTTCTAAACGATGAGGATAAATGCATAGAAATAAAGGATATGGGCGAATACGTCAATATCAGGCTGAATATATTGGATGCAATGCCGACAAACTGGAACGGCAGAAGAGATCGCTGGATTTCAACGCTAAAGCCGCTTACATATACCTTCGGATTTCATGCAACACCGGTAAAACCGATGCGCACAGGCGATGATACGTATAAAATATATCATCTCGGCAGACGTGCTTTTATGGAGAAGGACGGCAAAATCAACCGCGAGCTGATTGATAAGCTCGTGGAAACCGACGTTAAATGGCTGATTCTCCATGAGGACTGGACTGCAATTCAAAACTACGGTTTTCCGAAGAATGTGGCATTTACAAAGGATTTCATCAAGGAATGTCACAAGCATAATATAAAAGTAATGGTTTATTTCGGGTATGAGTATTCCACTTTGGTTCCGAACTGGAGCGACAATGCGGATAAGTATCTGATTAAGACTACAGACAATCAGTTCTGCGGAGGATGGCAGAGATTGCCGCACCAAAGAGCGTTTATGGTATGCTATCGCGGCGGATACAGCGCCGAGATGATTTCACGCGTTGAGTATGTTATGGACGAACTCGGAGTGGACGGTATCTATACAGACGGCACATATGTTCCGTGGGAATGTGCAAATACCGCGCACGGCTGCGGATATACCGACGATAACGGCAAGCTGCACACAAGCTTTCCTGTTCTGGCTGTCCGTGAGCACGTTAAAAAACTCTATGAGGCGGTACATTCGCGCGGCGGGATAATCGACACGCACCAAAGCTCGTGCTGCATTATGCCGACATTGGCATTCTGCGATTCATATTATGACGGCGAGAATATACAGGGAATGTTATCCAAAAAAGATATGAGCTTTTTGGATCTTGACGCATTCCGTGCGGAATATATGGGGTATAATTTCGGTATTCCCGCAAACTTTATAGCGTATACCGAAGAAGATCGTCCGATGTCAACACTTTATGCACTTTCACTTTTACATAATGTGCATTGCCGCCCGGGAGGATTGCATCTCGGATTTTTGCAGGATATAGACTATAACTCGAAGATATGGAAGATATTTGATAAGTATGCACTCAATTCCGCACCGTGGCATCCGTACTGGAATAATGACCTGGTAAGTGCCGAGGGTGACGCTCACGTTTCGGTATATGAGACGAAAGAGGGACTTGTTGCGGTATGTGCCGACTTTAAAAAGAGCGGCATAACGCTTGTAACCGACAAGCTTTCGGCAACCGATCTTTTGGACGGAAAAGAATATCGTGCAAAAGACGGCAAAATAGAAATAGATTCGGATATGGCGACACTAAATATATTACTTTTAAAATGATTAGGAGATGCAAACTTATGGATACTTCGCTTGTTGTTATGGCAGCGGGAATGGGGAGCCGTTTCGGCGGATTAAAGCAGATTGCCCCGATTGGTCCGAACGGAGAGATTATTCTTGATTTTTCGGTTTATGATGCGAAAGAGGCAGGCTTTAATAAAGCTGTTTTCATCATAAAAAAGGCGATAGAAAAGGATTTTCGTAAATCTGTCGGTAAGAGAATAGAAAAGATGATAGACGTTGAGTACGTTTTTCAGGAAACCGATAAGATCCCCTCGGAATTTTCTAAGCTTTCAAAAAGAGAAAAACCGTGGGGGACAGGTCATGCGGTGCTCTGCGCCAAAGATGCGGTAAATTCGCCCTTTGCGGTTATAAACGCGGACGATTATTACGGTAAGGAGAGTTTCCGCCTTATACATAACGAGCTTATCTCGGGGACGGATATATGCATGGTCGGCTATAAGCTTTTTAATACACTGACCGAGAACGGTACAGTAAGCCGCGGAATATGCGATATCGAAAACGGTCTTTTAAAGGGCGTTACCGAGCATACCGCTTTGGATAAAAATTCGGGGTTTGCGCCCGATACAATCGTATCGATGAATATGTGGGGATTTAATCCCGATATATTTAATGAGCTGGAAAAAGATTTTTCGGAATTTTTGACAAATTTGAAAAATCCCGAAAAGGACGAATTTTATCTGCCTTTTGTTGTGGATAAGCTGATACATGAAAAGAATAAGCCGGTAAAGGTTTTGCCGACAAATGAAAAATGGTACGGAGTAACTTATAAAGATGACGCCGAGAAAATCAGCGCCGCTTTTAAAAATATGATAGACAAGGGGTTATATAATGAAATCTGAGTTAAATTTTATAATGAAACAGTTTCTTCTCGATACCGAGATAGATCCTTACGGTGACGGTCATATAAACCACACCTATCTCACAAAATCGAGACAGTATATCCTTCAGAAAATCAACACAAGTATTTTTACGCATCCGGAAGAGCTGATGGATAACATTTATAATGTTACGGAGCATTTGAGAAAGAAGATTATTGCAGCAGGGGGAGATCCCGACAGGGAAACGCTCACGATAATCCCGACATTGGACGGAAAGAAATTCTACCGCACCGAAAACGGGGATTATTACAGAGTATATAAATTTATAACCGATTCTCTTTGCTACAGCATTACCGAGGATCCGGCGATACTTTATCAGGCGGCAAGAGCATTCGGAAGATTCCAGAATCTTTTGAATGACTTCCCGATTGATGATCTTTACGAAACAATTCCAGACTTTCACAATACGAGAAATCGCTTTTCGCAGCTTTTGACGGCGATAAAAGAGGACCGTTCGGGAAGATTGAAATCGGTTGAAAAGGAAGTAAACTTTGCACTTGAACAGGAATTTATAGTAGATACCATAACCGATGCAATTGCAGACGGCAGCGTGCCGGTACGCGTAACGCACAACGATACGAAAACCAATAATGTTCTTTTTGATAAGGCAACGGGAAACGGACTATGTGTAATAGACCTTGATACCGTAATGCCCGGCTCACTTCTTTATGATTACGGCGACGCGCTCAGATTCGGTGCGGCAACGGCTGCCGAGGACGAAAAGGATTTGTCGCTGGTATGGTTTGATATGGCGGCATTCCGTTATTTCAGCAAGGGTTATCTTGAGGAAATGATTCCGGTAATGACCGAAAAGGAGATAGAGCTTCTCCCGACATCGGCAAAGATTCTTACATATGAATGTGGAATACGTTTCTTGGCGGATTACTTAAACGGAGATACATATTTTAAGACTACACGAGAGGATCAGAATCTGGATCGTGCAAGAACACAGTTTAAGCTCTACAGTGATATGAATAATAAAACAGATGAGATGAATTCTGTTATAAGAAAGCTTGTAAAAAATATTTAGATTACATCAGAAAGGTTTGGAAAGATTTATGCGAGTAATATTATGTAAAGACTATGACGAAATATCGGCTCAAAGCGCAAAGCTTGTGGCAAGCCAGATTACTCTCAAGCCTCAGTCGGTACTGGGTTTTGCTACGGGTTCGACTCCTGTGGGATTATATCAAAAGCTTATTGAAATGTACAAAAATAATGAAGTGGACTTTTCCGAGTGTGTCGGATTTAATTTAGACGAATATTATCCGATTTCGCACGATAATCCGCAGAGCTATCATTATTTCATGAAGACAAATCTTTTTGACCATATTAATATAAAAGAATCGTTCATTCCCGACGGCGCAACAAAAGATCCCGACAAGGAATGTGCCGACTATGAAAAGCGTATAGAGTCGTATGGCGGAATTGATCTTCAGATTTTGGGGATAGGTCAGAACGGACATATCGGTTTTAATGAGCCGGATGCTAATCTTAACACAAGCACGCATCTGACCGCGCTTACCGAAAGCACAATCAAGGCAAATTCCCGCTTTTTCGATAATATAGATGAAGTCCCGACTCATGCGATTACAATGGGAATTGCCACTATCTTAAAGTCTAAAAAGATTATACTTTTAGCAAGCGGCAAGAATAAGCACGCCGTAATAAAAGAGCTTTTGAACAATGAAATTAACACCACTTACCCCGCAACAATGCTGAAGGTTCACCCCGATGTAGTATTGATAGTTGACGAGGAGGCTTTTTATGGCTGAATTGATCTTGAAAAATTGTCTGGTTGACGGTAATATCACGGATATCACGGTCGAAAACGGGAAAATTACCGAAGTTGCAAAGACCGATCGGGACGGAGAGGATATGGGCGGTATGCGCGTATATCCCGGGCTTGTCGATATACATACGCACGGCATGATAGGCTATGATACCATGGACGGGGATAAGCTCTCCGAAATGTCCGAGTATCTTTTGAAAAACGGTATCACGTCGTGGCTGCCGACGACTATGACCGTTGCATTTGATGATATTGCAAGAGTGGTAAATGCAACGATTCCTCAAAAAGGCGCAAATATATTGGGATTTCACATGGAGGGTCCGTATATTTCCCCGAAGCACAAGGGTGCGCAGAATGAGAAATACATAAAGAATCCGTCTGTAGAGGAATTTTCAAAGCTCAAAAATGTGAAAATGGTAACAATTGCTCCCGAGCTTTCGGGAAGTCTTGATTTTATAAAAAAATGCGGCGCGGTTGTATCGCTCGGTCACACCGATTGCACATATGACGAGGCAATCGCCGCGATCGATGCCGGCGCAATGTGCCTGACGCACACATTTAACGCAATGCCGCCGCTGCATCACCGCGCACCTGCGGCGATAGGTGCGGCATTTGACAAACGTGCATATGCACAGGTAATATGCGACGGACTGCATATTCACCCGTCGGTGATTCGCATTTTGTACCGCCTTTTCGGCAAAGAACGTATGGTTCTGATAAGCGATTCCATGCGTGCGACAGGTATGCCGGACGGAAAATACGAGTTCGGCGGTCAGGAGATTACGGTAGAAAACCATATCGCAAGAGCGCCCGACGGTGCAATTGCAGGCTCAACGTCAACGCTTATGACCTGCGTTAAAAAGGCGATAGAGTTTGGTATACCCGAAAGTGATGCGTTTTATATGGCGTCACGCACTCCATGCGAACTTATGGGATTTAACAAAGGAAAAATAGAAAAAGGTTATGATGCAGATTTGATCGTTTTGGACGATAAACTGGAGCTTTCTGCGACCGTTTTGGGCGGCAGACTCCAAAAACTTTAATTTTGCCAACCTCATTTTTTAAATAAAACAACAGTGATATCCGCACTTCTTTTATAAGAGGTGCGGATATTGCTATATTGAAAAATTTGTACCCGTATTTTTTACGGCTCTTATGTTGATTAATTCCGCAAAGTATAGTATAATTAAAGAAAGTCGGAATATACATATAGATTAGCAGAGTAAGACGGGAGGTTTTCATATGTCAGATTACATTATAACTTACAAAAAACAGCACATAAATCCGATGAATCCGGATAAAGATACGCTTTTGATTGAGGATATCGCCCATGCGCTTTCGCGAATACCGAGGGCGAATGCGCAACTGCCGATTTTCTATTCTGTCGCACAGCATTCGCTCGCCTGTTGCAATGAAGCGATAGCGCGGAATTTGAGTACAAAGCTTTGCCTGGCTTGTCTTATGCACGATGCGAGCGAGAGCTATATGGCGGACATCATAAGACCCGTTAAAAAGAACCTGGACGCTTATATGAAGATAGAAAAAAATCTTCAGGACACGATATACGAGAAATTTGTGGGTGATTTGAGTGATGAGGAGCGCATAATTATCGCCGAGATTGACGATGCTATGCTATATCAGGAGTTTTTTGTGCTCATGCATGAGAGGGTACTGGAAGAATTACCAATAAAAACAAAACCTGAGTTTGTAACTTTGGACTTTGCGACAATTGAAAAAGAATTTTTGATGATGTATAATAGATTACATAATGGATTACACAAAGAAAAATGATTGGGGGATGTTAAAAAACTCCGGAACGCAATAAAAGGAAAATGGTTCCTTTTATTGCTATCAACAAACTTCGCCCTCGGCGTACCCATGTACGCAGTCGGGTATCCCAAAGCCAAGGCTTTGGCTCAGTTTGTTAATTCCAAAGCTTTTTTTCTATCCCCTCCCAAGAGGTTTACTTTTACTTATCAAGAAAAATGATTAGGAGACGTTTTAATGGAACTCAGTTCAATTGTTGCAATGCAGGTTGCGATAGTATTTATTTTAATAGCGGTAGGATTTGTTTTAAAAAAAGCAAAAATGATAGATGATAACGGCTCAAAGCAGCTTACAAACATACTGCTTTTTATTGTAACACCGTGTGTGCTGATAAAATCATATCAGACTGAATTTCGCACTGATTTGGCAGCAAATATTCTTTGGGCGGCATTTTTTACGGTAATAATTCATGCAGTGATGATCGTGATAAGTACGTTGATATTCAGAAAAGAGCCTACGAAGAGCTATAGGATAAATATTTTCAGCGCCGTTTACTCAAATTGCGGATTTATGGCAATACCGCTGCTTTCGGCGGTGTTGCCGGAAAAAGGTGTAATATACGGTTCGGCATACCTTGCAATTTTTAATATCCTTTACTGGACGCACGGCATATGTCTTTATACGGGATCGCGAAAATCCCTTTCTCTAAAAAATGCGTTTTTAAACCCGGGCGTTATAGGAACGATTTTGAGCCTTGTGCTTTTTGTGGGAAGAGTGGAGCTGCCGAGGATTATATTCGAGCCGGTAAATTATCTGGCAGGCGTGAACACACCGCTTGCGATGATTGTTTTGGGAGTGTATCTTGCAAATATTGACTTTAAAAAGACTTTGAAAAAAATATCAATATATCTTGTTGCACTGTTAAGACTTATAGTATTCCCCGTTATTGCGATTATCATTTCGCGCGTTATGCGCTTGGACGGCGATGTGGCAAAAGCGGTACTTATATCTGCTGCCTGCCCGACTGCAACGGTTGCGACGCTTTTTGCGGCAAAATTCGGGCTTGACGCGGGATATGCGTCGGAGGTGGTTTCGGTTTCGACGGTCTTATCGATTATAACCATACCGCTGGTTATGCTTTTGGCATAGGCAAAAACATAACCCCCAAATATGTGCAATTTAAAAAATTTAAAAATTCTTAAAAAAACAGTTGACAAACAAGATTGGGTGTGTTATAATTGAAAACAGATTAGATGAGATGAGTTTAGAAAGATTAGATAAGTTATTTTAATAATTGATTTTTACTATTCTTTTTGGATTTGTTTTATCTGAAAAGAATTTTTTTATATTTAAGACGAGAATAGGAGAGATGAGAAATGAAAAAGACAAGAATTATGGCAGCGGCAATGGGAATTATGATGATGGCAGGGTGCGGAGCGCAGAATACCGAGCAGAACGCAGATAATACGGCGGAGCAGAGCGTAAAGAAGATAGGTATTACACAGATTTCGGATCATCCGTCACTTGATAACTGCCGCAAGGGTTTTATCGAAGGCTTGAAAAATAAGGGATATGAAGAAGGCAAGAACCTTGAAATTGAGTTTGTAAGTGCGCAGGACGATAATTCAAAGAATCAGCAGATAGCGCAGAATTTTGCATCGGAGAAGATGGATTTGGTATGCGGTATCGCAACACCGTCGGCACAAGCGCTTTATGCGGCTTGCTTTGATAAGAAGATACCGGTAATATTCAATGCGGTATCCGATCCGATAGAGGCAAAGCTTGCCGTATCGGAAACAGAGAACATGGAGGGCGTAACCGGTGTCAGCGATAAGCTGCCGGTAGACGAACAGCTCAAGATGATTCGTGAATTTATGCCGAATGCAACAAAGATCGGTATTTTATACTCAACAGGCGAGGCTAACTCGGTAAGCACAATCGAAGAATACAAGGCAAAAGCTCCCGAGTACGGATTTGAAATTGTTGAGGCCGGTATCAGTAAAAAAGCCGATGTTGCACAGGCGGCAGATGTGCTTTTGGAAAAGGTTGACTGTATCTCTAATATGACAGATAATACCGTAGTATCGGCTTTGGCGGTTATCTTGGATAAGGCTAATGCTAAGGGTATACCGGTATTCGGCTCGGAGGAAGAGCAGGTGGCAAACGGCTGTGTTGCTTCGGCAGGTCTTGACTATGTAAAGCTTGGTATTCAGGCAGGCGAGATTGCCGCAAGAGTTTTGGACGGCGAGGATATTTCATCTATTCCGTTTGAGACATTCAAAGAGAGCAAGATAACAATAAACAAGGCAGCTTGCGAAAGCGTTGGTCTTGCAATCCCGGATTCTTTGAAGGATACGGCAGAATATAAGTAATATTTAATAAATAGGGGCTGTAGCAACTGCTACAGCTCCTGTACTGTTTTTTTTATTTAAATGAGCTGCATTTTGTGCAGCGGAAACGGAGTAAAGTATGTCAATATTGATAGGTATTTTGGAACAGGGCTTTATATACGGCATTATGGCACTGGGCATATACATAAGCTATAGGATTTTGGACTTTCCGGATCTTTCGGCGGATGGCACATTCCCTTTGGGTGGTGCAATTACAGCAGCCTTTCTTATAAAGGGTGTAAATCCGTGGCTTACACTTTTGCTGGCATTTTTGGCAGGGTGTCTTGCCGGTGCGTTTACGGGATTTTTGCATGTAAAGCTCAAGATAAAGGATTTGCTTGCCGGTATTCTTACAATGACTGCGCTTTATTCCGTGAATTACCGTATTGCGGGTGCGCCGAACCAGTTTTTGATGGGCGAAAAGACAATCTTTTCAATCCCTCAGTCCTTTCCACTTTATGAGTACAGATACCTTATCATAACATTTATAATAGCATTGGCGGTTAAGTTTATTTTGGACTGGTACCTGTCCACAAAATCGGGATTTTTGCTGCGAAGCGTCGGCGATAACGAAGGCTTGATTGTTACTATGGCGCAAAGCCCGGCAAAAATCAAGGTTATCGGACTTTCTTTGGCAAACGGTCTTGTTGCACTCTCGGGTGCTCTGAATACGCAAAAGGCTATGCAGTTTGATATAACCTCGGGTACGGGAATTATGGTAATGGGACTTGCGGCGGTAATTATCGGTGTTACGATATTTAAAAAGATTTCGTTTGTAAAGCTTACTACAGGCGTTCTGTTCGGTATGGTGTGCTATAAAGCGTGTATATCGATTGCGATAAGCAGCGGAATGCAGTCCTCGGATACCAACCTTATCATTACCGTACTCTTTATCGCAACATTGCTGTTAAACAGTGCACTTTCGAGAAAGAAAGGGGTGTCCAAGCGTGCTTAAACTGATAGATATAAATAAGACATTTAATGCGAATACAATTGATGAGAAAATTCTTTTCAGCGATTTTAACTTAACTCTCAATAAGGGCGATTTTGTATCGGTTGTAGGGAGTAACGGCTCGGGAAAGACCACTATGCTAAACATCATATCGGGGGATATTATCCCGGACAGCGGCAGAGTAGAATTGAACGGCGCGGATATTACGAAAAAGAAAAATTATGTAAGGGCAAAAAATATTGCGAGGGTGTTTCAGAATCCTGCAATGGGAACCTGCCCCTCGATGACTATATTTGAGAATATGTCAATTGCCGATAATAAAGGAAAGAGTTATGGCCTAAAAAAAGGACTCAACACCAAGAGAAAGGATTTTTATGCTTCTCAGCTTGAAATTCTCGGCATGGGACTGGAAAACAGAATGAATACACCGGCAGGGACGCTCTCAGGCGGTCAGCGCCAGGCTTTGGCGCTCATTATGGCAACTATGTCCGAACCCGATCTGCTGCTTTTGGACGAACATACGGCGGCGCTGGATCCGAAATCCTCGGATATTGTAATGGAGCTGACAGACGATATAGTAAAGACGAAAAATATAACAACGCTGATGATAACTCATAACCTGCGTTATGCGGTTAATTACGGAAACCGCGCGATTATGATGCACGAGGGAAAGAGTATTTTGGATCTTTCGGGCGAGGATAAAAAGAATTACTCGATTGATGATTATTTAAAAGTATTTAATGAGATAAGTATTGAATGCGGTAACTAAAAAAAGATATTCGGTCAAAGACCGAATATCTTTTTTTAGTTCGATTTTATTCGATTCTGATACGGTTGGTATTGTTTGTTATTTGCTTTTCTTCTTTTTTGGGGATAGTAAGCATTAGAGTGCCGTTTTTGAAGTTTGCTTTAATTTCATCCTGAGTTATGGCATTACCTACATAAAAGCTTCTGCTGCATGAACCGTATCTGCGTTCACGGCGGATATATTTGCCGTCGTTGTCGGTGTCGTCATTGCTGTAGCCTGAAACGGCGCTTATTGTCAAATATCCGTCATTTAACTCTGCATTGATATTTTCCTTTTCAACACCCGGCATATCAATTTTCAATTCATAATTATTACCTTTTTCCTTGATGTCGGTTTTCATTAAATCCGTTGAGTGATGACCGAATTCATCAAACGGGAAACCGCCGAAATCATTAAATAAATCTCTTCCGAAAATGCTTGGTAACATAATCCATCTCTCCTCTCATAAAAAACACTATGTTTATACCTTGCTTTCTATGAACATGGGATGAAGGAAAATAGGCGGAAGTCATACAAAGGCTTTCTTTGTTTTTCTTTCCTTATGTTCTGATTATATTATATCGCTCAGTGTTATTCTTGTCAATAGAAAAGCATCAATGTTAACAAAATATATCAAGTTATTTAAAATTGTTCATTATTTTTCTGATTTTAAGGGTTATAGATTAAATAATACCCGATATAAATACAAACGCAATAGCGAGCATCAAGAGTGTGTCATCGCAATCGTCGGCAAAGAGCAACAGTGCGACTGTGATCAGGATAACATCGTCAAGCTCAAACTTACCGAAAAGCTTACCGTTTTCGGTAAGTGCCGGAAGGTTTTGCGAGGGTTTGACAGAGGACGGTGCGGCAGCGGTTTTTTTCGGAATATCGGGTTGTATCATCTTCGGCATATCGCTGTAACTGTAAAAATTTCTGTACATGAGAAATCCCCCTATTTATCTGAACATACCGGAAATTTTGCTGATATTTAAAAGGCGCACGGCATTATCTATGCTATGCTGTCTGCCTGCACGCATATATGGGCGCAAAGACATCAGAAGATTGGAGCGCGGATCGTGAGCTTTGCCCATGTCGTCAACCATATTTTTCAGTTTGTTTATGTACCCGAGCGCCTCCATGTTGGGGATATTTCCTGTGGAAAAATCGGGAGACGTGGATTTTGGCGGTGGAGCAGATGTCTCGGCAGTTTTATTTGAAGATGCCGCCGATGAATTGTTAAGAGCAGAGAGGACGGATTGAATCTTTGCGTCGGCATCATCGCCCAAGAGCCCCTTTAGAGTACTCATCATATCTTGTGCCATAAAATCACCTCAATTTTTTCATAATATCCTCGGCTTTTAAGCCGGAAAGCTTTGATAAATCGGCATTTTGCAGTTTTTTCTTTATTTGCAACGAGTCCATTTTCATAAATTGATCAATAAGCTTGTTTTTGTCGATATTCCCAAGACTTTTTGCAAGCTTTTTACCCTCCGGAGAGGAAAGCAGCTGTTCTATGTTTCGTTTCCCGGAATTGAGTGTATTTTTATCTATGCCGTTAAGGATATTTTCTACCTTTTTATTAACATCACTTCTCATAAAAAAACCACCTTTCATATACATGGATAATTTGCGGCTAAAGCTGACAGCAGGCGGAAAAATAGCCGGTGCATTTTCCGTCTTTTTTTAAAGGACACTTTGAAATTTTCGTGTTCGTATTGGGAGTTTTGCTGTCATCTTCGGGTACAAGACATACTATATGCCCTGTTAAGGGACAAAGACGTTTTTCCATAAAAATCATATCCTTTCTTTTTTGTTTCGGAGTTTTTTTGGGTTAGTATGCCTTTAATAATAGTATTATATTCATGCACAACGAAAACATTTACTTTTTTATGAAAAAAATATCATAAGATTGATTTTTTATAAAAGTTATGATATACTTTTTGAAAAGAAGAGGGTGATTAAAATAAACAGCGGGAAAACGGAAGGGAAGTTGAACAAAGGCGTATCGAATGTACGTGTTTTGCATAATGTCGAGTGTTATGAGCATATGCATTTTAATGTTGAAATATGCATAGTTACCAAAGGAAGGCTAATGGTGACAAGAGAATCGGAAAAATTTTTTCTTGATGAAGGAATGTGCATTTTTATAATGCCGTATGAAATTCACAGCTACAAATCAATCGGGAATAATCAAACAATTATCATAGAGGTCAGTACACTGCTTTTTGATGAGCTCAGAGACAGGATCGGTTTTGCGGCAAGTGCGTTCAATATCAAAAAATCAACGCTTGAATATGTTAAAAATAAACCGGAATATAAAAGAGATTCGGAGATTTTTTGGAAGTCACTGGTATACCCTATAATAAACGATTTCTTTGATGAGTGCAGTATGACAGAGGTGTCGGCGCTGCATTCGCGGATTTATCTTGCTGCGATTGAATATATCGCGCAAAATTACAAAGAGGATATAAACCTTAAGACCGCCGCCGAAAGCATAGGATACAGCTACGTTTACCTAAGCCGGATCTTTTCGAAAAATGTCGGTATATCCTTTACGGCATATCTTAACAGATACAGAGTTATGCAATCTTTAAAAATGCTGAAAGAAGGTAATATGCTCGTAACGGAAATTGCATATTCTTGTGGGTTCGGTAATCTCAGAAGCTATAACAGAGAATTTAAAAAATGTCTTAATATGACACCGAAAGAATATCGCATATACGGAAATGTGTATTATTTTGAAAGATAAATATTGTCTTGTATTTGTTAAAAATAAGCTTGATGTTTACTCCCGGCTGAAGTATAATACAGTAGAAATTCGGGTTAAAAATACAACCGTTAAAAGAGGGAGAAATATTAATGCTTAATTATTTGCTTATGACGGTATATGCCATGCTTGTGGGACTTACTATGGTTTCAAAAAAGGTGTGGCAGAAAAAGACGGTCGGAATGGAGAATGCAATGCCGGTCTTTTTGGTGGTTACGGCAATTTGTTCGGTAATAACGTTCTACATTACGGCAAGGGGGAATATTGCGATAAACGGCGTGACGTTTATTTATGCGTTTTTGTATGCCGCATTGGCGATTCTGTCGATACTCGTATCGTTTGGTGCGATTTCCAAGATGAGCCTTGTTTTGCATGCGGTTTTTGCAAATCTCGGAACGCTTTTGATCTGGCTTTACGGAATAGTTTTCATGAATGATGAAATTACGGTTAAAAACAGCATCTCCGCACTGCTTTTTGCAACAACGATATTTGTTCCGATAATCGGAATAAAAAGAAACAAGACAAGTATTTTGGGATATATTCTGGGATTTTTGCTTGCGTTAATCAATGCATCATCTACAATACTTGTAAAGTATTATGCGATGAGTCCGGCAAAGATGTCGGACAGTACGCTTTGTTTTTATACCAATGTGTTTATGCTTGCGGCGATATTGATATGGCAGATTTTTTCGCCTCAGCACAGACCCGATATGGCCGACATAAAAAAGGTGAAAGGTGCGCTTTTGCTGATACCGATTGCGTCGGTGGGAAATAACATAGCGGCGATTATAAATCTTTTTGTTTTAAAAACGATGCCGCTTTCGGTTTATTCAATACTCAGTGCGGCGTTGGGGTGTGTTGTGGTATTTATAAATTCGGGAGTGATTTTCAGGGAGAAAATCAAAAGCGCCGAGGTGATTTCACTGATACTTTCCACCGGGGCGATTATTATTTCTGTGATATAATGATTTAAAAAATAAAAACCGAACTCGGACGGCATACAGTAGTGCATCGTTGAGTTCGGTTTTTTTGCATTTTTCCCCAAAGGAGTTATTTAGTTATATAAAGGATACTTTTCACATAAAGCTTTTACGCGGTTTCTGACTTCGTCCTGCGAATTGTCGAAATCCTTGATAGTGAGAGCGATAAGCTTAGCGATTTCTCTGAAATCGTCCTCTTTAAAGCCACGTGTGGTGCCTGCCGGAGTTCCGACTCTGATACCGCTTGTGATAAACGGACTCTGCTTGTCAAAGGGGATAGCGTTCTTGTTTACGGTGATACCGACTTCGTCAAGCATATGCTCCGCTTCCTTGCCGGTTACTCCTGTTTCGGTCAGATCAAGCAGGATAAGGTGATTGTCGGTACCGCCCGAAACCATCTTTAAGCCCTCTTTTTCAAACTGATCGGCAAATGCTTTGGCATTTTTTACGATCTGCTGCTGATATGCCTTGAAGTCATCAGAAAGAGCTTCCTTGAAACTTACTGCCTTAGATGCGATTACGTGCATCAGAGGTCCGCCCTGGATACCGGGGAAGATTGCTTTATTAAAGAGCTTTCCGAGTTCTTCGTCTTTTGATAAGATAAGTCCGCCTCTCGGACCTCTCAATGTTTTGTGAGTTGTGGTTGTAACAACATCGGCAACGGGAACTGGGTTCGGGTGAAGTCCTGCTGCAACAAGTCCTGCGATGTGTGCCATATCGACCATAAGGTAAGCGCCGACTTCTTTGGCAATTTCGGCGAACTTCTCAAAATCAATTACTCTCGGGTAAGCCGAAGCGCCTGCTAAGATCAGTTTCGGTTTATTTTCTATTGCAAGACGGCGCACTTCATCGTAATCTATCAGATTTGTGTCCTCTGTTACACCGTAAGGCACGATATTAAAGTATTTACCCGACATATTAACGGGACTTCCGTGACTCAGATGACCGCCGTGTGCAAGGCTCATTGACAGGACCGTATCACCCGGCTTTAACAGCGCGAAGAATACTGCCATGTTTGCCTGTGCGCCGGAGTGCGGCTGCACATTTGCATAGTTTGCACCGAAGATTTCCTTTGCACGTTCAATTGCGAGATTTTCAGCAACGTCCACATATTCGCAGCCGCCGTAGTATCTCTTGCCCGGGTAACCTTCCGCATATTTATTTGTCAGAGGTGTACCGAGAGTTTCCATAACCGTTTCGGAAACGAAGTTTTCCGAGGCGATAAGCTCAATTTTGTGCTGTTGACGTGAAAGCTCCGACATAACGGCGTCGTAAACTTCCTTGTCATTTTCTTTTAGTTTGTTAAATTCCAACATTTTCTGCCATCCTTTCGTACATTTGGTAGTTTTACATAATCTATCTTCTTACATTATATCGTATTTTTTTAAAAATATCAATATTTAATCTTGCTTTTTGGTGAAAAAAAATATATAATATATGAAAACGGGGGTGATTTTAATTGAAAAAGGTAGAAAAAGCGGCAAGAATACGTGAGATTCTGGATAAGGTTTACCCGGACGTTAAATGCTCGCTTGATTATACAACGCCTTTAGAAATGTTGATAGCCACGCAGCTTTCGGCACAGTGCACAGACGCGAGGGTGAATATTATCACAAAAGAGCTTTTTCGCAAATATCGCTCGTGCGAAGATTATGCGAATGCCGATTTGGCGGAGTTGGAGGAGGATATCCGCTCGGCAGGATTTTATAAAAATAAAGCAAAGAATATAAAAGCCTGCTGCAAAAGAATATCCGAGGTATATAACGGTGAAGTGCCCGATACCATGGAGGATCTTCTGACGCTTGCCGGGACAGGCAGAAAAACCGCAAATCTTGTTCTGGGAGATATTTTTAAAAAGCCTGCCGTTGTGGTGGATACCCATTGCATACGCCTGACAAACCGATTGGGGCTTACAAAAGAGCAGGATCCCGTAAAGATTGAGTTTGAGCTGAAAAAAATACTCCCCGAGGATTATCAGCTTAAGTTTTGCCATCAGATGGTGGCGCACGGAAGAGCGGTGTGCAATGCGAGAAGCCCGAAGTGCCGGGAGTGCCCTTTGATTGAATTGTGCAGTTATGCGAAAAAATTAAAAAAACATCAGGAGGAATGAAAAATGGATTGTTTGTTTTGTAAAATTGTAGAGGGTGAAATCCCTTCAAAAAAAGTTTATGAAGATGATTTTGTGTATGCGTTTTATGATATTGAGCCGCAGGCGCCGCATCATGTGGTGATTGTCCCGAAGGTGCATATCGAATCGGCAAATGCGATAGATGAGAAAAACAGTAAGTTTGTTGCGGCGGTATTTGAGGCAGTGCCTAAGATTGCAAAGCAGCTCGGATTTGCCGAAAACGGCTACAGAGTTGTAAACAATTGCGGTAAGGATGGCGGACAGACCGTGATGCATCTGCATTTCCACCTGATGGGCGGACGTGAATTTGGCTGGCCGGCAGGCTGAAAATTGACGAAATTTTCAAGAAAATAAAAAAAGTTTTTAAAATATATTGACAAAACCATATGTTTTAAGGTATAATAAGAGATGTAGTGATTATTTATCCTATTCAAATCATCCGGATATATTGTACAGCCGGAGGGAGGGGAAAAAGTGTCTGAAATTCGTGTAAAAGATAATGAATCATTAGATAGTGCACTTCGCAGATTTAAGCGTCAGTGTGCTAAATCAGGTGTTATGTCTGAAATCAGAAAGCGTGAGCATTACGAAAAACCCAGTGTAAAACGTAAGAAAAAGTCTGAGGCTGCACGCAAGAGAAAGTTTAAGTAAGGAGACAGAATGATGTCACTTAAAGAACGTTTGGCCGATGATTTAAAGTCGGCAATGAAAAATAAAAATGTTGTCCGCAAAAACGTTGTGCAGATGGTCAGAGCGGCTATTTTGCAGGTTGAAAAGGACAATAAGATCACTCTTGACGATGACGGTGTGCTTGATGTTATTGCAAAGCAAATGAAGCAAAGACGCGACGCATTGCCGGACTATGAAAAGAGCGGTCGTGACGAGTTAATCGCCGAACTAAAGGCAGAGATGGATGTTTTGAAGGAGTACCTTCCCGAGCAGTTAACAAAAGATGAGCTTTATGCTATCGTAAAAGAGGCTGTTGAGGCAACAGGCGCTTCATCTATGAAGGATATGGGTAAAATTATGGCGACTGTTATGCCGAAAACAAAGGGCAGAGCAGACGGCAAAATGATTAATGAAATAGCTAAAGAATTATTATCACTATAAATGATAAATACAAGAGAGAGTTTTTCTCTCTCTTGGGTTTATCGTAATATGCTAGTGTGGCTCAATGGCAGAGCAGATCATTCGTAATGATCAGGTTGCAGGTTCGATTCCTGTCACTAGCTCCAAAGTTTAAGACCGCATAAATGCTTGAGAATATAGTGTTTATGCGGTTTTTCATTAATTTGTGCACTGCCCGACACTGCCACAAAATGCCTTAAAGTGTCAATATGAGGTTGTCAAACTGTTGTCAAAATCGAGGTGTGTTTTTTACCGACCGCTGATAATGAAAAATAAAATTTGTGTAAAAAACCGCAAAGCGTTTTTATAATTGTTCATTATTTAAACTGATACTCGCAATTTTTGCAATGCAATTTTTGCAGATATATTTTCCGTCAACTTCTTCCGGTTGATCTTCGGAGCCGCAAAACGCGCAGGTGGGTGTGGCTTTTTTCAGAATAATACTGTCACCGTCGATAAAAATCTCCATAAGATCTTTTTCGTGTATATCGAAACTTCGGCGAATCTCTTTCGGGATTACAATTCGCCCCATTTCATCTATCGGGCGAGACATTCCTGTAACTTTCATAAAAATCTCCATTCCGCCGCCATACATCGGCATAAATAGTAATTTAGGTATCTCTTATCTGTATGGCAAGGAATGATAAGAGATTTTTACGCCCATGTGCGTTTCCGAGAGCAGCGAGGAAAAATTCGCACGGGCAATCAAATCCTGCCGGAGGCTAACGCGAAAGGAAGTTTCGCGTTAATCTCCATTCCGCCGCCATACATCGGCATAAATATAATATAAGTATCTCTTATCCGTATGGCAAGGAATGATAAGAGATTTTTACGCCCATGTGCGTTTCCGAGAGCAGCGAGGAAAAATTCGCACGGGCAATCAAATCCTGCCGGAGGCTAACGCGAAAGGAAGTTTCGCGTTAATCTCCATTCCGCCGCCATACATCGGCACAAATATAATATAAATTTCTCTTATCCGTATGGCAAGGAATGATAAGAGATTTTTTCTGTAGTTTAATTATACTATACATTTTTTTCCATGTCAAGTTTTGATGGATTTATACAAAAAATAAGAAAACTATAAAAAAGTGTTGACAAAACAAGGAAGAATGTATATAATGAATATATGAACAATCATTCATATATAAAAGGAGAGATTGATATGGCACATAAGGACGATAACTTAGAAAAGCATGAACACGAAGTCTGTGAACATGAGCATCACCACCGTGACGGGGAGTGTGGGTGTCACGAGGAACACGAGCACCACGAACATGAGCATCATCACCACCATGAGGAATGTGGGTGTCATGACCACCATCATCATGATCACGAGGGGCATCACCACTGCTGTGATGACGACGATGACGGTTGCTGTTGCTGCGGTCATGACCATGAGCATGGCGAGGAGCGCGGAAAAGCGGATTATATACGCGTTATCTGTGAGGCGCTACTGACGGGCGTTGTAATGATTTTTCATCAAATACCGGATTGGGCAGTGCTGATTGTATATCTTTTGCTGGGTTATGATGTTTTGTGGTCATCGGTTAAAAAAATTCCAAAGGGTAAATTTTTTGATGAAGAGTTTTTGATGAGTATTGCGACAATCGGTGCAATATGCATCGGAGATTACCGTGAGGCTTGCGCCGTAATGTTTTTCTATAAATTAGGCGAGCTGATAGGAGATATAACGGCGTATAAATGCAGAAGTTCAATTAAAGCAATGTTTGATTTTGCGCCGGACAGTGCAAGAAGAATTACAGAGAGCGGCTATGAGATTGTAAAGCCTGAGGATTTGAAGATTAATGACCGTATTGCCGTATTTGCAGGCGAAAAGATACCATGTGACGGTTTTGTGTATTCGGGTGAATCTTATACCGATACATCATCGCTTACGGGCGAAAGCCTGCCTGTTAAGGTGTCGGACGGCTCGAAGGTCATGGGCGGTACAATAAATACAGAAGCGCCGATTGAAGTGCGCATAACTAAAGAATACAGCGATTCATCTATCGCAAAGGTTGTAAAGATGCTTGAGGAGTCATCAAAGCATAAGGCAAAATCCGAGAGATTCATGACAGCATTTGCAAAAAAATACACACCGACGGTTGTTATACTGGCGATTTTGGCGGCAGTTATAATGTCATTCATACCGGGCATCGGCGTAAAGCGCGGAATATATACGGCGCTGCTGTTTTTGGTAGTTTCATGCCCGTGCTCACTGGTTATATCGGTTCCGTTGACACTTTTTGCCGGAGTGGGCAGAGCGTCTAAAAATAAGATACTCTTCAAAGGCAACAGTTCATTGGAAAATTTGCATAAAATCAAAAATTTCGCATTTGATAAGACGGGAACACTCACAAGCGGAAAATTCACAATATCGGAAAATACAATATCCGACGAAGATTTCAATCTGCTGGCACAGTTGGAGCGTCTTTCGACTCACCCTTTGGCGGCGGTTGTGGCAGAACAGGCAAAAGCGCCGTATCTGGAGGCTAAGGGCATAACGGAGCTTAAGGGTATGGGTATTGCGGCAGAATTTTCGGGAAAGAAGGCTGCGGCAGGTAACGCTAAGCTTTTGGATTTATATAAAATCAAGGGCGCACCGAAGGTTTCCGGAACAGTGATATATCTTGCGATAGACGGAGAATACAGAGGCTATGTAAAGCTTTCGGATAATATGAAGAAAGAATCTAAAGACGTAATTGCGGCATTGCAGAGCATCGGCGCGAAAACGGCGATCCTCTCGGGAGATAATGAGCAGGCGGTCAAGAATTTGGCGGATAATATCGGCATTAAAAATTACTATGCAGGCTTACTCCCCGAGGATAAAGTAAGAATTGCAAAAGAACTGAAAGAAAAAGAGCCGCTTGCATATGTCGGCGACGGTATAAATGATGCACCTGTACTGGCTATGGCAGATATAGGTATATCGATGGGCGGAGCAGGCTCCGATATTGCAATAGCAAACTCGGATATAATCCTTCTTGACGATAGCTTAAAGAGCCTCAAAACGGCTGTGGATATATCCCAAAAGACAATGGGTATAGTTTATCAGAATGTGGTGTTCTCGATAGCCGTAAAGGCATTGGTAATGCTTCTAGGTGTACTTGGATTTACAAATATGTACCTTGCTGTATTTGCCGATGTCGGAGTAATGATTTTGGCGGTATTAAATGCGGTAAGAGCAATGAGATAAGTTCGGGAATGTAAAAAAAGTCCAGACCGTAACAACTTACGAACAAATTCCCCCTCGGAGTACCTTCGTACGCCGTCGGGGGCAAGTTTGTCCGTTCTGAATCTTTTTTTCCTATTCCCGAAAGAGAGCGGAAAAAAGTCCAGACCGTAACAACTTACGAACAAATTCCCCCCTCGGAGTACCTTCGTACGCCGTCGGGGGCAAGTTTGTCCGTTCTGAATCTTTTTTTTCGATTCCCGAAAGAGAGCGGAAAAAAGTCCGGACCGTAACAACTTACGAACAAATCCCTCTCGGAGAATCTTCGTACACCGCTGGGGGCAAGTTTGTCCGTTCTGAATCTTTTTTTCGATTCCCGAAAGAGAGCGGAAAAAAGTCCAGACCGTATACACTACGAACAAATTCCCCCCTCGGAGTACCTTCGTACGCCGTCGGGGGCAAGTTTGTCCGTTCTGAATCTTTTTTTCCTATTCCCGAAAGAGAGTGGAAAAAAGTCCAGACCGTATACACTACGAACAAATTCCCCCCTCGGAGTACCTTCGTACGCCGTCGGGGGCAAGTT
>CAKSDE010000019.1 GCA_934444735.1 uncultured Clostridia bacterium | reverse complement strand
GCTTAATATGCTTACGCCAAATGAAGCGGAAGCTTTATATTGGGAGCAGACAAAATAGCCTGTTCCCCTAAAAAAAAATTGTACTTTTTTGTGTCTACTTACTTGACTATAGTTCAGGTGTTACTTTTTCTTTTCACATAGGTAAGTTCAACATCGTATCCAAGAGCCTCCATCATCTGCACAAACGTTTTATTCACAATGCCATCCTGCTTTTTGATGATACGATTGACATACTGGCTCGTAGTTCCGATTGTTTCTGCAAGTTGTGCCTGGGTTGTTCCATTCTCTATACACTTTACTTTAACATCCACTTCTATATTGTTTTTAATCATATATTTGCCGCTCCTATTCGCAACCTTTGTTATTTATAACACAAACAAGATAATTTATTATACCACATATTTATCGTTTTTTCAATAGTTTGAATGTAATTTTTCTGATTTTGTAGAATTATTAATTATTATAAATCAATTTGATGGACTTATTTAATAAAACAGATGACAAACTCAAAAATCTATGGTATAATGTAGGGGAAGTATTGATAGAGCAAAAAGTGAAACCGGGCAACATTAAATGAAACTGCCAATAAAAAAATGAAACCGAAAGGCTTTTTTACAACCTTTCGTGTAATTCTATCAGTGTACGGGTACAGAGGCATAGCGTAACGCTAAAATTAATACAAGAAAAATCGCTTGATTTCAAGCGATTTTTTGCATTTTAGGCATAATTTTGAGCCTATCAAATTACCAACTAGAAACAGGGGAGTGGCGCTTTATACCTCCCTGCACACAATTTGGCAAAATATCGGCAGTTCGATGGCGTACTGCTCCCACCCCCTTCTTGGCATTGGATAGAGTTATTTTGATTTTCGATAATGATATGGTGATACTCCGGTATGTTTTTTAAAACACCTTGAAAAGTAGTATGGATCCGAAAACCCACACATGAAAGCAATATCGGAAACTGAATAATATTTTGCCGTAGTCAGATATTGTTTGGCTTGCCGTATTCTCATAGCTGTGAGGTATTCAAGGGGAGTTTGCCCTGTTTCCTCTTTAAAGCAATGGCGCATATATTCATAGCTTATTCCTATTTTTTTTACTGCGTCGGAAATAACAAATTGTGAATCGGACATATTATGTGCAAGTATATTTTTTAATTGTGATACAAATTCGTATTTGTGATTGCTTCCGTAATATTTGATTATACATTCATAAAAAGCTCCTGTCAAGTATTGAAGAATAGTCTTGTAATTGCTGTCCTTTTGAATATAATTTGTATATATAATTTTAGCGATAGTAGCAATTTCGTGTGTTGTGTCTTTAAATACATTCACTTCATCAGGCAGTAATATATCTGTAATTTGAACGAACATATCTGAAAACTCAGTATTGCTATAATGTGAATGTGGCACTTGGGGAGGAATTACCGCAACACTACCATGCGAGACAGAAAATTCAGAATCGGCAATGGTTGTAGTGTTAGCGCCTTGTATGGTTATTACAATCTCAAAACAATTATGCGTATGCTCTATACAACTTTTTATATAGCGGCTTTCTCCGCATGATAATAATTTCATAAAAAACACCTCACATATATCATATCATATAATAACCGATTTGTCCATCTTTTTGTATAGATTGTTTATTCCGTTACAGATATGTTGCTGATATAATAATGTAAAATACATGAAAGGATGTGTAGTTAAAATGAAGCAAATAGTAATGGAAGGACCAAGAAAAAGCAAAATAGTAGAGGTGGATATCCCTAAAATTAATGACAATCAAATACTTGTAAAAGTGCGCTATACAGGAATGTGTCATTCTGAATGGTATCCGTGGACTGTAGCAGTACCGGGACAAACATTCGGACATGAAACAATGGGATATGTTGCTGATGTAGGCAGAAATGTAAAAGGGTTTAAAATAGGAGATCGTGTAACCGGACTGGGAGGTGGTGGATATAAAGAATACATAGTTATGGAACCGCAAAAGACAATGCATATTCCCGAAAATATTAAAGACGAAGATGCCATTGTTGAACCGATAGGTTGTCTTATGAGTGTGGGAAGCCGTATGATGCCAAAACTGCTTGACGATGAAATAGTTGTTGTTGGAACTGGATATATGGGATTGGGTATGGTATCCATGTTTAAGTCTATGGGATATGGACGAGTTGTGGCGGTGGATTTGCGTGAGGAAGCTCGCGAAAATGCTCTTAGATACGGTGCGGACGAAGTCTATCATCCGGATGAACTCGACCCGGAATTTTATCTTGATTGGAAGACATGGGAAGCTCCCGATTTAACAAGAGATGGACATAAGAGTGATATTTTCCATATTGGGTTTGAAAATGTTATGGAATTTACAGGAACCCCAAGCGGATTGAATCTTGCCGGAGCATTAGCGTGTGCGCATGGCAGAGTGGGTGTAGGAGGTTTTCATAATGATTGCGACAGAACTGTTGATTTTAAATTGTGGAATATGAAGGCTATAACACTTATTAATTGCCATGAGAGAAGAATAGAATTTGAAACAGAGCTTTGCAGAAGAGGTTTGGACTTGATTTCAAAGGGAAGATGGCAGTTTACAGGAGCAACAAATCATGTTTATTCTATGGAAGAGTTTGATAAAGCAAATTATGACATGGAACACCATACAGATAATTTCATTAAAGGAGCTATAAAGTGTGATGAATAAGACAGTAGTAGTCACCGGTGCATCTCAGGGATTAGGACTTTGTTTGGCAAAAGAAGGAATAAAAAGAGGTTACGTTGTTTATGCACTTGACATAAAAACAAATGATGAGTTGGCAACCCTTAAAGGATGCAAAAGCTGTATATGTGATGTAACAGATTATGACTCAGTGCAGAAATGCAGAAAAGTTATAGAGGAACAATCACCCTCAGTTGATATTCTTTTTAACAATGCAGGTGTATGGCTTGACAACAAACGCTTAATGCTTGATAACCCGGAGTTTAATTTTGACACTATATTTCATCAATTTGATGTAAATGCTGTGGGAGTGCTTCGTGTATCTCGTGAGTTTTTGCCGCTGGTAAAAAAATCACAGACAAAATCTGTAATAAATATATCCTCTGAAGCCGGTTCAATTGGAGATTGCTGGCGAGAATGTGAATATGGATACTGTATGTCAAAAGCTGCACAGAATATGGCAACAAAAATACTGCAGAATGCATATCCGGAAATTGAATTTCATTCAATTCATCCCGGATGGATGATTACTCCTCAGGGCATGGCTGGAGTTAATAATGATGCAAAGCCCAATCAAAATCCATCAGATACAGCAGAAAAACTATATGATATGGCAGAAAACTCAAATACAAATTTTTTGTATTGTGATTTTGAAGGCAATAAACTGAATTTCTAAAAAAATGCAAAGTGTAGATAGAATCTATACTTTGCATTTTTTTTAGAAATTTTTTTATATATTTGGTATATGGAAAACAATCCCAAAAAACAGAAAAAAACAACTAAAAAATTAGAATATACAAAAGAATAAAAATATGTTATTATAATAAAGGAGAATGGCAATAGAGTTGTAAACTGGTTTGAAACACATATATAAATATATGTTAATGTAAATGAATAAAACAAAATGTTCAAGGAGGAATATTTGTGAAAAAAATTATTTCGACAGCACTGTGTCTGTCTGTTGCTGCGACAATGGCTGTTGGACTTACCGGCTGCAAAAACGAAGGTTCGGATACACTTACATGGGTATGCATAGGTGAAAAGCCGGTGGATCACGACACGGTAATGGAAAAGGTTAACGAACTGCTGAAGCCCGAATTGGGCATGAAGCTTGACATTCAGTACATAGACAGTGCGTCATTTACCGAAAAGACAAAGATGAAAATGGCATCGGGCGAGCCTGTTGACTTGTATTTTACGGGTTATGTAAACGATTATCAGACAGCTGTTTCAATGGGCGGCTTGTATGATATTACAGAGAAGATGGAAAATATCAAGATGAGCGACGGCTCAACGGTTAAAATGAGCGATGTAATCGAGGATTATTATATTCAGTCTGCGATGGTAAACGGCAAGATTTATGGTATTCCGTGTATTCAGGTTATTTCCAACCCGACCTGTATTCAGATGAACAAAAAGGTGGCTGAAGAATGTGGAGTTGATTTAGAGGGATTGGAGAAACTGGCGGTTAACAATACAAATCTTGAAACCGCAAAGGTGTATATGGAAAAGCTCACTCAAGAACTGGCAAAAATCAAGGAAAAAAGACCGGATCTTTATACAATCAGGGCGTTTAACCCGGCTTTTGCAAACGTCAATGAAGAGATTGTCAGCGGTGTTGCAATAAGAAAAGACGGGAGCTCGGATGAACTATTTATGTATGATTTAACAGAGGAAGGAAGGTATGGATGTGAGGTGATGAGTGATTGGTATCAGAAGGGATATATCAGAAGTGACGTTGCCTCTGCAAGTGATGTGTCTTCATCTGAGGCGGAAAATATGTACGCTATGATACAGACAACATGGAAGCTGGGACAGGACATATACTACAAAAATCAGCATGACGGGGAAGAACCGGCATATGCGTTCTGTGCAGAGCCGTATGTTGGGCGCAAGAGTGCACTTGCAACAATGACATCTGTGGGAGCAAATACAAAGCACCCCGACGAGGCAATTAAGCTTATATATATGCTTAATACAAATAAAGAACTTTATAATACACTTTGCTGGGGGATTGAAGGTAAGCATTATACAAAGAATGCTGACGGGACGGCAAAGGAAATCAAGGATTCGGGATACGAAAAAATAGCTCAGAATGCTTGGAGATACGGTAATCAGTTCAATGCGTTTGTGATGGAGGGTCAATCTGCCGATGTCTGGGAACAGACCGCTGAGATGAATGACAAGGCAAGAAAGTCACCTGCATTGGGTTTTGTACCAAATGTTGATGATATCAATTCAGAAATCGCGAACATTGCCAATGTAAAAGCGGAATTTAAGGCAAAGTGTGAGTATGGTACATCGCCTGTTGATGAGTGGTAAGGTTGCAAATATGAATTCTTGTGAAAGATATGAAATTGAACATAATTACGTACAGGATTTTAACGGCTTATCGGAAACACAGGAGTTTAAAAAAGCGGTAGATAATAATATTAATAATGCATATGCCGAAGCCAGACTGCATATAATGGACAATAATGCAGCCATTAAAAATAAGAGTGGTGATGATATGTGTCTGGAAATTTCAAATAACGAGGCAGAAATAGGACTTACTCAATATATCATAAAAAACATAATGTTTACATCCGATATTGTTTTGATGGAACAAGATGTATATATCGGGGACATAAATTCATCGGATTCATTTTATCTGATGTATAATATTGCAGGAGTTGATATAACCGGGGTTTCTGTATATAGTTAATTTCGATAAAGCGGAACAGAGAATAAGGATCGGCTGCCGTTATGAAAACATCGAAACAAAAGATGTTGTTACGGGCGATATTTGTGTCGGCGGTGAGTCGGCAATTGTATTAAAAAAGTTAGTATGGGAGTAATCTATGAATTTGTAAAATTATAAAAAATAATATGATAATAAATAAAGGAGAACAGTCATGAAACCAAAAGAATTTTATCGCGAGTGCGGATATGAGGATATAGGCTATATGCCTATGCCACTCTCATCGGAGAAAGAATATCCCGATTATATAGAAAAGGAAATTTTAAAGAGTGTTGATGAGATTCAAAAATGTCAGAACGAAAAAACATCGACAGTTGTATTTATGACCGACATTCACTATGCCCTGAATCATAATCATACGGTACGTTTTAAAAGGCTTATGCGTGCATACAAAGAAATTGCAAAACGTGTTGCGCCAGACATGCTTATTTTAGGCGGTGATTATACAAATGAGGGGTGCAAGGAGTACAAAACGAAGTGTTTTCGTGAGCTTCGAGCGCTGATTGACCGTGAGCCGTATTTCCCAGTAAACGGCAATCATGATGATGGAAGTATTTGGGATACACAGTATATTTTTGCCGACAAAGCGACAAATCATTTGACTCATACAGAGTTATATAATCTGTTTTATAATCACCTTCCCAAGTTGGGTGCCGAATTTGACGGAGACAACCACTCGCTTTACTATATGTATAACGACCGCGCGAAAAAAGTCAGATATGTATTTTTGGATGCTTGCGATGTGCCGTATATTTTCGATAAGGAGGGAAAGCTTAAATATCCGGCACAATGGCTTTTTGCGATGTCGCAAAAGCAATTAGACTGGTTTTGCAACAGTGCGCTTAAATTTGATGAGCCGGGTTGGAGTGTGATGTTTGTGACACATTCACTGCTTTTGCCACGGGAGACGGACAATCCACCCGAAATATCAAAGAATATGGAGCTTTTAAGACAGATTGTTCTGGCGTATAAAAACGGCGAAAATTACAGCAAAAACTTCGGTGAGGGTGATTTTGAACGCAAGGTGGACGCGCCGTTTAAAAGTTATAGACGGGGTGAGATTATCGGTTTTTTGGTGGGCGATTACCATTATGATGACGTGGTTTACTATGAAGATATTCCGATTATTTTGACGGGTAATGCGGTTATGTATGATAAGGGAACGAAAAACCGTATGCGCCGTGACGGCGATGAAACGGAGCTTTTATTTGACGTCGTGACTGTGGATAAAGAAGAGAGGAAGATTTATGTTGTCAGGGTTGGCTCGGGTGAAAATAGAGAGGCTGGATACTAAGGCTCGAAAATTAGAAACGATAGAATGAAAAAAGATGTTGAAATCTCTAAAAACATCTATCTTATATGAGAAATATTAAAAAGCAAACAGCGTCACAGGCAAACTTAAGTGATGCTGTTTTTTGTCTATGGAGAAAACAAAAAAATTTCTTGTCGTTCGCCGCCACAACCAATCAAATTTTTTGGCTTATTTGATTGGAGAAACGGAAATGAAAAAAATTTTTAAACTTTTTTTCAAAAGGTATGAAAACTTGATACCTTTGCCCTGTATTATAAAAGACAAGAAAGGAGGGCAAAGGCTGTGAGAGGTAATTTGACTGTTTACGAACGGCGTGAAAGTATCAAATCGCTGCTTGTAAAGATTCGCAAAGACTAATCTGCTCACAAAAAAATAGAATTACCAGAGTAGTCAGCCGACCTGATTCCGTATGAAATAATTGCGGAATGCGGTCGGCTGTTTTTATTTTTCAAAAAAATTTAAAAAACTTTTTCAAAGGTGCAAAAACCTTGCACCTTTGAAGTTTATGATATATCCGAAAGGTCAAGCAAAGGGGGTGTGACGAGTGAGTAATATGAAAATGACGCCATGTGACAGGCGTGATGCGATTTTGAATGTTTTATGCAAAAGACGTACGGAACACATCAAAAACCTTGCATTTGAGTTTGGTGTCAGCCGCTGAACCATTATCAATGACATCATAGAGCTCACCCGGTCATATCCGATAGAAATTGTCCGTGGCAACGGAGGCTGCGTCCGAGTTGCGGAAGGATACTACATAGGCAGAAAATATCTGAAGCCTGCGCAGAAAGAAGCGTTGCTTGACGCAATATCCAATACAGACGGCGAAACTCGAAATGCCTTGGAATCCATTTTGCATGACTTTTCACTTTAATATACCGAGCCACAAAAGGAAGAAAAAATGATGCACGCAATTATTAAGGATGGCAAAATCCTGTTATATGACAGCTATATCTTTAAAGAAAGCATAAAAAGAATACCCGGTCGGCAGTGGCATCCGGAGGAAAAGGCATGGAGCGTTCCAATTTCACAGCAGAGCATTGAAACGCTTGACCTGCTGGGGTGTGAATTGTTGGGTGAGTTTACGGATAATTGTATGAGGCACTCAAAAACGAGGGATACGGTTCACTGATTACCGAAACGGTGAATGCCAATTCGCTATCGGCATTTGTAAAGGAGCAGATGGCAGATAATGATGACCAAATTCCCGATTGGCTTGAGGGCAAAGTGAATGTATTTGATAAGGTAACCATAGGAATAAGGAAAAGTAAAGGTTGATTAAAATTGTCTACAGCACTATTTTTCAAAATTTGAAGTATGTTTATACGTCTGCATTTTTCAAAACAGCACTGTAAACAATTTTTCTTCAACCTTAAATAAGTTAATATATTTTAAAAGATGGAAAGGAAATTGTATTATGAGTAATGAATTAACAAAAACGAACGCCGGATATGTGATTCCAAATATGAGTAATGATGTAACATCAGGTATTATGGAGGAGCTGTAGAGTTGGATTTTTTTACCGATGGAATAATAGCATATAAAAAAATTTTTGAAACTGATTTTGACAGTATTATATACAATCTAATCATTAACTCTATTGAGTCTTTTGAACATACAAAATGTACTCAACGAAAGATATCTATATCAATTGAGTGCAGTGATAACGAAATACTGCGATTCATTTCGTTTTTTGAAGCTTTTTTGTGTCCATTTTTGCTGGGAGGGCACAGAATGAACAGTGTAAAAAATTCATACAGACTTTGAAGCAAAGTGATATATTGCAGGATTTTGATGAAGAACTGTTTAACGGCACTGTTGAAAAAATATCGGTATATATGGATAGGGTGGTATTTGAGTTTAAGGATGGGATGGAAAAGGAATATTTTTTATAGAAGATTTGACGTTTTGTTAAATTGTTTTAAGGGGGGTAAAACCTTATTTGAAAACAATTTGAAGAATTGTATCAAAAATATTGTTCAGACACATAGCGTAACGCTAAAATTGATACAAGAAAAATCGCTTGATTTCAAGCGATTTTTTGCATTTCAGGCATAATTTAAATCCATCAAATCACCTGTTTTACAACAGGTGATTTGTGATTTATACCCCCCTCATACACTATTTAGCAAAATATCGGTAGTTCGATGATGTCTTGACCCCCTTTTTTAGAGTTCTTTACTATACCACTCTTTATTGTTGTTTCTAAATGTCAGTATACTATATAAAAATATCAGTATACGACTTGTAATTCGCAGCATCACGATATATAATAAAAATAGTTTTAATGACATTATTAGGAGCCAGAGTTAAAATTAGAAGGAAAAGGTTTATGAAAATTATTGAAAGTGAAAAAAGTGAAAAATATCTTGGTTATCGGCTTTATATTCCGGATAATATGAGTGACGAACTCCCTCTTCTGATTTACTTACACGGTGCAGGAGAGAGAGGAGTGCGCAGGGCACAATTGGAACATTTGGAACGCAATGGTGTACCGCGTATTATAAAAGAGGGCAGAGAAATAGATGCTATTGTTCTGTGTCCGCAATGTCCTGAAATGTTTGTATGGAACAATATTGTTGTTGATTTAAAAAAACTGATTGATAACATAATTGAGCAATACCGAATAAAAAAAGACAGAATATGCATTACCGGTTCGAGTATGGGAGGATATGGTACGTGGGAAATGGGTATGACATTCCCTGATTTTTTCTCGGCAATTGCTCCTGTTAGTGGCGGAGGAATGGAATGGCGTGCTCAGAAATTGGTTAATACACCCGTTTGGGCATATCATGGTGCAGATGATGATGCTGTAAAACCTATCAATTCAAAAATGATGGTTGATAAAATTCAAGAGGCGGGTGGCTCTGTAAAATTTTGCCTTTTACAAGGCTTTGGACATGGTGATGGTATTTATGAAGCATATAAAAATCAAAACTTGATTGAATGGATATTAAAACAGAGAAGAACAAATTTTGATATTGTTGAAGAAGTGGCGTCAAGTTGGTTTTGATAGATGAATTACGAGTCTATCGATGCAGTTTTGCTGTTGTAAAGTCAGCGAAAATGCTTTGCTATATAAAACAAATTTTACGAAAGAAGGATTAAAAAATGGAGATTAAAGCTTCGATGGGGCGTTATACTGTTTACGCCAGTGAGTATTTAAAATTGGACAGCGATGTACTGTTGGGAGGAGGAACAGATGAAACAGAGATACTTCAAAGCATTTTGGACAAGGCACCGGAATGGGGAAGTCTGCATCTTATAATGGATGGAGCAGCGCTCATAAGGGGGATTGAGGTGCACTCAAACACTACTATAGAGTGTATTAACAGTAGCTGCGGATTTTTCTTGAAAGCAGGCTCCGATGATGCAGTTATAAAAAATCATGATATTTCGGAAACAGAAATAAAAAATGTAAATATAACTCTAAAAGGTGGAACGTATAATCAGAATTGTCTTAATCAAGGCATGACCCCTCCAACTGAAAAACAATTGCCAAAAGGGCGGGGGTGCTCGGAAATGCTTACTTGTATGAGATTTTTCGGCGTTCGCAATTTAGTTATGTATGATGTTACAATTTGTGATCAAAAGCGTTATGCACTGCTTATGGGAAATTGGGAAAATGTATATATGAACAACATAAATATACCGCTTCCGCATATAGTAAAAGAGACAAATCAGGACGGTTTGCATTTTCATGGACCCGGTCAGAACCTAAGACTTAAGAACATTTATGGTCGAGGCGGTGATGATTTCATAGCGATAAATACTGATGAAGGAGACAATGTTTCGTCTATACGTGATGTACTGATAGACGGGGTTATATTGCATGATGGTGCACACCAGGCAATTCGTCTTTTATGCAGAGATAAGGGTGTACTTGAAAATGTCACAATAAAGAATGTTATGGGAAGTGTACGATGCTGCGGTTTTTATATAAATCCGTGGTTTAACTTCGAGCACCCTGAAGCAAAAGGCGGTCTTTTTAAGAATATCTATATTGAAAATGTCAGATTGAAACAAGCAGATAATTTATTTGAAAGAATCCAGCCCTTTATATTCTGCTTGGGCGGAAATATAAGAAATATAACAATTAAAGATGTATGTGCAGAGTCAGATAGTGATGAATTCAGGCTCCTTACCGTAAGAGAGGGCGGTGGATATTTAAGCCATGTATATGAAGGAATGACTCCGACTCATATAGAAGATTTAACCGTAGACGGAGTGTACGTTACAGACGGCGGACTCGGCAATGCAAAAGAGCATTTATTTGAAATTGAAGGAAATGCCAGGGTTGACAGAATAAAACTCAGCAATATAAGTGCACATTCGGCAAAACCGGCGGAGGCACTTATCGATATAACTGATAAGCCTGATGTTGGAGAAATCAGACTTGAATCGGTTTATGCGGAAAACTTTTCAGAGCTTGTACGCGGAAAATGCAGAAAATTAACGGTTAAAGAATAATAGAGAGTGTATATAGTATGGGTTCATATATAATAATTATTGTTGCAGATATTCTTTTGGCTGTTGGATTTGTGCTGCAAAAAGAATATCAAAATAATGCGGGCGCGAGTATGCGTTCGGGCTTAGTTTATAATTTATTTACAGGAATATTCACGGTTGCAGCCTTTTATCTTATAAGCGGATTCAGGATAAGTTTTTCGTGGTATTCTTTCTTGATGGCGTCGGGAATGTTTATTTTTAACTTTGCATATCTTTTGACGGGATTTAAAATTATGAAGTATGGCAATATGTCTATGTATACCATTTTCCTGATGGCAGGCGGAATGTTGGTTCCGTATATATGGGGTGTTGCGTTTTTGGGTGAGGAAGTCTCGATGCTGAGGATTATAGGATGCATTGTAATTGTTGTTGCTATATTTATAAGCGATTTTGATAAAAATCAAAAGATTGATAAAAAAATATGGCTTTGCATTGCTGTGTTTTTCATGAATGGTGCGGTGAGTGTGATAAGCAAAATGCATCAGATAAACGATGTATATAAAACGGTTTCATCTGAGAATTTTGTGTTTTGGAGTGCGGTTGAAAGAACTATAGTCTGCGGAGTATCAATGCTTATTTTAAAACCGCGAAAGACAGAAAATGTTGCAAATTTATTCTGCGGCAAAAATTGGCTGATATTTTTTGCTTCGGCAGTTGTTGGTGGGGTTTCTTATGTTTGCCAACTTAACGGCGCGGTGAATATTCCGGCAACGGTGCTTTATCCTCTTATAACGGGAGGAACTGTTATCTTATCGGTTGTAGCTGACAGGATTGTATTTAAGACAAAGCTTACCAAACAACAGTACATAGGAACAGCAATGTGCTTTGTCGGGACGTGTTTGTTTTTATAAAATTACCAAAAAAGTCATCAGCGTATAAAATTATGCGCAGATGACTTTTTTTGTATATTCTTAATTAATGTATTTTATATTTTTTCTGTACTGTGACGGTGTGACGCCGTATTTTTCCTTAAATTGCTTATGAAACCATGACATATTCTCAAATCCGCAGGAAAAACAGATTTCCGTTATTGATAAATTGCTGCTGTATAGCATATTTGCGGCATATTCAAGCCTTAAATCCGCTATATACTGAGTTGGGGTGACATTGTAATATTGTTTTAAAGAACGAGCAAGATGTTCATAACTTTTCCCTGATACTTCAATCATTCTGTTTAGCCCGGCAATGAAGTTGATAGGTTTTTTCATTTTTTGATAAGCTATCTCAAGCCATACCGGAACAGTATAAACATCTTCGGAATAATTGAAAAAGTATTGAGAAAATATCTGAAACAAAACAATACGAAATTCCATATGTAACGATATAATGTCTTTTTCATGACTCAGATTTAAAAGAGAATAAAATAATGAATTCTTCTTTTTTTGCGAAAGGATTGTCATGGGAGGAAAGGAAGTGTTTAAGAGAGAGGTGTATGGAAAGGCTTCCCCTAAATACTCGAATAATGCGTTAAAGTGTTGCTTTGTAAAAGCAAGATTGATAAACTCAAAGCTATTTCCGTCGGCACTTTGATAATTGTGAACATCACGGTCGCGTATAAAAAGCAAGTGACCGTCACGAATAATATTTGTCTGTGAGTTGACCGTATGAGCAACATTGCCTTTTAAAATCAAAAAGAGCTCATAATAGTCATGATAGTGCAGTTTAAAGCGTTCAGTGTTGCTTTTTACATATCTGCATAAAAATCCTGTTTGAGGATTGGTGTGTTTTGAGGCTTTTAATAATTTTGCTTCCATAAGACAGTTTTTTGTATTATAATTTTAATACTTTCCTCCGTACTGAAAATATATTTTTTATTTGATAATGCTATTATACAACAAAGATAAAGTGGTGTCAATATTTTGTTGCCCTAAAAAGAAAAGTTGTTTTTTGCAGGTTTTTTGAGTAAAAGTGTTTGTTAAATCCTTAGATTTTAATGAAAATATTGGTAAATTTATCGGAGAAGTTAAATATAAAAATAAAATATTATTTGTAGTATGTGTTTTTGTGTATATCATTATACTACACAAAAATATCATTATGCGACTTGTATTCGCATACACGGTACTATATAATATAATTAAGATATTCGGATTAGTTTCCGTACTAATGATTATGAGGTGCTTGTATGAAAAAACAAAATACTGATTTCAGAGAAAAAAAGATTCAAAAAATGGTACGGCTTTTGAAAGAAAAAGCTATGATTGATGAAAAAGATATTGATTTTGGATATATTGGGTGTGGGGAATATAAAAAAAGTAATACACCGCCTGCATTGTCGGACAATTGGAGGTTGTTCTTGAAGGGGGCTCGTTTAGAGGGCGTGGACAGGCATTTTTGGCTGCATTTGAAGATAGACGCAGTTGAAAAACAAGACGGAAAAGAACTGAGATTTTCTTTGAAAACGGGAAGAGAAGGACAGTGGGATCCAAAGAATCCGCAATGTATAGTGTATGTAAACGGCAAAACAGAGCAAGCCTTTGACACAAATCATACATGGCTTCCTTTGGAGTTTGAAACCGACTATGATATTTATATTTATCTCTACACCGGAATGATAGGCGGATATTTTGATGTCTTACCGAGTATTCAAATCATAGATTTAGCGATAGAGGGTCTTTTTTATGATATAAATGTACCGTATCTGTGTATGGAGGAATACAAAAAGGATGATTATAACTATATAAAAATAAGGGATTGCCTGGACAAAGCGTTGGTATATCTGGATTTGAGAGAAATATATTCAGAAGAATTTTATGAAAGCGTCAGAAAAACATCGGAATATCTGCGTGACGAATTTTACGGTAAGTTATGCGGCGAGAATGACATATGTGTAAGCTGTATCGGGCATACGCATATTGATATTGCATGGCAGTGGACGGTTGCGCAAACAAAGGAAAAGGCACAGAGGACGTTTTCAACGGTTATAAATATGATGAAAAGATATGAAGAATATTCGTTTATGTCGAGTCAGCCGCAGCTGTATCAGTATGTAAAGGAAAATGATCCTGAGTTATATGAAAAAATAAAAGAAAAGATAAAAGAGGGACGCTGGGAACCGGAGGGCGGAATGTGGATTGAAGCCGATACAAACCTTGTAAGCGGCGAAAGTCTTATACGTCAGATTATTTTCGGCAAAAGATTCATGAAGGAGGAATTTGGAAAAGACAGCAGAATTCTATGGCTTCCGGATGTATTCGGTTATAGCGGTGCATTGCCGCAGATAATGAAAAAAAGCGGAATAGATTACTTCTTTACAAGCAAAATGGCATGGAACAGAACAAATGCGATGCCAAATGATATTTTCCTTTGGGAGGGCATTGACGGCAGCAAAGTGTTTGCAAATCTTTTATGGAATTATGCTCAGCATATTACACCGGACTTTGTTCTGCAAACATGGGAAAAATATAAGAATAAGTCGTATAATGATAGCCCTGTTATGACTTTTGGATACGGTGACGGCGGCGGTGGCCCGACATATGAGATGATGGAAAATTACAGACGTCTAAAATATGGGATCCCCGGTATGCCGAAGGTAAAATTGGACAAGGCTGAGGATTATTTTGAAAAAACCGAGGAAAAGTTTTATAAAAACGCTGAAGAGCTTTGCCGAACACCTAAGTGGGTCGGAGAGATGTATTTTGAAATGCACAGAGGCACATATACTTCAATGGCAAAGAACAAAAAGAACAACAGAATGAGCGAGTTGCTTTACTTAAAAGCGGAGGCGCTTTCTGTAGCAGATATGATTTTGTGCGGCGGTGTATATCCGGAGGAGAATCTTCGTAAAAATCAGCAGACCATATTGTTGAATCAATTCCACGATATAATTCCGGGATCTTCTATTAAGGAAGTGTATGACGTTACTGATTTGGAATATGAACAGATTTTATCGGATGCAAACAAAATTGCAGAGGAAAAGCTGAGTAATATAAAAGCAGATATTGCAACCGAAGGGGGCATTTGGGTATATAACGCAACACCGTTTGAGGTGAGTGATTATATAAAGGTAGATGGTGAGCTTTACTTTGCACAAGATATTCCCGCACATGGCTGGAGGGTGATAGACGATAAGCCTGTGAAATGGGATATAAAGGTGAGCAAGAATTGTATTGAGAATGATTGCGTAAAGGTTTTGTTTGACGAGAGCTATCATATAATTTCAATTTATGACAAAATAGAAAAACGTGAGGTTATAGCCGAAGGGGAAAAGGCAAATTGCATAGAAATTTTTGAAGATTATCCGGATGATTATGATGCATGGGAGATATGCGATTATTACAGACAAAAAATGTGGATTGCCGATGATGTTTCAAAGGTCACATTGCTCGAAAATGGGATAAGGGTGGAGAGAAAATACAGACATTCAAAAATAACTCAGGACATTACTGTAAGAAATGGCTCTAAAAGAATAGACTTTGCAACGACAGTTGATTGGCAGGAGGATCATGTCATGATGAAAGCGGCGTTTCCGACAGATATTCATTCACAATATGCGACATATGACATTCAGTTCGGAAATCTTGAAAGACCGACGCATAAAAATACAAGCTGGGACGAGGCAAAATTTGAGGTATGCGCGCACAAATGGGCGGATTTATCTGAAAGCGGATTTGGTGTCAGTCTGTTAAATGACTGTAAATATGGCTATAGTATTGAAGACAATGTGATGGAAATAACTCTTTTAAAATCTGCGACATATCCCAATCCTGTAGCGGACAGGGGTATAAATACATTCATATATTCGCTCTATCCGCATACGGGAGATTACAGAAACGGTAAAACGGTGCGTGAGGGATATATCTTGAATCAGCCGCTTTCGGGATATCGGATAGAAAAAAATACGGGAGCAATTTCGGATTGCTGCTCTATAGCAAAGAGTGATTGTGAAAATGTTGTTGTTGAAACAATAAAAAAAGCAGAGGAAGATAGTTCGGTTATTGTCAGACTGTATGAAACATATAATCAGAAGTCCGATGCACAGATAAGTGTGGGATTTGATTTCAAAGAGGTTTATTTGTGCGATATGTTGGAAAACAACTTGGAAAAAATAGAGTCGGAAAATAATGCGGTTAAAATTAAAGTTAAAAATTTTGAAATAATAACATTGAAGTTTATTATTTAAAGAAAGGCGAGATGAAAATGATAAAATTAAGCGAGAAAAAGGATGCAAAACTGTTTGGGGACACTATATTTAATTCAATTTCGGTCGGGAGTGCATATGAGATGCTTCGGCATGACGTCATGGAACACTTGCGGCAGATACAGTCTGAGCTGCACTTTAAATATTGTAGATTTCATGGGCTTTTTCATGACAATATGGCAGTTGTGAAGCGTTTGGCAAACGGGAAAATAGCTTATCAGTGGCATCAGATAGACAAGCTTACCGATTATATGCTGTCAGTCGGATTAAAACCGTTTTTTCAGTTGGGAGCTATGCCGGAAGAGCTGGCATCAAGACATGATTTTTATGCATTCGCATGGAAAATGAATACAAGTGCGCCGAGAGATTATAATGAGTGGGGAGATCTTATTGAAAATTTTGTAAGACACATTGTGCAAAGATATGGCTTGGAAGAAGTTAAGACTTGGTATTTTGAGGTGTGGAATGAGCCGAATGTAGGAAATGATGCGGGCGGTTTTTGGCCGAAAAGCCTCGGAATGAAAGAATACATGGAGAAGCTCTATACATATGCCGCATATGCAGTTAAGCGTGTTGATAAAGATTTGAGGGTGGGCGGACCTTCAACCGCGGGAGGCGCATATATAAGCGAGATGATAGATTATTGCGCAAAAAACGATGTGCCGATTGATTTTATTACAACTCATGCGTATCCCTTGGGAGAGCAGTGTGAATATCGGGGTGAAAATAAATCGCCGTATAAAACAGGAGAATACTTAAAGGAACGTTTTCGTGAAGTTAAGGAAGCGGTGGAGAACTCTGTTATGCCGGAACTTGAAATACATTGGACGGAATGGAATACAATGTCTGCACCGAACGAAGAAAAAATTATATGGCTTTGTAATAAATGTATTGATAACCTTTTTGGGGGTGCGTGTGTTGTGAGGAATATGCTCGGGGTAAGAGATTACTGTAATTCTGCGGCATATTGGGTGGCAAGTGACATATTCTCGGAAAACAGACAGGCACACAGCGTATTTTCTTGCACGTATGGATTGGTAACTATCCGTGGAATAAATAAGGCGACATATAATGCGTATAAGCTTTTAAGAAAGATGCGCGGCAATGTTATGGATTGTGAAAAAGACGGAGGTTTCGGACTCGGATGCGGAATCACTGCCGCAAGCGAAAAAGGGGTGATAAGGGCAATTGCCTATAATCAGCATTTTCTTGAGATTGAAAGCCAGCCGGATTGGAATGATGAGTTGCAAATTCCGGTCGAAGACGACGGAGAATATGTTATAACAAGTGCAAAAATAGAGAAATATCATGGGAGTGCATATGAGGCATGGCTCAATATGGGTTCACCAAATGATGTATCACCTATGCAGGAGGAATATTTAAGAGCAGCAAGTACGATGAATTATCATTGCGATGTTAAAAGAACGGAGGGTGGAATTTTAAGGACGGGATTCTCCCTGAAACCCGATGAAGTAATCTATATTGAGGTGCAGAAAAAGGGAATTGAGGCAGTGCCAAGAGATATGTCACCTGCCGAGATGGAGGCATGGAATGAAAATGTAATGTATCCGGAGCATGAGGAAATATAAAAAAAGAAAGGAATGATTATAAAAATGAAAAACAAAAAAATATGCACGGTTTTTCTTTGTATTTCGATGATAATGTCTTTTTTAACGGTTTTTGCGGAGTATAATCCGGATCCTTATACACAGGTAAGAGAAAGACCGGCACCAAAGGAAAATCAGTATACGGTTGCGTTTATAGGAGGATCTCTTACAGCGGGAGGGGAAGAATGGATTAAACAAACCGCAGAATGTGTAAAGGCAAGTGTGAACGGAAAAGATGTTGTGACAATCAACGCAGGAAAAGGCGGCACAGGTTCCGATTACGGTGCCGCAAGATTCATGAATGATGTCGGTTCTTTTTCACCCGATATGGTTGTTGTTGAATTTGCGGTAAATGACCGCAGAAGAGGTGAAAAGGACAGCAAGGTTTATATGGAGTCTATTGTAAGACAATGTCTGTCGCTTAAAAAAATTCCGTCGGTGTTGTTTGTTTATGCTCCGAATCCGATTGATGAATCAGACAGTCAATATGAATCTATGATAGATCAGTTTAAATGGAAAGATGAGATTGCCAATCATTATGGCATAAAAAGCATAAACATATACGATTATATGCAGCAGGACTTTAAATCGAATAATAAATTCGCTAATTTTGAGGCATATCTTGCAAGTATGTATAATGCATCGGGAGACGGGTTTGATGTGCACGGGGGATATCAGAAATATGCAGAAGCTATAAAAAAAGCTTTTGATGAAGATGCCGATGCGTGTATGGCAAAACCTAAAAATGTCGGGATATACTGTAAAGAATATGCGAATCTGGCAGATGCAAGATACAGATATATTGAATCGGACGATTCTGCAATTACGTATGATGATAAATGGACGCGTTATGATGTGAATAATAAATTTACAACCTATGACAGCAAGCTTACAATAGGCGATTATTCATATTCGTATCCATATTTTGAAAACGGTATCATGCAGACCGAAACATCAGCAACATTGAGCTTTAACAGTTCGGCAGAAGCATTCTGTTTCAATTATCCGTCAGCGACAGCGGGAAGTTCAGTGACGGTATATGTAGATAATACGGCATCGGAGCAAAAGCTTTCATGCTGGTCTGCAGCGCAAGGGGTAAATTACATTAGTACGTGGTTTGAACTCCCGAAAGATGGCGCTTCACATGAAATATTGGTTGTTGTTGATGAGCCGACAGACCAAAATTATATTTTCAGATTCGGAAATATTATAGAAAGATATAAAAACAGGCAAAGTGCCGATGATGGAAATAAAGATTCGGATAAACCTCAGAACGGCGGACAAAGCACAATTTCCGGAGAAATACTCGGCAAAAACGGTGCGACGCTTTATGTTTCACCTGACGGTGATGATGAAGAAAATGACGGTACATTTAATAAACCCTTTGAAACAATTCAACGTGCAAAGGAAGAAGTACGAACTTTAAAGAATGAAGGGTTGCCGGAAGGCGGAGTCTGCGTTTATATCCGTGGAGGTGTATACAGAATTGAAAAGGGTATGACCTTTGGAGCAGAAGATTCGGGAGAAGAAGGAAAACCGATAACATATCGCCCATATCAAAATGAAAAGGTTGAGCTTATTGGGGGAATACAGCTAAGTGTATCTGATTTTAAGCGCGTGTCGGACGAGGAAGTTCTTGCAAAAATATATGACCGCGATGCACGCAGTTGTATATATCAATATGATTTATCAAAAATCAAGGATTTCAATTATGGCAGCATATATTTCAGTAATCAGTCGGGAAACAAACCGAATGAGCTTGTTGTGGACGGTAAGATAATGACAATTGCAAGATGGCCGAATATGACTGCCGGGGGGAATGATGTCTTTGAAAAGGTCAGTGTAGTGACGCCGAAGATTGAAAGCAAAGGATTTTCATTTACACTTTCGGACAAAAACAGGGTAAATAACTGGAAAAATGCAAAAGATGCCGATCTGGTGGCAAACTGGAGATTTTTGTGGCAGTCATTTCATGACAAAATTGACAATATAAAAAATGGCACGGTAACCACAACGATAATTTTGACCTCGGATGCTGTTGACGGTACGGCGAGATTTTATATCCAGAACTTAATTGAAGAACTGGACAGACCGGGAGAATTTTATGTGGATAAAGAAAATAAAAAACTGTATTTTTATCCGCCGGCGGATTCTTCGGGAGAGTCAGAAATTTTTCTGTCAGATTTATCCGACAGTATGTTTAAGATAGACGGTGCAAATTTCCTGACGTTCAGAGGATTTACGGTTCCCTGTTCAAGAGGCAGTGCATTTGAAATTAAAAAGGGCGATAACAATCTGATTGCTTATAATAACATTACAAACCTCGGAAGTATTGCTGTAAGCGTTGCGGCAGATACTTATAATAACGGTGTGGTCGGCAATTATATTTCCATGACAGACGGCGGAATAAATCTATCGGGAGGAAATGTAAAAACTCTTACACCGGGTGGAAATTATGCAGAAAATAATGAAACGGAAAAGTTCTCCAGAATAACAAAAACGTATACCGGCGGTATCCATGTTGGGGGATGCGGAAACAGGGTTTCAAATAATGAAATACACGACGCACTTCACTTGGGAATGCAGTTTTCGGGGAATGAAAACATAATAGAATATAATGAATTTTATGATCTTTTGCAGTCGGTGGACGATTCGGGCGGAATTTATTCCGGACGTACATGGATAAGACGCGGAAATCAGATAACGCATAATTATTTTCATGACTTCTATGGCTCATCAGGCGGTGTCGGATTAGGATGCATATATTTCGATGATAATCTTTCAGGCAACTCGGTAACAAAAAATATATTTGAAAATATTCCGGGACGCGGAATGTGGGCAGAGGCAGGAAGCGACAACAATGTTGAAAATAATATTATGATCAATGTAGGAACGCCTATACGCTATGTTGACAGAGGAAACCCAACAACAAAACTCGCAGATGTTGACGAATCGAACTATATGGTTTCCTCCTTGAAGGAAGTACCCTATACATCAGATGTATGGCTTGCAAAATATCCGATTATGAGCGAAATTTGGAATTTGCCGGTTTACCAGCCGCACAGAGTATCTATTAAAAAGAATGTATTTGTAAATTCCGGTTCAAATGATATAAGTAACAGCGTTATTTCACAAGGTACATTTGAAAATAACGTAAATATGGATAATCCGGGATTTGCGGATATAAAGAACAGGAATTACACTTTGACAGAGAACGCAAGTGTTTATTCGGAGGTCTCCGGATTTGAGGATACACATTTCGAGAAAATGGGCAGATATACAGATAAGCTCAAAGAAAGAGTTAAAGATGCGGTAGTTTTGGGAATAGGGCGTGCAGGCGCTGAGAAAAACGGAGAAATGACGCAGATAGATTCTCAGAATGACGCGGTTATGCCGATTATTATAAATAACAGAACTTTTGTGCCGGTAAGATTTATTTCAGAAAGTCTCGGCGGAGAGGTTTTGTGGAACGGGGAAACAAAAGAAATAGAAATTTCATGCGGAGCAAAGAATATCAAGATGACTGTCGGCAGCAGTACAATGCTTGTAGACGGTGCAGAGGTTACACTTGATGCAGCGCCTGTAATCAGAGAGAACAGAACACTTTTGCCTTTGAGAGCTTTGGTTGAAGCCTTAGGGAAACAGGTATTCTGGGACGATAAAGGGCTTATTGTAATAAGTGACAATGCAGCGATTTTCGACAGTACAGAGGACTCATATATGATAGATGAATTGTTAAGGCAAATAAATCTAAGATAAAATAAAGATGTTTACGGCGAGAGCGCCGCAAATATAAAATTTAAAATTAATTAGGAGGGAAAACAATGGTAAAAATGAAAAAAAGAGCGTCTCTTATGCTCGCGTTGGCGATGACGGTAACCGCGCTGCCATATAATGCAATGGCAGAAGAGACAGCGGAAAACATGACTCTGAAAACCTTTAATGCTACGATGAAGGTTATAACCGTTGACTTTAACAATGTAACAACGGCAATCAGTGCAGAGGGATTGGAGGACAAAATTGCAATCACAGAGCATAAGGCTGACGGCAGCGAGGTTGCTGTGACAGATTTTACTGTCGATATCACGGCGGCAATGACGGGGACAGACTCGAGTGGAGCAGAGCTCACAACGGCGGAAGGAAATTCGATTATTATTACTCCGGCAGCGGGAATTGACACAACGAGCCTTTACAAAGTAGAGTTTGCACCGACTATAACAGACGCAGACGCAACATCTTTGGCAACCGGCACAACAACCGGTTGGTTTAAGGTGAATGAACTGTTTTCAGATGATTTTGAAGCAGAGGGTAAGTATGTAAAAGACGGTGAGACGACATATCCGTATTATTGGGATTCAAGCAATACGTATCTTTTGAGCAAATATTGGAATTATTCCAATGTCAGCAGAGTGCATATCGGTGATAAGACAACCAAAAATAGTTATGAAAACTATAGTGTTATGCGGTTTGTGGCCGAGTCAAATATTTCAATATCAAATGAGGCAATTCCGGCAGACGAGAGAGTGGCAGACTATACGGTAGAATATAAGTATCAGTATCCGGGATATGCAAACAACGGTTCATTATATACAAGCATGAGAGCTAATGAGAGCGGCACAAACTATGATATATGGTCAGGCTACAGAGTACAGCTCAGAAATAACACTGCGACATCGGCAAATCCGACAGCGCCGATTACACTTTATGCAGGGACAACCAAGCTAATATCACAGGATTATACACCTGCTGATACAACGGGACTTGTTAATGTAAGAATGTCAGCGGTGGGCGATAATATACAGTATTATATAGATAACAACAAAATATTTGATATTACAAGCACTGCTTATCGAAATGCCGGAATGACAGGTTTTTGGGAGAACAACAGCACAACGTGGTGGAACCCGTCTTACATTGATGATGTTTCGGTTACATCTGTAACAAAGCTCGGAGATATACCACAGAAGGTTGAAATTGTGAGCTATAATGCCGATTCTGATACGGTATATCTTGAATTGGGAGATATAGATTTAAAATCCAATCCTATAGAAGAAACAACCCTTGGCGGAATCAAGCTGTACGATAAAGATGGAGCGGAGATGCAGAGAAATGTTTCACTTGACGGTAAATTTATAATTGTAAAGCCACAGGAAGATTTTGAGATAAATCAGAAATATACCGTTGAAGTAAAGGGAATCACCACTCAGTACGGTACAGTTTTGAGCGACTATACAAAATCATTTAAGCTGATACAGGAATACAAAGAAACTTTTGATGAAAACATTGACGGCTTTAATGTACAGAATATCGGCTCATGGGATAATACAACAAAACCGGGAGATGCAATGATGAAGCTTGAAGGAACTTCCGTGTGGGTAGACTGTATATTCCCGAATACCAAAACATTTGAAAATATGGATTATACAACAGAGTTTGATATGTATGTTTACGATGCTGATAAATTTAACGGTTTGTGCGTATATTCCAATAAAACACCGGGTTCGTCATACAACTGGATGAATGACGGTTCTTTGCAGTGTGAGTTCGGTACAACCAGAAATTTGGATATATCGGTATCTAATACAGTAGACGGACATGATGCATCTCATAAAATTTATAATGGTGCAAAAAGCTCAAACTTTGATTTCAGTCAAAGCGGAGTGACCTATAAAATAAAAATCGTGAAGAAAAATGGCATTGGCTCATTCTATGTGAACGGTGAAAAAGAAGCATCCTTTGATTATTCGGAGTACGCACCTTTGCAGAAGGGTATTCTGGGATTCAGAGTCGGATCAAACACCGTAGTTGGTATAGATAATATCTTGTGTACATATGCGGCAGATTATGTCGATGACGGCGAAGGAGAGGAAAATCCGGAAATTGCGATAACCAAAGCGGATTTTTCGACCCCTGACGATACAGGCAAGGTGTCTGCGGAAATAAGTGTTTTGGACAACACATACGCACAGAACACATATACTGTTACTGCGGCAATTTATGATAAGAACGACAGGCTTATAAGTGCGAAGAGTATTCTCGAAGAAAATGCGGTGAAAGGCGAAGAAAAAGGCTATTCACTGGAGTTTGAAAATGCATCGGATATGTCTTATGCAAAGGTGTTTATCTGGGATTCTCTCGGTACAATGAAATCTATAGGAACAATGCGGCAAATAACCGGAATAAACAGTATAACATATTACGTTAATCCATCAGCTGACTTAATGTCAGCTGATGGAACGGCGGAACACCCGTATAAAAATATAAATAGTGCGATCGAGAGAATATATGATGATGTGTCCTCGGGAGCTTTTGGTGTGAACTTTACGGTAAATGTAGGAGCGGGCGATATTTTCCTTGATGATACCGTAACAATTAACGACTATAACTCTTTACTTTCAACATCAGGTACGACCATAACAATTCAGGGAAGGGGAACAGATAAAACATTTGTCAAATCAGGCAGCGCAATTGCCGAAGGCGATATAGAAAAAGTAAAAGACCAAAATATTTTGTCAAGAGTGCCGAGTGAAGCGAGAGATTATATATATTCTGTAGATTTGTCGGATAAAGGGTATATCGGTGATAAATCGGAAAATATAGAATTGGTTTTGAACGGAAAGGTTCAAACGGCGGCAAGATACCCAAATAGCGGATATTTAAAAACCGGTGAAGTAACAGCGGATAAAATGAGCTTTGTTTGTTCTGATGAGAGGGTAAACGCATGGCAGACGGCAGAGGATATGTATGTATACTATATGCCTCATTATTTTTCTTATGCATATAAGGCAAAGGCTTTGAACGGGTTGATAACTACAGAAAATAACGGCGGTTTTTTAACCGACAGAGAATATTATGTTTATAATTTGCTTGAGGAACTGGATAGTGCAGATGAGTATTTTTATGATAAAACTAACGGCAGACTGTATTTTTACAGCAAAGATATAACGGGAAGTAAATATGAAATATTTAATATGAATAAGAGCCTTATAGAACTGGTGTGCTGCGACAATGTGAAAATTAAGGACATGACTATCGAAAACAGCGGTGAAACTTTGGTTTACCTAAGATATACAAAAAATTCGGGATTGGAAAATTGTGTTTTGAGAAATAGTTCGAAATCAGCTCTGACCGTTTCGGATTCTTATAACTCGGGGGCATTAAATTGTGAGATTTACGATATGGGAGAAGGCGGAGTAAGTCTTTCCGGGGGTGATAGAAATACTCTTGCAAAAGGGAAGAATTACGTTAATAAATGCTCGATTCACGACTGTCAGAGGTTGAACAGGACATATACCGCATTGGTATCTATGAGCGGCGTAGGGAATATGTGCATAAATTCCGATATATATAATTCATATCATATGGCAATTGCAATTTACGGAAATGATTTAGAGGTAAAGAACAACAAAATCTATAATGTATGTACACAAACCACCGACATGGGTGCGGTTTATGCAGAAGGCGATTATACTTTAAGAGGAACGGTTATTGAACACAATCTTTTTGAAAATATTCCTGCAAAGGGTGACTTGGGAGCTTTTGCAATATATCTTGATAACGGACTTTCGGGAGTTACGGTTAAGAATAATATTTTTAAAAATGTGCAAAGACAGGCTGTTTATGTAAACGGCGGAAGAGATAATAAGGTTATAAATAACATTTTTGTGGATTCCGGAAGTATCGGTGCAATTTCAGACATATTTAACTGGGGAAAGGACAGCAGCGGAAACACATACAGCTATGAAAATCCGGCACCGGCAAGAACTACACTTGTAAATAAGCTTAATGCGGTTGACTATAAAAATGAACCTTATACAAAATATGAACATCTGTCGAATATCCTGGAAGATAAACCGTCAATACCTAAATATAATGAATTTTCGGGGAATGTATGTGTAAATGCCGGAGGACTATCAACGGCGTGGCTTAGAAATACTTCGCTGGAGACGCTTGTTTCGGACGGCGGTTGTGAGTATTTGGTATATTCATGCAGTGAAAGCGATTTGATGGATTATGACGGAGGCGATTATACATTGTCAGATTCAAAAGCAAGTGAATTAGGATTTGATAAATTTGATAATGTATTTGGCAGATGAATTTGAGAAAGGATGAAAGATATGCTTAAAAAATATTTATCGGGGATGTTGGCGATAAGTATGGGAATGACCATGATACCGCACAATAGTCTTGCGGCGGAAATTTTAAACATGGAATCATTTAATGCTACGAAAAGTGCGGTGATTCTTAATTTCAGCAGTTTGGAAGATAAATCGGATATAAATATTCCTACAGATAAGGCAAAGGACTTTATTGTACTGGAAAAGCATACAAGCGATGGAAAGATAACAAGAATCAGTGATTATGATATTAAAATTCAGGATAAGCAATGGAGCAATGTCGAAAATGCTAACAGCTCCGTTGTAATAAAGCCTAAAGACGGTCTTTCGGAGGACGCATTATACAGAGTAACCGTAAATGCCGAAGTAAAGAATTTTGAAGTAAAGGCGAACACGGGGTGGTTTGGCATTGATGTTATATTTTCCGATGATTTTAATGCTGAGGGTAAGTATGTAAAAGGCGGGGACACAACCTATCCGTATTATTGGGACTCAACCGGTACATATCTTTTAAGCAAATATTGGAAAGGATCTAATGACACAAGAGTACAAATAGGAAATACCACCCAAAAACACAATTATACCGATTATAATGTTATGAGGTTTTTGGCAGAATCCAGTGTTTATATATCCGATGAAGCAATCAGTGCGGATAAAACAACATCTGATTATACGGTTGAATATCAGTATCAATATCCGGGATATGCAAACGGCGGATCTCATTGGTTCAGTATGAGGGGCTCGCGGGATGATCTTTTCTATAATCGCCGTAAAGGTTATTATGTCCAGCTCAGAAACGACACTGCAATGATGGGGAAACTGTCAGCACCGATTAAGCTGTATGCCGCAGGTACAAACATTGCAACATCGGAGGAGTATGTGCCGGATGATTCCGGGTTGGTGAACATCAGAATGTCAACAATCGACGATAATATACAATATTACATAGATGAGAATAAGATATTTGATGTTAAAAATAAGTCATTCACTTCTTCAGGAGATACAGTTTTCTTTGACAAGAACAGTACGCAGTGGTGGGAACCTTCTTATATTGACAATGTGTATGTCACACAGCTTGTAAAATACGGAGATGATTTGCCGGAGATAAAGGTGACAAACAGCAGCATAAGCGGAAGTACGGCTATCATTGAATTGTCGCAGGAGATAAAGTGTGAAAACATAGAAAGTTTTATCGAATTGAAAAACGATGAGGGTGCGACATATCCGGTTGATGTCGAACAAATAGGGACGTTTTTAGGTATAACCCCAAAAGCTGCGCTTGCCGATGGGAAGTATATACTTACGCTCAAAGAGGGAATATATGCTGCAAATTCGGCAGTACTGCAAAGTCCGTATCAGATGTATTTTGAAGTTTCGGACGGCAATATGCAGATGATTAAAATTACAAAACCGGAAATATCAAATATTAATACCGAAGTTCTGAACTGTAAATTTAAAATGACATATGATTATACGGGAGAGAATGCAAATGATTCGAAATATATTATATATTCCTCAAAAACCGTAAACGGAGATTTTGAGGAAATTAAAAATGGAAGACTGACCGGTGCGGAATTGGAATTTGATACAGACGAAAGTTATGTTGACTGTTATTTAAAAATCAAAATCAGCCCTGAAGACAGTAAAGGATATTTGAATGACAGTTTTTACACCGATGTGTTTAAAGGTATGTTTACGCCTGTTATAAAAGATGTTGTGATTGAAGATAACTTTGAAGGCAGAAACGTGAAAATCTCTGATTATGTGTTTTATGATGAAAACGGCGATGCCGATTTGACACAGATTCAATGGTATGCTTCAGATGAAGCAGACGGTGAGTATATTCCGATAGAAAATGCAACGCAAAGAGAATTGATAATTGATGATAGTCTGCGGGACAAGTTCATAAAAGTATATATAACTCCCAAAACAGATGTTTACCCACAGAAGGGTGAAACATATATATCAAACTATTTTTGCAGAATATATGAGCCGGAGGCGAGAAATGTAAAAATCACAGGTGAAGCAGCAATCGGTGCGATTTTGACGGGTGAATATACGTACTATGACAAAAATCACTCGGAAGAAAACGGTACGACCTACAGGTGGCTGGTTTCGGACAGCAAAGACGGTGAATATGCGGAAATTGAAGGTTTTGAGGGACGCGAGTTTACAATAACGGAGGAGTATAACGAAAAATTTGTTAAGTTTGAAGTCACACCCAAAAAAGAAGGTGTGGCAGGCGCAGCTGTTTTGAGTGAAGCTTTTGCCTTGCCTGCAAAGCCTGTTGCAAAAAATGTGGAGATAAGAGGAACGGTAAAGCCGGGGTATACTGTTACGGGTGCGTATGACTTTTATCAGGTAAACAATGTTTCGGAGGGGGATTCCGAATTTACATGGTATGTTGATTCAAAAGCAGTGTCGCATGAAAAAATGTATACAATATTGAGGTCAGATGCGGGCAAAGAACTTTGCTTTGAAGTAAAGCCGATTGCCAAAAGAGAACCGTCTGAAGGCGAACCAAGTAAGAGCAAAACGGTAAAAATCGGTACAGTATCCTCTTCCGGGGGAAGCAGCGGCGGTGGTTCAAAACCTTCCGGCGGCTCGGGCATAATTATAGGACAAGTGAAAAACGATACGGAGAATGCGTCAAAAAACAACAATGAAATTATAACAAAGTTTACAGATATTTCAGAATCGCCTTACAAAAAGGAAATAGCGATTCTGACAGATAAAAAGATTATAAATGGAGTGAGCGAAACCGAATTTAAGCCGAACCGAAATATTACAAGAGCGGAATTTACTGCATTGATGATGCGGCAGCTTGGAATGGGCGAGGGGAAATATTCCGGAGCCTTTGATGATGTTGCATCGGATATGTGGTTTGCAGGGTATGTGCAGACGGCATATGAAAATGGAATTGTAGAAGGATATGCCGGATTGTTCAGACCGCAGGATGACATATCAATTGAAGAAATTTTAAAGGTTTTGATTGAATCATACGAGAAAAAGACGGCAATTGAACAGTATTCTGAAAATAAAGTTCATGATGTAAGCGACTGGGCAAAAGAATATGCGCAAAAGTCGGCGGAAATCGGGCTTATAACGGACAAGGAATTTGATTTGCGTGAGAAATCGTCAAGAGAAATTGCGGCGGCGCTAATCTACCGATACATTGAAAAGGCGGGTGAAAAATAATGAAAAAAAGCTGGATAGCGTCTGTTGCAGCATTGTTGTTGCTTTGTGAGAATGTTGCATTTGCGGAAGATTATTGGACAAAAGCAAATGATAATATTCAGACAGGCATAGGGGGACAGGGTTCTTCCGAGATTGAATTGATAAGCATAGATGAACTGATAAATAAGGGGTGGAGTGCGGACTTTGCCCCAAAGGAGGAAAAGAAAACAGAGTACGTATCTGCATATCAGAAGGAGATAAAGCTCGCGGTTGACTTGGGCTTTATGGATGAAAATGAGGACGGATTCAGACCGCAGGAAAAATTATCTTATTATGATTATTTAAAGGCGGTGAAGCTCCTTTCGCAAATGTCGTCTGTTGATATTTCGGGATTGGAAAGAGTACAAAATACAGTCACATTTTCAAAAACGGCAGAAGCAATGGTTTATGTTTTGGGCTATGATAAACTTGCCGACTCCAAAGATGAAGGATTTTTTGCATTGGCACAAAATTATAAAATATTTGACAACATTCCGGCAAGTGAAAATGATGAGATAACAAGAGAAGAATTTGCAAAGGTTATTTCAAATGCACTTGAATCGGAAGTGGTCACAGTGAAAATGGCAAATCCGCTTGAATATGTGATAGACGGCACTACACTTATGGAACAATTGAAAATTACAAAGGTACGTGGCTGGCTGAATGCAAACAGCAGAACTAACATATACAGTGTCAACAAAGCAACAGAAAATACGGTTATGATTGACAATGTTGAATATGGAACGGGTGAGAGTGATGCATATGGTTATCTCGGCAGATTTGTTGAAGCATATGTGCGTGAAGATGATTCGGGGGATAAAACGGTTGCCTCGATAAGGATATATTCCGCAAAGGATAATTATATAACAATTTATGATGAAGATGTAGAAGAGACCTCAAAAAGCAATATAAAATATGTTGACAGTTCAGAAAAGGTAAAAACTCTTAAATTGAGTGCAGACGGGAGTGTTATATATAACGGTGCATTTGCCGGTGCTCTTAGTGCATTTGATGTTTCAGGGTTAAAGAATAGCTTGAATGGATATATCAGCGCAGCAGATACCGATTTTGACGGTAAATATGACGTTTTGTTTGTATGGAACTATAAAACCTATGTAGTGGAAATGGTTTCGGGAGAAAGGATAGTGGCAAGGAATAATGAAATTCTTGATTTCTCCGATGAACGAAAAGACATTTTGTTGCTTCAGGACGGTCAAACAACAGCAATAAGCGACATTGCATCAAATAACGTTTTGTCGGTTGCCGAAAACCAAAAAGGCGATATGATAACAGTGCTGGTAAGCAATAAAAATTTCACAGGTTCGTATTCATCGGCAGACTCGGAAATACTTGTTGACGGTGATGGCAATGAGTATAAAATCGATCCGTTTTTCTCAGATGAGATTGGATTGGGTAAAGAATACACATTCTATATGAGTGTATTCGGAAAAATTGCAGGAGCTTCGGAATATACGACAGCGGCAACAAAAACGAGAACGGGGCGGAATTACGGATATTTTAGAAAGGCATATCTTGATGATGTTGATGAGGATGCTGCAAACTTTCGTATATACAGGCTTTCGGACAAAACATGGGTGACGCTTGAAGGTGCAGACAAAATAAAATTTTATAAGGGTTTTGTGGACGGTGAGACAACAGAAGATAAGAAAGTGGAAAAGAAAAAGGTCAGTGCTTCGGAGGCGGCGGATTTGCTTAGAAAACCACAGCTGATAGTTTTTGAAACAGATGCATATGGAAAGGTTTCATCAATTACTACTGCAGCGGACTATACCGCTACGGGAAATCTTGATGAGAATGTTTTTGCGTATAATTCTCATATAGAGGATAGAGTAAGAACTTATTACGGCGGATTTTTCGGTGGACGTTATCATAACGAAAGTTGCATTATTTTGAGAGTGCCGGCGGATAGAGAACAGGAAAAAAATTATGGTGTCGAAAGCATACCGAGTGACGGATTCTTAGACGGTCCTATGGACATATACGATGTCAGTGAAACTTTAACATTAGGCGGCGTGATTGTTCGTTATTCAGAAGCGGGCGGAAGTGTGAATGAAGGAAATGTTGTTCTTATAACTGTGGATAAGGTTGAACAAAGCGTGGTTGATGATGAAATTTTATATAAAATTTTAACGGTTGAGGGAAAAACATACTATATTAGCAACGATGATGAAATCGGAGAAGTGTCGATGGTAAAAGATGCAAATTCAAATCCGATGTGGCACGTGAAAAAGGCATCTGATTTAAAGCGCGGAGATGTTATGCGTATTAAAGTTGATTCGCTGGGGTATATAACTAATTTCAGTGTTGACACAAGAATAAGCGAATTGGCTGATATGGACTTTTTCTCGTATAATTCCGGCGGCGAAATTGCGCAGTATTATTATGATTACGGCATGGTTATAAGAAATTCTTTTCTTGATAAAAATCTTGTGTTGAATACATCGGGAACGACAAATCCGTTATATAACACTCCAAAGCTTATAGAGAATGTTATGCTGCTATATAACACAAAAACCGGAAGATTTGAAAAGTTAGACAATAAAAACGATATCTTGCCCGGTGATAAACTTTTTGTCAGATCGAGATATTATTTGATGGATATTACCGCTATTGTAATAAGATAACTAGGTAATTGTAAAACTGACGTTTTTCAATTAAAATTCTTAGGTAGAAATAAAAAGTTCCATCTGATTTTAATTTTATGCCGGGTTGAAACTTTTTATTTCAGCCAAAAATGACGCACATGTCGTTATTTTTGATTATAAATCAGGGGGTGCCACCCCCTGATAACCCCACTATAAGAATGGTGGCTAATTGTAAAATTTACATTTTACAATTACCTATAATAAGATAACTAAAAGGAGAACAAAAAATGATAATAGATAATGTAATGTATCATAATGTTGATGGGATTATAAAAAGACCATACGGAATGAGACTTTTACGTTACAGTGAAGGTGTGACCGAAAATTTAGAATACGGTGTCAAAAAAATGTCGGGGTATGCTTGCAATGCCGAGATGCGGTTTGTGACTGAGGCACCGGAAACTTTTGTGAGTCTGATGAGCGAAATCGGAGAGGCGCATGTTACGGTATATTATGGAGATTGTGTATTAGAAGAATTTATTTTGCAAGAGGGCGTGATTACAAGAATAGAGCTGTATATTCCTAAAGTGCTTGACGGGTTGGATGAGAGTTTTTACAAGAATAATCTGTTTTCAAAAAATGTGTGGAGACTGCATTTTAAAGGAATGATAACGGTGTGCGGGATAGATTCTTTAGGATATCCGATACGTCCGCCGAAAAAGGAAGAAATGCCGGAAAAAACCATACTTTGTTACGGTTCGTCAATATCGCAGGGGATAGGCTCTGTGTATTATCCGATTACATATGTCAATGTTCTGGCAAATCTTTTGGGTATGGATTGTCTGGCAAAAGGATTAGCCGGCGCTTGTTTTTGCAATACCAAAATAGCACAGAGCTTTGCGGAACGCAACGATTGGGACTGCGCATTTTTGGAACTGGGGATTAATATGATATGGGCACCGGATGAATTTTTAAAGAGGTTTGAAGATTTTGCCGATACCATGTATAAAACCGGAAAAAAGCTTGTATTTACCACTATATTTGATAATAATAGGTATTACGAGGATGGCGACGCAAAAAACACTTGCATGGAATTTGACGCTATGATAAGGAAAAAGTGCAATGAGTTTGATAAGGAAAGAGTCCTTTTGATAGACGGACGAGATATTGTTTGCGAATCGGGGATACTTACAGCTGACGGAACACATCCGTCAACCGAGGGGCATATGAAGATGGGATACAATATATATGAGAAAGTGAAAGATTTTTTGGTGTAACGAATATATTAAGAAAATGTTCGTAATATTTAAAATCTCTCGATGGTACAAAACGAGTAGCTATAATTGAATATTTATTAAGAAGGCTTTGATTTCAGCATAATGTTGAAATCAAAGCCTTTATTTTTTTGTTCAGGATTTTTATACCTCAAAAATTAAAAATAGCCGACCGCATTCCGCAATTATTTCATACGGAATTAGGTCGGCCGGCGACTCTGGTAATTCTATTTTTTTGGTAAGCAGATTAGTCTTTGCGAATCTGCATTGGTAATGCAGAAAATACCGAAACAACCGAATTTGCAATGACTTGGTAAAAAAATTACACAAGTATGATAAAGCAGTCGGAAATAATTTTTACGGAGGTAAAGTTGGAATATGAGATATATTATTTTCTTGCCTTAAAATGTGCTCTGGCACATATTTCGGTATGAGTTTTTGTGTCTAAACAACAAATTCAAAAAAACATATTGACATCAAAAAGTTTTCAAGCTATAATAGAGCCATAATAATTCTTACAAAGAAAAGCAGCAGACAAAGGCGTCTTTTAAAGGACAGCTTTGTCTGCTGTTTTATTTTATACCGAAAAGGAAGTGTTATATATGGCAGTAACCAATAATACGGAAATTATGTTAAAAGACATAGGAATGGTCTATCGCACAAATGACGGCAGAGATGTAACCGCTTTAACAGGCGTTACGCTTGATATAGAAAAAGGCGAATTTGTTTCGCTGGTAGGTCCGTCGGGCTGCGGTAAAACAACACTTCTCCGAATTATAGCCGACTTGCTTACTCCGTCATCGGGAGATATTAAAATATCGGGTGAAAGTCCTCATGAGGCAAGATTAAAGAGAAGATATGGGATTGTGTTCCAAAACGCGGTGCTTTATGAATGGCGGACGGTAAAGAAAAATATTATGCTTCCGCTCGAAATCATGCACGTCCCCAAAAAGGAGCAGAATGAGCGCGCCGAAAAGATGCTTGAGCTTGTAGGACTTACCGAGTTTGCAAATCATTATCCGCATCAGCTCTCGGGCGGTATGCAGCAAAGAGTCGGAATTGCAAGGGCACTTGCCATTCAGCCGGAAATCCTTTTGATGGACGAGCCGTTTTCCGCACTTGATGAGTTTACAAGAGAAAAACTGCACGTTGACCTTTTAAAGATTTGGAGAAAAACAAACAAAACCATCATCTTTGTAACGCACAATATTCAGGAATCGGTTTTCTTATCCGATAAGGTATGCGTACTCTCACCGCACCCCGGCAGACTTTCGGCAGTGGTTGACATAAACCTGCCGCGTCCGAGGACAATGGAGATGAAAAGCACGCCGGAATTTACCGAGCTTGTTGCAAAGGTAAGAAACAGCTTTGAGGGTGTGTAATTTATTTGGAGGTGATACCTATGAAAGGCATAAAAAAGCTTGCCGATAAGAAATACTTCATGACGATTCTATGGATTTTTCTTATCATAGCTGTTTGGGAAATATTTGCATTTGTTGTTGCGGCAACAAAAAGAACCCCTGAAAATATTCTGCCGCATCTTTCGGGGATAATTGAATCCGTTATCAGCGGCAGAACCATAAACGGCGGACAGACTGCATTGCAAATGGTAATGACAAATGCGGCGGCAACCCTGTCGCGTGCAGGTATAGGATATATAATAGGTATTGTATGCGGTTTTGTGCTTGCGCTTTTGATGAGTCTGTGGAAACCGATTGAAAAAATAGCGTTTCCGTATCTTATGCTGATTCAGATGATACCGATCTTGGGTATGGCGCCGATTATAAATGCACTTACGGGAGATATAACCGTGAGCCGTGTTGTAATAGCGGCAATCCTTACATTTTATCCGGTTGCAACGAATACTCTTGCAGGTTTTAAGGCTGTGAGCCGCGAAAAACACGAGCTTATGTATTCATACGCAGCGAATAAATTGCAGATATACATAAAAACAATGATACCGGCGTGTATTCCGTACTTTTTTACAGGCTTAAAGATTTCCGCACCAATGGCGATAACGGCGTCAATCCTTGTAGATACACTGCAAGGCGGAATCGGACTCGGGTGCCTGTTATCACAGGCGCTAAAGGGTGCAATGACAAGATACGTATTCTGGCAGATTGTATTTTTCAGTGCAATAATCGGAATACTCAGCTTTTCGGTGATGGGACTTTTGGAATATGTTTTATGTCCCTATAAAAGAAAAGCCAAATCGGGAAAGGAGTGATTTGAATGATTAAAAAACGGCTTGATTCCGTCACATCAATTCTTTATCCGCTCATATTCGGCATTTTAATAATCGGTATGTGGCAAACGGGAGTTTTGCACAGTCTTTTAAAAACGGACGAGTATATTTTACCGTATCCGACGAGAATTTTAAGCATCGTTGCAGATAACACAGATAAGATTATGCCGAATGTGAGAGCGTCGATGCTTGTTATAATAATCGGTTTACTGTTAGGCTCGGTTCTGGGATATGCGGCTGCGATCGGTGCAACAATATCACCGCGATTCGGCAAAGGCGGACTGACTGTCATATCGGCATTTAACGCAATCCCGATAGTCGCTATGGCACCGGTTATTATGAACTGGACAAAGGACGTAAGCTCCGATGCGTCGGTCAGAAGCACGGTTGCAAAAATAATTGTTGTAACTCTTATGTGTATGGCATCGATGAGTATCAATGCATACCGCGGTCTTACCGAATTAAAACCGTTTTCGCTGGATTTAATGAAATCATACGCGGCGGACAAAAGGACTGTATTTTTAAAGTTAAGACTGCCGAACAGTATTCCGTATATATTTACGGCATTAAAGGTAAGCGTTCCGTCAAGCGTTATAACAGCGCTTGTAAGCGAATACTTTGCCGAATACCGAGCCGGAGTCGGGCGGCAAATCCGTGAGAATATTCTTATCGCACAGTATTCGACAGCGTGGGCATATATTGCGGTTGCGTGTATTATAGGAATTGCGTTGTTCGTACTGCTTCTGGCAATAGAGGGTATATATTTAAAGAAAAGAAATACATAAACACTTTTCTTTAATGTATATAAATATTAAACACAAAGAAAGAAGGAATTAAAATGAAAAAGAAAAAATTATTTGGAATGTTAACAATAACGGCAATGCTCGTTTCAATGCTCGGCGGCTGCGGAAAGCAGGAGAAAGCATCGGAGGAAGATGCTCCGAAGGCGGAAATGACAGATGAAGAGCGCATTGTATCCGCTGCCGATGAGGGAAAGGTCGGAAACTGGGGACTCGGAAACGAATATGAAATTCAGGCACTTTTGACGAAATACGGAAAGAGTACCGATTATTTGGTACAGTCATTTGATATGGACGGGTTTGACGATGACTCTATCACCCTTGCCTCGGCTATGACATATAACGAGCTCGGCTTGGTAGTAAACGATTACGAAGGCGGTTACGGCTACGGCGATACGGTCGGGACGATTGATATGAACGATCAGGGTGTTGCAATGCTTGAAGATAATATATTCTGTACAAAAGAATTTGCAGCACAAAACCCGAACACGGTTAAGGCATTTTTGTCGGCGTCATTAAAAGGCTGGGAATATGCTTGCGAAAATCCCGACGAGGCGGCACAGATTGTTTTTGAGGCGGGCTCGTCCGTATCGACAGATCACCAGAAATACATGGCAAAAGAGGTTGCAAAGCTGATAAAAACCGATACAAAAGGCAACAGCGTTTCGGATTACGGCAAAATGGACGAAGAGGCAATGCAGCAAACGCTTGATTTGGCTAAAAAATATATCAAGTTAGATGATTCGGCAGCAGCGGACAAGCTTAACTCTCTTACATTGGACGATATCCGCGACACATCATATCTTGAGGCGGCAAAAAGCGGTGATTTCGGTACACCCGAAAAGAAAGATGTTTCAATCCAGCTCAAATGGCTGCCGCAGGCACAGTTTATGGGATATTTCGTTGCAAAGGCAAAGGGATATTATGATGAAGTCGGCTTGAATGTTGATATTGTTTCGGGCGGCGGCGATATTGGTGAAACAACCGCTGTAAATAACGGCACTGTTGATTTCGGTGTAACGTGGGTATCGAACCTGATTTCCGCAAACTCGGGCGGTATGGATTTATTGGAGATAGCTCAGATTTATCAAAGATCGGGTTTGGTACTTGTCTATAAAAAGTAAGGAGGATGCTCTATGGAGTTACTGATAAAAAACGGAACAGTTGTAAACGGTTCGGAAAGCTTTAAGGCTGACGTAGCTGTTGAAAACGGAAAAATAACACAAATAGGCACAGATATTGCACCGACCGATAACGCAAAGGTGGTCGATGCCTCCGGGAAGTTGGTTCTTCCCGGAGCAATCGACGCACACACGCACCTTGCAATGCCGTTCGGCGGCACGATTTCCTCCGACGATTATTTTGCCGGGACAAGAGCGGCAGCCTGCGGCGGTACAACAACGGTATTTGATTTCGTCCTTCAGGATTTCGGCGAAACAATGGTAGACGCGGTAAAACGGCGTGACGCAATGTGCGCACCCGTTGCGGCGGTGGATTATTCCTATCACGTTGCGGTTAAAGACGTAAGCGGAGATTTGCTCGATTCGATTGAAGATGCGGTTAAATTCGGTGTTCCGTCCTTTAAAGTGTTTATGGTATACGATTTCGGCGTTACCGACGGTGTTTTCTATAAGGTACTTAAAAAAGCAAAGGAGTGCGGCGCACTTATCGGAGTTCATGCCGAAAACAACGAAATGGTAAATACGCTTACCGCGCAGTATTTAAGCGAGGGCAAGCGGAGCGCATGGTATCACTATATGTCACGTCCCGAATTTGTTGAGGCGGAGGCGGACATTCGCGCAATTCAATGGGCAAAAGCGCTTGACGCACCTCTTTATATCGTTCATCTTGCAAACAAGGAGGGGGTAAAAGCGGTCACACAAGCAAAAGACGAAGGGTATAAAATTTATGCCGAAACCTGTCCGCAATATCTTGAATTTACCTGCGACGTATATAAGCGCGAGGACGGCAGAAACTTCGTCTGCTCACCGCCGATGAAAGGTGAAGAGAGCAGACAGGCTCTCTGGGAGGCAATCAAACGCGGCGATATTGATACAATCGCAACAGACCACTGCCCGTTCCAATCATACGAAAAGGATTGGGGTAAGGACGACTTCACAAAAATTCCGAACGGCTGTGCGGGTATCGAAAATATGTATCCGTATATGCTATCCGCGGCAAATGAGGGGAAAATCACATATGAAAAAGCGGTGGAGATATGCTCCGAAAACCCGGCAAAAATTTTCGGCTGCCGTGGCAAAGGCAGCATAGCAATCGGAAAAGATGCAGATATTGTCATCTACAACCCGAAAACAGAATTTACAATTACAAATGATAAAATGCATTCCGATTGCGACCATACGATCTGGGAGGGTATAAAGCTCAAAGGCTATCCCGAACAGACGTATTCACGCGGCAGACTTGTATACGATAAAGGCGAGTTTGTGGGAGAATCGGGCTGGGGCAAATTTGTAAAATGTAAATTATAAGATTTAAAATAAAGCAATCAGAAAAGAGTTGATTTATATGAATATTCGAGATGAAAGCGCAAGATGTCTTTTATGTGCAAATGCCGAATGTACAAGTGCTTGTCCAAAGCATTTCGCCCCGGCAAGAATGATAAGGGCGGTAAGGTTTGATAATGCCGAGTGTGCAGCAAAATATGCAGATACCGATATTTGCGCCGAATGTGACGGTGAGTGTGAAAAAAAGTGCATACACCCCGATTTCCCGATACGAATCCGCGATATAGCGGCGGCTCTTCCCGATTGCGAATATACAGACGAGCCGAGCCTTGAGATTGATTTTATGGGAATAAAATGCGAAAATCCGTTTTTCCTCTCATCTTCAATCGTTGCGGGAAATTACGAAATGTGTGCAAACGCATTCCGCATGGGCTGGGCAGGAGCGGTTTTTAAAACAATCGGTTTTATAAAACCTGAAGAAACTTCGCCGAGATTTGACGCAATAAGAAAAGAGGGAACGCCTTTTATCGGCTTTAAAAACCTCGAACAGATTTCAGACCACAGCTTGGAAGAAAACCTTGCGGATCTGCGGCGGTTAAAAGAAGATTTCCCGAATAAAATTATCGTCGCGTCGATTATGGGCGAAACAGACGGGGAATGGACCTCCCTTGCAAAGCTTGTGACCGATGCCGGAGCGGATATTATTGAATGTAATTTCAGCTGTCCGCAGATGGTCGGCGAGGGACTGGGATCCGACGTAGGTCAAAATCCCGACTTGGTTCGCCATTATACAGAATGTGTAAAAAAAGGAACATCACTTCCGGTGCTTGCAAAAATGACTCCGAATATCGGGAATATGGAGATTCCGGCGATCGCCGCCGTAAAAGGCGGTGCGGACGGAATTGCCGCGATAAATACGATAAAGTGTATTACGGGATTTGACCTTGAAAATATGCAGCCGTATAATGCGGTAAGCGGAAAAACGTCGGTTTCGGGATATTCGGGAAAAGCGGTAAAGCCGATAGCTTTAAGATTCATAAATGATATGGCAAAATGCGGGGCTTTAAAAGGTGTACCGCTAAGCGGTATAGGCGGAATCGAAACATGGCACGACGCGGCGGAATTTATCGCGTTAGGCTGCGCAAATGTTCAGATTACCACAGCCGTTATGCAGTACGGATACAGGATTATCGATGATCTGATTTCGGGACTAAAAGCATACATGAAGAGAAAAGGCATATCCCGATTGCAGGATTTGGTCGGCATCGGACTAAGCTCCGTAACCGAGCCGGATAATCTTGACAGAGCCACTGTTACATATCCGCTGTTTGACAAAAACCGTTGTATCGGCTGCGGAAGATGTTATCTCTCCTGCCGCGACGGCGGTCATCAGGCGATAGATATTGCCAAGGGCGAAAAGCCGATTTTAAAAGGAAGAAAATGCGTCGGGTGTCACCTGTGCCTGCTGGTTTGCCCCGTCGGCGCAATAGGAAAGTCTAAAAGAGTTCAGGTCAAAAGAGAATAATTCAAAGGGAGGGACACATTATGTCGATTATACTCAAGCAGCTGTGCAGCGATACCGAAACAAAGTATAATTTAAAACTCATTGCCGGCAAAAGCGGCATAACAAATACCGTACGGTGGGTTCATATGGTTGAGGACAGACAGGTCCCGGACTTTCTGCACGGAGGCGAGCTTGTGTTTACAACGGGTATCGGTCACGTCGGAAAGGATCCGCTTTTGGAATTTGTAAAGCGCTTAAAAAAGCATGAGGCATCGGGGGTTGTGATAAATATCGGCCCTTATCTTGAAAATATTCCGCAAGATGTTATAGATTACTGTAATGAAGAAAATTTTCCGCTTTTTACATTGCCGTGGAGCGTTTATATTATTGATATAACCTACGACTTCTGCCGGCGGATTATAGAAAACGAGAAAATAGAAACCACGGCGGCGGAGGTTTTTAAAAATATTATACTTACTCCCGAACAGGGGGAAAAATATTATCCGTTTCTGGAGCGGCACGGTTTCAGCAAGGTGGTTGGGTACAGGATTTTTACATTGAATTTTTGCAAGGACGGCAAAAATATAACCGAGGACTTTGAACGCAGCAATCATATAAAGTTGTGGAGTATTCTTGCAAAATCCAAGGATTATCCGTCCGCGATGTTTGTTCTGGAAAACACTATAGTGGTTATACGGCAGGATGCGGACCGTAAATTTATTAAAAATCTAACCGACACCTTGGACGCTGTTTCCGAACAGAAAAATATTTCCTATGTTATGGGTATTTCATCGGAGCGCAGAGGATATAAATCTGCCGCAAAACTGTTATCGGAGGCAGAGGCGGCAAGAAAGAACGCCGCCTCGGATAATAAAAGCTTTGAATTTTATTCCGAAATAGGAGTCAATAAAATTCTCTTCGGAGTTAAAGACAAAGCGGTTTTAAGAGAGTTTGCGGCAAATCAGCTCGATCGGATAATTGCCTACGACAGGGAATACAAAACGGATTATTCAAAAATTCTGTATGAATATCTTATGTGCGACGGCTCTGTTATGGCTGTTGCCGACAATTACGGATTCCACCGCAATACGGTGAATACAAAGATAAAAAACATCAAGTCAATTTTCAATATTGAGCTGACAAGCGAGAAGAAAACGGAATTGATGTTAGCTTATAAAATAAAAAAACTATTAAATGAAAACGGAGGAAATCAAAATGAGTGACAAAGCATTGGAAATCAAAAAAAATCATACTACATATAATTTGCAGTCGTGGTCAAAGCAAAAGGGCTTAAATCCCATTCCGATTGAAAAGGCAGAGGGGATTTATATGTGGGATTTTGACGGTAACCGCTATACCGATATGTCGTCACAGCTGGTAAATCTTAATGTTGGACACGGGAACAGACAGATAATCGACGCAATTAAGGAACAGGCGGAAAAATACTGCTATCTCTCACCGGCATACGGCTCGGAACCCAGAGGCGAGCTTGCCAAAATGATTATAGAGCGAATGCCTGATAATATGGGTAAGGTTTTCTTTACAAACGGCGGTGCCGACGCAAACGAAAACGCGGTTAAGATTGCCCGTATGTATACCGGCAGACAGAAAATATTCTCACGTTACAGAAGTTATCACGGTTCTACGTACGGTGCGGGTAATCTTACGGGTGAGCCGAGAAGATACCCGTTGGAGCCCGGCGCACCGGGATTTGTAAAATTCTTCGATCCGTATGTATACCGTGAAAAGATCGAGTTTGAATCGGAGGAGGCGGCAGCGGATTATTATGTTGCAAAGCTCCGCGAACAGGTAATATATGAGGGCGCCGACAATGTTGCGGCAATAGTTATGGAAACAATTACAGGCTCAAACGGCGTTATTATCCCTCCGAAAGGGTATTTAAACGGCGTAAGAAAAATCTGCGATGAGTTCGGAATCATGATGATCTGCGATGAGGTTATGGCAGGCTTCGGAAGAACGGGCAAGATGTTTGCATTCGAGAATTTCGGAGTAAAGCCTGATATTGTATCCTTTGCAAAGGGCGTAACCTGCGGTTATGTTCAGCTCGGCGGTGTGGTTGTCAGCAAGGAAATTGCGGAATTTTTCGACGATCACCTGCTCTCCTGCGGACTTACCTACAGCGGACACCCGCTTGCGTGTGCAGCCGGTGTTGCCTGCCTGAAATTCTATGATGACGCAAAAATTCTTGATAATGTAAATGCATCGGGTAAGGTTTTGGGAGAAGAGCTCGAGGAATTAAAAGCAAAATATGAAATTGTCGGCGATGTACGGTATATCGGCTTATTCTCGGCAATCGAGCTTGTCCGCGACAGAAAAACAAAAGAGCCGCTTGTGGAATACGGAAAAGATCCTGCCGGAATTATGAAATCTATTATCGGTAAGCTTAAAGAAAAAGGTTTTATGACTTACTCGCACGAAAATATGATTCTTATTTGCCCTCCGCTCATAATAACTCCCGAGCAGGTCAAAGAAGAGATGAAAAAAGTCGATGAGGTTATTGCGGAAATTAACGGAATATATTAAAAAAACGCAAATAATCTTAGGAGGTGTAATAAATGTCTGGACGGTATAAAAATGTAAAATTCGACTCGCTTGGCGAATATATCACTCCCGATAAATTCCGCACCGTGGGCGATGATATGCGGCATATTCCGATAGGCTTTACGGAATTTGCGGTGGAAGTGCATATGAAGCATAAATCAAAAAGCAAGCTGAGCTTTAAAACACCGTGGGACGGAATTATATACGGCTGTGCAAGGGACAAAAGAGCTTTAAAAGAGAAATTGGGATTGAAATCGGATATAAAAACAGCATATCTGATTGACTGGGACGATAAATACCTGTTTTTGATTGAAATGGAAAATCAGGGAGAATGCCCTGTGGCATATGTTCCGAGTGAAGATATTATAAATCTTCTGGAGAATTGTATGAGAGTACCGGAACAGAGATAGAAAAACGAAAGGAATGATAATCATGTATGTATGCAGTAAAGAAAGAATGGAAGATAAAATAAAAACCTTCAGCAAGTTCGGCGATGCAGGTCACGGAGGTATTACAAGATATTCTCTGTCGCCCGAGGCGGTGATGGCGCGAAATGAATTTATAAAGCGCATGAAAGCAATCGGTGCGGAAATTGAAATCGATGATGTGGCAAATATATATGCAACACTCCCCGGAAGTGATCCGAGCGCAAAAAGAATTGTAATGGCATCGCACGTGGATTCGGTAAAAAACGGCGGCAACTATGACGGAATTTTGGGAGTAATGTCGGCTATGGAGGTTTTGGAGACGGTTTATGAAAAGAAAATTCCGCATAAGCACCCGCTGACCGCGATGATATGGACAAATGAAGAAGGCTCGCTTTATCCGCCGGCTATGATGATTTCGGGAGTTGTGTGCTATGATTATCTTCCCGAGGATATTCGCCAAAAGTTTAAATATGAGGATATGATGGCATCAAAAAGTATTCTCGATCCGACAAAAACCTTCGGCGAGGCACTTGAGAAATCGGGATTTAAGGGTGATAAAAAATACAGACTTTCCCCTGACAGATATAAGTATATGTTTGAAACACATATCGAGCAGGGACCTATTTTGGAGGATGCCGGAAATGACATCGGCGTTGTTGACTGCGTTTTGGGAATGTTCAATTACAGACTCAAATTTTACGGACAGACAACTCATGCAGGCACATTTCCGATGCCGAAACGCCGTGACGCATTTTATGCCGCAGCGTTGGCGCTTGACTATCTGCATACCGAAATTGACAAGCTCGGAGTAAAAGATCTGGTATATACAACAGGTGAAGTTGTATGCCATCCGTGCGTACATACCTGCGTTCCCGATTATTTTGACTTTTCGTTTGATTCACGTCATGAAAAGCCGGAGGTTCTCGAAAAGGTGCTTGCAATCGTCAAAAGCTGTGCCGACAGAGAATGGGCAGGCTGTACCTGCGAGGTTGAAAAGGCTTGGAACCGCGATACCGTATATTGGGATAAAAAGCTTGTCGGCTATGTCAAAGAGGCGTGCGAGGAGGCAGGCATCAAGCATCAGTATATTCACTCCGGCGCAGGACATGACGCGCAGTTTGCGTCGTATATGCTGCCGACAACAATGATTTTCGTTCAGTCCAAAGACGGTCTTTCACACTGCGAGCCTGAATTTTCAAGTGTGGAGCATTGCACGGAGGGCGCAACGGTTATGCTGAATGCAGTATTAAAAGCAGACATCGAATAAGAGGTGTAAAGTCTGAATAAAATCGCCCATAGCACAGCTTTTTGCTCGGGGCGGTACCTTCGTACAGCACCGCTCGCTGCAAAGCAGCACTCTGAACGATTTTCTTTCAGACTTCGGTTTTGTGTCTTACGGCATAGAAAGGAATGGTTATAAATATGAGTAAAGAATTTTTGACTCCGAAAAAAATAATAACCGGGAAAGGTGCAATCGAAGATTCAATAAAATATCTTGCCAAAATGGGCGAAAAACCGCTCATTGTAACGGGACGGATTGTATCGGAACTTGACGCTTTTAAAATGCTTATATCCAAGCTTTCCGAAAATGGACTCGACTGCGTTATATTTAAAGATATTACGGGCGAGCCGACAGACGTTATGATTGAAGAAGGCTTAAGAGTATACCGTGAAAATAAATGCGATTTTCTTATCGGAATGGGCGGCGGCAGCCCGTTGGACGCAATAAAGGCAATTGCCGTGACAGATGTGTGCGGCGGGAAGCTGAGCGATTATATGGGAAAGGAAATAAGCGGAAAATTCCCGCCAATGGCGGCGATTCCGACAACCGCCGGAACAGGCTCGGAGGCAACAAAATTTACGGTTATAACCGATGCGAAAACCGACGTAAAAATGCTGTTAAAGGGAGCGGCGCTTTTGCCGGATCTGGCAATAGTTGATTATACCAATACGGTGAGTTCGCCTAAGAGCATTACCGCCTCAACGGGGCTTGATGCACTCACTCATGCTGTCGAGGCATATACCTCCAAACAGGCGCAGCCGCTCACCGATGCATTGGCATTATCGGCGGTAAAACGGATTTTTAAATATCTTCCGATTGCATATGCCGACGGCGAAAATGAAACGGCAAGATATGAAATGTCAATAGCCGCGCTCGAGGCAGGCATTTGCATAAATAACTCATCGGTAACAATTGTGCATGGTATGAGCCGGCCTATCGGCGCACTGTTCCATGTTCCGCACGGACTGTCGAATGCGATGCTTTTGTGCAAGTGTATGGACTTTGCAAAAGACGGCGCGGCCGAGAGGTTTGCGCAATTGTCAAGGGCGGTCGGTACGGCAAATGCGGCGGATAGCGATGAAACGGCAGCGGATAAATTTATAGACGGTCTGTTTGATATTTGCCGTAAATGCGAAGTCCCGACAATAGCGGATTATGGGATAGACATTGATAAATTTATCGCTGCAATTCCCAAAATGACCGCTGACGCACTTGCAAGCGGCAGTCCTGCAAATACCCGAAAGAGCGTCGGTGCGGATGACATTTCGGCAATATATAAAGTGTTGATTTAGTTTTTTTATATAAAAGTACCCCAAAGGTGTTTAACCTTTGGGGTGCATATCGTATGTTTTATTGAATAGCTTTTTTAAGCTCGTCCACTTTATCGGTTTTCTCCCACAAAACGCCCAATTCTTCACGTCCGAGATGTCCGTAAGCCGAAAGTTCTTTATATATCGGCTTTCTTAAATCAAGCGCTTTTATGATTGCATTCGGGCGCAGATCAAATACTTTTTCTACCGCCTCTGCAATTTTTTCATCCGGATATTTTCCCGTGCCGAAAGTGTCAGCCATTATCGAAACAGGGTGCGCAACGCCGATTGCGTACGCAAGCTGGATTTCGCACTTGTCCGCAAGTCCTGCGGCAACAACATTTTTAGCTGCCCAGCGCGCGGCATATGCTGCCGAGCGGTCAACCTTCGTCGGATCCTTTCCCGAGAATGCACCGCCGCCGTGACGTGCGTAACCGCCGTAGGTATCGACTATAATCTTTCTTCCGGTAAGACCGCTGTCGCCCTGAGGACCGCCTACAACAAAGCGTCCTGTCGGGTTTACGAAATATTTTGTATCCTCGTTTAAAAGATTTGCCGGGATAGTGGTTTTTATAACGTGTTCGATTATATCTTTTTTGATTTGGCTCAATTCAACATCGGGCGAATGCTGCGATGATACTACAACGGTATCGACAGCGACGGGCTTGCCGTCCTCATATAAAACGGTGACCTGTGTCTTTCCGTCGGGGCGAAGATACGGCAGAGTGCCGTTTTTGCGCACTTCGGTAAGTTTTTTGGCAAGCTTATGTGCCAGAGAAATAGGCATAGGCATAAGCTCGGGTGTTTCGTTGCAGGCATATCCGAACATCATTCCCTGATCTCCGGCACCTGTCGAATTACCGTCATCATTTTCGCCTTCTTTATTTTCCAAGCCCTCATTAACACCCATTGCAATATCGGGCGATTGTTCATCGATTGAGGTTAAAACTGCGCATGTGTGACCGTCAAAGCCGTATTTTGCACGGTCGTATCCGATTTCCAAAACAACGTTTCTTGCAATCTTCGGGAAATCGACATAACAAGTGGTAGTTATCTCACCCATTATTGAGATAACGCCTGTGGTACAGGTGGTTTCGCAGGCAACTCTCGCCTGAGGATCATTTTTCAGAATTTCGTCCAGAATAGCGTCCGAAATACGGTCGCATATTTTATCCGGGTGTCCTTCCGTTACAGATTCTGATGTAAACAACATCTTCGACATAATATCAGTCCTTTCTTTTTTAAAACCATAACTTTGTAACAGTTGTTATCGGGTAAAAGAAAAATGTCAATTACCTTAAACAACTATATTATATCAGCTTTTTTTCGGTTTGTCTATAGTTTGCGGAAAACTCCCACAACTTTTCCCAAAATTGCAAGTTCGTTTACGATAATCGGCTCCATAAAATCATTTTCCGGCTGCAATCTGAAATGACCGTTTTCCTTATAGTAGGTTTTAACCGTTGCATTTTCATTATCCACAAGCGCGACGACGATGTCACCGTTGTTTGCGGTAGGCTGGCGCTCGACAATTATATAGTCGCCGTCCAAAATTGCGGCATTTATCATGGATTCTCCCTGAACCTTAAGCATGAACAGATCCTTGTTGTTGGCAAAATTCATGGGGAGGGGGAAGGTGTCCCGGAAATCCTGCACGGCGGTAATCGGCATACCGGCAGTGACTTTGCCGTAGATCGGCACATCTATGTATTTATCGTCTTTATATTCGATGTTTCTCGCATGATCCGCACCGACAACCATTATTGAGCGGTTTTTTGAAGAATCGCGCACGATTTTCCCGTGCTTTTCAAGCTTTTTTAATCTTGCGTGGATTGTCGCGGTGGAGCTTAATCCCACAGCCTCGCATATTTCCCTTACCGATGGGGGAAATCCCTTTTCGTTTAACTGATTCTCTATAAAATTTAAAATCTCGTAATCTTTGCCTGACAGCTCCGACATATTAGCACTCCTTTCAAAATAACGGGTTTTATACTGTTATAAATTTATTATAACACAAAAAAATCCAAAAATCAAACATTTGTTTTATATTTTTGGATTTTTTTATTGATATTTTTTTGGTACTGTTATTTTTAAGGTATTTTATCGAGAGTTGAGAAGGTGTACCCCTCGGATAAAAGATAATCTATAATCTGCGGCAGAGCCTGAATGTTAATCTTTTTCGTTGCCGAATCGTGCATCAGGATTATAATATCCTCTTTTCCCGAAGATGAGCTTTTAACACGCCCCAAAAGCGTTGCGACATCGGGAGATTTATACTCCGCATCCCCCGAAAGACAATTCCAGTCGCAGTAACGGTAGCCGTTTTTCTCCAAAAGCTGCTTGTAGGTCTGCTTTGCCTCGCCGTGGCTTCCGCTGTTGTAGCTCCCGCCGGGGAATCGGAAAATTTTCGGATAATTGTTTTTCCCGGTTATATCGGTAATCAGTGAATGAGTCGCGTCCAATTCCGACATAAAGTTATCCGCGTTTTCATATAAATAACTGTAATTATGACGATAGGAGTGATTTGCCAGTGTATGCCCTTCGGAATATACTCTGTATGCCATACCCGGATTTTTCTCGATTAAAGATCCCACCATAAAAAATGTTGCCCTTATCTCGTATTTTCTTAAAATATCGAGTATTGCGGGGGTAACTGAGGTAGTCGGGCCGTCATCGAAGGTCAGATATGCAGTTTTTACTCCGTCCTTTTGGGGGAGTGCCGAGAGTATATCTGTCGATTTTTTTGGCGCCGGCGGATATACCGCAAGACTTTGTGCCGAAAAATCTTCTGTTTTTGAATTTTTTTTGGAATTAATCTTTACATAAAGCAAAGAAAATATTATAATTATAAGAAGCAGTACGGCAATTGTAAGAGTTCGTTTTCTTTTGCGTTTCCGCTCAAGCTTTCGCTGAAGCTGCCTTTGCTGAAGTTCGGATATTGTTGACATGATGTTGCACCCCCATATATTTTTATTATACTACAAAAGATTATCTTTTTCAACAGAAAAACAGTAAAATTTTAATTACTTTTTTTAGAAATTTTAATTTATCAAAGTAGTGTATCAGGAGGTATAAAATGGATAAGATTATAGCCTTTTTATCATTGGCGGCACTCATTGTCGCGGGCGGCGGCACAAGCAGTAACAGTACGCATATGTGCTTTGAAAAAAAGCAGGTCGAGATGAACGAACAAAAGGACACCGAACGCGAGAGGAGCCATACCCTGACAAGGGATTTTTGGGACGTGGACAATAAAGGCAGCGGCTGGGGATTTGTGAAGAAAAAGGGCGAAGAGCCGGAGATCTACAAATCAACCCAAGATATTTTCGCGGCATACAATACATACTATGTCGATCCTGCGCGCACAAGAACTATTTATCTGACTTTTGATGAGGGGTATGAAAACGGATATACGGCATCGATTTTGGATACATTGAAAAAATGCGATGTTCCGGCGGCATTTTTTGTGACGGGACCTTATCTTGAAAAGGAAACGGAGCTTGTAGACCGAATGGTGGCGGAGGGGCATATAGTGGGAAATCATACGGTGCACCACCCGAATATGCACAAGCTTTCCGATCCGCAGAAGATGGCAGATGAGCTGGAAGCGCTTAATCATATGTTTTTTGAAAAATACGGAAAAAACATGGAATATATGCGCCCGCCCGAGGGGGAGTACAGCACAAGGGTTCTTGCCGTGGCAAACGATCTGGGTTATAAGACGGTTTTTTGGAGCTTTGCTTATAAAGATTGGGATGTGAATTTCCAAAGGGGAGCGGACTATGCGTTTTCACAGGTTACGCCGTACCTACATAACGGGGCGATTCTTTTGCTGCACGCGGTGTCAAAGGACAATGCCGAAAGTCTTGAGGATATTATAAATTATGCAAAGGAGAGCGGCTACAGATTCGCAAGCCTTGATGAATTGAAGAATAACTGATCATTTTAAGCTCGGTGTGAAAGGAAGGAAAATTTTTTATGATACAAAATGTACATAAGGATCACAGAAAGAGAATGAGAGAAAAATTTATGCAGGACGGACTTGAGTCGTTTCAGCCTCATGAGGTTCTGGAAATGCTGTTGTTTTATTCATACCGTCAGCGCAATACAAATGAAATAGCGCATCGGCTTTTGGACAGATTCGGTTCTTTGCCGGCAGTCTTTGAGGCTGATATAAAAAGCCTTACCGAAGTACCCGATGTCGGAGAAAATACCGCGGTATTTTTAAAATTGCTGGCTTGCGTTCAGCGTTATTATATGAAAGAAAAATATTCCAAGGAAAAGGGCAAAAAGGTTACACCCGATAATGTTGCGGAAATTTTGGAGCCTATTTTCTGCGGATATACCGAAGAGGTTATGTATATGATTTCTTTGGACGCAAACTGCGAGATGATCTCTTTGGATATTATCGGAAAGGGTACGGTCAACTGCACGACTCTTTACACAAGAGAGGTTGTCAAAAAAGCGATCGAAACAAAGGCGGTATTTGTTATTCTGGCGCATAATCACCCGAACGGGAATCTTGCGCCGTCCGAATCGGACAAGATTGCAACGCTTGAGCTGAACGACGCGTTTAACTTTATTCATGTGAAGCTTTTGGATCATATTATTGTTGCAAGGGGAGATTATATAAGCCTTGCCAGAGATTACAAGCTTTTATGAGGAAATATTACAAAAGCGATATGCTTGATGTTGACATTGCGGCGGCAATGCGTTATAATAGAAGAAATTATAAATTGAAAGGTTATGAAAAATATGAATAAAACAGTTATTCCCGAGGGCTATAAGCCTTTGCTGGACAGATACGATACACAAAGGGCAATATCCTGCATAAAAACCACATTCCAGGAGGAGTTCTCCGAGGCACTGAACTTAAAAAGAGTTTCCGCACCTCTTTTTGTAACGGAGGAGTCGGGCTTAAACGATAACTTAAACGGATATGAGCGCCCTGTTGCATTTGATATACCGGCGGTGGGAGCAAATGCGCAGATAGTTCACTCTTTGGCAAAATGGAAAAGACTTGCTTTAAAGCGCTACAATTTCAGCGTCGGAAACGGTCTTTATACCGATATGAACGCGATAAGACGTGACGAGGAATTGGATAATCTCCACTCGGTATATGTCGATCAGTGGGACTGGGAAAAGATCATTACTCCCGAAACGCGCAATGAGGAATATCTAAAGCTTGTTGTGCAGGCGATTGTAAAGGCGATATGCAACACAAACGATCATTTAAAGGTGCGCTTTCCGCAGCTTAAAACCGAGCTTTACAGAAACGTTTCCTTTATAACGACGCAGGAGTTGGAGGATCTTTATCCCGAAATGTCGCCGTCTGAGAGAGAAAATGCGTATGTTAAAAAGCATAAGACGGTATTTATCATGAAGATCGGCGGAAAGCTTAAATCGGGTAAGCCGCATGACGGACGTGCGCCGGACTATGACGATTGGGAATTAAACGGCGATATACTGTTCTGGAACGATGTCCTGGAACGTGCATTTGAGGTTTCGTCAATGGGTATAAGAGTAGATGCGGAGTCCTTGGACAGACAGCTCACTCTTTCCGGCTGTGATGACAGACGAAACCTGATGTTCCACAAAATGCTTTTAAATAACGAACTTCCGCTAACAATCGGCGGCGGTATCGGTCAGTCCCGTCTTTGTATGCTCATCATGGGTTCATGCCACATAGGTGAGGTACAGTCAAGCATATGGGACGAAGAGACTATAAAAAAATGTGAAGAAAAAGGCGTTATTTTATTGTAATTTTCGCGCCCAACGAATCTAACTCACCCTCGGCGTACCTGTGTACGCGGTCGGGCCGGGGAATGTTAAAAAACTCCGGAACGCAAGAAAAGAAGAAAAAATAAATGTTACGAAAATAAAAAGGTTATAGTTGGGTTTTGTCAAGGTAGAAAAATCAAAATATGATTTTTCATAAAATTATTTCTTTTCTTGCTATCAACAAACTTCGCCTCTTGGCGTACCCATGTACGCCGTCGGGTAACCCAAAGCTAAAGCTTTGGCTCAGTTTGTTAATTCCAAAGCTTTTTTCCTATTCCCCAAAATAAGGGCTGCTATCTCCGTTCTGCATCGAAAATTCCGAATAAAATATGAAAAGGAAATTTTCGCGCCGAGACGAATCTAACTCACCCCGGGCGCACTCGTGTACGCGGTCGGGCCGGGGAATGTTAAAAAACTCCGGAACGCAAGAAAAGAAGAAAAAATAAATGTTACAAAAATACAAAGGTTATAGTTGGGTTTTACCAAGGTAGAAAAATCAAAATATGATTTTTCATGAAATTATTTCTTTTCTTGCTATCAACAAACTTCGCCTCTTGGCGTACCCATGCACGCCGTCGGGTAACCCAAAGCTAAAGCTTTGGCTCAGTTTGTTAATTCCAAAGCTTTTTTCCTATTCCCTAAAATAAGGGCTGCTATCTCCGTTCTGCATCGAAAATTCCGAATAAAATATGAAAGGGGAAATTTTCGCGATATAGCGGATTTAACTCACTATAAAAAAACTCGGCTTATGATTTTCATAAGCCGAGTTTTTTTATACTTCAACCGGTTTTATTTGCCCTTTTTAAATCAGTGTTTTTAATATTTTAAAAGCTTTATTACAATAGCCGTCATATCGTCGGCGGTGTTGGGGAAGATTTTTTTCTGCGCGTCGTTTATTATAAGAGATGCGATTTCTTCGGTTGAGCGGTTTTCGTATGACATTATTTTCTTTATCCATTCGCCGCGCATCGCGCCGTAATCTGCCTCGCTTATTCCGTCCGACACCATGACGATCATATCGTTATTCTGGAAATTTTTCTTCACCGCTGTACTTTTTATATCATCGATAATTCCGATCGGCAGGCTTTTTGAAAGGAGCGTTTCAAATTTATTGCCGCATTTTATATAGCTCTGCGCACTGCCGGCTTTAAGCATTGAAAATTCACCGTTTAAAAGATTTATTTCCAATATATCGGCTGTCGAAAATACCTCGCTTTGAGTTTTCAGCGCCATTGATGAGTTGATCATGTTCACTGCGGTGTTGGCTTGTATGCCGGATTTAATAAATTCCTTTAAAAGCTCGGCGGTCATCTTGCTTTCCAAAGACGCTTCGTTTCCGCTTCCCATTCCGTCGCACAAGATAACATAGAATTTGTTGTCATGTGATTCAAAGTACAGAACTGTGTCGCCCGAAACTGTCTGACCGTCGCGGGAGCGTTGTTTTACGGTGATGTCCACGTAATAAAGATTATCTGCCACAAGATGTATGCTGTCGCCCGACGAATCGAATACTCGCATCGGCATATCAATTGCCGAGGATACGAGATTTTTCAGCTTTTCATTGCCGATTCGCTGTGTCGGGACGATATATACCTCGGGTGTGTGGTTGGAATTTTCGATAACCGAAACGTCGCAAAGAGGTATTTTTTCGGCAAGACACTTCTTATATATTCTGTCCTCAGCCTCCTCCATAAAGAAGAACCCGTACTCAACCGAGGAGGAAAGCTCTTTTATAATCCCCGAGATTTCGGCATATTGCTTTGCGACAAGATTCCTGCCGACATCTGCCTCGGTCTGCCAGATCGAGTTTTGCTTGTACATTTCGTAGGTATGGTTAAATTCGCTGATAAATTTCTCGGGGCAAAGACATTTTTGCGAGAATACTATAGGAATGTTTGACATATCGCAGTATCCCTTTTCTTCCATTATATTTATAACCGAGTAGAGCTGCTTGCGCGCCTCCGAAATATTTTCGCACATGGAATAATTCGGGCATTCGGCGCATATCCTTGAAAGAACGCTTTCAAAAAGCGCGGAGGTGCGCGACGGGTATATGACCGAGTCGGCGGCGGAGAAAAGCTCTTTCGAGAGATTTGAAAAGGCGCCCGATATGTTTTTCAGCTCTGTTGATATGTATTCTTTTATACGCGTGTCGGTTTCATTCGTCGAGGGGCAGAAGGTAGTTAAGAAAAACGAGTTCATTTTGGCGAGTATGAAGGACGGCGTTAAAAGAAACATTGCAGACGAAAAAAAGAGCGGTATCAGCGACAAGGGGATCTTGAAATCGTTTGCGATGTAAAGAAATGATACCGCGGTTCCTGCAAAGTATCCGGCAACAATGCCGTATTTCCCGTAAGGCTTTAAGAGGGCGGCAAAAATCGCGCCGGCACCCATAATGCCCATCATCAGAATTGCGTTTGCCGAAGCTGAGGACGAAACAAATCCGATGGCAACGGCAAGGCAGACGGCGGACGGCATATTTATATACATTACGGCGCATAATATAAGATAGATTCCGACAATCTGCGCAATGTTTATATCTAAGGGCAGTATAATCCCGGAAAGTCCCGAAATGACCGCGCACACGAATATTATAAATGAAAGTATTTCCTCGCGTGTTACATGGCGCGTATTTTCAAATCGGTTGAAAAAGACGCCCGTGTTGGAGAAAATGCCGTACATTATACCTGAGAGCGCCGATTCTATAGTGAGAAAAAATAATGCGTTTGCCTGCGTTTCGGAAAATAATGCAGACGGTATGCCCGAGAGGAAGATAAGCCCGGCGCAGCAGAGTGCGTTTACAAATCGCTGCGGAGTGCGTACGCGCAGCTCGGTGATGAACCAATAGACAAGCGCGGCGATAAAATATTTCAGAACATTTGCGCCGGCGCTCATCGAGCCGAGAACCATAATCGGAAGGTATATGTACATGGCTTTGGGGTCGCACGAGGCGGCAAAAAAAGGCAGCGCCATCGGGAATCCGTTAAGGACAGATGCGCGCGAGAGTAAAAAAAGCGCACCGCAAAGGGGTATATCCCGTAGCTTTGGCAGCCGCAGGATTTTTCGTGTTAAGATTTTTTTTGTTTTGATTTCTTCCATTGTTCATTCCTCCTAAATTTTATCCTATACATAGTTATAACTGTAAAAGTTATTATACCACCGATGCGGTGAGAAATTTGTCATAACCGCTTGTCGTATTCTGACAAGTTTATCCTATATTGTGACATTTAATTTACAAAATATGGAATACGCTGGAAAATAAGGGGAGTGAATGTTATAATAAGGTAAAAAAAGTGTTGCAAGGGCGTGATTTTGTGAGAATTTTGGTGTTTTCGGATACGCATCGCCAAATAATTGATGCGGAAAATGTGATAAATAATCTTGTCGGCGTTGATGCGGTGATTCATTGCGGAGATCATTTAAGTGATGCAAAAAGGCTTGAGGCGGAATTTCCCGGAATTGATTTTTATTATGTCAGCGGTAACTGCGACGGCGACAGCTCAAGACCGTATCTTTTGGCAGAGTTTGAGGAAAAGAAAATCTTTATCACGCACGGGCATTTATATAATGTAAAGGCGGAAACGGAGTGCGAATATAAGACGATACGCACGGAGGGAAAAAAGCTCGGCGCGGATGCGGTGGTCTTTGGGCATACGCATATTCCTTATAACAGAGATTGGGGAGATATGGTTGTTCTGAATCCGGGGAGTATAAAAAGCCGCGGAACTTACGGTGTGATAGAAATTGAAAACGGAAAGCTCAAAGCTGCAACTTGCAGTATTATTTGGTGAAAGTGATGTAAATGCACAGGATCTTTGAAAAAAATCAAAGATTCTGTGCATAATTTTTGAAAACGGCTCTGGGAGCGGGTTTGGGGATCCGAGAATGTCAGGATCTTTGAAATTTTAATCAAAAACCGAAAGATTTTGAAAAAAAGTATACAAAGATTGAAAAATAAGCTTGCTATTTTGGAAGATTAGTCGTATAATTACAGAAAAAGAGACACTGCTTCTGAATTATTTAATCGGAAGGAGCTTTGTGATGGTATTTAAAACACCATCGCCGGAAAAGACTGTTGGTTAAGTTGTGAATTTTTATAAATTCACACTTTGCTCAGCAGTTTTTTCAGTTTTTGAAGAAAAATATTTTTGGTAAATAAAAATCAAAAACCCAGATATGGTGTATAAAAAAGGGAGAGAACCCCCAGATGTTGGCGTGCAAAATAGGGACACAAAAAAGGGA
>CAKSDE010000018.1 GCA_934444735.1 uncultured Clostridia bacterium | reverse complement strand
CTGCCGGAGGCTAACGTGAAAGGTACTTTCACGTTATTCTCCATTCCGCCGCCATACGTCGGCATAAATAATAATTTTAGTTTCTCTTATCCGTATGGCAAGGAATGATAAGAGATTTTTACGCCCATGTGCGTTTTTCGGGTGCAACGAGAAAATTTTTGCACGGGCAATCAAATCCTGCCGGAGGCTAACGTGAAAGGTACTTTCACGTTATTCTCCATTCCGCCGCCATACGTCGGCATAAATAATAATTTAACGTTTCTCTTATCCGTATGGCAAGGAATGATAAGAGATTTTTTATGTTAATTACTTTCTTTTTAATTCATTTTTTATATGTTTTATCTCCGATTCCGTCATTTCAAATACCTGATATATCAAGCTCTGCAACTCCTCTTCCGCATCGTCTGAAAGTTCATGTATAACCCTTTCCGCGAGCCTGTCCGTTTTTTCGTTCAGGCTGCTGTCAATTCGGGCAAATGGCAGATTTATCAGATTCCCCTTTAACACCTTCACTTCCCCGAAAAGCTTTCTGTAAAAATAACTGTACAATTCCGAATTTAAAAACGCCATTACGGTTTTTACCGACATACCTGGAATTTTGGGAATCAGCATATTGGCGCTGTTTAAAAAAAGCGCTCCGCTGTCATCATAAGCAAAAACCAATCTGTCCGAAATGAATTTATATACAAGCTTTTCAGTCGCGCGGTATATTTCCTTCTTTGCCGTCTGCTGAAGATTTTTCGGTTCGTATACAATATAATTTTTTGCGCACTTTAGCCTGTAGCGCTCAATTTCTCTGCCGGTGTATATCTTTTCGCGCTGTACCCCGGGTTCGGCAAAAAGTTTATTTTTATTGTCCCCGGTGACAATTCCCAAAGCCCACACGCTATCCGACAAATTATATTTTCCGATTCTTTTTGCCTTATTTAAAATCGCAATGTCCTCATCGCAAAGCATATTAAAGGTCAGATTTTCCGTCAGCTCAAATGCTTTTGTGCTGACTATCTCATCCCGATTTCCCGATTTGTAAATAACCTTTTTCCCCGGCTCGGCTTTTTTCGCCGATATATTTACATATTTTGTTGTCACTCCCGAAAAATCATTATTATACACCGTTATACTCTCAAGCTTGCAGCATTTAAGCAGGAACTCTCTTATATCTTTATGTACCTTTACATTCAGAACTGACTCGGGGAATAAAAATCTTATCCTCCCGCCCTCTTTTAACTGCGAATACGCCTTTTTAAAAAAACAGGAAAAGGATTCTTTTTTTTGCATCTCCGTCAAAAACGCTCCCCACGGCGGATTTGTAGAGATGTAATCATATTGGCTTTCCTCTTTGTCCAAGAGATAATCTCTGCAAAATATTTTCGGCAAAAAATCCGAATCGGCATATTTTATAAGCAAATTCACCTTTGCCAGCATCACCGCAACAGGATCACTGTCAAAGCCGAAAATATTTTCCGGCTGAGCATTTTTAAGCGCCAGAATATATGCTCCGCTCCCGCAGCACGGATCTAAAAATGTCTGATCCTCCGTCAAATCAATGTCAGAAACCATATCCTCTACGATTTTTTTCGGGGTATAATATGAACCGATCGTATTCTTTCTGCCCTCGGACAAAAGCGACTGATACACCGCGCCCAAAAAATCGTATTCATCGCTTGGGAGCAAAATATCCTCAAATTCGCTTAAATATGAATATCCATTGTACTCCGTCATAACCGTCTTAACATTTCCATCCTCCGAAATTCCCACACTTTTCAAAAAAATCAGTGAAAGAGTGTACATGATATTTTTAATATCTTTCCCCGCTGCAAGCCCGGCAATTTTTTCAATAATCGCTATATTCTCTTTATTTTCAAGATATTCACACGGAATAATTCTCTTTTTCGATCTTCTCTTATTTGCGCGTTTTTCCAGTCTGCCCTCCGAATTTGTGTTAAGCTTTTCCCAATTTTTAACGGTCGCATAAGAAATCTCATTTTCATGCATATCATCTCACCTCACCGTTATAATCTTAGTATTTTTAAAATCAGCGCAAAATTTTTCATCAAATTTATAATCGGTAATCAAATAGTCCACATCATCAACGCTGCACAGAATCGACTTATAATCAATCCCCACCTTTTCATGATCCATAATGCAGCAATTCACCTTTGAATTATTCATCATCACCTGATGCAGCAGGCGAAAATTTCCGCTGTCCCAGGTAATCGATCCGATTTTTCCGTCCAGCGACAGTACACCCGTCGAGAAAAACGCCTTATCAGCATGGTATTTCATCGCATTTTCAACCGCAATCTGACCCCCGAGCATATACGGTATTTCCACAACACTTCCGCCCAGGCAGACAGTATGTATATTAAACTCGCTTAAGTACAATACAAGCGCAAGATTACTTGTAATGACCGTTATATCCTTTTTATTTGTGATATATTTTCCGATGCTCTCGGTCGTTGTTGATCCGTCGATAAATACGGTATCTCCGTCGCATATCAGCTCCGCCGCCTTCTTCCCCATCTTATTCTTTGCCGATTTCATCTTATGATAGCGAAAAACAAGCGGCACCTCCTTTTGCTCCACGATTTCCACACCGCCGTAGCTTCGCTTTATCAAATCCTGTTTTTCCAATATATTAAGATCGCGATTTATCGTAGCATTGCTGTAATGCATCTCCTCAACCAGATATTTCACCGTCACATAACCGTTTTCTTTAATAATGTTATATACGGCATCGATGCGCTCTTTAGGGTACATATGCCCTCCTCCTTTTTTGAGAATTGTTGAGAAATATTCATTATTTCAAACTCACTTGAAAATTTCTGATAATTATAATATAATTATACACGATTTCAAAATAAATTTCAACCCATATTTAAACAAGGGGATGTAAAAAAACTCCGGAACGCAAGAAAAGAAGAAAGTAAATCTTACAGTAAATACAAATGTTGTAATCGAGTTTGATACGAGGTAGAAAAATCAAAAAATATGATTTTTCATCAAATAATTTCTTGCTATCAACAAACTTCGCCACTTGGTCGTCGAAACAAGCGATATATATTCAATCGCAAAATAAAAATTCACGATTGAATCATTACGCTGTTTCTCCTCTTTCCCCAAAACCTTTGGTTTTCGGGAACCCTATGGATGTACGCCGTCGGGTATCCCAAAGCTAAAGCCTTGGCTCAGTTTGTTAATTCCAAAGCTTTTTTCCTATCCCCTCAAAAAAATCCAAGGGTTGTAAAAAATCAGAGAGATTAACCTCTGATTTATAATCAAAAAAAGGAGTTTTATAATGAAGGATTTAACAAAAGGCAATATCTACAAGACATTTATCATTTTTGCAATTCCGCTTGTACTTTCGGGATTGCTCTCGCAAGCCTATGGTGTGATAAACACGATAATTGCCGGGAAATTTTTAGGCGAGGACGGTATTGCCGCAATCGGTTCGACAAACGCTTTAATGGAGTTTATATCCGGCCTTTTCTGGGGATTCGGTGCAGGCTTTTCCATATTCGTCGCACGTCTTTTCGGAGAAAAAAACTACGAAGGCATGAGAAAGAACATATACAGTAATTGCACTGTTATGGCGTGTGTAATAGTATTCATCGCACTTATCTGCATTGCCTTTATCCGACCGATTTTCGCATTTTTAAATGTCGATAAAAACGTATATCACGATGCTGCGATATATTACATAACATATCTTCTCGGCTTGGTTTTTATCATCTTCAACAATACCGGTGTACATATTATGAATGCGATCGGAATGAGCTCATATCCTTTAAAAATGTCGATACTATCGACCGTTATGAATATCGGTGGAAATATTTTTTCCGTAACAGTCTTAAAAGCAGGTGTTTTGGGAATTGCTCTTTCTTCTGTAATTTCAGCATTTATTATAGATCTTTGCTATCTTGTCAGAATAAGAAAATGCTTTGCGGAATTAAATCTCCCCTCATTAAAGGGTAAATTCTTTGACTTTGCTGCCGTAAAAAAATCGCTCAGCTACTCACTTCCGGTTACTTTGCAACAATCGGCAATGTATTTTACCTCACTCTGGATCGCACCGCTGATAAACGGCATTTCCGCAAGCGCTACCGCCGCATATGCGGTTGTATTGAAGTTATACGCAATCAACTCAAATGTTTATCAAAATTCCACCAAAACGCTCAGTACATATACGGCTCAATGCGTCGGTGCAAAGAAATTCAATCAGATCAGAAAAGGCGTATTTGTCGGATTTTTGCAGGCAAATCTGTTCCTGCTTCCCGTACTTACCGTCTGCATAGTCTTTTCTAAAAAAATATGCACCTCTTTCTTCCCTGCCGGCTATACGGGAGATGCGCTGCAATATACAATTGATTATGTACGGCTTTATCTGCCGTTTATTGTGTTTAATCTCGTAAATAACCTTTTCCACGGATTTTACCGTGGTACGGGCGCAATGGGACTTTTGATTCTCGTCACCTGTATCGGTGCGGTATCGCGTATAGTATTTTCCGAAATCTTCACCCCGACACAGGGAATTTACGGAATCTACCTCGGACTTGTTCTTTCATGGATAACCGAGGCAGTTATAACCGCGATTATGTATTTCTGCGGTCACTGGAAAAAGAAAATCATACGCGAGGCTCAGGAGACTTCTCCCGGCGCGGTAGTTACTTTCTAAAATATAAATAAAACCCAAAACGCACCGCTGTAGTTATCGGCAGTGCGTTTTGTTTATAATCGCCCTCTCTTCTTTGACGGTCTGTGCATTTTTTAAACTTACACAGGGGCTTTAAAAAATAGCTCAGAACGGGCAAAGCACTCCCGACGGCGTACAAAGGTACTCCGAGTGGTGTGCTTTGGTCGTAGTCTTGATAAATTGTACTTTCTCTCTTCTTTGACGGTCTGAGCATTTTTTAAAGCCCCGAACTATAGAGATTTGAAGCCTTCGCCTAATACCTCGTGCACATCTCCGATTATTACAAATGCTTTTTCATCAATGTCCTTTATGAGCGCAAGATAGTCCGATAATTGCTTTGAGCTTACCACACACATGAGCATACAGCTTTCCCTTTTGGAATACATTCCGACGCAGCGCACACCTGTTACTCCACGCTCATAATTATCCAAAATATACTTTGCGATTTTCTCTGCCTTGTCGGAGAAAATACCGACCATTTTTGCATCTTCTCCCCATGTAAGCACCTTATCTGTCAGAAGATATGAAATATAAAGCCCGACAATCGAATAAAACGTCACCGTAAAGCTTTTAAATACAATCCCCGATATAATTACAATGATAAGATCAATCAGCATTATAAGCCGCGCAAGAGGGACATACGGGAGTGCCTTTTTTAAAATCATTCCGGCAAAATCACTCCCCCCGGTAGACGCTCCCTCCCGAACAGTCATTCCGACTCCCAGTCCCATTAGCGCGCCGCCCGATATTGCAGCAATCATTTCATTATCCGTATATGCGGAAAAATTGCTTGTCAGCTCAAGAAAAAGTGAAAACATAAGTATGCCGAAAAGCGTCTTTACAACGGCTGTTTTTCCCAGATTTTTATATCCGAAAAAAAACAGAATACCGTTGCATATCAAGCTTGTAATCGAAATTTTCACTCCGAACAGGTAGCGAAATATTGTCCCGACAGATGATATACCTCCTGCTGAAATTTTATTCGGCAGCATAAAAATATTTACTCCCAACGCCAAAACAAAGCTTCCCGATATAATAAAGAAATACTCAATCATCGCAATTTTAGTTTTACGCATTTTTAACACCCTCATACTTGTAAAAATTCCGTCTATTATCAGTAATCTTTGTTTTATATCGGAAAATTATTCAAAAAAATGCACCCCAAAGGCATTTTACCTTTAGGGTGCAGTATAAATTCTATTATTTTGTAAGCTTCTTCACGCAGTCAGCGCATATTCCGTCAAAGCCTTCGATTGTCCCGACAGTTTCGGAGTGAACCCAACATCTGCCGCACTTTTCATGCGGATCTGCCGTCACCTTAACGCTTACCACGTCACCGTCAACCGCATCTTGTGCTTTTTCGCTTTCTTCAACCTGTGCTTTTGATGTGATAAATATTTCTGCAAGCTCCGATTCCATCGACTTTAACAAGTCAAGCAGCTCACCCTTTGCATAAACCACAACGTCCGCGTCAAGCGACTTGCCGATTATCTTTTCATTTCTTGCCAATTCCAATGCTTTATTGACATCGGTTCTTACATCGATTATCTTATTCCACTTTTCTTCAAGTGCCGCGTCATTATATTCAGCATTTACCTCAGGCATTGTGCTAAACATTACGCTTTCCTTATCCTCATCTGCCAGATGCGGCATAAACTTCCATATTTCTTCGCAGGTATATGCCAAAACAGGTGCCAAAAGCTTAACCATAGCATTCAGAATCATATACATTGCGCTCTGTGCACTTCTTCTTTCAAACGAATCAGGCTTTTCGGTATAAAGTCTTGATTTTAATATATCAAGATAGAAGTTACTCATATCAACTATGCAGAAATTCAATGTTGCATTATAGAGTGAATGGAACTCGTATGCTTCATATGCGTTAATCGACTTTTCAACCAGCTGATTCAGTTTCATCATCGCCCAGCGGTCGATTTCGAGCATATCGGCATATTTTACCATGTCCTTATTCGGATCAAAATCATTTATATTGCTCAATATATATCTTGCAGTATTTCTGATCTTTCTGTAACCCTCGGATAATTGCTTTAATGCCTCCTGTGACATTCTCATATCGGTTCTGTAATCTGCCGATACAACCCACAGTCTCAAAACATCTGCGCCGAATTTGTTTACAATTTCCGCCGGCATTATCGCATTTCCCTTTGATTTGGACATCTTTTTGCCCTCGCCGTCCTGGATCATGCCGTGGGTTATAACCGTCTTATACGGTGCAATGCCGTTTGTCGCAATGCTTGTCAGAAGTGATGACTGGAACCAGCCTCTGTACTGATCGTTACCTTCAAGATACATATCCGCCGGATATACCAAATCATCTCTTTCTGCGCATACTGCCGCATGAGATGAACCCGAATCAAACCAAACGTCCATAATATCTTTTTCTTTTGTGAACTCTTTTGCACCGCACTCGGGGCAAGCCGTACCTTCAGGCAAAATATCCGCCGCGTCAAGCTCCCACCATTTATTCGGACCTTGCTCTCTGAAAAGCTTGCTTACAGCTTTTATGGTTTCATCATTTATAAGCTCTTTTCCGCATTCCTTGCAATAGAACATAGGAATCGGCACACCCCACGTTCTCTGACGGGAAATACACCAATCGCTTCTGTCCATAACCATGCTGGTGATTCTGTCCTCACCCCATTGAGGTATCCATTTTACGCCTTTTATAGCCTCTCCGGCTTTTTCCTTTAATGCGTCAACCGAGGCAAACCACTGATCTGCCGCACGGAATATTATCGGATTATCACATCTCCAGCAATGCGGATATTGGTGGATAATCTCTTCTATCGCCAAAAGGCTGCCTGTTTCCTTTAATTTTTCTATAATCTTCGGATTGGATTTTTCATAGAACAGTCCTGCAAACTCACCTGCCAAATCATTCAAATATCCCTTTGTATCAACAGGTACGACAATGTCCAACTGCGGATAATTCTGACAAGCAATATAGTCCTCAACACCGTGTCCCGGAGCAGTATGAACGCAGCCTGTACCGGCATCGAGCGTTACGTGATCGCCCACTATAACCAACGATTCTCTGTCAATAAACGGGTGATAACAGGTTATAAACTCAAGTTCCTGTCCCTTAAACTTTTTAACTATCTCATAATCGCCCTCGATTTTTGCCGCTCTTACTACATTATCTATAAGCTCTGTTGCCAAAACATAAATCTCGCCGTTCGCAAATTTAACCAGTGAATACTCAAAATCGGGATTTAGTGCAATTGCAACGTTTCCTGGGAGAGTCCATGTTGTTGTTGTCCATATAACAAAATATACGTTATCCAAGCCGTCAAAAAGACCTTTATCGTCTTTTACGGCAAATTTTACGTATATTGAATTTGTCTTATCCTCGGCATACTCGATTTCCGCCTCTGCCAAAGCCGTTTCACATGACGGGCACCAATAAACAGGCTTTAAGCCCTTATAAATAAGTCCTTTTTTCGCCATTTCGCCGAAAACCTCAACCTGCTTTGCCACAAATTCATTCTTCAATGTAAGATACGGATTGTCCCAGTCACCCAGAACACCGAGGCGCTTAAACTGTGTCTTTTGATTTTCAACGTGTGAAAGCGCAAAATCACGGCATGCCTCTCTGAATTTTACCGGTCCCACCTCATGACGGTTGATACCAAGCTTTTTTATAGCCTGCTGCTCAATCGGAAGTCCGTGAGTATCCCAACCCGGCACATACGGAGCGTAGTAACCTCTTAAATTCTTATATCTTACTATAATATCCTTTAATATCTTATTGAGCGCATGACCCATATGAATATCGCCGTTTGCGTACGGGGGGCCGTCATGCAGAATAAAGGGAGTTTTTCCTTTATTTCTCTCCTTTAATTTATTATATAAATCAATATCCTCCCAATATTTCAGGGTTTCAGGTTCTCTCTGAGGCAAATTACCTCTCATCGGGAAATCGGTATGCGGAAGATTAACCGATTTTGTATAATCCTGACATTTATCACACATATTTGTTTCGTCCTTTCTTAAAAATAAGAATATATTATTCCATTTTATCTAATATTTCAAGTATTCCGGTACACATTCCTCTTATGTTAGCCTGATATTTTCCGATTTCGAGTCTCATTGCGGAAAGCTCGGAATTTCTGCCCGCAAGCTCATTTTCAGCATTTTTAACAATCTGAGCCGCTTTGTTATTTGCCTCTGCGATTATGTTGGAAGCCTTTTCATTTGCGTTCTTCTTAACGTCGTCAGCCGTTGACTGTGCCAAAACAATAGACTCCTTCAATGTTTTTTCCATAGTCGCATACTTTGCCACGTCTGCCTCCATAGCTCTTATCTTCTGCTTAAGCTCGGCATTTTCTCTATAGAGCTTTTCATAATCACTTCCGACTATATCCAGAAAACTGTCTACCTCATCAGCGTTATAACCCCTGAATTTTACATCAAACTCTTGTTTTTGAATATCTAACGGTGTTAACATAACATCAATCTCCCTTACCTGAATTTTTTTATATGAACATGGAGCCTTCCGCTCCCGGTTCTTCCGTTTTCCGATTCTATAATATACCTTCCGAAACCACGCACAGACAGCACATCACCGATTTTGAGCACCTTTGCGCACTCCTCTGCCGCCTTATGATTCACCGACACCTTTGCCGCCTTTATAAGTCCTGCCGCCTTACTCCGCGATGTATTTGTCACCGCTCCGACCAATGCGTCCAACCGCATTGATGCGCAAACCGCAAACAAATCGTCATATTCCTGCTCCGGCAGCTCAATCTGCGACAGTTCCACCAATTCCGTCTTTACACCGCAGTTTGCAATTTTCTCAATTCCCGAAAGCAAAAAATCCGAAACATTATCCTTTACAAACACATATGCTCCGTCATCATCGGTCAGGATATCGCCCACCTTCGAGCGTTCAATCCCGAGAGAAAGCACCGTTCCGAGATAATCGCGGTGAGTCAGCTCTTTTTTATACTTTTTCGTAATGCGTATAATCTTTATCGGATATGCCGAAAAGTCCACTTCCTCCCAATCGGGAAAGATACCGAAAACTTTTCTTGCGGCATTCGGGTATCCGCCGTAAAAGTCGCTTTGAGCGCTTTTGGCAAAACCGTATATATCCGCCTGTTCTTCTTCCGTCAAAAAATCGCTGAATCTTTCGCTTTTATACTTTTCGGACAATCTTATCAGATCATTTATCTTTGCCTGTAACTGTTTTGCACCCGATTCCATAAATCACCTCAAAAATAACAAATGACGGAGCATGACATCAACATCATCTTTTCCGATGACATCGGTACGACATACCGCTCCGCCAATTTCATACGTCCAAAAAATACATTCCAAACCAATCGGATCGCAAAATATATAACTTTTCACAATCCGACAGCAAACCGTCTGTCTTTTAACCTTAACCGGCACCTTATATAAGTACCCACCTAAGATTATACCGCAAATGCCCTGTTTTGTCAACAAAAATTACGCAAAAAATGCAGTTTATTGTACTAAAAAACAAAGGCTGTAAAAAAAATCAATTGACTTTTTTACAGCCTCCGGACTTTTAGCGGAGGGGATATGTGCATTTTAATTCTTTTCTTGCGTTCCGAAGTTTTTTTACATTCCCTCCATCAAAAATTACATACCTCTTTTTTTATTGCGGTAATCGGGTAAAAGTTTCGGCGAAACGGCATCGGTTTTTATACCTGCCTCTTCGCGCTCTTTATCAAACTTTGTGATATGATCAAGTGTAAGCTTACCCAATTTGGCACTCTTCGCCGCCAAAGATGCATTCTGTCCGGCATTTCTTCCGAATACGATAATATCCAAAAGCGAATTACCCATCAGTCGGTTTCTTCCGTGAATTCCGCCGACAGCCTCGCCCGCAACGAACAGATTTTCAACATTTGTTGTCATGCCGTTTACGTTAATATCCAAACCGCCGTTCTGATAATGCAGAGTCGGATATACCAAAATCGGCTCTTTTCTTATATCGATTCCGTAGCTTGCAAACATTCTCATCATCGCAGGAATACGCTTTTCTATCGTACCCTCGCCGCCTATTGCTTCAATCATCGGAGTATCGAGCCATACTGCCTCACCGTTTCCGGTATCAACACCCTCTTTATGATCCGAGCATTCTCTGATAATTGACGCTGCCGCCACATCTCTTGTCTCCAGCGGGTGCATAAATACCTTACCGTCGCGGTTAACAAGCTTTGCTCCGAGTGAACGTACCTTTTCGGTAACAAGCGCACCGAAAATCTGCTGCGGGAATGCCGCACCTGTCGGGTGATACTGCAATGTATCGGCATACAAAAGCTTTGCTCCGACACGGTATCCCAAAACCAGACCGTCAGCCGTTGCGCCGTAGTGGTTTGATGTCGGGAATCCCTGATAATGCATACGTCCTGCGCCGCCTGTTGCAATAATAACAGTCTTTGCGCGTGCAACCATAAGCTCATGTGTTTCCATATTCATCAAAACAGCACCTGCCGCTTTGCCGTCCTCATCAAGAATCAGCTCAATTGCAGCCGTAAAATCAACAACCGGTATACCGCGGTTTAAAACCTCATCACGAAGTGTACGCATAATTTCAGCGCCCGAATAATCCTTAGCGGCGTGCATACGCTTTCTCGATGTACCGCCGCCGTGCGTTGTAATCATTGTGCCGTCCGGCTCTTTATCAAATTCAACGCCCAAATCGTTCAGCCATGAAATAGCCTCCGGCGCGTCGCATACAAGCTTTGCCAAAAGATCACGCTTTGCAGCATAATGACCGCCGCCGAAAGCGTCAACAAAGTGAATTGCCGGTGAATCGTTCGGCTTATCCGCCGCCTGGATTCCGCCCTCCGCCATCATTGTGTTTGCATCGCCTATACGAAGCTTTGTAACTATCATGGTCTTAGCCCTGGCATTATCTGCCTCAATTGCAGCAGATGCACCTGCACCGCCGCCGCCGATGATAAGTACGTCAACATCATACTTAATATCAGAAAGGTCGATGTCCGAAGGTGCTATACGACTCTTCGCCTGGAGCATATCGCACAGCTCATGCGGCACTGTTTCACCCTTATTCGGACCGATTTTCAATGTAGAAAATTCGCTCTTTTTATAATCGGGGTGATAAGCCGCCAAAAGATCGTCCTTTTCCTTTGCTGTCATACGTTTCGGCTCATATGCGATATTTTCCGCTCTTGCAGCCTCAACTGCCTTTAAAGATTTCTCAAATTCTTTTGAATACATAACTTTCTCCCCTCCTTATTTCTCAATTTCTCTGTTATTGTAAAGTTCTTCAATTTCTTCAATCGGTTTTCCCATCAAATCCTCGATAAGCTCTGTAAATGTACCGTCTTTTATCTCTTTTACACGATTTTCAAGATGCTCCGTTTTCGGTGCAAGATATTTTCCGTTCAAACGTCTTGCAAGCATTGCAACCTGCGGATGCGAGATGCCTGCCGGGCATCTTGACGAACATACGCCGCACATTACGCAGTCAAACGATTCTTCCGCGCACTTATCAAATTCTCCGCGCTGAGCATAAGCAATGTACTGCATAACATTCAGGTTCTGCGTACAGCTCTTTGTGCAGGCGTTACAGCCTACACAGGCATATATTTCAGGATAAAGCTGCATCATTATCTGTTCTGTCGGCTTAATCTTTTCAATATCGTAAATCTGCTTTACGAGCGGGAAGAACGGCAATGTTGCAACATACATATCATTTTCAACCTTTGTCTGACATGCAAGACAGGTCTTTAATTCTCTGTCACCCTTGATGCGGTAGATTGTGGCACAGGCACCGCAAAAACCGTTACGGCAGCCGCAGCCGCGTACCAGCTGATATCCGGCATATTCCATAGCGCGCATAATCGTAAGATTGTCGGGCACGCTGTACTGTTTGCCAAACAGGTAAATATTAACCATATTTTCCATATTCAATTTCTCCTTATATAAGTGATCTTTTAATATTCGTCCGGAAGCTCGTCCAGCTCATCACATCTGAATACCGGGCCGTCCTTGCAGACATATTTTGAACCGATATTGCATCTTCCGCATTTTCCGATACCGCACTTCATTCTAAGCTCCATCGTCGTATAAACCTGAGTCTTATCAAATCCCAGTTCTATCAGTCCTGCCAATGTAAATTTAATCATGATAGGCGGTCCGCAAAGAATTGCGATCTTATCTGTCGAAAATCCCAGCTCTTTTACATAGTTCGGCACAAATCCCACGTGTCCGTCCCACTCGGGCTGCTCACGGTCAATCGTAAGATACACATTCACTCCCGCGTCCTTCGACCACTCGTCAATTATCTCTTTATAGTCTACCAAATCCTGCATACTGCGCGAGCCGTATACTATATCAATCTTACCGTAACGGTCACGGTAGTGGCGGCAGTAATTTATAACCGATCTTAATGGCGCCAAGCCGATACCGCCGGCAATAAAGAGCATATCATGCCCCGCAAAAGCGGTATCTACCGGGAATGCGTTACCGTAAGGTCCGCGGATCGTAATCTGCTGACCTACCTCCATAGAATGGAGCCACTCTGTAACGCAGCCGCATTTTTTGATTGAAAACTCCATATATTCTTCATTCGTCGGCGAAGATGTTATCGAGAACATCGCCTCACCTACTCCCGGAATAGAAAGCATTGCGCACTGACCGGGCTTATGTTCAAACGCCTTTTTACCGTCGGGTGTTACAACGCGAAACGTCTTTACATCCGGCGTATCAATGCGAATATCGGTCACTACGCCCACTACGGGAATAAGCGCTTCTTTCATATCAACCAATTTTTTCGCCTCCTAACTTCTTCATAACCTTTACAATATTCATCTGAATCGGACACTTTGCAAGACATCTCCCGCAGCCCACACAGGAGAACAGTCCGTCATTATTTGTCGGATAATATACCAGCTTATGCATAAAACGCTGACGGAATCTTTCCAGCTGAGTAAGTCTCGGCTGTCCTGCCGACATCTTTGTAAAGTCCGAATACATACATGAATCCCAGCAGCGGAAACGTTTTATGCCGTGACCTGTATTAAAGTCCTTAATATCATAGCACTGACAGGTCGGGCAGACAAATGTACATGTTCCGCAGCCAAGACAAGTCTCTGAAAGCTCACTCCATTCGGGAGCATTGAAAAATTCCGACGTCTTGTCTTTACCGAACTTATCTGCCGAAAGATTTGCAAGCGGAAGCTTTGAAAATCTTTCTTTTATCATATTTTTCTGTTCGTCCGCAGCGCTTTCATCCGCGTCCTCAGTAATCTTTTCAAGGCTCTTTAATAATTTTTCGCCCTTTTCGGTCTTTGCGTCCATATAAAGCGCATCGTCCGTTTTATAGCATACAATATCGCCCTCCGGCTCTGATGCATCTATTCCGAAAGTTTTGCAAAAACAAGTTTCCTGCGGTTTCGTGCAGGCAACTGACATCAAAACTGCGTGTTCTCTGCGGTTTTTATAGTAGGTATCCACAGGCTCCGCCAAGAATACGCGATCTAAAACCTCAAAACTCTTTACATCACAGGCTCTTATCCCGAATACCACAAAATCTTCACATTCTTTTCTTGTGTCGATGATTTCGATGTTCTTTCCTTCCATCTTGAAATCCATCAGATTTTCCGTCTGCGGAAAGAAGAAATCCTTCGCACTTCTTACCGTATTTAAAGCATCGGAGAGTGTGCAGCCTTCCTCCCACTTCTCAAATTTTGCGCCGCCGTCGGTATCCTGAGGCATATAAAGCGCATTATCTTTTGCAATTTCCGCAAAAAGAGTATTTAATTTATCAGTCGAAATTTTACGCATCACTCATCACCTCTTTCCACAGCTTCTCCCGGTTCCAAATCCTCGGTAGTATAGTTTACTATCGGCGCACGTGAGCCAACCTCGGCTCCCGCCTGATATTCGCCGTAGAAATTATCGATATCCTTTATAAACTTGCGGTTCAAAAGGTGCAGCGGTATATGCTGCGGACATACTCTTGAACACTCGCCGCAATCGGTACATCTTCCGACAACGTGGAATGCTCTGATAATATGGAACATCTTCTCTTCAAAGGAGTTTGACGCCGCCTTATTCTCCACTCCCGAGCCGGGGTTATCGAATACGCACTTTTCACAGGTACAGGCAGGACATACGTCACGGCACGCGTTGCAGCGTATGCAGCGCGAAAGCTCATTCTGCCAGAATGTGAATCTCTCATCGGGTGTCATCTTCTCTATTTTTTCCACTTCATCAAATCTGTTTGAATCCAAAACTTCGCCGTCATCACCCAAAAGCTCATCATAACAGACGTGCTTTTTAGACTTACACGATTTACACCTTTCCAATAAAATTTCCGGCTTATCGAAAACGACTTCACCATCGTAGAGCGTATCTGCGACGATTCTATCCGATTCCTCTTTTATATCGGCAATCCCCTCAGCCTTAGCCTTAATTTTATTTATATCTATCATACCGTCGCAGCCAATGCCAACAGCATAAACCTTCTCACGGTCGAATCTGTGCTCGGTCAAAAGCTGATTAAAGCTGTAGGTATCACAAGGTTTTAAGAAAACAAGAACCTTTTTCTCGCTTTTTAGAGTTTCTTTAACAAGATACTTTGAAAAGTTTGCGCCGCAAAAATCATTCCAAACAAATTCATTTTCCAAAGCCTCTTTCGTACTAAAAACAGCAGGCGTTACATCATACTTAAATTCACCGTTTTTCCAGCCGAGAACTCTGTCAACCGTTCCGTCAGCCAAAAGCTCCGCTGCTTTTTGTACGAGAATTTCGCGTTTTACTTCTTGCATCGCAAATCCTCCAATCTCTTATTTTCTCCCAATGACGCAACCTTTTCGGCAAAATCGTTCATCGTCTGGGCAAACTTTGCACCTTCTGCCGCGCTCACCCATTCAACTCGAGTACGTTCCTTTTCAATGCCCAAATAATCAAGCATTGAGAAAAGCAGTGCCATACGGCGTCTTGTGTAATAGTTTCCCGATGTATAGTGGCAGTCGCCGGGGTGACAGCCGCATATGATTACGCCGTCGGCTCCGCGCTGAAACGCTCTTAAAATAAACATCGGATTCACTCTGCACGAACAAGGCACTCGAATTATTTTTACATCTGCCGGATAGTTAAGTCTGTTGTTTCCCGCCAGGTCTGCACCTGCATACGAACACCAGTTACAGCAAAATGCCACAATAAGCGGCTTATATTCATTTACTTGCATATTGCATCTACCTCCGCCATTATTTGTTTACTTGTAAATCCACGAAGATCCATCGCACCCGACATACAAGCCACCGTACAAGCTCCGCAGCCCTGGCATACCGCCTCATTAACCGAAGCTACGCGACGTACGCGTGTGGTTCTGTCAGGCATTCTGAACTCTTTATCTATATAAGTTATAGCGCCGTACGGGCAAACTTTTTCACAGGTCGAACATCCGTTACACATCATCTCATCGGAATGTGCGACACACGGATTTCCCGTAAGCTTATCTTTACACAAAAGTCCTATAACCTTAGCAGCTGCTGCACTTGCCTGCGATACCGTCTCGGGTATATCCTTAGGTCCCTGGCATGCACCGGATAAAAACACTCCGGCAGTCGGGCTTTCAACAGGACGAAGCTTCGGGTGAGCCTCTGTGAAGAAATCATTTGTATCCATACTTGCCGTAAGCATTGTAGCAAGCGGTCTTGCCGATTTATCCGGCTCGATTGCCGCTGCCAAAACAACCAGATCGGCATCTATATGAAGCTGCTTTCCGTATAAAAGATCTGAAGCCTGAACCTTAAGCTTTCCGTTTTCCGGTGAAACCTTTCCGACCATACCCTTTATATAGTGCACACCGTATTCTTCAACAGCACGGCGATAAAATTCATCAAAATTCTTTCCCGGAGTTCTTACATCTATATAGAACACATACACGTCGGTGTCGGGGTACTTATCGCGGATAAGCATTGCGTGCTTTGCGGTATACATACAGCATATCTTTGAGCAGTATTCCTTGCCTTTTTCGGCACAAGCCGAACAACGCGAACCTACGCACTGTACAAATACGATTGTATGCGGATGTTCTCCGTCCGACGGACGTAAAAGCGTGCCGCCTGTAGGACCTGCCGCATTCATCAGACGTTCAAGCTCTAATGAGGTTATAACGTCTTTTGACTGCGAATATGCAAATTCATCGAATTTTTCCATCGAAATCGGGTTAAACCCGGTCGCGGCTACGATTGCGCCGTACTTTTCCTCGATAAATTCGTCCTTAGCTTTATAGTCAATCGCACCTGCGGTACATACCTTAGAGCATACGCCGCATTTGCCCGTTTTTAACATTGTGCAGTAGTTCGGATCGATTGTCGCAACCTTAGGAACCGCCTGCGCAAACGGAATATATATAGCACGTCTGTTATCCATGCCGAGGTTAAACTCATTCGGCACTTTCTTCTGCGGACACTTCTCGGTACAGAGTCCGCATCCCGTACATACATCCTCTTTTACATATCTTGCCTTACGCTTTATTGTTACATCAAAATTTCCGACAAAGCCTTTAACATCGGTCACTTCGGAATATGAGAAAATTCTTATCTTATCGTTTTGAGCAACATCAACCATCTTCGGCGTCAAAATACACGCTGCACAGTCAAGCGTCGGGAAGGTCTTATCGAGCTGCGCCATCTTACCGCCGATTGTCGGCTTTGTTTCAACAATATCAACCGGGAATCCCGCGTCGGCTATATCCAAAGCCGTCTGTATTCCGGCGATACCGCCGCCTATAACCAAAGCACGCTTTGTAACAGGGCTTTCACCCGGTGTGAGCGGTGCATTCAGGTTTACCTTTGCCACAGCCGCCTTTGCGAGGATAATCGCCTTTTCCGTTCCGATCGGCATCTCTTTATGAACCCACGAACATTGCTCACGGATATTCGCGATCTCGACCATATACGGATTTATGCCGGCTGCTGCCGCTGTCTTTCTGAAAGTCGCCTCATGCATACGCGGCGAACACGAACAGACAACAAAGCCCGTCAGGTTATTTTCTTTTACTGCCGCCTTTATCATGTCTTGTCCCGCCTGAGAACACATATACTGATAGTCGGTGGAGAAAACAACTCCCGGCTCATTTTTAAGTGCCTCGGCAACGGCTTTTACGTCCACCGTTCCGGCAATATTCGTACCGCAGTGGCAGACAAAAACTCCAATTCTTTGCATCGTCTGATTTCTCCTTTCTTACTTGGAATATTTACGCAGAGCGCTCATGATTGCCTGCTGCGGCATATCATCGTCCAAAAGCTCCGGTATATCGTTTACCGTTAAATGATTGTTTCCCTTTTGGCGGATCACCAAAAGTCTTATCGCCTCAACCAGCTTTGCCGGCTCAACCCCTCTTGGGCATCTGTCCACGCACGCAAAACATGAAAGGCACTTATATATAGACTCCGACTTCATAAGAGTATCAATATCGCCCGTTTCCACCATATACACAAACTGATGCGGGTGGTATTCCATCTCATCATACGAAGGGCAGGTTGCCGAGCATTTTCCGCATCTCATACATTTGAGCGGATTTACGCCGCTCATGCGAAGAACCTGTTCTTTTTGATTTTTATTCTGCATGAGTATCCTCCTTTACTCCGAGAGCCTCTGCCAAAAGTTCAGTGAAATATACAACCGGGATCGGGCTCTCGTTCTTTATAAGATTATACTTGCAAAGCGGACATGCCGTAACGATCATTTCCGCGCCGTGATTTTCAGCACTGTCCGTTACCGCATTCGATTTTTTCTTTGCCGATGCCGCGTCCTCTAAAGCCACATATCCGCCGCAGCATTCGTTTCTTTTGGGGTATATTATCGGCTCTGCACCGAGTGCCTTTATAAAATCCTCCATTATTTTCGGATTTTCCACATCGTCAAATCCCATAACCTTACCCGGTCTTAAAAGCAGACAACCGTAGTATGCCGCAATTTTTTTGCCGGTCAAGGGGAATTTTACCGCCTCTTTTATCTTATCGAATCCCACAACGTCACGCAGCATTTCAAGATAATGAACCACTTCGGTTTCGCCGTGATATTCCTCTCTTTTTTCCTTATCCTGCGCCATATAAAGGTTTACTTTATTTGCAAAATCTTCATCGTTTTGCATAGCGTAGTTGGTTTGTTTTATCACATTATGACAGGCTGAACATACCGTAACAAGCTTTTGCTCCTCTTCTTTGGCGCTCATAAGCGCACGCACGGAAGGAAGCTTTGACGCTATCTCATCCTTTGCGCCTACAAACACGCCGCCGCAGCATTGCCAGTTCTCGATTTCGCACATTTCTATACCGAGAATTTCGGCACATTTGCGCGCATAAAAATCAAGATCCTTCGCCTTTGTACGGAGAGTACAACCCGGGAAATAACTTACTTTCATAACAATTTCCATAGCCTTTCTGCCCACATAGAATAAAAAGTCCTTTTTGCGCCCTGTCTGTGAGCCGACAGGGCGCTTGCACTTTCAAGTTTTATACGAATCAAACCATCTGCTCGGGGTGGAATACCTCGTCAAATTTTTCTTCTGTCAAAAATCCGAGTTCGACGCACGCCTCTTTTAAAGAGATGTTATCCTTATAAGCTTTCTTAGCTGTCTTTGCAGCATTTTCATATCCGATATACGGATTGAGCGCCGTAACGAGCATCAGCGAGTTATGCAGATTATGATACATCTTATCCTTATTTGCCGTTATTCCGACAGCACAGTTATTGTTAAAGGATACAATCGCCTCTGCCAAAAGACGTGCCGATTGCAGGAAATTATAAGCTGCAACAGGCATGAACACGTTAAGCTCAAAATTACCCTGCGATGCTGCGATACCGACCGCAACGTCATTTCCCATTACCTGAACCGCAACCATTGTAACAGCCTCGCACTGCGTCGGATTTACCTTACCCGGCATAATCGACGAACCAGGCTCATTTTCGGGGATATGGATCTCGCCCAAACCGTCACGCGGTCCGCTTGCAAGCCATCTGACATCGTTTGCAATCTTCATCATATCACAAGCCGCAGCCTTAATTGCGCCGTGCGCAAAAACAATCTCATCTTTTGATGTAAGCGCATGGAATTTATTTTCAGCTGTAACAAACGGCTTACCTGTAAGCTCGGCAACCTTTTTTGCAACCAATTCGGAAAATCCTTTCGGTGCATTTAAGCCCGTACCTACGGCAGTACCCCCTAATGCCAGCTCATGCAGCGGTTTTGCGGCAAGCTTTAAAAGCTCTGCGTCACGCTCAAGGCTTGCTCTCCAGCCCGAAATCTCCTGGCTGAATTTTATCGGTGTTGCGTCCTGCAAGTGAGTACGTCCCGACTTTACAATGCCTTCATTTTCCTTTTCCAAACGCTTAAATGTTTCTATCAGCATTTCAATTGCCGGCAAAAGCTTATCCTCAATTGCAATAACAGCCGAAATATGCATAGCTGTCGGGAAAGTATCGTTTGACGACTGGCTCATATTAATGTCATCGTTCGGGTGACAGAGTTTTTCGCCCGCAATCTGATTTGCACGGTTTGCTATAACTTCATTTGCGTTCATATTTGACTGTGTACCCGACCCGGTCTGCCATACAACAAGCGGAAAATGACCGTTCAGTTCGCCCGAGATAACTTCATCGCACGCCTTGCTTATTGCATCTAATTTTTCAGCGGTCATCTTCTCCGGCTTCAATTCACTGTTAGCCAAAGCTGCTGCCTTTTTTAATATTCCGAATGCGTGAGTAATTTCTCTCGGCATAGTTTCAATATCCACACCGATCTTAAAATTCTCATGACTTCTTTGAGTCTGTGCTGCCCAAAGACGGTCTGCCGGGACTTTCATTTCTCCCATAGAATCATGTTCAATACGGTATTCCATTTTTCTTCACCCTTTCATTTATATATCAAGATGGCTTATAACCTCTTTTAATGTTTCGGCGCTGTGACGAAGCTTTGCAAGCTCTTCGTCCGTAAGCGACACATTAACCTTGCCGCGTATTCCGTTATTGCCGATCATGTTGAGCGTGCTTAAGCATACGTCCTTTATTCCGTATTCGCCGTGCATCATTGTAGATACCGTCATTGTCGTATCAATACCGCCTAATATGCACTTGCATATATGACAGACCGAAACCGATACGGCATAAAATGTTGCTCCCTTTCTTGCAATTACACGGCCGCCCGACTTTCTGACATACTGCTCAATCTCCTCAAGATCCAATTCGGGGCTTGTGATGCCCGGAGTCGTGATAAGCTTCTGACATTCTCTGATCGGTACATTTGAAATATTTGCAACCGACCACGGAATAAATGATGAATCGCCGTGCTCACCGAATACGTAAGCGTGAACATTGCTCTGGTTGATGCTGTAATATTCGGCAAGTCTTGCACGCAGACGAGCGGTATCCAAAATCGTTCCCGAGCCGATTATGCGGTTTTCGGGGATAGACGAAAACTTGTTAAAGGTATATGTCAAAATATCAACCGGGTTGCTTACAATAATATATGTAGCGTCGGGCGCATACTTTGTAATTTCCGGAATAATCGACTTTGTAATATTAACGTTTGTCTGTGCAAGCTCCAGTCTTGTCTGCCCCGGTTTTCTTGCAATCCCAGAGGTTATAATAACAATATCGGAATTTACTGCGTCGCGGTAATCTCCGGCATAAACCGAACACGCACCGCAAAACGGAGTTCCCTGTCTGATGTCAAGAGCCTCGCCCAATGCTTTTTCATTGTTGATGTCGATCATTACAATCTCCGAAACAATTCCCATAACGGTCAGCGTATAAGCTATAGTCGAGCCTACACTTCCCGTTCCCACGATAGATATTTTGTTCATAACATTTCTCCATTCCGCCGCACCCAAGCGGCACTAATATAATTTACTTCTTTCTTATTTTAATCTGTATAAAATAAGAATATATTTTACGGGCGGCAAAATCCGTCAAGCGCTTTTGTCCCCGTTTTTAAAAAAATGCAAAAACGAAAAAAAGCTCTCATTTTGCATTTTTTTGCACTTTGTTAATATTATATCACACTTTTTTCTTTGTTGCAATTACTATTTTTATATATCGGTATTGTCTATATCGATATACCCCATAAACGGCATTTTTTTATGCATAATTAACGTCTACACATTCCAATAATAAAGCATACAAGGCCGTCCGCCGGTTTCGTAATCCACATTTTGGGCAATTTCCCCCGAATCGCAGAGATGATTTAAATATCTGCGCACCGTAACGCGTGAAAGTCTGACTCCTTCGGCAATCCGCTCCCCCGAAAATTTATCGTTCGGGTTATTCTGCAAAAATCGGCAGATTCTCTCCATTGTCTTTTTTTGTATTCCCTTAGGCAGATTTTTGTTTTGCGAAAAATCCTTTCTCATAATCAGCCGATCCAACTGCTCCTGCTCCATTTCATGAAAAAGCGAGAATGTGTCACGTCTGCGGCAAAACCTGCCGAGCGCCTCCTGAAACCCGGCATTGTCAAACGGTTTTATAAGATAACCCTCAACGCCCAGTCTTAAAGCCGACTCTATCAGCGCACTTTTTTTTACCGCCGTTACGGCAATTACCGATACAGGCATATCTTTTGAGCGTATCTGCTTTAAAAGGGTTATGCCGTCCATCTCGGGAAGCGATAAATCCATGATAAGAAGATCGATTTTCCCGTTTTCCAAAAAACGCAGCGCCTCTTTACCGTTACCGCAAATTTCCGCCACGTTAAAGTTCGGGTTCTGAGCTATATACTGTTTTTCAATCATCGCCACCATCGGATCATTCTCCGCAATAAGCACCTCATACATTTTTTCATCTCCTCACATTTTCCGACAAAATTTCCCTATTATCAGCTTTTTCCGCCTTCACGCTTAGTATATCATTTTAATCAGACTTTTGCAATAATTTTTCACCCAAAAAGAACTTTTGTAACTAATAGAAACAATTGTATATTTATTTTTGTTCATTACTTACATAATCTTGTGACAAAATCCGACACATGATAAAATAAATATTTGGAATAAATCACATAAAAAAAGGAGTTAATAAAACATGGAAACAGCAGCAAACATTATGGAAGCGCTTATGGTGGTATGCTTCGGTATATCATGGCCTCTAAACATCATAAAGGCATGGAAAGCACATACAGCAAAAGGAACAAGTATTCTTTTCTATTTCTTTATCTGGATCGGATACGTTTTTGCACTGGTTGGAAAATCCATTAAGATCTGCACTTCACCGGAGCCGTGGTTTAACATTGTTCCCTGGTACGTAATGTTCTTCTACGTTCTTAATATTTTAATGGTTTCGGCAGGTATACTGATATATTTCCGCAATAAGATTTCGGATAAAAATGCCGCAAAATAATCAATTCAAAAGGAGTTATAGCACGCTATAACTCCTTTTTCAAACGAACAAAAAATTTGATTTGTCTTTTTTTAAATTTTTTATATTCATTTTTTAAACTTTATCCCTAAACTTTCTGTATATTCTTTCCGCAATCCATAGAATATCAAGCTTTACGCTCGCAACTCCGGATATATACTCACTCCCTTTTTTGTTTTGGAGTAAAAAATCAAGAATCTCGGAGGCAGGTGCAAACCAGCCGTCCTTAGCGGCAATATAATCGATAGCGTCACGAACATCTTTTCTCAAATCACCGTTTTCGTCAACAAAACCGTAACCGAAATGCGTGTAAATTATCGCACAGCCATGCTCTTTCTCCAACTTATCCACATTTTTTCGCGACAGGAGCTTTACAAACATATCCGCCGTCATTGCATCGCTCGAACTGAACCAATAATTTGAATATGCATCTTTTCTTTTTTCACGGTACGGCGTATATTTATCTCTTTTTAAAAGATTAAGCTCTCCGTACACTCTGTTTCTGATATATTTTATATTCTCTTTGCAAGCGCCCCCCCAAAACGAGGCGCTCTCAGGTACATCGCCCTTCGATTCCACAAAAGTACCCTTCTTCTTTTTATAAAAATCATACAGCTTTGCAACGGGCGCGGAAAACCGTTTACCGCACCAATACATACCACTCGGATTATCCCCGTGGTTTATGTTCATTTTGGGGTAATCCCCGAAAATATTTTTAAATATATCTAATGCAGCACTTATCTCAGCGCCCGAAAATTCTCCCGAACCCGCATCATGCAACGCTATCTCAAATCCCTTTTCCTTAAGATTTTTTACATAAGCGCAATATTCCGAATTTTCAAGACTCTCTCCCGGGAAATAATCTCTCGGCGGATACACCCATACGGTCTTGGTTGTAAGCATTCCTTTTTGGTACAGATAATCATATATCGGCTTTATATTTTCAACAGTTGCGCCGTCGGTATCATCCACTATAGTAAATGCAAATTTTTTGTTGCCTTTCCAATTATACTTCACTTTTCCACCCTCTTTAATGTCACGCTCACCACTTCGGGAGTATTCAGGATTCTCACACCGTCACCATTAGCACAACCGCCGCTTATTATAAGCTCATGACCGTTTTTAAAATACTCGCCCTTAGAATATTTATCCGTCCCAACACGCTTTTTTAAAATTTGACTTTTAAACGGCTCAATATTTATTTCGCCCCCATGCATATGACCGCCCAAAACAAGATCAAACGGATATTCCGACACTTCGTCAAAATACTGTGCGCGGTGCAAGAGCATAATCGAAAGCACGCTTTTGTCTATACTCTCGCCCACCTCTGCCATAAAAGGTTCGGCGTGCTGCCAAAATGCACCGTCTGTATCGTCATGTATCGAATCGCCGTAACCGATAAGATTTATAATCGCACCGTTTCTTTTAACGGTTCTTACCTCGTTATTCATAAAAAGCACTCCGTCTGTTGCCAGAACCTCTTTTATCGGCGGTTCGGAAAATCCGCGGTATGTGGCGTTATAATACTCATGATTGCCGTATGCATAATATACCTGTGCAATCTTCATAAGCCGGCTCACAAGCTCCTTTGTATTCGAGTAATTCGTCGTTTTCATGCTCACCAGATCCCCGACAATGCAGATAATATCAGGCTCGGCTATCCGCACTGTTTCCGCTACTTCCGCGTAATTGCCGCTGTTGTGAAAATCCGTTATGAGCGCTATTTTAAATCCGTCAAACTGCGGCGGCACTTTTTCCGATTCAAAGGTATACGAGGCATTTACAACTCTCTTGTTATCCCATGCAATATATGCCGCAGCCGCACCGATCAGTATCGCCAAAACTGCCGCTATGGATATTATTATCTTTTTCATAACTCTCCTTAAATCATCTCTTCAAAACCCGTTTCAGTTTATCAACCGTAACCGCCGCAGGTCTTAAAAAAACCCTTGCATAATTAAAAGGCGTATTCATTCCCCAGCTTTTTAAATATCCGGCTGTCGCTTTTGCAAAGGTAAAATTATCGCGGTATTTTTGAAAAACCGATATTCCGCGCCCGGTCAACCCCTCATTCGACTGATAATACTCATATATAATATCGGGAATAAAGCGCACATTTTCCGCATTACTGAATGCCGCAAGCGAAAAAACAGCGTCCTCCGCCGTAACCATATCTGTCCTGAAACGTATATTCTCAACGATTTCTCTTTTGTACACCGACATACAGACGCTGTTTAAATAAATCCCCTTAAAAAACATGGGATATATTTTTTCCTTAAACTCGCTTTTTTCAATAAACCCGTCCATATTCATCTGACTTGACGGCACAAACGAGCCGCCGTCCTTATATACATATTCATAGCGAAAACGTACAATGTCCGCGTCCATCTCCTCCTGTGCCGCAATAATCTTTTGCGCGGCGTCGGAAGAAAGGTAATCGTCTGAGTCCAAAAACATAACAAAATCACCGTGCGCCAGCTCCAAGCCGACATTTCGCGCATTCGCCGCGCCCGAATTGGCAATATCTTTTACCGTAATCCTATCTCCGTACTCCAACAGCCTTTTTAAAGTATTATCCGTTGAACCGTCATTCACCGCTATTATCTCAAATTTTGCGCCACGTTGTGCCAAAACCGAATCAATGCATCTTTTTATATATTTTTCACTGTTGTATGCCGGTATAATTACGGATATTGTTTTCATCTTCATTTTCCTCTTTATTTATATCTTTTGAGTTATTCATAAAATCCTTTGCCGAATCGCGGCGCTGCATTTCACGCTCAAATCCCGACAAATGCATATCTCTTTCCTCGTCCACTCCTTCTGTTGCCGATTTTGTGAGCATGGTTTTCACGGTAAGCAATATAATTTTTACATCGAGCAGCAGCGAATATGTCGTACCATAGATAATATCCATAAGAATTTTATCAGATACTCTCGTATTATACTTGCCGTATACCTGCGCATATCCCGTAAGCCCCGCTTTTAAGCAATAACGCATATCATAGCTTGCTATAGCTTTTGAGTATTCGTCCGCAAAAACCGGCCGTTCAGGGCGCGGCCCGACTACCGACATCGAGCCTCGCATAATATTATATATCTGCGGCAGCTCGTCCAAACGAAGCGCTCTCAAAACCCGTCCGACGCGCGTAATTCTCGGATCGTTCTCCGTTGCCAGCTGCGCCCCGTGTTTTTCCGCATCATTAAACATCGTACGCAATTTATAGACGTTAAAAACCTTTTTATGAATGGTGTATCTCTCCTGCTTATAAAAAACCGGACCTTTCGAGTCAAGCTTTATCGCCGCGGCACAGACTAAAATTATCGGCAATGTCACCACGCTTGCCGCTGCCGCAAAGACAATATCAAAGCCGCGCTTGATAAACTTCTGAAACTTTGTAAGATGTATACCTTTTTTTATTATAACCGGAGTATCGTCAATCTGGTATATTTTTCCCTTTAAAGTCGTCACGCCGTCCACATCTGCAAGAATATTTGCCTCTTTCCCCAAAACAAGTGCTTTATATAGGATCTGATCCGCCACTTTATTTGAAATTTGCGATGAAATAAATACCGCATCAAACTTTTCAAGCATTTCGTCAAGCAGGGTACGGATCTCATCTTCATCATTTTCATCAAGCAGATGATACCATGAGCGATTTTCCTCATTTGATGCATATTTTAGCTTTCTCGCCAATCTGCTCGTATTCTCCATATTCTCAATTATCAGTAAAGAACGCTTTTTTCCTGCTTTTTTCTTGATTATAGCAATAATCAGTCTCCATATAAGCTCTATCGACATTATATTTGCGAACAGATATATCCAAAAACCAATCGGCTGCTGCTCATATCTGAAAATCCTGCTCATCACGTATATGCTCACATATGCGATAACAAGCGATATACCCGTAGAAATAAGCGCATGATAGACATTTTCGGCTTTTAGTGAATACAGATCGAACATTATGAAATTAAATATAATAAGTGCGGCAAAAACCAGGCTGTACACAAGCGATACCCTGCAAATTTTGGTATAAATCCCCGCAAGGTAAAACGCGGACAGCACACTGAAAAAGACAGCCGAAATATCTCCCAGAACCGCCACAAATCTTATTAACTTGCTCTTAACATCTGTACTCATAATTCCCTCCGAATCTGCTTACAAAAAAAAACTGCCCCAATTAAATATCGGGGCAGCAAATTTCAATTAATATAACAACTGCGAATCAAACTCATCAAGTATATTTCTCATATTTTCCCGTCTTGTTGAAATGCTCACATATCCATTGTCATCATATGCACTTGTAGCTTTCAGACATTCTTCATATGCCCAGTGTTCCGGCGACATATCCACGAAAGAATAATCGGCTGCTGTAATTTCATATTCATTTCCGTCTTTGTCAAGTGCCGTCAACCCCATATTACTACGTCCGATTATATTATTAAACAATTTGCAGAACTCTGCTCTTGTCATAACAGCGTCCGGTGAAAATCTATCATCGCTCACACCGTTCATGTATCCGTATGCATACACTTTTTTAATGTATTCTTCATACTCAGTTCCGCTGACATCTGTAAACGGTACATCCTTTGACAAATTCAGTTTTAATGCACATGACACAAGCTTTGCAACCATACCGCGGCTGGTTTTTCCCAGCGGAAGATCTCCCTCCTCCGGCAATCCGCCAACCGTGCACTGATAAGCAAGACCTCTTGCATACCATTCATTACGGTACGGTTCAACAGACGGAGTCACTTTATATTTTGTACCCTTTGTGTAAAGCTCCTGATCCAAAAGTCTCATAAGCATTGTAGAAACCTGCTCAACCGTAACCGAATCACTCATGCCCATGTGAATCTGTGCTGTATATTTTTCATTTCCGTTCTCGTCCTCGCCCAAAGTAAGGTTCGGCTCGTATCCGAAGATATATGCAAATCTTGCACCTTCAAGACGGATTGAAGTATCCTTCTGTGTTTCTTCCTCCTCATAAGCCTCCGGCGGAATGTCTTTCGGGTCATCCGGGATAACAATATCTATAATATCATTTGTCTCCAAATCTAAAATACGACCGTCAATGTGCCAACCGTCCGACTCATGTTTAAATACATACCAGTCAATACCGTAGTTTTTTGAATTAAGCTTCGCCCACGGAATAACCTCACCCTTGTTTGAACGTATGTAACCTTTATACATCAGCTGCTCACGTGCCTTATCAAATGCGTCATCATCCAACGGCGGATTTGATACTTCTGCAAGAACATCAGCTTCGGTCACATCGTTTCCGATTACAACCGCATAACCGTTATGTCTGTCCTTTTCAACCAGCTTGGCAGTTGCAACGACATCTGTAAACATAGACTTTGGACGTCCGTCAATATTACCGTTCGTATCCATCTGCAAACCATCAAGCTGTAAGAAGAAAGCTGCCGAACCGTTCGGTATGGCACTGTCATTATCGTATCCGCTGTTGAATTCCCAGGTGCTCCAGTCAATATCACTGCTTACTCTTGCTGTGCTCTCGCCCTTCAAAACTTCCTCGTTCTCTCCGCTTGCGAACGCAGACGTTCCGGTACACAACATTGCGATCGCAAGGAGGAGTGTTAACATTTTTTTCATAACTAAAACCTCCCTAGTTATTATGCAACCAGACAATCATAGTATTACCTTAGATTCACGGCTTTGCGTCCCACCCTTTCAGATGGTTTGCCCACATATTAAATTTTTACACCTACATTATACAATAAATCCTATCGTTTGTCAACCGTTTGTTTTTTAAAAATCCAAAAAAATGTGCAAAAGTAACAAAGAAACTTTTCTCGGAGCATAATTTATTAAAAAATACAGCAAAAAATGCTTTGGATTGCTCCTGTATACCATGGATGTTTTTATATATTTTCTCATCTGTTTACTACGCAAAAAATCCGATACATATACACGATCCGCATCATATGCATTGCGGCAATATAAAAGCAACGTCAGCGCCGCAACGCACTCAAAACTTTTTCGCACGTCATCTGCCATATCACGCTTTAAAACCTCTTCAAAAAGATCAAGAATTTTTGCAATTCTCCCCACCGAATCACTCCTGCAATGACCGCTTTTTTTAATGTAATAATTATAAAATCCTTTATCGATAAAACAGATTTTTTCAAGACAGAGAATCATCTCCATATTAAGCTTAAAATCCTCACTGAAACACTTTTTTGTATCTCCGAACTTTAAATCGTTATCTGTAAGAAATGATTTTTTTATAAGCTTGTTGCATACCTCGTTTGTATGCTTTAAATGATAAAAATAATCGAATACATAATCCGCGCGGTCGAAAATCTCCACACACTCGGCAAATGCCGAGCGAAGAGTCTTGGTGCCGTCCTCGCAAATATCCCAAATTCCGCACTGGACAATCTGACAGTCACTTCTTTTTGCCGCATTGTACATTACCTCATACATTTCCGGCTCAACCGTATCGTCAGCGTCCACGAATCCCAGATACTCGCCGTGTGCCGCCGCAATCCCGACATTTCTCGCATTTCCCTGTCCCGCGCGGTTCTGCTCAATTACCGTTATTCTCTCGCCGTAAGAGTCTAAAATCTCGCCCGTCCTGTCGTCCGAGCCGTCATTTATAACTATAATCTCCACCGGCAAAGTCTGCGCAAGAACCGAATCAATGCAGGATTTTACCGTCTTTTCGCCGTTATAGACGGGAATAATTACCGAAACCTCAGCCTTTGCCACCTATGCTCACCTCCTCCAAAAACCTCTCAAGTCCCTTTAAATGCAGTTCTGCGTCCTCTCTGACGCTGTTACTTACCGAAATCTTCTTATCGGTCCGCTCAATCAGTGCAAAAAGCTTATCTGCCGTAATTCCCGATTTCGGGATTTTTTCAAATCCAAGCTTTTCCGATAAAATATCAAGCTTGCTTGTATCCGAAACCGCCGAGGCAGGCACTCCGGCAAGCGCCGCTGCAATCACTCCGTGAAAACGCGAACTTACTATCTTATCACATCTTGCTATATTTTTAAATATGTATTTCGGATCCCCGTTGTAAGCGATAATCTCGGCTTTTTCACCTCTCCTCATAAGCCTTTGTATTGAGAGAGCCGCAAGAGTGTCATTTTCATTTCCCGTATCAAAGGCAAAAATCAACACATTTTTATCGTTTTTATCCGCATACCAATCGCACGTTTTCGCAAGCGCCGTATAATAATCGAAATTATCCTTGCTGAATCCTTTCTGAATAGGTATAATACCTAAGCAGCCCTCATCTGTTCTCGGATAAATATATTCGTCCTCAAGCGCAAAAACAATATCGTCATGAAACACGCGCGTGCTCTTTTTGGCAAAACGCGAAGCTATAGACGATGAAATTATATCCCGACAGGATATATACGCATACTTATTCAGCTCGCGTTTTACCAAAAACCGCTCTGCTCTGCTTTTCGGCTCATCTAAACTGCAATCTATAACCGCCGTTTTTTCAAGCGGAAATTTCTCCTCATGCGGAATCGAGAGAAATTTTGTTATAATATTCATTTTCGAGTCGAATTTAAAGCCTGTACCGATAACATTTACATATGCGTCGATCCTGACGCTTTCATCATATAAATGAACATTTTTATGTCCGCGAAAATGCGTCAGAAATTCTTTTTGCGGACAGTCCGCAAAAAATTCACATTCCGGCATACCGTCCGCAACAATCAGCTGCATTAAATCATCGCCGAAATTCTTATCGAAATATCCCGCAAGCCGTATATTCATTAACTAACCTCCAATTTATTATTTTCTGCTGATTTTCTCTTTAATTGCACCAAGAGCTTTTTTACGCTCTCCTTTTGAAAAAATAATTAAAAATCCCACGCCGTATCCTATCACTGCCGCCGCTGATGCGGCAATAATAAGCATAAGCCACGAATCCGCGGCAATAACTTTTCTTACGCATATGCATATCAGCATAACTGCCAGATTCAGCACAATTCCTCTTATTATATACGGATAAAACGTCCTCTTTTTTACTTTAATGCTATTCGCCGCATAAATCGGCACAAATAAAAGTATTTTTAAAATCAAAAGTGTTGAGCTTACCCCGGCAATCGCATAAAGTCCGAGATCGGTAAAGCTCAAAAGCAGATATACAATCACAATGTTTAATACACCGATTATGCAGTCGAGTATTGCCGGTATGCGTACACGGCAGGTAATCGTATTTATCTGATAAAGCGGAAAAACATAAATGCTTAGCATCTGCGGCAGAAGCGTTAAAATCGAGAGAATCTGTATACGGCTTATTTCACCTGCCGTGAGAGTCGGCAGCCAAAGTGAGAAGAACTCTTTTCCGAATACCACAATGCCGATAACCGGCACAGAGCATATAAATCCGCACATTTTCGAGGCAAATTTTGCCTCATCTACAAAACGATCGGTAGTCTGCGTTGAATAGCTAATCGTCATAGACGGATGAAATGCCCCCGCAATAACTCCTATAAAGCTTATAATCATTATCGGCAGCGTCTTTGCGATAGATAATATACTCATCTCCTCCGCGCCGATAAAAATATTTGCAATAAGCAGATCAAGTCCGGTAAAAAGGAGCTGGCTCAGCTGACTTACCGAGTTCCAAACCCCGACTCTTGCCAATTCTTTTACTGTACCCCAGTCAAAAAGCTCCTTTTTAAACTTCAGATCGGGCGTAAGCTTATTTTTGAACCTGACCTTAATTACCGCCGAATAGACAGCGCACAAAAACACAATCACCCCAATATATCCTATATAAGGATAGCAAAGCGAGTATACAATCATAAGAAGTATCGCTTTTATCATGATGCTTGTCATATTTATAAGCGCCGTAACCTCCAGGCGGTTCTTTACAAACGGCGCCACTTCGTATCTCGAGAATATCAAATTCACGAAAAACATCATAAAGGTAAACGCCCACAGGCATTTTATATCCCATACATGATTTGCCGGAACGTTTATTATATTTTCCAAAAACAGTACCAAAATTATCGCAGGTATTGCCAGAACGACCGTTAAAAGCACATTTACCAACGTCACCGAGGTGAAATATTTGTTTGCGTCCTCAATCTCGCCTTTTGAGTAAGCCACGGTTATGAATCGGTTTGCCATACCGTTTATAACGGTTGTAATCACCGTTGCATACTCCAAAAAATTATCAGCCAGACTGTAAAATCCGTATATCTCTTTCCCGATTTTTTCAATAATCACCGGTATCAGGAAGAAATTTATTGCAAGCGACAGCAAAAATGCCACAACCTGTGAGAGCATATTCAATGCGAGCTGTTTACTCTTTCCCATCATAGCGCTTTCTCCCTTTCTTCTTTGCATATATCCACAAAATCCGCCACAGTCTGTTTTTCATAATCCCCATCATTATAACGGAGCGCTTATCCTTAAAATTATATCGGGCATATCCGATATAGCGAAATATTATTTCATCTGTCTTTCGGATTCTTTCCTTATATTCTTTATAGTCGTCGGTCATAAGGATATACTCGTACAGATAATTGTAAAAAACATATACCGCATACGCGCCGAGCTGATTTTTTATATTGTAAAGTGATATATCGATACCGCCTTTTTCAAAGCCTTCAAGCATTGACGCAAAAAATTTCATCTCGTTTATGTTAAACTTGTGGCTTGCGGAACTCCCGACAATCCGATAATAATAGAGCGGCTCGGGGATAAAAAATATCGTTTCTGCTTTTAGCATAATCGGTAGAGTCGTTGCAAAATCCTCGCCTATATCGAGCGATTCGTCAATTTTTAAACGCACATCTGAAAAAAGCTCCCTTTTTACAATCCTCGACCATACGCTCGGATATGTCCCGAACGCGAAAAACGGTTTTTCGGGATCATAAATTATCTTTTCATAAAGCGCACGTTTACTGTCCCCGTCATTATAAAGCCCCTTCGGGATATTCGGAATTTCAGCGGTACTCCCTGTGTCATCACCGATTATAAAGCCGAACAGATAGACATCGGCGTGCGTTTGGCAGATATTATCCCAAAGGCAGCGCAGCGCCCCTTTTATCATGTAATCATCACCGTCAACATTTACGATATACTCGCCTTTTGCAATCATAAGTCCCGAATTTCTCGCACGCACAAGTCCCTCATTCTTCTTGTGAATCACCTTTATACGCGCATCTTTTTTGGCATACTCATCAATGATTTCGGGGCATCGGTCGCGCGAACCGTCATCAACCAATATAAGTTCAAAATCATCAAAATCCTGCTCAATTATGCTTTTTATGCACTGTTCCAGATATTTTTCCACGCCGTATATCGGCACTATTATGCTGAACATCGGCTCTGACATATTTATCTCTCCTTCATTAGGCAATTGCAAAACTAACTCTTTACAAATTCTTCTATCTTTCCGGTATAGTATGCGTCCTCATCAATTACTTTTTTTAAAACTCTCTCGCAGTTTTCCTCAAATTCTTTTTCATCAAATGTACTGTAATATTCATATATTTTATCGGTCACATTTTCCTCTGTTTCGGGTAAGCTTATTCCCAGCCCGTTTTGAGCTATCAGCTCACCCGAGAATGTATCGGAATTGCCGAACATCGGTTTTTTTCTTATCAGACCGTCATAAAACTTATTTGCCACGGCAGGATAATTCACAAAACTTTTCGGGTAGTTGTAGCATATCATATCAAATGTATCGACAATCTTCATCTTGTCCTTTTCATCATACGCGCCGTACACGCTGATATTCGGGTAAGCCTCGGCAAAATCCGAAAGCGCCGAAAGACAGTCGCCCGAGCCGTGAATATGCAGCTCGAACCGCGTATCGGCGCCGATTTTTTCGGCAAGCTTTATCAGATAATCATACTCGCGCAGATAGCCGATATAGCCGATAACAATTTTTTCGGGCTCACTCTTAACACACCTTGCCGCGCGGTTATCATAATATTCATATTGGAAATTATGTGCAACAATCAGCTCTTTTTCATCTGTCAGATATTTTTTAAACCCGGGAGAAGATACAGCGGTAAATGATGATTTTTTAATAATCTTATCCACCAGCTTTTTATAAGGTTTTATATATTCGTATGACGTATCGCGATAATCGAAGAAATACCTGTTTTTGTATTTTCCGAAAAGCAGATCTGGGATCATAAATGCCGTTTGAGTCGTTAGAATTATCAGCTTTTCGTAATTTCTTTTTTTTATCATCTGCTTTGCAAATCGGCGGAACTGCAAATAAGGCAGAACCTTCCCCCAAAGACTGCCGTATCTGTCCACCTGCGCGGAAAACGTGCGGTTTTTGTCATCGTCGGGCATCTTTGTGCCGCTCCTGTTCCAATGCACAATCTCATATGTGACATTTTCCCGCTCCAATGCCGCAATATACTTTTTTACAAAGGGCGATAGTTCAATCTGCCCGCAATAGATAATACCAATCATATCCTACCTCGTCAAAACATCGTCAAACTCACGTATTGCCGTACCGTTATCCCCGATCGGAGAATATCTCTTTTCATAAATTTTCTTCGGTTCGCACAAAAGTCTATCCAGTGCACTTTCTATCGCATCATCTGTGTTTTCGCACACCCAGCCTATACCTTTTTCCCCGACCAGCTCCTTTGCCGATACGGTATCGGTCGTTAAAATCGGCACACCGAAAGCCGCCGCCTCACCGAACACCATCGGCGCCGCCTCATCATACGACGGTACCAGAACGATATCCGCCGCCTTAAAATACGGATAGGGATTTTTCTGTATTCCCAAAAAGATTATATCATCGAAAAGTCCATGCTCACGGCACATCTTTTTTGCCGTATCATACATAGCCCCTCCGCCTGCAATCCGCCAGATAAATTTATATCCTTTTTTCTTTAAGCGTTCAAAAACAGCAATCATGCGAAGTATTCCCTTTTCCTCGCTTATTCTCGCCGCGGTAAAGATATTTACTCTCTCCTCACGCCGCTCTCCCAAAAATTCGGCGGACAATTTACTCATCTCGGAAAAATTAAAGCAATTGTGTACCGTAACCGTTTTATCCGCCAGCTCCGGGCAGACTCTTTTAAATACATTTGCGCATGATTCGGACACACAGGCAATATTATCGAATTTGCGGTAATACTCTCTGTTATATTTGTTATTCCCGAAATAATGCTCAAAATCGCAGTGTACAAAGCTTATCTTCTTCTTTGCACGCACACTCTTTATCACAAGCTCGTTGCAGCCGCCGTAAAAATAGCGGTATGCCGAGTTCTGCATAAAGGATATTGCAGCGTCAAATTCCCCTTCTATTTTTACCGCAGAGCAAAGCAGCGAAAACGGTATTCTGCACCCGAAAATATGCGTAAAAGCCGCCCAGAATCCGCGCCAAATCTTGGTAAAAAGTCCCTCCGCTGCCGCCTCGCTCTGCGACATTCCCAAAATGTGCGAAAATTTTCCGGCTGATATTACCCTCACATTCTCCGGCAGAGCATATTCGCCCTTCGGGTAAAACAAAAACAGGGTTATATCGTATTTATCCGCAATTTCTGACAAAAGATTCAAAAGCGAACGCTGTATTCCTCCTATATGCAAATTATTGCATACAAACAGCAGTTTTTTCTTTTCCTGCATTTTTTTACTCCTCTTCGCCGTCGTCCTTGCCGACCGCTCTTTTCTGTTCTTCTTTGTATACTCTTGTAATCTCCGCAATCAATGCCAAAAGCACCATGCCGACTCCGGCAATAAATACCGCAATCAGCTCATACAGACTCGCACTCACGTTATCATAGCATTTAACACCCGTCAAAAGCGATATATGCTTCTGTGCGCTGTAATCGTTATAGTCATCAACAGTTGCCGAAAGCGATTCCGAGAGAACCTTCATCTTTTCCGCCGACTCACTTATCTCTTTTTCCACACTTTCTTTTAAGACTTCGGTATCAACACCTTTTGCCGCTCCTTTTTCAAAAATATCGGCTATCTTTTTACAATGCATCGCCTCTAAATAAGAATCGTTTGCCGAAATTAGCTGATTTGTGTAATTTTCAATCAATGTATCATACGTTGTTTTTGACGCTGTTCTCTGTCTGTTATCATCATACACACCGTCTAAAATTGCCAAATCGTCGTTATTTTGATTATTGTTCTTATAGTTATACGCATTGGGAAGCTCCTTATTTGCCTCGGAAAAAGAATCCATCTTGGTCTTTGTCATCGCGGCGGTTTCCTCAAAGTTTTTCTGTTTTAGGAGCGACTCGTTTTCTCTTTGTCTGTAAAGCTCCACCAAACGCTCGGGATTTTTCGATATCTTCCCCTCGTAAATCTCCGCATAAAGAGTCGGGATATTGCTCTTTTGCAGATGCTCGTATTCATAAATCAAATCCTGAAAAGAATATCCTGTGCCAGTTGAGCGGAAATCCGCGTCCGCCGCCTTATATTTTTCCAATCCGCTTATAATCTCTTTTATATTATTCTCCATTATCTCGGTAACTTCGATATAATCATAGTTTTCCAGATTATCATCGGCAAGCGCATTGTTTATCGCCGCAAAGGCATGATACGATTCGGAATAATAATCGACATACTTAAATACAAGCGTTTCCAAAAGAGCTCTTACCTTATATGCCGACTGATCGCCCTTTCCAGAATAGGTGATAATAAAGGTATCGGGATTATACACATATTCCTCGCCGTCCTTTGCCTTTGCCGCTTTTAACTCTTGAACCGAAGATGAAATAATCGGCGAAACATCGATTCTGCGCCTTAACGCCTCAACACTGTCGCCAAGTCCCAGCGCGTTTATAACGTTTTGCAGTACCTCCGGGGAGGAAATCTGATATTGATCAAACGTTTCTCCGTCGGGGAACGTCCCCTCCGAAATTTGCGAATCGTTATATTTTATAATCACCTTTGCACTGCTTGTCTGAATCCTGTCCACATAAAGGCGCGCGGCAACAAATGCGAGAATTACAACCGCTATGATTCTGTACTTCCATTTCAGTAAATATTTAAAAATATCAAACAGTTTCAGATTCATTTTCCTCGTTCTCCTTCTTCCCCTGTCTTAATATGATCCTCTTTGCCACCCTCAAAAGCCGTATTGCGGCAATCATGATTATCGAAAGAATTATCACGTGCTTCACCCACGGAACAGGCGAAATCTTATATTCGCTCGGCGATGTAACCGTCAGATAATTATTGTTTTTCTTTGCGATATATTCGTTATCGGTTCTTATTGCCAAATCGGAAATTTTGTCGAGGTTTTCCTCAATTTCCGCAATTATACTCTCGGCGCTCTCATGCATTTGCTCCGTGGATTCCGCCGCCTTTTCAAATTTATCGTACTGATCCTGATAATCGTCTATGGTCTTTTTGACGTCTGCCGCCTTTTTCCCGTTCTGATAAGAAATTTTCGACAGATTATCGATACCCGTTTTGGTGCGGCTCATATAAAACTCATTATCCTCATCAAGCGTCGGGACAAAAGCCACACCCGAAATTCTCGCGTCATATATATTCAAAGACTCATTCGATATATCCGACGCACCCTTTAGATAATCATAATTTCTCGTTTCGCTGTCAATCAGATATTTTTTCTTGTTCAGGAACATATCTTTATCTTTGGATACCTGATTCTGCCGAATATATGCGCTCAGCTTTTCTATATTAATATCGCGAATATTTACAAGCGACGTTATCAGATCGGAATATTTGCAGCCCGTATCGTTTGACACAAAATCCACACCGTTTTCCTGTTTTTCACCGAGATAGTTAATCATCGAATTAACCTTATCGGTCAGTATTTCGCAGATCTCGTCATAATCCTCCGCGCTATATTCATTGCTTTTATCAAATTCAAGCACCACATTTTTATCCGAATACGTCTTGGCGAAAAATTCCTTATAACTCTCGGCAAGTGCATTCAAAAAATCAATAGTATAGTTTTGACCGTATTTCTTTTTCTGGCTGTAGTACACCACAAATTCCGCCGGAGTATACGAATAGCTGCCGCCCTCCGATATTGCCGATATAGTCTTGTCCACCGCCGATTTCGGCATCTTCGCGTCAATTGTAATCCTCGGCTTTACATTTTCAACGGTAAGACTTTTATCTCCCGTTTTCTCAATCGCCGCCTCGATAACCTTGTCCGATTTGATCTTATTTATATCAAATCTCCCCTGTAACGGAGTAAGTCCGTACTGCGCACCGTCATAGTTAAGAGATATATCCATAGAGCGGTAATGCGATTCTTTTACCGCGTCAAAACCGGTCACAGCGCTTGAAATAATAACCGCCGCGATTCCGACCGCAACCAGCTGCCGCACGCTCAGCACGCATATCTTTTTAGCATACATAAAAATCTTCTCAAAGAGCTTTTTTAGCGATTTTATCATCTGTTTTTTTCACCCTTTCTTCATCTTCAAAAGTCATTGCACACATTATAACAATATTTATATACGGTTTGAACACATAAAACGTTAAAGAAAACGATAATGCCATAACCGCCGCAAATGCGCAGGCAAATTCAGGATTTTTCCTGATATTTCTGAAAAAGCACATAGCTGCAAATGCCAAAAACAAGAAAAGTCCTATTATCCCCTGATCGGCAAAGACCTGAATAAACTGGTTATGTGCCCATCTTGCGGAAAGTCCGAGTCCCGAATTTGCCAGAGTGTCACCCGTAGAATACAGTCCCGAGCCGTGTATAATCCTCTCTGGTTTTTCCGCAGTATACTCAATAAGATACTTCCATATCTCAAATCTTCCCGAGCCTTTATCCTCCGATACACTCTCGACCGAGTATCTGTCCTGCACCTCCTGCGGCAAAAGCGGAAATACAACCTGCATTACAAATACGGCGCAAAGTATACCCCCGGCAATAATGGCAATTCTGCCCTTCATGCTCTTTATTCCCAAAATCACAAATACCGCAATCCCGGCAACAATACCGATAAGACCTCCGCGCGATCCCGTTTGTAAAACGGCATACAATGTCAGGAGCAAAAGTGCGATATAAAGAGGCGTCAGCTTTGATTTATTGAGGATACGCTTTATATATATCATGACCGGCATAATAAAATAGCCGCAAAACTGATTCGGATCCTCATAAAATCCCAGGACATATACGGTAACTCTCCCCTCTCCGAACACCTCCTGAGTGCTGAAGAGTCCGAAATAAAGCGATATAATTCCCACCGCGATCCATGTTTTTTCCATAAAATCTCTTTCGGTTTTGTTATATACCCTCATCGACATAAGGAGAATTGCCGCACAGGTCAAAAGCATATCCTTTGTCATGGTCATAGAGGTTTCGGTATTCAACAGCAAAAGCTCCCAAACGGTATATACCGTATAAATCAAATATACCGCCTGGATTCCGTTAAAGCGAATCGGCTTGTTTTTGCCGAACAGAAGCTTATAAAAAAGAATCAGTATCACCGGTATTGTAACAACCTTCAGCAAGGATCCGAAAGGGGTTTCAACAATTGTCCCCGGCAAAAACAGCAGGTATAAGCATACCGCCATACAGTCCGGGCTTATTTTTCCGAAATAACTCTTCAATTTTTTTAAGCTCTTCAAAAAATCCCCCCTTTATCGTCCTTTCGTGCATTTTTATATATCAAAAAACCGCATACGAAATAATCCGATGCGGTCAGTCAATCATACGGGATTACCCGGTTAGACACTTAACTTTGCGTCCCTGTCTTTCGACAGGTTTGCCAATTTAATTATAACAATATAATCGAAAAAAGTCAATAGTTCTCCATTTAAACGTTATTCTCACACAAAAGTTGACAAAAATTGCCCGAAAAACTTGTATTTACTTCACAATCCGCATTTCCAAATAATGTTTAACACAGGTAAGCGTGATAGAATTACTCGAAAAGATAATTTAACACACAATTAACATACATCGGGTTTCAGAGTTAACATAGCGCGTTGTATAATGTAAATGCAAAACAAGAAAAGCAAAAAACAAAAAATTTTAGGAGAGTGATTTATATGAAAAAAATCATAACAGCAATTTTATCAACACTTATAGCAGGAAGTATGCTTACAGCCTGCGGCGGCAATACCGATACAACCGGTACCGACACCGCAGCCGACACTTCTTCAGCATCATCACAGAGCGCTACGGTATCGACCGACGGCTCAACATCAATGGAAAAAGTTATCGGATATCTGAGCGAAAGCTACATGGAGGAAAACAAAAATGTAAAGGTTACATATAACCCCACAGGCTCGGGTTCGGGTATTCAGGCAGTTTCGGAGGGCAGATGCGACATCGGACTTTCAAGCCGCGACTTAAAAGACGACGAAAAGCAGACTCTTGACCAAACGGTCGTAGCAATAGACGGTATCGCAATCATCGTAAATCCCGAAAATAATGTAGAAAACTTAAGCGTTGAGCAAATCGCCAAAATCTACACAGGTGAGATCACAAACTGGAGTGAAGTCGGCGCAAACGACGCACCGATTGTCTTAATCGGACGTGAGGCGGCATCCGGCACAAGAGACGGTTTTGAAGCAATCACCGACACAAAGGATAAATGCCAATACGGTCAGGAACTCACCTCTACGGGAGATGTAATCCAGACAGTTGCATCAAACCCCAACGCAATCGGATATGCGTCTTTGGCATCGGTAAAAGACACTGTAAAGGTTGTAAATGTAGATAACATTGCACCGTCTAAAGAAACAATCCAGGACGGCAGCTATAAGATTCAGAGAGATTTTGTCCTCGTAACGAAAAAGGACACACCTCTTAGCACCGAGGCTCAGAAATTCTTCGACTTCGCAACAAGCAAAGACGCAGATACGCTCATCGAACAGGCCGGAGCAATCCCTGTTATAAGATAACAGTCAGTAAAATAATAGGTAATTGTAAAACTAACGTTTTCCAATTAAGATTCTTAGGTAGAAATAAAAAGTTCCATCCGATTTTAATTTTACGGCAAGTTGAAACTTTTTATTTCAGCCAAAAATGACGCACATGTCGTCATTTTTGATTATAAATCAGGGGTTAGCACCCCCGATACCCCCCATAAGAATTGTAAGTAATTGTAAAATTAACATTTTACAATTACCTATAAGTAAAATAACAAAAGGATAAGTGATTATATGAAAAAATCCAAAACAAAGCTCCTTGAAAGGGTTATGAGTGCAATATTTACGGTAAGCGGCTTTGCGGCACTCACATTCGTTATAATAATTACCGCATTTGTGTTAATCTCGGGTTTTCCGGCAATAAAGGAAATCGGATTGATTAAATTCCTGTTCTGCAAAACCTGGGCGCCGACAGCGGCAGAACCGTTATACGGTATTCTCCCCTTTATTGCCTCCTCCGTTTTCGGCACACTCGGCGCAATTTTAATCGGTGTACCGCTCGGTATCTTTTGCGCTGTATATATCGCAAAATTCGCACCCAAAGGTCTCGGCTCGGCTCTTCGCACCGCCGTTGAGCTCCTTGCCGGGATTCCCTCGGTTGTGTACGGTCTTGTCGGTATGATAATAATAGTCCCGGCGGTGCGAAAGATATTCTCCCTCCCCGACGGCGCAAATCTCTTTTCTGCAATAATTGTTCTTGCGGTAATGATTCTGCCGTCGGTTATAAGCGTTTCGGAAAATGCGATAAAAGCCGTTCCGAAAGAATACGAGGAGGGTTCGTTGGCACTCGGTGCAACCAAAACCGAAACGATATTTAAGGTATTGGTTCCCGCGGCAAGAAGCGGAATACTCGCATCGGTCGTTTTGGGGATAGGACGTGCAATCGGCGAGGCAATGGCGGTTATGATGGTATCTGGAAATACGGCAAATATGCCGCGGCTTTTTAAAAGCGTGCGCTTTTTAACCACAGCCGTTGCCTCCGAGATGTCATACTCATCGGGATTGCAGAGAAAAGCTCTCTTTTCGATAGCACTTGTCCTCTTCATCTTCATTTTAGTTATAAACATTATCTTAAACTCAATCGTCAAAAAGAAAAAGAGGTAAGAAAGTATGCATGATATTTCAAAAAAACGAAAAATAAAAGACGGTTTAATAAACGCACTTATGTATACCGCGGCAGGAATAATCCTCCTTTTGCTTGTTTCACTGGTCGGATATATACTTTGGCGCGGTATTCCGAATATCACGCTGAAATTCATATCCTCAAAACCCAGTCTGATACGCGAAACGGTCGGAATACTGCCAAACATTCTAAACACGCTTTATATAATACTTATGACTCTTGTTATCGTTCTTCCTTTGGGAGTCTGTTCCGCGGTATATCTTAATGAATATGCCAAAAACCGCCGCTTGGTTGCGGTAATTGAGCTTGCCACCGAAACGCTTGCCGGGATTCCGTCAATCATATACGGTCTTGTCGGTATGCTGATATTCGTGCAGTTCTGCTCACTGGGGACAAGCCTTATCGCCGGATCTATGACTCTTGTGGTAATGACGCTGCCGACGGTTATAAGAACAGTTCAGGAAAGCTTAAAGACCGTGCCTGACGGCTACCGTGAAGGCGCGCTCGGACTTGGGAGCGGCAAATGGCACATGATAAGAACAGTCGTTCTGCCCTCTGCAATAGACGGCATCGTAACAGGGTGTATTCTCTCTGTCGGAAGAATTGTCGGCGAAAGCGCGGCACTCCTTTTTACCGCCGGTATGGCAAACGAAATTATAGGCTTTTTCCATGCACCGCTTCCGAATCGCGCCGGCTCTACCCTTACGGTTGCGCTTTATATGTACGCAAAGGAGCGCGGCGATTTCGATATTGCCTTTGCAATCGCGGCAATTCTTCTCATTTTAACGTTTATTATAAACTCCGCTGCAAAAATCACCGCCAAAAAGCTCAAGAAAGAAAGGTAGTTTAAGTATGGATAACAAATTTAGCGTTGAAAATCTGAATTTATGGTATGAAACAAACCATGCCTTAAAAGATATAAACATAAACATTCCCGAAAATCAAATAACGGCTTTAATCGGGCCTTCGGGCTGCGGGAAATCAACATTTTTAAAATCGTTAAACAGAATGAACGATCTTGTTGACGGCTGCCGCATCGAGGGAAAGGTCTTACTCGGCGGAACCGATATATATAAAGATATTGACGTAAATGTTTTAAGAAAAAGAGTCGGTATGGTTTTCCAAAAGCCGAACCCGTTTCCTATGAGTATCTATGATAATATCGCATACGGCCCGAGAATCCACGGTATAAAGTCAAGAGTTAAGCTCGATGAGATAGTCGAGCGCTCACTCCGTCAGGCGGCAATCTGGGACGAATGTAAGGACCGTCTGAAAAAGAGCGCGCTTTCCATGAGCGGCGGTCAGCAGCAGCGGCTTTGTATCGCACGTGCGCTTGCGGTCGAGCCGGAGGTACTTTTAATGGACGAGCCTACAAGCGCGCTTGATCCTATTTCCACATCAAAAATCGAGGATCTTGCACTTGAATTAAAAGAAAAATACACGATTATAACCGTCACGCACAATATGCAGCAGGCGGCACGTATCGCCGATAAAACCGCATTCTTCCTTTTGGGTGAAATCGTGGAATATGACGATACCGAAAAAATGTTCTCGACACCTAAAGAAAAACGCACCGAGGATTATATAACAGGGAGGTTTGGATAATGAGAAATCACTTTGATGAGCAGCTTGCCCAGCTCAACACCGAGCTTATCACAATGGGCGCACTTTGCGAGGAAGCCATATCAAAAGTTACAAAATATCTTATAGATAACGATGAATCGCTAAAACAAAAGGTTATTGATACCGATAAACAAATAGATCAAAAAGAGCGTGATATTGAAAATCTGTGCATGAAGCTACTTTTGCAGCAGCAGCCTGTCGCAAAGGATTTGCGCACCATATCCTCCGCTCTAAAGATGATCTCCGATATGGAAAGAATCGGCGATCAGGCGTCGGATATTGCCGAAATCGTATGCTTTGTAAACAGGAGCGGTATAGGCGGCAAGGTGCATATCGCCGATATGGCACGCTCTACGATAAAAATGGTTACGGACAGCATCGAATCCTTCGTGCAGAACGATGTAAATATTGCGTATGAGGTAATAAAAAGCGATAATATCGTGGATAATCTTTTTTTGAAGGTAAAAAATGAGCTGATTGCCGGCGTAAAGGACGAAACCAATGATGCCGAGGCGCTGATAGATCTTTTAATGATTGCAAAATATTTCGAGCGTATTGGAGATCATGCGGAAAATATCGCTGAATGGGTAATATATTCGATAACCGGAAAGCACAAAAATAATTTATTGTAGTTGCTTTATAAAACATTTTTTGATATAATAGAAAGTAGGAAAACACATGAGTATAAAAGCTGTTCTCTTTGATAAAGACGGAACATTAATGAGATATGAAGATTTTTGGTTTCCCGTTGCAGAGCACGCAGTCGCTCTTATAATAAGAGAGTTTGGTATAGAAAAAGATAACTCGCGTCTTTTTTTGGACGCAATAGGAACATATGACGGAAAAAGCGGTATTCTCTGCTACGGTACATATAAAGACATGGCGGACGCTTTTGCCGAAACGCTTAAAACCCTCGGTATAAGCTGCGATTCGGATAAGCTGTATCAGCTGACCGTTGAATCTTTTCATCAAAGCCTGCGATTCGGGAAAATAAAATCGGTATGCAGCAATTTACCCGGTGTTCTTTCCTCCTTAAGAAAAAACGGATTAATTCTCGCGCTTGTGACCGCAGATGATATGCACGGTGCGCATCAATTCTTAAATAAGCTGAGGATTACGGATTATTTTGATGAAATCTGCACATTTGACAGAATACACCCGTCAAAGCCGAATCCGTACTACATAAAAATGATGTGCCAAAAATATAATCTGGAGCCGAGCGAGATTATAATGGTCGGAGATACCTCGGTGGATATGGATTTTGCCAAAAACGGCAATGTCACCGCCGTCGGCGTCGCAGAAAAAAGCGCCGACCAAAAATACTTACAGCAATATACAAAATATGTGCTGTGCAATGTTTCTGAGATTGCAGACTTTCTGAATAAAATGGAGTGGTTAACATGATTTACCTGGTTGAGGACGATGACAATATAAGAAAGCTGGTCAGCTATGCACTGACAAAGGAGGGTTACGATGTAAAGGGCTTTGCCGCACCTCATGAATTTTGGGAAAGTATCGCGGCAGATATTCCCGATTTGGTGATGCTCGACATTATGCTCCCCGAGGAGGACGGATTGTCTATTTTAAAAAAACTGCGTACCCGAACAGAAACCGAAGATTTGCCTATAATTATGCTTACCGCAAAATCAAGCGAATATGATAAGGTTTGCGGACTCGATTCGGGAGCGGACGATTATATCGCCAAGCCTTTCGGTATGACCGAGCTTATCTCAAGAGTAAAAGCGCTTTTGCGGCGCGCACACAAGTCAAGCGCCAAACCGTGCGAATATGTAATCGGCAATCTTTATGTAAATACCGAAAAACACATAATAAAGGTCGGCGAAGATGCCGTAAACCTTTCATATAAAGAATACCTTCTTCTCCTGACGCTTTTGGAGGCGCATGGGAATGTCGTAAACCGTGAAACGATTCTCTCCAAAGTCTGGGGCGAATATTATGAAGAATCGCGCACGCTTGACGTTCATATAAGAAAGCTGCGCGTAAAGCTCAAAAGCGCCGGGGAAATGATAAAAACCGTTAAAAATGTAGGCTACAAAATCGAGGTGGTATAAATGACAAAGAAAATATTCCGATCAACCTTTTTTACCTCAATTCTTGTATTAATATCCTGTTTTATCCTCGTTCTGGGGATACTCTACGGCTTTTTTGAAAAGCAGCTTGAAAACGAGCTTGCAAGCGAGGCAAACTATATCGCCTACGCAATAGAAGATAAGGGAGATGCATTTTTTGATAATTTCGCATCATCAAGCAAGCGGATAACGCTGATCTCACCCACAGGCGAAGTCATAGCCGATACAATGGCAGATCCGAAAAATATGGATAATCATTCTGACAGAGCCGAATTTCAGAAAGCCGAAGATACCGGCTCAGGTACAAGCGTCCGTTATTCCAACACGCTGACCGAAAAAACCGTATACTATGCAACCAAGCTTTCCAACGGCAATATCCTGCGCATATCCACGACACAGTACACTATAGTGACAATCATTCTCGGGCTTATGCAGCCTATTATCATTGTTCTGATGCTCGCGCTGATCCTCTCGCTTTTTCTTGCGTCAAGAGTTTCAAAAAGCGTTTTAAAGCCGATCAATTCAATAGATCTCGATAACCCCGAGGAATGTGATACATATGACGAGCTGTCGCCGCTCCTGCACAAAATTGTAAATCAGCGCAAAACCATAGATTCGCAGATAGCCGCCGCGCATCATATGCAGGACGAGTTTAAGCTCATCACAGAGAACATGAGCGAAGGATTTTTGGTAATCGACAAGGACGCAAATCTGCTCTCCTGCAACAGTGCCGCGCTAAAGCTCTTGGACGCACAAAAAAGCGAAGGGACTGTTCTGAGCCTTAACAGAAGTGAAAAATTCCGCGAGGCGATAACCGCCTCCCTTAGCGGCAAGCGATTTGAAAGCGTTATGCGCCACGAGGACAGCACATATAATCTAATAATGAACCCGGTATGCGAGGACGGCAAGATAGTCGGTGCGGTTATGGTAATTATAGACATCACCGAAAACACCGAGCGCGAGGCAATACGGCGCGAATTTACGGCAAATGTTTCGCATGAGCTTAAAACTCCGCTCACATCAATATCCGGCTTTGCCGAGCTGTTAATGCAGGGCGGAACACCCGATTCGGTCGTGACCGATTTTTCGCGCACCATCTACACCGAGGCGCAAAGGCTTATCACCCTTGTGAATGATATTATAAAAATATCCGAGCTTGATGAAAAAGACGAGCATTTTGTAAAAGAAAAAGTAGATCTTTTCGAGCTGTCCAAAGAAATTATCGAACGGCTTAAAATAAGTGCCGGCAAAAAGAATATTTCTTTTAATTTGATAGGCGAAAAAGCCGAAATAACAGGCGTCAGACAGATTCTCGATGAAATGATCTTCAACCTTTGCGACAATGCAATAAAATATAACAAGGAAAACGGCAGCGTTGACATAATTATAGAAAATTCCGGCTCGCATATAAGCCTTGCGGTTCGTGACACCGGGATAGGGATTCCGTCAACGCAGCAAAACAGAGTATTCGAGCGTTTCTACCGAGTTGATAAAAGCCGTTCAAAAGCAGAGGGCGGCACGGGATTGGGCTTATCAATAGTAAAGCACGGCACAATGTACCACAACGCCGAAATCTCTCTTAACAGCGCTCCCGACAAGGGTACAACAGTAACGCTCACCTTTAATAACTAAATACGCTATTCTTCCAAAGAATAGATAACGAATGGATCCCCCTCCCTTCCCTCTTTCTTTTTAAAATATAAAAAATAAAGGCTATTGCAAATGCAATAGCTTTTATTTTTCGAGATAACAAGCTTATTCGCCCAAATAAGCTTTCTTGATTTTATCATTATTCATCAATTCTTTTGCATCACCCGAAAGAGTGATGTTTCCTGTTTCCAAAACATATGCTCTGTCGGCTATTGAAAGCGCCTTTTTAGCGTTCTGTTCAACCAAAAGAACTGTCTTGCCGTCCTTTGAAACTTCCTTTATGATTTCAAATATTTCCGAAACCAAAAGCGGCGAAAGTCCCATCGATGGCTCGTCCATAAGAATAATCTTGGGATTCGACATAAGCGCACGTCCCATGGCAAGCATCTGCTGCTCGCCGCCCGAAAGTGTTCCCGCAATCTGACGTTCACGCTCTTTGAGTCTCGGGAAGTGCTCATACACATATTGCAGATTCTTGTTGATCTGCTCCTTATCGTTTAATATAAACGCACCAAGCTTAAGATTCTCAACAACCGAAAGCTCCTGGAATATTCTTCTTCCTTCGGGTACATGAGCCATACCCATATACACAATCTTATGTGCCGGGATTTTTGTTATATCTTTTCCTTCAAAATATATGTTTCCGCTTTTCGGAGAAACAAGACCGGTGATTGTGTGCAGAATCGTTGTTTTTCCCGCACCGTTTGCACCGATAAGGGCTATAACCTCGCCTTCATTAACCTCAAAAGAAACACCCTTGATTGCGTTAATGACGCCGTAATACACCTGCAAATTTTCTACTTTAAGCATTTGGTTATCCCCCTTTCTTATTCGTCCTCGCCGATATATGCTTTAATAACCTCGGGATTATTCAAAACCTCCGATGTTTTTCCCTGTGCCAGAACATGACCGAAATTCAAAACGGTAAGCTCCTCGCATATTCCCGAAACAAGCTTCATATCATGCTCAATCAAAAGAATCGTCATATCGAAATTATCACGCACAAACCGGATAGTTTCCATCAATTCCGCTGTTTCGTTCGGGTTCATGCCGGCTGCCGGCTCGTCCAAAAGCAAAAGCTTCGGATTTGTAGCCATAGCACGTGCGATTTCAAGCTTTCTCTGTTTGCCGTACGGCAGGTTACAAGCGTGCACTCTGTACTCGTCCGCCAAGCCGAAAACCTCCAAAAGCGCCATAGCCTTTTTTCTGGTTTCCTTTTCCTGATTATAATATCTTCCAACTCTGAAAATACCCTCGAACATAGAATAATGTATGCTGTTATGAAAACCGACCTTAACATTATCTATAACGCTCATATTTCCGAACAGTCTGATATTCTGGAATGTTCTTGCAATTCCCTTTTTATTGATATTTTCGGGTTTATTCCCGACCAAATTCTCACCGTCTAAAGTAAAGCTTCCCGAAGTCGGCTGATACACACCGGTGAGCAAATTAAATACAGTGGTTTTTCCTGCACCGTTCGGTCCGATAAGTCCGTAAAGCTGACCTTTTTCAATACTGATATTGAGTCCGTCAACAGCTTTCAATCCGCCGAAATGTATTCCCAAATCTTTGATTTCCAACAAAGCCATTTACGCCTTACCTCCCTTGCGGTTTCTTATTTCCTTTATAGAAAATTTTCTCTTGAAAATTTTAAATTGTTCATTATTGTTCAAAAGCATCATTGCAATCAAGACAATTGCATAAAGAAGCATTCTGTAATCCTTCAATCCGCGCAGTGCCTCGGGCAATGCATAGAGGATTGTTGCCGCGATTATCGAGCCGCGCATACTTCCCATTCCGCCCAATACGACAAATACCAAGATCAGAATTGAAGTGTTATAATCAAACTTAACGGCATTTAACTGTGTTAAGTTATGCGAATACAGAACTCCGGCAACGCCTGCAAAAAACGCAGATACAACAAATGCAGTCATCTTCGCTTTTGTAACGTTTATACCCATCGCCTCTGCCGCAATACGGTTATCGCGCGCTGCTTTTATACTTCTTCCCGTCTTTGAGTCTATTAAGTTGAGCATTACGAAAAGTGCAATCAAAATCACTACAAAGCAGATCGTAAAGGTAGTATTTTTCGGCGTTCCGCTTATACCCATCGCACCTTTTACAATATCATGCTTTGTCGCCAGATCTATGCTGTAGCTGTTAAACTTTTCCGGGCTCAAAGCCATATAAACTCCGTTTGCATCATATGAAAGATACAAGTTGTTAAATACATTCTTTATAATTTCGCCGAATGCGAGAGTTACGATTGCAAGATAGTCACCCTGGAGTCTTAAAACAGGGATACCTATCAAAAATCCCATAATCGCCGCAACCAAACCGCCGATTATCAATGCCAGCGGAAATCTTATCCATACGTTCGGTATAGCCTCCATCGTCGAAAGTGAGAAAATACTCCCGATAAACGCGCCGATACACATAAATCCCGCATGTCCCAAGCTCAGCTCACCGGATATGCCTACCACAAGGTTCAGGGATACTGCAAGCAGTATATAAATCGAAACCGGAACCAAAAGTCCCTTAAATGCCGAAGATGTTATAACCCCTGTCGCCATAAGAATCTGTATAACGGCAAAGGCAATGATCACCATTCCAAAGGTCACAAACTTATCAAATGTTCTTGAACGAATTTTTTTCACTTGCCCTCACCTACACTTTCTCATTTATCTTTTTACCTAATAATCCCGTCGGTTTTACCAAAAGAACCACTATCAGCACCGCAAACACGATCGCATCCGACATCTGTGATGAAATATAAGCCTTGCTCAGACTTTCGATTACACCCAGCACAACACCGCCGATCATAGCGCCCGGAATACTTCCGATTCCGCCGAATACCGCTGCGGTAAACGCTTTGATACCCGGCATTGCGCCCGTATACGGGCTTATCTGCGGATACATCGAGCACAGAAGAATACTTGCTACCGCAGCCAGTCCCGAACCGATTGCAAATGTTATAGATATTGTCTTGTTTACGTTGATTCCCATAAGCTGTGCCGCGCCTCTATCCTCCGAAACCGCACGCATTGCCTTACCCGATTTTGTTTTATTGACAAACAATGTCAGCAAAATCATTATAACAATCGTGACCGCAACGGTTACAATTGTTTCACCGGAAATTTTTAGAGCCGTAACGTTAAATTTCGGCACTACCGATTTAAAGCTCTTTGCAGCCGAACCGAATATCAGCAAAGCCGCATTCTGCAATAGATAGCTCACGCCTATAGCCGTAATCAAAACCGTAAGCGGCGAAGTATTTCTAAGCGGCTTGTAAGCTACCTTCTCGATAGTCACACCCAAAATCACGCACGCAATTATTCCTGCGGCAACTGCCGCAATAACCGAAACAGCAGTTGCTGTTGCCGGATTCATTCCGGTTCCGGGCAATGTTGAGGATAAGCCTGTCATCACAGTAAGCACTACATATCCGCCTATCATGATAATATCACCGTGGGCAAAGTTGAGCATCTTGGCGATACCGTAAACCATTGTATACCCCAGCGCGATAAGTGCATATATACTGCCCAGGCTGATCCCGGTTACAAAAAAGGATAAAAAACTGTTCATATTTTGTGCTTCCTCTCAATTAATCAGTATACCTTAAAAATAAACCCCTCTATTTTTAAGCATTTCCATGTTTTTGCCAAAACAAGACCTTAAAAATCCTGCTTCTTGTAATAACAACAATTAGGCTATTTACGCAAAATAGCCTAATTGCCATAAACTCTTGAATATTTTTTAATTACATAGCCTTGTAGCTGCCGTCTTGAATAACCATAGCCTTAGGCTCTTTTGTAGGTTCGCCCGATACGTCCCATGTCATTGTTCCGGTTACACCTTCAACTGTAATTTCGGTCATAGCCGGCTTTAACTTTTCACACAGATCCGAAACGCTGATCGATGCATCATTTACGCCTGCCTTTTCCAAAGCAGCTTTCAATGTATAAATAGCGTCATAACCGTCTGCTGCGAACTGGTTCGGGATTTCGTTATTGTATTTAGCTTTATATGCCTCAACAAACTTAACTGTCTTTTCATCCTGAGCGTCTGCCGCAAAAGGTGTCAGAAGCATTACGCCGTTTGCCAATGCAACATCGTCACCCAACTGGTCTATAACACCATCAAGACCGTCACAACCGAAGAATTTTGTCTGCAAGCCCATTTTGTTTGCCTGTGTCAGGATCAAAGCAGCCTCCTGATAGTAGATCGGCAGGAATACCAATTCAGCGCCGCTGTCGGCAACCTTCTGGAGCTGTACCGAGAAATCTGTTGCAGAATCCTTTGTGAAAGCCTCTGCCGCAACAATCTCCAAGCCCTTTACCTGAGCCTCTGCCGCAAACTTTTCATATATACCCTGTGAATAAACGTCAGAGCTGTTGTAGATAACGGCAACCTTTGATGCAAGGCTGTTATCCGCTATATATTCAGCCGATGCAGTACCCTGGTTAGGATCGCTGAAGCATACTCTGAAAGCGTTGTCATTTTTGATACATTCCACAGACGAACCCGAAGGTGTCAGCATGAACATATTATCGGCAGCAGTTTCCGAAGATACGGCAACGCAAGGGTTACTTGTTACTGTTCCGATCAAAACTTTAATCTTATCTCTCAATGTATTGTACGCATTAACAGCTTTTTCGGCGTCATGCTCATCGTCCTGAAATTCCATCTTAAGCATCATGCCGTTAACTCCGCCTGCAGCATTAATTTCTTCAACAGCAAGCTCGGTACCGTTTTTAACAGCTGTTCCGTATGTTGCGGCAGCGCCTGTCAAAGGTCCGATTCCGCCAAGTACCAATGTATTGTCATCGGTTGTTGTTCCGGCATTTTCGTCTTGTGTTTCTGTCTTTTGACCGCAGCCGGCAAGTGAGCCTAAAGCCAAAGCGGCAACTAAAGTCATAGATAATAATTTTTTCATAGTAACTACCTCCATCATTTTTTATCTACATTTTCCATGTATACTTGACATAATACTATCAATTTTTTTATTTGTCAATAGTTTTCAAAAGCGTTTTGTTTATTGTGCATATAATTTTTTTATTATTTAGGGTCAATTTCATCAACTGTCGTTCTATATTGCAAATCCACCGCAAAGCTTCCGTCGGGGTTTTTGAATACCGGTCTTAATTCAAAGTCTTTATCACCCACGTGCGCCAGCACAAAGAATCTGTTTATTCCTGCTTTCAGTTTCACACGTCCCGGCTTCTTTTCTTCGCCGTTTATATAAAGCGTGAAATCATTATTTGCCGGGATTTCCAGAATATACTCCTTGTCCGTTTTTTCCAAAACATGGACAAAGCAGGTAATAAACATTGTATTTTTGGCGCTGTCGGTAATATGCAGATAGCCGTCCGAGCGTCTTTCGATCTTCTTCATCCAGCCGTATAAGCCCTCGCCCAGGTTATTGAGCGAAAATTCGGGATCGGTATAATACTCGATCGCCCTGTCATAATCCTGATATTCCTTATAAGGAAGAGTCATGACCGTTTCAATCGAATACTTCGCCTCGTCCTTTATTATACCCATTGCGTCAAATTTAAATTCAGCGCCGATATTCGATAAAAGTGTTGTATAGAATCTTATCGCCTTTTCATCGTTTTTATCGGTTATAAACTGCGAAAGGATAATATTTCCTTTTTTTACGGCATAGCTCTGCGGCTTTTCGGCAAACTCTCTGTTATATGCCACAATCGCGCGCTTGCAGTATTCCGCCGTCTGTTTTTCTATAAACAGATCCTCCCATGCCGTGCCCTCGGCGCTTTGCATAAGCGAATCCGCACCGTTTACCCTAACGCTGTTCTCGGCAAGATGTCTGTTTACCACCTCTCTCGGCGACATTCCGACTTTATCGAACCCGAATAGATCAACAACGGATATATTCTTCATTTCGGCAAAGCTGTAATCCGCATTCATGTGATAACACGGTCTTTCGGTAAGCTCCGCTTTCTCCCCGAACACTTCGGATATAACCGTTTCATCTTTTGACGGAAGAATCAGAAGTTTTCCGCCGCCCTCGGCAAAATTCTTTGCCGAAAGCTCTCTTCCTTTCAAGCTTTCTTCATCGGCAATAATCACGTCAAATCCGCAAAAATCGCTTATCGGCTCATATTTTACCGTAATTTTATCCAAAAATTCTCTGTTCTTTTCACTTACCGCCGCACCGACAGAAACCGTATCCGCCTTTTTCTCCGCGAGATATTTAATCATATTTCTCAAAAGCGTACACGCCTGCGGCACCTTTTCAAAATTTGCCATAATCTCGATTTCCGATGCGATCACCGTACCGCCGTCGGTATACTCAAGCATCGGCGACCACAAATCACCGCCGTCATTGAAATCGCCGAACGATGTTTCCAAAAGCATACGGTAATTACCCAATATCGGCTTTTCAAACGCGGCATTTACAAACGAATCGGGGCCGTCCTCCTCTGCGCCCTCGTGCCAGTATGCAAAATCATCGTTTGAGAGTCCGCAAAATACCGGGTGAGTATATTCGCTCGAATGCGCTCTCAAAAACTTCTTTTTATTTATCGTCATATCGCCGAACGCAAAGCCTGTCTGCTCGGTTATTATGATATTTCCTCCGTTTTTCATGAACTTATACAAAGCGTCATGCATTTCGGTTTCGTTTCTTTCGATATTGCTGCCGATTACAAGCAGCTTTGCATCATTTTTCAAAGAATTTATATCGGATAACTTTTCACAGTTCGGCAAAAGTGCTTTGATCTTTAAAAAGTCTGCGTCATCTCCGAAATATGCCGCTTTTTCGCCGCTCACCGGCTCTGTCTTTATCTTCGACGGATAGATTTTATATGTCTTTTCGGTTATGTTTTTAAGCTCGGAGCCGTGATATTGCTTAACCGTAAATATAAGCTCCTCGGTCCTTTCGGCGGCTTTTGGCATAAACGAAACCTTAACTCCTATTCTTTCCCCCGCATTTTGTTTAAATTCATCTTTTTCCTCAAATACCTTTTCGCCGTTTTGCACCGCTGTAATTTCCAGAGTTACATTCTCATCTTTTAACGTATCGTTATAAACGTCCAAGGTACGCTCAATCGGCGCATTATCATAGAAGGAGTGATTGTATTCGCGCAAAATTACCGTTATCGGCTTCATTCCCGCCTCCGCATACTTGCAGGTAACATTCGGCTTGTACATCGGATAATCCTTTAAAAATCCGTTATTTATCGTAAGCGAATATTTTTTAATCTGTCTGATTTTCGGCTTTGCACTTGTCAAATCCTCCCATTCGGGCAGAATAATATCCTCGTTCGGCATACTCTCGGCAAAATAATGCGCAAAGTTAAAGCTCGATATTCCCGAAACTTCTTTTCTTCTTGCATACTCCATAAAGAGCTGTTCTTTTACCGATATTCCCTCGGCGCAGGTTTCATGATTCCTGTACGCGTCAAGTCCTATATACATACTGCTGTTCTGCGGACACACATACCACAGTCCGCCGTGTTCGCCAATAGTAAGCGGCACATTTCTCTCCCACTGATCAATCGTGCCGTCGATATTATAGTGCAGACTTGCAACCTCGGTAATTGACTTGTCTATCATTCGGTTATCGCCGTCCAAAGAAATCAGACGCTTTGAGCGATCCGCATTATGGAAAATATCCATAAATTCAGGCACGAACTTTTTAAATTCGTCACGCCCGTCCACCCATCTCATCTCATTTTCCAAGCTCCATATTACAACCGAGGCATGGTTTTTATCTCTTTTGACCATGCGCTTTATGTGATTTCTGCAATTTTCGATAAATTCGGGGTTTGCCGCGTCCATGCTCTTTCCCGAGCCGTATATCGCCGTTTCGTCAACAATCAGCATACCCATCTCGTCCGCCGCGTCAAGATAAAATTCCGGGTGCGGCTCGGCATGGTATCTAATGCTGTTTACACCGCGCTCTTTGCACAGTCTGCACCAGTTGAGCGCATATTCTTTTGTCATCTGAGCAGCACCCTGGAAATGCCACGAATCACCGCGCAGATTCACTCTTGTGCCGTTTAGGATAAAGTTCTGATCTTCTGCCCAAAATTCTCTGAATCCGAATCTGATTTGCATTTCGTCAATCGCATTTCCGTCCTCATAGAGCTTGATTTTCATATCATAAAGGTGCGGATTTTCGGTATCCCACAAAACAGGGTTGTCCCATTTATCGGAAAAAGTGCATTTTCCGTCCGACATCTCGCCTTTTATTGTTTTAACGGCTTTTCCACCGTCGTATATTTCCGCCTCGGCAGAAAGCGCTTTACCCTCACCGTTTTCAAGATCGGCAAATACATCAATTCTGTTATTTCTGACCGATGTTACGATTTCGGCGTCGGCAATATTGGTTTTCGGCGCAAGCAGCATATGTACGTCCTGCCATATTCCGAGATACACACTTCTCAGCCACGATCCCGCAAGTCCGTTTACACGCATCATGCCCGACGGGATTTCGTGCTTTTCATATTCGGTACATACCACCTGCAAAAGATTTTCTCCCGTCTTTACCTGATCTGTAATATCAACAAAAAGCGGCAGATATGACTCATTTCCCTCTGCCAATTTCTCGCCGTTTAAATATACCGCCGAACATTGCATTATCGCATCAAACTTCAGGACAATTTTTTGTTTTTTCATATCCTCAGATACGGTAATTGTCCTTGCAATAACGCCGCTTTTTGCGTCCTCCCATTTGCTCGGGTAATTAAACGTATTAAACGGATCGAATCCGTATTTTTCCACCGACATACTCTTTGTCCCGTTCTTCCAAGAGGACGGAACAAGAATCTTCTCTTTTTCATATTCAAGCGTTTCCGGCAGCTCCAATGTTCTTTCTCCGTATATCGGCATGAAATCCCATTCACCGTTTAAAAGTATATCCTGTTTCATCATTTTTCTCCTTTTCGTAAATAATTTATCCCTTTACAATTAAACTTCTAAATAAATTATACTGCGCAATTATCATATAATAAACCCACCCCAAAGTCAAGACAATTTTTAATTTTTCCGAGACTTTTTTTATGTATCGGGGCTTTGCCGCCCCGACAAAGCATTTACGGTTTATTCTTATACCTCTTGCTTATCTCATATACCGCCTCGGTTATCCTGTCAAGAGCATATCCGTCGTCAAAAGCGCCGAAGCTCACTCTTACCGCACCGCTCTCGCCGCTCCCTATCGCGCAGTGCGCGGGATATGCACAATGCCAGCCGCCGCGCGTACATATTTTGTATTCATCGTTTAAACTTTCCGCGATCTCGGTGCTGCTTATATTCCCCACATTAAAGGATACGATTCCGCTGCGTCCTTTCTTTTCGGTTTTTCCGTATACTTTTATATTATCCATATTTTTTATATTTTCTATAAAACGCATTGCAAGCTCACTCTCACGTTCTCCGATATTTTCTGCGCCGCGCTTTTTTAAATAATCCGCTGCCGCCGCGCACGACATTATCGCCGGCGTATTCATCGTACCCGAATGGATCATGTCGGGAAATGTGCGCGGCTGTATGAGATTTTTTGAATCCACACCCGTTCCGCCCGTTATAACCGGTTTTAAATCCACATTTTCCGAAACATAAAGCACACCGACTCCCAAAGGTCCCATAAGTCCCTTATGCGCCGAAAAAGCAAGCATATCCGCGCCGAGCTTTTCCGCGTCAATATCTTTTACACCAACGCTTTGCGCCGCGTCCACCATAAATAAAATCCCATGCTTTTTTGCGATTTTTCCTACCGCCTCAACAGGCTCGACAGTCCCCGAAACATTGGAAATATGCGTCATAACGATTAGCTTTGTTTCAGGCTTTATCGCACGCTCTATATCCTCCGGAGTCACATACCCGGTTTTGTCCGCTCCGACCATAGTAAAATTTCCCAAATCTGCTGCCGTTCTCAAAACGCTGTTGTGATCCATGCAGGTTGTTACAATATGGTCATTTTTTTCGACCGCACCGCGTATCGCCATATTGAGTGCATATGTTGCATTTTGAGTAAATGCGATTCTTTCGGGATTTTTTACATTGATCAGCTCCGCTATCTTCTCGGCACTCTCATAAATTCCCTTCATTCCTCTTATACTGTAAAAATGACCGCCATGCCCTGCGTTAACACTGTTATTTAAGGTATTGTATATCATAGCCCTGCGCACACAAAGCGGCTTTTTCAAGGTAGTTGCCGCATTATCAAGATATAGCATAATATTCTTTCTCTCCTTTGGCAGTATCCTCAACATAAAAGCCGCGTACTCTTATTTTATTGACGCGTGCGGCTTCTTTTATATATGATAAATTTTCATGATTGCTCCTTAACGAATATGAACAGCCTCCGCTGCTTATCTGCGCCGGGGTATGAATAACATTAGATGCTATCCCCATACGTTTTCTTAAAATTTTTTCGAGCCTTGCGGCAGTCGTAACAGAACCCACAACCACAATAATTTTCCCCATACCGACGCCACCTTTCAATAATTTTATCGGGTATACTACTATAATATGTTAAAAAGTTCTGCTTTGTGTTTAAAAAAACAGGAAAGTCAAAGGGTTGCATAAAAAGCAGCTCGGCTTTTTATGCAACCCCGTTTTTCTGTCTATTCTACTGTAATTGCGTATTCTCTGCCCTTTTCGGTTTCAAATTCCAAAAATCCGTCTTTTAGCTTATATTCGGAGCATTTATACCCCTCC
>CAKSDE010000017.1 GCA_934444735.1 uncultured Clostridia bacterium | reverse complement strand
TTGGGAGCAGACAAAATAGCCTGCTCCCCTAAAAAAATTGTACTTTTTTGTGTCTACTTACTTGACTATAGTTCAGTTCAATTCAACATCACCAAAATATACACATTTCGATACTTCAATGATTTTATTATCTCTATCACTGACCCAAAACCTATCCCCATCAAATGTCTGCACAAATTTTTCTTCCCCTGTTGCAACATTTTGCTTTGTTATTTCACCGTTCCAAAGGTAATAAAGCCTATCCCCATCCGCATCAAAACAATCGACAGGTACAAAAAGTCTTGTCAGCTTTTCAAAATCCGAACCGTCCGACAAATCCTTTTTATAAATATCGGTATTATTACCCTCAATTTTTGCGTAATAAACCGCTTTGCCGCGCTTTATCACCCAGTTAACATCACTGCTTACCGTCTGCGGTCTGCCGTTGTTTTCCGAGTAAAGCAAAGATCCGTCCTCAATGTAGTAGAGAGCTTTGCCGTCATAAGCCTCTGTCCCCCAATTTTCCGGCACGTCATTTTCGCCGGCTGTTTCAACAACACTCTCATTTGCTGTTTTTTTCTCTGCAAAGCCTGTTATCGGCATTACAGATAGCAACATGACTGTTGCAAGCAACGCTGAAATAAATTTTTTCATAACCTTTCCTCCATATGATTTATTTTTCTTTGCACACCGTAAGCGGTTTTAAATTCTCCCATCCGCTCCACAGCATGAATTTTACATTATTATTTTGTCCTCCGTTTAACACAACCGTTTCATTCGACTGTAAATTTATGTCTTTTGTAACAAAACCCGCAAGCTGCTTTTCATTATACTCGGCAACAATCCCTTTTGCAGATAACTGCATGCTGCTATTATTATAAAGCGTAACATTTGTGCCACCGTTTGTTTTCTCAATCGGCGAGATGAATACTTCCGTCTTTTTCAGCATTTCATCAATCATAGCTTGTATATTTATAAGTCCGTACCCGAAAGATGTATTGTATTCGCCCTCCCCAAGCTGTGTTGACGTTTTTTGCAATATATCTTGAAACTCCGCCGCCGTTATATTCTCATCTATACATTTTGCAATTGTCGCCATCGCAGAAACGTGCGGAGCAGAAAATGACGTCCCCGAACTTTTGTTAAAAGCCGGAATTGATATGCTTGAAATACCTTGCCCCGGCGCAACAACATCAACCGTATTGTTTTTTTGCGAAAACCAACTCAATTGATTGTTTCTATCCACTGCGCCGACACCGATTACGCCGTCATACTTTGCCGGATAGTAAACCGTTGAGTTCCCGTCGTTCCCCGCCGATGCAACCAGAATACAGCCGTTCTGTTGTGCATACCTAATTGATAATTGCAATGTAGTGCTTGTTGAGCTTTGCTGCATACCGAAACTCATATTGATAACATCACAGCCATACAGGTCCACCGCATCGTAAATTGCATCCGCTATCATCGATGCTTTTGTCGTATAGCCGTTATCAAAGCATTTCAGCGGCACGATTTTTGCATGATATGCAATTCCGTCTATGTATTCGCTATTTGCTTCTGCTGCAATAATTCCTGATACAAATGTGCCATGTCCGATATTGTCTGCGGTATCGTCACTGCCCGTCAGATAATTATGCCCATCGAACAGATTTGCGGTTAAATCCGGGTGCTTATATACCCCCGAATCAATCACTCCGACTTTTACATCATTTCCGTAGCAACCGATTTGCCATGCCTTTGAAAGCTTAATACTGTCAAAATTCCACTGCCCTGTTGCCTGATCGCCCGAAAAATCTTCAAACAGCTTTACTTCGCAATTCGGCTCATAAAATGTAACATTGCCATCTTTCAAAAGTTTTTGTAATTCATCTGCCGATGCAGTAATATAATTTTTGTTCGTTTCACTTTGCACCGCCCGTATTCTGTTTTGCGGTGTTTTCAGATAAACAATATAATCATCTCCGCCGGAGTCTGCATAAGCACTATGCCCCAAAAGAAACACCACGCTTATAAATGCTCCGAACATAACTTTCTTCCCTTTCATATTAACACCCTTATCCCTATTTCAATAATATATCCAAAAAGCTATATATTGCCTTTAGTTCATGTTCCATTTTTGCCTCATCTTCCCAAACCACATAATCAAGCGTTGCCGATATGAAAAGATATACAATCGGCAAAAGCTTTTTAGAGTCGCAATTCAAGCTTTTTGAAAGCTTTTCCGAATAAGCAACATACACACTGTCAAGCCTATCTGCAATCATTCTCATTCGCTCGCCGTATTGATTGCTTGTTGTAACCTGATAGATAAATCTTAGTTCTTTCTTATATTCCATCAGCTTTTCGGGAAATGTTTTTAATACATTTCCCACATCATCTATATGCGAAAAAACATAGTCAAATAATTCATTTGTAACAGCAGTCAAGCCATACTCCGCAGAATCCAAAACCGCCTCATCTTTATCCTTAAACCAGTAATAAATACTGCCGCTTGATATTCCCGTCTCCTCGCACATATTTTTAACAGATGCATTTTCCAGCCCTTTTTCTACAAGGTACCCAAAGCACTTCCCCAATATTTCTTTTTTTATATCCCTTTCAAACGGTTTTCTCATTTTTCTCGCCTTTTCATTAAATAGAATATATATTTTAATTATTATAGACATCTCTATAATAATATCCAAAAAAAATAATTTTATATATATATTCACATAATTTTGATTATGTGGAACATATATATAAAGAAAATACACCCTCACCCATAAAATTATAACATAAAGGTCGAATTAAATCAATAAAAATTACCTAAATTAGTAAAATTCTCCGATACGCACAAAAAATTGTAACACAAACTGACCGATTTCAATATGCATATTGAAATCGGTCTTGTTTTCATGTTCATTTTTATTTTTAGCAATCCACTATTTTTTCAAGCTTACGTCCAACTGCGGGAACGGAATCTCAATGCCGTTTTTGTCAAAGGCATTTTTAACGCTCTCCGCCACAGAATATTCCACATACCAGAAATCCTCGCTTTTGCACCAAAACCGCAGCAAAAACTCCACTGCACTCTCGGCATGGTTTGACACCCCCGCAAAAGGTGCAGGATCGTCCAAAACCATGCTGTTTTCGTGCGCCGTTTCCAGAAGAGTCGCCTTCACTTTCTCTATGTCGCTCGAATAACTGACCGAGAAAGTCATATCTATACGCCTTGTCGGCTTTGCAAAATAATTTACGATACAGCTGTTTGAAAGCGTTGAGTTCGGGTATGACACCACGCAGTTATCGCCGGTCACGATGCTTGTGGAGAAAAATCCGATGTCGCGCACCGTTCCCGATATTTCCCCCACCTTTATGAAATCACCCACACGGAACGGCTTATTCACGAGGATCAGTATGCCGGAGGCGATATTGGAGAGCGATCCTTGCAGAGCAAGACCTATCGCCACACCGGCAGATCCCAAAACCGCAACGAATGACGCATACGGAATTTTCAAAATTCCTGCCGCGGAAATGATTATCAGGATATAGAGCGTGATTTTAATCGCATTTGCAATGAATTTCCTCACGCCGTCATCAAGATTTGATAAGGCTCTTGATTTATACATCTTCTTTGAAAACCATTTTGAAAGCTTTATCCCGACCACTAAAAGAATTACCGCCAAAATCAGCTTAATCCCGAAATCCGTTAGCAAATCGACAAGCTTCTTTATTATTTCTTCTATATTAATCATATCAATCTCCGTTTTTTATTTAAAACCTTTATTCTTTCTTGCCTTGCAAAACGCTAAACATATTAGCCTTATACCCCCAAGTACCGAATAATTGCGAGCTGTGCCGTCTTTCTCTCTTCTTCACCTTGCAAAATAAGGCAAGCAGATTGCTGTTATAAAGTACGACAGCGTACTCTTTATACCCCCAAGTACCGAATAATTGCGAGCTGTGCCGGCTCTCTCTCTTCTTCCCTTGCAAAATAAGGCAAGCAAATTGCTGTTATGAAGTGCGACGGCGTACTCCCTGTACGCCGAGGACTGAATAATAGCGAGCTGTGCCGTCTTTCTCTCCCTTCACCTTGCAAAATAAGGCAAACAGATTGCTGTTATAACGTACGACAGCGTACTCTTTATACCCCCAAGTACCGAATAATTGCGAGATGCGCCGGCTTTCTCTCCCTTCACCTTGCAAAATAAGGCAAGCAGATTGCTGTTATGAAGTGCGACGGCGTACTCCCTGTACGCCGAGGACTGAATAATAGTGAGATGCGACGGCTTTCTCTCCCTCTACCTTGCAAAATAAGGCAAGCAGATTGCTGTTATGAAAAACGCCGACGTATTCTTATACGTCAAGTTTTGAATAATAGTGAGATGCGACGGCTTATTTTGTAAGGGCTTTGTTGACAGCACTGATTAAGGCATATATCGATGATGTGTTGATGTTCGCATCAATGCCGGCACCCCAATAGATCTTGCCGTCGCATTTTATGCTGATGTAGCTGACAGCCTGCGATGATGAGGATTTGTCGAGGGCGTGCTCAACGTATGACATTATCTCAAACTCTTTGCCGAAATATTTTCTAAGCACCGAGCAGAGCGCATCCAAAGGTCCGTTACCCGTTCCCTCAAGCATATTGTACGCGCCGTTTATTTCGAGATCCGCCGCAATATGTGTTGATCCGTTTTGGAACTGACAGTGATATCCTTCCGTACGTATCGGCGAAAACTTGTTTACATAATTATCGCGGAATGCCGCAAAAATTTCTTCAGGCGGCATAACGGTGTGCTTTTCGTCCGACATATCGGTAATAATATGCGAAAATTCAATCAGCATATCTCGCGGCAAAGTATAGCCGAACTTCGTTTCCATAACATAGCTTACGCCGCCTTTTCCCGACTGGCTGTTTATCAGAATCGGCTCGTATTTGCGGTTTAAGTCGGTCGGATCTATTGTAAGATACGGATTTTCCCAAATCTTTCCGCCATTCTCCTCGTATGCCGCCATGCTCTTTTTGATAGCGTCCTGATGCGAGCCCGAAAATGCAACATATGCCATCTCTCCGGCATACGGGTGGCGCGGATGAATCGGCAGGCGGTTATAATGCTCATAAGCACTTATTATATCGTCTATATTTTCTATGTTCAGCTTTGGATCTATACCTTGCGAGAACATATTTAAAGCAAGTGTTATAATATCGGCATTGCCCGTGCGCTCGCCGTTTCCGAAGATCGTACCCTCGGCACGGTCGGCGCCTGCCAAAAGCGCCAGCTCGGTTGCCGCAATGCCGCAGCCGCGGTCATTATGGGCATGAACCGAAAGAACCACGCAATCACGCGGCGAGAGATTCTCGTCCATGTATTCAATCTGATCGGCATATATATTCGGTGTCGACACCTCGATTGTCGCCGGAAGATTTATTATAATCTTACTCTCCTTTGTCGGGTGCAGCTCCTCTATCACCGCATTGCAGACTTCGAGTGCATATTCCGGCTCGGTACAGGTAAAGCTCTCGGGTGAATATTCGTAGCGTATATGCGGCGAATCCTTTGTCAGCTCATACAAAAGCTTTGCCCCGTCGGTTGCAAGCTTTTTGATCTCCTCTTTATTCTTCTTAAAAACCACACGTCTTTGCAACTCGGAGGTTGAATTGTAAAGATGTACTATCGCGCTTTTTGCTCCCTCTATCGCCTCTGCCGTGCGGCGGATTATATGCTCTCTCGCCTGGGTAAGCACCTGGATTGTAACATCGTCGGGGATAATATTTTCATCTATAAGACGGCGCACAAATTCATATTCTGTATTCGATGCCGCAGGAAATCCTACTTCGATTTCTTTAAAACCCAGCTTCACCAACAGCTTAAAAAACTCAATCTTCTCATCTGTCGTCATCGGTGAATAAAGCGCCTGATTGCCGTCGCGAAGATCCACACTGCACCAGATCGGCGCTTTTTCAAGCTCTCTGTCCGGCCAATGTCTTGTCTTTAACGGCACAGGGTAATAAGCCTTTTTGTACTTTTGGAAATTCATTTGTTTTTTGCCTCCTTAAAAAAATAACCGAACCAAATACAATTTGGTTCGGTCTGTTTACAATAATAACTTAAGAATGAAAATTTTTCTCAAGAGAAATAAACCGACCGAAATTTTTCGCCCGATAGCAATAGCAATCCGTTAAACGCAAAAACTGCCATTTTTCTCTCCTCCGTTATCTTTCGTCTTCTACTATTCTACAATATTTTTTCGGATATGTCAATAGTTTAAAATAAAATATATAAATTTATACATTTTTTAGAGAAAACAATTGCATTTATAAATAAATTGTGATATAATTGACGAGTAGACTTATTTTTTGGGAGATGATCATTTGAACGAACAACTTAGCGTTATGAATATTGTGGATATGCTGCTGAAAAAATGGTATGTCTTATTTATAGCCGCAATCGCCGGTGGACTGATCGCTTACGCATTTACCGATCTTTTCATAGATCCTAAATACAGCGCCAGCACCACTCTTTATGTAAATGCCAGCACAAAGAAAAACGATGAGGTATCTTCATCTAACATTATGGCATCTCAACAGCTGGTAAATACATACGCCGAAATATTAAAGGCAAGGGATTTTCTTGAAAAAATTTCAAAAGATCTCGATGGTAAATACACCGCAACCGAGCTTAAAAATATGCTTACCATGGCATCTTTAAATGAAACCGAGGTTTTGTCGGTAACTGTTAAAGGAACGGACAAAAACGATGTTTATGCAATTGCCCAGTGCCTTGCAAAATACGCAACCGATGAGCTGAAAAACGTTGTCGGCGCAGGTTCGGTTACAATCCTCGAGAGTCCTATGGAGCCGAAAAATCCTATCTCCCCGAACGTACGTGCCAATACATTGGTCGGTGTACTGTTGGGAATCATGCTTGCAGGTCTGAGTATTGTCGTATTCGATTTGCTGGATACGCGAATCAAGAGCGGCGAAGAGTTTGCAAACAATTACGAAGAACCTCTGTTGGGTGAAATCCCTACAATAGAGGAAACTTGGGAAGAAAGCAGAGGTTAAAGATATGGGAATCGGCATACGCAAAGTTATAGGAAAATTTAACGAAGCGGTAATGGCAAGAAAAAGCCGCGAATCGATAAGAGAGGCACACACAAAAAAGAGAATAAGCACGCTTTTGAACAACCAGTCGGATTTTGCCACAATCGAAGCATACAAAGCTATAAGAACAAACATCAACTTTACGCTGGGTGTGGATTCAAACGAATGTAAAAAGCTTATAATAACAAGTGCGATACCGGGAGAGGGCAAAACTACAACCTGTATAAACCTCGCCATCGCCTTTGCAGAAACCGGTGCACGCGTAATCGTTATAGACGGCGATTTGAGAAAACCGAGAATATACAGACACTTAAGCTTAGAGCGTGAGAACGGTCTTTCGGACTATCTGTGCGGAATGATTGATCTCGACAAAGCTATAAAGCACTGTAAAAACGAGGGAATCGACTGTGTAACATCGGGACAGATTCCGCCGAACCCGGTAGAGCTTATGACTTCACCGAAATTCGATGAGTTCTTAAGCGAGCTTTCAAAAAGATACGATTACATCTTTATCGATACCGCACCTGTTACGGTCGTAACAGACGCATCGGTTATCGCAAGCCATGTTGACGGCGTTGTTGTTGTTGCACGTCAGAACTATACAATCCATGAATCACTCCAAAGAGCGGTTACAAACCTGAAATTCGCAAATGTCAGAATATTGGGATATATCTTAAACGACGTTTCAAACGAAGGTCAGCGCTACGGTTCATATAAGCGTTACGGCGGCAGATACGGCTACGGCGGCAAGTATGGATACGGCTATGGCTACGGTTACGGATACGGGTACGGTTATGGCTACAGCTACGGCGAATACGGCGACAAGCACTCCGACAGTGCTGATGATAAAGATGCCAAATCCGCAAAGCATAAAAAGAAAGACAAAAAAAGTAAATAATATTTAAAATGATATGCAAAAAGGGGCTGTAAAAAAATCAATTGATTTTTTTACAGCCTTCGCTTTTTTGAGAGGATAGAAAAAGCTTTGGAAAGGACTTTTTTTACATCTCTTTTTTGGTATATAAATACACTTTTTGTGATATATTAAACATATTAAACAGATAAAGGAATGAACAGAAAATGAGCAGAATCATCACACTCACCTTAAACCCATCTTTAGATAAAACATTTAACCTTGATAATTTCCAAAAGGGCAAGGTAAACCGTGCAAAAGATTACAGAATCGATGCCGGCGGCAAAGGAATAAACGTATCGCGCGCGCTTTCAAATTTCAACACTGAAAACACCGCGCTCGGAATAATCGGCGGCGAGAGCGGAGCACTCCTGGAAAAGCTTTTGAAAAAAGAAAATGTGGAATGTGATTTTTTAAAGGTTGACGGGCACACCCGAACCAACTACAAAATATTTGACGCCGCCTCTGGAGACACCACCGATATAAACGAGCCGGGAATATGCATGAGTCAAGCTCACCGAGACGCATTTTTTGAAAAATACCGCTCACATCTTAAAGATGCCGACTTCGCCGTATTGGCAGGAAGTATCCCTCCCGATACCGAGCCGGATATTTACAAAACGCTTATTGAGGAGGCAAAAAAATATGATGTTAAAGTTATACTTGATGCCGAAGGCGAAAAATTAAGCGAGGGAATAAAGGCACAGCCGTTTGCAATAAAGCCGAATATCCACGAATTTGAGGATCTGTGCGGCAAATCCATGAAATCGCAAGCCGATATACTAAACGGCATAAGAGAAATCCAGAAGTCAGGAATTGAGCTGGTCGTTGTATCTATGGGCGGTGACGGTGCGATATTTATGCGGGAAAATATCGCTTACAAAACAGCCGCTCCGAACGTGGCAAGAAAAAGCACGGTCGGCTGCGGCGACTCGGTCGTTGCCGGACTTGTATATTCTCTTGCAAACGGGTTTGATCTCAAAAAAACAGCCATGTTTTCCGCCGCCTGCGGAAGTGTCACCGCCACCAAAGACGGTACGAATATGTGCACTTTAGATGAGGTCAATGCATTTTGCAACAACATACCGATAGACAGGATCGAGTTTCTGTAAGTCATAAAGCAAAAAAATGAGCTGTTTAAAAAATCAATTGATTTTTTAAACAGCCTTTGTTTTTTATGGTGGATAGGAAAAAAGCTTTGGAATTAACAAACCCGAGCCAAAACGTTTATATTTCCTATTCTTTTCTTTTGTTCCGAAGTTTTTTAAGATCTTCCTTATACGTTATACAAAAGCTCCGTATATGTCGGGAACGGCCATACGTCCTTTGCCACAACCGTTTCCAGATCGTCTGCCACCGCGCGCAGCTCCGACATCTTTGAAACAACCTGCTCTCTGTAATATTCGGCAGTCTTTATAACCTCGCAATCTGTCGGGATATTATCGCGGATTTTTTCCAGCTCGGTTATCTTTTCCGAGAGCTTTTCCGTCTTTTTCGCCAGGCTTATCGCCGAAATCTTCTCAATCGGCACTTGTATTCCTATTTTTTCCTTCACCGCAACGCCCTCGGCAACCTCGCTTGCATATCTGATGCAGGCAGGCAGAATCTCACGCTTTGCCATTTCCAGTGCCGTAAGCATCTCTATATTTATCGTCTTTACATATTCCTCCATCAGAATCTCGCATCTCGACTGCGCCTCAACCTCGGTCAGAACGCCCATTTTCGAGAATGCCTCGATATTTTTCGGTGCGACAAGCTGCGGAATCGCCTCAATCGAGGATTTCAAATTCGGCAAGCCTCTCTTTTGCGCCTCCTCAACCCACTCATCGGAATAACCGTTGCCGTTAAATATGATACGGTCATGCTTTTTAATTATGTCAACCACAATATCCATAACGTCCTCACCGGCATCAAGCCTGTCGGCGATTTCGGAAACCGTTGCGGCAAATGCGGTATTTAAAACGGTATTGATACCTGCAACCGCCTGTGATGAGCCGGGCATTCTGAACTCAAAACGGTTTCCTGTAAAGGCGAACGGCGATGTTCTGTTGCGGTCTGTCGTATCCTTTTTAATTGTCGGCACTGCCTCAACGCCGACAGAGATTCTGTTCAGCGTTTCATCAACAGGATCCTTTCCCTCTTTTAGTGCTGTTACTATATCGTCAAGCTGTTTTCCCAAAAAGATTGAGATAATCGCAGGCGGTGCCTCATTTGCGCCGAGTCGGTGATCGTTTCCGGCAGTTGCAACAGCTGCGCGAAGCATGGTGGAATAATCGTCCACTGCCTTTATTACCGCCGATAAAAACAGCAGAAACTGCTTATTTTCCATCGGGTGCTTACCCGGCTTAAAGAGATTTTCTCCCGTATTCGTGCCGATTGACCAGTTATTGTGCTTACCCGAGCCGTTTACGCCCTCATACGGCTTTTCATGCAGCAGGCAGACCAAACCGTGCTTTCCGGCAACGCTTTTCATTACCTCCATAGTAAGCTGATTATGGTCGCAGGCGATATTGGACGTTGAGAATATCGGCGCAAGCTCATGCTGTGCCGGTGCAACCTCGTTATGCTTTGTCGTGGCAAGAACGCCCAATTTCCAAAGCTCCTCATCTACCTCTTTCATGTATTTTGAAACGCGCTCTTTTATATGTCCGAAATAGTGATCGTCCATTTCCTGTCCTTTTGCGGGCGCCGCACCGAAAAGCGTTCTGCCTGTGAGCATCATGTCTTTCCTCTTCATGTAAAGCTCTTTATCGACAATGAAATACTCCTGCTCCGGTCCGACATATGAGATTACTCTCGTTGCGTCCGAGCCGAAATGCTTAAGTACCCTTAGAGTTTGCTTATTAACCGCCTCCATCGAGCGCATAAGCGGTGTCTTTTTATCGAGCGCCTCGCCTGTATAGGAATAGAATGTGGTCGGGATACACAAAGAGCCGTCCTTTATAAATGCGAACGATGTCGGATCCCACGCAGTATATCCGCGTGCCTCAAAGGTCGAGCGCAAGCCTCCCGACGGAAAACTTGACGCGTCAGGCTCACCTTTTATAAGCCCCTTTCCCGAAAATTCCATTATAACGTGTCCGTCACCCGTCGGGGAGATGAACGAATCGTGCTTTTCGGCAGTTATACCGGTCATAGGCTGGAACCAGTGCGTATAGTGGGTTGCACCTTTTTCTATAGCCCAGTCCTTCATTGCGTTTGCAACTACGTCCGCAACGCCCTTATCAAGCGCACTGCCCTCTTCTATGGTGTTTTTTACCGAAAGAAACACCGCTTTGGGCAAGCGTTCTTTCATGACCGAAAGATTAAATACATTCGAGCCGAAAATCTCTGTTACTGACATTATTTTAATCATCCTTTCTCTTCTTTGCCAAAAAGCACTTTAATAATATAATTATATATCATACATACATATTCTGTCAAGATAATTCAAGCTTTTCTTCCAGTATCTTCTTCGCCGCGCTAGGATTCACACTCTTTCCTCCCCCGCGCATAACTATCCCCATCAAAAAGCCGAACACCTTTTTATTGCCGTTTTTATATTCCGATACACTTTTTTCATTCTCCGCAATGACTCTCTCTGTAAGCTCATTTAGAAAATCGGTGTCGTTATCCATTAAAAAGCCCTCGGTTTTTGCTATATCCTTTGGATTTCTGCCGCTTAAAAACATAATCTTAAAAATATCCTTTGCCGCGTTCTTGCTTACCGACTCATCTTTTTGCAAAGCGGCAAGCTCCGCCAAATCCTGCGGCGAAAATTTCAGATCGGACATCTTCGCACCCATATCGTTCATGTTTCTTCTCATCTCGCCGAGCATCATTTTCGCCGTGCCGATTCTGTCACCGTATACATCTGCCGCGGAATCGTAAAAATCGGAAAACTCCTTATCGGCAATCAAAAGGCTCGCATCGTCCTTTGCGAGTCCGTACTCGTTTGTGTATCGGATAAAGCGCTTATCCGGCATCTCGCCCATATCAGCTTTTATATCCTCAATCTCCGCATTGCTGAGCCGTATCGGCAATATGTCCGGCTCGGGAAAGTATCTGTACTCGTCTGCGTCCTCTTTATTTCGCATAAGGTAGGTTTTGCCTGTGTGCGAATCAAATCGGCGCGTCTGCTGTATTACCTTTTCTGCGCGCTCCAAAATCTCGCTCTGGCGTGATATTTCATACTCTATCGCCCTGCCGATTGATTTTATCGAGTTGAGATTTTTAATTTCAGCTCTTGTGCCAAATTCCGCGCTCCCCTCCGGCATCACCGAAATATTCACATCAACCCTCAAAGAGCCTTCCTCTAACCTTGCATCGCACACCCCGGCATATTTCAGCCTTAATGCCACATCTTCAACAAAGCTCTGCACCTCTTTTACTGTGCGAAAATCAGGCTTTGTCACAATCTCTATCAAAGGCACACCCGTGCGGTTAAAATCCGCAAGCGATATATCACCCTCATGCGTGAGCTTGCCGGCATCCTCTTCTATGTGTATGCGCTCAATCCCGATTTTTTTACCCTCAATTTCAAGATATCCCTCGCCGCATATCGGATATTCAAACTGCGTTATCTGATATGCCTTGGGAAGATCGGGGTAAAAATAGTTTTTCCGATCAAATGCCGAGTAGTTGTTTATTTTGCAGTTTAGGGCAATTCCTGCCTTAACCGCCAGGCTTACGGCATTTCTGTTAAGACTCGGCAGTGTTCCGGGAAGTCCTGCACAAATCGGGCAAACGCGGCTGTTTTCACGCCCTCCGAATCTGTTCGGACAAGAGCAGTACACCTTTGAGTCACACAAAAGCTCGGCGTGAATCTCCAGTCCCATTACAGGAATATATTTCATATACCGCGCCCCCTCTCAAAGGTATCGCAGACCGATATAATCTGTTGTTCAAAAAAGCTTTTGCCTGTTATGCTCATTCCTATCGGCAAGCCGTCCGTAGAATATCCGCAAGTGGTGCTTATTGCCGGGAGTCCTGAGATATTTACCGGCACGGTGCAGATGTCCGCCATATAAATCTCACTCGGCGAAAGCTTTTCTTTTGCATCGGGAACACTTTTGCAGGCGGTCGGTGAGATAATTATATCCGCCGTATCAAACACTCTTTCATAGTCATTTTTCACTTTATTTCTTACTTTCAAAGCATTTTTATAGTATTCATCGTAATACCCGCCTGAGAGTGCGAAGTTTCCCAAAAGTATTCTTCTCTTCACTTCATCGCCGAACCCCTCGCGGCGTGTATTTTCAATCAGTTCCTCATATGTTTTACCGTTTTTTGAGCGATAGCCGTATTTTATACCGTCGAACCGCGCAAGGTTTGATGCCGCCTCGGCTGATGAAATCAGATAGTATGCGCTAACGGCATAATCAAGGCTCGGCATTGATACGCTTTTTAGCTTTGCGCCCTTTTTCTCCAAAAATTTCGCCCCCGAAAATACCGCACACTTCACATCGTCCGATACCTTATCCGAGAAAAACTCCTCAGGGAGCGCAACCGTCAAGCCGGAAATACTTTTTCCGATACCGCATAAAAAGTCGTTATCATGCTTTACGGTTGTCCTGTCCGACTCATCATACCCCGAAATGCAGTTTAGCATATGCGCACAATCCCTCGCCGAATTTGCTATCACGCCTATCTGGTCAAGGCTTGACGCAAAGGCTATAAGTCCGAACCGCGAAACTCTGCCGTATGTCGGCTTTATTCCGCAGACACCGCAATATGATGCCGGCAGGCGCACAGATCCGCCGGTATCCGAGCCGAGCGCCGCCGCGCAAAAATCAGCTTTAACGCTTACCGCCGCTCCTCCCGATGATCCTCCCGCAGATTTTTCGGGATTTATCGGATTTTTGACTCTTCCGAAATATGATGTATCGGAATTTGAACCCATGGCAAACTCGTCCATGTTGGTTTTCCCCAAAATCACCGCACCGGCTGATTTTAAGCGCGCCGCGGCTGTCGCATCATAAGGCGGCACGAAATCTTCAAGCATTCGCGATGCCGCCGTTGTGCGGATTTTTTCGGTGCAGATGTTATCTTTTAGCGTTATCGGTATCCCTGTCAAATAACTTTGCTCGCCTCGCTTTATTCGCTCATCTGCCTTTTTTGCGGCAGATATTGCCGCCTCCTCCGCAAGCGTTATAAAGGAGTTGAGATTACCGTCCTCTTTTTTTATTTTGTCTATCAGACTTCGGGTAAGCTCTACCGCACCGATTTTCCCCGAGTCGAGTTCTTTTCGCAAAATTTCAATATCCATTATACCACCTTAGGCACGACAAACTGTGCGCCCTTAACCTCTTTTGCATTATCGGTAACCGATTTTTCATAGGATTTTGCTCTATCCTCCCGTAAATCGGAAAAAGCGGCGGCACTCGGCATATATGCGCTTTCTTCGGCACACTCTGTGACTTTTCCCATAAGCTTTATAATATCCGCCATTTCCTCCGCCGCTTTTTCGTATTCCTCTTTCGTAAAGGCAATCTTTGATAGTTTGGCAATGTGTTCTATATCCATAATTTCTCTCCTTATCTGCCGACACTGCGATCGGTGCGTGTGTTTTTATTCACTCAGACTGCGGTTGGTGCGTGGTTTTGCACTTCCATCTTTATCTGAAAGTATGCACCACCCTGAAACCGATACTATAATTATCACGGCACCTATAAGAGCAAATATGCCGGGAATCTCGCCGTTAAATATCGCCACCCAGACAGGGTTTAAAAGCGGCTCGATTACCCCTATCAAGGAGCAGGCAAGCGCCGAGCAGTTTTTCGAGGCAAGTCCGACCAAAACATAGGGAATACCGAGCTGTACAACACCCAAAATAAAAATGCAGAGCCAACCCATCGGGTTCAGATTAAAGGGAACGGTGAGCGCGTCGGGAATCTTTCCCGAAAATGTCGGCAGAATAAGTCCGGCAATTATTCCGGCAATTGCCGTAAATGCCTGACCGAAGAAAATCGAGCTCATCTTCTCGGACGGATCGGCACGGTTCACCGCAATATACATAAATGCCATAAAAAATCCTGCCAAAACGGCAATTATATTCCCCAAAAGACCGCCGCCGTCCATCTGCTCGAAAAAGAAGAAAGATATACCGATAAATGTCAGTGCAACTGCTAAAATATCAATCATCTTTGCCTTTTCATGTAAAAATACAATGCTTATTATCTCGATAAAAATCGGTGCGGTAAACTGCAAAACTATCGCATTTGCCGCAGTAGTGAGCTTATTTGCCGCAACAAACGCATTAAAGGTCAGCATCATAAATACCGCCGAAATAAGTACATTTTTGGTCGGCTTCAGTTTTTCATGATTTACCGCCATCATAACAATCACAGGGATAATCGCCACCGCACTGCGCAGTCCGGCTATTGTAAACGGATTTGCATCGATAAGCTTTATAAAAATCCCTGCAATGCTCCATAAAACCGATGCCACAACCATCTGCATATATGCCAAATGCTTTTTATTCATATCTTATTTCTCCTTTGTTATTTTTTCTGCGTATCCGTCACGCACTCCGACTTCGCAAACTTCAATTTCCCTGCCGCCGAGAGCTTCGCATATTTTTTTCATAACCTTTAACCCCACCGGCATGGTTTCGTATCTTTTCCCGAAAAGCTTTTTTCCGAGTTCGGGTGATTTGCAAATCTCCGAAAAAATATTTTCCAACACCTCCGGGGTTATTGCAGATACCGAAAAAAGCTTTTGCGCCGCAAGCTCGGCGGCTTTTGCCGTACCGCCCATAAACCATATAATCCCGCTTTTTGCGTGTATCTCCGAAAGCTCTTTTTCAATATGTGCGTCTATATTTAAAATTTCGGCATTTTCGGGAATTACACCTTTGCAAAAAGCGTTTCGCATACGTTTAACGCCAATTGCAAACGACTCCGACTCAGTGACGCCGTTTTCATCAAAAGCTATAACCTGCGCACTTCCGCCGCCCAGATCAACTGCAATACCGCACTTATCCGCGCACACGCTCCTTATCGCCATATAATCATACTCCGCCTCGGTTTCTCCCGAGATAAGCTCGATTTCTATGCCCGTCTTATCAGATACCTGCTTTTTTATATCACAGAAATTTTTAACATCACGCATAGCAGATGTTGCAAATGCATATATCGGGACATCGTCGAGATATTCTTTTAACTGCAAAAGCGAGGATATAAGATCCGCCGCCCCCTCCTCCGAGAGAATACCCTCATTTGTAAAATGCAAAATATGCGAGGCGGCGGCTTTATCGCCGCACGGTCGATTGTCTTTATATTTTACGGCACGGATTGTGTTTGAGCCGATATCTATAATACCGAATTTTCTTGTGTTCATCTGAAAAATTCCCCTTTCAAACGGCAATTTTATACTGTTCTTATTTTAACACAAAACCATTGCAATTTCAATTGTTTTTAAATTACAACAAATCACGGATTTTTGATATGAATTTGCACAAAATAGGTAATTGTAAAACTAACGTTTTCCAATTAAAATTCTTAGGTAGAAATAAAAAGTTCCGGCTAATTTTAATTTTACGACAGGTTGAAACTTTTTATTTCAGCCAAAAATGACGCGCATACCGTCATTTTTGATTATAAATCAAAGAGCCGCGGCAAAATGAAATCATTTTGCCGCAGCTCCACCGGGTGCGAAAGAGGTTTTTCTTTCTACTCGTCATACTCTTTCCATAAAGATCCCAGCATAATATTCGCCTCTTCCGGATATATCATCTCAAATCCCTTTCCGTTTGTAAAGGTCATCTCTCCAAAATAAATATTCCCGTCAATATTATATAAATCAACTCTTACATGACCGAACCCTTTTGAGAGCTTTCTTGCCAGCTCAATCATCGTCTGCAGATTTTCAGGTTTCGGAATAGGCTTTTCGGAATTGTCATATGTAAACTGTTTCCACGGCTGAAGATTCCATTCAAGATCATACACATTCCTGCAATGCTTTGAGTATCTTCCCACGTCCACCCACACAAAATGCGGTTCTCCGTTAAAGCAAAGGAATTTGTAGTCATTCAGTTCGCCTGTTTTGTCGGTCATATACTTCTCCGCAATAATTTTGGGCTTTATGAGCGAATAGTGCAATTCATATCCTCTGCCCGAAAAAGCGAAATCCTGCTTTAACCAAAACTCAAAGTCTCTCTTCGCTTTTTTATGATCAATTGAAGCTTTGTCGGTCACAACAAGGTTTGTCCCCGAGCCGTTATTCGTCTTTAAAACAAACTTTTCGGGCAGCTTTGAAAAATCAATCTCATCATAATGATCCCATACGCCCAAAAGCGGTATCAGATACTGCTCTCCTATTGTATCAGCCACCCATTCCCTTACCGCATATTTATCGGTCAATTTAGCTTTCAGAGGTGTGGAATCGTAGAATTTTGCAAATTGAATCTTCTCGGTATAGCTTTTCGGCGGTATATTAAGAGTCTTGCCTGTTGCCCGCTTGTACTCCTTTGCCATAAATTCCTTGAGCTTTTTCTCGTCCTTTGATACCCTCTCGTATTTTTTCCGATTAGCATCTGCCACCGTGCTCAGTGCCGCATGATATACAACATCCGATTTTTTTATAAGCTGCTTTATTCCCATTTTAATTTCTCCCTTTTCTTTTGAATATTATACAGGTAATTCCCCTTCACGCTCTCGGGTGTGCTTTTTCATATACATCTTTTAGTCTGCTGTTCATCAGCTGTGAATATATCTGCGTTGAAGATATATCGGAATGACCGAGCATTTCCTGGATCGACTTTAAATCCGCACCGTTTTCCAAAAGATGCGCAGCAAAAGAATGACGCAGAGTGTGCGGCGTAATATCCGCCGAAATCCCCGCCTGCTTTTGGTACTGCTTAATTATTTTCCAAAAGCCCTGTCTTGAAAGCTTTGCCCCGTTGCAGTTTACAAAAAGCGAATTTTCGTCTTTTGCCATAATCGGGCGCGAATTTAAGATGTAGTCATTCACGGCAATCCTTGCGACATTCCCCATCGGGACAATACGCTCTTTTTTCGTGCCTGTGCACTTTATAAATCCCATAACAGTATTTACATCGTTTATATCGAGATTTATAAGCTCGGAAACACGTATTCCGGTAGCGTATAAAAGTTCAAGCATCGCCTTATCGCGTTTGCCCTTTACGCACTCCGAATCGGGCTGATCCAACAATAGCTCCACCTCGTGCGGTGTGAGTATTCGCGGCAGCTTTTTTTCGACTTTCGGCGTTTCGAGATTTGCCGTCGGATTCGGCATATCCTCTCCCGACTCCCTGACATATGTATAAAAAGACCGCAGCGACGCCAAAGTTCTTGAAACCGTAGATGTCGCCTTGCCGTCATGCTGCAGCTTTGAAAGATAAGTCGAAACAGTTCTCCCGTTTGTCGCCGTTATATCGGTTATCCCGTTTAAATTCAGATAATCTATGTACTGAGAAACATCTCGTTTATACGATTGGACAGTATTTTGGGATTTGTGCTTTTCTCCCGACATAAAGCAGGCAAACCCCTGTACATAATCAGTCATTTCCTTTCCTCCTATATCGTTTACATAATATTATTACAATTAAGTTTCATTCCTCATATCAAACAAATCTATTATAGCACACTTTTTTCCGTTTGTATAGTCTTTTTTATGTGTTTTTTACAAGATTATGTCAGAAATTTGTATAAATGATACTTTAATGTTACATTTTGGTTACAAGCATTTTCATAAATATTGTGGTTATGTAACCGTCGCAAAGAGCGGCAACACAAAATATAGTAAGTGCGATAAGCGAAAAAATAAAATAAGATTTTTTCAAAAAAACATCTTTTTTTCCGAGTGTAATCCCGAAATCCATGCTGTACGCACCGAAAAATACCAAATCGGCAACAAAAATAAGTGCCGCCGGCAGACTCGCCAGAGAAATCCATAATCCGTTTACCGCTTTTAATTTAATCATTGCCGCAGTAGTAAATCCCGAGACAAATCCTTCGGTCACACCGCAGGCTAAAACGGCAGGTGTGCCTATCTTAAAAAACCCGGCAATGAAAATAATCGCAAATACTTTTAAGTTATCGACGAGCGAGCTTAAAAATATACTGTTTTTCTGCAAATCGCTGTTTTTCAAAAAATCCGAAAGATATTCGTCCAGTGCCGCAGCCGCGCTCTCTCGCATATTTACCGCATAAATACTCCCGACAATAATCCCGACCGCAAAAACCGAAAGCATTAAAATCGGATAAACCCACTTTTGTCCTTTCATAAAACAACCCCCTTTTCCAATAGTATTTACATAATTACTATTCCGAAAAACGGGGGTTTATTCTTAGAAAATCATTCTATTCCGCATGAATTTATATATACCTGCAATAATTTCTCAGCATACATTCGCTGATGTGACGTAAGCTTTTCAAGCGACTGAATAATCGGATTATTTGATTTGCCCGATGCCGTCCCGAAAAGTATATAATCGGCGCTCACCTCAAGAACTGTGCATAAGTCCATCAATGCAGGGACGGACACGCCGTTTAACCCTCTCTCAATATCGCTTATATGCTGTGTACTCACATTCAATTTTTCTGCCAGATATTCCTGGGTATATCCTTTATTTTTTCGCGATGTCTTTATCCTCATTCCTATCGGAGCATATTCATAATTTGATGATTTGATTTTCATAATTTCATAACCTTTCCGTAAGTAATAATAGATAATAAAATAAACGGTACTTATATTATAAAGGTTTTAGTTTTATTTTATAATAAAGTTAAAGTTTTATTATAAAACTTTAACTTGACTTTTTAATTTTGATATGCTATAATGGCATTATCAATTGATATTTGTTGTACAACATTAATATCGCATTTTTACTTCACAAAGAATTTTTCAGGGAGGGGATTCTTTAAAAAAAATGCAATCAAACAATTTAAGAAGATTTATTACAGGAACTTTGTGCGGCATAGGAATAATTCATATTTACTATAACATATTTGAGGTAATAAAACATTTGATTTGTTGACACCGCAACCTTTAATGCCGTATCGGTATCCCGATACGGCATCAGCTTTCTCTAAATCTCTCTTGATTTTATAAATATCACCGTATTCGGCTCAATGTCCAAAAAGAGTGACGTTTTGTCGGTATCCGCAAATTGATGCGAAACACACTCTGCGTCATGTGCATCATCTAACAGGAATACATCCAGCGCTTTACCCGACACAGCTTTTAACTCCAGCTCGACCGATTTTCTTTCGCGCCCGTCCTCATCGGTATAGTATGCAATACAAATTGCAGCCTCACCGTCTTTTGCCGCAACGGCATATATGTCCTCTCCCGAAATCTCAAGCTCCGCCTGATTTTTCAGTGCGTATAATTCAGAGAAGAACTTTATTGCATAATACGGCTTTTGCGGTCTTTGCGAAATGACATTAAAAAGCCCGTTCATTGCCGTGCCGACACGCGCGTCATAATACATGAGCATATCTATCGGCAGATCCTGGCATTTGAGCATAGACGCCGCAACAAACGCCGCGCCTTTCATGCTGTTCTCAACTTTCAGACTGTAGACAAATTCATCAGTCCAGCCTTTGACATAATTCCATTCATTCAAAATGCTCTCGGCATTACTGTATCCGTACTCATCAAGATATGAGTTCACCTTTTCGGCATATTGTTTATATGGCTCTGTCTCGCTTGCATAAAGGTGCCAGCTGAAGAAATCGAGTGGCGCATTATGCTCTTTAATATATGAGAAAAATCCGTGCATCCAATCCTCGTTATATATGTTCGACACGGCAGGGCCGCCAATTTTAAGGTTCGGGAAGCACTTTTTCAGATGTGTTGCCGCAACCGCATAAAGCTCATAAAATTCCTCTGGTGTACCCGCCCAATTTCGCGGATTTGCCGCACCTGCAGGATCAAGATCAGGCTCGTTCCATATCTCCCAATACTCAATATCCATAAAGAATCCGTCTGCCCAGCCCTCAGTATAGTGGCGGATTATATGCTCGCAGATTCTTGCCCATTTCGAAAAATCGCGCGGCACCAAAATTGCATACTTTTTCGGTCTGTGCTCTATCGCCGCACCCAAGCGGTAATACACCTTAGTTCCCGCCGACTCGGTATTTTTCAGATAAATATCGGTATTTACAAAATCATACGAATCGGGAGAATCGACATCCGCGTCAAAATCGGGGAATATCGCGTGTACGTCTACGGTATGCTCACCGCCGTAATTTGAGCAGAGCGCCGCATCGTGCGTTCTTGCGTACGGAATATGCGCCTCTTTATAAAAATACTTGTTGTCCGATTTCTGATCCACCGCCGATATTTTCGGTCCGTTGTTGACCGCGTGCATTGGCTTGATTTTGTCTTTGTTCTTCGAAAAATCTATGCTGATTTTATTCATTTCAGCGCACCTCCCTTTATAAACAGAACCGACTGCGGCTCTATCTCAATATGCAGCAGTGCATGATCCTTTTGTATGCTCTCACGTTTTACAAGTCTGTTATCAGACCGCTCATCTAAAAGATAGAATTCGGCATCACCCGGTAAAACGTCTTGTAAATCAAGCTCGATTGTCTTTTTCGGCATACCCAACTCGTTACTGTAATAGCAAAGCATAATTTCATACCCTTCGCCGTTCGCTGCCGCAACACAGTACAAATCATCTCCCGAAATCTCCGCCTTTACTTGATTTTCACATTCTGCCAAATCAGAAAATCCGCTTATAACATAGTACGTTTTCTGCTTTTCCAGCGATATGTAATCGAACATACCGTTAAATGTGGTGTTCGGGCGCGCATCGTAATACATCAGCATATCCACAGGCGAATCCTGCGCAACAAGAATACTTGCCGCTGTAAAAGCCGCGCCCTTCATGCTGTTTATCGTTTCAACACTCTCGATAAATCTTTCCTGCCAATCTATATTATAGTTCCATTCATTTAATATACTCTCGGCATCGCCGTAACCGTACTTTTCCAACAGTCCGCGCACAAGCTGCGAATGCTCGGCAAACAATTTCGGATCATATGTATAGAGATGCCACGAGAAAAAGTCCAGCGGCACACGCTCGGGTTTTGCGGTTATATACTTAAAGAAATTTTCCACCCAGTCGGAATTAAACAGCGTGGATACGGCAGGGCCGCCGATTTTAAGCTTTGGGAAACACTTTTTCAGGTGCGCTGCCGCAACGCAGTAAAGCTCATAATACTCCTCCGGCGTGCCCATCCATGTACGCTTTGCCTCAATCGGATCTTTCGCGTCACCGTCCGCCTCGTTCCATATCTCCCAATACTCAATATCCATAAAAAAGCCGTCTGCCCAGCCCTCGGTATAGTGGCGGATTATATGCTCGCAGATCCTTGCCCATTTTGAAAAATCACGCGGCACCAAGATTGCATACTTTTTCTTTCTGTACTCAATCGATTCACCAAGACGGTAAAATACCTTAGTACCTGCCTCCTCAATACTTTTTAAGTACCTGTCCGTCAGAGTAAAATCGTACGATTCAGGCAAGTCCGCGTCAGCATCAAAATCAGGGAATACGCAGTGTATATCGACAACGTGCTCACCGCCGTAATTTCCGCAAAGCGCAGAGTCATGCGTTCTTGCATACGGAATTCTTGCGGCTTTGTAGTCTAAATGATTTTCGACTGTCTGATCACCGTTCAAAAGCGGTATTTTCGGTCCGTTGTTGACCGCATTCATAGGCTTGATTTTTCCGCATATCTCGGAAAAAATCACCGTTACCTTATCCATAAACAACTTCCTTTCATTAATTTTTATTTGGGATAGAAAAAGCTTTGGAATTAACAAACTTTACCCAACGGCGAAGTTTGTTGATAGCAAAAAAAGAAATAATTTTTCTTTTCTTGCACTCCGGAGTTTTTTAATATCCCCTGTTTGTTTTTTTCAGTATACTTTAAGTTTAAAACCGTGTCAATATAATTTTTTACGAAAATTTTTCGTAGATTGATTGATTTTCAAAACCGTGCATGATATAATATTTACAAACAGCGGTTACAAAACGCTGCTGCGTTCGTGATTGATGTAAATATTGTAAAAGCACGTTTTGCGCGCGGAATTGATTATTTGAATTTGACAAAAGACGATAAATTTTATATTTAGGGAACAAAAAGACAGGGCATCGCCCTGTCTTTTTGTTCTTAGCCGATCAGCATCCGCACTTAGGCGGAGAACATTTATCGTTACTGTCTACAAACTCGCTTTTCTCCGGTGGGAAAAATTCGTCAACCGGGAAGCTTATACGTTCGAACAAGTCACACGGATTATCGTCTGTTGCGCCTACACATTCTTTCTGCGGAATACAGAAATCATATGCCGGGATCAGTAGCTGAACCTTACGTTCAAGCTTTACGATAGAGAATATTCCGATAGATACAAATACGCGCTTTTGCTCTCCGCCGAGAATCAAGCTGTCATCAAATACTCTGCATACCGATTCGGGTACACTTGCCAGATCAAAGTCGTCATCGCAGCACTGGCAGCATTTATCTTCAATATCAACAACTTTAGCGCCCAAAGCAATCGGGTCAACAACCTCAACTATTGCGTTCGGCATATTGGTTTTGCGCCAGAGCTGCGGATCGAAAGCGTCCTCTTTGTACTTTGAGGCAAAGATTTTTGCAGTTCCCTCAGAGCCGAAAAGAATTACTTTCTTATCAAATGTTGCAAGACCTTCCACCTCGGTAGGTCTGCCGAGACCTGTAAATACTGCAAGAGTGATACGGAAGAAATACTTTAAGTCAACCGAGTAGAAACCGCGGTTAAACGGTACTGCCTCTATATCAGAAAATACCCAGATTATTTCCGCCTTTGTGCATTTTACATTTATGGCTCTGTCCACAATGCTCTGACCGCTTGCTGTCAGATATACCCGTATATTCTCAAGACAATCCTTGTCATAAGATTATGCAAGATAGATACTTTAATTATTTTTTCTCTCCTTTCGATCTGAACTTCGCTCTATACTTCTCATTCACTTCTTTTTTAGCTTCTGTTTTTACATTTGACAACGCCTCTGAATATAAATCCCCATTCCTCCGGCTTGCCCGTTTTCTGTATTTCTCCACAGCTGCAAGATAGTCTTTCACATACTCGGTATACTCTTTCGGGTTCATGTCATAGGCATACTTCACTTTATTTGATGTCCATTCAATTGTACTCTTCGGAAGATCCGTTATAAGCAAATCATCGCTTATGGTATCATTCTTTAGTTTCTCCTTCATCAAAATTTCGCCCTCAGTTGCCGCCGTATTCCATTTGTTGAGCTCTTTTAATAAGTAGGCTCTCCCTGTTCGCTGCTGTTCTTCAGGCAGATTCCTCACAGACTTATTCATATTTGAAATATAGCTTGCACAAATTGCATTTTCTTCATATTCCAACGCATTATTTATGCTCGGCTTAAAATTAAAATTCGTCTGAGCCGCATCCTTGTTGTCATACATCTTGTTTAACAAATCCGTAGAATAATTACTGTCCGAAATGAACTTATTACGCAAACCTATTGTATAATCGCGTCTTTTATCGTTCATTGGAAATAACGCCTTGTTTACCTGCCCTATTATTCCGGTATACTGAGATATTATATGATCTATCTGTTTTGGTGAAACATTTGACGCCCTTGCCAATTTTGTTTGTCCCAACCAGTATGCAGGAATTGACGTTGTGTCGCTGTAACGTTCATTTGACGGCAAATATTGATCATATCCGCTTTCTATCGGAGCACCCTTAAAATCTTCATTAAATCCTACATCTGCCAATCCGCCAAAAATAGTACTTCCTAAAACCGAATGCAGCGCTTCGCTTGGTTTCAAGGAATCTGGGATAGCCGGCGGCAAAAGCTGTTGTGTTATATATCCCCCGAAATCATAAAAGGCATCTTTATTACTCCCGGTCAAAAATTCTATACTTCTTTCCGTAAAAGAGTCAAGCAATGCATTTTCTCTCGGTTTTGGTAATGATATGAATTTACCGTCACCGATTGCATAGTTATAGAAATTATTCTTTTTATAACTTGATAGGTTCTTGTATCCTTCTTCATCAACCAATCTATTGTAAATATAGCCGACAACTCCCATTAAAAGTGCTTGCAACAACCATTTCAATAAAGTTTTATAACGCTTTTTTGGATCTTTATCGGTAATCGTCCTAAACATTTTATCGATGCCTTGTACCGCTGCATTGTTAAACATTATAAGGTTATTCACGGCTTTTGCGGTATCACCTTTACCGCTCCTTTTAAAGTTGGTTGTTATATCATCTGCATTGAATATTGCCTCTTGCAAATCTCCGCCACTCTTTAATGTTCTCTGAAATTCTGCAAATCTTGGTGTACTTTCAACCGCATCATTTATGGCTGCAACAGTTTCTATCGGGTGCCTGAATATCGCATATGCCAACCTCCGCGCCCTGCCCATGTCCTTTTGTGCAACTCTCTGCAGGGTTTTTGAAATATCTTCAATATTCGCAGACAATTCCGAGGAATGTCCACCGCCCATTGCCTTATACTGTTTATAATTCTCACTATTGGTTATTATGCCACTCAATGCTTTTAAATACTGCATTGTGAAAACAACCGGATTGTTTGTCTCAGATAATTTATACGCTGTTCCGAAATCCCTCATCGCATTTGTTGCCGCAAATATTGGGTTGTTCTGCGTAATAAGCAATTTCATAGGCTGCATTATATTGTTCATGATTCTTAATAAACCCGATGTCTGGCGCGGTGATAATTCTGCAACCGACTTGTAAAATTCCTCATTATGTATCTGATAATAGGACTGCTTACCATTCCTCATAACAGTTACAATTTTTTTACTTGGATTTGCTATAGGTGTAAAATCCGAAACTGCATCTCCGAATATTTCATCAATTAAATTGCTTACTGCGAAATAATCCTCACCCGAGCTTAATGTTTGTTGCAACGCGTCCGCAAACTGTTCCTTTTGAGCCGTGATATTTGTAAAATGCGGCAGCATATCCGGTGGGACCTTTTCCATAAACTGACCGAATCCCTCCACTTTATCGGCATAATCCGCCCACACGCTCATCACTTGGTTACGCATAGCAAACTTAACCATTTTTTCGGTATTACGAATAATACTTTCCGTAGGACTGATTATCAGTTCTCCGCTTCCTCTTGCCCGCATGATAGGTGAGCGCTGATTTGCAAATGTCCCTTTTGCCATGCCGGACTTTTTGCCTACTGCCCTGTAAAACGGAACATAGGACGGATATTTTTTATTAAGGGATTGGAGCGTTTGCTCTGTCATACCACCTGCCGGAATAACAAAATACTTTAATACATTATTTTGGTATTCATAAAGATTTTTTGCCGCAGTTTTGATTTCGGGATGTTCTTTTTCAATCATTGCAATCTGCTTTTTGATTTCATCAACATTCTCCAGAGTATCGTCCGCAAATACACGCTTTACCGCCACATCTTCACCTTTAGGTGCAATCCACTCCAATGAATGTTTCAAAACAAGGTATTTATCCAGCAGTTTCACATTTTTTGAATCGACCATTCCAATACTGTCAACAAAAGATTTTGCATTGACTATATTGCCGTCTAAATCGCGAAATCCCTCACATATCAAGAAATTCGCCACCGTATGCGCATTAAGCGAGTTTGTCGCCAATATATAAGCATTCTTTTTTCCCGATAAAGTTTTCCCGGTTACATCTTCAACATAATCGACTGCCTCTTTTTGTGGGTGAAACGCATCTACCCAATCAGAATATAACTTACTCCAAGCCTCTTTAAATGTCGGTTTCTCTTTCTTTTGCGAGCTTACAATCGCCGCATCAAACCGTTCGGAAATATTATACGACAAATATTTATTCACGGAAGATGCAATTTCATTTACGGCTTTTAAGTCCACCTTAGAAAGCTCGCTTACAAAATCCGAGTAAAAATCAGGGCAGAGCCTATTAGCATCATTTGCATTTTTCAAATATATTCTTACAAATTCCGCAACCGCCTCTCCGTTCTTCGCCTCGGGCGGATATTGATCCAGAAATTCCTTTGAAACAGCCTTCCGCAGTTCTTTCACACTTTCCATGCGCTCAAGATGATATTTCTTATTAAGGTGATGCCCCAGCTCATGTGATATTGTCGGTAGGTTATTTGCGATTCTTGTACGTATGGTTTCCGGTTTTTCTTTGTATATTCCCGAAGCCTCTCGGTCTGTAACCTTGCCCGTAGCGATCGGAATGCCGAATTTATCTCTTATATCTCTTACGATGTCGGATATATTAACATCGTCCTCAGAACCGCCCGTCATGCGCCCCGTAGTCCACCTGCTTGTATCGTCATTGTCGGCTATGTCTTTATAAACCACGCTTTCCGACAACGAACTTTTGCTGCGTTTCGCACCTATATTGTCAAGCACATCATCAGTCAACACATCAGAAAAATCATTCTTGACAATTTCAAGCAGATCTGCTATACTAATAGTAGAAGAACCTTTTATTAGGGGAGTTGAATTTTCAACGATACCCTGCCTCATTTGAGGACTGGTTCTTCTTTTTGTTTTTGCAGCATATAGAACATCCAACACTTCAATATCATCAATCTTGAAATTATTTACCACGACTCGAGTAGGATAGTAATCACCGTTTTTATCAATACCCATTCCTATCAATACATATCCGCCAACAGTATTTTTTCTGGGTGACAACTCATTTACCTTAACTGCATTTTCCAAAATATCGCCAATTTTCAAAGTTGCCTTTGCTGTGTTTTCTGCATTTCTTGTTAATCCGTGCCTTAGTGAATCTTTTGTCACTAAAATATCACGTCCTATGTCAGGGACATAAACATATGCATTTTCTTCCGTATTCTTCGGATTGTTCTTTCTTCTCACATTCTGAATGCCCTTATCAATAATGTCGCTGCGATTTAATTTCCCGTTTTCATCGTATATAGTGTCCTGGTTCAAAACAGTAACAACCATATCACTCTTATTCGTCAAAGCTTTATATGCATACTCTTTATATCCCGAACCATTGTCGGCTATATCCCTGCTGCTGTGAATAACATCATTTTCCTCTTTTTCCACACTTTCGGTTTTTTCGCCGTAATGCTCATAGCGATATGTAATATCCTTCTGTTTTTCAAGAGCAGCACTCAAATCCTTTTCTTTTTCAAAAGGTTTCGTGATTTCCTTTTTTGCAAATTCCAAATCGGTTTTAAGAGTTTCAACACGCCCCAAAACCCTATCGAGTTCTACGTCCAATCTGTTTAAAACACCGGCAATCCTTGCAAGGTTGTTTCCGTTTCCGGCATACTCAACCGAATACTCATTGGCACCTTTTAGAATAACCGAATAATTCATACCGCCCGTATCGCCTTTAAACATAATATCAAAACCGTTGTATGTACCGACTTTCGAGAACTGTCCGTTCTTTGGCGCGGATTTTATAGATTCCGAAAGGGCTTTGTTTGCCTCTGTCTGCTTTTCAAAAGATTTACCCTTAATGTTAATGATCGGCTTTTCTTTATATTGCGATTTAAGAGCAATATCTCTTTTGAGATTATCGGCGTAATTTGTAAATCGGCTTATCATTCCCGGGTTCTTTGCCACAGCGTCTTGGTAACGGTACAATTCTCCCATATAATTTCTTTTGAGAGTTTTAAGGCGAACAACCTCTTTGTCAATGTCAATCTTTTCTTTTACCAGCGGATTTCCCGATGTTATTGCCATAGCCGTTGCCGCGTCTATACCTGCACCGCCCTCATCATCAGCACCTATATCTTCCATTTCGTCAACCGTCTCACCGCGCAGAGCTTTATTTATCATTTCACTTTTGCGGTCCTGTGCCTGCCATTTATGAGAGTCGAAGGTATTTTCCTGCAAATATCTGTATATTTTTACTTCATCATTGATATTTCCGGCACGAATACCTCGCGCGTTACCCTGTTCCCAATCTGACGGTTTGTATGTTACAGTCGGGTGATGTATTGCAACAACACGCTTTTGAACATTAAGTCCCTCCGCCATTTTTTGAGATGTTCCGATTATAACACGAACCTCGCCCTCATTTACCTTATCGTAAAGTGCTTCAAGCTGCGCATCACTCTGATTTTTTATGATAACGATCTCATCTTTCGCAATACCCTTATCTATAAGCTTTTGCATAATATCTTTATGAAGATTAAATGAGTACACCGCACCTGAACCCGAGCCTTTATCACAAAATATGATTTGTGTTCCTTTTATTTTATCGGATTTTTTGTACTCATCAAATACAATATTGCACATTGTATTGATTTTGCTGTTCTCATATTCAAGCTCATCAAGCGCGCGGTCTTTAAACACGTTATAATCCGAATCCGCACCCGAGAGCATTCTTAAATCAACCGATGCCGCATCTGCCATTGCCATAACCTGCCCGTATGCTTTCAGCAATTCCGACTTTTTTGTTTTGGCAAGAACTTCTGAAATCTGCCTTTGTATTTCCTGATGTTCTGCAGTACCGTCAATTTCAACATCAATATATTTTGCTTTCGGCAGATTCTTTACAACATCTTTTGTAAATACAATATCCGCAAACTGTCTGAACATACCTACCATTTCAGAAGCATTTACAAAACTTCTTATAACCTGTGTTGATTTTGTCTTAATCTGATTATCTATGCCTATTTCAGTAGTGCTTTCAATCTTTGCAAACGTATTTACCCATTCATCAAGCGAATGTATTCCCGCATCCTCCAGAATATCAGGTCGAACCATACGCATCATGTTGTATATCTCCGATACGGTATTGGTAATAGGAGTACCGGTTCCGAATATAATTCTGCCGTTTATGGAACGAATATAATCCAATTTCATCAGCATATCATTTGCCATCTGTGCATTATTTCTGTTTACCAAGCCTTTTATATCCAGCTTTGACGGTGTCATAATGCTTTTATAGTTATGTGCCTCATCAACGCATATACAATCAATACCGAGCTTTTCAAAATCAACACTGTTCTCATCACGTTTTGTGTCGGAGTTAAGGTCTTTTATCTTCTGTTCAAAATTATCCCTTTGCGTAATTAACCCCTTTAACTGCCTTCTTGATACATTCCTGTCTCTCTCTGCCTCAGAAATTTGAACTTCCAAATCTTTTAGCTGCTGTGCGGCATAATTTGCCTGAAGTTCTCGACTTACCGGTATTTTGGTAAATGTAGTCCTTGCAATAAGAACTATATCCCAATCGTTTGAATTTACCAAACCGAGCATTGTCTGCCTTTTTTTATTTGCAGTATCAATTACAAGCACCTTTGCGTTCGGATAGGCTTGCGCTATATCATTTTTAAAATCTACAACTTTATTGTTTGGTACAACTATTGCGGCTTTATTTATAATGCCCATTCGCCTTGCTTCCATAACCGAAGCAATCATCTCAAATGTTTTTCCGGTACCGACACCGTGAGCAAACAGGATATTACCACCGAATAAAAATCTTGCAATACCGTTTTTCTGATGCGGATAAAGCTTTTCTTTGAGTGTATTGTCCATAGAATCAAATGATAGTTTTTCCGCGATACGCTTATAGTCAAGCGGTCTGTAATTGTTGTATGTACGGTTATATTTATCAACTATTTTTGACCTTCTCTCGCTGTCGCGGAATATCCATGAATCAAACGCCTCTCTTATATCATCGGCTTTTTGCCTTGCTATATCTGTCATTTCCGCATCAAAAACTGTAATAGACTTATCGCCGGCACCGACTTTTTTTGTAGCCGTTATTTCGCCGTCATTTAATATTTTCTCCAAAAGCTGTACTGCATTAAATGCATTGCATCCATATTTTACATTGACAATATCTCCGTAGCGTGCTTGTCTTACTCCTTCAATAATCCATCTTCCCGAAACATCTTTTCTTATTGTCAGACGAGAATTGAGTACGTCACGTGCAAACTGTTCAATATATGAAGGTTCTATGTAGTTTGCGCCCAATTTCACTGTGATTGAAGATGCGTCTTTTGGTGTAGGAATCACCTTTTCAAGCATTTCTTGCTGTTCTTTAAATTCAGGCTTGCCTTTTACCGCGGCCAGCTTTTCATAAATGTTTCCTGATAAATATATGTCTGTAAGTTCGTAATTGCCGTCAGGTGTAAGAACAACCTCGCCTTTTAATTCTTCCGCAAGCTGTTTTTCGGTTTTCCCGGTAAGCTCCTGCATACGTTTAAAATCAATTCTGCCGCTTTCATTAAGTGAAACAGCCAGCGCATCAGAGGCAGCGTCAACACTTGTCACCTTCTTTTTGCGAAGCGTGTCTTTTTCAAATAATGCCGATTTTTCAAATTTTGCAGCTTTTGAGTTATATCTTTCCAGACCGCTCACCAAATAATAATCCGCATCGGCTTCCAAAAATGTATTGTTCTTACTCTTTTTTGTACCGATTTTCTTTTTACCGTCACCGGTAACAGCACCGTGTTCTTTATAGAATTTATCATATGCTTTCGATAAATCATCTCTAAAAGGCTTTATTTCCTCTTCGGGCAAATCTTTCTCATATGCATCAAGCAGATTCTTATATGAATCACGAACCATTATGTAATCACGAACAGTGCCTTCTTGGTTTTTAGATACCGCCGTTGCCGTACCTGCTCCGTCATCGGCATATATCTGTCCATTCTTTTCAAAAAATCTGGGCTTATCTGATATGGATACAATATTTTCAACAGGCTTTAAATCCGATTTACCCGAAATCAGGTCCTTCGGCAGTTTCTTCATTGCTGTATTCAGTTTATCAAAGAAATTACCGTCATCAAGTACGGTCGTTATATCGCCCCATGCATTTATTCCTTTTGCAAGTGTTCCCAAAACATTCTCCGGGTGTTTTACAAAATATTCATTAACCCTCAGCCCGTCTGATGTAGTTGTGGTATTTAAAATACTGTCACCTCTCGGTTTTTCATTGGCAGCACGTTTTCTTAAAATAAGTAAATCAGTCTGAACGTCCGTGCTTGCATTTCGTGAAAACACCTTTTCGGGGAGTTTATAGCACGCAACAACATCAGCTTTTTCCATAATTGCCGCTCTTGCGTCAATGCCATGACTGTCCAATGTTCCAGCACTTGTAATAACTGCCACAACACCGCCGTCACGCACTTTATCCAAAGAAGATATAACAAAATAATTATGCAGAGAATATTTCTTTTTATTGTAGCTGATTTTATTCTGTCCGAACGGAACATTGCCGATAATTAAATCATATGAACCGTTTTTTATCGAAACGTCCTGAAACGGCTTATTGATTACCGTTGCACCCGGATAAAGGTACTGCGCGATTCTTGCAGTATATGATTCCAGCTCTACTCCTGTAAGGGCAGATTTATTTCTTATACTTACAGGCATTCTCCCAAAGAAGTTCCCGACTCCCATTGATGTTTCAAGAATATTCCCGCCACGGAATCCCATTCTTTTAAGACCCTCATACATTGCGTCAATAACCTTTGTCGGTGTAAAAAACGCATTGTTCTGCGAACTCTGCAAGGCTTTGCGCTGATTATAATCATACAGTTTGTAGAATCTGCTGTTTAATTCATAAGGCATATACCGCGTATCGATACCGCCCCAGCCTTTATATTTGGCAAGTGTTACTTTTTCTTGCGCAGTTGCCGCCCTGCCCTCATTTTCTAAGCTTTGCAACAATTCTATAGCCTCAATGTTATCTTTTGCACTCGGCGCAGTATTGTCAAATTCTTGCGCCACGTCATTTGTGATAATAAAATTATCCCTATTTGACGGTCTTTTCTTCTCTATTGTTTTTACTTCGGTATCAATAGTTTCGGGCTTTTGAGAAATATCGTCATTTAATTGTTCAGGCTCTCTATGTACTCCCTGAACAGCTCCATCTCTTCCTCCGAGTAGCTCTCCTCGTCCTCCGTCTCCGGCTGGAGTTCTGTCAGTTTTTTCTCCAACCTCTCCTGTATCATCTCTTCTGTAAACTCTCTTGCTGTCATCTCCGACATCGGATCCGTTTCCATCATCTCCAGCTGATTCCGATAATACTTTTCCGCCGTTATCCCGATGTATTCCGTCAGTTTCTGAACTTCCGCCTTTGACATCAGTTTCTGAATTTCCGGCACGTAGTCCTCTATCATCAGCTCTGTTTTCTTCTGCCAATACTGCTGGTTGCGATTCAACATTTTCGACACTCTCCTTGTTTTTTGGTGTTATTTCCGTTTCCGGCTTTTTCGTATTATCTGTTGTATTTTCATGACCGAAAAAGTCATTAAATACCTTAAATTCTTTTTCCCCCGGTTCTGTCTTAAATACAAAGCCCGGGATTGCTTTTCCTGCAGGCGTTCTTGCAAAGCGCGAATAATATCCGCCCACCTGTTTTACTTTACCCTTTAAATCTTTATATTCCTCTGCCGAAATTCTGTCATTTAACCTTATAACCCATATATTCTCATCTGTTGCCGTATGCTTTGTAGCAATAAGCTCACATTTATCTGTCAGGTTCGGGATATTATTTTCAGCCTGTTGACCGTCAATATCCGAACTTTCATCTTGTGTAACAAGCTTATAATCATTCCCTAACTTGTTTTTATATTCATCAAGTATATTTACGGGGAATCCTGTCATCTGAACCTTTTCGCCGTTTATATTTTTTTGAGTAATATTAAGGTTTAATTTATCTGCAATTTCAACCGCATCATTTCCATATGCTTCATAAAAATCACCGACACGTTTAAGTGAGATACTTTTGGGCTTTTCTGCTATGCTCTCTGTATTTTCTGTCTTCTCCTGTGTAAGATACGGTTTTTCCTTTAAAATATTTTTTATTTCACGCTCATATTCCAAAAACGCATCAGATCTGTTTATATCATAGGTGCCGTTCGGCTTTTTTATAATTTCAACATTGTTAAAATCTACATTTTCATTCGTATAAGATATAAACTGTTTACCCTCATTTTGCGTTTTAAAGCGTGCAACCGCCATTCCCGAACTGAGAAGTGTTGCAGCATAGTTACCGTCAGTGTCTTTATGCAGTCCGTATTTTCCGCATATAAGCCCCGATACCTCCTCGGAGGAACAATCTCCCAAGTATATCATGTGTCGGTATGTACCCTTGCGAAGTCGGTTATCACTATAATCAATATCGTTTTGTTTAAACGGCTTTTCTGCCGTTTCCGCAATCACCTCATCGCCGCGCGAGGAATCTTGCGTATCATCGGTCCTTAAAATTTGGCTGTCATCAAATACGATATATGATTTTCCGTTTACCGCCTCAATTCCGTTGTTATATATTATACCGTCATAGCCTTTTTGCTTTAAAATTTCAACAAGCTCTTCATTGCTTTTTTGAACATTGTCTCTTGCCGCTGTCAGATAATTCTTAGCCTCTTCCGAGGTTAAAATACCGTCCTGATAAAGTCTTTGCGCAATCTGCGGTGCATTCCACCCGAAAAAGTCATCATCTATAACAAGCGGATTTTCAAGATTTAAATATGCTTTTATATATGTCGGGTTCTCAATGCCTTTATCTTTTACTCTCTGCACGCTCTGGGCAAAGCTGCCGAAATGTATTCCTATATCGCCCGATTTCAGTGTTTTATAGTTTGCGTCCGTCCCGTGGTATACAGGGATAAGGTTTCCGTTTTCATTCCTTACAACGCTGTTTTTGGCGGCAATTTGTATGTTTTCAGGAACGTTCTTTCCTGTTATATCCTGTCCTGCGGATAAATTGTCGTTGAAATATTCAGCAATGTTGTCACCAAAAAGAGAACGTAACTCATTTTCAGGATCGGAAAGCATATCATAAGTATATATTTCATCAAAATCATATCCTACTTTAGCCCTTACATCATCGAGGTACTTACTATACAATTCATTATGCTTTTTAGCTGACAACTCATTTCTGACAGTATATTTTAATTTTTCAAATTTGGGCTGTTCATAAATCTCGTCTAAAGTTCTGGTTTCGACAGTTCCTCCATAAGCCTCTTCTTGTCTGCTTCCGTCAATTTGTGCTGTTCCGGATGATCCAGTATAAAGCTTATTTCTTGATTCCTGAATTCCATCTGTTTGCTCTTGGGCTTGTGTTTCGCCAAGTCTGTTACCATTTTCAGGTATATTTCCGCTGTGGTCAATTTTTCCTTGTTGGCTATTTTCCGTTTCAATTCTTCTATTGTTGACATTTGTTATACCTCCTTGCGTATAATTATTACTGTTTTCTATTATACCATTTTCCGATTGCTCAGGCAATACATTTTCGGAATTTTTCATAACAGAAAAATTGCCTTTTTGAATTTCTTGCAGCTGATCGTCTAAAGCCGTATTTTTACCGTAAATCGAATCATGTGCCGAAACATTCTTTTGTGCTGCGTCTTTTAATATTGTACCCAGCTTTTCACCGGCGGCAGAAACTGCCCGCGCCGCTTTTGTATCTTCCGGGAGTGTTCCGTTTAACATATAGTCCGCTATCGTATCGCCGACATTATCGCTGTTTTGTGAAATCACCTTGTATGCTGTAGAATTATTGTTTTTTATCATGTCGGAAAATACGCCGGAATATGTTCTTACAAAACTTTCATCGAGTTTTACATTTGGAGTTTCGGCAATCTTCATGTTCTCCGAATAGATTTTATCCATATCAGCCTTTCCGCCGATACTTTTTTCAAAATTCCCTGCAATGCTTGAAGATATACTTTTTATGCCTGATGTCACCTCCGACACGCTTTTTCCGCTGCTACCAAAAGGAGAATCAGCCGTTTTTGCCGCATTTGCAATAACATTTTCCGCTGCATTTCTTACGGTTTTTAGTTCCTCCAGTATTGAGTTCACATATTTATCCTGACCGATAAATCTTGCGCCCTCACTTCCGGCAACGCCTTTTATCCCTTTGCCCTTCAGGAAATTTTCCATAGCATTTGAATAACCGATTACTTCCTCCGCAAGCTTTGCCGCATCTGTCTCAATGCCGTTTGCGGTCATTCTGCTGTTGGCTTTTGTCATCTGCTCGTAATTCTTGCCCATTGCCTGATAAAGCTCGTCCAAATATTTTTTATTTTGGGCAGACGCTTTCATGGAGTTTGTAAATGAAGATATGGCGGAAAATGCAAACGAAACCGCTAAATCCTTTGCGATTTCTTCTTTTGTGGGTTTATAGTCTTCAGGATAAAGCCAATATTCCCCGGCAGTTTTCCCAGCGGCAAATGATGAGCCCACAATGCCGCTTTTAACCATTTCGGGAATTATTTTATTTCTGAATTTACTATCGCTTATCAGTTTGTTGCCTATACTCTCAACACGGCTCGAAACCGCACCGCCGAGAGCACCCCCGGCTAACCCTCTTCCGGCACTTTTTAAAATCTCTTTTGCATCGCCTCCCGATGTTGCACTTTCAGTACCGTTTGTTATCGCAAATGTTATACCTGAATTAAGCGCACTCTGCACCCATTTTGGCGCAGATGATACCCATTTAATGCTCCCCGTTGCCGCTCCTACCGCATTTCCTATAAGTGCAACCGAAGCCAAAGAACCGCCCATTTCTCCGGTAAGGCTTGCTGCCTTATGCTTTTCTTTTGTTAATCCTGTAGCCTCTTTTGAACTCACATAATCATCCGAGTTAAATCCGGCTTTTTCAAAATCTCTCTTTTGCGCCCAATCGGTAAAACTTTGAACACCCCCCAAAGTAAACCCTTTCAAAAAACTGTCTCCGGCTGCGGTAACTGCTCCCAAATCGGTTTTAGAGTTTTTCTTGCGTTGGTTATTTTCGGCAAGTTCGCGCAAAATTCTATTATCCTCTTCTTCCTCTGCCGTTGTCAATTTTTTTCCGAATCCGCCGTTTGCCCTTTTGGGTTCATACTCACTGTAGTGACCTTTTGCACCTTTTCTAACCCTCTGGAAATTATGCTCTTTCGCCCACGCCATGTAATTATCCATATCAAAGGTATCTTTGTTAAGATTATACTTTGAAAGAATAGAAAGCGCCTTGTTCTCGGCCTGCTTCTTTTGGTTTTCCTGTCTTAAGGTATTCATGGTTTGAGAAATTTTACCGCTTTCGCTTTTATTTTTGTTTGAAAGCGCCTTATTTTTTCTTTTTTCAAGTATAGATAACTGCTCATTGTTATTTTTTATTATGTCATTATTGGAGTTTATAATATTTTGCGGATGTTTTTTATATTCCTCCTGTTTCAGTTGACCGACAGAGGTAATTTTATTTTCATTTTCATTCCGGCGCAAATCCCCTATAGACATTTGGCTCTCTTTTATCTTTTTTCCAGCCTGATATGCAAGGTTTTTACTGAGCACACCCTCTTTCATAGCCGTGTTCTTTTTCTTCACCGCCGCAATCAGATTTCTCTCATCATCATTTATCGGTTTGTATTTATCCGGGCGGTTTTCATCAACCGCCCGTTTACACTCATAAGATATATTTTTGTATGTAGTTTTTCCGACAGTAACGTTATATTTCCGGAACTGCGGCGCTACATACCCCGATTTTTTTAAAATATTGGAAACAACATCTCTCGAACCCATAATAAAGCCCCCTTATTTATAGTGTTTATCTTTTGAAAAATCATAAAGCTGATCCTGTGTTATATTAAACCTGTTAAAAAGCTCCGCTTTTTCATCATCTGTAAATGCCGAATTTGCTATACGGTTTATGACATATGACGATTCGGCATTATCTAATTGATACGTACCGTACCCTTTGGTTTTCACCGCATTCACGCCATATTTTTCTTGATATTCATCATTAAGCATTTTGGCAACATTCTTAGCTGTCGTATCAGTCACTGTAGATTTTTTTTTTGAAACCGCTCCTCCTGAACCTTTCACGCTTGTATCAGCAATTGGCGGTGGATTATCTACTGTATACGAAGTTCCCATATAATAATTATACGCATCAATTGTACGCTGATTAACTTCTCCCATTTCCAATGCATCTTTTGTCTGTGCCAAACTAAGCTGTGGTTTTGAATTAGAAACCGTCATTCCCGCTATCGTTTCCGCGCTTGTGTTATTTGCATTTGCCAATGCAAGCTCCGCTTGGTTATTAGCGGCATTTATCGCCATTTGAGCAGCGTTATTTGCATTAGTTATCCTCTCTGCACTCGCGTTATTCATACCGGTTGTTGTAACAGTGGTTTTATTTGTATCCTTAATACCCTCAAGGTTTTTGTCGGCTGTGTATTTTGTCCCTGAGAGATTATTATCCGATATATACCTATCTGTAGTATTATCATTTTCATTTTTCCGCAAATCATTATTAAGATTTTTATCATCCAAATAAAATGCCGATGTTCTCTCTTTTGCGCCATGTATGATAGGTCTGTCATTTGCCCACTTTGCATATTGGGGAAGCTCCGCTTTTATAGCACGTGCCGTATTAAGCCAAGAAATTTCCTGTTTTATATCAGCCTTTGTTTTTTCATCGGTTGTATTGGCAAACTCTTTTTCAAGTGCCGTTATCCTTGCATTATAATCAATATTTAAGTTCTTCACATTACCGTCCGCATCTAAATACGGATTGTGCTTATTCTGCCATTCTGTAGGAATATATCCTGTAACGCTTGCCTCAGTCGCCAAATTATCTACTTTGTCGTTTTCAATTGTCTGATTATTAAGTTTCTTGGTTTCCGCATTATTGGAACGTCTTTGAGCTTCATTTCCCTGTGATTCAATTTGAGCCAAAGCATCTTGACGTATTCCCTGAAATTGAACACCCATATTCTGCAATTTATCTTTTGCCGCCGAAAGCCTTGTTGCAAAATCCTGTTGCACGGCATTAAATGCCGCAGTATCAAATGCCAATTGCTGCCTTGCAGCATTTGCGGCAGCAAAACTGTCAATATTTCCGCCATTTGCGGCAGCACCGTCGGCAATCGCATTCCTCGATGCTTCATCACCCATATAATCAAAGTATTTCTTGGCAGTTTTTCCTACCCCACCTTCATACGGATTGTAATTATACGCAAAATCCAAATATTTATCATTCGTATCTTTTAAATACTCTCTATCATCAAGAGTTGTATTAAAAAGCTTATCATATTTATCTTTCACACTCTCCGAGTTCATTGCCGCAAGCTGTTCATCGGTATGAGTTATATTATTATTTTTAACATAGTCATTCCATACATTATCCATATAATCTGTTTTAAAATATGAGCGGTTATCCGCTATCCCATCAGGCTTGCCGATATTTTTCCCGCCAAAACGCACCTCTCCGGTTGTATCGTCCCAGCCTATAAGCTTATCAATATCTGCCTGATTCATACCGTACTCTTTACCCTTATTATACATGTAATCGCGAAACTGACTTCTTCCTGTTTTGGTATAGTAATCTTTTGCATATTTTATCGCATCTTCAAAGCCCCTTTGAGAGAGATTATTTGCAACCGTGTTATAGCCGTTTCCTCTCAAACGTTCGTAATATATTCTTCCGCTCTGGGCAATTTTTTTCTTTTTTTCCGTTTCGCCCGCTTTGTCCGCATCGTCCCATTGTTTTTTTAAATATGTAATCGAATCTATGTCATGTTTGGGATTGTATTCCATATTTTCACATCTCCTTTTTAGTATTTCGATAGGTCTATAAGTCCTATAATTCCGCTACCCATTCTTCCGCCGGAAGTATTTACACCGTTTAAGATACCCTCTTTTGTTGCGGTTTTTACCACACCGTCAGTGCCATTTTTATAGTAACTGCTGCCGCCCTCGGTATAATATACGGTATCACCGACAACATCTTCTATAAATATTACGTGACCGTACTTTTGACCTGCGCTCGTTACTCCTTTTGAGTAAGAAACTATAGTATTAGGCTTTATATTGTCCTTTGTCGCCGAAAGCTTTGCGCTGTCTTTTGCGTTATACCACATCTGATTCGCATTTCCTAAAGCGCCTACGGTTTTCCCGAGTTTTTCCGAAGCCCTGCCGCGCACATACCATACGCACTGTCCCTTTGCGGCACTGTTGTTATATGTGGCGGTATTTGCTATTCTCTTTCCGGCCAAAGAGGAATCTGAACTTCCTTGTGATTGTGCGGCATTACCTGAACCGTTTGTTGCAGATACACTCTTTGCAGTATTGTATAATTTTTTCATAATGCTTCCGATATTTGTTGCCCAAGATGAATTTATTGTGCCGTCATCATTATAGGCATAGCCTTTCTTTCCGGGGTTGTTGCCCGTTCCTGCCGAATATATGGACTTTGCACCGTATTTATTGTAATATGTATTCATATATTCATTTGCAAATTGTGAAGCACCCTCCGACATCTGTGAATATTTATGCGCATTTTGGGAGGGGTTCTTATTCGTTGCACCATACCCCCAAATATTATTGGTCCTGTTTGCAATACCCGAAGTCCCCCAGCCGCTTTCCAACGCACCGATCCCGAGAATTGCCAGTGCAGACATTCCCGTTTTTTGCTGTGCGTCATAGATTCCCTGCGCGTCTTTTGAAGAAATAACCTTACTGTTTGAAAAATGCGTATCAATAATTTTCCCGATTTGACTTGCGCTCAGTTTCGGTAATTCCGTTGCAACATCTAAACCTGCAAGATTATCCGCATCAGCATTTGCATTAAAAGATGAATCAGATACAGAATCTGCATAACTTCCATTGGAATCGCCTTTTATATACTTCTTATATCGATACGGTCTTGAAGCCTGTACCTTTGATGCTCCGTTTGAAACATTTAAAACATTATTTATGATATTTTTTGCCAAGGACGACTCTACTCCAATTTTACCGAGTTTGTCTCTATATCCGTCTACGGGATTACTGATACTGTTTAGCCCAAAAATTGTATTTGTTCTGTCTTGCAGCTCTGCTACTCTTGAATTTTCCGAATTTTGTGAACCCACCAAACTCTCATATTGGTTCAACAATTGGTTTCTTCTTTCGTTCATTCAATCCCATTCCTTTCCTTTTTACTTATTCCGCCCGTCTGATATAATCGCAGCACTTTCTCGCCAGCCAGTAGCTGTTGGTGTCGTTTTTGAGTTTTTGCAGCCAATAATCCTTTTGCGTGAGGATCCCTCTGTGTTCCAGTTCCCACACAATATCGTTTATACTTTCAAGCTCAGGCGCGGTTCTTTTTGGGATTTTGCCCATATGCCTTATGTAATTTACACACCCTTTGGCAAGGTAATATGCATTTTCGTCCTCGTCCAGTTTTTTAAGCCATAGCGGCTTGTTGGTGAGGATCCCGCGGTATTCAAGCTCCCATACAATATCATTAACCGTTGTCAGGTCCTTTGGCGTTTCCTCACGGACATCATCGGGGATAAAGCGTATTACGCATATCAAGCCTTTGTTTTTTAGCTTTGCGGTGCTTTTCTGATTATATCTCATGCGGCAGTAATCACGCATATTTTTGACGGTACCGCCGATACCCGAGCCATGTCCGAAGCATTGACCGTTTCCGATATACATTTCCACATGACCGACACCTTCGGTACGTGCGTTATTCGTACCTCTGAAATACATCAAATCGCCTTTTCGCATTTTGGATTCATCGGGTATGCCGTTTGTGATTGTGAGGGCTACACGCTTACCGAGCTTGGAATTTATCTGTGCCTCGGTGTTTGTGCCGATATTCATATTAAATAATTTCTTGTACCAATACCATGTTGTACCGGAGCAGTCACCATAACCTTTTTCGATCAATGTGCGCTTGTTTACGTCCTGTGAATATTGATTTTTCTGCTTTCTGGTGAGTGCCGAATTAACCAGCTGATTTCTCTTTTCCTGTGCCGTCATTGTCTGATCCCTCCTTTTTGCCTATGGCTTTCCAGTCAATCAATCCCTCTGCCGCAAGGTAAGCCACGACAGATGTACATATTGCCGTTGCGCCCTCGGTTGTCTGATTGTTCAGTATCAGAAGTATTCCACCTGCGATACCCGCAACCGATACCATGAATTTACGGCTCGACAATTTCCTCAATATCTTTTTTACAATTTCCATTTGTGCTATCTCCTTTCGCAAATATACGTTTTAAACATAAAAATAACAGTTCACCGCCGAACACCGCATGATTGGCGGCAATCAGACCTTGTGTGTCGTATTTATCCTTATCAGCAATGCACATTCCCCAAATCTGCATGAGTATTACCTCTGTCAGACAAATGCAGACAATAACCTTGCTGAACAAGCCTTTATTTTTCCGTTTCTTTTTCTTCTTTTTAGGCATCGTCAGTCACCTTCTCTGTCGGCATAGCCAATACCTTGTTGTATAACCCTGTCGCAATATCATTCCCGTGCAAAAGATGATACGCGGAATATACACGCTCTATATTTTCCTTTTCATATATCGGGCAATATCCGCGGTCAAGGGAGCGGTTATATGTATTTACAATGCTGTTTCTCAATAAGGCTTGTACACCCTCGCAAAGAGCGTCATTCTTCGTTTCCTGCTCTTTTTGTCTTTTGGCGAGTATTTTATACCCCCAGCCGCAAAAGGCGGCTATAGCCATAAAAAACCACTCTACCCAATGCTCGGTGATATGTGTTAAAACTTGTTGGAACATTATTCTTCCTCCTGTACACCCGGGTCAACATCTTCATACTCATGCACGGTATACACTGCCGTTATACAGTCCTCACCGTCTGCGTATGTGCGGGTCAGATACTGATTTTCGCCCACCTCGGGCGGATTGTCCGAGAGCGGCTTATATCCTGCCAGTCTGAGTGTTGCCTCGTCGGGGTTTGCGTGTATCATGTTATCGTAGATAATAAACCCGTTTTTGTATTTTTTGATTGTGTTCTCATCGATAAATTTGTAAAATTCCATTGTCTATTCCTCCTCATTCGTATAATACGTGATTTCTGCGCTTGAAGGCGCGTTTTCGGTGTTACATTCCAATATGGTTGTACCTTTGCATGTCGGTATCTTCGGCAGGCTGACGCTCGTTTTGGTATCGTCTGCGTGTATGATTGCCTGGGCGGTGTAGGATATGTATTCTCCCGCTGATAATGGTGCGGGCAGGCTGATTGTCGTTGTGACAGGTGCATGATACGGCTCATATTCGGTAGCTGCGGCAGCCTCTTCAATTTGGACATTGGTTATAGCCGCGCCGGTGGTTACACCCTCCTCGCTATCGTTTGTTGCTTTATAAAATGCAATCCAGCCATCAATATCGGCTTGTGTAGGTGTATATTTTTGCCCCCACCACCATACTTTTTTTGAACCGTTCAGATAAACAAAGTGCCCGGTACTGCTTGTGCTGTTTGCAGTGATGATATATGTTTTCCCTGCCTGCATTTTTGTTATGTCTTTTACATTTCCCTGCATTACGGCTCGCTGTGCATTGGGGGAGATCCAAATACTGTTGTCACTGCTTCGGTAACTGATACATTTTGTAATATCAAACACATTCTTACCGCGCGTTACAATCGGGATCTTATATCCATATGGTTCGTACGCTGTTGCGGTTTCTCCTTGTTCGACCATTAATTGATTTACCGTTGAAGTTACTCCAGCAGAATCGTTTACGCTGTAGCCGTTAGAATAAAGGTATACAGTTGTTTCGGGTTTTGTAAGAGTTACCGTCCAACTTCCGCCATTTGCGGCGAGCGGCAAAGATTTTGCATTATCACTCAATCGAAGAGTAGGAGGGTTAGTACCCCCCAATATGCTTGACTCCCAAGATACAATATATTTTCCAGCAGGAATATTAACTTCCTTTTTAATAAATCTCGTAAAAGTACATTCTTCAGGAAAATCTATCAAATTCTTTGTCCTATCACCGACATAGCTCTCGTGATACGGCTCATATTCGGTAGCCGCGGCAGCTTCTTCAATTTGGACATTGCTTATCGTGACCTCCTGAGATACATCGGGATCGGTGTCATTCGTAGCCTTGTAAAAATATATGTTGCCGGCAATATCCTTTTCGGTAGGCGTATATGCCTGCCCCCAGCGCCACACTTTTGCAGAACCGTTCAAGTAGACGAAATTACCGCTTGACGATGTGGTGTCGGCGGTTATTACATATGTTTTACCTGCCTCCATGTTTGTGACGGCGGAAACCTTACCTTGATAATGTCCTCCGCGCGGTCGGGAGGCAGAAAAGTACATACCGCCATGCTCCGATTTGTAATCGGTACATTTTGTAATATCAAACACATTCTTACCCGTCACAGTATTCCCGTATATCTTATACCCGACCGTGCAATCATTATCCACGCACCCGGGCAGAGTGACGGGGAACGTCCCCGTCTTGGTTGCCTTTATGCCTTTGATTTGATTTGCGATTGCCATAAATGCACGTTTTTTCATCAATAAGTGATTCATGCGCTCACCTCCTGATTAGCTGTTGCCACCTTGTAGCCGTTAACCAAGCCTACAATATAGTTGCCGCCGTTATAGTAGAATACTATATCATACTGCATATTTGCTGACGGCTTGAAAATAGATTTGTTATCGTCCGAGATAAAGCAATCTGTCCCGATCCATTGGATAATGCCTGTTGCGGCATAGCTGATATGAGTGAGAGTTTCGTATGTTTTAAACGATAACCCTTGTATGTAGTCGTTATCATATTCACCGTTAGGGAAAGTAAGATTTAGTCTTGTGGTATTGCAGATCATATTTCGGGTGTCGGTGTTGTTTTGTCCTAAAGTCAAATCTATTGTAGGCGGCTGATCCGGTATATCTACTACTGTAGTTTTCGGTTCTGCATAATCTTTGACAGCCTTTGCGGTTGGGTAGTAGGCTGCAGCCGGTTCTGCAGTAGATATATCGTTTGTGCTGTCTGTACCCTTGTGCATATATTCGTCCAATTTTGCATTTATACGTGCCTCAACACCCAAACTGCTATAATATACCGCTAATGCACTCGGATATTGTGTGTCTGTAGAATTTTCATCAACAGCCGTAACCTTATTTATCTTTTGCTCAAATAAACCGATCAGTTCACCGGATGTAGGCAAACCTGCAAGCTTTCCTTTTTCATCATTAGTAAAGTCATTGGTCGATAATCCCTTACCGCTTACCTTATCAACTTTGCCGTCAAAGTCAGCGGACAGCTCTGTCATTGTAGGGAGATTCGTAAGTTTTTCTTTGTCCTCGGTCGTATAGTCGTTTGTTGATAATCCTTTCCCCGCAACCTTATCAACTTTGCTATTATCCAACATATCGCACTTTATTTGCAGATTTCCTGAATCGATCTGCAAATTTTCAATTAAGCTGTACACTGACTTTGCACTCGGGTACTGAGTATCGGTACTTAATTTCGAAAGTGATGTTACCTTATTCTTCTTATCCTCTTTTTGTTCTGAAATGGCTGCTGCAATAATGTCCAATTCCTTTTGGGTGATAGAACTCAAAAGCCCTTTTCTTTTCGATAAATTCCCTTTCAAATCCTATCACCTCAATTCATTATCACGCGTATATATACTCTTTGTGCGTCCGTGGTATTTTCGTTTACGACCTTTATGTATGATGTTGTTTTATTTATTTCATCGTACGGCTGTATCTGCTGCCAAATTGTATTTTCATCAGGCTTCGCAGCTATGGTGGAATATAGCGTAATTCCGTCATCAGCCATAAAACCTATATCATTTACACCGCGCTTATTCGCAGAAACAGGCGGCATTTTTACAATAAATTCGCTCCCCGGCAGTACATTCTCATCAAAACTGTAATTAAACGCATTGGAAGAATTTTTAAATGTTCTCATATCATTCACCACTCTTATTCGTTATTTTTTTCAGAAACTCGCTCGAAAAATTCCCCTCATCAAGACTTTCCAAGCATTCATCATAATATTTCTTCATTTTCGCAACCTTGTTCTCCAACTCTTCAAGCCTTTCTGCTATTTTTTTTGAATCATCCTTCGACATACTTATCGCCTCCCTGTGTTATTAAGAGTTCCGCCTGATATATTTTTGCATATCCGTTTCCCTTTATATATATTTTAAACCCATAATTCGCTGTCTTTCTCGGAATCGTGCGTATCGGTAATTTTATTTCTTTCGTGCCGGTATTTTTCTTTGTAAAAATCAAATGTGATTTTTCCTCATCAAACTCTTCATCGTCATAAAGAAGATATACCGATACCGTACTTCCCGCACCGATGTCCGCAAGCATCTGAATTTTTTTAATGTGTTTTATATCAACACTTCCGTTGCATGATAAATCTGTCACCGCAAACCAATCATGCGCATAATTTCCTGTATCGAGCCGATATATCTTAAAATCGCTGCTTATCCCGAACATTCCGGCATCGCTTTTTGCAAAAGCCGCAAAATCAACCACCGTGTCCTCTTCCGCCCAAAGCCCAGTGTACGTATCATACACAAAAAAATTTTTATCTTTCTTATCGGTTTTGCAGTAAAGGTAAAACTTTCTGCCGTCCGTCCCTGTAACAGCACTGTAGAATGTATCAACATTCAGGTTATATCCTATATCCTTCAGAGTTGTTCCGTTATATAATTTAACTCCCTTTTTTCCTACAAATATCAGATAATCGCCGACAACCTGTATTGCACGCTGTGAAAGCGCCCCAACGCTGAATACTTCACGCACTCTGAACGGATTTTTTGTGTTTGTAATCTCAAATGTACTCTCGTTCTTAAACACAAATACGCTCCCCGAATAAGTAATAATACCGACATTTGGATTTTTCACCCCATTTTTTGATATAACCGATGAAACCCATGCATTATCCGCTGAATACGTATCTGCCGTATCAAGACTCCAATTGGAATAATCGTTATAACCGCTTGCAAACACTCTGCTTTCATCTATTCCGAAAAGCCTTTGATGAGCCACGCATACATGCTCCATTACCGGCATTCCTGAAATTTCGTACGCCGTCCCGTAAATAAAATATTGATTTTTGCTTATCCATCCACCCGTGCCGGCTAAAGCTCCGGGTTCATAATAATACCATTTCTTCTCATCTCTTTTATTGGGGAAATAGTATTGACATGATTTACTTCCGTTTTTTTCAAGCCATTCTGCACACCATTTGTCATCTGATAGACCGGTACTTTCGGGAATATATATTTCTAATACGTTTCCCATATTAATTTTACTTCCAAAAGGAAAGAATAAAATATTCATAGCATTAACACTAACTGTAGCGATATTTTTATAATTTTGCAAAGTCGCAAATGCCGTAATTCCCGCACCGGGCTGATAGTTATGTAACGGTTCTATATCCGCCACGTCTGCACCGCCCGAACTGATGATACTGTTATCCTGTAAATTTATTGCCATCCAACGCCCAAGCCATCTCACCAAAGGATTTCCCTCTCTGGTGGCGTATCTTTCTTCAAACAACAAGATTATAGCTTTCCCATAGCAATACATATCATTTAGTCTTGCATCTGTATACCTTGAATCAGGTGTAAACGGTGCTTGCACTACCATTTCTCTTTTCTCGCTCGGGATAAGATACGGTGCCGCATCAGCCGATATATTTTTTTCGTCTGATATTTCCCCACTGTCTTTTGTATTTCGGTAATTTATCCCCGCCCATGAGAGTTTTGTCATCTTCTTTACGCTTTGTCCCGAAGGAAGCGGAACTTCAAGAATTTTAAATTCCTTTTCTTTTTTCTTTGCCATAAGCGCACCTCACATTCCGAAATCGGGACTTTTTGCCGAAACCCACGCTTTAAAGTTTTCCAGTGCCGAATTATAATCGTTGAGCCATATAGCGGCACTCGCCGTTTCATTTGCCAGCTTATATGCCTCACCCCGAAGCTTTGCTTTTATAAGGTCAATAAATTCAATCGGGATTTTAACATTCCCGCCTGTGATACCGTTCGTATCGTCCACACTCTTCAATTTCGGCTTTACAAAATAAATTATCTTTATCTTATCGGCATTTTTAGCGATACTGTACCCGAGCTTGTTTTCCGTTTTAAACCACGTATCGGGGAAAATGTACCCGCTTGTAAGAGTTGTTTTTTTAAGCTGCGTCTTGTCCGCAAAAACAGTATATATATCCTCAAACCTGATTTTTTCCTCGGAAGAATCAACTCCAACCGCCGACAAATCAATCACGCAAGCTGTATCCGATGTCAGCTCCTTTTCTTTCTGCTCTTTTATAATTTCGGTATATAATAGCTGTTCCGTACCGTTTAACCACTCGACATATTGTGTATCGGGTATATCCAAAGCAACATCAACTTCATTTTTCAGTTCCGCTATAAGTGTTGATGCCGAGATACCGCTGTCAAACATTCTACCACCTCATTCTCCTTATCCGTCCGCCGTTTGATTTTTCGCGCCAATTTTCTTTGTCGGCAGCGTCGGATTTTCTTATAAATTCACTCTTGTAACCGTCTCCGCACCCTGCAAGATACAATATGTTATCCACAATTGCCAAATGATACAGAGGTTTTATAACAATATCATCATCTAAAGCCTTTGGCGGCGGAATATTTATGAGTGTATCTTTTTCTTCGGTTTTTTCGTATTTTTTATTATCGGCAAACTGTGCATCACGCACCGGGACGAAACCGTTACTCTGCATTTCAAAATAGTTTTTATAATTTGTTGAAAAATCCGCCGGGCATTCCATAAGCCGTGAAAACCCCTGATAAAATATACTGTTGCCGTAAAGGGCTCTGAGTTCATATATACTGTCTTCCAGATAATTAAAAAACCGCCGCTGTTCTATCGGAGTTACAAGATTTACCTTTTCAAATATTTCCAATGTAGTCATTTTTTTGCCTCTCCTTTTTAAAAAAATCGGTACTTTTTAAAGGTGCTATGGTTCAGCAAGTGCCGTAAGCTTTCGCCCCCTATAAAAAGAGGGCGAAAACCGACATCAGTAACACATCAATTAAAAACGTACCGATAATTTCTTTTTTTAAGCGCAGCAGTCGTAAATACGTACACAGCCACCCGGATTTGTACAAATCAAATCACCGTAGTTTGCCAAAAGCGCACGATATACCGAACTGTTTTCCATGAGGTTGAATATTCCGCCGCCCTGCAAATCGGCAAAATCCCATTCCTGAGTATGTAATTCCAAGCAAGAGCTGTCTACACCCCAGATTTCTTTTGACGGAACGAAACTTTCGTTTACGATGTCCACTTCTGCATTACCGAAGATGAACTTGATAGCCTTGAATCCGCCTGTAATGGTCTTGGACATTTCCTCAACTCTGATGTTGTTTGTGCGCAAATATGTAATGTAATTGTCGTATGCCGCGTCACCGCACAAAAGCATATCGATATTGCTGTTCTTATCACGTTTCGCCTGTCTTAAAGCTTTTGTGATTATACCGTCATCAATATCGTTTCCGCCGTCAACGGTAACAGGCAAAAGATACGAATTACTCGATTTTGCGACACCGTAAATAGATGTTACAGAGCTGTCAAATATAGCTCCCAAGCCTGTTATTTCACGCTTGTATGAGTTTTGAACGGTAATAAAGCCCGCCTCAAATGTTGAAGCCGCACCCGATATTGTAATCTTGTTATTTGCGCGATCCACTGCGGTAATTCTTCTTCCCGCACCGTTTGTCTGCGGTGTGGTTTCTCCGGTCTTGTATATGTCGATAATCAATCCTTCTTTTACGAAAGATGTATCGGCAACAGTGATAGTTCTTCCGGCAGAAGAAAGTGCGGAAATTGTTGTAAGAACACCCGTTCCGTTTCCGAAAAGTGCTCTGCCCACATTCCATTTCGCTGTTTCGTACGCCGCTTTTACTTCGGTATCGAGAGCATTTGCCATAGCGCCGCCCGAACCGGTAAGCCTTACCGCTTTTGCCGAAATTGCAACATTTACATACATATCCTTTGCATTTGTTTCAAAACGCTGGAAATTAACATTACCCGATGCAGGAGTGTTTTCACCTTCTGCGCCGAATCCAAAGCCGCCCGAAAGTCCGATAGGTGCGGTCGCAACGATTTTGTTTGATGTCAGCGGCACTTTTTTAATCTTTCCCAAAAGGGCGGAAGGTTCAACTCCCAACTGATTTCGCCATACCGGCAAATAATTTTCTTTTAATGCTTTTTCAAAAGTTATTAAATTCTGCATATTTTTCTCTCCTTACTGTTTATTTTTTAAGAAAGCCCGAACATTTTTCTTGTTCTCTCCGATGCCTCCTCAAAAGTCTTTGGTTTTTCTTTTATATTCAGTGCAACATTAACCGCGCCGTTTGAGGCGGTTAACGGCGGCACTTGCTGACTGTCTTTGACTGCTTCGAGCCGTTTTTTCTCCACAAGCTCCTGAAATGTCGGATTTTTATCGTATAATTCCATGAGTTCTTCAGCTGTCGGCTCTTTTTTCTCCTCCGGCGGTGTATTTATACTGTTCACACCGCGCGCAATCGCATATGCCATGATATATTTTTCATCCATCGGAACGCTGTCAGAGGATAAAACATCGTTATTTTTAATTATTTGCTCCATCTGCGGGAGCATTTGTTCTATCCCTGTCAGCTCCGGTATCTGTGAGAGTGCCGAAACAACCTCATTCTTTTCCTTTTGGTAAAGACCTTCTTTTGCCTGCTCGACAAACGGTGACATCTCTTTCATAATGTCCCCTTTTACATACTCCGCCATTTTCTGCGCATACTCACGCTGTACATTCGCCTTTGTTTCATCATCGGCAAACGCCAAATCGTCCAGATTAAGAGTCGGCATCTCGATTGCCTGTTCAACAATCTTCTCTTTCTGTACGTCCGACATCTCTTTTAACTGTCGCTGCAAATCATCGTTCTGCTGTTTCATTGTCCCCAGCTCAGACATCACCTGATTTAGCTGTGCATTTTGTTCCTCTGCCGCCCGCGTAGCTGCCTCTGCTGTCTGTATGGCATTTTCCGTCTGTGCAGTGGCAGCCGACAATGCCTGTCCCTCATCGGAAACGGCATTTTCCGAAACAGGCTGCTCCGGCTGCTCAGATGCTTGTTCATTCTCACTTGCAAACATTTCCTCGGTTTGGTTTCTTGCATTTTCAAAATCATTCTCCATTTTTATCTCTCCTTTTTCTTATACTCCTTGCATTCCCTGCATTAGCTGTTGTTGGGACGCGATTTTTTGAAATTCCTCCTCGGCGATTGCCTGTTTGTGTTCCCTTATGTGATTTTCCAGAGCCTTGGCATATTCGGGTTTCTTCATCTTCAGGATTTGAAAATCCATTTGCAAGATATACCGCATATGCTCTTCAATGTGTATCTCATGGTCGTCAAACTCCGATACTTCCGGCATAACACCGTTTTCAAAGAATACATTTTCTCTTCCGGCCGCCTGTTGTTGTAAAAGGTTTATGCTCATGATATCGGTATAGTTGCCTATCTTCATGAACTCCAACGCCCTTTGTTTAACCCTTTGCGGTATTCTGCCGTCACTGTCGGTAAATAACCCCATGTTAAAAGCGTCAAAAAACCTTTGTTTTTGCATATCCTCGCTCATTAAAAGCTCATTTTCAGTCATGTACTCCACATCAAAGCTCTTTATATCGTCACCCGACCACACCAAAGCCTTTGCAACATTGTTTGTTCCCACATAATTTACAATTCTTTTGAGCTTTGCGTGTTTTTTCTCAATTTCAAGCCATAATATCGCAAGTTTTCTTACTGAATTGCGTATATGATCACCCGTTAATGATAATCTGGTGTTATCAATCTCCATCAGATTGGATATTGCCGTCCCCGATGTTATACCTGAAGGTGTTGCACCGTTTACCATAAGCTGTGATACACCTGCGGCATACTCCATATCGTTTTTAAGGTTATATCGCTCTGTCATTATCTCGGCAGGAAGATTTGAGTTCGGTATCGGTACAGGAGGGTTTCTCCCTTGCCTATAAACCAGCAATGCTCCCGGTGCCTGACCGTTTTGTTCATATTCTTCAATATCAATCGATGAATCCTCTACAAAATAACTCCCGATAGCAATTCTTTTTATGTATTCGTGAATACGGTTTATACAGCCGTTTAATGCGCGCTGGCGCGGAATCAAGTCCTCTATGACGCTTTTTCCGAAAAACTGTCCTGCCACCTCACGGCATACGACCTGTACAATCGGGATTTGCGTATACGGTAAATCTCCGTAGTATACCAAATCCTTATCACCGACAATGATTATCATCTGTCCGTTGGGCTTGTGCTTTGACGGGCGCTCAAAATACGTAATAACCTTCTCGGCATTATCCACACTTCTGTGCCCGAGAGTAATTGATGTATTCTCATATCCGTATCCTCCGCCCGATGTAACAGGTGTCAGCTCAAATGTTTCGATGTTACTGCCTTTCACTTCGATGCCATATAGGTCGTAAATATCGTCAACTGTCTTGACCTGCTCCAAAATAATGGACCTTTGCGCCTCAATCGTCTGTTTAAAAATGCTTTCGGGATATATTTCATACGGCGTTATCAGTCCGTAATCCAAATCTCCCTGATAGAACGCGGTTTCCGTTTCCTGCTCCACACCGTCTTTATCCAATACGATTTCTTTTACAGTGCCTATCTTCTCGCCCTTGTCTTTATCCCACCACGAAAGCCAAAAGCAATTTCCGCAAAGCTCATTCCAGTAAATCATGGTATTTTTTTTCGTTTCAAAATCCGTTGACTTTTGCAGATATTGCAGTATATTGGTTGATGTTTCGGCTTTTTCGTAGTCCTCCAGCTCGTTTGTTGCAGGTTTTACCTTCATCATGTAGTTTATCTTTTTAAGATTTGCAATACGCGTCTCTATCAATGGTGCAATCTGGTTAAATACCTCGCGTTCCAGCCAATCATATACAGGCTCTAACTGCTCGATGTCCCCCCGATACGGATTTATCTCGCAAAACTGATTGCCGCAGAGAAAATTTGCATTTAATGTCCACTGCTGTTCCAGTATGCTCCTCTCGGATTTGCGTTTTTCCAAGTCGTCCATGACTTTTTTTATAATGTCCTCTTTGAACAGGGTATTGCCGTTGCGGTCAATATCAAGTGCCTTACGGTTATCGCCGCTACCGTCTTTGGGAGAAAATAAGCTTCCCACACTTGCGATAATGCCGGAAATCGGCGGTTTAAATCTTAAATTCATTCTTTATCACCCTCTCTCCAGCGTTTCAACACCGCCTCATGAGCCGACATCGCTCTTTGTATCGGCTTGCCCTTATAATCGTTCAAGTCCCTGCTCATCAGCCGATTATATAAGTCGCGCCGCTCCACGTAATGTATTATGTATTGTAGGACGATTACACCGCATAGAATGTAGGTTATCATGTTCCGGTCACTTCCCATGTCGCTTTTAAGGTTATATCTCCCACTACAGGCGTATTAAAATCAAATACTTTGCCCCCCAACGTCCAAGCGGTGAATGTATGCCCGCTTTTTGTAGGTGCTGTTGGTGTTGCCGCTTTTGCGCCGTATGATATGAGCTGTTCGGCCACATCAGTGCCGCCGTCCGAATCAAACGTAACTCGCACCTTTGCATTTTTTTTAAGCTCTGCCACATCGTTTTGTAAGCTTTCTATTACATCACCGAGTTTCCCTAATCTCCCGGCAAAGCCCATACCGTTAAATATGTTTTTGTTCTTCATGTTTCACACCTCGTTTTCTTGCGGTTTTCGCCTTTTTCTCTTTTGTCACGGGGATTTCTGCGGGAATTTCTACCGGCACCTCCGATTCTTGTGCCGTTTCGGGGATTTCTGTAATATCGTCAACTTCATCTACCGTTTCGGCGGTTTTCTCTGTGACAGTATCTGTCTGCTCCTCGATTTCCTGCGTTATTTCAGTCTTTTGCACCGCTATATGTTCTACCGTATTAAAAAACAGCGGCGGCGGTGTTTCTCGTTTTGCCGGCTTTGGCAATTCCTTATAGTCGCTAATCTCTGCAAGTGCAGCCTTTAGACAATCCTTGCAGATTATAACGGAATTACCAAATTCGCGCGCCATAGAAATAGCAAATACATCGGTATTTTTACAGCCGCGCACATCACATTTTCTCTTTAATCTCTTTACATACATCAGTAATACACTCTCCTTTTTCTGCCCGAGAGCCTGTGCTCACGGTATTTGTCTATTTGTGTTTTTTCCGTCTTTTTAATTGACGGCGTTATATATTGCAGTGCAAAATATCTCAGCGCATCGGGTACATGGGTTATGTCGTGCGGTTCTGTCATACAATCGGTAGGGTGCTTGGCATCTCTTTGCAATGCCGGTAAATCTTCAATCAAACGCTCACATGATGAAAATATTTTCAAATCGCTCTCTCTTCCGGTGTCGGTTTCATGCACCTTTAACATATCTTTAATCGCAAGCCACCCCGCCTCACGATTGTTTGAACCTTTTAAGAGATGTAAGCCGTTTTCACCAAACAAATCAGCCTTGCTTTTCGCACTTTCCTGACTTCTGCCCCATAAATCACCCGGTGCAACGGTATATTCGATTTCCTCATCTTCGGACAGCATTAAAATATCTCTTGCCCCTTCCGATATAATCTTGTCGCTCTCTGCATATACCCGATACACATACTTTGTCCCCAGCTCGTCAACAGCTACCCATACACACGCCAAACAGTCCAGACCGTAGTCAATACTGCGATACCGTCTCCAGTGTTCAGGGATAACAAACGGATCTATAACGTGCACTGCGCGGTCAAACTCGCTGAAATACTGTCCTGCAAGCATATCCCAGTTACCGTCCCGCCACGCCTGCCGCAGTCCCTCGCTCAGATTGTTCAGCATATCCACATATCCCGGATCCTTTTGCATCAGTATCTTATTATCAAATACCGTTGCCGGAATAAATTCGTAATCATCAGCGTTTTCGGACTGCCTGTATTTTTTATTTACAAACAAGCGTTTCACCCACTCATGACCTACACCTCCGGGGTTACAGGTCAGATACATTCTTTTAGGGAAATCATTCGCACCACGCAAGGTAGCTGTCAGCGTTTCAAATTGATATTCGGTAAACTGTGTTGCCTCATCTAAGAATATAACGTCATACTCTTGTCCCTGATATTGCAAAACATCGCTTTCGGACTTGCAGTACCCGAGTTTTATCCTGCTGCCGTTCGGGAAAGTAAAGCACTTATCGCTTGATTTGTATATAGCAAAATTTTTCAGCTGTACGATAAGCGTGTTAATATGATTTTCCTGCAACTCAGGGTATGTGCGTCTTAACAGCAGGATTTTGATACCGGGATAATTAACCGATAATAATATCGCTTTTTTCTGCAATGCCCATGACTTTCCGCCGCCTCGCGCACCGCCATACCCCACAAATCGCTTACGGCTTTTAAAAAATTGAATCTGTTTGGGATTTGCCGTAGATATATCAATGTCAAGCTTAACCGGCATACTCATCAAACCCTTCGGGCAATGTTATGCTTACAGATGTATTGCTTGTCGCTTCACCCTGCGCCAACGCACGCTTGTCAAATAATGTGCCTATCGCCGTTGTTATCGCTTTAATGTCCTGTAATTGCAGAGCTCTGATTTTGCTTACAAGCTGTTTTTTCTCTTCCTGTGATATTTCGGTTTTATTACTTGCAAATATTTCATCTATAAGAACATCTAAGCTTTCCTCCTGCTCCAGCGCACGCTCAAATCTGTTATTTAAAAGTATCATGCCTTTGTTGATTATCTCTGTAGCCTTTTTAGCGAAATCCAGTTTTTTATCGCCGCACAGTTTAACGAATTCGTCCTTATCCTTATTTTCGTCCACAACTTTCTTTACTGTAGATGTTGCAAGATTAAGTGTCCGTGCTGTCTCCGCATAATTTTCCGTGACCGCCCAAGAGGTCATTATCCGATATACCGTCTCAGGCGTAGTTTTTTTGCCTCTTGGCATAAAATCACCTCTTTTACCTGATTTTATCAGTTTTAGGTGTCGTCTAACTTTGGATTTTCATTCAAAGCAATAAATCTTAACAAAAAAATCCGACCCTTAAAAATCAAGAGTCAGATCATTTTTAGATACAAAGTTTTGCAAACATCACCCAGCAACAGCGCTATACTATCTCACAATTTCAAATCCCAGTCTTTATAGAATCGCAATATGTTATCAGCCAGAGTGGATTCGGATATGTAATGTTTCATACATACTGAAATAAAAGATTTATCTGTTGTCATATAATCAAACACGGCATTCCAATGGTGTCCACAAGTATCTTTGCACCTATTTTTTATCATTTCCTGCACGTTCTGAGGCATTTTATGATAGTTATGGCAGAGGAAATATATAAGCCCCTGCTCATTATATTTTAAATTGCGTGATTTTCTGTATCGAAACATATCATTATCCTTTCTGCTATTTATGCTTTCTTTCGCAATCTATGCCAATACTCCGCAGTACGGGCACGTTTTTACATCGTCCACTTTACTCATCTCCCATACTCATAATCTGCTATGTAGCCGATAACACGTAAAGCGCACGGAATGGCAAGACTGTTTCCCAATGTTTTATAACGGCTTCCGTCACACTCTAATTTGTTGTACCACCTTGTAAGCTGTGCCGGGGTCGGGTATTTATTATACTTCTTGCCCCTTATTTTCTTATCCGTAATCATTACATTACGCCAAAAGCCGAATTCTTCGCCGTCAAGCGTTTCTTTCTGTTTTAGGCAAGTCCAAAAATCGGGGTAACCTTGCAAGCGTTCACATTCAAGCGGTGTTAATCGGCGTATTACCCACCTTAAACAACATAGCATATTATAAGCAACCGCCGACGGCCCCTTTGCGACTATCGTTGAATTTATGCCGCTGTCCGTGATTTCAAAATCGTATTGCGCGTTTATGCCTTGATTGAATGAAGCGCGGTCAAGCGCATATACTACTGCTGTATGTTTGCTCTTTATAATAGGCGGTGTTTTTTCTTCCATATAATCAACGCCCGCCGCGGTTACGCTGTTTTGCCCGTTGAAGCCGGCCGAATATATTACAGACGGTATCATTCCCGCCCGAAGCGTCGGGGCTTTTTCTTTCTCATATCCTATTGAATAGGCTTCCGCGGGCGCACGGTCTAAAAAGCCCGCCGAATTTTCTAATACAATCGGCGCATAATCATTTATACGGCTGCAATGGTCGCCCGTTATAGTCGGGGAGATGTCCCCCCCTCCGTTTCCTCTTGCGTCAAATACTCTGTTTGCTGTTTCAACGCTGTTTCGAGGTCGGGCTGTAATTTCTTTTTCCTCCGTTCCGCGCGTCGCAAGATACCTTCGCACGCTGTCGCGCTTAAATAGTATTTCGACGGCACTGTCACTTCCAAAACTTCCGATAAGGTAGATACGCTTTCTTCGCTGGGGTACTCCCCAATATTGAGCGTCGAACAATCGCCAAGCGGCTGTAATTCCGTTGCTTCTAACCACTCCGGCGTTACTCCATTTTCCGCTTGAAGGTATTGGAATATCGATTTTTGTGATTTCTTCAAGCACGGTTTTAAAGTCATTCCCTTTATTACTGCTAAATGCTCCGGGGACATTTTCCCAAACAATGTATTTTGGATATTTTCCATTTGTCGCGTTCCTCATTTCGTAAATTATTCTTATTGCTTCTTTAAATAAGCCGCTCCGCGCTCCGTCAAGTCCCGCACGCTGTCCCGCAACCGATAAATCCTGGCACGGACTTCCGAATGTTATAATATCAACGGGCGGAACATCTGCGCCGCTAATATCTGTTACGCTTCCTAAATGCTGCATATCGGGGAAGCGTTCTTTTGCAACCGCTATACAAAACGGTTCTATTTCTGCCGCCCACAAGGGCGTCACACCCGAAAGAACCGCCGCAAGAGGAAAGCCGCCTATCCCGTCAAATAGACTTCCGAGCGTTAATTGTTTGTTGTCCACTTTACTCATCTCCCAGCATCACAATACACATCAATCCTGCACCGGCAAAGAATCCGACTATTACACCGAGTACGGTTAATATTATTTCGCTCATGGTCTCACCTCCACGCTCGGTAAAACTTCCGTATGCCAATATAATTTATAGTGATACGGATCTGTATGCGTTCCTGTTATATCTTCAACGGCATACATCGTATAATCGTTCAGATACACATAATTCATTTTATACTCATTCGCACCGGTTTTAACTGTCACAACAAGCTCATTATGTTCGTTGTTGGATATATTCATATAACCCTCGGCTTCAAGTATAATTTGGTCGGTTCTTGCGTTGTATACCGTTATTTTACGCTCACTTTCAAAATATTCAGCCTGTTTTGATATATTATAATTAACTTTTTCTGCCTCAGTACATGAAGTCAAAACCACCGCCAATACAAACATTGTTATAATTCCTGTTATTCTTATAATTTTCTTTTTCATATGTAATCACTCTCCTATTTTAATATCAATGCGTATAATTGCTCCGGCTTTGTATACCGTCACATCGTCCTTTGTCAGCCTGCTGGCAATGCCGGACGATATTACCTCGATTGCTTTGTTCAACCATTCTGCATCAAGTTCTCTTTTCATTTTGTTCCTCCTTAATTTTTCTTACGTGCGAGCATCTAAACAGACACGATGCCGTTTCGCCTTGCTCGGTCAAAAAATAATAATTCCGTGGAATATATAAATTAGCGTCGTCTCTAAATTCTTCATTCCCCGACTTACATAATTTGCCGGAGTATATATCGCCGTCGAATAATTTTATTTTGACATTCTTTCCGAGATATTCTTCAAATTCAGCTCTTTTCATTTTTGCTCCTCCGTCATTTTTCTCGCAAGGTCATATATATAATCGCTTGTGATTAGCATTTTATGGTTGCATGCAGGGTGATACCAAATCTTATTTTTCAACCGCTCTGCAAATTCCCATATTGCATCTGATTTTGCCTGTTGCAATTTTTGCAATAACCTCTCGTTCTCTAACTTATACGAGTTTGCCGCCCCTCGCATAGCGTTAAGTTCAACGTTAAAACTCTCAATCTCTGCCTTTTGGGAATTGATTACACAATCTTTACGATCCACAAAATCGGATAGTTCCATAGCCATTTTATGGCGCATATCAATCAACCTTTCGCACTCCGCAGATAGTTTTCTGCATTGTCTTTCCAGTTCCGGCAGCCCGCGTTCTATTTCGAGTTCAATCTCATTATCTGTCATCTTCATCACTCCAATCTAAAGCCTGTCCACAATTAAAACAATATTTATCGCCTTGCAGAATTGCGTCCTTCTCGCCACAATCGGGACAATGGTATAATAAGCAATCATCGTCCATAGGGGCAATCTCGCTCTTGCATTGAGGACAACGAACATAATCTTGTTCATCATATCCCAATATTACCTTTTTCGGTGTCTGCTTATCCGCACAAGTTCTTAGGATATTTAATGCATCTTCGACAACTCCGCTTGTAAACGGCAGTTCATACTCTATAAGTTCAATAGCTTCTTTCGGTGTCATTTTCACTCTACCTCCTTTTTTTACTCACATGGATATTTTTGATTTATAACCGAATGACTTTTGACTTCGGATCCAATTTCAAATATCCTGTTCATATATCCTTTGGACTTTGTTTTGCGCCGTTATCGTATCTTGCCTGCTTAATTTTCCGACCTTG
>CAKSDE010000016.1 GCA_934444735.1 uncultured Clostridia bacterium | reverse complement strand
TTACTTGCAAGAACCTTTTTATCAACAATGGTACTGCGCCACCGTGTTCCTTTCCTGTATGCAATTTTCAGTTTCTCCGTGCCGGAATCTATATTATATAACCTTTGCACAGGCATGATCGGGTGTGTGCAGGCAACGCCCTCGCCTCTGTATCCGTCATTTATACCTATGTTGTCATCTATGTGCACCTTTAAACTGCCACACCATATGGGCCATGAGCAAAAGTCAATATTTGCTCTCCGTAGGTCTGCGCTCAGTAGGTTTGCGTGCCGTAGGTCTGCGCCCTGTAGGTTTGCGCCCTGTAGGTCTGCGCTCAGTAGGTTTGCGTGCCGTAGGTCTGCGCCCTGTAGGTTTGCGCCCTGTAGGTCTGCGCTCAGTAGGTTTGCGTGCCGTAGGTCTGCGTACCGTAGGTCTGCGCCCTGTAGGTTTGCGCTCAGTAGGTCTGCGCCCTGTAGGTTTGCGCTCAGTAGGTCTGCGTCCTGTAGGTCTGCACGCCGTAGGTCTGCGTGCCGTAGGTTTGCGTGCCGTAGGTCTGCACGCTCACCGCCGTCCTTTTTATTAAGCCATTTTTCATGCTTTGCCAATATCTCATCAAGTTCTGCTTGTGTCATATTATTCCTCCCATTCCGGCACACATAATTCCTGCCCGGGATATATCGCGTAATCTTCCAGACTGTTCTTGTCTGCGATAATCTGTACCGTGTGCCTGTAATCTATATTCTCCGGTGTGATTTTTTGCGCTATATCACACACCGTATCGCCGTAGCTTACAATGTATGTATCGTACCCTGTCGGCTTGTCCCTTGTCCTCGAACCTGCAATCAAGAGTGCTATCACTATGACTGCGGCTATTGCTATGTATTTTTTCATTGGTTTTCCTCCTTAACTCATGCTTGCCACATACCCGGCTAAGCTCCATAATGATACTTTGCCGTTTGCACGGCTTATTTTGCCTTTTTGCAGTAGATATTGCAGTGCTGTTATACGTACACCTAATATCTTGCACGCCTCTTTACGTGGGATAAATTCTGCATATCCCTCAGTACGGTATTGTGCGTATATTTCCCGTTGTCCGTATATTTCCCTCGGCATGATTGCCATCTCCTTTCACTTGCAATTTTCTACCATTTGTGCTATAATCACTATGAGGTGATTAACATGACGAAATTATTATTGATATACATAGCGATAGCAATTATTTTATTTACAAGAAACAAGTTTCTTTATTTTAAATGTAATTACTTAATGAATAGCCTAAATACCAATAATGCATATAAGTACATGATCCCCATAAATGACATATTACAAAAAGCACACATATACAGCCTTGAAGCCTCAAATCCTAAAAACTATCTTCGCCAAAATAATTTTGACGACATACGCAGTTCTCTCTTGATTGCACAAGGTGTATTTTATACCAATTATATCCGCTCGCCTTTCTGGCTTTATTATCTTCTTTCAAGATTATCAATCTTTAAGCCGATACAAAGACATATACCAAATAAATTTTTTTCTTTTATTCTTTATTTGGTTGAATGGTTTGTTCTGTACCTGCTCGGAGTGTATTTAGATAAAGCGGACATTGGCGGCAGACTTCTTGATTTGATACGCGAAAAGTTAAGTCTTTTAATAAACATTGTACAGAAACTTTCTTAATATACTCATCGGAATATATTATTGTTTTTTCGCCGTTTTCTATCTTTGCCAATCGCCTGTCAAGCATTTTTGCCGTTTCTTTAAGTTTGTTTTCCTTTCTGTCATATATTGCAGAAAGGACGCATATTGCAAGCAAGCTTAAAATCGGCACATACTCCGAAATATTCATCCTCTCACTCCTTTCGCTTATGCTGTTTTGTTTCGATAACGAAACCTATTGTGCAAAAAAAATATTTGGTTCTATCCCATATGCAATCTTTATCTTTTTCACTTCAGATAAATAAAAATCTGAAATACCATTTATTTTTTGTCCCACAGCGTTTTCGGTAATGCTCAAAGTTTGAGCAATATCACTATATGTGATGTTTTTTTCGACTAAACAACCTCTAAATTTATTATATGGTTGGTGTTTTATTTTTCTGTTATTATTCATTTTATCACCCCTTTTCATGTTTCGATTTCATTAACATTATATCACCCTGAAAACATCTTGTCAAGTATTTTTCAAAAAAAAAATTATTTTTTGCGAAACTTTTTTTAGTTTTAACTTGACAAAAGTTACTTCATGTGATAACATATTTAATGAAAGGGTGATGTCAGTGTTTGGAAGAAATTTACTTATAGCAAGAAAACGTAAAGGTTTAACCTTAGAACAATTAGCCGAATTATACAATAAAAAATTTGGTGGTGGTTTAAGCAAAGGGACGTTGTCAAAATATGAAAATGAAAAACAAGAACCTATGATTAGTACAGTAGGCAATCTTGCCGCAATACTTGATGTGAGTGCTGATTATCTTATTGGAGAAATAGATTTAGAACAATATGGCATACGTCCAATAAAAAGGAAAAAATTCCCCATGCTCGGAGAAATAGCGTGCGGAAAACCTATCTATTGTAATGAGGCATACGAAACATACATAGAAGCTGCGGAAGATATACAGGCTGATTTTTGCCTGATAGCCAAAGGCGACAGTATGATAAATGCAAGAATTTTTGACGGTGATATTATATTTATAAAAGAGCAGCCTATTGTTCAAAACGGAGAAATCGCCGCCGTTGTAATTGAAGATGAGGCAACTCTGAAAAAAATATATATAAAAACCGATAAAATAATACTTCGCCCCGAAAATCCCGTATATGATGATATTATATATGAAAAAGAGGATATGAACATGGTAAAAATTTTAGGTAAAGCCGTTGCTTTCCAAAGTTTGGTGAGGTAAAGTGTTTTAGAAAGGAAGTGGTAAGACAATTGGAAATACATTATAGTAAACAAGCGATAAAATTTTTAAAGAAACAAGAACGAGCTTTACAGCAAAGGATTTTAAAAGCCATTAATTCATTACCTGCCGGTGATGTTAAGAAGTTACAAGGCACATCTTCAAAATATCGCTTGCGCATAGGAGATGTACGGGTTATATTCGATAAACAGGGAAATATACTGTATATCGAAAGAATAAATAACAGAGGCGAAGTTTATAAATAAAGGAGGTTTCTTATATTATGTCAAACATAAAAGAAAGAATTTTAGGTGCTGTTACGGTCATGAGTGATAAAGATGCAAATGCTTTGTGGAAAATCATCCTAAACAATTTTTCACCTTGGGAAGATATTGAAGAAATAATCCCCGATGAAACGGATGCTGAAATGCTGAAAGATATACAATCCAACCCCGATTGTCATTCTTTTGTGTCACAGGAAGAAGTAATTCGGGAATTAGGGTTATAAATATGAAAGGATAGAGCTGTTATTGTGTTATTATTAGGGGAAGAATATTGTTGACAAAAGGAAAAATTTGTTATATAATTAATGCGCAAATGCAGTATTATTTGCAAAATATTTTATAAAGGTGGTAAAACTATGAAAAACAAACTGCTATTATTGTCAGTGTGTGTGATGTTGTTGACCGCCGGCTGTGGAACAACAAATCAACCGCAGACGGAAACATCTAATGCCGACAACGATAACAAAGTAGAAAATGTATCAGGAGAGGTTGCCTCACCAGAAAAAACAACACAAATTCCAAATGAAAATGAGAACAAAGATGAGTCATTGTCAGCATCTGAAAAATTTACAGATGGGCAATACAAGGTTGGTATTGATATACCTGCAGGAGAATATTTTTTGCAGTCAAGCGGTTCAGCTTATTTTTGCGTATCTACTGATGCAAATGCCGATAATATTATTATCAATGATAATTTCAGCAACAACTCAATTATAACAATTTCCGACGGGCAGTATTTAGAATTGGTTAGATGTTCTGCTATTGCGTTTGAAAAAGTCCCACAAAATATATTTGAGGGAAAAACTATTAGTGATGGAATGTATAAAGTGGGGTATCATATTCCGGCGGGAGAGTATAAGGTGACGTCAAACGGCAATGGTTATTATTGCGTGTATCCTAACTCTTTACAACAAGATATTATAACTAATGATAATTTCACTGGTTCTAAATACGTAAGTGTTTCAGATGGACAATATTTAGAGCTTGTTAGATGTACATTGGTGACAGAATAGAACAACGTAAAAATCCATATACTATAACAAAGAAAGGAATGATTTTAATGTCAATAAAATGCACAATATTTATTCAGCATGAAGATGATTGGTATGTGGCTACTGACATTACAAGCGGAGTTGCCTCACAGGGCAAAACGATTGACGAGAGCCTCAAAAATTTAAAAGAGGCATTAGAACTCTACTATGAGGATAACAAGCCGGAAAAAGAGAATCAGCCGATTTTTGTTACAACTATGGAGGTGGCTATATAATGGGATCAAAATATCCTGTGTTGCCGCCCAAAACAGTTATAAAAGCTTTGGAAAAAAATGGTTTTACATTTGTAAGTCAAAAAGGAAGCCATATGAAGTATGTAAAGGGTAATAAAGTAGTTATTATCCCGAATCATTCAGAGGTTGCAAAAGGCACATTAAAAAGCATATTAAATATGGCGGATATTGATTTGGATAATTTTTTGGAAGATATAAAATAAAAATCTCCCTGCCGCCTGCAAGCGAGCAGAGAGATGTGAGTGTCTATGATACACCCTAATTCGCAATTACATTGTATCATAAACACTCCATTTTGTCAAATATTTTTTGACGGAAAGGAGTATTTTTTTATGAAATTAACAAAACGAAAGGACGGTAGATACTGCACGTCAAGAACAATAAACGGCGAAAGAGTGTTTTTTTACAGCTCTGAACCGACCGAGAAAAAAGCGGAGCGAGATATTGAAAATCAAATGCTTGCATATCAGGGAAAGATCGAGAAAGGCAGAACACTCCAAAGCGTTGCTGATGAATGGGAGGAAGAACATTACAAGAAAATCCAGTACCAAACTGCAAGCCGTTATAAATCATATGTTGCGCGTATAACAGAATATTTTGCCGATACATATATTAAGGATATTAAAAGTGATGAAATTGAACGCTTTTACCAAGGAATGGTACTGCAAGGCTTTAGCTCGAAAACCATCAAGGATCAAGCAAGCGTTGTAAAGCTTATAATGCGCTATGCTCTTATAAAGCGTTATATTGATACAAACGTAGCTGACTTTGTCACACCCCCAAAGGGTAAACCTAAAGAGGAACGCCAGCCACTGACAAAAAAAGAAATAAAAGCTGTAGAAGAAAGTATCGGTACAGAGTTTGGAAATATTGCATACTTTTTGTTATACACAGGATTGAGAAAAGGTGAAATGCTTGCTTTGACTTACGGTGATATTGATTTCAAAAACAATTTTATCACTGTTAATAAGTCGGTCGAGTATATAGGCAATAAGCCAAATGTCAAATCTCCAAAAACTAAAGCAGGAACACGTCATGTTCCCCTGCCGGAGGCATTGAAATTTTTATTTTCGGGGAAACATAAAAAAGACGATTTGATTTTTTCACAAAATGGCAATCTTATGGCGAAGTCGTATTTCCGCGAGCATTGGATTAAATATTGCAAAGAAATCGGTATAGACGTAACTCCGCACCAATTTCGTCATACATACGCAACCTTGCTTTTTGAGTGGAAGATCACCGAAAAAGACGCGCAACAAATTCTCGGTCATGCTGATATTTCGACCACACAAAATATATATACGCACATCAGCGACACACGCATGAAGCAAACCACCAGGGATATAAACAAAAAAATTAGGTGTTGTCAACGCGTTGTCAATGAGTAGTGTAATGCATGGTTTTATGCGATTTTAATAGGGTTCGAGCCCCTGATGGTGTACCACAACAATATTAAACAAAACCTCCGAGTGTTTTATTACCTCGGGGGTTTTGCTTTGTCTGCATTGTTATTACAAAGGTATTGATTATTTTAGCAATTCAAACATTAAAGCGAGCAGTTTGTGTATCACGTACACGCTGCCCGCTTATTTATTCGTCACAATATATCCCTCTATATACTGTGACAGCAATATGCCGTCTTCCCAGATTTGATGGACAGAAAAAAGTGTGATATAATGAAATGGACACAAACAAATCCAAAATCACAGGAGGAATTTTTATGTCAATCAAAAAAGGAACAATGCCACCTCGTTATGACGATGCATTCAAGAGTGGCGCGATCAAGATGGTTACCGAACAGGGGCGACCTTCAAAGGAAGTTGCCGCCGAACTCGGTATATGTGTTGAAACTCTCAAATCATGGCTCAAGCGTGCCGGCTTTCAGCCCGGTGCAACCGATCGTCAAAACCGCATTGATAAGCGTCAGCGTGAGCTTGAAGCGGAAATACGCTCACTCCGCAAGCAACTTGCCGAGAAAGATGAGGTCATTGATGTATTAAAAAAATCCGTCGGCATATTTTCTAAACTATAGAGGACAAGTATCGTTTCATTGATGCTAATTGCTCTGAGGTCTCTGTAGATAAATTGTGCCGGCTGCTCGAAATCTCTCGGAGCGGCTATTATGCTTGGAAAAACCGTGGTGTGTCAGCTCGTAAGCAGCATGAACAAAAACATAAAAGCTGCCGTTTATATTCGTGTTGCCACTTTTGAGCAGGTGGACGACCGAACAAATCAAATGAAAGAATTTGCGGATAAAAACGGTTATGAAATTTCGGATTTCATAGTTGAGCAGCGAAGCGGTTTAGCCGCTTGCAGTAAAACTCTGTACGGACTCTTACATAATCAATCCGTAAAAACGATTTTAACACCTAATTTATGCAGTCTTTCACGAAATATACTCGTAACACAGGACATTCTGAATACTGCAAAAAGGAATAATAAAAAAATAATCAGTATGGACGGTGAGCTATAAAAGTTATCCGCATACTGATTAAAGGCAATAAAAAACCGAGAGTGTTTATAGAACATCTCAAATCCTATAAGAACTCTCGGTATGGTGCGGATAAGAGGACTTGAACCTCCATGAAATTGCTTTCACATGGACCTGAACCATGCGCGTCTGCCAATTCCGCCATATCCGCAAATAACCCCTAAATTTTACACGGCGAGGTAAAACCGAGACGGAGCATATCGCTTAAATCCGTAATATTAAATGATGCATCTTGCATCTTTTTTATTTTAGCATAAAAAGAACTTTTTGTCAATCCCTTTTTTACAAAAAATAATTAAAATTTGTAAAATTCCAAAGACTTTGCAATAAAAAAGAGTTTTGCTGTTGACAGAAAGTTTGGGTAATGGTAAAATATATAGGATAGGAAGATTTATGAAAAGCGGGGGCGTGCGATGTATAAGGTTCTGGTTGTTGATGATGAGCAGGTTATCAGAAAAGGTGTTGCCAAAATGATTGACAATGAGATAGACGGATTTTACTGTGAAGAAACCTTTGGCGACGGAATTGAAGTTATAGAATATTTGCAGAATAATGATGCGGATGTTATCGTAAGTGATATAAAGATGATAAATGTATCGGGGGTTGAGCTGGCAAAATATGTGTATGAGAATTATTCGCACATAAAGGTCGTGCTTTTGAGCGGATACAGTGAATTTGAATATGCCAAAGCAGCAGTACGCTATAAAGTGACCGATTACATACTAAAGCCTACGGATTTTGACGAGATGAAAAAAGTCTTTGATTCGATAAGGGAAGAACTGTCCAATGATGTGGTTATGGAGGAGAGGAAAAAGTTCAATGAACGCGCACAGGCACTCTTTTCAAGCATACGGGATAATGATTCAAAATCGGGGCATGACATAATAGATACCGTCATAAAAGATGTACCGAGAAATACGGCGGCATATCTTCGCGATCTTTTTGAGATTATATATGAAAGACTGGAAAATCATTCTAAAATCAGATTGGGGGAATTTAACCCGGAAATTGAAGATGACGAAAACCTAAAAGAGACGGCGCATAATGCATTCGATGAGCTGTTCGGTATGTTTAACGGCTCTGATGATGAGCTGACGCTTGTTGTGAAAAAATACATCGATCAGCATTTTTGCGAGGATATATCATTGCAGTCGGTGGCTGATGCGGTGGCGCTGTCGCCTGTGTATTTGAGCAGGTTTTTCAAGAAAAATATAGGCGAGAATTTCAGTGACTATATACTGAGTCTCAGAATGGAGAAGGCGGCAAAAATGCTTTTGGAAAATAAACCGGTTGCGGACGTCAGCGGAAAATGCGGATTTAACAATTCGGGATATTTTGCAAGAGTATTTAAAAATTACTATAACTGCACCCCGAAGGAATATATAAGGAAACTAAAGAAATCGAAGTGAGGCGAAGCTTTTGAAAACCGCAAAAGATAAAAATATTTGGTCTTATATAAAAAATTACAGAGCGGACAGCTTGTTTTTCAGAAACCTTATCCTCATATTTTCCCTGTTTATGATTCCTTTTATCATCATGGGCATAGCTTATTACAGGAATATTGAAAAATCGGCAAAGGAGAACATGGAGATAGAAAACCGAGTCGTGATATATGAGGTGCGAGATATTGTCGATACCATTTTAAGCGAATTTGACAGTATGTGCAGCTATGTTGCAAATGACAGCAGTGTGCAGATGTTTATGATAAACGACTGGTTTGTGGATCTGGACGAGGGAAACAGTGCAGATCTTTTCCGATCACTGAATATGGCAAAATATGTGTATTCTTATGTTGATTCGGTGTATGTGTACTCGGAATATAACGCTGCGGTTATTCATGATGATAAGATGATCTCGATAGATAACTTTACCGATCTGACATGGATGGACGAATACAGACTTTTGGAGGAACGCCGCGGAATTACCGTGCCGCGGAGCGAGGCGGGAGTATATCCGCTTTTGATTTCGATTATAAAGCCGATATATGTGGATAATGTGAAAAAAGGCGCGGTAATATTTAATATCGACAGTTCAAGGCTTTACAGATCACTGAAAAATATGCGTTACGGTGATGAACAGAATATATTCCTTATAAACAATAAGGGACAGGTAATATTGGGCGAAGAGCAATATTTCGGGAAATACTATGAGAATATAGATGATATATCCGATATGACTGAGAATATGAACGGGTTTATACGGGAGGTAAACGGAGAAAAAAGCCTGATATCTTCGGTATCGTCGGAAAAATTTGACTTTTTCTATATAAATATATCGCAAAACTCGGCGTACTTTAAAAGAATGAGCAGTTTAAGACTGCAAATTATCGCACTGATTTTGCTGGTTCTTTTGCTTAGCATATCTTTGGCATATTTTGTAGCACTCAAAAACTATCGCCCGGTTACGGAGATTATATCGGTTCTGGATAATCCGGAAAGCTTTGACGTTTCGGGAGATATGACAAAGTTCAACGAATTGCGGTATATTGCAAAAAGCATTGTGGAGCAGAGCAAGGAAAACGTAGAGATTCAGCGTGAGCTGGAGGATAAACTCCAAAAACTGAAAAATGCGCAGCTTGACGTTTTGCAGACGCAGATAAATCCACATTTTCTCTATAATACCCTTGAAACGATAAACTGGATGGCAGTAGCGCTTACCGGCGGAAACAACGAGGTGTCGCGTGCGGTATCCAATCTGGCAAAATTCTTCAGAACAAATGTAGGGAAGGGAAACTATATCATTTCGGTTAGGGAGGAAGTGGAGAGAACCAGATACTATCTGAATATCTTAACTATGCGCTACGGCGATATGTTTACCGTTGAATGGGATATATCCGAGGAGATAATGGACTACAGAATAATAAAAATATGCTTGCAGCCGATTATTGAAAATGCCGTTTATCATGGGTTAAAGCCTAAGGGAAAGGACGGACAGCTTAAGATTACGGGTTACAGCAGAGATGATGCTATAGAGTTTATAGTTGCGGATAACGGCGTCGGAATGAGTGCGGAAAAACTGGGTATTTTAAATGAAAGGCTAAAAGAGGCCGATTACATGGGCGAAAGCCATATAGGGCTTTATAATATAAATAAGAGAATAAAAATTATATTCGGGGAAGAATACGGGATAAGGGTTGAATCGGAGATGAATACAGGAACAAAAACGGTTGTAACTCTCCCAAAAGCGGAATTATAGAAAAGAGGCAGAAATATGTATGATTTTATACGTGCGGCAAGCATCGTGCCGAAGTTAGAGGTTGGAAATACCGAATTTAACACAGATGAGATACTAAAAGGAATAAAAAAGGCGGAGAAAGAGGGTGCAGATATAGCGGTATTTCCCGAGCTGGCAGTTACCGGCTATACCTGCGCGGATCTGTTCTTTCAGCAAAAGCTGATACGAGCCGTAAAATGCGCGGTGGCGCGTATATGCGAAGAAAAGTTTACTCTAACAGCGATTGTCGGCGCACCGCTTGAAATATCGGGACAGCTATATAATGCGGCGCTTATTATCTGCGGCGGGCGCATAAGAGGAATTGTACCGAAAACGTTTTTGCCGAATTATAATGAGTTTTATGAGAAAAGATGGTTTTCCGAAAGTACGGACCTAAAGCGCAAAACGGTAAAAAGCAGCGAGTTGGGACTAAAAGCTGATTACGAAATCCCAATCGGGAGAGATCTGATATTTAATATTGCGGACGAGGTGCGTTTCGGAGTCGAGGTTTGCGAGGACCTGTGGGCGGCGATTCCGCCGAGCGGATTTTTGGCGGTCGGGGGTGCGGAGCTGATTGTGAATCTTTCGGCAAGCAACGAGACTATCTCAAAAAGGCGATACAGACGGGAGCTTGTGGCACAGCAGTCGGCAAGGTGTATTGCAGGGTATATTTACACATCGTCGGGCGATGGAGAATCCACGACGGATCTCGTATTCTCGGGGCATACCGTTATTGCGGAAAACGGTACGGTTATTGCGGAAAATGAAGCCTCGGCTGACGGGGATTACATGATAGTGCAGGACATTGACTGCGGAAAAATAAAAGCGGACAGGCTGAAAATAAAAACGTTTAAGGATTGCGCGGCGGTGTACGGTGCAGACGAATCATTCAGAGAAATTGACATTGATATGCCGATAAAAGGTGACGGGACGCTTTACGATATAAAAAAGCTGCCTTTTGTGCCGGCGGTGAAAAAAGACAGACTCGAAAGATGTATGGATATATTCTCCATGCAGGTGGCAGGACTCAAAAAAAGGCTTAAGGTTACAGGCTGTAAGCCTGTGATAGGTGTTTCGGGCGGCTTGGATTCCACACTTGCTATCTTAGTTGCGGCAAAAACCGTAAAGGAGCTGGGAAAGGACGCGTCGGAGGTTATAGGCATCACAATGCCATGTTTCGGAACGAGCGAGCGCACGCATGATAACTCGTGGGAACTGATGAAAACGCTCGGAATAACGGCAAAAGAGATAAATATAAAAGAGGCGTGCAGGCTGCACTTTAAAGATATAGGTCATGACGGAAAAACGCTTGATCTGACATATGAAAACGTGCAGGCACGCGAGCGCACGCAGGTGCTGATGGACTATGCCGGAAATGTGGGGGGACTTGTTGTCGGAACCGGCGATTTGAGTGAACTTGCTTTAGGCTGGTGCACATATAATGCCGACCATATGAGTATGTACGGTGTGAATGCGGGCGTGCCGAAAACATTGGTGCGCTGGATGATTGACAGTATTGCAAAAAGCAATATTTTCCCCGAAAGCACGGCGGTTCTGGAGGATATTTTGGATACCCCGATAAGCCCCGAGCTGCTCCCTCCGGACGAGTCGGGAAAAATTGCGCAGGAAACCGAGAGCATCGTGGGGCCGTATGCATTGCATGATTTCTTCTTGTATTATGCGGTTCGTTACGGATATGAGCCGGAGAAGATATATTATATGGCAAAGCGTGCATTTAAAAATGAGTTTTCGCCTGAATTTATTTTAAAATGGCTGAAGGTGTTTTACCGCCGTTTCTTTACACAGCAGTTCAAAAGGAGCTGTCTGCCGGACGGCATGAAGATAGGAAGTATCTGCCTTTCGCCGAGAGGAGATTGGAGAATGCCGTCGGACGCGTCGTTTAAGCTGTGGCTTGAAGCACTGGAAAAGGAAACATTTAAATGATATTGATTTTTCGGGAAGTTGTGTAATGACTTCTGAATAAAAACGGTGGTGATATATTTGGTGGGAATGAAAATGCTGATTCAGTGTCTGAAAAATTATTGCGATATGATTTGGGAATATGACTGTACGCAAAAAAGAATATATATACATTACGATATTATTGCGAAAGGGTATGCAAACAAAAGCTATACACCGGAGGAGCTTGTGCATGATTTCAAAGAAAAATATAAGATCGATACTACCGAATATATGTGGAAAAAATATTTAAACGGAGAGTATCTGAATCACTTTTTTGAGGGCGGAGACCGTTATGAAGAGTTTGAGATTCAGTTTATCGCGAACGATTCGCAGCTTATGTGGTATTATATGAGAGTGGAACGTGTCGGAGAGGACAGACTCATTCTTTCGGGGAAGAATATGTACAATGAGTTTAAAGAACGTTTGTTATACGACTCCATAAAAGAAGCCTTTGAAAATATTGTGAGTATTGATGTGCAGGCGAAAACCTGTGTTGTGATTCATGCAAAACGTATATCATCAGTATCGGCAAAAGCCCACAATTATGAGGACATGATGAAAGTGTTTGTCGATAATTATGCCGCTGAGGACGATAAAGAGCGTTTTAAGAGGGAAATGTCTCTTGATTATGTTGTGGAAAAGCTGAAGAGTATACGTGAGTACAGCGTTTATATAAATATAATGTCCTCATCGGGCAATAAAACCTGCAAGAAGGTTACTTTTTCATATGCGGATAAGGCAGGGAGCTTTATCACCTTTTCAACGATTAATATCGGTGAAATAGTAGGCCGTTACGAACGTCTTTTGCGAGAATCGAGAAAAGAGAATTTTACGGACAGTCTTACCGGGACGTATAACAGAAATTATTATGAAAAGAATATAAAATTACAGAATTTTTCGGGCGGCGTGGCGGTTTTGGACATTGATGATTTCAAGCTTTGCAACGATACTCACGGTCATGCCGCCGGAGATATGATGCTTATAGGCGTTGCCGATGCGATAAGGGCGGGAGTTTCGCATGACGATATGATTATCCGTTTCGGCGGCGATGAATTTCTGGTTCTTATGCCCGAGGCAACCTCTGAAATTTTGAAGGAAAGGCTTGAGCGGATTCAGGAGCTTATAAATAAAAGCAATGATTCCGCAAAATTTACTGTTTCTCTAAGCATTGGTGGAGTGACTGCAAAAAACGAGATTGCACAAGAGGCGGTTTACCGTGCGGACAGGTTGATGTACCGTGCAAAGCTGCGCAAAAATTCGATTGTCACCGAGGAAAATTTTTATTTGCACAGAAACAAAGACGATGATATGGAGATAAATCAGCAAATACTGGTAGTTGATAATTCTCCCCCGAACCGCAGGATACTCTCCGATATGATAAGCGATGATTTTGAAGTGCTTGAAGCAATTGACGGAAAAAAGTGCATGAAGTTTTTAAAAGAATACGGTACCGGCATTTCCTTGATTCTTTTGGATATTGATATACCGGAGCCGGACGGGATTGAAATTTTGAGTGAGATGAATCGTCTGAATTATATAGATGATATTCCGGTAATAATTATAACGGAGGATGCGGCGGAGGCAAATATACGAAAAGCTTTCAGCTTAGGCGCTGCCGACTGTATATGCCGCCCTTATGATTTAAAGGTGGTTATGCAGCGTATTTGCAATACCGTAAAGCTTTATTCAAAGCAGCGCAGATTGGTATCGATAATTACAAGACAATTGAGCGAAAATGAGAATAACAGCCGTATAATGTTAGACATTCTAAGTGGTATATTGGGCAGAAAAAACGGTGAGAGCGCCATGCATATACAGCATATAAGAAAGATTACAGCGATGCTTTTGGAACGGCTTATTTTAAAGACCGACAAATACGGTCTTTCATGGCATGACTGCGAGATGATTTCCGAGGCGGCTGTTCTGCACGATATCGGGAAAATCGAAACAGACGGCAAAATATTGAATAAACCGGGAGCGCTGACCCGTAAAGAGCGAGAGGAAGTCCAAAAGCATACGGTAATCGGCGAAGAGATGATTAAAAAAGGCGCAGAAACTTCGATAAAAGATGAGCCGATGCTCGAAATTGCGGCAAAAATCTGCCGTTCGCACCATGAACGCTATGACGGCAAGGGATACCCCGACGGTCTTTCGGGGGAAGAAATACCGATTGCGGCACAGGTGGTCGCTTTGGCGGACGTTTATGATGCGCTGGTGAGCAAGAGAGTTTATAAAGAGGCGTATTCAGGAGAAAAGGCGCTTGATATGATACTCTCCGGTGAATGCGGGAGCTTTAATCCGCTGATTGTGGAGTGCCTGTGTGATATAAGCGATAAGCTTACCGAGGATATTTATTCGCAAAAGCAGGAGGAATAAGTCGGAAAAAATATATGGCTGTAAAAAAAATCAATTGATTTTTTTTACAGCCTTTGCTTTTTTTAAGGGAATAGGAAAAAAGCTTTGTAATGTGCCTGCTTTGCGTCTTCTCTTGCGTTCCGGAGTTTTTTAACATCCCCATATTTTATATACTCATCACAATGCGTGTTTTAAATATTTTATTATCCCACTCAAAGGAGCATAATCCGTTATGCCGCTCGGCTATCGCTTTTATGCTCTTTACTCCGAAACCGTGTCCTGCGGCATTGTTGGACGGTAATTCTCCGTCGGATTCTATTTTGCCGCTGTAGGAGTTTGCAATCGAGATTAAAAGCTTATTTTTCTTAAATGACACCAAAACGGATACCTCGCGCATTGTGGCATTTTTTACTTCTGCGGCAGCTTTTACCGCATTTTCGAGCGCGTTGGATAAAATGGCGCTTAGGTCGGTATCGGGAATGTTTATATTTTCGGGAACATTTGCCTTGCAGTGAAATTGAACATCTTTCTTCTCGGCTTTTAAGGCGAAATATGAAAGCGTGAAGTTTATTATATTATTGTCGGAGTATACCGTCGGTGTAATTTTATCTGCATCGGCACGAGCCTGTCGGATATAGGCCTTAGCCGATTCAATGTCGTTATTTTCGAGATAAGTTGAGAGCAGATTGATATGGTGGCGCAGATCATGGCGAAATACTGCATTTTGCTCCTGAATCATTTTCATTGCGGTAATTTCTGTTTCTGCCTGCTTAAGCTCCAAAGCAAGTGCGGACTTTTCATATTCGGCGCCTGCTCTTTTTTGCACCTCCGCATGATAGAGAGAAATAAATCCAACGTAGAAAAGCATACATACGGTAGGGAGCGCCTCGCTTATGGCATAGATCCCCGAATAGAGAGTGTGCGTGTATATTGTGGTGGTGTAATCGAATATGTAGTATGCTATCGGGAGAATCCCGAAAAGGATCAGCGCCCGTCTTGAATAGGTCATGGCGGCATATGCGTATTTTGCGAAAAACCGATACAGCAAAATGAAAATAGGGATAATGACGAGCGTGTATGAAATGTCGCTTATAAGCTTAGATGATGTTACGGCAAGCACCGCAACGGATATCCATCGCGGAAACTGACAGCACGAATATGCCGTGCATACGCTCACAATTGAGATGCCGACGCTTTTTTTGAGAATGAATATCAGAATCAAAGCCAGTGGCAGATGTACTAAGACGGGGTATATCTGCTTGGTGAAATCCGTGCCCATGATAAAACGGAAAGGTGCTTGCAGAAGCAGCAGGGCAGCAAGCATAAATACCGACAGATGCTTTTGCCGTTCGTTTTTATATCCGCCCGAAAAGGCAATGCTCAGACCAAACCCGTAAATTGTAACGAGTCCGTAATTTATAAGCTCGGGTATATCAAGAAAATTCGTCATTGGAGTTCACCTCGTTTTTGTTTGTAAATCGGGGGTTAATACTCCCAAAAACCGCAAAAGTGCGAAGAACAGAAAAAAGCTTACAAATTGCTCTTTACCTATTATTATAATAAGTAATTGTAAAATGTTAATTTTACAATTACTTACAATTCTTATGGGAGGTATCGGGGGTGCCAACCCCTGATTTATAATCAAAAATGACGACATGTGCGTCATTTTTGGCTGAAATAAAAAGTTTCAACCTGTCGTAAAATTAAAATCAGCCGGAACTTTTTATTTCTACCTAAGAATTTTAATTGGAAAACGTTAGTTTTACAATTACCTATATTATTATAACATAAAATAAAAAAATTTCAATATTAAAAATCAGGCCGGAAAATATCAAGCCCCAGATCTCGGCAATATTTCTCCCATTTGCCGAACTCAAAGGCAAGGGACGCAGCAGTGTGGCTGTCGCTTGAGAGAATGACTTTCGCTCCTTTTTTTTTGAGATATTTTAAAATATCGCATGAGGGGTACGGCTCGGAGAGTCCCTTTGAAATTGCGCTTGTATTTATCTCAAACGGACGGTCGTAAGTGATGAGCTTATCTATTGCCGCACGGTATGCGCGGATATAGCGCTCGTTGTTTTCATCAAATAAGCAATTCTTTAGATTGTATTTTTTTATTAAGTCAAAATGCCCGATAATATCGGCATTTGTTTTCTCGATAATATCGCCGACGTAAGAATAGTATTTCTCGCACAGGGCGTAAAAATCTCCGCCGAAATATTTGTCGGCGATATTTTTTGTGGTTTCAAGGTCAATATCAATCGGAAGATACCTGCCGCCGCACTCTACATAATGTACCGAGCCTATAGTGTAATCGCAGGAAAATTCGGGCGGCGCGGAAACAAAATCCTGTTCGAGTCCGAAAAGGATTTTGATTTTATCTTTGTATTTTTCTTTTAGGCGGTAAATTTCATCGCGGTATTGAGGTGCGGCGGAGGGAGTCAGGCAATAGTCGGAATCAAAATCCACATATGAGTGCGCCGAAAAGCCGATACAGCCGAGATTTTTTTCGATTGCTGCCAAAACCATCTCCTCGGGAGTGTTTGCGCCGTCGCAAAAGGTTGTGTGAACGTGCAGATCCGCGATCATTTTGTCATCTTCTCCTGCTTGATTTTTTTATCGATTACGTGACGTGAGGCAAGCTCTTTGTGAATGTCCTCCAAAGATATTCCCATTTCGATCATAAGTACCATAACATGGTAGGCAAGGTCGGAAATTTCGTATATTGTTTCCTTTTTGTCGTCTGCCTTTGCGGCAATTATTACCTCGGTGCTTTCCTCGCCGACCTTTTTTAATATTTTATCGATTCCCTTTTCAAAAAGATAGGTCGTATATGAGCCTTCCTTTTTTTCGGTTTTTCTGCCCGATATAAGCTCCATCAGTGACTCAAGAGAAAAGTCCTGTCTTGTTTCGCTTTGCCAGAGAGTGTTGTTAAAGCAGGAATCCGTACCCAAATGGCACGCGGGACCGTCTTTTTCAACGCTTACAATAAGCGCGTCTTTGTCGCAGTCGGCTGTTATTGAAACGATGTGCTGGTAGTTGCCGCTTGTTTCGCCTTTTAACCAAAGCTCGTTGCGCGAGCGGCTCCAAAAACAGGTCAATTCTTTTTCCATTGAGATTTTCAGGCTTTCTCTGTTCATATAGGCAAGAGTCAGCACTTTTTTTGACTCGGAATCCACAACAATAGCAGGGATAAGACCTTTATCGTCAAATTTGAGTTCATCAATATTTATCATTGTTTTTCCTCTTTTCTTTTTATATTCTGACAGGTATGTTATTAGCTTTGAGTTCCTTTTTTAAATCGGGGATAGAAACCTCGCCGAAGTGGAATATTGATGCGGCAAGCCCGGCATCAACCTTGGGAAGAGTCTTAAAGAGCTTTACAAAATCATCGATAGAGCCTGCACCGCCCGAGGCGATTACAGGAACATTTACGGCTTTCGTTACGGCGTCAAGCATTTCCAAATCAAATCCGCCTTTAACGCCGTCGGTATCGATTGAGTTTAATACAACCTCTCCGGCACCAAGACCGACGCATTTTTTTATCCATTCAATCGCCTCCATACCGGTGTTTTCTCTGCCGCCTTTTGCAAATACTTGAAATTCTCCGTCAACACGCTTGACATCTGCCGATATAACAACGCACTGATTCCCATAGAGCTTTGCAGCCTCATATATAAGCTGCGGATTTTTTATCGCCCCGGAATTTACGCTCACCTTGTCCGCACCGCATTTTAAAACGCGGTCAAAGTCGGATACTGTGTTTATGCCGCCGCCGACCGTAAGCGGAATGAAGATTGTTTTTGCTACTTGTGTTAATATATCGGTAAAAAGCGCACGATCTTCGTTAGAGGCGGTGATGTCGTAAAATACAAGTTCGTCCGCACCGTTATCACTGTAATACTTTGCAAGCTCCACAGGGGAGGATACGTCGGAAAGCCCCGAAAAATTTACACCCTTTACAACCCTTGCGTTTTTTACGTCAAGGCATGGTATTATTCTTTTTGTAATCATCGTGACACCTCGATTGCTTCTTTTAAATCAATTGCTTTTGTGTAATATGCCTTGCCGATTATCACACCGTACATATTAAGAGTTTTGAGCTTTTTTATATCGTCTATGGAGGATACTCCGCCCGAGGCGATAATATGCATATCGAATCGGCTGCACAAATCGCGGTAAAGCTCGGCATTTGTGCCTTTCATTGCACCGTCTTTTGAAATATCGGTGCATATTACCGTTTTTACACCGAGATTTTGTACTTTTCGGAAAAAATCGAGTGCGGTATATTGTGACTTTTCAATCCAGCCCTTTATTGCAACATAATTGTCCTTTATATCGATCCCGACTGCGATTTTTTCGCCGTATTTATCCAAAGCGCTCTTTAAAAATGCCTCGTCACATACGGCGGCGGTGCCGAGTATTACACGGTTTACACCTGCTTTTATATATTTTTCAACGACTTCAAGCGAGCGGATTCCACCGCCGACTTCAGCTGCAAGCGATGTGTTTTTGACAATATTTTCAACTACATCGATATTCGGTGTTTTTCCGCTTTTTGCGCCTTCAAGATCGACTATATGTATAAACTCGGCGCCCGAGTTTTCAAAATCTTTTGCAATTTCCAAAGGGTTGTCGCTGTATACCGTCATGTTTGAATAGTCGCCCTTAAAAAGGCGGACTGCCTTTTTTTCGTATAAATCTATTGCAGGAAAAATGTTCATCTTTTATCCCTCCGTTTCGCAGAATGCGCGAAGTATCTGAAGTCCGACCTTGCCGCTTTTTTCGGGGTGGAACTGACAGCCGTAAACATTGCCGTTTTCAACAGCGGCGGTAAGCTCGGCTCCGTATTCGGACGTGGCGATGGTGTTTTCTTCGCAGTTTGTACCGTGGTATGAATGCACGAAGTAGACAAAGTCGCCGTCATTTATGTATTTAAAAAGCTTAGACGGCTTTTTAAATTTAAGCGAATTCCAGCCGATGTGCGGTATTTTTAAATTTTGCGGTATCACATCGGAAATCGGGCGGATTTCACCGGGGATAAGCCCCAAACCCTTGTGTTCGCCGTATTCGTAGCCTTTTTCCAAAAGAAGCTGCATACCCAAGCATATCCCGAGAATCGGCTTGTTCTTTTTTGCCTCGGATATTAAAAGCTCGCAAAGTCCGCTTTCAAAAAGCTTTTTTGATGCGTCGCCGAATGCACCCACTCCGGGAAGTATTATTTTGTCGGCATTTTCTATTTTGGAAAAATCATTTGTTATAAATGCGTCTGCACCGATTGAGTCAAGCGAGCTTTTTAAGGAAAACAGGTTCCCGACTCCGTAGTCTATAATCGCAATCAATTATAAAACCCCCTTTGTGGAAGGTATTTCATCAGAAAAATCGGGATCTATTCTGACAGCTTTTTTTAAAGTTTGGGCAACCGATTTGAATGTACCCTCTATTATGTGGTGCGTGTTTGTTCCCGAAAGCTTTTTTATGTGCAGAGTAATGTTGGAGTTCATGGAAAATGCAATCCAAAATTCCTCGCAGAGTTCTGTGTCGAACGTGCCGACCTTCTCGGATAATCCGTCAAGAGAATACTCGATATGAGATCTTCCCGAAATATCGACAGCCGAAAGGATAAGCGATTCGTCCATGGGGAGGATAGTATCGGCATAGCGCGTTATGCCTTTTTTATCCCCGAGTGCCTCTAAAAATGCCTTGCCGAGAGTGATACCTATATCTTCAACGGTGTGATGATCATCCACGTCGGTATCGCCTATGCATTTTACCTTTAAGTCAAAACGCGAATGTTTGGCAAACAGTGTAAGCATATGATTTAAAAAGCCGCAGCCTGTGTCAATTTCACTTTTGCCTGTCCCGTCCAAAGAAAGGGCGAGAGTTATATCGGTTTCGGCGGTTTTTCGTTCAATTGTCGCACTTCTCATTTATTTTCCCTCCAATATTGTCTTTAGCGCACATATCAGCGCGTCAGTCTGCTCTTTTGTACCTATTGTAATTCTATTATACTGTGTAATTTCGGTTTTGTCAAAGTGTCTGACCAAAATCCCTGCTTTTTTCAGCTCAAGATAGATTTCCTTGCCGTCCTTTTCGGGGTGCATTGCAAAAACGAAATTTGCTGCCGAGTCGGTGAAAACAAAGCCCAGCTTTTTTAGATTCTTACATAAATACTCACGGTTTTCTACAATCGTACGGCAGTTTTTTAAATTATGCTCATCGTCTTTTACTGTCCCCAAACCTGCCGCCATAGTCATACGGTTGATGTTATATGGATTGGTCGAATACTTTATAGTGTTTAAATCGGCAATGAGTGATTTTTGCGCAATGCCGAATCCGAGCCGCGCCCCCGCCATCGAGCGTGATTTTGAGAATGTCTGCGTAACCAAAAGATTATCGTATTTCGGTATTAGAGATACGGCGCTTTCGGTTCCGAAATCCACATACGCCTCATCTATTACGACAACATTTTCAGGGTTGTTTTGAAGTATCTGCTCAATTTCCGATAAGGAAAGCGCAATCCCTGTCGGCGCATTTGGGTTTGCGATAAATATTGTACCGTTTTTGCCGAAGTATTTTTCAATATCTATCGTAAAATCTTCATTTAACGGAATTTCTTCATATTCAATGCCGTTTAAATCGGCAAAAACCGAGTAAAAGCCGTAGGTTATATTCGGAAAATATGCTTTTTTGCCCTTTTCGCAAAATGCCATAAAAGCGAAGTTTAATATCTCATCGGAGCCGTTGGTAAGTAAGATTTCGTCACTCGCTACTTCGAGCTTTTCTGCTAAGGCAGAGTTTAACTCCGAGCATTGCGGATCGGGGTAGAGATTAAGTGTTTCTGCCGCCTTACCGGCATATTCTATAGCCTTTGGTGATGGCAGAAAGGGTGATTCGTTTGTATTAAGCTTTATATACTGCATATCTTTGGGCTGTTCACCCGGAGTATACGGCACAAGGTCCGATCTTTTGAAAAATTTACTCATTTTTAATCCTCTATTCTTATTACTGCGCTCTTTGCGTGTGCTGTGAGTCCCTCTTTTTTTGCAAAATATTCAACGTCCTTTGCAACCTTTGCCAGAGCGTCTTTGGTGTAATATGTGTACTGTGTTTTTTTAATAAAATCATCTACCGAAAGCGGAGAAGAGAACTTTGCCGTGCCGCTTGTGGGAAGAGTGTGGTTAGGTCCCGCAAAATAATCGCCGAGCGCCTCGGGGCAGTTTTTGCCCATAAAGATTGATCCTGCATGGCGTATCGAGTCGAGATAATCGAAAGGATTGTCGACGCACAGCTCCAAATGCTCCGGCGCAATCTCGTTTGCGATTTCAATTGCGATTTTTAAGCTTTCGCATACGATTATTTTGCCGTTACTGTCGATTGATGCGCGTGCGATTTCCTCACGCTCCAAAAGCGGAATTTGGCGCTCAAGCTCTTTTTGCACATCTTCTGCGAGCTTGTCGGAATCGGTTACCAAAACAGCGCTTGCGAGCTTGTCGTGTTCTGCCTGTGAGAGCAGATCCGCCGCAACATAGCGCGGATTGCAGGTGCCGTCGGCAACAATAAGTATTTCGCTCGGACCGGCTATCATGTCGATCGATACTCTGCCGAAAACCTGTTTTTTTGCCTCGGCAACAAACGCGTTTCCGGGACCTACTATCTTATCTACCTGCGCAATGCTCTCTGTTCCGTAAGCTAATGCGGCAATCGCCTGTGCGCCGCCGACTTTAAATATTTTATCCACTCCGGCAACAGATGCCGCGGCTAATATTACGGGATTTATCTTACCGTTTGCGCTCGGCGGCGTTGTGATTACGACCTCGCGGCAGCCGGCGATTTTTGCGGGGATAGCGTCCATTAAAACGGTGGACGGATATGCCGCTGTGCCGCCGGGGACATATAAACCTGCTCTATCTACCGGGATAATTTTCTGCCCGATTACAACGCCCTCGGTATCATTTATTATAAAGCTGCTGCGAACCTGTTTTTCGTGAAATTTTCTTATATTTTCCGCCGCTTTTTTTAGGATTTCCAAAAATTCGGGGTCAACCGAGTTTAAAGCTTCGTCAATTTCCTCTTTTGAAACCAAAAGGGAGGAAAGCTTTGCTTTGTCGAATTTTTCGCAGTATTTAAAAAGTGCCGCATCACCGTTTTGACGCACGTCTGCGATAATATCCGAAACGATTTCTGATACGTTAAATTCGGGAGTCACGCGTGCGAAAATCTCACTGTTTTCGATTTCGTTATATTTTAAAATTCTTATCATTTTTTATCCTCCGCTATATCTTTTAGTCCTTTTACTATATTTTCTATTCTGTCTGCGGCAAATTTAAAGCCGGATTTATTGGCAATCAGTCTTGCACTTATCGGGACGATTGTTTCGATAACCTCAAGATTGTTCTCTTTTAAGGTTGTTCCTGTTTCGACAATATCGACAATTACATCGGAAAGACCTAAAATAGGCGCAATTTCTATCGAGCCGTTTAAGTGGATAATATCGATGTCGCGCCCGATTGAGGCGTAATAATTTTTTGTTATGTTGGTAAACTTTGTCGCAACCCGAAGTGTGCTTTGAAAATTATCGCGAAAGCCTTTTTTTGCGGCAACCGCCATACGGCATTTGCCGATATCAAGATCCAAAAGCTCGTAGATTTCGGGTTCATATTCAAGTAAGATGTCCTTGCCGGCAACTCCGATATCCGCCGCGCCGCGCTCTACGTATATCGCAACGTCTGAGGGCTTAACCCAGAAATAGCGCACACCCTTTTCGGGATTCTCAAAGATAAGTTTTCTGTTGTTTTCTTTTATTGACGGACATTCATACCCCGCCTTTTCAAACATTGCATAGACCTTCTCGCCGAGTCTGCCTTTCGGAAGTGCAATATTAAGCATTGTTTTCAATGATCTCAACTCCTCTGTCCTGTAATTTCAGCAATTGCTTGTATCTGATCTTTTCGGGGATTTCCTTTTGCACCATGACGCTCTTGCCGTTTGATGTCAAAAGTTTTACGGCATTGTTTATTGTCTCGATGCCGCAGGAGTCATCATAGAGAAGAAGAGCGTCAACGTCATAGTCGTTCGGGGAAATATTTAAGCGTTCAAGCATATCAAGATATACCGCAAAGCCGATGGCTTTTGTATCTTTATTCATTTTCTGCATGAGCTTTGCATATTCGCCGCCCGAGAGAACCCATGACGATATGCCCCTTATAAATCCCTTAAAGACAAAGCCGTTATAGTAGTTCATGTCGTTTACGACCGAGAAATCTATATGGATTTTATCCTTAAAACCGTTATCCTCGAGAGTTTTTATGATTTGCAGACATTCGTCAATCATATCTTTGTTTTCATCTGTCTTAAGCTCGGATAAAATCGGCGCGACTTTATCCGATGTGCCGTATGCGTTGATGAGCTTTGTAAGCTTTGATGAGTCCGCACCGCATGAATCGCAAAGAGCGCGGATTCCGTGCGTGTTTTTTTCCTGTATGCACTTTAAAAGCTCCTTTTGCAGATCTTCGCCGATGCCGCTTTCGGAAATTATCGCAGAAACTATTCCCATATGCGAAATGTCCAGCATAAAGTCATTTGAGATGTTTTTAAGGCTTTGGGCGGCAAGCATCAGCACCTCATATATGTTGTAGCTGTCTATATCTCCGATACATTCAAGCCCTACCTGCATAATTTCTTTAAATGATTGCGTACCCTTTGAAACGCGGTATACATTTTCGTTATAGTAAACCTTTTGCACACAATTTTTCTGCGGTGTACTGTTCTTTATTATCGAGAGCGTGACATCGGGTTTTAAAGCCATGAGTCTGCCGTTTGTGTCGGTGAAGGTGATGATATTGTCCGACATCAGAAAATCCTTGTTGCGCACATAAAAATCGTATTCTTCAAACTTACTCATTTTATACTGCGTGTATCCGTATTTTTTAAAGAGTGAGCGCAGCGTAAAAATCGCTTTTTCATCATTTTTTAATATATTTTCTATATTCATAACTGCCTCCGTTTACTTTATCACTTTAACACGTTAATATAATAACATATATAAAAGGTAAAGTCAACGCTTTTTTGGAAAAAATATAAGAAAAAACAGGATATCCGCGAAGATATCCTGTTTTGAGGCGGTATAAAACCGCTTTTTTGTAAATTTTAGACAAGCAGATTATTTATGCCTGATTACCTCGATCATCGGTGATGCAAGAATACCGGTATCTTTATAGTTGTATTCATAGCACCATTCAGCACTGTACGGGAATGCACCGGGGCGGTATGCGGCGTCTTTGTCCACAACCATTCCGTACTCGTTGGAGAAATCTGCCAGATATGTATACCACATACACGAACCGTACCATATGTTATATCCGCATTTGTGCATAGGACCGAAGGTGTTGTAGCGGTTTCCGAGGAGTTTAAATTCAACGGTGTGTTTGCCGGCGGATACGTTATCTATTGTGAGCTTGTATGGCTTGAATGCGATTATGCCCATATCCTTGCCGTCAAAGATAACCTTTACGGCGGCGCCTCTGTAGCGGCTTGTTCTGATTTTTAAGCTGCATTCGGGTGTTTCGATTTCGGTTTTGTATGTAAGATTGCCGCCGTAGAACGGAAGTCCCTGTGTGGCAATGTTCCCGAATCCGATTTTTTCGCTCGGTTTTATAATTGTCTTTTCCGCACCTCTTACAACAACATCAAAGTCGCCTAAGAGGAAGAAGTTTTCTATACTTGTGCGTTTACCTATCGGAGCGGCGATTTCGATTATATTCGTTCCTTTATGCAAGCTCCCCAAATGATACTTTTTGATGCTTTCATCCACAAAATAGCCGCATGGGGAAAGTTCAATATTTTTGCCGTTTAAGCTTATCGATTTCGCCTCTTCCGCTGCAATAAAGCAGTCTGTATCGATTTGGCTCTCAACCGTGAACTTTAATGTTACATAGTGTTCGATTTTTGTTTCGTTAAGCACCCATGGCTGTGTATCTTCTCCGTTTGCGAGAGGGTATTTCAAAATTTTACGGCAGTTATCGTCTATACGGATAATCTCTTCAAGCGGATTAAATTCACCGTCATCGAGCTTGTATTCCGCCATATCCAAAAGGTATACATTATCCTCTTCGCGCTGATATGCTACGTTCTGCTTAAAGTCGATAATGCTGTCAAGGTATAAGGAATCGTCCTTCTTTTCAAAATAGCTGCCCTCACCGTCGGTTAAACGGAGCAATAAGCTGTCGCAGGAGTAGAGCGTTGTGTAGATGTACGTTTTGCCGTTTTTGGTTTCAAAGTCGATTTTTTTAATCTCACCGTTTACGGTATCGAATACTTCGGGTATATAGCTGCCGTTGAGGGTAATTGTTATTACCTCGGGGCGCGGTCTGTCTGTCTGAGGATTTTCCACACAGTGCGCGATAAAGAGCCATTTTACGCCGTTATCCTCTCTTTTGCAGTGGACAAGATCGGTCGGCTTTGTGCCGTTGGGATAGTAAATTTCTATGTCTTTATCCAGTTTGTTTAAAATATCGGCTTTATCGAATTTTGCGTGCAGCGAAGAAGCGTATAAATTCTGCACCTCGTCGGTTTCAATTGCGTCTATGTATTTCGGGCAGTTGCCGACAAAAAGCACCTTGCCGCCCTTTTCTCTGAAAGCTTTCAATGCCTCAAAGGTAGATCTTCGCATTGTATCAAGTCCCGGGACTATAACCGTCGAATAGTTCATGCAGCCGACATTGAATTTATCACCCTTGCCTGTATGCTGGGAGGGGAGAAGTGCCTCACTTACAAAATCGAAATCAATCATTGAGGTAAGCAGCCATTTTGTTATATCCTGAAATTCGGTTTCTCTCTGTTTTTGTGCCTCGGCTGTCTGATCGGCAGGGCCTAAATGCAGCCAGAGGCTTTCTATCGGGTGGATCACGCAGACATCGACAATAGGCTTGCCGCGCGTCAATACCGTATTTAATCGTGCAAAATGATTTTCTATGTACGGATACTCTTTGTACCACGGCGACTGATAATTGATAGACGCAGGGTAATCACGCTTTGCAGAGCCTTTCATAGATACCCATGAAAGATGCGGAACGCGTATGGTTACGCCGAGAGCCGCCTGCCAGTCGCCTTGGAATTTGTGACCGCGGAAATCAAAGTCCCAGTTGGAAACACCGTAAAGCTCGGAGGTCATTGCCTCTTTGCCCGATTGGTGTACAATCGATTGCGTTTGCTTTGCTGTGGTAAATTCAACATGATTGCAGAGCATATCGACTCCGGGAATACCGAAGTGCGGGTAACTTCTCATACATTCGCCGACGGATATACTCTGCCATGTGAGATTTTCCTCGGAGAGAAGATGCCCCGTTAAGGCGATGCCGTTTTTATCGCACCATTGACCGATCTGGCGTGAAAAGCTGTTGGCAAACCGATCGCTTACGTGGTTGTAGAAAAGCCAGCGGATATTCGAGATTTTGCCGTCGGGAAGTTCCCAGAAAAGCTCGGGCAGACGGTCTAAAAGATCAAATCCGGCATACTTTTTAAAGGTGTCGGCAAAATCGGTTGTCCATGCAACACTTAAATCGTTGTGCGATTCGGCGAAGTTTAAAGTATCTCTGCCCTCGTGAGTGTTGAAATTCGGCTCATCGGTAAATATTGCGGGGACTGCTCCGCCGAAATCTTCGCCGACGTGCTTTTTATATGCCTCATGTGTGGTCTTTATAAATTCGGCGATTGCCTCCTCCGAAAGAGTGTCCACATATGTCTGGTTATTGTACCAGCCTGTTTCGGGCGCGGTTTTTACATATGCGTACCGTTTAGTGCCCTCAGCTGCATCATTTTCGCCTATGCGCTTATAGCTTTTCAGTGTGCCGTCGCTGTTTAATGATATGTCGTAGACGGCGAGCAGATAGGGAAGTCCTTCTTTTACGCCTGTTTCTTTATCGGCAAATTCAACCTTATTTTCCGAAAAGCAGAGCATTTTCTGACGGTAGGCTTTGTTTTTGGTGACATATCCGCCGGCAGAACCCGATGACCATCTGTCCTCATCGTAGAGCCATGCAAGCATATTTTCCTCTTTTGCCTTGTCACGGCAGGCTTTTATGAGGTCAAAGAAGTCCTCGCTCAAATATTCGGTTGCCATTCCGCTCCTGGAATGCATATGAAAGCCGCCGAAACCCATCTCTTTTAAATATCCGATCTGTCTGATTAAAAGATCCTTGTTAAGCTTATCGTTCCACGACCAAAATGGTGTTGCACGATATTCGCTTGTCGGATTTTTGAACAAATCCATATCAAGCTTTTTTGTGTTATTTTTTTTGTAAAGCATTTTTTTTAATCACTCCCGATTCTTAAAATTATAATCTCATTATAAAATTTTTAGACGGTAAAAACAATGGGGTAATTTGCAAATTTTGTAGGTGTATTTTGCTATCTGCCGTTTTTGTGCATATTCCTGAATTCGCGCGGAGTTATACCGAGTGTTTTTTTGAATATTTCATTATAGAATTTCATATCCGAATAACCGGATAAAGCGGCGATTTCGGAGATCTTTTTGTCGGTGTTTGCAAGAAGCCGGCAGCTTTGTTCGATGCGCATTTTCTGTATATATTTTGAAAATGATGTGCCTGTATCCGAGCTGAATTTTCGGCTTAAGTATGACGGACTGAAGTTTAGCATTTTACTTAATGAGGTAAGCAGATTTTTTTCTGTCAGATTTTTCTCGGCATAGTCTATCATTTTTTCGGTGATACTGTCGGAGAAAACGGTATTTTCGGGAGAGCTTTTGCGCATGGTCAGGAGTATTATCTCTATGAGCTTGCAGCGGAGGATTTCATAATATCCCGATTGCTTTTTTTCGTATTCGTCAAGCATTTTTTCAAGAATGAACAGGATATAGCCGTCGCTGTCTTTAAATATGTAATTTGCCGGGCTTAGGTTTACGGTGCTGTAGTTGTATTTTATCATGTAGTTGTTGACAACGTCGCCGAAATTGGTGCAGCCGGTGAGAGATTTATCGATAAACTCCGGCTTGAACAGGCAATTTATTATGCAAAAGTCTCCGTTGTACAGTGACGAGTAGGAATGTTTGGCGTTATAGTCGAGAATAAAATAATCGCCTTTTGAAATGATTGCCGAATCCGAATTTAAGATGTGGCGAGCAGTGCCTTTTACAACATAGGCAAGCTCGAGAAAGTTGTGCGAGTGCAGACCGACGCTTTTATTGTCGCAGGTGTGTATGTTTATGTTATTTTCATATCCGTTCCCTGAAATGAACATGAAAAATACCCCCTTATTTTTTTGCAATTTGGTTACTGTTTTGAGTATATACCAAATCATGGGAAAAGTCAACAAAAATTCGGTGATTAGGGAAAATAAAACGGTAAATGTTACATGAATTTTACGAAAATAAAAGGAAAAGGCAAAAGTAACCAAATTTTTGTGGATTTTGTATATTTTTTTATATAAAAATTCGTTTACTGTTGTTGTTTACGACACGAAAATAATGTGGTATAATATCTATAATATGGTATTATTTGTAAGATAAAATATAAATATAGTAATAAAATGAAGGACTCTATAATATAATAGTATATACGGGTCGGCTCTTTACATAGGCTAAAGGAGGCAAAATAATGTCGAAAAAAAACAGCGAGGGTTGGGCAGGAATAAGTGAGTTCCAGTTGTATCTGTTCAATGAGGGGACAAACTTTAAAAGCTATGAAATGCTGGGTGCACACAAGACGGACAAGGGTATAAGATTTGCGGTATGGGCACCGAATGCGTCTAAGGTTACGCTTACAGGGGACTTCAACAACTGGAATACCGAGGACAGACCGCTTGAGAAAATAGGCTCGACCGGAGTGTGGTACGGAGTATTTGACGATATACATGAAGGAAATATTTATAAATACGCGGTGCATGACAGGCACCAAAGAGTGGTATTAAAGGCAGATCCGTTTGCGTTTTGCTCGGAGTTAAGACCGGGTACGGCTTCGGTGGTGGCGGATATTTCGGATTTTTCGTGGAGCGATGACGGTTGGCTCAAAAAAAGAGCGGCAACACCGCCGTACGACAAACCGATGCTTATATACGAAATGCATCTGGGTAGCTGGCGGCAGCATGAGGACGGAAGCTTTTACACTTACCGTGAGCTGGCAGGCGAGCTTATTCCGTACGTAAAGGATATGGGATATACGCATATCGAGATTATGCCTGTTACCGAGTATCCGTTCGACGGATCGTGGGGGTATCAGGTGACGGGATATTTTTCGGCAACAAGGCGCTACGGTATGCCGGAGGATTTGAAATATTTTATAAATGAGTGCCATAAAAACGGTATATCGGTTATTATGGACTGGGTGCCTGCGCATTTCCCAAAAGACGCGCACGGACTTTATATGTTTGACGGAACGCCGACCTTTGAATATGCCGATCCGAGAATGGGCGAGCATAAGGACTGGGGGACTATGGTTTTTGACTATTCCAAAACAGAGGTAGTATCATTTCTGATGTCATCGGCGTATTTTTGGGTGAGCGAATACCATATGGACGGGCTCAGGGTTGATGCGGTATCGTCCATGCTTTACCGTGATTACAGCAGAAATGACGGGGAGTGGGTTGCGAATATTTACGGCGGAAATCAGAATATTGAGGCGATAGATTTTCTGAGAAACCTTAATAAAACGATGTTTGCCGAATTCCCGAACATTCTGATGATAGCGGAGGAATCGACCGCGTGGGGAATGGTTACGGGATCTGTCGATAAAGGCGGTCTGGGCTTTAATTATAAGTGGAATATGGGTTGGATGAACGATACTTTAAGGTATATGTCGATGGATCCGTATTTCAGAAAGGATAATCATAGTCTTTTAACATTCTTGATGTTTTATGCTTATTCGGAGAATTATATCCTGCCGCTTTCTCATGATGAGGTGGTGCACGGGAAATGCTCGCTGCTAAATAAGATGTTCGGCGACTATGATGAAAAGTTCGCCTCATACAGAACGCTTTTGGGATATTATCTTGCACTGCCGGGCAAAAAGCTTATTTTTATGGGAGCGGAGCTCGGCGAATTTATCGAGTGGCGCTATGATGAGGGCTTGGAATGGCAGCTTTTGGAATATGAAAAGCATAAAAAGCTCAACAAGTATTTAAAGGAAATTAACAGGTATTATGTCGAGAATAAGCCGTTCTGGCAAATGGAGCAGGATTGGAGCGGATTTGCTTGGATAAATGATTCTGATTCGGAAAATTCGATGCTGTCCTTTATGAGAAAGGGAGCGAAAAAAGGCGATTATGTAATTGTTGTGTGCAATTTCACACCGGTGGACAGGAAAAAGTATGTTATAGGAGTTCCCGAGCCGGGCGAGTATGCGGTTGAGATAGACAGCTCGTGGGAGAAATTCGGCGGAAATAAAAAGAAGAGAAGCGCAAAATATAAGGCGGAAAATAAGGCGTTCAGGGATTATCCGTATTCATTGAGCATTGACTCGGGCGGACTCTCGGTTATGTATATCCGTAAAAAATAGATTTTTTGTTTATATATAGGAGCCGCACGTTGCGGCGGAATGGAGGAATAATACTTATGATTTCAAAAGAGTGTGTAGCTATGATTTTGGCGGGAGGACAGGGAACAAGGCTCGGCGCGCTGACAAAAAATGTCGCAAAGCCGGCGGTTGCTTTCGGCGGAAAGTACCGTATTATCGATTTCCCACTGTCCAATTGCGTACATTCGGGAATTGATACCGTCGGCGTGCTGACGCAGTATCAGCCGCTTGTTTTGAATACTTATATCGGTAACGGAAACCCGTGGGATCTGGACAGGAATAACGGCGGAGTGTATGTTTTGCCGCCGTACCAAAAAGCCGAGTCGGGCGAATGGTATAAGGGGACGGCAAATGCGATATATCAGAACCTGAGCTTTTTGGAGCAGTTCAATCCTAAAAATGTACTTATTCTTTCGGGCGATCACATATATAAAATGCACTACGGCGAGATGCTTAAAAAGCATAAAGAGAGCGGGTCGGCGATTACTATTGCGGTAATGCCGGTGCCGTGGGAGGAAGCGAGCCGCTTTGGGATAATGAATGTGGATGAAAACGATAATATAATCCAATTTGAAGAAAAGCCGAAAAATCCGAAGAGCAATCTTGCTTCGATGGGAATATATATCTTTGATTATGAAAAGCTGAAAGAATACCTTACTATAGACGAGGCAAATCCGGAATCGTCAAATGATTTCGGAAAGAACATTATCCCCGAGATGCTAAAAAATAACGAAAAACTCTCGGCATGGAGATTTGAGGGATACTGGAAAGATGTTGGGACAGTATCGAGCCTTTGGGAGGCTAATATGGACTTGATCGGTGAGAATCCGAAGTTCGATATAAGCGACAGAAAATGGCGGATTTATTCAAGAAATATGGAATACGAACCGCACTATGTCGGCGAAAAGGCAAAAATCAAAAACAGCAACGTATCGGAGGGCTGTTTCATAAACGGAACGGTTGAAAATTCGGTGATATTCAGCGACGCTAAGGTAGAGAGCGGAAGTGTTGTAACGGAATCGGTTATTATGTCGGGAGCAGTGATCGGTCATAACGTGAAAATCAGCCGCGCGATAATAGGCGAGGGCGTTGTGGTCGAGGACGGTGCGAGAATCGGGCTGGACGAGAAAGAAGATAATGAATATAAATCACCGATGTGCAGCGGAGGTATCGTTCTGGTAGAAGGCGGAGCGAAGATTAAAAAAGACGCCGTTATTGCAAAGGGATCGATGGTTGAGTCGGATAATTAGATTTTACCTTGAATATACGCTAATGTAAGGAAAGGAATTGATTATAAAAATGAGAGATACAATGGGTATAATAGTTACGAACGATGAGAAAATTCCGCCGATTACCGATCGGCGTGCCGTTGCGGCTTTGCCGGTTGCCGGAAGATACCGCGTTATAGACTTTGTTTTGTCGGCTATGGCAAATGCGGGAATTACAAATGTCGGAATGGTGACAAAATCAAACTACTTATCACTTATGGATCATGTGAAATCGGGAAAACCCTGGGATTTGGCAAGAAAAAAGCAGGGACTTAACGTATTGCCGCCGAATCTGGACAAGGAATATTACGGCAGACTCTCGGGAAATATAGATCTTTTGGCAGGTGTGCGTGATTATATCAGAAGAAGTGATCAGACTTATGTTATACTCTCGATAGGAGATTATGTGTATAATCTTGATTTTGATGAAATATGCAAGGCTCATGTCGAGAGCCAGGCGGACGTGACTATTGTTTATAAAGATATGACGGGTGCGGACGAAAAGGAGCTTTCGAGATTTACGCTTATCGACTTGGACGAAAATTCAAGAGTGACGGATATAGAAGTGAAGCCGTATTATCCGAAAACGGCATATGCCGGAGTGGATCTGTACGTTATGGAAAAAGCGCTTTTGGAGAGCATTATCGATGAGTGCAGCGCAAGAGGTGATCATGATTTTGTGCGTGATTCTTTGGCAAAAAAGATTGAAGGATTAAATATATACGGATATAAAATTGAGGGATTCTGCGATAAGATAGATTCTTTAAAGGCATATTACAGAACAAATATGGAATTTTTAAAGCAAGACGTGAGAAATGAGATTTTCCATTCCGAGCGTCCGGTATATACAAAAACAAAGGATCAGTCACCGACAAAGTACGGCGAGGAGGCGTCTGTTAAAAACTGCTTTATCTCGGACGGCTGCATGATTGAGGGAAGAGTGGAAAACTCGGTTCTCTCAAGAGGAGTTAAGGTGGCAAAGGGTGCGGTTGTGAGAAACTGTATTATAATGCAGGATTCGGTTATCGAGTCGGGAGTAACCTTGGATCACGTTGTTTTTGATAAGGAAGTGCATATTACCGAGGGAAGAAGGCTGATCGGACAGATGAGCTATCCTCTTGCGATTGAAAAAGGGACTGTAATTTAAAAAATCGGGGTATTTCTATAGCTTGATTTAAGCAATACGAAATACCCTTTTTCTTGATTATTATAGATAAAATTGTAGGTTTTATATGATATGTTTATTGTAGAAAAAAGAGTTTTGTATATCAGAAATTTGACAAAAACGTGATTTTGGGATATTATAAATATATCAGCCGAATAAACAAGAGTGTGTGACTTTTTGTAAGCTTTTTGTGAAAGGATTTGATTTGATGAATATTTTATACGCAAGCTCAGAGGCTGTTCCTTTTGTTAAAACAGGCGGTTTAGGTGATGTGGCCGGATCTTTGCCTGCGGCATTGCGCGAGATGGGCGCAGATGCGCGGGTGATTTTGCCGTTATACAGATGTATCGCCGGAGAATATCGTGAAAAGATGAAATATATAAACCATATATATATTGATATGGGCTGGAGAAAACAGTATTGCGGCGTGTTTGAGCTGAAATATAACGGATGTATTTTTTATTTTGTGGATAACGAGTTTTATTTTAACGGAGAAAAACCGTACGATTATATACATCTTGATTGCGAGAAGTTTATATTTTTCTCAAAAGCGGTGTTGTCGCTTTTGCCGACGATCGGTTTTCGACCGGACGTCATAAACTGCAACGACTGGCAGACGGGTGCGATACCTGTGTTTTTGGATACTTTTCGAGATAATCCGTTCTACCGCGGAATAAAAACGGTTATGACTATTCATAATCTGAAATTCCAGGGAAGATGGGATTTGAATAAAATAAAAGATTTTATGGGTATATCCGATTATTATTTTACAGATGATAAGCTTGAGTATTATAACGATGCGAATCTTTTAAAGGGCGGACTTGTATATGCGGATAAGATATCGACGGTATCGGAGAGCTATGCCGAGGAAATAAAAACTCCCGAATACGGAGAGGGATTAAACGGCTTGCTCTCGGCAAGGAGCGGAGATATATGCGGAATAGTAAACGGTATTTCCTACACAGAGTGGGATCCCAAAACCGATAATATGATTTTTGAAAACTTCACACCGAGAAATGTGTTCTCCAAAAAGAAAGCGAATAAGACGGCTTTGCAAAAGATGCTTAATCTGCCGGTCGATGAGAATGTGATGACGGTGGGAATCGTTTCAAGACTTACCGAGCAAAAAGGCTTTAACCTGATTGCAGAGGCGATGGAGAGTCTTTGCGAGGGAGGCTTGCAGCTTGTAATATTGGGTACCGGCGATGAGGATTATGAAAATCTTTTCAGACATTATGCATGGAAATATCCCGACAGAGTTTCGGCAAATATATATTTTTCAAATGATCTTTCGCATAAGATATATGCGGCGTGCGATGCATTTTTGATGCCGTCGAGGTTTGAGCCGTGTGGACTCTCGCAGCTGATAAGCATGAGATATGCGACGGTTCCGATTGTGCGCGAAACGGGCGGTTTGAAAGACACCGTTTTGCCGTATAATGAATATACGGGAGAGGGCTTGGGATTCTCCTTTGATAATTTCAATTCCTCCGATATGATGCACGTCATAAATTATGCAAAGGACGTTTATTATAATAAAAAAGATGCATGGAAAGGACTTATGAAAGCCTGCATGAACAAAGATTATTCGTGGAAAATTTCTGCTGAGAAATATTTGCAGATGTACAGGAATTTGACAGGTATAAATTAAAATAAGGGATGTAAAAAAACTCAGGAACACAGGAAAAGGATTATTCTTATCCCTTAAAAAAACAAAAGCTGTTAAAAATAAGTGTTTTTACAGTTTCTAATAAAAAATTGAAAGGTAGTGCGTGGATTGATGAAAAAAGTAGATCTGAATGCAAAAGAAGAAGCATTAAAAAATGAAATTATGGGAAAGGTTGCGCGTCATTTCGGCAAAACGATTGAGGACGCAACACCGAAGATGGTGTATGTTGCGTGTGCGCTGACAGCAAGAGATCAGATCATGGCAAAATGGGCAGTATCACATAAAAAGGTAAAGGAACACGCTTCGAAAAAGCTTTATTATTTATCGTTTGAGTTTTTGATGGGAAGACTTTTGGCAACAAATATATTAAACCTTATGCAGACAGAAGAATATGTAAAAGCTCTAAAAGCAATCGGTTATGAATTATCCGATGTTGTTGAGCTGGAAAATGACGCAGGTCTCGGAAACGGCGGCCTGGGAAGATTGGCAGCCTGCTTTATCGACTCACTGACAACTCTCGATCTGCCTGCATACGGCTGTACGATTCGTTATGAGTACGGACTTTTTAAACAGAAGATTGTGGACGGTTATCAGATTGAGCTCCCCGATCCGTGGCTTGAAAACGGAAACGTATGGGAAATTGCACGCCCGGAGGAAACTGTTGAAGTGAAGTTCGGCGGACAGGTGCACAGCTATTGGGATAACGGCAGATTTGTCTGCAATTATGAAAATTCGCATACGATTCTGGCGATGCCGTACGACGTACCGCTTGTCGGATATAATTCGGAAATTGTAAATAAGCTGAGATTGTGGTCGGCAAAGTCGCCCGATACGATGAATATGCAGGAATTTAACAGCGGAAATTATGCACGTGCAATGGAAGAAAAGCAGCTTGCCGAGGTTATTTCAAAGGTTTTATATCCCGAGGATAACCATATTGAGGGAAAAGAACTCAGATTAAAGCAGCAGTATTTCCTGGTTTCGGCAACATTACAGTGGATTTTGAAGGAATTTGAAGATAGATACGGCGCAAACTGGAGAATGTTACCGGAAAAGGCGGTTATTCATATAAACGATACCCACCCGACCTTGGCAATCCCCGAAATGATGCGACTCCTTTTGGACGAAAAGGGACTCGGCTGGGACGAAGCATGGGAAATCACCACGAAGGTTTTCGCATATACGAACCATACCGTTATGAGCGAGGCACTTGAAAAATGGTCTTTGGATTTATTCAAGAGCGTATTGCCGAGAATTGCAATGATAGTTGATGAAATCAACAGACGTTTGATGGAATATCTGAATATGGTTTACCCGAACGATCCGGCAAAACATCATTATATGGCGGTGATTTCGGATAATACTGTATATATGGCAAATCTGTGCCTTGCGACCTGCTTTGCGATAAACGGCGTTTCGGGATTGCATACTCATATCCTTACATCTGATATTTTTGCGGATTATTACAGACTGAATCCGCAGAGATTTATCGCGATAACAAACGGTATCACTTTCAGAAGATGGATTTGCAACTGTAACCCTGAGCTTGCAGCTTTGATTACAAAAAAAATCGGTAAGGGCTGGGAGAAAGACTATAAAAAGCTTGAACAGTTGAAAAAATATGCCGATGATGAGGAATTTCAAAAGGAATTTGAGAAAATCAAGAAGAAAAATAAGGTTCATCTGGCGGAATATATTAAAGAGCACAATGGCATTGACGTTGATTCCGAATCTATATTTGATGTCCAGGCAAAGCGTCTGCACGAATATAAGCGTCAGCTGATGAATGTTTTGCATATTATCTATGATTATAACCGCTTAAAAGACAATCCGGATATGGACTATGTTCCTAAAACTTATATATTTGCGGCAAAGGCGGCTCCCGGATATGAGAGAGCAAAGCTTATCATAAAGCTTATCAATTCGGTTGCCGATAAGGTAAATAACGATGAATCGATAAACGGCAAGATAAAGGTTGTATTTTTGGAAAATTACGGCGTTTCTATTGCAGAAAAGCTGGTTGTTGCGGCTGATATTTCAGAGCAGATCTCAACTGCCGGAAAAGAGGCATCGGGAACGGGTAATATGAAATTTATGCTGAACGGTGCTGTCACAATCGGTACGTTGGACGGCGCAAATGTCGAGATGCTCGAGCAGGTAGGGGAAGATAATATCTTCATATTCGGCTTGAAGGCAGATGAGGTATCGGCAAGGTTAAGATATAATAACGGCGAGGAAGTAAAGGATATTTATTCTTCAAATCACGGATTAAGACGTGTTCTTGATCAGCTCATAGACGGAACGATCTGCCCCGAAAAACCGAATATATTCAGAGATCTGTATCAAACGTTGTTGTTCGGTGATTACGGAAATCCCGATGTTTATATGGTACTGCGCGATTTTGAGGAATACTGCAATATGCAGGATAAATTATCCGAGATATACAAAGACAGAAGTGCATGGCTCAAAAAAGCGATAATGAATACGGCATCTTCGGGATATTTCTCAAGCGACAGAACGATTGATGAGTATAACGAAAAGATTTGGCACTTGCAGCCAATGCAGAAATAATATAAGAATATAAATAGGGGATGTTAAAAAACTCCGGAACGCAAGAAAGGAATTATTCCTTTTCTTGCTATCAGCAAACTGAGCCGCTTGGCGTACCCATGTACGCCGTCAGGTATCCCAAAGCTAAAGCTTTGGCTCGGTTTGTTAATTCCAAAGCTTTTTTCCTATCCCCTTGAAAAAGCGAAGGCTATAAAAAAATCAATTGATTTTTTTATAGCCCCTTTTTGGAGAGTAATGATGATATTAGAACATAATTCAAGAATGGAGCTTTACAGGATACCATTCGGAGCAGTGACCTGCGGAACTAAAGTCACACTGCGTCTTGCGGCAAAGGATTTGGGGATACCGCAGATAATACGTGTTATAGCGGAATTTGACGACGCATCGCGTGAATATAATATGAAGTATATCTATAATGTCGGCGAATACTGTATGTATGAGGCAGAGCTTGAGATGCCTAAAAAAGCCGGGCTTTTGCGGTATTATTTTGAGATATATACCGACAATGCGCATATTTATTACGGAAATAATGACGCGTGCTTAGGCGGTGTGGGGAAGATATATGAGGAAGCACCGAGAGCGTATCAGATTACGGTATATAATGAAGATTACCGCACGCCCGAGTGGTTTTCGGGGAGCGTAATGTATCAGATTTTCCCCGATAGATTTTATAATGCCGAGGCAGAATTTTTGGGCAAAAGGCAGGATATTATAAAAAGAAACTGGGGCGATACACCGTTTTATAAAGCGGAGCAGTTCGGCGGAAAATATCTGGCGAATGACTTCTTCGGCGGCAATCTGAAAGGTATTACCGAAAAGCTTTCATATATAGCGGAGTTGGGGATTGATGTGATATACTTAAACCCGATTTTCAAAGCATATTCAAATCACCGCTATGATACGGGAGATTATATGGAAATAGACGAAACTCTCGGGACGGAAGAGGATTTTGCCGAGCTTTGCAAAAAATGTGAAGAATACGGCATAAGAGTGATATTGGACGGGGTATTTAACCATACCGGCAGCAACAGCCGATATTTTAACAAAAACGGCGAATATGAAAGTGTGGGAGCGTATCAGTCTAAGGATTCAGAATATTTCGATTGGTATAATTTCAGTCAATGGCCGGAAAAGTACGAATCATGGTGGGGGATAGATACCTTGCCGGGAGTTAATGAAAATTCTGAAAGCTACAGGGAGTTTATCATGAAAAATGAAGATTCGGTAGTGAAACATTGGCTGAAAAAAGGCGCTTTCGGCTGGAGATTGGACGTGGTTGATGAGCTCCCTGATGATTTTGTGAAGATCTTGCGCAAAGAAATAAAAAAGGAGAACAAAGATGCGGTAATTATCGGCGAAGTGTGGGAGGACGCATCAAACAAGGAAAGCTACGGTGTCAGGCGCGAGTATCTTTTGGGGGAAGAACTGGATTCCGTTATGAATTACCCTCTGAGAAGTGCTATGATCGATATTGCTCTGGGAAGAATTGATGCTGAGGGGTTTGATGAGAGGATAATGAGCATAAAGGAGAATTATCCGCCGCCTGCGTATAATTCGCTTATGAACTTTCTTTCATCGCACGATGTGGAGAGGATTCTTACCGTGGTTGGCGGTGCCCCCGATAAAAATACGGTGGATAAGGACTTTCAGGCGGACTATAGAATTGAAGATTACAAGCGTGCGGCGGATAAGGTAAAGCAGCTTGTTATGTTTCAGATGCTTATGCCCGGTGTGCCGTCGGTTTACTACGGTGATGAAATCGGTATGCAAGGGTATGCCGATCCGTTTTGCCGCGGTGTATTTTTATGGGACGCACAAGATGAGGATTTGAAGCTTTGGTATAAAATCGCGATTGCGTTGAGGAAAAGTTCAAAAGGCTATTCGCAAGGAGAGTTTGAAACAATATATAAATATGAGAACGGCTACGGCTTTATAAGGTATAAAGACGACGATAAGCATATTGTTTTGGGGAATTTTTCGGACGAAAAAAAGTGTTTTAGAATCGATGCGGCAAGGTTTTCGATATACTATCTTTCAAATGAGATTTATGATGAATTTTACAGCTCGGAGGACGGTATATATTATGTTACCATGCCGCCGAACTCGGTAAAGGTTTTTCGCGGAACTATCTGTTAAAGAAAAAAGGCTTTTTAAAAATCAATTGATTTTTAAAAAGCCTTTTATACTCTAAAATACTACTACCAAAAACATTTTCATCTTCTCTTTTGCAAAAACGGCGTGAGGGTGTCCTGCGGGCATCACAATCGATTCACCCTCGCAGAGTTCATAGAAGTTATCGTCTATGGTGATTCTTGCACAGCCGTCTATTACGGTCAGAAGAACATCTCCGCCGGATTTGTGAGAGCTTATTTCCTCGTTTTTATCGAAAGAGAAAACCGTAATGCTTACAGATTCATTTTGCGCAAGAGTCTTGCTTACAACCTGACCGTCATGGTATTCGAGCTGATCCTTCAGCTTTAAAATTTCTGCCTTTTTGATGTTTTTTAAAATATCGCTCATTTTTTCAACGCTCCTTTTAATTATTATCGCCTTGATATGAAAAACTTATTCCTTTATTTCCAAAGCTCTTTTGCAAAAGCTTCTACATCAGAGTTATCTTTATTAAATTCATGCGTTCCGGAAAATACGGTGAAATTTACCCACTGCTCTTTTGCGGAGGATAGCTTTTTAAATCTCTCAAATTCGCGTATGCCTGATTTTACATCGAAAAGATCATCATTATCGCCGATTTGTATCCAGAATTTTCGTGGGTATGTAAGGCAGGCAATTTCCGCGTCGGAATAGGTGTATGCCGCATTTTTCCAGGACCAATCGCACCAGGTATATTTTTTTCGTTCATTAAAGAATGAACATGAAATTGCTGCCTTTAGCCTTGTATCGATTGCATGAGTGAAGAGTGTGTAAAAACCGCCGTAAGAAAGCCCGACCATGCCGAGATTTTTTGTATATGACTGATTTTCAAAATAGTCCAGTATTTTTGTGATTGCATAAATTTCTACGGCGGCTATCGAACTGCCGACTCTCTTTAATTTTGCATCTATTGAGGCTCTGTCGTACTCGGCACCGTATTTTTCTTTGTTCCATAAAACCAATTGCGGTGCAAAAACGTTAATGCCTTCTCGGAATACGCGCATTGCCATGTCGTTATAGTTTGATGTATCGCCCAAAACACTGCTTATTATCTCGGGTGTACCCTCGCCGCCGTGCTGGAGGATTGAAAACGGGCGGATTTCATCGCCGTCATGCTTGAAAAATAATCCGTACATATGAACGCCATTTAAAAATTCAAAGGACATTCTGTATATACTGTAGCCGTCCTCTTTCGAGAGCAGCTCGCTTGTGGGTTGAGGGACTTTATCTTGTGGGGGATTTATCAGCGGCCAGCCAAGCATTTTTTTGAAATTTTCTCTGTGCGTGGCTGCATTTTCAAAAAGATCTGCCTTTTCGCGCACCGATTCGCCCTCTTTTTCACGCTGTTCTATAAGCGCATAAAGACCGTCCAAATACTCTTGTTTATATTTTTCCGAAAATCGTGCATCTTCCTTGTAATTCATAAGATATGCTCCTTTTTTAATGTAAAATATGCATTTTACAATCACATTTATTTTATAACAAGGTAATTATAACATTATTTGTATTTTAAGTCAATAAAAAAAGTTGTGCAAAAACCAATCGATTTATGCACAACTCCTTGACCTTCAATAGTGAGTAAGAAAATGAATGATTCTACCCATTTAAATTTTTAGTCTGCGAAAAGAGCAGTTGAAAGATAACGGTCGCCGGTATCGGGGAAGAGGACAACAATATTTTTGCCCGCATTTTCGGGACGTTTTGCCAGCTCTACTGCAGCAGTTAGTGCTGCACCGGAGGAGATACCGACAAGAACACCCTCGGTCTTTCCGATCAAAGCGCCGTACTCGAATGCATCTTCATTTTTAACTGCAATGATTTCGTCATATATTGAGGTGTCCAATGTGTCGGGGACAAAACCTGCACCAATTCCCTGGATTTTGTGCGCGCCCGCAACACCGGTTGAAAGCACTGCTGATGTTGCCGGTTCTACCGCTACAACCTTTACATCGGGATTTTTCGACTTTAAGAATTTGCCGACACCGCTTACAGTACCGCCTGTGCCGACACCTGCAACGAATATATCTACTTTGCCGTCGGTATCTTCGTATATTTCGGGGCCTGTTGTTTCAAAATGCGCTTGGGGATTTACCGGGTTTACGAATTGTCCCGGGATAAAGCTGTCGGGGATTTCTTTTGCAAGCTCGTCAGCCTTTGCGATTGCGCCTTTCATACCCTTTGCGCCTTCTGTCAGCACAAGCTCTGCGCCGTATGCCTTCATGAGTGTGCGGCGCTCCTGCGACATAGTTTCGGGCATTACGATGATGATTCTGTATCCTCTTGCTGCGGCAACGGCGGCAAGACCTATTCCTGTATTACCGCTTGTCGGCTCGATTATAACCGATCCCTTATGCAGCTTGCCTGTCTTTTCGGCATCGTCGATCATCGCCTTTGCGATTCTGTCCTTTACCGAACCTGCCGGGTTAAAGTATTCGAGTTTTGCAAATATTTTTGCCTTTAAATCGAATTTCTTTTCTGTTTTTGTTAGCTCTAAAAGCGGTGTTTTGCCGATGAGCTGATCGGCGGAAGTATAAATTTTTGACATAGTGATTATCTCCTTTTTTTAATTCCCTATTTACCTATCTGTTTGGTATGTTATGAATTATATCACCATTTACCTACTATGTCAATAGGTAAATAAAAAAATATTGTATTTTTGGAAAAAATATGATATAATAATAAAGATATGGGTGTTTAAAAATGTTTTAATGTCTATATTGCACAAAAGAAAAAATGGCAGTTTTTCTTCCATAAAAAACAAAAATGCTGTTTTTATATACATAAATCCCTTTTTTTAAAGCTGATTTTATGATACAATAAAAAAAGATAAAAAAAGAAGGGAGATGAAAAAAATGTGGTATAAAAACAGTTTCAGACGACATCTTCTCGATATGCACATAGATGATTGGAATCCGGAATTTTTATCAAAGCTGAACATTTCGGAGTATTTTGAAAATCTCAAACGTGCAAAAATCGAAAATGCTATGATTTATCTTCAGTCGCATGTGGGACTGTGTTATTACCCTACGAAGTCAGGGAAAATGCATAACGCATTGGTCGGCAAAGAAGACACGATGAGGCGCTTGGCGGATTTGTGCAGAGAAAACGGAATCACCGTGACGGGATATTACAGCTTGATTTACAATAATTGGGCGCATGATAATTATCCCGAATGGCGATTGGTGGACGAAAGCGGCAAATCAAAAAGAGAGTCAAATTCCAATCTTTATTCGACCTTTGCTGAAAATGATGTTTTCCGCTACGGACTGTGCTGCCCGAATAATCCGGATTACCGCAAATTTGTGGCAGAGCAGATAAAAGAGATGGCGGAGTATTTTACTCTTGACGGAATGTTCTTTGATATGCTTTTCTGGCCGCATATCTGCTATTGCAGGCATTGCCGGAAACGCTGGAATGATGAGGTCGGGGGAGAGATACCAAAAAAGGATTGGAACTCTTCCGAATGGCTTTTGCATATGGAAAAGCGGCGCGAATGGATGGGCGAGTTTGCGATGTGGGCGGCAAAGCTTGTCAAGGAGCTGATGGGCGGGATTTCGGTGGAGCATAATTTTGCCTGTGCGATAGTCGATGACGGAACGCTTGCTATTGCAGAACCGGTAAACGAGGCGTCCGACTATGCCGGGGGAGATTTGTACGGCGGAATTTACCGACAGTCGTTTACTTGCAAATTCTATCGGAATATCACCCGAAATCAGCCGTTTGAGTATATGTTCTCAAGATGCGAGCCGAATTTATCAAAGCACACCGTTACAAAATCAAAAGATGTGATGCTCAGCTCGGTTTTTCTTACGACAGCACACCACGGAGCCACTCTTGTTATTGATGCGATAGATCCGATAGGGACTATGGACAAAAGAGTGTATGAGCGGCTGGGTGAGGTGTTTTCCGAAACGATGCCTTATGAAAAGTATTTCGGCGGAGATATGATCGAGGACGCGGGGATATATTATTCTTTAAAGAGTAAATTTAATGCACACGACGAGCCGTACAATATACATACCTGTGCGGTGAACACAATGGACACGCTTGTTTTTAATAATGTGAGCTGCGGCGTTACGGGCGTATATCATGATATTTCAAAATATAATATACTGATTGCATCATGCCTGACCGATCAAGATGATTATGATGCCAAAAGGATTGCGGAGTATGTAAGGTGCGGCGGAAATCTGTATTTTAGCGGCGGGGACAATAAAAAGCTTATGGAGATTTTCTTTGGAGCAAAATTCAAAGGAAGAACCCGTGAAAATGTAGTCTATATTGCTCCCGAGTATAAATATGAAAGTGAATTTGAGTATTTTACGAAAAAATATCCGCTCCATTTTGACGGAACCGCGCCGATATACGAGTGCGATACCGAGCCTTGCGCTAAGCTGGTGCTCCCGTATACCGCTCAGGACGAAATGCGCTTTGCGTCGATTCATTCAAATCCGCCTGGCATAAAAACCGAAATCCCGGCGCTTTTGTATAAGGAGTTCGGAAAAGGTAAGGTTATCTGGTCGGCACTTCCGATTGAGGCGATCGAGCATTATGATTATCGCCGCATTTTCATGAATCTGTTAAGGCTTTTTAAAGCGGATATGACGGTTGAGTCGGACGCGCCGAAGGATATAGAGCTTGTATCATTTAGAGACGGTTCAAATATCAGAATAAGTACGGTTTTGCTAAACAGCGACTATAAAGCGCGAAAAACGCAGGAGTTTACAATAAGCGTAAAGAGCGATGTGCCGCCGAAAGCGGTTCGGCTGCTGCCAAACGGTGATATAATAGCATTTGAATATAAAAACGGCAGAGTGATTTTCAAAACACGTGAGTTAAATATATATAATATGTACGAACTTGTATTTTAAGCCGTTATTACGGCGAAAGAGGAGGAATTAAGATGTCATTGGCAAAGAAATTATTGGAAGAGGGAAATGGGGTATACCGTTTGGCACCGACGTGGGTGCCGAGAGCTTTTTGTATACCCGGAAAGAGAATAAAACTGCACCCGGACGATTATTATGTTTTGGGATTAAAAAGAGGCGGAATAGATGAGCGCTGGTTTGCATCGACCACACCTGCCGATAACGGTCCCGATACGCCGAGTGACGAGGGCTTAAGCTATATCGTGTCAAAAGACGGCAGCGAGCGGATTCTCTTAAAAGATGCGGTAGAGGAGCTAAAAGGCGAGATTATCGGCGATGCGCTGTGGGAAAAATATAAAAAGTGGCCTATGTTCTCGAAATTTTTCGATAACCGAGGTCCGCTGCCGCATCACATACATCACAGAGATGAGCACGCAAAGCGAGTCGGTCAGGACGGAAAGCCGGAGATGTACTTTTTCCCGTCGCAGTGCAATAATCACGGAGGAGAATTTCCGTTTACATTTTTCGGGCTGAATCCGGAAGTGACAAAGGAACAGGTCAAAGAAAGCCTTGAAAATTTCACAAAGGGCGATAATAAGCTGCTGGATTTGTCGCGTGCATATAAAATTGTACTCGATACCGGCTGGGACGTACCGCCGGGAGTGCTGCACGCACCTGCAAGTCTTTGTACATATGAGCCGCAGTTTGCAAGCGATGTCTACGCTATGTATCAGTCGGTTTTATACGGCGGAGAATGTGTATCGGAGGAGCTTTTGTGGAAAAACTGTCCGGAGGAAGAGAAGGGTAACTTTGATTATCTGGTTGATGTTATCGATTGGGATAAGAATATAGATCCCGATTTCAGCAAGAACCGCTTTATGGCACCGGTTGTGATAACGGAAAATGAAAATTATACCGAAGAATGGATCTGCTATAAATGCAAAGAAGTTTCTGCAAAACGTCTGACGGTTAACCCGGGAAAGACAGCGGTTATAAAGGATATGGCGGCATACGGATTTATCCTTATTGAGGGCAGAGGAAAATTCGGGAACTGGAACATTGAAACACCTACTCTTATTCGTTACGGTGAGCTGACCAACGACGAATTTTTTGTCACCGAAAAGGCGGCAAAAGAAGGAATTACAATAACAAATACATCGGATACAGAGCCGCTTATTATGCTGAAGCATTTTGCGGAGAATCCGGAATTGGAGGTAAAATAATGGTAGGAAAGAAAGTATGGGCAATTGCGGACGGATTTATGAGCGATACGTCAAAGGGCGGATATGACAGTCATGAGGCTGTGTGCGTGTTGAATATATCGGGAGAGACGGCAAATATTAAATTGTCAATATATTTTCAGGACAGAGAGCCTATGACGGGCTTTTCGGCGGTTTGTGAAAATAACAGAACGAACCACATACGACTGGATAAAATTGAAAATGATAAAGGCGAAAAGATCCCGAAAGAAGTGCCGTATGCAATATTGGTCGAGAGCGACAGAGATATTGTATGTCAGCACAGCAGAATGGACGTAAGTCAGCCTGAAATGACGCTTATGACAACTATTGCTTATTAAAGCGGAATAGAGTAAAAAAAAGAGGCTGTTTAAAAAGTCAATTGATTTTTTAAACAGCCAACTTTTAATTGCAAATTTTAATTATGCCTGTTCCGGAGCACCTACGGGACATGTATCTGCACAAGCGCCGCATTCGATGCAAGTTCCTTCATCAATTACATAAGCAGTATCGCCTTCTGAAATAGCGCTTACCGGACATGCGTCTGCACAAGCGCCGCAGCTGATGCAAGCATCACTGATTTTATATGCCATCGAAAAACACCTCCTTAAATTTTTGATATATTTAAAATATATATCAACACCATTATAACACATAAATTGTTTTTATTCAAGTTTTTTTAACAATTCTTCATCAAAATTTTCGTTTTTTTCATCGCGGCGATGGTTATTTTTCAAAATCTTGATTTTTGAAACAGGATATTCCTGCAAAGACTTTTCTTTACTGTCCTCAATCTTGACTTTTACAAGCCCTCTTAGGATATTGACGCTCTCAACGGTGCCTTTGCCGTCGGGAGTTTTAACCACGGCGCCCTGACGGGGGGTAACTTTTAAGAGTGCTTCGTATGTGTCCTGTTCGTACTTAAGACAGCACATAAGTCTGCCGCAGGCACCCGATATTTTTGCAGGGTTAAGACTTAACCCCTGCTCTTTTGCCATTTTTATCGATACAGGTTCAAATTCTCCCAAAAAGTTTGAACAGCAAAGCCCTCTTCCGCATACTCCGATACTGCCGATTGTTTTGGTTTCGTCACGAACTCCGATTTGGCGCAGTTCGATACGGGTTTTAAAGATTGCCGCAAGATCCTTTACCAATTCGCGGAAATCCACTCTGCCCTCAGCGGTGAAGTAGAAAAGGAGCTTGGTGCCGTCGAAGGTGTATTCCACCTCTACAAGCTTCATGCCGAGCTTATGTTTTTTGATTTGTTCTATACATATATCAAAAGCCTCTTTTTCGCGCTGCTTATTTTTCTCGCGTACTGCCAGATCGTCGGCGGTTGCGATTCTTGTAACATCTTTTAGAGGTTTTGTGATGTTTTCGCTGTTTATTTCACACGGGGCGATTACTACCTCGCCAAGCTCGGTTCCGCGCGAGGTTTCTACAACCACCATGTCATGTTTATTTATCTGAAGATTTTTCGGATCAAAGTAATAGATTTTACTCGCCGCTTTAAATCTTATGCCTACAATTTTAGTCATTCATATACTCCTTCATTTTTTCGATAAATTTATCATCAGGCTCGAAAACTATAATTTTTCCCTCATCGCCGCATATCAGTGTAGAAGTTTTTGAAGAGGGGAACATTCGAGTGCAAAATTTTTGCTTTTTGCCTTTTAGTTTCGGGTTTTTTCGCAGGTATACCTTCATTATTTCATTCAGAGGTATAGTCATTTCCGTCTCGCGCCTGCCGGTGCGTTTTTGTATCACAATATGCTTTTTATTTATCATATAGGTGAAATGCGACGCATAGTGATGATACACCAAAAAAATCATGTATACGCACATGACGGCAAGAATCAGCTGACCTGTAAGAACGGTCGGAAGCCTGCCTCCCGTAAGAGCCGCCAAGAGCGCACCCAAAAACTGGCTTAAGATAACAGACACCAAAGCCATAACAACGACCGTTAAAAATTCACGGATACCCGATTTACATTCCTGTTTATACATAAAATTCATAGCCTTTCCAAAAGTGCATAAATAAAGAATCAAAGTTATTTCAATTCAACAGTATAATTATATTACAAAATTGCGGTTTTGTCAAGGTGCATGGAAAGTAAAATGCAAAAGCGGGCATAAATTAACAAAAACAGCATAAAAAACGTAAAAAATCTCTTGACAATAAGACCTAAATAGTGTATAATATATAAGTCTTTGGAAAATAAGACATCCTTGCCCGAAAGTGGTTTTCGGGACATAAGTCCATAAGGAGGTGCAAAAGATGGCTGAAAAAATCATGAACAGCTATGAAACAATTTTTATCATTGACGCAAGTCTTGATGAGGAAACCGTAAAAGGTTTGCAGGAAAAGTTCACATCATTGATCGAAAAGAACGGAACTCTTGAATCGGTTGATGAATGGGGAAAGAGAAAGCTTGCTTACGAAATTAATGATAAAACAGAAGGTTTCTATGTTTGGGTAAACTTTACTGCTGACGGCGAATTCCCGAAGGAGCTTGACAGACAGTACAGAATTACAGACGGAATCTTAAGAACAATCATAATTCGTAAGGACGAGAAATAATAACCGTATCGGAAAGTGGTGTGTGTTATGAACAAAGTTTTCTTAATGGGCAGATTGACTGCCGATCCCGAACTCCGTCAGGTTCAGTCGGGCGTTGCTGTAACGACTTTCACGATTGCCGTTGACAGAAGATATTCAAAAGACGGTCAGAGACAGACCGATTTTATCAGATGTACCGCATGGCGTCAGCAAGCGGAATTTATCTGTAAATACTTCAGAAAAGGCAGCATGATTTTGGTTATAGGTAATATCCAGACAAGAAGCTGGGACGGACAAGACGGTAAAAAACAATTTGCAACAGATGTTGTAATTGACGAAGTACATTTCACAGGTTCAAGAGCCGAAACAGGCGGACAGGGCGGAACTCAAAGTATGGGACGGCCTGCACCTGCGGCAAATAATAGTGATTTTGATTCTTTTGAGGCGATGGATTTTGCCGGTAATTCCGGAAATGATCTGCCGTTTGAGGACGATTTACCGTTTTAGTGAAAAAAGATAAAAATTGTAAAGGAGGTTTTTTTCATGGCTGAAAAAACAGAAAGACCTGTTCGCGCAAGACGTGCAAAGAAAAAGGTTTGCATATTCTGCGTAGACAAAGTTGAGTCTATAGATTACAAAGACACAGGCAGACTGAGAAGATATATTTCAGAGCGCGGCAAGATCGTGCCGAGACGTATCAGCGGTAACTGTGCTAAGCATCAGAGACAGCTTACAATTGCAATCAAAAGAGCAAGACAGATTGCTTTATTGCCTTTCGTTGCAGAATAAATACATGGGGATGTAAAAAAAGTCCAGATCGCAAAAGGATATATAATCATATGAAAGATTGCCAAGTCTGATAGATAAATTTCAGTATTGGTATTGAAAATTTCATTTAATTTCTTCGGAAAAATTTTTCCTTTTGCTACAAACAAACCGAACCACTCGGAGTACACGCGTACGCCGTCGGGTTCGGTTTGTCCGTTCTGAATCTTTTTTCTATCCCCGGCAAAATAAATATTAGCGAGTTTTTAATGGTGAGGATTATGTATACGATAAAAGAAGCGGTGATAGTTGAGGGGACATATGATAAAATAAAGCTATCGTCATTTTTGGACGGGATAATTTATGTAACCGGCGGGTTTAGCGTAATATCAAACGGAAAAAGGCTGCAAACGATAAAAACACTGGCTGAAAAGACCGGGATTGTAATACTGACCGATTCGGACAGTGCCGGATTTAAGATAAGAAACTACATTAAACAATCTATCCCAGAAGAATTGGTAAAGCACGCGTATATCCCCGAGATTGCAGGCAAGGAAAAGCGCAAGACGAGGGCGGGGAAGGAAGGACTTCTCGGTGTTGAGGGGATTTCGCAGGAGCTGATAATAAAAGCGCTTGCCGATGCCGGCTGTGAGATAAACGGCGAGGCGAGCCGGATACCGGAGCATAAACCGATAACAAAGGCGGATTTTTATCTGCTCGGGCTTTCGGGTGATGAAAACAGCGCAAAAAAAAGGCACGCCCTCGCAAAAAGCTTGGGATTGCCCTCTAAAATATCCGCAAATATGCTGCTTTCGGTTGTAAACAGGATTCTTACTCCCGATGAGCTTGCAAAATTATGCGATGAATTATCAAAGACTGAGTGACGGTGTTGCGTTTAAGTCAAGATCGGCAAAATCACCGTTTAAATATGCATAATATCCGGCAGAGGCTATCATTGCACCGTTATCGGTACAGAGTATCGGCGGCGGAAAGAGTACGCTTATGCCGTTTTTTTCTGCCATAGATTTCATTTTTGCGCGCAAATCCGAATTTGATGCAACACCGCCTGCCAATGCTATGGTGTTCATATTATTCTGTTTTGCCGCCTCAATCGTGTGTTCACACAAAACATCGGTAACGGCATCTTGAAAGCTTGCCGCAACATCGGCTTTATTATATTCAATTCCCTGCTGGTCAAGTTTATGCAGACAGTTTATAACGGCGGTTTTTACACCGCTGAAACTGAAGTCCAGCGAGGTTTTATCCATTCTTACACGCGGAAATTTAAACGCGTTTTTATCTCCCTCTTTCGCCAATTTGTCAATCAGCGGACCTCCGGGATAACCCAAGCCGATAACTCGTGCGATTTTATCGAATGCTTCGCCTGCCGCGTCATCTCGGGTTCTTCCGAGAATCTCAAAATCGGTATAGCCGCTGACCTTTACGATATGGCTGTGTCCGCCCGATGCAACAAGACAGATAAAGGGCGGTTTTAAATCGGGGTGGGCGAGAAAATTCGCCGTGATATGCCCCTTTATATGATGTACCGGAACTAACGGCTTTTTCAAAGCGTATGCCAGACCTTTTGCAAAGGATACGCCGACTAAAAGCGCACCGACAAGCCCGGGACCGTAAGTTACGGCGATTGCATCAAGATCCGAAAATTGCACTCCCGCTGTTTTTATTGCTTCTTCGACAACCGCATCAATACTTTCAATATGCTTTCTTGATGCAATTTCGGGGACTACACCGCCGTATTTTTTGTGAAAATCAATCTGTGTATTTATGACATTTGAAAGTATTTCTCTGCCGCCTCGAACGACAGACGCGGCTGTTTCGTCGCATGAGCTTTCTATGCCGAGTATCAGTTTATCCATCGCTAATTCCTCTTTTTTGCTATAATTCTAAATTCATAAGTATCGCGTCCTCGGTAGGATTTGTGTAATATCGTCTGCGTCTGCCGACCGTCTCAAATCCTTGCTTTTTATACAGTCCGATTGCGGCTTGATTGCCCTCTCTGACCTCAAGCTCCATAAGTGTTATGCCGAGTTCTTTCGCGGATTTTTTTAAATGCTCCAAAAGAGCCGATGCAATTCCGAAACGGCGGTATTCGGGTTTTACGGCAATGTTGGTTATCTGACCCTCGTCCAAAACGTGCCACATTCCGCCATAGGCGGTTATTTTTTTGCCGTCGCAGCAGACAAAATATACCGTGTGGAAATTTTCAGCCTCATCTAAAAAGAGCTGTCTGCTCCAGGGGACGGAAAAAGATTCATGCTCAACCTCCAAGACGCCGTCTATATCCTCTTTTGTCATTGATCTTATAGTGTAATTATTTTTCATTGTTAAGCTTCTCGCTGATTGATTGAAGAGCAAAATATATCATCTGTGCGACTTCCTCGTATTCTTCAAGATCGCCGCCGAAAGGATCGGCAATATCGCCCTCCGTGCCCGCATATTCGCACAGGGTATAGGTTTTGTCAGCAGCAACCTCTGCCAAAAGCATTTTTTGTGCGGCGGTCATGGTGAGTATTACATCGCATTTTTCTATCAATTCGGGCGTGATCTGCTTTGCGCGGTGATCTGATAAATCAACATCATATTTTTTCATCGCCTCAATAGCCTCATCTGATGCAGGCGAGCCTTCTGCGGCAAAAAGACCTGCCGATTCTATTCTTACGTCCAGATCTTCTTCGATGGCTATTTTATTCATCAAACCTGCTGCCATCGGACTTCTGCAGGTGTTGCCTGTGCAAACAAAAAGTATATTCATAAATTTCACAGCCTTTCTGTTAAGTGGGTGTTAGACGTGTATTACGCGGCCGGCGGCGGATTTATAGAGCCTGTTTCTTACGGCAAGCCCGTATTCATCGTCGTTTATAAATTCCGCAAAAACGATTTCGGCGCCGAGCCTGTCAAATTCGCGCAGAGCGTGAAAAAGATTTTTTGCGTATTCACGGTTGTTTTTTCCGGCATATAAAACGGCATCGGCAGGATATTTTTCTCCCATCGATAAAATACCGATTTTTTTGCCGCTGTTTTTCAGTATCAGTTCGTTGATTTTTTCTGATATTTCTTTCGGCTGACCTTCTATTACGGTCACTTCGGCATTCGGAGCATAGTGCTTGTACTTCATGCCGGGGCATTTCGGCGTTTCGCTCGGGGAAACAGATGCCAAAACGTGCTTATCAACCGTGGCGGCAGGGAATAGCTCTCTTAAGTCGGTGATGGTTATGCCGCCGGGGCGGAGTATCACCGGGTGATCGCCCGTCATATCCACAACGGTTGATTCAACGCCGACATCACAGCTGCAGCCGTCAATAACAGCGTCGATCCGCCCGAGCATATCTTCGATAACGTCCTCTGCCGTTGTCGGACTGGGTTTTCCCGAAATGTTAGCACTCGGTGCGGCAATCGGGCGGCGTGATGCGCTTATAAGTGCGCGCGCGGTTTTATTTGACGGAATACGTACGGCGACTGTATCAAGTCCTGCCGTGACGAGGGTGCTTATACAATCTTTCTTTTTTAAAATAACCGTCAAAGGGCCGGGTGAAAATTTTTTAAAAAGCATTTCTGCCTCGGGTGTTATGTGGCAGATTTCGCCGACACCGTCTACATCGCAAAAGTGGACGATAAGCGGATTGTCCGCCGGGCGTCCCTTTGCGGCAAAGATATTTTTTACCGCGGTTTCGTTAAAAGCGTCCGCGCCAAGTCCGTACACAGTTTCGGTAGGAAAAGCGACAAGACCGCCCGAGCGTATGATTTCGCCCAATTCCGCCATCTTTTTTTGATCTATATTGTCATTGTCTATTTTAAATATTTTAGTGTTCATATTTTATCGGATCTGGAATTTTTCAAGCATATCGTTTTTGAGCTGCCATAATTTTTCAGACATATCCACATAATATTTGTGAGGATTTTCAAAACGCTTTACTTCCTCCCAAAGTCCGTCAACCTCCATTTTACAGTACTCTTTTAATACATTCAGTCTCGGATTTTCATAAACGAGCTTGCCTTTTTTGAAAATCTGCTTTAAGAGGGGACGTGCGTAAAAATCGGTAACAGTCTTTCTCTTCCAAGTATGCTCGGGATCAAACAGCTTGTATTCGCCGCCCTCTATTGTTTCGTCCGCAAGGGTTATTACATCGGCGATTGCGGCAGAGGTATCTTTTGAATACAGACGGTATACCTGCTTAAAGCCGGGCGTCGTAATTTTTGTGACATTCTCGCTTATTTTTATTTTCGGAATAATTTTTCCGTTGTTATCCTCTACGGCAACGAGCTTGTATACTCCGCCGAATACCGGTGAAGATTTTGATGTTATAAGCCGTTCGCCGACTCCGAACGAATCAATTTGCGCGCCTTGAATAAGCGTGTCGCGGATTATATACTCGTCCAATGAGTTTGACGCTACGACCTGACAATCGGGGAAGCCTGCCTCATCAAGCATTTTCCTGCATTTTTTTGAAAGGTAGGTTATATCTCCGCTGTCTATTCTTATGCCTTTGGGGCGGTAGCCGTTCGGGACGAGATAATCGTTAAATACTTTTATTGCGTTCGGCATGCCTGATTTTAACACGTTATAAGTGTCAACCAAAAGCGTGCAGTTGTCGGGATAGTTTTTCGCATATGCATAGAATGCGTCGTACTCATTGTCAAAAAGCTGTACCCAGCTGTGAGCCATTGTTCCGAGCGCAGGAACGCCGTACTCAATATCGGCAGAAGCGCACGCAGTTCCGACACAACCGCCGATAAATGCCGCTCTTGCGCCTAAAATTGCAGCGTCCGGCCCTTGCGCACGGCGTGAACCAAATTCCATGACCGGACGCCCTTGCGCGGCACGGACGATTCTGTTGGCTTTTGTGGCTATAAGGCTCTGGTGGTTTATGGTGAGGAGAATCATAGTCTCCAAAAATTGCGCCTGAACCACAGGGCCTTTTACTACGACAATCGGCTCGCCGGGGAATATCGGGGTTCCCTCGGGAATCATCCATACGTCACACTCGAATTTAAAATTTTCGAGATATGAAATATAGTCCTCGCTGAACATTTTTTTGCTTCTGAGATATTCGATTTCTTCGGCACCGAATTTGAGATTTTTGATGTAATCGATAACCTGCTCAACACCTGCCATGATAGAAAAACCGCCGTTGTCGGGATTTTCTCTGAAGAACATATCAAAGTATGCGATCTTATTGAGGTAGCCTTCGTTGAAAAAACCGTTTGACATGGTAAATTCGTAAAAATCGGTAAGCATTGTTAAGTTTAATGGTTTCATTTTTTTTATTTCCTCCTGCCGTAAATGTATAGTGAGATGAAAATTACAATCAATCCCTTTAAATGATAAAAAGGGGGATAAATTCCCCCTTTAGTTTTAGAATATTCTTAATATGAACTTCCGCCGCGGCGATAACCGCCCGAACGTTTTGATTCATTGCTGCGTTTTAAAGAGAGCATCCTTTCATCGCTGTCCTGCTTGAACTTGCTGAGTTTGTCCTCAAAAGACATGCTGTCGTCATTGCGGCTCCAGTCGATATCCACAGGACGGACGGGACCTGTTTTTTGCGGTTTTTCAAATTTCCTGCGTTCCCGTTTTCTTTCCTCAGCTCTTTTTATGGAAAGGCTGATTTTGCCGGAATCATCAATTTTTAATACTTTAACTTTAACAATATCCCCTTGTTTGAGGTGAGCTTTTATATCCTCAACATATTCGGAAGATATTTCGGAAACATGAACCAGTCCGGTTTTATCCTCGGGCAGAGCCACGAAAGCACCGAAAGGCATAATGTTTACCACTTTTCCCTCAACAATGTTTCCCACTTCAATCGACACGGTTTTTCCTCCTAAAACGGCATATGTATTTTTATTTGCTTGCAACATCAATGAATATTATTTCATTTTCTTTTACAAGACCGAGCTTTTCTCTGGCAACCTTTTCAATATATTCGTTTGTATCAACCTTTTCCTTTAAATCGTCAAGGTCATTGATTTTCTGCTCTTGCTTTGCGATTTGTGCGTTTAAGCTTTCTATTTCGTCTTTGTTCTGTGTTATTTTTGGCTGCTGCGCAATTCCCTTTATGAGAAAAAATGCAACGACTGCCGAAACGATTAAAAAGGGAAGTCTTTTTTTCTTTATTGTCATTACCGTAACCTCGCTTTTTATTTTTTATCTTAATCTTTGTGATAAAGCTGATTATTTTTCTTCGCATAAAATTAAATGCCAATAATAGAATTTTATACAAAAAACGCGCCGGTGTCAAGAGTATTTTGAAAATAAATCGAAAAAATTTTAAAATTTCTTCCAAAATCTTTGAAAACAGGCAAATAATAAAGCGGCTTATAGTTAAAAAGTACAATAACATTCCCAAAACGGCAGCCAAAAGAGCGAATAATCTTGGTGCGCCGTCGGTGGATACGGAAAGCATTTTTAATGTTATCAGAAAGGATACGGTTAAAAAAAGCAGATCGCTTATCTGAACAGCGATGTTGTTTTTTATAAAAACCTTTCTGACAGATCTCAGAATATCAAAAAAGATGCCGATAGCAATCCCCGATACGAAAAGTAAAAAAAAAGCATATAATTCCTCCAATATTACAGGCTTCATACTTCATACCTCCGCTATTTGAAAAGATTTTCAAAGAAATTGCCGTGCTTTGCGGGTTTTTTCAGGTATTCAAAAGAATTGATCTTGCCGTCCAAAGAGAAACCGCCGTCATCGACATTGAGCTTGCTTATATGCAGTCCTTCGCCTTTTATTACAAGCCTGCCGAGATTTGTGTCCAGAGTGACGGCGGTTTCGGAAAAGCCCTCCACGTTTTCCACTCCCGTCACCGAAAGACGTTTGCGGTTTTCCAGGGAAAGTATCTGTTCTGCCGACTTAAATTCGTCTGTTTTTGTCTTTTTTTCTTCGATAATCACTTGAATCTACCTCCGTAATATAAGTATTTATTAATATATATTCGGAAGTGGGTTAATTTATGCCGTAATTTATAAAAAACGGCGTTATTGAATGATTTTATACATCAGCACGGCATCGTTTTTCAATGCGTACTCCAGAACCTGCAAAACCTCGGCTTTTATAATCTTTTCGCCCATGGTGATCTCGATTATATCTCCGACTTTTACATCATACGAAGCCTTTGCCACCTTGCCGTTTACCGAGATTCTTCCGGTATCGCAGGCCTCGTTTGCGATTGTGCGTCTTTTTATAAGACGTGAAATTTTTAAATATTTATCTAATCTCATTTTTTGCTCCTTTTTCGATTGTTGAGTATTCTGCATAAAAGCGCACCGAAAAACAGCCCGATACAGGATATAACAAAATACCAAAGACTGTGAACAAGTGCGGATTCGTTATAATATATAAACACGGAGGGTATAAAAATAACAGCCGTTATAATCGGATAGAGATATTTAAAGCGCGATTGCTCCAGTAATCCGATTAAAAAAGAAATAACAAAGGTTGCCGAAAGGATTATAAATATCATGCCCATAATGTCTGTAGGCCCTGCAAAAAGAGGGAGACAGTAAAAAAGCAATGCCTGAATAAGGATTGGTGCAAACGCGGCGCATTTTTTGAATTTAGCCATAATTATCCTCCTTCAAAAAAATACAGACTTCTTTTTAAAAAAGAAGCCTGTATTATTCGTCAATAATTATTTATTAACAGCGTCTTTTAAAGCTTTGCCGGCTTTAAAAGCAGGAACCTTAGAAGCAGCGATTTGAATAGCTTCGCCTGTTCTCGGGTTTTTACCTGTTCTTGCTTCTCTTGCTCTTACTTCAAATGTACCGAATCCAACCAACTGGATCTTTTCACCCTCTGTTAAAGCTGTTGAGATTGTGTCAACAACTGCGTTGATTGCCTTTTCAGCGTCTTTCTTTGAAAGAGCAGCTTGTTCTGCAACAGATGCAATTAATTCAGCTTTGTTCATAATTAAAATCCTCCTATGTTTTTTTATGGGTTGTAATCCCAATCACAAGTATTTTATATAAAAAATTGCGATTTGTCAAGAGTATTTTAAGAAAAAGTCATAGTTTTCTTGTTTTTTTAGTGATTTTCCTTGATTTTTTCCCAAAGTTTGTCCATTTCGGCGAGAGTCAGCTCGTCCAAAGCGCGGTTTTCGGCATTTGCGAGCTTTTCCATTTCGGCAAATCTTTTTACAAATTTTGCGTTTGCGCTCATCAGTTCCGTTTCGGGAGTTAGGTGCAGAAATCTGCCGAGATTGACCATCGAAAATAAAACGTCGCCGTATTCTTCGGCAATGTTTTCGCATGATTCGGATTTTACTGCCTCGGACAGCTCGTCGATCTCCTCACGGAGCTTTTCCAAAACATCATCTGTATTATCCCAGTCAAAGCCGCTGCTTTTTGCTTTTTTCTGTATTTTTTCCGCACTCATTAAAGCCGGCAGACCTTTGGGAATATCCAAAAGCATCTCGGTGTAGGATTTTTGCCCCTTTTCCTTTTTCTTATTCTTTTCCCATGAAGAAAGAGCCTCCTCCGCATTGCCGGCGTGAGTATCGCCGAAAACATGGGTATGCCGCGTTATAAGCTTGTCGCAGATTTCTTTTAAGACCGCGTCAAAATTGAATGCGCCGCGTTCTTCGGCGAGAACCGAGTGGAATATCACCTGCAAAAGCACATCCCCCAGCTCGTTTGCAAACATCTTATCATCTTTGCTGTCGAGCGCGTCTATCGCCTCGTATGCCTCTTCAATCATGCTCTTTTTTAAGCTTTCGTGAGTTTGAACCCTATCCCACGGACAGCCGTTTTCACCACGCAAAATCCGTACAATTTCCAAAAGATCGTCAATTGTGTATTTATCCTTTAAATTCATGTCGATTCCTCCGTAAAAGATTTAAAATATCATAAATACAGTATATCACAAATAGATTGGTATAACAAGAGTTTTTTTAGAACGGAGGATTCCAATGGAGGATAAAAACAGATTTATACGCGCAACGGTGATGCTTGCGGCGGCAAATGTGATTGCAAAAATTCTGGGCGCAGTATTTAAGATTCCGCTTACCTATATTTTAAAAGAAGAGGGAATGGCGATATTTAATACGGCGTCCTGTATATATTCGATGTTTCTGACATTGGTAATATCGGGAGTGCCGCTTGCCGCCTCGCGCCTTATTTCGCAAGATATGGCGATGAAAAAATATCCCGAGGTGAAAAGAACGGTAAAAGCGTCGGAGTTTTTGCTGATGATTTTGGGCGCACTGTCCTCCGTAATACTCTTTCTTGCGGCGGAGCCGCTGGCATATTCGATGAAGGATCCTGCTGCTGTTTGGGCGATACGAGTAATCTCGCCGTCGGTATTTTTTGTCGCGTGGGGGTGCGCGTTTAAGAGCTGTTTTCAGGGCACACAGCAGCTTTTGCCGACGGCGGTGTCACAGGTGGGGGAGGCGGCAATACGCCTTCTGACAGGCTATTTTCTGGCGCTTATGTTCGCACGCTCCGCTCCGGGTATCACCGCTGCTGCTGCAACCTTTGGAGTAACGCTCGGCGAGATTGCCGCAACTGCGTTTTTGGGGGCGTCATGCTTTGTTTTGAGAATTAAAACCAAAGAAAAGTGCAAAACTTCGTATAAAGAGATTTATTCGCAGATTGCGGCGGTGGCGGTGCCGCTTTCGGTGTGTGCGGTTACAATGTCGCTTTTGAGCATGGTTGATGTGGCAACGGTCAGAAACAGTCTTTTAAGGGTGAATTTCACGAAAGAGAGTGCGGAATATTTTTTGCTGCAATATTCGAGCTATACAGATCTTTTTGACGGACTTTTAGACGAGCTGAAATTTTCCGAACAAGGGGCAAGATGGCTTTGGGGTGCATATTCCGGATATGCGCTTACGGTATTTCACCTGCCGATCGGCATGATTGCAACTCTTTGCGTAAGTATTCTGCCTGTGATTGCGGGAAATCTGGCAAAAAAGAATATGACGGCGATGAGGAAATGTTCTCTGTATGCGGCGGATGCGACTCTTTTTGCGGCAGTTCCGGCGGCGGTTTTGTTTTTCGTATCTTCGGGAGATATATTAAAGCTGCTTTTTAATAATTCCGCATCGGAGAGAATGTTGGCTTTGGTTTCGCCGTGCCTGATCTTCATTTGTATGTCGCAGCTTTTTTCGGCAATATTCAATGCGGCAGGAAAGGTGTATGAACCGTTTTTTATACAGCTTATAGGCATGGCAATAAAGCTTTTGGGAAACATTGTATTGGTAAGAAATCCCTATCTGAATATATCGGGGGCGATAATAAGCTCATGTCTGGCATATGGATTTATATGTTTTGCGCAAGGTGTATTTTTGCGAAAAACGTTTGATATACGGTTTACAAAAAAGAGGATATTAACGCCGTTTGTTTCCGCGGTGCCGATGTATTTTGTTTTAAAGCTTACATATCAGCCCATGTGCTGCATATTCTCAAACGATATTGTTTCTTTCGGAGCAAGTGCATTTGCGGCAGGTGTGGCATATCTTCTGACATATTCGCTTTTTTCGGAAAACGGATTTTTAACATTTCTGAAAAAATAAAATTTAATAAAATTCGTATGTTTATGAAACAATATATATAGCTAAAAAAAGTAAAATGTAAATTTTATTTCTACCTAAAATATATACGAAAGGGGAACTTTTTATGTTCAGAGGAAAAATTGTTGTTGTAGGAGCAGGGTTTGTGGGATCTACAACGGCTTTTACCATAATGCTCGGCGGACTTTTTTCGGAAATTGTAATAATCGACATCAATAAAGATAAAGCGGAGGGTGACGCGCTTGATATGTCGCACGGGGTTTCGATGGTAAAGCCGGTCAGAGTATACGCAGGCGATTACCGTGATTGCAAGGATGCGGATATTGTGGTGATTACGGCAGGTGCGGCGCAAAAAGAGGGTGAGAGCAGGATAGATCTTTTGAAAAGAAACGTTTCGGTGATGAAGATAATAACCGAGAGTATACTCCAGCACGCGCCGCGTGATGTGATACTTCTTACCGTAACAAATCCCGTGGATATATTAACATATGTGACATATAAGGTATCGGGACTGGAGAAAAATCAGGTGCTCGGTTCGGGGACTGTCCTTGATACGGCGCGGCTTAAATACCTTATAAGCAAAAAAACGGGGATTGATGCGAGAAACTGCCACACATATGTGATAGGCGAGCATGGCGACAGCGAGGTGGCGGCGTGGAGCATCACCAATATCGGCGGAATGTCTATGCAGGAATTTTGCAGATACACGAACAAATGCAGTGTGGACGATTTGGGTACGATGTATGATGATGTGAAAAATGCGGCGTATGAGATTATAAAGAAAAAAGGCGCGACATATTATGCCATAGCTGTGGCTGTGGCGAGGATTGTGGAATGTATAGCAGGAGATGAAAATTCGATTCTGACAGTGTCGAGCGTGTTCTCGGGGGAATACGGAATAAATGATACTGCGCTCTCGGTACCGACAAAGGTAGGCGGTGAGGGGATTGAGAGGATTCTCGAAGTGCCGTTTAGTCATGAAGAAATGCGCGGACTTAAAAATTCGGCGGACAAGTTAAAAGGTATAATACAGCAACTGGATATTTAAAAAAGTTATAAGCATGGGACTTTGATAAAATTATATTTTGTCTAAAGTCCCGATTTTTTTGGAAATTTGTCATATTCTCGGGATATTGCTTGAAACTTACATGATGCAATGCTATAATTCTTGTAAAAAGTTTTTAAGAGGTGAGTTCGTGTATGGCAGGAAAAAAGATTAAGGCACTAAAGGCGGCATTTCCGCATACTATTCCGATATTTGCCGGTTTTTGGTTTTTGGGAATGACATACGGTATTTACATGAACGCTTCGGGATTTTCGTTTTGGTATCCGATGGTTATGAGCGCTGCGATATTTGCCGGGTCTATGGAATTTATAACTGCCAATATGCTTTTGGGCGCGTTTGATCCGATTCAGGCTTTTTTGATGACTTTAATGGTTAATGCGCGGCATATTTTTTACGGAATCTCAATGCTTGACAAATTTAAAGGCATGGGTTGGAAAAAGATTTATCTGATATTCGGAATGTGCGACGAGACTTTTTCGGTGAACTACAGTGTTGACGCGCCCGAGGGAGTGGATAAGGGTTGGTTTATGTTTTTTGTGACGCTTTTGAATCAGCTTTATTGGGTAAGCGGCGCGACGCTCGGCGCAATATTCGGGACTGTAATAAAATTCAATCTTGCGGGGATAGACTTTGCCATGACGGCAATGTTTGCGGTAATATTTCTGGAGCAGTGGCTCAGCGAAAAGAGCCATGCAAGCTCGATTGTCGGACTTGCCGTGTCGGTTTTATCGCTTATAATCTTCGGTGCGGACAGCTTTATTATCCCTGCAATGGCGGCGATTTTGCTCATCTTGACATTATCGAGAAAAGCTTTGGAGAAAAAGGAGGAAACGGCATGAGCGTACAGGAGAGAATTATTACGATTGCGGTTGTGGTTTTGGGAACGATGCTGACAAGATTTTTGCCGTTTCTGCTTTTTCCGGCAGGTAAGCCGACTCCGAAATATATAAAATTTTTAGGGGAATTTTTGCCGGCGGCTGTATTCGGACTGCTCTTGGTATACAGTCTGAAAAATGTCAGCATATTTACCGGAAATCATGCGCTGCCGGAGCTTATCTCACTGGCGGTTGTGGCGGGACTCCACGTATGGAGGAGAAATATGCTTATTTCTATTGCAGGCGGAACCTTTTGTTATATGTTATTGGTGCAGTTTGTGTTTTGAAAAAAAATATCCGCTCATTTACGGGCGGATATTTTTTTGACTTATACCGAAAACGGTAAATTAAAATATTACGCTTTCCTTGATATTATCATAGGCATAAATTCTGAAATCATACTGCTTTATCTTGCGTGCTTTTTTGATGTATTCATCGGCATCGTTGAATTTACCCATACCGAGCAGAGCATATGCTTTTAAAATATATCCGTCGGTGAGGTTGTTTTTCACAATGTCCGACTCAAACGGCAGCGGTGAGGGCGAGCCTACGCCGTAATATGTTCTCATGTCGCAGTTTTTGATGAAGTTATCGGCAGTGCTTTCCATTTCGTTAAGCACCGCTTTTGCCTCGGAGAAGTTTTGCAGCTTTCTGAGAGCAAGCGCACGGAAGAGTGACAGTTCGGAAACGGCGGCTTTGTATACGGCAGCCTCTTTGTATGCTTCGGAGGCGTCTTTTCCTTCCGATTCAAGGAGCTTGCCGAGATAGTAGTATATGTGCGCCTCCTGATTAAAGAAGGTTTTTGCCTCTCCGTACGATTTCGGCATATTTATGCCGTCTTTATAAACCTTTTCGGCCTCGGATAATTTACCGTTTTTGAAAAGCTCGTTGCCGTAGAGAACGTGCATCCATGCGTGCTGTTTTGTGAGCTTGCCCTCACCGCCCTCATAAATGTGAAAACGTCTGTGCTTTGCCATGTCGATTGCCTCTTTATATTCACCGACCATACATTTGAGCGTTAATTTATCGAGATAACAATCATCGCGCTTAAGCATAAGATCTTCGTATTTGTCATAGACCTTGAGCATATATTCGGGCGAATAATTCATATTGCGCAATATCTGCTGGTATTCAAAAATCAGTCTGGAGTCATGCGGCTTATTTTTGAGGGCGGTTTCCATACATTCCTTGGCGGAGAGCAGATCGCCCTTTTTATCGAAATACGAAAGTGCCAGATTTCTGAATGCTTTTGAATGATTGGGATTTAGGGCAATACAGTTTTCCCAAAGCTTGGTTGCTCTTTCATATGCAAATCTGTCATAAAACAGGCAGCCGAGATAGTAGTACGCATTATCCCCGTTTTTATTTTTTAAAATTGCATTTTCGAGTACGGCAATATCGTCAAGACGTGCAGGGAAACAGTAGCCTGTGTCTTGCTTTTCGGCGGATTTTAAGAGCCTTTGTTCTTCGGCGGTATTACCGAGCTTTCCGCGGCAATATGCTTTTACATAGTCAAACAACGGATAATCTTTTCCCGATAAGCCGATTGCTTCAATTGCTTTTTCGTAAAAACCGCCGTTTATCAGATCGTATGCAACGTCAAGATAATTTTCGCATTTTTCACTGAAAATTTCGTTAAATTCGTCTTTATTTCCGCCGAAATTCAAAAGCAGATATTTGCTGAACATATCCAGACGGTCATATTTTTGTATATTATCAAGGAGTGCTTTTGCCTCATCGTTCTTGCCGAGCTTTAAAAGCACGGTTGCCTTAATATTCATTGCTTTTGTATGACCGGAGTTATAGCTTATCGATGTATCGAGCTTTTCAAGTGCGTCTGCAAAGCATTCGTTTTTGCAGTCAAGCAGGGCAAGCTCAAAATATGCTGCTGAGCGGAATTTGTAATCCCATGCCGCCATCGAGAGTATATCATACGCCTCTTTTTCTCTTCCGAGTGCGGTTAAGGCGAGTCCTTTAAAATACATTGCCTCTGTGTCCGTAGGGTGCATATTTCTTGCGGTAAGCCTTGAAATTGCAGTGTCTGCATATTTTATGCAATCCTCAAACTGACCGTTTTTGTAAGAAATTCTTGCCATACCTGTGCTGCACCTGATGTCGGCAGGATCACGGCGCAAGCCTTCAAGGTAATAATCCCGTGCATCGTAATTGTGCTGTTTGTACTGCTCCAGGTGCAGCCCATTAATGTAGAGCTCCTCTAAGGTTTCAATCTCACACGGGCGTACAACAGGCTTTCTCGGCTCTATAGGCTGCTTTTGCCCTCTTACATATGTTTTGTAGTCAACAAGAATCTTGCCGTCTGCTGATGTCAGCTCAACTTTAATATCGTTGATATTCATATTCGGCATATCGATTTCTTTTAAGTATGCCTTTGTCGGGTCAAGGTCTGCATTGTCTGTAAATATCGGCAAATCCTTGTTGTATACGGTTATTTTTGCGTTTTTAAATTTGCCTGTAACGTTGAATCCGAAAAACAGCTTGTCGCCTCTTTTTTCAACATTTACGGCAGCGTCGATTGTTGCATTTTTCACATCGCCGATTTCGCGGATTGGATACCAGTATTGCTCAAATGTGCGGCTCTCATAAGGCGCAATCCATGTAAAATCGGGTTGATTGTCGGTGTATACGCCGGTCATGAGTTCGATATACGGACCGTTTTCATCTGTTAGGTTTGAACACCACATATCGCCGAAATCGCCTTTGCCCCAGTGCCACATCTTTTTGCCGGGGGATATGTGATGGTCGGCAACGGTTACGATACCTTTTTGCTTGCCGCCGTCATAACCGGCGACAAAGTTCATGTCCGACTGACCTTGTGACACAAGAAAAGATGACGGCACTTTTACAGAATCGTACATCGAAATATCGGTTCCGTCGCCGTAGTCAAAGGGCCTTGCCGTGTGATATACGCTTTTTGCGATAGGCCAGCTCATTGTACAGCGCCTGTCGTGGTCGTTTACCCATTCCACATCGGGCGGAAAGATTGTCTTGTACGTTTCATTGACAGGTACTGCGAGATTTGCCCACCACATAAACACCTGCGGTTGATTTGTGCGGTTGTATACCTTTACTTTTGCTTTTATGTAGCTCCTGCCCTCGTCTATAGCTATTCCTGCCATACCCTTCATGCGGCTAAACGGTTCAACTTCACCTGTCCAAACCGTTTTTTCACCGTTTTCGCTTTCTTCTGTAACGGCTTCAAGGGGCATATATGTTGTCGGACGGTGGTGCTGCGGATAATTAAACTCGATTCCGCCGGAAATCCACGGACCGGCAAGTCCTACAAGTGCGGGTTTTACCACTTCGTTGTGGTATATAAAATCGTACTCTCCGATTTTATCGTATCCGCGCAGTATTTTGCCGCCTTTATCGGGGAGAACCTGAGTCATGATATACTCATTTTCGAGGGTGTACACATCATACTCGACATCGGTTTTCTCATCGGTTATGCTGTCCGAAAAGGGGAGGGGATAGAGTCTGCCGCTTGCGCCCTGATACGGTTTTTTCTCAAAGAACATCGGCAAGTCCATAGCCTTTTCGGAAATATAGGTTGGGATAATTTTCTTTTCCTTTTTTAAAATATTACTCATTTCATTGCACTCCTTTATTGTTATTCTATATTAGGTAATCGGAAAACGTTAGTTTTACTCTTTACCTATGTTATTATATAATTTTTGGGGAAAAGTGAAAAGCAAGAAATTTTAAACAAAAATTCCTGTTTTTCTTGCTTTTTTTGCTTTTATGGTATATTATAATTAGGTGATTGGAGGGGTAGAGCGTGATACATATAGTTTTGGAAGAAAAGTATCGGGAAACGACCTGGTGCGAGCGGATAATAAGCGGAATTGAGCAGCAGGCAAGGGCGAAAAGGATAAAATTTGATTTTAATACCGATGCTGCGGCATTTGAGGCAGAAGATGCAATTATTGTTGTCGGAACTGTGCCGGCATGGATATATGAAACGGTGGATCAGCTGAAAGAAACCTGCAAATCACACATAATACTTGTCAGTAACAGACCGTACTCGCTCTCGGTGAGCAATGTGTGTACGGATTTATATGCGGCGGTAAAAGATGTTATGAGTTATCTGGAATACTGTGGAAGAAAAAATGTCGCGCTTTACGGTGTAAATCCGTCGTCAACAAGTGATAATATTAAGCTGTCTGCATTTGAACATAAAGAGAGCGTGTATTATAATCTGGGAGATTTGAGCGAGTGCCGCAGCAGGTTTTTGAAAGATGTACACAAATATGACGCGGTAATTTGCACAAATGATTATGCGGCGGTGTCGCTTATAAGCTTTTTAAAAAAGGACAACCCGAGCTGCCTGAATAAATTGTTTGCGGTGGGATTTTCCGATACGCATCTCGGAAGAATAAACGAACCGTCTGTTACAAGCGTAAAACTGAATTATGAGGAATACGGCAAAACGGCGATAGATATATACCGTATGCTTGAGAAAAATCCCAATCTGTACTCGGTGAATGCGAATGTAAAAAGCGAGATTATTGTAAGGGAAACGACAAATAATATTTTGTGGAAAAGCGGTTTTAAAGAAAACATCGATAAGGAAAACGTGGATTATAAATTTTATGACGATAAAGAAGTGCGGCAGATGGTGAAAATGGAAAAGCTGTTTGAAAATTGCAGTGAGAGTGATGTAACAGTGCTTAAATTGCTGGCAGGCGGTGAAAGTTACGAAAGGACTGCCGAAAAATGTTTTATGACCGTAAACGGTATTAAATACCGTCTTGACAGATTGTGCAGAATTTGCGGATTTGAGTCCAGACGTGAGCTGATTAACGGTGTAAGAAACGGGTTTTAATAAAATTGCATGAGATATGGAAAATGAAAAGAGATGTAAAAATTATTTTTCACATCTCTTTTTGTATAAAGAAAACCACGCGATAGTCGCGTGGTTCAAAAAAGGTTAACCGATGAACAAAAATTCCTCCTATGT
>CAKSDE010000015.1 GCA_934444735.1 uncultured Clostridia bacterium | reverse complement strand
GAATTTGAGGCGGTTTTGGACGAATGTGAGACAAAATGTGCGGCGGTAAGCTGCATAGAAACGGAGTTCAGTATAAATATTGCTGAAATCCCGATGCAGCAGAAAAAGATAGAGAACACGCTTGTCAAAAAGAATAAAGCTTATAATATTTTATTACCTAAACTGTGTGTTCACGAGGACAGGGAAACATATATTTCAAATCTGATAGGCACTATGCTTTATGAGGTTATAAGTATGAAACTTTCGCCTCAATATATTTTGCAGGAGATGCATAGATATATTCCGGAAAGCAGAAAATATAGCAAAAGCGTCAAAGGACTATTCTGTATGTATTTCAGACGAGTGTTGAGATACAAAAGCCGAAAACCGGGTATTTATACGCATTTTGATGAGCATATGCAGAATGTTATTGTGATGGAATTCTATAAAAGAATTATAGCAAAATATTTTGAAAACCTGTATGACGGTGATTGATATGTAAAGCAGATCATCCGAATTATGGGATAAGCAAAAATCCGACACAAAAAAATTGTATATACCGTGAATTGATTTTTTTGAAAGTTTGTGGTATAATAACCTCATAGGAGTTACGCTCAAAGTCGTATTTTACAACTTGCAAAATTAAAATTTTGCCTATGAGAACATTGACGGCTGCGTAAAAATGCCCTTGCAAGCAAGCATTTTTACTTATGGTATAATATAAGAAAGATTTTTTGCGGAGGTGATACCGATGGCTGAAAAACATAATGTGGAATGGAAAGAAGTTTGGAAAGATGAATACCTGAATTGGATTTGTGGATTCGCAAATGCACAGGGAGGAACTATATACATCGGTATTGATGATTCCGGAAATATAAGCGGACTGAAAAATTCCAAGAAACTGCTTGAAGATATACCGAACAAAATAAAAAATGCAATGGGAATTGTTGCGGAGATAAATCTTAAAGAAAGCGAAAAAGGGGAATATATATAAATAAAAGTTAATCCATATACTTTCCCTGTAAGTTGCAACGGCAAGTATTATTACCGTTCAGGCAGCACCAATCAACATTTGACAGGGCTTGCTCTCGATGAATTTATGCTGAAAAAACAAGGTGTTACATGGGACGGCGTTCCGGTTCCGGGAGAAAAAATTGAAAACCTTGATCAAACCGCAATTCAATTATTTAAGAAAAAGGCTTTGGAAAGTCATAGGCTTGACAACAAAGCACTTTCTGTGTCGGATGAAATATTGTTTCAAAATCTCGGCTTGACTGACGGAAAATATCTTAAAAAAGCGGCGGTGCTGTTATTTGCAGAAAATCCGGAAATGTGGATACAGGGAGCGTACATTAAGATAGGCTACTTCGGTTCGTCTGATTCCGAATTGATATATCAGGACGAAATTCACGGCTCGCTTATCAAGCAGATTGACTCTGCAGTTGAATTGCTTTATACGAAATATCTTAAAGCGTTGATTGACTACGCCGGCATACAGAGAACAGAAACCTATATGCTGCCGAAAGAGGCTTGCAGAGAAATTTTATTAAATGCCGTTAATCATAAGGATTACAGCAAGGGAGTTCCGATTCAGATAAGTGTTTATGATGACAAAATCTATATTTGGAATGACGGCAAGTTTCCGGAAATGCTTTCGGTAGACAATATATATGAGAAACATTCTTCAATTCCGTATAATCCGAAAGTTGCGGATGTTCTTTTCAAGGCAGGTATGATTGAAAGTTGGGGCAGAGGCTTTGATAAGATAAAAGAGGAATGTGAAGCAAACAATACGCCGCTTCCTGAATATGAAATATCGGAAAGAGGAATTATGGTGTTGTGCAAGCCCGGTGAGAAATATCTTAAACTTCTCAAAAAGTATGGGCTGGGAACAAAAGAAAAAAATGTCACCGATAATGTCACCGATGCAAGGTTGATAAAGATTTTAAAATTGTCGGAAAACAGTAAAAAAACAGTGCGAATGCTTGGAATAATAGAGATGATAAAAAAAGATGAGAACATATCGGTAACCGAAATGGCGGAAAGTTTAGGTGTAACGACACGAACAATAAAGAGAGACATTGATTACTTAAAAGAAATGAAAGTCGTTAAGCGTGAAGGTACGGCGAAGTCAGGAAAATGGATAATTAGCATAGAATAAATAAAAAAGAGCCTGCATCTATAATATGAATAAAAATAAAAGCGCCGACAAGAAACAGAGTTATAAGACAGAAATGTACACTGAATGTAGCGGCGGATAAGGCTGAAATTATCGATAATAACGGTAAAAAAGCGTATACACTTTTGCTGGGCGGATACAGAGCGACGGCGGTAATAGAAGAAAAATATGAGGACGCCGCGCTGATTCTTGCAAAATATGTCGGCGGAGTTATGACGGAGATTACAATAAAGAAAATATCCGGTACGGAAGCTGCAGAAAATGAGCATGTTATCAGAGTGCAGACGGAACCCGTAAATATCAGCGAAAGCGACTATGAGACCGGCGTATATCTGCGTGCATATATCCGGGAAGACTTTCTCACAATTAAACCGATTGGCGGGACAGCGTCCGTATATAGCAAAAAGCAGTCTGAAACGGGCGGAGGCATTGTTGGGGAAGGCGAAGAAGTCGGAGATTTATGGTAAAGCTATAAAAGGAGTGGTGCGTATGAAAAAAAAGATAACAGAGTATTTTATTTGTGCGGTATGTATTGTTATGCTGATATCTGACACGGTGTCGGCAAGCAGCGGGAAAACCCCGGAGTCTTTACGAAATACCGATATTGAATATCTCGTGTCGCAGTTGAAATTCGACGCCCGCGAATATGGAATCATAACGCCGGTAAGAGATCAGGGAGACACCTCGCTTTGCTGGGCGTATTCGACGGCAAGTGCCTCCGAAGCCTCGATAATCAGAAGCGGTATCGACAAAAATGTCAGTGCAAGAACGGCATTTTTATCACCGCATCAGATAGGATTTGCAAGACATAACAGAGGCGCAGATCCGCTTGGAAACACCAATGGTGAAAAAACAAACGAAGCGGGGAACTGGAAATATGCCGGAAGCGGAACAAAATATGCCGCCGCGCTGTTGTCGGAATGGTGCGGACCTGTGAAATCAGGTATTGCAGATGACGCAAACGGTTGGGAAAATGCGGCATATAGGCTGGAGAGCGCAATTTCCGTTGATGGAAGAAGGCTTGATGCGGACAAAGCGGCAAGAGAGAAAATGAAACGGGCAATCGTGAAATACGGTGCGGTTACATTTTCATATAACAATATGAGGCAGACCTATTATTACAATCCGAACGGCGAGAAAGGCAGCTCACCGCATGCCTGCACCGTAATCGGCTGGGACGATACCATTCCGGCGGACAGCTTTTATCCGGGCAAGACAACAACGGACGGCGGCTGGCTTGTTAAAAACAGCTATAGTTCACTCCCGTATTTTTATCTTTCATACGAAGTAACCTGTGAACAGATTTATGCGTTTGACTATGTTATGAATGACAAATATGATAACAACTATTTTTACGATGCGTCGGTATCTGATATCGGTGCGGGAAGCCTCCTGCAGATTAAGCAGGCAGCAAATGTGTTCACGGCAAAAGGCGGAAGCGACAATACAACGGAGCAGATTAAAGCTGTCAGTGTGAATACGGTCGGAGAAAATACCGAATGTACGGTTGAAATCTACACAGATGTAACGGAAACACAGGATGGATATTTTGATCCTCAAACAGCAACGCTTGCCGCAACAAAAACAACATATTTTGAATATGGCGGATTTAATTGTATAGAACTTGATGATCCGGTCGAGATAAAACAAGGCAGTAATTTTGCGGCGGTTGTAAAGGTAACAAATGCATATATAACCATGAGCGAGAATGATGGGAAATCATATTGGTATCGCAGCGGATGGAGTGCGTCGCCTGTGGCGGTGAGAATAAAGGTTTTTACGAAAAATATTAAAAAAGAGAAAAGCGCTGTTTCATTTGCAGATGAGAAAACGGTAAATTTAAGCGGCACAAGCGGCAAAAAACAGCTTATTCTTGCCAGATATGAAAATGAGCAGTTGTCGGATGTGCGCATCGTGTCCGTTGATTTTGACAATGGGAAAGAACAGACGGTTACGGTGCCGGCGGAGTGGGAAAAAGAAAACAATATAAGGTTTAAGGCATTCTTATGGAACAGCCTGCCTGAAATGTTGCCGGAATGTCCGGCAGCAGAATTGTAATGTAGGAAAGGAGAGGATTCGTATAGGTAATAAAAAGAGAATTATACTTATTTTGACGCTTTGCGCTATATGTTTTACGGCTGGAATGGTAATGTCGGGAACAGCACAGCATATATGGAATAATCTGACCGCACATAGAGTGAGAGTCCCGACTGTTACGGATGCGGACAGGTTTGGAAGCAGTCAAAACAGCAATCAATCTTTGCCGCAAGCAGGTTCGTATAATACCGTTCAACAACCCAATAGTCAAAGCGGAGATGTAAAGATATCACTTGAACAGGCAAAAGAAATTGCACTGAAAAAAGCGGGATTTACCGAAAATCAAGTGTATTTTAAGAAAGCACAGCTTGATTTTGACGATGGCAGATGGGAATATGAGATTGAGTTTATCAAGGACTATGTAGAGTATGATGCTGAGATTGACGCTCAGACCGGAATAATCTACAAATGGGAAGTGGATAAAGACTAATAAATTAACAGAATGGAGAATGAATTATGAACAAAAGACTTACGGCAATTAATGCAACAGGCGCACTTGCAGCAGGTATCGTTGTCGGCGCATCGGCAAACGGAATCATTCAAAAGGTACAATCTGAACTTCGGGGCGATTTTGTAATCAAGACAAACGGACAGGTTCAGACACTGAAAAATGTGAACGGCGAGACCGTATATCCTATGCTCTATGAGAGAACTACATATCTTCCGGTACAGGCATATATTAACTATAAAAAATTGTGGCACTATACCGGCATCGGCAGCGCATTAGAAAATGTCGTTTTCCGAAATAGCAGACATAATAATTATTTAGTAGAATATAAAAAAATTTGCCTGTTTGATTAAAAAATTAAAGCTAATTTCGTGAAAAGTATTGACATTTCCATTAAAAATGAGTACAATAATATTAACAGAACCCGACACGCCTCTTAACGATGCGGACCACGTCGGGTCATTTAATTTATACAGAAGTGAAAAGATGGAATTGAAAAAGCATCAAGTCCCTATGACTATAGATGAATAGGTTGAAAATCTAAAAGAACTCGGTCTTGTTATAAATGACGAGGGAGAAGTTAAAGAATTTCTTAATGATGTGTCTTATTTCAGATTGATAAAAGCATATAGCATAGGACTCAAAAAGAAAAATGACAATTACAATCAGGGAGTTACATTTGATATGATAAAGGAATTGTATCTGTTCAATTGTAATTTCAGAAGGCATTGTTTGCTCAAATTGAAAAAGTAGAAATAAATTTGAAGTGTCGAATTGCAAATCATTTTTCGTATAAATATGGCAACTTTGGATATGAGGACGCTGACAATTTTGAAAATGAAGATTATCATAGTCACTTCTTGGCAGAAATTAATAGTGAGGTCGATAGAAATAGCAAATCTGCTTTCGTTAAGAATTTCAGAAACGACTATGAAACGGATAAAATCCCGATGTATGCCTTAATTGAATTGTTCAGTTTCGGAACTTTGTCTAAGTTTTATAAGAATATGAAGCAGGAAGATAAGAAAGCGGTAGCTCAGATATATGATGTTAAATATACATATCTTGAAAGCTGGATTGAGCATATAGCATTTGTCAGAAATATATGTGCGCATTATGGAAGACTGTATAATATGAATCTTTCAAAAACACCTGCTTTATATAAGCAGTATACAAAGCAGGGAATTAGCAGCGTGAGAGTATTTGCCACATTGGTGTGTTTAAGCAATATTCTTCCGAGGGATAGACACTGGAATAATTTTATTGATCTAATTGAAACTTTGCTCGATAAATATCCAAATGTTAAAATGGAACTTATGGGATTCCCGGCTAATTGGAAGGATGTTCTAAGATAAAAATTTATTGAAGTGATTCAAAATGCCAGACACTGTCTGGCAAAATAGTATGAGAATAATTGAAGAATTGAGAAGCAGGATTCCCTGTATGTTTGATTAATTTTCAAAATACGGTTTAGCAGAACCTGAGCTTGTTGATATAGATGGGGATTTCAGAGTAAACTTCTACAGAAGTTCTGTTACCCTTAACAATGAGGAATATCCGCTTGAATACGGCGAAGCGTCTTGGGGTACAGTTTTTCCGAGAAACTTAAATACCGCTCTTGAAAAGCAGATACGAAAGGGCGAATTTTTAGACGCTATATTTGACAGTCCATATGAAATACAAGAGCTTTTAACAGACGGATATTTATATGACATCTTAAAAGACTTGAAAGACGAACACAAGGAATTATTGTATCTGACAGCGGTTAAGGGGTTAAGCACTACGAAAATTGCAGAGTTGCAAGGCAAAACTGACAGGGCGGTACGGGCTATGAGAAAAACCGTATTGAACAAAATACGCAGAAAAGCGTATGAATATCTTACATCACAAAATGGCAGAAAGCACGATATGACGCTTGCCGAAAAGAGCTTTGTCGAAAACTATAAAACTGAATAATTTTGAAAAAAAGACTAAAACAAGAAAATTATAATGAGCAAAAATACATAGGTCTGTTTGACCTGCTCATTTTTAGATAAAAGCTGATATTAGTTGATTTATATAAAAAAGAGGTAAACTATATGAAAGATTTTTTTGAAAACTCAAAATCAAATTGGGTGTGCTATAAAGGCTACGAATTAAAGGAAAAGGACGGGGTTTTATACCAAAATCAAACGCACTGGATAGATGACAATCCCATTGTTCACCTGCTGCCTCATTGGAACTTTGAGGGTATGGAGGGAGAACACATATCCGTGTGGGCGTACACAAACTGTGAGGAGGCGGAATTGTTTTTAAACGGTAAAAGTCTTGGCAGAAAAAAGATTGAAAGGTACGGTCACGGTGAATGGGACGTGGAATATTGTCCCGGTACAATAAGAGTTGACGGTATAAACGGAGGCAGAATCGTTTGCAGTGATACACGGGAAACTACGGGAAAAGCCGTTAAACTGAACTTAAAGCTTGAAAACACCGTAGAAAAGGCAAACGGTACAGATATAGCGGTTATAAGCTGTTACTGCACCGACAGCAAGGGAAGAGAAGTGCCTACAGCCTCCCCGTATGTTTCATTCAGCACAAACGGATTGGGCAAGGTTGTCGGTACCGGGTCGGACGTTACAGACCATAATCCGGCGCATCTTACAAGCCGTCGTATGAGAGCCGGCAGAATTACCGTTGCGGTACAGGTGGGTACTGTTGAGGGAGAACTCAAAATATATGCTGAGTCCGACAATCTTAAAAGCGGTGTTGCTGCGGTAATACTCGAAAGCTGAGAGATACAAATATTAACGGAATATTCAGGCAGTATTGCAGAAAAAAATCCTCCTATGATAAAATATCATAGGAGGATTTTTTTACAGACTTTTTTGATTGATGCATTTTACATTGCTTGCAGAATAATAATTAAATCCTGTATATCAATCAAACCACTGCCATCTAAATCGCAATGCTTAAAATCGTTCCAATCAGACGAGCTTGCGCCTTTGCGATAATATTTTTGACAATATGTTATATCGAGAAGATCAATTATACCGTCACCGTTTACATCGCAGCTTGGCTTGTCGCTTACAGTTGTATTTGCATTTGCCGCGGTAATCTTAGTTGTAAAGTAAACTGCTTTTCCGTTTTCGTCATATCCTGTTGCGGAAACATCGATAAGCTTTATCCCAACAGACATATCACTGAGAATTTCTTTAAACTGAACCTCGGCAATATCGAAAAGCTCTGATTTAGTCACACTTCCGCCGGCTCCGTTTTGCAAGTAAGACAGAGCTATCGTTGCGGTATTATCATCATTCCACTTGATTCCGAGCGGGGTAAATCCGTTCTTGCCGATCAGATTCATATATTGCAAAACGTCATCTTTTTCAAATGTGAAGGAGACGGTTGCAACTTTTTTCATGTTTCCGAGTTGGAATCCAAACGGTATTATATCGCCGGCAAAGGTATTCTTTTTTGCTGTGACTGCTGCCGTGACAGGAATTGTTTCGGGTGTTTTTGCATTTACTGTTATCTCGCAGCTTGCTTTTATTCCGTTTACCGTTTCAGCTGTAATGACAGCACTCCCGGCTTTTTTCGCTTTAACTTCTCCGTTTTGTGATATCTCCGCCACATTTGTGTCAGAGCTGCTCCAGGTAACGGTTCTGTTCGAGGCATTTTTCGGCATAACTTCAGCCGAAAGCTTTGCACTTTCACCTTCGCTTAATATCAGCGACGATTTATCAAGCGTTACCGACTGCGGATATACGATTGACGCCCCCGAAAGTGAGTAGTAATCTGAAAGATAAGTGTTTCCGGCATAATCTATCAGTGCAATTTTTGCCTGCGTGAGACCTTTAAATTCAGAGGACGACAGGTCAAATGTGATTTCTGTTGTTTTATCTGCGGCGTCAGCGTCCGGCTCAATCCATTCGGTCAGCGGCTCATTTCCGTTTGCCGTTGCACACGCACCCTGAATATAATGATTGTCGTGAACGGTCACAATCCAGTTGGCGCCCTCAATTCTGCTTGAAATAACCTCCGGCGCTATGCTGTCTATTACAATCGGGAAGGTTTTTGTTTCTTCTTTGCCGCCCAATGCCGCTGTGATTTTGTAAACATAGTTACCGTCGTCAAGCGGTGCGTTCCATGTATCGAACGGTTCCCAGCCTTTGGGCGCCATAGGCGTGTAAAATCCTTCGGAGGAGTGGTAGGTTTTTGAAACCTTTGACAAGCTTTCGCTGTAAACGGTATTTCCGTCGGAATCATCTACGGAAAATGTGAGCTTGTCGGCATTTCTCAAAAGAGAAACGGCTGCGGTAACGTTTTTGCCGGATTCATTCCCCTTTATTGCGGTTTTATCGGCATTATACTTCTCCGAACCGTCAACATAATAGTTATGTCCGAGGATATATCCGCCGCCGTCGCTGTTTCTGAACTGTCCGATCTGAGTTTCGCAGATTGACGCTGTTTTATCATCGTATATATCCGAATCAAACATGGAAAGAGCCGACCAATCACCGAAAAATCCCATAAACGGATAGAAAAGCGTAACCTCTCCGTTTTGTATTGGGTTGAGCGTTACATACCCATCGATATATATTCCGTTCGGGAAATCTTTTTTCAGGTTAGCTTTACCTTTTTCGGTCAATTCAATTTTTACATTTATCTCGGATTCACCGTTTGCCGAAAGTGTTATTTTATCGGGAATGCTGACAGTTACCTCATCGCTTGAAAGCTCTCTAGCTCTTTGTGCCATATACACAATACCGTTTTCTGTGACGGTATCTTCTGTAAGAACGGTTACCGATGGCTCATATTGGATTGAACTGCCGCTCATGGAAACCGCTTTAAAAGCAAAGGAATAATTTCCGCTTTCATTATACCCCAATTCGCCTTTCGGTCTGCCGTTATCTGTGTTTAGAAGAAAAGCATTTGCCTTTACGGCATTTTGCAGCTGGACGAGTCCTGCGCCTTGTTTTCTCGGTGAATACGGAATACCGTTTTCATCTTTAACGGGGACTGCCGTACTCATCATCAGAGCATTAAAAAGACTTGTTCTTTCGGCGGTTGTCATATTAAGCCCGTTTTTATCCTCGCAAATATACTGCTTCATAACGGCAGCAGCACCTGCCATATGAGGTGACGCCATCGATGTGCCGCTCATATTTCCGTAAAGTCCGTTTGGAAGTGTGGAATAAATATCTCCGCCGGGAGCTGTAATTTCAGGTTTTAGTTTTAAATCCGGAGTTATGCCCCAAGACGAAAAGTCGCTCATCTTTCCGCTGTAACTGTCTTTAAATCTGTCAACATAATCTTCGCTTACCGAAAGGTGTTTGTCAGCTTGTTCGCAAAGATACTCACCGTCTGCCTTACTGATAAACACACACGGTATCTTATTGTCGGTTGACATATTTACAAGAGCACCGTCTACATTATCGTAAATAATCGCAGCAATCGCACCTGCATTTTTTGCATTTGTTTCTTTTTGTGCAAAGGTGAGAATTTCGCCGTTTTCTTCACCGGCACGTCTTATCAAAGCGATTTTCCCTTTTAAATTTTTATCTGAAAAATCTGCCGCCGCACCTATACCACAATCAACATACTCAAAGGTACCCGAAAGCGATATAAGCTGACCGCTTGCTTTTTCGGACGGATCATTATAACGGATTTTTCTGCCGTTTGCAAGCAGATATATGGAGGTCGTTTCGATATTGTTCATGCTCGCAACCGAAAGAGCCGCTTCATATGTGGACGGCGAAGCAACGGTACCGTTGTCCGGCTCTGTTGCTTTCGGCAGGTCATTGCCGGCTGTGTTCTGATAAGTCGAGCTGTATTCGTTTCCTGCGGCGCAGTAAAGAGCGATTCCCGAATCTTTTACGCGGTTATAGACCTCGCGCATGGATTTATAGGCACTTTCGGAAAATCCTGCCGTTGAACCGAGACTCATATTTATGGAATCCACACCGAATTTGACAGAATCGTCGAGCGCCGCCAAAATATCATCATCATACGCGCCGCCTGTGGAATCGCCGAACACTTTCATAATGAAAAGCTGTGCGTCGGGCGCGACACCTTCAACGACTCCGCCGCTGTTCGCGCCGACAATTCCGGCAACGTGAGTACCGTGGGAGTCACCGCCCGAAACGTTGGTATCCACATCGGCATAATCATACGCGTACGGGATTTTATCGTTTATATAGACTTTGGAAACGTTCAGTTTACCGATTGTCATTTTATTGTTTTTAATTACATTTTCAATATCATCTTTGGAATATTTCGGACTGTTTACCGACGAAAAAGCCGGGTGAGATAAATCAAGCCCCGTATCGAGAATTGCAACAGCACTGTTTTTGCCGGTAAGACCAAGCTCTTCGCCGACAATATCACCGCCGATTGCGGAAACTCCGCCGTCCGAATAGGTATTTATCGGCTCGGGTAGACTGTAAAATTCTGCACTAAAGGCGTCTTTTACGCCGTCTGTTTCTTTGATTGCGTCCAGATCGGCAATATCAGCCTCTACTGCCAAGCCGTTCATTACGGCAGAATACTCACGTTTTACGGTGAAATCCATACCACTTTGCACAAGCGCCTTTTTTACGGCTTTGCGGTTCTGATCAAGTTTTTGTTCTATTACTTGGACTTCATTTGATGCGAGAAAATCGGAAACACTCGAATATGTGCTGATTTTTCCGCCGTAAGAAAGAAGCGGTGCGTCCTCAAGCTCAACAATGATGCGAACTTTTTCACTTTTGCCGGCCTTAGTTATGTCGGCGGACAACATCGCAAAAATACCGTTTGTATCCGCAAATACCGCTGAACTTGAAACAAGAAGGCTGGCGGAAACAACAGCAGCTGAAATGCGTTTAAAAAATTTGTTATTCATCTTTGACTTTGCAAATCCTTTCGTAAATAAGTTGGCGTTATTTACGGTTAGTGACGACTAACATAACAAAGTATAGCATAAATAAATTTATTTGTAAAGTATTTACAAAAATTTTTTGTAGTATTGACAAGACATATATGATGTGATATACTCTGTTTTGTTAATTATGGTGTGACGACCGAACATTGGTGTCTTGAAACGGACACTTTTTTAAAGGCTTATGGTTAGCTGAAACTAACTAAATGAAAGGAAGTGTTTGAAAGAGGTATTTAATTTTTTTTGAATATAGGTTAGTTAAAACTAACTGTGAAAGAGGTGACAATATGAAACTGCAGGAAAAAATAATAAGCTTGCTTACGGCTGCCATGATGCTGTCGGCAAATATTACGGCTGTTTCGGCGCAGGCAAGCGAAAATCCGCAAACCGCAATTATTTTTGAACCAAAGCGGACGGCTGCGGGAATTGACTATGATGTGTATATTGAAAATGCAAACTATTTGAGTACACTGATGTTTGCAATGGATTTTACATCAAAGGAAAAAGGGACAATGAGCCTTACGGACAATGATTGCTTTGATATATCGCACAGCGAATGGAGCGATGAAAACACGTTAAAAGCCTATTTGGGCAGAACGGGACAGAAAACCGGGTTCTCGTCTGACGGCAAAATCAAGGTGGCGCAGATTTCAATCCCGATTGATATTTTAACGGTCGGAGATGTGACGGCAACGGTATCGGACGCAATATGCGCCGGTGTTATTCAAACAGACAGCAATGCGCTCAAGGGAAACGTAACCGTCCCCAAGCAACCGATCAGCTATGCGATAAGGGAATGTAGCGTTTTGAGCTTTGACAAAAACAAGGTAAATATTCTTTCGTCAAATAATCGCAATGCAGATGTTATATATGTATCATACGACAGTCAGGGCGGGCTTGTAAACGCATACAAGGAAAATATCGGCTTGAAGCAAGGCGAAAATGAAATATCACCGACCGGAATTGATTTCGGGCAAGCCGAAACGGTATCTGTTATGATTTGGGACGGAATCGATTCGATGCGACCGCTTGCAGACAAAACAACAATAAATAATTAGAATGGAGATTAGGCTATGAAAAATTTATTCAAAAAAGCAATGATAACAATGTGCTCGGCAGTTATGCTTATGGGAATAAGCGTTGTCGGCGTAAATGCGGCAACAGTTGAGGTCGGGGATTTTACTGTAGAAAAAAGCGGATACGGATCTTCGCTTGAAGTAAGTATTGCAAAATATACAGGAACCGACGGCAAAATTACACTTCCGACAACTGCAAAGTTTGGCGAAACGGAATATGCGATAACATCGGTAGGTGCGGCATTTACAGCAAACGAAATTATTACAGATGTTGTAATTCCGGAAGGGTATGATACCGTATCTTTGAGCGCATTTGCAAATTGCCCGAATTTAAAGAGCGTGTCAATACCGGGGACTATGTCAATGATTGCAGCTTCGGCATTTAAAGATTGCCAAAAACTTGAAACTGTGACATTTGCCGGGAGCGACGAATCCTCGCTGAGGTTCAAAAATGATGTTTTTGCCGGCTGCACATCGCTGACGTCTATAGAATTACCGAAACAGTTAAGCTCGGTAGACAACAACTTTCTGCGCGGCTGCACATCGTTGACATCTATATCCGTTGCAGACGGTTCGGAAAATTTTGCGGCTGACGGTAATATTTTGTATGATGTAAGCGGAGAGGGCGCCGTTATGACTGCATATCCGTTTGGCAAGCAGGAGACGGAGTTTACAATTCCGGGTTCTGTCAATGGCAAGACCGTTACCGAAATCGGTCCTCAGTTATTTAAAGAAAACGGAACATTAAAGAAAATCACGGTTCCTCAAACGGTAACAAGCATTGCGCGGTATGCATTTAACGGCATGACGGCAATCGAGGAAATTATACTTGAACACGAAACCGCTCCGTCGCTCGGCTCCGAGGTGTGCACCGAGATAAAAGCGGGCAGCAAGGTAATTGTAAAAAATGAAGATGTTGCCAAGGCTTTTGAACCAATATCATACACAAAGTATTACACACCCGAAAACACAACAATTACCGTTGCAGGTGCAGAACCGGAAGTTAAGACAGTTTCAGCTGCCGTTTCAATCGAGGAAGATAAAATAACAGGCGGAAAAGCTGTTTACAACATTTATCTTGATAGTGCGGAAAACGTGAGTACAGTTATTTTGAAAGCGTCGTTTGATTTATCTAAAGTTGACAAAGGCAAAATAATAGCAAACGATAAATTCAGCGCCGGAACATCAAAATGGGAAGAAATCGACGGCAAGCTTGTTTTAAAAGCATATATGGGCATTACAGGCAATGTTACAGGCTTTACTTCAACCGAGAAAACAAAGCTTGCGCAAATTTCCGTTCCGTTAAAAGACAGTGCAAAGGGAAATATAACAGCGGAGATATTGAGTGCATTGGCAGCCGGTGTTGTCAGCGAAGATGAATCAGCAATGGACGGAACGGTTACAATCGGTACAGCTTCGGCAAGCATATTTGTTCCGAGTTATGACGTAAACGGCGATAACAAAGTTGATATTGTAGACATTACCGAGGCACAAAGATATTATCAGGCGAAATCAACAGATGCAAATTGGGAAGAAAAAGCGAAGGCTATGGACGTAAACGGCGATAACAAGGTTGATATTCAGGACTATATAGATATATTCAATAATTTAAGTGATTTTCAATAAGGAGCAGATATGAAGAATAAAATCTTAAAAAATTTGTCTGCGCTGATGCTTATTGCGGCTATGCTGACGGGATTCACCGTCAGCGTATCCGCAGGGAATGACGGATTAATCGGCGCAAATATAAAAGACGGCGAGCTTCTCGGATACTACGGAAACGGCGGAGACATTAAAATTCCGAATACCGTTACCGTGATTGCGGGCGAAGCATTTTTAAACAACGATAACGTTACAAGCGTAACAATCCCCGGCAGTGTCCAAGTTATCGGCTATCACGCATTTGACGGCTGTACGGCTCTTGAACGAATAATTTTTGAAGACCCGACCGACGGAGCGGATATGATTATCCGTCTGAGCGCCTTTGCAAATTGCCCCAAGCTGACCGAATGCGAGATTCCTTCAGTAGCAACCTATGTGACCGCGAATGTATTCAAAGGCTGCACAAGTATGAAAAAAATAACGGTTCACCCCCAAAATCCATACTATGTTACCGATGAACACGGCGTTATGTTCGGCCCGTGGGTTGACGAGGGCGTTCCGCAGTATGATGATCCCAACCTGACTCTGACAGCCTATCCAAGCGGCAGAGAAGGCGGGTACACAATACCGGGGCAAGTAAACGGCAGAACGGTAGACAGAATTTGGGCAAGCGCATTTAGCTGTGCGGAAAGGCTGACCGATATCGGCATACCCGAGACGGTAAAAATCATAGGAGGCAACGCTTTTGAAAAAACAGGACTGACCGATGTTACCATTCCCGATACCGTCCAAAAGCTTGATTCCGGCGCGTTTGAAGATTGCACTAAGCTTACACACGTAAAACTTCCGAAAGATATGACAAGTATTTCTCACAGCTTGTTTAAGGGATGCACAAGTCTTTCTTCAATAGGTTTTCCCGAATCGGCAACAAACATTGAAATGTATGCTTTTGCAGACTGTAAATCGCTTACAAATTTGATTCTTCCCGATGGCCTTGTGAATATAACACTTGCGGCATTTGAAGGCTGCACAAATATGCAAAGGGTAGTTATTCCGGCAAGTGTTACAGGATTCCCGAATGATGACACCGTAGGAGCTTACGATATGTTTCCTGACAGCCCGAGAACATTGGTGGTTTATGTCGAAAAAGGTTCAAGCGGTGAGCGCTGGGCGGTAAATAATGTGGAAGACTGGGGATATAAATACGAGATCCTCCCCGATGTGTCAAACCTTGATTCCATAAATCCGGGAAGTTTTTATTTAATTAATCTTGATAAAAAAATCAAAGTTGAGGGTGAATTCCTGATCAACTCACAGCTTACGACGGAAGGAATTTATTCGGGTGATGAATATAACGCCTTCAAGGTAAAATCATCCGACGGAGCACTAAACGTATACAAAATTTCGGTCACTCCGGACAGCAACGCAAATGACTATACTGTAAGTATTGGATTGCCCGATGGTTATTCAAAGAATGCAAAACTGTATTTTTACGCCGACGGCGAAGCTTCGGAAATTTCATCGTCAATGGTAAGCAAAACATTTACCACACAGACAGAAAGCTTGGGATATTTTGCGGTCATCGATTCATCTATATCTGATGGAAATAATGATGAAGTGACAAAAGTGACGCTTAATAAAACCTCCGCATCTCTGAAAAAAGGCGACAAGCTTCAGCTGTCCGCAACGGTATTGCCTCAAACGGCGACAGATAAATCCGTCACTTGGGAAAGCTCTGACATAACCGTTGCAACGGTTGACAAAAAAGGAGTTGTAAATGCGATTTCGGCAGGAAGTGCAAAAATCACAGCAACAGCGGCAAACGGAATCAGCGCATATTGCATGATAACCGTTACGGAGTCCGACTCAACCAAACCCGAAAAAGAAAATATAGAAACCAAAGCAGCGTTGGCAGCTGAAAAGGTTGCAGCCGAAAAGGGAAAATCGTATTTTGCACTTTCACTTTCGGAGGCTGCAAGAATTGCAAATGTTCAGTTGACCTTTGAAACCTCAACCGCTGACATTAAAATCATCGGAGATAACGGATTTACCGTTATCGGTGATATCAGCGGCGAAGTAAACGGAGGCAAATATACGGGTATGGCAATACTGGGATTTTTAAATGCTGACGCAAATCTGTTTTCATCCGACAAATCGGCTAAAATTGCAAAAATAACGGTGAATGCGGAAAACGCAACGCTGAAAATCACTGATTTAAAGGTATCGGGTTGGGATTCGGATAAAAACGTAATGTACGGTACTGTAAACGGAATCAACCCGGCTGAGGCAACATTTACCGATGCGCTCACTTATGATGTAAACGGCGACGGAAAGGTTGACCTTTTAGACATTACCGAAGCACAGCTTTATTATCGTGCCGATAAAAACAGCACAAACTGGAATGACGCATCAAAATGCGACTTTAACGGCGACCAAAAAATTGACATAGAGGATTATATGGCAATTTGGCTGAACTATACAAAATAATCTACATATTTTGCAGGGCTGTATATTGGATACAGCCCTGCACAGCAAGGAGGATATTATGAACAGATTAACAAAAAAACTGCTGACAGCGAGTGCGGCTCTTTGTTTTTGCTTTTCTTCTTTTTCTGCATATGCGGCACAAATAACTCCGTCGAATACAAGCATTACTCTCGCTAAAAACAATACGATCATTTCTTTTGATATTTATTTGGAAACCGATACCGCATTTGCCGGGGCTGAATTCGGTATAAAACCTTCACAAAGCGATGTGGAATTTTCATCACTTGCTTTGGCGGATGAATTGAAAAACGAGTCCAAAGTACAGACTGTAAAAGACGGCTGTCTCTATTTCGGCTTTTTTTCAAACACAAATAAATACAGTGCAGGAAAACAAAAAATAGCAACATTGAATTATTCATACAGCGGAAGTGGCGAAAGAACCGTTTCCTTGGTCGATTCAAAGATTGTAACGGTTGATGAAAATAATAAAACAAGCGGCGACACTTCATCAGAACCGTTTACCGTAACAATAAAACGCTCGGGCTCATCGGGAGGCGGCTCGTCCTCAGGCGGCGGCAGCACAAAAAAACCGGATATAACCCTGCCCGATACATCAAAGACTTATTCCGATAAGAAATTTACGGATATTGAGGGGCATTGGGCGGAAAACGATATTTACAGCTGTGTAAAAATCGGGTTATTTACCGGCGTTTCGGATACTCTCTTTGCCCCGGAGGGGACTGTCACAAGAGCAATGGCGGTTACTGTTCTGGGCAGATTTTCAAAGGATAATACGGAAAACTTAACATCGGCATTTACCGATGTTTCGCAAGGCAAATACTATACAGATTATGTTTCATGGGGTGCGGAAAACGGCATTGTAAAAGGTATAAGCGAAACTGAATTTGCGCCCGAAAGCTTTGTCACACGCGAACAGATTTCGGCAATGGTTGTGCGTTATCTGAAATATAAAGGCATTGCAATGCCGAACGCTTCCACCGAAATAAAAAGCCACAGCGATTATGAGCAGATTTCGGACTATGCAAAGGAAGATATGGCAATATGCTATGAAATGGGACTTATAAAAGGTCATGATAACGGGCTTATTGCTCCGAAAGGAAATTTAACGCGCGCACAGTTTGCGTCTGTAATGAAACGGCTTTCCGACTACATTGAAAATATAAAATAATCTTAAAAAACTTGTCAAAATATCTTGACAAGTTTTTAATTTCATGATTAAATAACATTGTTATCAGGTAAAAACGAGAGGAATAGGCACGGCATTATATTATAAAAAAGCATCGATATATAATTTGCGGCTTTTACGGTATAATATAAAGATAGACCGAGAGTTTTGCGGATATAAATGATGAACGGAGGAAAATATTATGTGTACGGCGGCAACATATAAAACAAAAGCTTTCTATTTTGGAAGAACATTGGACTATGAGATTTCTTACGGGGAACAGATAGTGATCACGCCGAGAAACTATATCTTTGATTGGCGGGACGGCGGTCAGATGAGAAGTCATTATGCAATGATCGGAATGGCGTCCGTTATGCAGGATTATCCTCTGTACTATGATGCGGTTAATGAGAAAGGACTCGGAATTGCAGGCTTGAATTTTGTAGGAAATGCTCATTATAAAAAGCCGGCGGAAGAAAAGGAAAATGTCACCCAATTCGAGCTGATTCCGCGGATTCTCGGGGAATGTGCAACCGTAAAAGAAGTACGGCATTTTTTGGAAAATATGAATTTGGTTGATACACCGTTTTTGGAAAATCTGCCTGTTGCCCGCCTCCATTGGATCATTGCAGACAAAAATGAATGTATTACCTTGGAATCTGTAAAAGAGGGGCTGAAGATTTATGAAAACCCGGTGGGAGTTCTTACCAATAATCCGCCGTTTGATTACCAGATGTTTAACCTGAACAATTATATGCAGCTTTCTGCGGAGGACAGAGAAAATACTTTCTCAAAGGAGTTGCCGCTGAATCAATATAGCCGTGGAATGGGGGCTATGGGACTCCCGGGGGATTTATCCTCACAGTCAAGGTTTGTCCGCGCGGCATTTGTGAAAATGAATTCTGTATCGGGAGATTCGGAGGAGGAAAGTGTGAGCCAGTTTTTCCATATTCTTGGCAGTGTGGACCAGCAAAGAGGATGCTGTAAGCTTGGGAAAAACAAGTATGAGATTACCCTCTACACCTCCTGCTGCAATGCAGACAAGGGGATTTATTATTATAATACTTACGACAATCATCAGATCAGTAGAGTGGATATGCACAGGGAAAATCTTGACGGATCAAAATTGATTGCCTATACACCGGTGAAAGGTGAACAGCTTTATATGCAGAATTGAGTAAAAAGCCCGCTTGATTTCAAGCAGGTTTTTTACATTTTAAAATTTCTTCTTTCGCACTTTTATTTACATAAAGACGGAGCAACGGAGCTTTTGTCGGAAAACACTTCTGTTTATTTTGACCAATATCGTACCATATTTGTAAAAAAATTGAAATTGCTATTGCTTTTTGTTTTGAATAGTAGTATAATATAATCACCACATGTTTTTCTTTAAATTTAATAATATACTCTGGATATTCATTTTTTTGGATATTCTTTTTCCGTATGCTCTATGATTACTACCAAACAAATTTGTGTTTTGTTAAAAACGCAGGCTTGTAATATGGTATTTGTTTGGAGTATTCATATTTAGAGAGAAATGTGTGGTAACATTAAAATCTAAAGCCGCGTTTTTTATGCGTGGTATTGGATTTGCATACCACGCATTTTTTATTGCGTGAGAATTTAGAAAGGAGGTATTTTTATGGATGCAATCATTGTTGTTAGCATTATTGTTGGTATTGGCATTGATGCCTTTATTGCGTATCAATTTAGCAATATTGCTGCCATGAAGGGACATGATTCGGGAAAATATTTTTGGTGTTGCTTTTTGCTGGGAATTATTGGGTACTTAATGGTATTTGCACTTCCTGATGTATCACGAGATGTATCACGAGATGTATCACGAAGAAATTCGCGGGGGTGGCACAACTTGCCAAAGTTGGAGGTTGAAGAAAGAGTTGTAAAAAAGGGTGATTGGTTCTGCAAAAGTTGCGGCGACAGAAACAGCGCGAATACAATTTGTTGTAAAGCGTGCGGGGCATATAAATAGTATAAAAATGCATTACATATCAACATTTGCAGGCTTAAACTTTTATTATTCAGATACCAAAAAAGGACACATCATGTGATGTGTCCTTTTAGTATATCAGCTAAATATTATTTCATGGCTTCTTCAACAGCAACAGCACAAGCAACGGTCATACCAACCATCGGGTTGTTACCTGCACCGATCAAGCCCATCATTTCTACGTGAGCCGGAACAGATGAAGAACCTGCGAACTGTGCGTCTGAGTGCATACGTCCCATTGTGTCTGTCATACCGTATGAAGCAGGACCTGCTGCCATGTTATCAGGATGCAGAGTACGTCCCGTACCGCCGCCCGATGCAACAGAGAAGTATTTCTTGCCTTGTTCGATACATTCTTTCTTGTATGTACCTGCAACAGGATGCTGGAAACGTGTCGGGTTGGTTGAGTTACCTGTGATAGAAACGTCAACACCCTCTAAGTGCATGATTGCAACGCCTTCACGAACATCGTCCGCGCCGTAGCAGCGAACCTTTGCACGCTCACCCTTTGAATATGCGATTTCTTTTACGATTTTAACTTCGCCTGTGTAGTAATCAAATTGAGTCTGTACATATGTGAAACCGTTAATTCTTGAGATGATCTGAGCGGCGTCTTTTCCGAGACCGTTCAAGATAACCTTCAAGTCTTCTTTTCTTGCTTTGTTAGCACTTCTTGCAAGACCGATAGCACCTTCTGCCGCTGCAAATGATTCATGACCTGCCAAGAATGCGAAACACTTTGTTTCATCTCTCAAAAGCATAGCGCCTAAGTTACCGTGACCTATACCAACTTTTCTGTCGTCTGCAACAGAGCCGGGGATACAGAATGACTGCAAGCCCAAACCGATTTTTTCTGCTGCGTCTGCAGCTTTTGTGCAGCCGTCTTTGATTGCGATAGCAACACCTACGATATATGCCCAGCACGCATTTTCAAAACATATCGGCTGAATGCTCTTAACAAGGTTATATACATCGATACCCTTATCATCGCAAATCTTTTTTGCTTCTTCTATTGAACCGATACCGTGCTTTTTAAGTTCAGCATTGATTTGGTCGATTCTTCTTTCATAACTCTCAAATAAAGCCATCTTTTATTACCTCCTGTTAAGATTATTCGTGTCTCGGGTCGATAAGCTTTTTAGCGTCATCAACTCGACCGTATTGTCCGCTTGCTTTTTCCAAAGCTTCGTTTGCGTCCATACCTTTTGCGATCATTTCCATCATCTTGCCCAAATGAACAAATTTATAACCGATAATCTGATCTTCGTCATCGATAGCAAGCTTTGTTATGTAGCCTTCTGCCAGCTCAAGGTATCTCGGACCTTTTTTGAGTGTTGCGTAGGTTGTACCAACCTGTGAACGCAAGCCTTTACCTAAATCTTCAAGACCTGCACCGATCGGCAGACCGTCTTCTGAAAAAGCTGTTTGTGTACGGCCGTATACTATCTGCAAGAAAAGTTCTCTCATTGCAGTGTTTATGGCATCACAGACCAAGTCGGTATTTAATGCTTCGAGAATAGTTTTTCCGATAAGGATTTCCGATGCCATAGCGGCAGAGTGAGTCATACCCGAGCAACCTACGGTTTCAACCAATGCCTCTTGGATAACCCCTTCTTTTACGTTCAATGTAAGCTTACATGTACCCTGCTGAGGTGCACACCAGCCTATACCGTGTGTAAGACCTGAAATGTCTTTGATTTCTTTAGCCTGAGTCCATTTTCCTTCTTGAGGAATTGGTGCCGGACCGTGATATGCGCCCTTAGCAAGAGGACACATTGCTTCTACTTCGCTTGAATATTTCATGTTCCTGCTCCTTTCAATTTTACAATAATATAAAAGCCGTTTAGCCCAATTTTTATTATATCATTAAAATGCGCGATATGCAAGTAAAAACAAAAAAATTTACTATTTTCTACAAAAAATAAATTGTCGGAAGTCTTTTAAAATGCAGATTTCCGAATGGGAAATCTGCATTTACGCTTTATGTATTAAATTTCATATCATCTATTTTAGGAATTTTAACATATACGTTTGTATCTCCCGGGTGTGAGGCAACGAAAAGTCCGTAATCCTCGCCGTAGAGCGTTTTTATACGCAAGTTTATGTTCAAAAGACCGATATGCTTTGATGCGGGGAGTATCGATTTTTGAAAATTATCGTTCAATTCATTGATTTTTTCGGGCGGAAAGCCTTTGCCGTTATCATGCACCGTTATAACGATATGCTTTTTTTCAGGGTGAGCAGATATTTTAAGAAAACCGCGCCGGATTTTTAAAAGCGGATAGATTCCGTAGTCCAAAGCATTTTCGATTATCGGCTGCAAAATCATTTTTACCGTTTGGCAGGAATAGAGCTCATGGGGGATATCCCACTCAACATCAAATCGGTCAAGGTGTTTTATAAGCTCTATGGTGATATATTTTTTCGTGTATTCGACCTCTCGGCCGAGGGTGGTGGTATAATCGTTTATGGTAAAAAGATTGGACATCATGTCGGAAAGCGAGGAAACCATCACGACAGCGGGGCTGTCCTCATCAAGAAAGCTCTGCAAATACAGATTTATCGAATTGAGCGTATTGAAAACGAAATGCGGATTTATCTGGTTCTGCAATATGCTCAGCTGCGCCTTTTTCAGGGTGACAAGCTTATCGGTCAGATCATTTTCCACGTCTTTTAACTTGGTTGACATATACGAAATATTCGATATTATGTAGTTGATTTCGTCGGTGTTGGCACTGTCACCGTAGGAAACATCTTTTTGAAGCTGAAGTATTATTTTCGAGATAGAGGTGTAGTACTGATACGACAGATAAAAAGATATTATAACCGGAATGACGATAGCAAGCAGTATGCACAATATAAGTATCAGTATTGTTTCATTAGGCATCCGATTATATGTTTTTACATCAAAAGCGGCAACCAGGTTTATTCCGAAATACCGCGTCAGCTCCGATTTCAGTACGGGCTTGCCGAAAGCCGAGAAGTTTGTCAAACCCTTTTCATAGGTTTTGGCATTGCTGTATTTTTTTATCAGATCAACCGAGTCATAATTGTCTTTATTGCAGTAGATTATGTTGCCGTCATAGGTGATATATATTGTATCAAAGATATTTGAGTTCTGTGCGTTTATAATTGAGCTTACGTTAAGCTTTTCGATAAAGATTGAAACGGGCATCAGTGTGCCGGAGACAGAGCGCACTATATTTATGTAATTCCGGTTGCTGTCGGGGTATATCGCCATGAAATCGGGGTATTCCGAAATGATGTCCATTATATTGTAAACCAGGCTTTTGTCGTTAAAATCTTCAAGCGGTATACAGCCGCCCTGAGTGGAAAATATGTAGTTATTTATGTAGCTGTAAACCGTAACGGATTCGATATTGCTTTGGGCAAAAATAGGGTTGGACATGTAAGAACTGAGATTTTTCAGGGTTTCCACACATTCCGGAGATGAAAAATCCAGAGTTTTGGAGAATACGAAATAATTAAAAGCCGGGTGGTTGTCGAGCTGCTCAAACATACTGTCCGCAACGGTAAATGAATTATCGATGGTTGAGAGCAGCGAAGCATAATCATTTGCGATATTATGCTTTAAGAGCATATCGCTGTTGCTTTTGAAAAGAAGATAGACTATCGTATTCAATATAATAAACGGTATAAGAATAATTATTGCAAATTTGGTGAAATATTTGTAGAACATACTGTTCCACTTATATTTGCTGATTATTGTTTTGATGGAATCTGTATTCATATATTTTTTCCTTACATCAGTTTGTGGGTGGATTTTTCAAATATTCGTTAGGTGTTTTGCCGGTGTACTGCTTAAAAATTTTATAAAAATACCCCTGGTTTGAGAATCCGACGGACGTATACATCATTGAGGTTTTTACATTGGGATTCTCAATGAGAATTTTTTCAGCCTGTGCGATTCTGTAACGGTTGAGAGTATCGAAAAATGTTTCGCCGGTATGCTTTTTATAAAAAATGCAGAAATACGCCTTGCTTAAATTTACGTAGCTTGAAATATCGTCCAAAGATATTGTTCTTTTGTAATTTTTCTCGATAAATTCGTATACCTTATTTATTGTTTCGTTTTTGTGCGCAAAAGCGTTTATTTTTGAATCGGGTTCATTTGTTATATAATACGAAAGGTTGTCCGAAAATGCGGTAGAGATGATTTCGCAGTCAAGCCCCAATATGGTTTTAAGCTCATTTTTCAAATCCTCAAGCCGCAGTGTAAACTCATCGTTATTATTTTCTGCGGAATCTGATATGGCAATTACTTCTATATTATTATAGGAATGTCTGACAACGAAGAATGTGTAACCGCCGTGTATTTCCGATATGATATAGCATACCGCATGATAGAGCTGTTCTTTTTTGTGTTTCCAGGTATCTTTAAGATAGCTGTCGAAATTATCTAAGTGTACGGTAAAAAGACAGCAGGGGCGGTTGGCGATATCAGGATTGATATTAATATCCTCAAGCCGGCGGATAAGCTCGGCTTTATCGGTTATTACGCCGCACATGAGGTCGGAAAACAGCCACTGGCTCGCTGACATTTCCTCATCGGAGGGAAAGTTGTCATCGCCTTTTTCGATCGGAGGACGGTATTTTTTCAGTATTTCTATAATATCCTTTTTCTTTATTGGTTTTTCCACATAGTCCAGCACGGAATACTTTATTGCCTGCTTTGCGTATTCAAAATCTCTGTATGCACTGATTAAAACCACCCTTGTATCTTTTGAAAACTCATGGCAGAATTTCGCAATATCGATTCCCGAAATATCCGGCATTCTTATATCGGATATAACAAGATCGGGAGAGTTTTCTCTGATAAAATCAAGCGCTTCTTTCGGATCTTCAAATTTACCCGAAAGTGTGAAGCCGTATTCCTGCCAGGGTACAAGTACAGACAGAAATTCAAGCGTAAACGGTTCGTCATCGATCAGAATGATGGAGTACATATCAATTTTCACAGCCTTTCCTCCGAAAAATGTATATAACAATTATATGATATTTTTTGTGTTTTGTAAAGTGGTAAAAAAATATTATGCAATAAAATATAAATATAGTGTAATGTTTTTTTGTTGAAAATGTTATTTTTTTGTTGTATAATTTAAATGAATACAATGGTATTTGTATAAATTGTTTATAAAGCTTTGCATGATAAAGGACGGGAATATGAACAGAAAATGCAAGATAATAACGGCTTTTTGCGCAGTAGGAATAACCGCCGCCGCACTGCTGTTCGGGTGTACTTTAAAAAACGACAGTCTTCCGACTGTTACAATGGTAATTCCGGGAGAACAGCAGAGTGATTTAAAATCTGTGCTTGAAGAAGCAAACAAAATCACATCAAAAGAAATAGGGGCAAATATTGACATTCAGTTTGTGGACATGAACGCATATTCGGGAAAAATGCTTATGCGTGTGGCGACAAAAGACAAAAGCTACGATATTTCATGGACGGGTTACGGAGGACGTTACACCTTAATGACTCAAAAGGGCGCGTATTCTCCGCTTACAGATCTGATTAATAACAGTGCACCCGAGCTTTGGGACGCGATCGAAAAATATATGTGGGAGGATTCCACGATTAACGGTGAAATATATGCCGTTCCGAACAGTCAGATCACATTTTACCAGTACGCATATGCAATACAAGGAGATTTGGCGGAAAAATACGGATTTGACAAAGATAAGATAGATGATCCGAAAGAGTTTGAGCCGTTTCTGGAAAAGATTAAGAACGGCGAAAAAGGAATATATCCGTTCTGCGGTAATTACCGGGTGGATATGTGGATGAATACAAAATACGAGAAATTGAACGATTATCTCTATATCAGGACAGATAATGATTATGGCAGGGTTCTGAATATATATGAAGTGCCGGAATATATCAACGGAATAAAAACACTTTATGAATGGTATCAGAAGGGGTACATAAGAGCTGACAGAGCGATTGTTGTTGAGGAAACGAGCGATTTGCAAAATAACAAATATGCGGTTTGGGATCTCAGATGGAAACCGAACGTAGAATCGCAGCTAAGGCAAACCTATGGGAAAGAATATAAAGTGGTCAAGGTCGGCGAGCCGTATATGAACAACAAAAATTCGACCGATACGATGCTGGCAATTAACAAAAACAGCGAGAATAAAGAAAAAGCAATAAAACTCATATCGCTTTTAAATACAGATAAGGAATTTTATAATCTGATATGCTACGGCATTAAAGACAAACACTATATTTTAGACAGCGACAATAAAGTAGAGTATATAAATGATTCGGGTTATAACCTGAAAGGGACATCGTGGCAGTTCGGAAACCAATTTAACGCTCTGATTATCAAGGGCGAAAGCGATGATGTGTGGGAAGAAACAAAGCGTCTGAACAAGGAGGCGAGAAAATCACCGATCAGCGGATTTTACTTTAACCCGAACCCGGTTGCGGATAAGCTTGCGAAGATAGGCGCGATATTCTCCGAGTATTACGGTATAGGTTACAGCGGCGGCGATTATGAGGCTAAGTGGAATGAAATGAAAGAAAAGCTGGAAGAGGCAGGATATGCGGAGGTACAGCGGGAAATGCAGAGTCAGCTCAATGACTTTTTAAATAAGAAACAGTAATATTTTAAGGGACTGAAAGGATTGGTTATGGTTATGAAGAAAAGATTAGCGGTTTGTATTGCGGCAAGCTTGGTTATGCAGGCGGCGGTTATGCCTGCGGCTTTGGCAAACGGTGTGAAAGATTTGTATGCGGACAGTTTCGGGGTGAGAGTGACTTTTTCGGGAGGTATTACCGATGCGGATATTGCGGGGTATGAGCTTGAGGGTGACGGCAAAAGCATCGCGTCGTTTGCCGGAACGGACGGAGATACGGTAAATATTATCCCCGATGAGGAATTAAAAACCGATGTGATATATACATTGAAAATTGCGGGAGAAACCAGACAATTTAAGATAAAAAATCTCTTCTTTGAAGATTTTGACGGCTTTGCGGACGGGAAAATCGCGGCGGATATATCGGAGACGAACGGGTATGGCAAATATGCGCTTAAGCTCGGCGAGTCAGGCGAGGCTTTTTATAAAAACGGCTCTCTTGCCTTTACCGATGCGGTATTCTCGGTTACCGAGCTTGAAAATAAGATAAATTCGGGGAACGTTACCGTTTCGGCAGATGTTGAGGGTTACGGTAAGAAGTATCTGAATAACAAAGGTTCGCAAATGGCAGCAAATGCGGGGGTTGTGCAGGTGAATATGAGCACAAGAGGGCAGAGCGCTGATAGCGCAAACGAATCGTATGCCGTACGCTGGGCGAATACGAAAGGATATATCGGAAAAGTTGACGGCAGCGCAAAATTCACCGCCGCAGAATACAAGAGCTATTCTTCCGAATCAACAAAGTATGATTTCAGCGTTCTTACAAATGAAGCTGTGACTTTGGGTGATGATTTTACATACAGCACGGAATCGGCGAAAAGAAAAGCGGCGATAAGAGCCGACGGAAATAAGATAACGGCATTTATTGACGGAGAAAGCTTTTTGACTTTAAGTGATGACGCGTACAGCGACGGACACATTCATTTGAGCGCCGATACAAAAACGCTTGCAAAAATTGATAATCTGAGAGTTACATACTGTACCGAAGATGTAAGAGAGCCTGAAGTCGGCGAGATTAAAGCACTGGGACTGGACGGCGATTTTGAAAAGTTAAAGCTCAGCTTTGACAAGAGCCTTTACGGAATTACAGATTTTTCAAAAATCACGGTAACGGCAGACGGCGAGCCGGTTAATGCCGATATTTCGGCAGACGCGGACGATGAAAAGGTTTTAAACATTGTTCCAGAGGGTTACAGATCTCAGGTGACATATAAAGTGAGCGTGCCGAGCGGATTCGGGACAAAAACATTATATACCGCCGAAAACTTTGAGTTTGAAAAAATGGTAGAACCCGAGTACATAACGGTTACAGAAACGGTTATGACGCTCAAAGGTATTACAGTTGATTTTAACAGAGATATTACCTATATTAATGATTTCGATTCGATAAAGGTATATGAAAACGGAACGGAGATTTCAAGAACCGTTTCGGTATCCGGCAGTAAACTTACCGTTGTTCCGGAAAATATGGCTTTGGAGAATAGTTATAAAATAGAGATTCCCAAAGGATTCGGAAATGAAAATATCTTCTTAAAAGATGACTATTCATATGAAGAAACACTCGAGAAAACACCGCTTGAAACAGTAAAAATCGGCGGCGGAGATGACTTTGTATATATAGACTTTGATGCGGATCTCACAGGAGTTGCGGATTTTTCAGGAATTAAAGTATATAAAGAAGATATTGCGCAGAACGTGACTTGTTCGGTTTCAAAAAACAGACTTACGGTAAAAATTGCGGACTTTGAACCGGATACCGAATACGAGCTTTTTGTAGCCAAGGGCTTACAGACTGATACAGCAAGCTTAAAGAGCAATATATTAAAGAAATTTCAATTAAGGACAGTTGTCACTGAGGACTTTGAAAATGAAGTGCCGGGGGCGGGAGTGTCGCTCGGATCTAAAGGAAATGTAAAGCCGCAGATAATCGAGTATGACGAAGGAAAGCACGGTATAATATCATGGGGCGGAGCGGTTAGCGTAATAGCTCCGGAGATTGTAAATGCCGAGGACTATGTTCTTACGTATGATCTGTCATTTTATATGGCAAGTTTTAATAATGACGATAAAAAATATGATGCTCCTGTGCCGTACGATTCATGGGGTTATAACAGTGACAGAGTGAATTGGACTGTAAACGGTTACCAGTTTTATCTGCACAGAGTAGGCTACACAGGGCAGGTGGTTGCAGATGAAAAGGCAACTGCAATCGGAAATCCAAACAGATCTTATGATGCATGGCAGTTCGGTGACGCATATTATGATGAGAATACCGACACATATTATCGTTATAAAGAGGGAGACAGATTCCCCGATAAGCTGATAAAGGATAAGGGCGTTGAGTATTCGCAAAGACCGACTCCTCCGATGTATAATATAAAATGGGTTAAGAATAACGCTGATATGAGAGTATACAGAAACGGCACGGAGATTATGAGCAATATCATTGAGGGTGAGCCTGCATACACTACAGGATATGTTGTTATACGTGCGGCGGGAACAACGATGATACTTTTGGATAATATTGTTGCAAGAAAATTTGAGGTAAAGGAAACCGACGGAGTTTTCTGCGGCGCACTGACAGCTCAAAATGCCGACGGCGGAGAACTTTCGGCGGCGAGTGCAATAAAGGGCGGCTTTATGGCTAAAAACTACACAGGTGAGGCAAAACCGATTGTTGCGGCTGTTGTGGCGTATAAGGCAAACTCGCTCATGCAGAAAGTAAAGGTTATAGATTTGGGCATACTTGAGCCGGGAGAAGTAAGAGATGTGACCTATGATCTGGACGGACTGGCGGATACAAAAGAGGTCACGGCGATTTTGTGGGATTCGGCGGATAATTTCGCAACCTATGATTATTCAGTTTTTGGCGGATAACAAAAATGCGTAATGATTTTTCCTTATCATATCACCCGATATAAAGGAATTCATTATAAAAAAATGTCAGATTTATCATCTGACTAAAAAGAAAGGAAGAGGAAGAAAATGAAAAACAAAAAGAAACTGTTATCAGCATTGCTTTCGGCAACTATGCTGCTCTCAAGCGGTTATTACAGTGCATGGGCAGAGGAAAATTCCATAAAGAAGGTTTATGCCGATAACTACGGTCTTGATATTGTTTACTCGGGCAATGTTACAGAGAGCGACTATCAGGGACTTTCATTTGCGGCAGCGGACGGAAATGCTGTTTCCTACAGCGTTGCGGCAGAAAACAATATCCTGCACCTGAATTTCGCATCACAGATTGAAACGGATAAGCATTATGTACTTTCTGTGGGTGGTGTAACCAAAAAGGTTACAGTTAAAAGAGTGGCGGATTTTGAGGATTTTGAGAATATGGAGCCGAATGCGGCTGGAGATATATTCCATTCAATCTACTCCAATCCGTCAGGAAAATGGGTAGCCAGTGCAGGAGTGGGAACATTTGTTACAGATGCTTCGGAAAAATTTGCTCTTTCGAGTAAAAAGCTGGCTATTTCGGATGGCAGCTGGTATTCTCTTTTGTCAATGCCCAACGATGTTACATTATCTGTTGATATGTCACTTTACAAAAGAGATTATATAAACGATAACGGAACAAAGAGCAACGGAGAAATTGCAGCACGTCTCGGTGTAAGGTCGGCAAGTGCGGGATATACCGACTGTTATGGTTTAGATATCGAATATGACGGAAAAGCTAAAGTAGGTGTTCATGACGCGGCAGGTGGTCTCGGTTACAGTATGGCATCGGGATATGTCGTACAAAACAGTACAGCAACCGGGATCGGTGTAATTAACGTTCCGAGTACAACTGCTGAAACTCCGTCAAACGACGATTTTAATAACTTCAACTTCACGGTTGAGCCTAAAGGCGAAGAGGCGAGATACGTTCTTCGTAACTATGATAACGTTATAGGAGGTTACTATGACGGACAATATATAGGTACGGTTGTGGACGATAAGTCAAGATATCCGAGAAACGATAAGAAATATACTGTTATGCAGGGCTATAAGTGTACAATAATGCTGGTGGATAATATCGAGATTACAACCTGCGAGGTTGCTGATATTGAACTTAAGATGCTGCCGGTTGAGAGCGTTTATGCCGATACTTTCCATTTTGAATTGCAGCTTTCTGAGGAAATTTCGGGAACATCGATAGCCGGTATGGATAAGATTTCACTTACAAATGTTACAACAGGCGAGCCTGTAAGTTTTACGGCAGAGGATATTGCGGTAAACGGAAAGACATTCAGAGTAAATGTTCCGCTGGCATCCGGCAATAAGTATCTTTTAGAGGTTGAACCGGGTTTCGGTACTGTTGATACAAAGGTTTCTAACGCTGTATCAAAAACATTCGGAATAAAGACTATTTATGATCAGAATTTCGATGATAATCCCGAAAACGTGGTAGGAACTCTTGTAAGAGCAGCATATGCTGACCAAGTAAAAACCCAGGATGGAAAACTATGGATAAACAGTACGGAAATTGCTCCGATTGCAGAGGATCTGATTAACTATGAAAATGCTACATTCTCATATGATCAGGAGCTTTATGCACCGATAGATAATGGAAATTTCCAGGACGAGGCTACGTGGAATTGTTACGGAAACAGAACCTACTCAGAAACATATGTAGGCTTTAATGCACAAGATCTTACAATCGGCGGTGCGGCTGATACGAGATTTACATTGAGCAATTCAAAAACAAAGCCGTTTTACTGGAGGGTATTTGCAACGAATCAGTTAAGAGGCCAGAGTAACGGGCAATACACCGTTGTAACTCCTGCTGAGGGTTCAAGCTATGCCGCAGGTGATGTATATACCAATTCCGAAGCTACATACGAACCGTCGGCTGCAACAGGAACCTTTGACGGTGTCGGAACAGTTAATTTCGGCGAGCACTATAAGCAGACGGATCACGAACTCTTTGCTCACGGTGATGCGATATTTGCAAACGGCACGATTACAGTATATCATAAAGGCGATACGCTCCCGACACAGTATAAATACATGATGCCGGACGGCTCATATGTAACAACATCGCAAAGAGACGCTGTTGCAAAGCATATGAGAGTAGAAAAGCAGGGCGATACCGCAGCACTTTGTTATGACGGTGTTGTTACCGACAGGTACACAACCGGCGGCGCAAAAACAGGCTATTTCTGCTTAAAAAACAGCTGGACCATGCTTGCGGCATATGATAATATGCTTATCACTGTGTATGAAGAAACAAAAACTTCAAATAAGGTTGAGCTTGTAAATGCCGACTGCGAGACAGTTGTTGTTAATACAGGTATCAATTTCGGCGAGATCAGCAATCTTGGCAAAATCAAGATTACAAACATCAATACTAAAGAAAACGCAGTTATAAGCAGCGCATCTTATACAAACACCGATCTTTATCTGGAAACGAGTCTTACAGATGGTGTACCTTATAAGATTACGATTGAAAACGGTCTTGAAGGATCGGCAGGTATGTATTTGGGTGATGACTACTCAGCTTTCTTCAAGGTGAATAAGACACTGTCGGTTAACGCTGCAAACACAGAAGATCTGGCAAAAATCGATCTGACGCCGACATCAAGCAGATGGATTGAAAACGGCAACCGCTTGGCGGGTAACTTCAGCATTATAACTCCGGAATACAAAAATGCAAGCATTAAGCTTAAGATTGCATACTATACGCACGGAACAGAAAGTGACGGTACACCGAAGAAGGGTATGTTTAATCTCATACTGTTCAAAGAAGACGGTACATCGTCATCATGGGATCCGAGTAAGCTTTCTAACGGTACCATGGGATTATACATGAATGCCGAGAATATGGAAAGCGCAATGGTATATGCAAAGGATGTGCAGGGAAATGTGCTTCAGAATGGTGATAAGGAAATCTTTAAAGAAGCAAGACCTACAGGAAATACTCAAGGTGAGGTAAAAGAGGATAAAATCATATACACGTCAACCGTTGAACCTCATACGGAAAAGTATATGATAACGAACGACACCTACAGAACCTATAAGGAAGGTAACCTGATATGGGATAAATATCAGCCGGGCTTAAGAGAAAACGGTAAATTTATCATTTACGCTTCGGGTGTGGCAACAAAGCAGCTCTATACTCTGGAAGTTACACAGATGGAATTGCTTGATACTATAAATCTTAATGTAACAGATATAACCGCGGATGCAAACAAGCTTTATGTTAAGTTTAGTGAAAATGTTGCGGCGGCAACCGACTTTACAAAGATTAACGTTACAAAAGACGGACAGGATATATCAATAAGCGGTATTGCAAACGGAAATACCGTTGAAATTACACCTGATGGCGGTATCGTTTCGGACGCTGTTTATGAGGTAAGCGTATTAAAGGGCTTCGGACCGAACGATATAACATTTACAACCAAAGATGTAAGCAAGAGACTTGCCGTAACGGTATATGTAAATGAAAAGTTTGACGGCGGCAAGGTCACAGACGGCTCGAAATTAAGAGTTGACGGCGCGGCGGTACAGTATACCGACGGCGGTGTGATTGTGCATGACGGCGGATTCTACATTAATGATGCGGATTTTGCGGGCGCTGAGGATTATACCGTAAAATATGATTATAAGCTCTATGCTGCTTTGACAGACAGCTATGATAATGTAGAGAAGGTTCCTTATTCACAGCTCTGGTTCAACGCTCCGACAGACGCGGACCGTTATCCGGATACGGGATACTTCTGGATTTTTGGCAATGACGGAGTAACCCCGAGAACGATGGTAGACGGTTCGGGATCAAACGGCGAGGTTGCAAAATTTGCGGAAAAGAAAACAGAGTTCGGTGATGCATATGCAGAGACCGATGGCACAATCACAATATTTAAAGAGGGTGAGGAAATTGCCGATTACGGATTCCTCGATGCAAACGGAGATCCGGTACTGTATTCAGCACGTTCACCCAAGCTTTATCAGTATGAAATAGATAAGAGCGGTTTGGGTGCAACATTAAAGAGAGACGGCAATGCTGTTTCAACATTTACCGGAAATGAGTCGGCTGATATTACGGCAGCAACAGGTTATTTCGGATTCAGAGCACAGCAGACCGAAATGATGTGGCTTGATAATATTCAGGCATATAACGTATATGAAGTGACAGGTATTCATACTGTAATTGATGCTGCAAATAATAAAGTTATAGTAAATAACTATGACGCAGGCGCAAAGAACGGTATAATTGTTGTAAGTTCTTACGACAGCAATAACAGAATGATCGATTCATTTGCAACATCTGCGATGGACTTTGCAAGCGGAGCGAGTGAAATCAGCTACGAGCTGAACACAACGGGCGCTGCGAAAATAAAGGCATTCTGCTGGGATAATTTAACGGATCTTACACCGTATTGCAAAGCAGCAGAACATAAATTTTAAAAATCAGGTTGCGGTTTTCGGGAGGCTTTTGCCTCTCGAAAACCCGGCAGCCGGGTAATGGCTATGAGATTATTGTATGCTAAAAGGTATACTAAGAAAGGGAAAAACATTATGAAGAAAATAATTACACCGATAGTTGCAGGTACATTGCTGCTTTCGACAAACGCACTTGCTGCGGAGATAAAATCCGTTGTTATGTCGGACTTTGACAATTCTATACTTACCGTCAGCGGAAAAGTTGCTGCCGGAGAGAAAAACGTGAGTGTAGTTTTGGTTAAAAAGGGGAATAAACTTTCGGAAGGGATTTCGGACGGCAGTACGGCGAGCGTTCAGATTGCAAAGATTAACGGCTCGGACTTCGTTTCGGAATTTCAGTTTTTGGGCGATGAGGGAACATATGAAATATATGCAAGCAACTCCGAAAAGCCGTTTGAATTTGAGTATGTTCAGAAAGCGGACGTTTTGAAGTTTGTCGAATCGCTCGGAAAAAGAGAAGTTGCTCAAAACGATATAGTGCCGTCGCTCGGAAAGTACGGCGGAAACATCGGCGTGGATATTTCCTTTGCCAATGATGAAAAAACAAAGAGCTATCTTGCAAAAAGCGTGTGGGATAACTATACCATAATTGCGGAAAACGGAATTGAGGGCGTAAAAACCGTAGTTTTGCGGGCAAAGGCAGAGCTGGAATTTATGCAGAAACTCCAAAAGGCAGCGGTTGCCTCGGCGGTAAATAATCTGCTTGTTGAATATGAGAAAACGGCGGGGATCGACCTTTCATCGTACAATAATCTGACAGACATTCAAAAATCCAAAGTGGCAACGAGGTTTGTCGAGAGTATATATTCCGACATGAATAAATTCAGAGAAGATTTCAAAAAGGCAGTGGAGGACGCACCTAAGGACGGCTCGGACGGCAATAAGGGCAATACGGGCGGAAATAAAGGCGGAAGCTCCGGGGGAAGCTCGGGAGGAAGTCTGAATCCGACAAACGATACAGTCCCCTCTACAATAAAGAATCCGGAAAATAATGATGAGGAAAAGGACGATATTCTATTCCGTTTCCCTGATATAAAGGATTTCTCATGGGCATGGGAGTCGGTATCATATCTTGTTAACAATAACATTATAAACGGAGTGAGCGAGAATGAATTCAAGCCGTCCGGCAATGTAACAAGAGAACAGTTTGCAAAAATCATAACGCTTGCATTCAATAAATATAATCCGGAGCTTCGTACGAACTTTGCCGATGCCGATGCGGACGCATGGTATTCGCCGTATGTTGAGTCGGCAAAGGAATGCGGATATATGCGCGGCGTGAGGGATGATACGTTCGGTATCGGAACCTCTATAAAAAGGGAGGATATTTGTGTGGCAATATACCGTGCCGCAAAAGAAAACGGATATACCTTTGCTAATCCCAAAACGGATTTCACCGATTTTGAAGAGGTGAGCGATTATGCGAAAGAAGCGGTTTCGATGCTTGCCGGAGAAGGAATAATAAACGGCATGGGTGACGGGAGCTTCGCACCGAAGAAAGAAACAACAAGAGCACAGGCAGCAAAGCTGATGTATGCAGTAATAGGAGGAAAGAACTGATATGAAAAAAATAATAGCAATGATACTTTCGCTGTCGGTTGCCGTGAGCCTTTTCGGCGGTATGGCGGTTACGGCGGCAGACACTGCTCTTACCGAGGAACAACAAACGCTTTTGAAGGTTACAGGGGTATATAATGAGGACGCAAGCTTTGGCGATACTCTTACCAGGGGCGAATTTGCAATTATGATAGCAAAGGTTGCGTTCGGATTAAATGCCGATATCAGCAATTATTCTTCGGGGAGCGACATGGTGGCAGACGTCAGTTTTGCCAATTCTGCATACGATGCGGTTATGGCACTCTACAGTCTGGGATATATCAAAACCGATAAGTTCGGCTGCTTTTATCCCGATAAGAAAATCACACAGAACGATGCGGCAGAAATTGCGCTTTCCGTAATGGGATATTCGGACAGTTTAATACCGCAGGGATATACAAAGCTCAACTATGCGAGTGAAAAAGGACTGTTAAAGGGAGTATCCGGTGGAGAGCTTGCGGCAGGTGACGCGTACAGACTCATTTTTAATATGTTAAACTGTGATGTGAGCGATCTGAAAATAAAAAATAACAATAATAAAAATAATGACGATGAAGTTGAGTTCATGACGGTGCGTCTGCGCATATATCAAAGGCGCGGTATTGTTACCGATGACGGCGAGATGTCACTGTACGGCAAGACGAATATCGGCGAGGGATATATTTCGATAAATGACAGCGAGGGAATGTTAAATAAAACAGGCAGAGACGATCTGTTCGGACTGAATGTAGGCGGATATTATATATATGATAATATTCTCTCGGAAAAAGAAACTTTTGATTCGGCGGATTTAAGAAGCAGTTCAGCGGACAGAGATTATATCCTGATAGCCGTATATGAGCGTACCTCCAAAAACAACAAGATTGTTATAAATTCGGACGATATAACAGATTTTAAGGACAGAACATATTATTACCGTACCGAGGATTCCTCAAAGGATAAGAAAACCTATATCCCGAAAGACGCGGTTATCGTTTATAATAACGGCGCACTGCGATTGGAGGATAACTTCGATATATCGATGTTTAAGCCGTCAAACGGTATTGTGCGCTTGTACGATAACAACGGCGACGGTGAAATAGATATTGTTAAGATAGAAGAATACGAAACATATATTGTTTCGCTTACGAACAGTTCGCAAGAAACCATATATTTCAAAGACGGAAAGCCGTTTTTGTCATTAAAGGATAAAAAGTATATAATTGAGGATACAAAGGGAACAAGACTGAAACTAAATCAGATTGCCAAAGGAAATGTTATCTCGGTGATGAAGGCTTTGGATAATGAGCATATAAAAATTATCGTTTCGTCATATTCGCAGAACGAAACTGTTGAATCTTTAGGTACAAGTGATGATACAGGCAGAACATATGTTACAACATCTGCCGGAGGAAAATATGAGCTGTCGAAATATGCGCAGGAGAATTACTCCAAGCCCGAGTTGAATATATCATATAAATTCTGGTTTGATATGTTTGATCGTGTGGCAGGGTATGAAAAGGATGAGACAAACCTTGATAACCAGATAGGTTACCTTGTATGGATAAGAGCGCTTGACGATACCGGCGAGGACGAGTATGGCGCAAAGATTTACACATCAAACGGAGAATTTGAGCTGTTTAATTTAAATAAAAAGGTCAAGGTTCAGGACGAGAATGATAAAATTACAACATATAAGCCGGAGGAGGTATTGGCGAATGTCAGCTATACCGGAGTTATCAGATATAAAATCAACTCGAATCTGCAGATAACAAACATTGAAATTCCGCATAAATACGGAGAAAAGCCGGATTCAACCGACCGACTTTATTATATGCTTGATACCGTTAACCATGAGAAGAAAGAGGATTACTATTTACAGAATCGGGACAATACGATAAACTTCGGCGGAGCAGGTGTAATTACAGAAACTACATCGGTATTCTCGGTGCCGAATGATATAACCGATTATGAAGAATACGAGCTTGGAAATTACAGTTCATTTGCAGTCGGTCAGTATTACTCGCTCTATCTTTTCGGAACTAACTATAAGAGCAAGATTGCAGCATGTGCGTGCTTTGCGTCGTCTGCTTCACAGGGGACGGCAATAACAAATGAATTTCCCGAAACGGTAACCGAGGTTCATTATGTATACAATGATAAGAAAGCCGAGGATATGTATCAAATTCAAACGGTAAAAAATACCGGAGCAACCGCTACATATTATATGGAAAAAGACGTTTATGAAAATAAGGTAAAATGTATCGCAGCGGGAAACACACAGCCGGTTGCAATTGCGGCGGGCGATGTTATCTTCCTCGCAACATCGGCTGACTATATAACAAAAGCGGTTCTTGCGTATGACGCAAGCCAGTATGTAACAGATGAAAAGGGTAACAAATTAAAAGGCGCGGTTGCAGGGACAAATCTTTCGTATTACAGCGCGTCGGATACATTGAGTACACCGTTTGTTGCGGAAAATTATATCGGCGGCAACCCCGGCTCGGTAAATGCGTGGCGCTTTAACGGCGGAACGATTAAGCTGTTTTTGGGATGGGTATATTCCTATGAGGATGGATATATGACAATCACAAACCAGAATCCGGCGTACGGCTTTGACCATAACGCGACAAGAGATAATGGATTTATTATAGAAACACAGTATTTGAACCTGCCATACACAACGGTATTGACCAAGGGGAGAAAAGGAAAGGTAAGCGTAAAAAAAGCAAGCACAGAAGATGTGAAGCCATATACGGTTTACGGTGCGGATTGCTCCAGAGTGCTCGTTACGATGCGTGTGTATGCTCAATTTGCAGTGCTTTTGATGAATGAGGATTAAAAAGGAGGAATGTAAATGAAGAAAAGAGTTATATCGTTAGTGATTGCCTCATTTCTGGCTTTGTCACAGTTCCCCTCCTTCGCTGAAAGCGTAAATACCGCAGATACGGCTACGGAGCAGGTAAGCAGAAAGGTGCTCTTTGCCGATGATTTTTCAAAGGGTTCAGATTCGTGGCAGGTTTCGTCGGGAAGAGGATTTCAGGTATCGGACGGCAAGCTTACTCTTAATAATACAAGAGATGTCGGTGTTGTTAGCGAGATAGTAAATAAGAGCATGAGTGTTGATAACGATGAAATAACTTTTGATATGAACATCAAAGACGGCAGCTATGCAGGAATAATGTTTCGTATACAAGACGATCAGACGGCATATAAGTTGCGGTTTTATGCAGGCTCAGGCAAAGTAAAGCTTTTAAAAAAGGTAAAGGGCGGTTCGCACGTGGCAGTTGCAGCCGCTGATGCGGATATTACCTATTCAAAAGATCATAGGGTGAACATCACTCTTGTAAACAACCAGATAACGGTTGATATTGACGGAAAAACTGTGATTGATCATAAGGATGATTCTATTTCGGACGGCAAGATTGGTTTTGAAGGGTGTAATGTGAATGCCTATTTCGACAATCTCGAGATTTTCAGATACGGTAACGTCAATTACGAGATTAAGACAGCAGCAGATAACACAAAGGAAACAATAGTAATTTATGCCGCGCCGACAGGAAAAGCCGCAGAGGCAGACGGAACAAGAGAGCATCCATATATCGGACTTGACGACGCAAAGCGCGCGGCAAAAAAGGCAAAGCGTATGGGAGCACCGATAGATGTCGTGCTTTTGGGCGGCGAATATCAAATGGAACATACAATAAACTTTGACGTGGGTGATTCGGGAACGAAAAAAGCGCCGATACGTTATGTTGCGGCAGAGGGTGAAAAAGTGGTTTTTACCGGCGCGACAAGGCTCGATACTTCAAAATTCAGACCGGTTGATAAAAAGATAGGTGAAAAACTTGATGAAAGTGTAAGGGATAAAGTTGTTCAGATAAATTTGAAAGAACAGGGGATCCCTGAAAAGATAGTGAATTTTACGGCTAATCATACCAATATCGGTGAACGTGTTAAAGCTCCGTTTGTTACATTAAACGGAAATGAACAAAGTATTGCAAGATGGCCGAATTCGGGATATAATACTATAACCGACTGCGAGCCGGGAGGTACTCCGCGAGAAAATCCGACTCAGGCAGGAACGATATATTATACCGGAAACAGACCGTCACGCTGGACAGAAGCGACCGACATGTATCTGGAAGGGTATCTTGGTTTCTTTTTCCACGGAGAATGGGCAAAGGTTAAGGATATTGATACAGAAAATAACGCCATAAATATGCAGACACATACACAATACGGTATTAAAAAAGGCTCGCTTTGGGCGGCAGTGAATCTTTTAGAGGAGATAGATGTGCCGGGAGAGTGGTATATGGATGCAAAAACTATGACAATGTACTACTATCCTCCTTATGAACTGACAAAAGAGGACAGATTTGAGATTGCAACCTTTGATTCAAACTTTATATCCTTTAACGGTGCAAAATATGTAACGATAGAGGGTGTGGGGCTGACGACGAATGCAGACGATCCTCAGGTGCGCAGCTTTAATACAAAGGGCGGAAACGGAATATATATTTCCGGTTCTTCGTCGGATATAACGATAAAGAATTGTACTCTTTCGCATATCGGTATGCACGGAATATATATTGAAACAAAAAATGTAACGATTGACGGCTGTGTAATATATAATACAGGCTGGGACGGCATCTATTGCGATAATTGCGGCAACAGGAATACACTTACTCCGAGTAATGTTGTAATTAAAAACTGCGATATTTCAAATCCGTGCCGCAATACCGGAAATAATGCATACGGCGGTATAATTCTTTCAAAAAATACGGTCGATGTAACAATTAAAAATAACCTTATTCATAATTGTGAGAACAACGGTATAAGATACGGTGGAAACGGGCATCAGATATTCAATAATGAATTTTATGATGTTGTAACTCAGACGGTTGACGCCGGCGCAATATATTCCGGCAGAAGCTGGGCGGAATACGGCACGGTTATAAAGCATAACTTCTTCCATGATATCGGACCGGATTACTCACATAATGATTACCTTTCGTTAGCAACATTTTGGGATGACTATCAGTCAGGCGGAGAATTTTCCAATAATATTGCGGTTATGAATAACTACAGAAGAAGTGCAGGTATTCAGGTTGGTGCCGGCGTGGATAATATCGTAAAAGGAAATACGTTTGTTGCCGGGGAAATAGATTTTCAGGGTGATTCTCGAGATGCGAGAGACAATAGGGATTGGATAACGTATATACAGTCTACCTTGCAACTTGCTACAGTGCCGTACAATTCGGCAGAATGGGTTGCGAAATATCCTCAGATGTCCACACTTTTAGACAGAGTAAGAGCTAACGGCTACAAACCAAAGCTTGAAAACTTGATTGCCGATAACTTTACGGTGGATTGTATACAGACGAAGCTCACCACTGCAATGCAGGAGGATGCGGATATCAGGAATAATATAAAAGCCGGAAAGGATTATTCGGTATTTGTGGATCCGGAAAATCTTGATTACAGAGTAACCAAAGAGGCAAAGGAAAAATATGATATACCCGACGGGGTTCTTGATGAAGATTTCGATATAGACAGCATCGGTATTCAGGGCGATTATCTGCCGAATTATGAAAAATTGAAAATAAGAAGTACATACCCTGAAGATAAGGCGACAAATATTGAAACTAAAACAGCATTTCTGGCATGGACAAAAGCGTCTTTGGCAGATGATTACAGATATGTGGTCAGCACCGATCCGGAATTTAATAATATTCTGATAGATGAGACAACTCATTATAACAGTGCTTCTTTAGAGGGGCTCGAAAATAATAAAACATATTACTGGAAGGTTTATTCACTTAACGATTCGAGAAAATACAGAAAGAGCGTTGAATGTGTAAACGGTGTGAGAAGCTTTACAACAGCGGAATTTGATACTTTGGATAAATCGGTTTTAAATGACAGAATCCAAAAAGCGTACGCGATGATGGATAAGGTAAACGAAGGCAACGAAGCCGGACAATCTGCTGTAGGTACAAAGGCGGAGATCAAAAAGCAGATTGACGAGGCGGAAAAGGTTGCAAATCTTACTCAAGGTGTTCAGGCACAGGTTGATATCGCAGCATATACGCTGAATAACTTCTTAAAGAGCATAGAGGCGTTTACAAATGTCGGTTATACGACGCTTAACTTGAAAGCGAACAGCCCATGGGTTGTAAACAACTCTATGTCGAAGATTACATCAAGTGACGGCGCTATAAGATTAGATGTTGACGGCGACACGACAGAGCTTTCCTTGAATGAAACACTTTCAAACTACAATATAATGTGCTTTAAAACCAAGATTGATTCTTTGGACGGAACGTGGATTGCATACGGTTTGAGAGCTGCCGAAATAGCGCAGGCTCTCTACGCTCAAGATGCATACTATATCCTTGTAAAATCGGATATATTTGAGCTGCAAAAGCATGGAAAGATCTATCAGACAGCTCCGAATAACGGCAAAATGAAAGCCGGAGAGTGGTATGATGTTGAGTTTGGTGCGATAACGACGCAAAACGGAATAAACATGGTATTTAAGTTAAACGGCGAAACCATATTCGACTATCTTGATAAAACAGAGCCTAACTATAAGCCGGGAATGTTTGCTGTGCACGCTCCGAGAGCCGGAAACGGCATCGAGATCAAGCAGGCAGACAATATTCCGACAGGTGTATATGAGATGAGCGAAGAAATCAAGAAGCAGGTAAACCATAAAGATGAGGATGGAGATACTCTGGATATTAATAGCGATGAGTATACCGAAATCGGTGAATGGTCTACCAATTACTCAAAGACGGGAGAGAACGGGTCAAGAGTCAGAATGACTTCGTTGAAGGACGCATATGCTACATGGTCAATGAGCTCGGGAGCAAATGGTAACGGTAAGCTTTACAGAGTTTCGTACTATCATGTTCCACAGCCGGATGGAGATAAGAACGTTGCGGTTCATGTGTTCGGCTACGGCGGAGATTACGAAACGACGATCGATCTTTCACAAGGCGAAGAAGGATATGTAGAGCTGGGAACGTTCAAGTTTGTTGCGGCAGATTATATCGGCAGACTGGCTGTAAGGTTTACGGCAAGCGACGGCGGAGTTCTTAACCTTTCAAATATAAAATATGAATTGGTTGACGACAGCGTTTATCCGAATATGCTTAAGTAAGACAGAATTTATAAAAGAGGCGGTTTTGCCCGGCGAAAATACCGATTTTCGTCGGGCAAGCTTATAAAAAAATATTAAATTGAGAGGAGCATTTTGTTTTATGAAAAAGAACGGCAAAAGAAATTTTTGGCTGAGCTTGATTACATCATTGACATTGCTTTTAAATACGGGTATTGTGTTTGCCGCAGAGGAAAATTTTCTGGATTCTGCAAAGCTTTCGGGAAGCAAGATTACGGTTACGGGATACGCTTCGGCTACGGGAAGAAAGATTAATATATTTCTTTTAAATCCGGGAAAAACGGTAAGCGATCTCAATTCGGCAACAGATGCGACTTTTTCCGACGTAGTTAACTATTGTAATGTAGTTCAATCGGGGTTGGCGAAAAGATATACCGATACCTTTACAATAGACAATTTCAATGAGGACGAAACATATCTTCTTTATGTAAAAGACGGGAATAAGAGCGCAACAAGAGAAATATGTGCGGAAAAAAAGATATATGTATCAAAAAGAGGAAACGATAAAACGGCAGACGGTACAAGCGCAAAGCCGTTTGCAACTATTGAGGGAGCAAAAAATTATTTAAGAGGAAAAGACAGAAACTATGCGGTAGAGGTTATAATAAGAGGCGGAGATTACACTCTCTCGTCCGGACTGAACTTTGACTCATTGGATAGTGGCAGTGCTGAGTATCCGATAACATACCGTGCGGCAGAGGGCGAAAAGGTCAGAATTTACGGTACAACATCTGTTGATACCGCAGACTTTAAGAAAATAAGCGATACTGCGGTTTTGCCCAAATTTCAAGAGGGTGTTCGGGACAAACTGATAGTGCTTAACCTTAAAGATTACGGAATTGACCAATCTATCGTTAAATTTGCGGATAAGGTTGATGTGGGCGCAACAGGAAAGCCTATGGGGATATATTTAAACGGAGCTGTGCAAAACATTGCAAGATGGCCTGATGTGGGGTATGAAACCATAAACGTTATAAACGAAGGCGGAAACATCTCGGAAAAAACTCAGTCGGCAGGCGGAGCAACCTTGGCGATTAATAATATGACAGATGAGATTGCGGCACGTCTTTCGAACTGTACCGATAAAATGTATGTTGAAGGCTATATGAGATATGACTGGCACAGTGAATGGGCTAAGGTTGAGTCTGTAGACGCCGCATCGAAAAATATAAAATTAAGCACATATACATACTACGGTGTAAAGTCGGACAAGAGAATTGCAATTGTAAATGCGGCATCGGAACTTGACAGACCGGGTGAATGGTTTGTGGATTCGGATAATATGATGCTTTATTATTACCCGCCTTATACACTTACACAAAAGGATAAGTTTGAGATTGCAACGTTAAAAGATAATTTCATAAATATTGACGGTGCCGAGTATATTAACTTTGACGGAATCGAATTTGCCGAAAATGCGGCAGATCCGTCCGTTTCGCACATCACAAATACAGCAGGAAACGGAATTGCAATCTTAAACGGCGCTAAAAATATAAATATTACAAATTGTAAGATACATGATATCGGAACGGAAGCTGTTGTAGCGGTCGGTTCGAGTAATATAAATATTAAGGGCTGCGAGATGTATAATGTCGGCTTCAGTGCGATCCGTGTAAACTGCGGAGAAAGATCGACGCTCACATCGGGTAATGTTGTGATTTCCGATTGTATCATTTCAGATATTAATAGAGATACCGGAAATAACGCTTACGGCGGTATCAGACTTGACGGTGTGGGAACTATCGTCGAGAATAATATCTTCCATGATATACCGAACTCGGCGATAAGATTTGCAGGAAATTCGCATATTATACGGCATAATGAAATTTATAACACCGTAAATGAAACGACAGATGCAGGTGCTGTATATGCAGGAAGAAGCTTCTCAAATTACGGTACGAGCGTTGAAAATAACTATTTCCACGATCTGGGCAGTACATTGGTGGGAGAGTGTTATGTTTCGGCTATGTTCTGGGACGATATGCACAGCGGAAATAGCTTTACGGGGAATATCGTTGATATGAATAACACCAACAGAACGATAGGTGTACAAATCAACGGCGGGTGCGATAATAATGTGGATCACAACATATTTATAGACACAATGTATGGTGTATATATACAGGACGGCGATAATATCCCTTCAGCGTATGATGAAAGTGATACAAGTAATTTCTTTAACAAGACGGCATTCCAGTCCTTTACAGAGGCGACTGAAAATGTGGACAATGCGTATTATATTGCCGATTCGGACTGGTATCCGGCTATGTGGAATACTTTCCCAAAGATGATTGAGAATTTTAAGAGATTAAGAGATGACAAAAGCTATAACAGAAACTCAACAGTTAAGAACAATGTATTGTACAATAACACGTCCGATGCTGTTTTTAAAGGAAAACGTACGTCATTATATAGCCTGCTGAACGGAACAGTCAAGAATAATGCGGAAATTAAAGATGCTGCCGTGTTTGTTGATGTGGCAGACAGGGATTACAGAGTTGTTGCGTCAAAAAAGAGCGTAAACAGTATAACGGCGGAAGTGCCGGACTCAAATACCGATATAACATATTGGAGCTTGGGCGAGGGCTATGAGCCGTCGGAGGACTTAAAGAAATTTACGCTTTCCTATCCGGCAGATGGTACGAATGTTGCGGGAAGTACGGCAAAGCTTGTTTGGAATAATGCTCCGTTTGCGGATAAGTATATATATGAAGTTGCAAAGGATTCAGCATTTTTGAATGTGGTTGCAACGGGTGAAACTGCATATAATGTTGCGCAAGTGAGCGGACTTGAGGAAAATACCGAGTATTACTGGAGAGTTAAAGGCGTAAGTATATCAAGGCGCTTTGCAGGGGAATTTGTATCGCAGAACACAAACAGATTTACAACATCGGGTGAGCTGAATATCAAAAATATCAGCTATGATAAGCTGATGAATGAGATTACATTTACAGCGGACAATACTTCAAATGCAAGCGTGACATTCACTGTTGCGGTTGCGGTTAAGGGGACAGACGGCAGACTGGTTGATATGCGCTCGCTTAAAAAGACGATTGATGCGGGTAAAGCGCAGAATATGACTATAAGTGCTTACTTTAAGGGAGCTGCTGCAGGAGGAAATCTTGAATTTTATGCATGGGATTCTTTGGATAACATGATCCCGATATTATCTGAAAAAGTAGTATTTGCAAGATAAAATCTATCGAACTGTCACGCGAAATAAAACCGTTTCGCGTGACAGTTCTTTTTGTGCGGAAAATAATCCGGTTTTCGAATAATTGGGGGTTGACAGGGGTTAAAAAGTAATATATAATTACTCTGGACAAAAATGACAAAAGGAGAAATTATATGTATATTGATGTTAATGAATTTATAAATTGCAAAACCGATTCCGAGATGATTCAGAGCGCATTGGATAAGGCGAGCCAAACGGGGGAAAGCATAGTTATCCCGAAAATAAACAAAAGAACCGGAAAAGATATATGGGACATTACCAAGACAGTTTATCTTTATGACGGCAGCACCGTTATTTTGCAGAACTGTCATTTGAGATTGGCTGATGATACGGTTTGCAATATGTTCGCAAATAAAAATGCAAGAATGGATAATGTATTCGAGAAAAAGCAGAGGGATATTACAATCAAGGGTATAGGAAAGGCGATATTGGACGGCGGAAATCACAACGGGTTTTACGAAAATAACGGTATTGCAAGAAATGTTTCCAAATACCCCGATCATCATATAAGCGAGAATTGCATGGTGTTTTTCAGAAATGTGGAGCATCTTGTGATAGATAATATCACCGTGATGAACCAAAGATACTGGGCGATGCCTTTATATGCCGTTTCGTACAGTCATATTTCAAATATTCACTTTGAAAGCGCATCGAACGTACCGAACCAGGACGGCGTTGACGTACTCAAAGGTTCGCATGATATTATTATAGAAAACATAACAGGCTGCACCGGTGATAATGTTATTGCGCTTCTGGCAACAGATGATCCGATATACTGTAAATCGGGCGAAAATATGCATGACGGGGACATATATAACATCACAATAAGAAACATCATGGTATACGGAGTCGGCGGATGTGCCCTGATAAGACTTTTAAACCATGACGGATTTAAGATATATAATATAAGAATAGATAACGTAATCGAAACGTCACCGTGGTCGGAGCATGACTCATCTGTTGCGCAGAATCCGGATCTTATTATCAAAAACGACAAAGACGGCAATATATATCATGAAAGACATCTTATCCCGGGTGAAAAAGGCTATAGATGCGAGGCGGCAATCCTTATCGGCGAGTCGTATTGGTACAATACATCAAAAGCGCAGCCGGGCGATACATTCGGAATATCGGTTTCAAATGTCATGACCCATGCAAGATATGCGGTATTTTTAAATAACACCATAATGGATTCGTCTTTCGATAACATAAGACTTTTCGGTAACGGATTTATGGCAGTGTACTTCGGCGAGGGCAGTATGGAGAATGTAAGATTTTCCAATGTTACATACGATAAAGACTGCAAACCCTTAAAAGATGATGAACATATCTGTATCGAGTGGAATAATACAAAATCGGACGGCTTATCGTGCGTATATTTTAACGGTACGGAAGTGGAGAATGTTCGCTTTGAGAATATGAGATGCGGAAGGTTTATGGAAAATGTTTTCGGAGGCAACGGAAAGGGAAATATAGTCTGCAAGGACATCGAAAGCGGCGATTTGCCGATAAATCAGACTGAGGGAATAGAGATTATAAAGTGAGAAAAAATTGGGGGCACATCTCAGATGTGCCCCCCTTATTATGTGCTTTTTAATAAGCAATTCCGAAATCGCTTATTTTTACATCTATACCGTATACTTGCATAAGAAGGTCAAAGGCTGTATAGGATAAATTAAGTAATTCAATAGTTTTATCATTGAATTCAGGATATGGTGAATAAATAAATGTTATTTGAGGCGATGTATATATGCCGCTAAAAATAACGTCACTGCCATCATTTAAACGCATTACACATATAGCCTCGGGAGGCTTATCATTATATACAAACAGGGTAATTCCGGAAGTGTTGTCATTATATCTAAAGGAAAAGCCTATAGATGATTTTTCGGGATCATAGATGATTGATATAATATTACCTTTTCGCGTGTCAAGAATACCATATACTCCCGAATCTGTTTTTATTCCTTTTTTCATAAGCTGTGATGCAAGTTTTTGATATGCCGATGAATAATTTGTAGTTTGATTATATTGATTATTTGTGTTATTTGTAGATTGATTATTTTGGTTTACTGTGTTATTGGCAGTTGTAATCAATACCGTGTTATTGTTTACGTCCCATTTAACGTTTGCATTAAATGCCTCTGAAATTGCTCTTGCCGGAACTAAAGTCCTGTTGTTTACAATGCAAGCCGGAGTGTCAAGCGTCACCGCATTTCCGTTGACATACAATACAGGACTGTCGATAGTCAAACTTACGGTTGTTCCCTCTTTGGTTGATGTAACCGTTTTTGTTTCGTTGTTCCAGTCAACTGTTGCGCCGAGAGATTCAAAAATTGTTCTTAAGGGAACCATTGTTCTGTTGTTTATTATCTGCGGCGGTACATCAAAAGCTATCTGCCGACCGTCTATTGTCACTGTTATACCGGCGTCAGCCATAGTAGGAACAGCAGAAATTAACAGTATGGTTGTCAGAACCGTACATAATACCTTTTTTAAAGATTTCATTTTTCGTTCTTCCTTTCTTTTTTTTGTAAAAATCTTACCCCTCAATTTATACTCCTTTCTAAAATCTCACGCAATAAAAAATGCGTGGCAACATAAACCATTGCCACGCATAAAAACATGGCTTTGGTTTAAATGTTACCACACATTTTTAAACACGAATTGTTACCGAATAAAGCAATTTTCGATTTACAAAGCCGATGTTTTTTGCAAATATAAAGCTTTATTTAGTAACACAAATTAGATATTCAAAAAAGAATATCTAAAAACATTATTCAATTGCGTTTAAAAATATGTGGTAATTATATTATACCATTATAATAAACAAAAAGCAATAGCAATTTCGTTCTTTTTAGAAAAATGGTATAATGTTTGCAAATAAGGCTGCCAAACGCTTGGGCGTTTGTAGTTAATACAAACATTGTATTTTTTTATTAAGTTTATACTCCTTTCTAAAATCTCACGCAATAAAAAATGCGTGGCAACATAAATCCATTGCCACGCATAAAAACGCGGCTTAGAATTTAGGTTACCACACACTAATATTCCAAATATATGCATATCAAACAAATATCATATTGCAGCCTGCGTTTTTAACAAAACACAAATCTGTTTGATAATGCATTAATTGGATAACAAAACAAGGATATTTAAAAATATCCTGAGGCATAATATTAAAATATTAGTATGTGGTATTTATATTATACCACCGCATTTTCAAAAAATCAATACTAATTTTGTATTTTATTTGTTTATTGTTTCAAATTGCCAATAAAAAAGGAACTATACAGTTCCTTTTAAACATTATTTCATTGATTCCAAAAAGCGCTTATGTGCCTCGCGGAGTTCTTCTGCCTTTTCTTCGGGGGCGGTCGGGTTACAGTGTGCCCAAGCGCCTGTTTCGGAAGATGCGTTATATTTGATCTTATCAGCCGAACGCATAGGCGGATAGAATGCGATATGGAAATGGTGGAAATCGCAGTTACCGCTGTTGACCGGATTCTGATACATACACATCATATACGGGAAGGTGAACCCGAAAAGGCTGTCGAGCGTTCCGGCGGTTTCCTTTAAGATTTGCGCCAAATTGTCCTTTTCGCTGTCGGTCATATCGGTGAGATTTTGAATATGACGTTTTGCGGCTATGTACATACCGTACGGATATTCCGAGAAGAAGGGGAGGAAGGTGATAAAATCGTCATTTTCAAAAATAACGCGTCTGCCGTCCTTTGTTTCATCGCGGAGCATATCGCACATTAGGCAGCTGCCTGTCTTTGCCTTATGCTCTTTGAAGGATTCCATTTCAAGCTCGATTTTTTTAGGTATTACCGAGTAGCCGTAGATCTGACCGTGCGGATGCGGCATTGTAACGCCGACTGCTGCACCTCTGTTTTCAAATATAAATACATATTTTATCTTTTCGTCGCTGCTTATTTCGACAAATCTGCTCTCCCATAAATCAACCAACTTGCGTATATGATCTTTGGGAAGCTCGGGGAGCGTTATTGTGTGTTCCGGCGAGTAGAGTATAACCTCGCATTTGCCGTATGACGGCTTGGTTTTGTAAAGCTCGGTTTCCACATCGTCCGGCGCGGGCGGATTCTGGCTTAAAGCCGGAAAATCGTTATCATATTTTAATACATCGAATTTGTCGGGTACTTTTCCCGAACCGGGACAGAACGGACACCAATCTTTTGGCATCTGCGGTCTGTTTTGTCTGTTTGATGCAATCATCACCCAATCCTTTATAAGTGGGTTCCAACGTAATTCTGCCATTTTCTGATCAATCCTCTCATTTTTTAAATACATATATTATTCTACAACTGTTTGGAAAAATAATCAATAGTAAATATCATGATAATTCCAAAGTGAATGTAAATTTGGTGAATTTTGAATTTTTTCCCGTATCTACACTCTCTGCCCATATCTCTTGTTTGTGCAAATTGATAATGTTTTTTACCAAAGAAAGTCCGAGTCCTGCGCCCAATTTATCTTTTGAGCGCGATTTGTCGGTTTTATAGAATCTGTCGAAGATGTTCGGGAGCTCCTTTTCATCTATCCCGAATCCGAGATTTCCTATAGATACATACGCTTTTGTTGCCTTTTTTATTACCGATATGCTTATCGTGGTATCTTTAAAGCTGAATTTTACGGCATTATCCAGAATGTTTATTATGACGCGCTGTATTGAGCCTTTGTCCGCAAGGACGATAAGCTTGTTCTCGGGCATATTTACGTCCAATTCAAGACCTTTGTCGCTGATCTTCTGTTCAAGCTGAATTATGCAAAGGCGGACAAGCTCGTTTATATCGAACTTTGTTACGTCAAGCTTATATTCCGATGAGTTCATTTTGCTCATTTCGAGCATATCATTTGTGAGCTTGGCAAGACGTTTGGATTCGTTATATACGATTTCCAGATATTCGCGCTCGCGCTCGGGTGGGATTGTACCGTCCAAAATACCGCCGACAAAACCGGATATTGATGTCATCGGGGTGCGCAACTCGTGCGAAACGTCGGATATAAATTCCGAGCGCATCGATTCAAGCCGCTCCAAAGATGACGCCATATAGTTAAAGCTCGAAGAGAGCTGACCAAGCTCGTCTTTTCCGGCAGGGAGTCTTTTCGAGAAATTCCCCGAGGCGATTTCAAGCACGGCTTTATTCAGTTCGCGAAGAGGCATAGCGGTTCTTCGTGCGTAGATGAATATGAGTATGCAGGCGATTAAAAGCGCGGTAATGCAGGCGATAAACACGAGCATCAGCATACTGTATACATTGTCCTTCATTTTGGGAAGATCGGTGCTGAAGAAAACTCCGCCGACGATCTTGCCGTTATAGTGCATCGGAACTCCGATTATGTAAAGCCTTTTGCCGTTTGTGCCTGTAAAGTGACCGCGCTCGGAGATGGTTTCACCCGAGAGAACCGCCTTTACATATTCGGAAGATACGTTTTTTGTCTGGCTTGTGGAGGCGAACACTTCTCCCGTACTGTTTACTACCGTTATGTCGGAATCTAAAACATGGGATATGGTAACGAGCGAGTTATTGTAAAAATAAATCGACCGTGTGCTGTAATCGTCGATTGCAAGCGTGGTTGTGAGTCCCTCGATTGTTTTGGAGGCATTTATCGCCGCCTCATATTTGGAGTTTTTTACGTATTTGTTTAACAAAAGCGTCATAGACCCCGTAATCAGGAGAATAACAACCAACAAAATAGCGCAGCTTGTCCACATAAGTCTTTGAAAGACAGACTTAAACATATTATCTCACCTCAAATTTATAGCCGACGCCCCATACAGTCTTTAACTGCCAGTTTTCGTTTATATTTTCAAGCTTTTCACGCAGCCGCTTTATATGGACATCGACAGTTCGCGAATCGCCGAAATAATCGAATCCCCAAACCTCCTCCAAAAGCTGCTCTCTTGTGAAAACTCTGTTCGGGTTTGATGCGAGGAAATACAAAAGCTCCAGTTCTTTCGGCGGAACCTCGGTGATTTTATCGTTGATTTTCAATTCGTAATTTGAAAGATTTACCGTAAGCCCGGGGTATGAAACTTCTTCGACTTTAGAATCGTTTTTTGTTTCACTTCTTCTTAAAACCGCTTTTATACGTGCAATCAGCTCTTTTGTTTCAAAAGGCTTTACCATGTAATCGTCGGCACCGAGTTCAAGTCCTAAAACCTTATCGAAGGTTTCGCCCTTTGCCGTAAGCATGATAATCGGTGTGGAGGAGGTCTTTCTTATTTCACGGCATACCTGCCAGCCGTCCATCTCGGGCATCATTACGTCCAAGATAACCAAAGACGGCGAATCGGATTTGAATTTATCAAGAGCGATTTTGCCGTTTTCCGCGGTTATACATATAAAGCCTTCCTTTTCCAGATAAAGACGTATCAGTTCAACAATGCTGCGGTCGTCGTCCGCTATAAGAATTTTATTTGACATAGTAGTTCATCTTCTTTCGTGTTTTTTTATAGGATAATATCGTCAAGCGAAAGTTTGGGGACATTAAGCGTGCCGGATTCATCGTAAAAATATTTCGGACTGCCGCAATATTTCGATTCGCGGCTTTCTTCGTCTGCGTAACCGAGCGCTATAATATATAGTAGGGAAAATTTTTCGCCCAATTTTAAAAGCTTTAATATCTCGGGGCGGTCTATCGCTCCCATCCAGCAAGTGCCGATTCCCATTTCCCATGCGCCGAGGAGTATCGACTGTACGGCGGCGCCGGCATCAGTCTCGAAGTTCTTTTTGATTTCGGTATCTCCCAAAACTGCGATATATGCTGTCGGTCTGTGTCCCTCTTTCGGCGCGCCGTTGGGGAGATAGCCTGCCCAGTGAATGTGTGAAAAGATTTCGGAACACGTATTTTCGTCTGTTACGATTTTATATCTGAGCGCCTGTATATTTGCCGCAAAGGGGGCAAGGCGCGCGTAATTTACCAGCTCTTTTAGTTTTTCCTGCCCGATAGGAATATTTTTGAATTTTCTTATTGTCCGCCTGTTTTTCAGGGCATCGCATACGTTCATATATATTCACACCTTTCTGATATTTTTGCTATACATAGCTATTGTATCACATTTTGAAATGATATGCAAGAATTTTAGATGTACAAAATATGAAATAATTGTAAAAAAACACTTGACAACGAACATCTGTTCTGGTATAATACAGATAACGAACAAACATTCGATAAAATTTGGAGGTGTTAATTATGACAAAGAGAAAAAGAATGATGAGAAGGAGACGTATTACGGTAGGGATCGGCTTGGTGCTGACGGCGATGGTGATGATGAACCTGGCGTTTGCAAGAAAACTGGAGAAAGAAACCGTATGCGTGACGGTAGGCTACGGCGACAGTGTATGGAGCATTGCAAAAGCGAACAGCAGCAAAAATTCCGACGTGAGAAAGCTTGTGAATGAAATCATTTCGATAAATGAGCTTGAAGATGCGGTTATTCATGTCGGTGAAGAGCTTTTGATTCCGATTTATTGATTTGACTTTCTTTCAAAATAGTGATATACTTTTGCTGGGGATTGTAAAAAATACTGTTTTGGCATTTTGCGGAACGAACTTTTTTACATTCCCGCAATATACTTTTTTGAGAGGTACTATGAATATCGGTGAATTGGAAAATAAAGTTTTTTTGGGGCCTATGGCGGGGGTTACCGATCTGACCTTCAGACGGATATGCCGCAGTATGGGGTGCGGTGTAACCTGTTCTGAAATGATAAGCGCAAAAGGACTTTATTATAAGGATAAGAAAACGAAAGATTTGATGAAAACGGAGTCGGGCGAAAAACCGTATGCAATTCAGATTTTCGGGAGCGAGCCGGAAATTATGGCGGAGGTTGCACCGCTGGTCGAGGAGGCAGGCGCGGATTTTTTGGATATAAATATGGGCTGCCCTATGCCGAAGATTGTAAATAACGGTGACGGATGCGCGCTTATGAAGAATCCAAAAAGAGCGGGGGAGATAGTGCGTGCGGTAAGCCGCGCCGTGAAAATCCCGGTTACGGTTAAGATACGAAAAGGCTGGGAGGAGGAAAATGCGCCCGAGATGGCGAAGATTCTTGAGGATGCCGGCGCGGCGATGATTGCGGTACACGGCAGAACGCGGGAGGAATTTTACAGCGGAAAAGCGGATTGGCGCGTGATTGAGCACGTGAAAAATGCGGTTACGATTCCGGTTATCGGCAACGGCGATATATTTTCGGCAGAGGACGCGAAAAGAATGAGCGATGAAACCGGGTGCGACGGTGTAATGGTCGCAAGGGGTGCTGAGGGAAATCCGTTTATATTCAGGCAGATTGATGAAATGAGAAAAACGGGAAAGGTCACATATTTCCCGACGGATAAAGACAAATTGGAGATGGCGCTAAAACATACCCGAATGTTGGTTGAAGATAAGGGCGAGGTGCGCGGAATCAAAGAGGCGAGAAAGCATATCGCGTGGTATATTAAGGGTATGCGTGACAGTGCGCAGACGAAAAACCGCGTATTTAAGGCTGTTACATTAGCAGAAATAGACGAGCTTTTCCAATATGCAATGTCGAAATTGCTCTAATTTCACAAAAAAATATATTTTTATTGTAATGCATGGATTTTTGTGATAAAATTATAGGGTTAGAGTGTGGGCGGATTCGGTTTGCACTGAGTAATTTGGATAACGTCGAAAGGAAGTAGGACTGTATGATAAACAGGGAAAATATAAGAAATATCGCGATAATTGCCCATGTCGATCACGGAAAGACAACGCTGGTTGATGCGATGCTGAAACAAAGCGGAACATTCAGAGAGAATGAGCAGGTGGACGAGCGTGTTATGGACTCGAATGATTTGGAGCGTGAGCGCGGAATCACAATTCTTGCGAAAAATACTTCTCTTTATTATAACGGAGTGAAGATTAACATTATAGATACACCGGGGCACGCGGACTTCGGCGGCGAGGTTGAGCGCGGACTGGAAATGGTGGACGGCGTACTCTTGCTGGTTGATGCATTTGAGGGCTGTATGCCGCAGACGCGTTTTGTTTTGTCAAAAGCGCTCGCATTGGATTTAAAGCCGATTATCGTTGTAAATAAGGTGGACCGCCCGAATGCACGTCCGTATGAAGTGGTTGACGAAATTTTGGAGCTTTTTATCGACCTTGGCGCAACAGATGAGCAGCTCGACACACCCGTTATATACGCGTCGGGTCGTGACGGCTGGGCGACTGCCGAATATAATCCGGAGCAGCCGAACAAGGACTTAAAAGAGCTTTTTGAGCTGATAGTAAATACAATCCCATGCCCGGAGGGCGAGGAGGACGCGCCTTTCCAGATGCTGGTTTCAAATATCGATTATGATGAATATACCGGAAGAATTGCGGTAGGTAAGATTCAGCGCGGAATGATCAAGACAAATATGCAGCTTGCCGTATGCAAAGCGGACGGCAGCGTTGCGCGCGGAAAAGCTACCAAGCTCTACACCTTTGAGGGCTTGAATAAGGGGATTGCCGATGAGGTCGGCACGGGAGATGTCGTTGCCGTTTCGGGAATTACGGATATAAATATCGGTGAGACGATATGCGATCCCGAATGTCCGGACGCACTGCCGTTTGTAAAGATAGATGAGCCTGTGCTTTCGATGACGTTCAGCGTAAATGACAGTCCGTTTGCCGGACAGGACGGCAAATTCGTAACATCACGCCATCTGCGCGACAGGCTCTACAGAGAACTGGATTCAAACATAAGCCTGCGTGTTGAAGATACCGATACAACCGAGGCATTCACCGTGTCTGGAAGAGGTGAGTTGCATCTTTCGGTTCTTATTGAAAATATGCGCCGTGAGGGCTACGAATTTCAGGTTTCCAACCCGGTTGTTATATATAAGACAATCGACGGTGTAAAATGCGAGCCGGTTGAGCATCTGACGATAGATGTGCCGGAGGAATATACCGGAACGGTTATGGACGGCGTGATTTTGCGAAAAGGCGAGATGCTCAATATGGCGCCGACTGCGCAGAATTATGTGCGGCTTGAGTTCAAGATTCCGTCACGCGGACTTATCGGCTACAGAAGTGAGCTGATGACGGCGACAAAGGGAACGGGCATCATAAACAGTATTCTTGACGGATATGAACCGTATAAGGGCGATTTCCAGAGCCGCTCGAGAGGTGCGCTTATTGCATGGGAGAACGGCGAGTCGGTCACATACGGACTCTTTAACGCACAGGAGCGCGGAACGCTCTTTATAGGCGCGGGTGTTAAGGTGTATGAAGGAATGATAGTCGGCGAAAATTCAAGACTTGAGGATATTGTTGTAAATGTCTGCAAGAGAAAGCACGTTACCAATACGCGTGCGTCGGGTTCCGATGATGCATTAAAGCTTGTTCCGCCGAGAAATCTGAGCTTGGAGCAGTGTCTTGATTTTATTGCGGACGATGAGCTTTTGGAGGTAACGCCGAACCATTTAAGAATGCGTAAGCGTATTTTAAAAACCGATTTGAGAGCAAAAGCGAGAAACGGTAAATAATATATAAGAAATAAAAAAGAATTTGCGGTCTGCAAATTCTTTTTTTGCGGCTTTTTTTTATGTAAAAAAGAGCTTTTTTACATTTTTATATTTTTGGAAGAGATATATGCTTTGTGGAAATTGCCGAAATGTGACTATAATTTATGAAATACTCAAATCAATATTGATAAAATAAGTTTTTTTTCGACCTTATTTTACCTTGATACTTGACGTGAATATTGATAACTGACATGAAATGTTGGGATAAATAGCGCTATTTAGCTGACAAATAACCATTTAACACTATAGAGATGTTATTTATCCACAAATTTGGTTAATTGTCAATATTTATTGACTTTATGCCGCGATATTATTATAATTAAAGTAGTTAAGATTTTGTTTGCGAGATCGTGTATATTCGCAAATGGGACTAACGTACACAATTTTTATTAAAATTTTTAGGAGGTTTTTTTTATGAACAAAAACGTAAAAAAAGTGTGCGCAGGAACGTTGATGTTGTCAATCCTGGGAACAACCGGCGCTGCTTTTGCCAATGAATGGAAAAAAGTTGGCTATGACACATCTGCGGCTGCTGTCGGAACAGGAAGATATGCTTGTGTATATCAGGAAGTTGACGCTTACGGCATTCCTACAGGTAACGTAAAATCGGGGTATGAGGTATACGCATTGAACTTGGGTTTGCAGGCATTTGCAAACACTGCTCTTTGGAAGAATTCTTTCATTGACAGAACTCATTTCTGCTCAGTTTCTTCATATAATCCTGATGATCCTACATATTCACTTTTCTGCAACCATGATCAGTTGCCTGCTCATGACTGCGGTAACCTTGAGTATGCAACACTCGTTTTGGACGGTGAAGATCAGAAGAAAGTTACAGCTACAGGCGCATACGGTGCAGTAGAGTACAGATGGGATAACTGGTTCTGGGAAAAGGCAGAGCCTTATAAAATCTATCAAAAGCAGAAGGTTAACTTCGGCGACGGAAACTGGTATACAGACGATACATATCCGATGAGATATTCGGGTGAAAACGAAAAAGTTATCGTTTCACAGCCGCAGGTTTATATCAACGAAGATTCACTCCCAATCAGAGGAACAGTTAATGAAAACGGTGTAGAAGTTTTAGATGCTACGGGTTATGAAACACTCTTCAACAAGAGCGTTGAAAAGCTTTATCAGCGTACATTGACAGGTACATCAATTCCTGTATCTGTATTTGATGATGTTACATATCCTAATGCAGGTCTCTTCACAAATGGTTTGACAGCTGATGCTACATGGGTTGACGCAGGTTACGAATCAGAAGCTCCGTACAGAAGCTATCAGATCCTTTCATTGGACGGATACTTGATGGACGGTTCAAAGATTGTTATTCAGACAAACGATCCTGTTAATCCGATTGTTATCACAAAGCCTTATATCTACAGATACACAGGCGGATTTGCTAAGCCGACAATCACATACACAGATTATAAGATCGACTTGAGCTCTTACAATTCTGTAGACAGAACAGCTAAGGTTATAGCTACAATTGTTTTGGATGGCGTAAAGACAGAGAACACTGCATACACAGGCGAATATGCTACATTCAACTACAGAGAAGTATATGACGACAAGAACGAAGTTAAGTCTGTTGAAGGTACATTTACTGCAAGAGTAAACCAGAACGGCGAAGTTGTTGTTATGACAGCTAACTACCTCGGTCAGTTGCCGATTAACTCTGTAGATAATACAGTTAACTGGGGATTTGTAAATCTTTCAAGACTTCCGCAGGCAACAAACTTCTACCTTTGGTAAGATTTTAGTTGAACGGTTTAAATAAGACTATGAAAATAGGGGTTATTCCTTTGAATAACCCCTATTTAATAGCCGGAAAGAATTTGAGTTATGAAAAAAGTAAGTTATATTCTTTATTTATCATTAATTTTCATGTTTTCGGCAATGTCTGCCGTAACGGCAAACAGCCTGACGGCGATGAATGTGCCGATACCGACGGTAATGTATCACAAAATAAGTGATAATCCGGAGGAATGGAATGATTACTGCATATCATCGGCGCAGCTGAGGAGTGATTTCGATGAATTAAAAAAATCGGGATTCACGCCGATAACCGTAAATGAATATTTGGATATGGCGGACACGTATAAACGTGCATTGACCGAAAGGGACGCGAATGCAGAGGCGGCTTTGAGAGAAAAGCTTGCAAAGTCCCCAAATCCGATTCTGATAACCTTTGATGACGGTTATAAAGACGGATATTCGATTCTTTTTCCGATGTTAAAGGAGTATGGATTCAAGGCAAACCTTTCTATGGTAGGCTCTTATGAAGGCAACGGGGATTTTCTTTCAAAAGAACAAATAAAGGAAATGTCTGACAGCGGATTTGTACAATTTGGGAATCATACTTATGCTTTACATGATGAAATGAAAAATAATTTAAAAAAATACTATACATTTGCGCAAAATTATGATATAATAAAAAATGACTTCGTAAAGAATGCTGATTTGCTTCGTGAATGGACGGGGAAAAACGATGCATTTTTTACCTACCCGTACGGAGTGGCCTCCGATTTGACCGAGAAAATCTTAGACGACATGGGAGTAAGGGTTTCGTTGGTTACGGATTTAAGCGCGAAATTTGTCAAGCTGAGCGACAGCCCGAGAAAAATATCACGTCTTAACAGAATACAGAGGGAGAGCAGTTCTGCGCTTGTGACTAAAATTATAAATATGAAAACAAGACAGAGCTATAGTTCTGCATATAATGCGATGGCAAATTATTATTCTGCCGGAACGGTAAAAAACGAAAATCCAACGGTTAAAGCGGGGAAGAATATACAGATTCGTTTTTATTCAAACGGAAATGTTTACGAATTTACGGGGAATATAGAAAATAACACAACTTCTGTTACTTTGGAGGAGCTTAAAAAATACGGTAATATTTCGGCAAAGACAGCGTCGAATAATAAGATCAGAATAAATCACTTGGGAGTTTGTGATGTTGTGATCAATTCGGCAAATGTTGTTACCGTTTCAACGCAGATAAGAGGACAGGTAGATATGCCGGTTCGTGCGTTTTTTGAGTTTCTCGGATATACGGTGAACTACGACCATGTGAGCAAAACAGTAGAAATAAGGTGAGTGGGAGAATCTTATGGTTTTTAGCAGTTTAACATTTTTGTTTGTTTTTTTGCCGGTTTTGATGGCAATATATTTTGCTGTGCCGTCAAAATATATTAAGGCGAGAAATATAGTGCTCTTGGTATTCAATCTGATATTTTATGCATACGGTGAGCCGAAAAACTGCTTGGTCATGATTGTCTCCATCTTTATGAATTATCTTTTCGGTGTGCTGGTGGATAAGCATCGCGAAAATGAAAAACAGGCAAAGTTTTGGGTATTTGTTGCAGTTCTGTTTAACATCGGGATTCTTATATACTTTAAATATCTGGAGTTTATCGTGGAAAATATTTCGAGCTTATTTAATGCCGAAATTACTGTTCAGACGATTTTAAAGCCTATAGGAATTTCATTCTTTACATTCCAGGGATTGAGTTATGTAATAGATGTTTACAGGGGAATTACCAATTGCCAGAAGAGTCTTTTTAACGTTGCACTTTATATTTCATTGTTTCCGCAGCTTGTTGCGGGACCGATTGTGCGTTATGAGACGATTGCCGATGAAATTGATAACAGAGAATCAAATTCGGCGGATATGGCGGAAGGAATACGCAGATTCATGGTCGGGTTTGCGAAAAAGCTGATTTTAGCCAATGCGATAGGGCAGGTGGCGGATGCTTTTTTCAATTCACCGATCTCAAGCCTGTCGGTGGTTGGAGCATGGATGGGACCGATTGCGTATGCTTTTCAGATCTATTTTGATTTTTCTGCATATTCGGATATGGCGATTGGATTGGGAAAAATATTTGGATTTCATTTTTGCGAGAACTTCAATTATCCGTACATATCGCAGTCAATTACCGAGTTCTGGCGCAGATGGCATATATCTTTAAGCACGTGGTTCAGGGATTATGTTTATATTCCGCTGGGCGGAAATAGGTGCAGTAAGCTTAGGCATTTGTTTAATATTTTTGTGGTGTGGCTGCTGACGGGAATATGGCATGGCGCAAAGTGGAAGTTTATTTTTTGGGGTATTTATTTCGGTGTGATTTTAATTTTGGAAAAAACAATAATCTTAAAATACCTTAAAAAAGCATGGCGTCCGATACGTCATATTTATGCGCTTATATTGATTGTGATAGGCTGGGCGATATTCCGTGCTCATGATATGGGATACTTTTTCGGAATGTTAAAGACCATGTTTTTTGTAAACGGAAATCCGATTTTAAACGATAAGACGATTTATAATTTGCTGGAATTTAAATACGCAATAATCATATGTGCAATAGCGTCGCTTCCGCTGAAGGATTATATTTTAGTCAAAAATGAGAAGACCAAATATGTTCTTTCGTTTGCAGTGTTTATTGTTGCGATAGTGTGTATGCTGTCAAATTCGTTCAATCCGTTTATTTATTTTAGATTCTGAGGTGAAAAGCATGGAGCATAAGCGAGATAAAGTATTTATAGCATTATTTGTTGCTTTTTTGGTTATCATACCGATTTTGTCTGTGTTTTTTCCGGAATCAGAGCTGTCGGTGTTTGAGCAGAGATATTTGGCGGAAATACCGGAGTTCAGCGTTGAACGTTTGATTGATACGAAATATTATAATGAATGGGAAGACTATTTTAACGACAGAATTTTTGCGAGAACTAAGCTTTTGGCATTAAATACAAAATTTAATGTACATATATTGAAAAAGCCGGTGGTAAACGGAATAACCGTAACCGATGATGCACTTTTGGCGTTTGACGGTTTTTCGGGAGTTATGCATAAGGATATAGATGTTCAGCTGAAGCTTGTTACGAAAAATATCCGAAAGCTGAATGAGGCGTGTAAGAAAAACGGAGCAAAGCTTTATATGCTCGGGATACCGGAGCAGGGAGCAATGCTGCAAAGCAAATACCCCGCTTATATGCAGGATAAAGACGGCAATATTATGTATACGGAAGATGCATTGTTTAAGTTTTGCGATGATGAGGGAATTGAGTCTTTGAGAATGCGCGATGTTTTTGAAAAGATGGATTATGAAAAGCTGTATTCAAAAATTGATCATCATTATAATTTTTACGGTGCGTTTGAAACATATCGCAGTCTTGTTAAAAAGATTTCGGAGACGTCGTATTTTGATTTGACACCGCTTGATTATGATGATATGATCTTTGAGACGATAGATTTGCCGTTTTACGGATCGCGTTCGAGAAAGCTGTTCGGGGAGTATTCGGACAGAGAACGTATGTATATAGGCTATCCGAAGCATGAGATTTATTATCAGCGCAGCGAGGACGGCGGAGATCCGTATAAGGAAGTATTTGCGATGCCTACGGGAGATTTTGCGGCATATACTGTTTATATGGGAGGAGATATGGCAGAGACAGCCATAACGACGGGGGAAGGAAGAGAGAATCTTCCGAGAGTATTGATGATAGGAGATTCATTTACCAACCCTTTAGAAACTCTTTTATACTACAATTGCAATGAATTCAGATCGTTGGATTTCAGATACTACACCAAAAAGACGATAGTTCAATATATTGATGAATATAAACCGGATATAGTTATCTACCTGCGGGACAGCGGTAGTTACTTGAATACGGAAGGAAACGGGAATATGAATTTGGATAAGCTGAAGAAAAATAAGTAGTATGGTGATTGTTTATGAATGTATATTTTTGCGGTTTAGATGATCTTTATACAAAAAAGCTTGAAGATTTACTTAAAATATATTCAGACAACGGTGGGGAAGTGTTTTTTTCAAAAATAACACTATGCGACGAAATTATGGTGATAGAAGATAAGGTTCAAGTGTATTTTTGTATGCCTGAAGGGACAATTGACGGCGTAAACGGAATTAACTTTGCAGAATCGGTACGGAAGATAAATAAAAAGGCGATAATTATATTTTTGTCGCAGAATATGCTTTCGGTCGGGGGGATTTTAAAGCGATATATATGCCCTGCGGCGTATTTTCTGTATGATGAACTGGAGAATTTGGCGGATTTTGTGATTCATACGGTGCAGCAGCTGGAACAAAGCCCTGATGAGGCAAATATAAAACTGGAGATTGTCAGTAAATATGAAAAAATAGAGGTATCCTTGAATAACGTATTATACTTTGTTTCATGCAATAAAAAAATAGTATGCAATATGGCGAACGGTCAAAAAGTAGAATTTTACGGGACGCTTTCTTCTATAGAGAAATTATATGATGAATTTCTGATACGGTGTCATTCTGGGTATTTGGTGAATAAACAGAAAATATCCGAAGTGAACTACACAAAAAATTATATGAGAGTTTTTGATTCAAATGAGAAAATACCGATATCGAGAAAATATCGACCTGATGTCAAACGCTTTTTAAATGCTTGAGATTTTAAAGTATTTAAAAAGCGTTTTTTTTTTGGTGTATATATATTTTACCGTATTCACTCCGATTTTGACAACAGTTTGACAACATTTTTATGTTATATTGGGTTATATTTGGTTATATACAGTTATGTTTAAAACCAAAGAAAAACCGCATAAACACTACATTTAAAGTATTTATGCGGATTGGGTTGTGGTGCCGATGGTGGGGGTCGAACCCACACGGTATCGCTACCACGGGATTTTGAGTCCCGCGCGTCTGCCAATTCCACCACATCGGCATCTGATTCAAACTGACTTAAATATAATAACACAAAAAGCGCGGTTTGTCAATAGCTTTTGCCAAAAAATTCTCATTTTTTTTCTTTAAAGTTTCTTATATATTTAAATGTTTCTTCCTCTCCCTTTTCCGCAAGCATTACAAGCCAGCTTTCAAGTATTGCCATGGTTTCGGGATGAGCCGTTGCCTTCGCTTTTCCTGCTCTGAAATATTCCAGCGGATGCGAATTGGTGTATTTGTCTTTCATATACACCTTACTTGCCGCCAGACGGTCGCAGAACATCTCTTTTACGTATTTCAGAGGCATCTTGACCGGAGCCATAAGGTGAGTGTTTAAGTCGTAATCGCGCCAATACTCAAAATGGTGCTTATTTCTGCCCTGATGATGCAGCCATGCCGAGGAATAGCCTTTCTCCATGCGCTCAACATCATTCGGGCTCTTATAGCCTTTATAATACTTCGCACCCACCAAAAATTCGGTCGGAGTGTATTTGGACAGGTCGTGAAATAACCCCTGAAATCCGATACCTGCCTTAAAACAATGCTTTATAACCATGTGTCTGTGTTTGGTTATCGTTCTGAAATGACTGATTGCTTTCATATTTTATCCCTTTTCTCTCTTATTGACATTATAATTATTATATCGCTTTTCACCTTAAAAATCAATGCCTAATTTTATGCCAAAGAAAAAAGAGGCTGTAAAAAATCACTTGATTTTTTTACAGCCTTTACTTTTTCAAGGGAATAGGAAAAAGCTTTGGAATTAACAAACTGAGCCAAAGCTTTAGCTTTGGGTTACCCGACGGCGTACATAGGTACGCCAAGTGGCGAAATTTGTTGATAGCAAGAAAAGGAAAAATAATATTTTTTGATTTTTCTACCACGATAAAACTAAACCGTAACAATTATATTTTCTATAATGTATGGCTTTACTTCTTTTCTTGCGCTCCGGAGTTTTTTTACATTCCCTTCTTATACTTGCGCATTATAGTGCGGATTTGGATACTGATAATCGATATGCGCCCATGTCGGTGTCCCGAAAATATTAAAATCAACGGTATATCCCGTAACATCGATACCGAAAAGCTTATTTGCCAGTTCCGGTGAAATGTACATATTGTTTTCTTTTATAATAATATGCTTATATGTCTGATTGCTGAGTTCAAGCTTTTCTCCGTTCAAATATGCATCTCCCGTTTTGGAGTCGAGTGAAAAACTGTCAAATTTCAGTGCTCCCTTAGAATCGGTAAATGTCGCAACACCGTCATTCCACGAAAGTTCGTCTGCGCCCTCTAAAAAATAACCGTAATCATAATCGCCGCAGCACCATGCATAATCGTCTATCACTTCTCTTAAATGCAGATACGGAACAGTTGATACACCGTTTACCAAATATCCCGGCAGGCTATACGTTTCATAATATTCTCCGTCGTACAGATAATCATTATTATAATCACCGTCTCCGTTCAAAACATCGTTCATCGAAAAGCTGTTCTTTTCATTTAATTCCGGAAATTCTACCGTCGTACTTCCGATTTGGCTGTATTTGTAATTCAGCTCAAGAGTAAAGTCCACATCTGAATTTTCATGCGTTATATTCTCGGGTATCTCATCTGTAAATTTTTGAGCTATATCATATACGTTCATCTCAAAATCACAGGTTATCTTCATATTTTCAATATTGCCGAGATTTGTCGTCAGCTCGATTGTCATGCCGTTATCACCCAAAATCTTGATTTCTTTGAGTTTTTGCAGCATTTCTTTTGTATCATCCGGCATCACAAACATTTCTTCATCAATCGAATCGCCGACAATTTCTTTTGACATTGCAAATATCGCCTGTACATAATCATCGATAAAGCTTATGAACCCGGCGTTATCAAATTGTACAGTATATGTATTTGCGTTCTTGCTGACTTTTGCGTCCCTTTTTATCAGCTCACCGATTATATCAACCGATTTTTCCTGTATTGCTTTTAAATCAACATTAGTAAGATCAAATGCAGGTGTCCCCTGCTCTTTCATGATTTTTGCAATATCCATTGTGACATACTTTTTGGATAACGGGCTTTTCAATGTCATCTGATACACAAAGTCATCGGCATTTTCCCAATCCATCGAAAGCCATATACCGTAGCTTGCGTCTGTGGTAATTTTAAGGTTTTCGTTCACCTGCAAGGGAATATTAGCTTTTCCCGACATCGACATATCTATCTTTTTGTAATCATCGGAGCTGTTCAATTTAAGCTGCACGTCTTCTGTTGTGCCGAAAAGACTCTCCGCCGCTTTCTGATAATCAATCGCATTGCCAAATACCCCTGCATTTATAGTATCATCATAGTCAGCGTCAAGCGCTCCTAAAACATCAAGCGGCTTATCAAGTGTAAGCTTACCCGAAAAGTCCACCGTAGCATTGGTATACTGTTTTTGAAAAATTTCCTTTAAATCTGCAATATCATCCGCAAATGCACCGCTTTGCAAAAACATTGCTCCCGCAAGTAATCCCGATATTATTTTTTTCATAATCAAGACCTCCTTTTTTCTTTCATTGTACCATACAAATAATACAAAGTCAACATTTACTATCTATTATTTTATAAATTTATCGGTTCTTTAAGGTTATAAATTTTATCTATAGCCTGCAATAATAATTATGTATTGGACAAACGGGGAAAATGCTGTTATAATAATCATATAAAGCCGATAGGTTTTATGAAAATATAATTTGACCGGGAGGAATAAAAAATGGCAGAAAAAAAATATAGATTTGAAACATTACAGGTACAGGCAGGGCAGGAAAGCCCGGACCCCGTGACAGACGCACGCGCTGTCCCGATTTACGCATCAACATCATATGTATTCCACAATTCACAGCACGCTGCCGACAGATTCAGCTTAAAAGATGCCGGCAACATCTACGGCAGACTGACAAATCCGACTCAAAGTGTATTTGAGGAGCGAATCGCAGTCTTGGAAGGCGGTACGGCGGCTCTTGCGGTTGCCTCGGGCGCTGCGGCGATAAACTACACCATTCAGGCACTTGCACGTTCTGGTGAGCATATAGTAGCGTCAAAGACAATCTACGGCGGTACATATAATCTTTTAGCGCATACACTTCCGCTCACATCGGGAATAAGCGCAACATTTGTTGATCCCGAAGAAGAGGGAGCATTTGAGGCGGCAATTCAGCCCAACACCAAAGCGCTCTACATAGAAACACTCGGCAACCCCAATTCAAATATTATAGACATTGAAGAAGTCGCAAAAATTGCGCATAAGCACGGTATTCCGTTGGTTGTGGATTCAACTTTTGCTACGCCCTATCTCGTTCGTCCGATCGAATACGGCGCAGATATTGTTGTCCACAGCGCTACAAAATTTATCGGCGGTCATGGTGCGGCAATAGGCGGTGTTATAGTTGACGGCGGCACCTTTGACTGGAAAGCTTCCGGCAAATACCCATGGATTTCCGATCCGAACCCGTCATATCACGGCATAAGCTTTGCCGACGCGGCAGGCCCTGCAGCATTTGCGACATATATCCGTGCGATTCTTTTGCGTGACACAGGCTCGACAATTTCGCCATTCCACGCATTTATGTTCCTGCAAGGCTTGGAAACACTTTCACTGCGTGTGGAACGCCATGTATCAAACGCGCTCAAAATTGTGGAATATCTGAATAACCACCCGCAGGTTGAGGCAGTTCACCACCCGTCACTGGAATCCGAGTCGAGTCATAAGCTTTATAAAAAATACTTCCCGAACGGCGGCGGTTCAATCTTCACTTTTGAAATCAAGGGCGATGATAAAACAGCGCAGAAATTTATTGATAACTTAGAGATTTTCTCACTTTTGGCAAACGTCGCCGATGTTAAATCATTGGTAATCCACCCGGCATCGACCACTCATTCACAGCTTTCGGGCGAAGAGCTTATCGAACAGGGTATAAAGCCGAACACAATACGTCTTTCAATCGGCATAGAAAATGTTGAGGACTTAATTGAGGCATTGGACGATGCATTTAAGGCAGTAAAATAATGGAATATAATAAATATCCACCCGCATAGCGGGTGGTATTTCATTTTCGGGCATAGCCCTAATACTACTGGCAACGCACAAGTGCGTCTTTTATTGGCCTGCCAGCCGTGCAACTTCTACTTACTTACCCATAAATGGGTCCCGTGGGTCAAACAAACTTAATTGATCACTTTCTCTATCCTTCTTCAATTGTTCTGATATGTACGTCTTGGTGCTATACTAAAAAAGTAGACACAATGATGCAAAATATGATATAATAAAATAAACACAAAAACAGGAGGAAAG
>CAKSDE010000014.1 GCA_934444735.1 uncultured Clostridia bacterium | reverse complement strand
CAGACAGCGAAAGGCATATCAAAATGCTCATCGCTGTCTTATATTTTTTAATAACAACCCGGTCTTGCCGCAAAACCAAAGCCGCTGTTTGTTGTGATAACGACATTATTCCTGCCGTCCGAACAATGAATAACAAGAATGTTTCCGTCAGCGTCCTTTCCGGCAATGATTCCGACGTGCGATAAATCACCGTAAAAGGCTAAATCTCCGGCTTGAGCGTTACTCCAAGATATGCGGCTGCACTTTGCGATTTGTCCTTGCGTTCCGTGTCCGATTTGCGAAGCATTAAATCCCGAATTGATAAAACTCCAAGTAACAAACCCCGAGCAGTCAAGTCCGAAAGGTCTTTTTGTCCCGGTCGTTTTACTGCCTTCTGCCGATACTGTTTTCAGCTTGCCCCATTCGCTGTCCCAGCCGATAGCGGAGGATTTACCGCCCCAAAAGTAATTCACTTTGCCTACAAGCGAGCAGGCGGCTTTTATAACTTTCTTTCGTTCTGCGGACAGAGTATCGGGGAAGTTTTTCAAAATATCCTGTGCGGTTGCTTCTGATATGGCGAGCGACTGCGTTGCGGAAATCAGCACTTCATCTTGTTCCAAAAGAGTGTTCAACGCTTCTTGTTGCTTGCGTGTAAAATTATACTGTGAAATCATATCCTCTTTTGTTTTCGCCGTAATTGTAATATATACAACTTTCTCATTAGTATCACCGTTTGTAACCGTTTCCGTCCGAGAGGTTATCTCGTGCATATCCCAAAACACCTCTTTGAGCTTTTGTTTTTTATCCTCTGTTATGACAACAACATCTTCGACCGTATCCGCTGATTTTTCCGACATATCCGCTTTCTGCGACTTCATATATGCTTCTTTGGTCTTAACCTGTGCGGTAGATTTGCTCTGCACCTTGCTCTGCCGTTTTCGTCCGTAACATTGCTTTCTATTCTCTCGGCTTTATCTGTAAAGATTACAGTCATATCTTTAACAGGCTTATCCTCGCTATCGGTAATTGTAGCCGTTGACTTTTGCTTTACCCTCGCTGTCGGTAATATCCTCCGAAAGCGGAGGTACTACAATTTTTCCGTTTTCGTCAGTTTTGTCTGTCAGACTATTTTCCACAGTGTCCGAAACGGTAACGGAAATATCTTTCTGCGGATTTCCGTTTTTGTCGGTTACGGTTACTGTAATACGGTTTGCATAGTCAATACTTGTTCCGTCTGGCAATATTACCAAAATTGTGCTATCATAATTCAGCTTTACAAAAGCGTTTTCAATAGCTCCGTTTTCGTCATTGCCAAACACATACATTCCGTCAATGCGTAATGCAAGCCATTCCGCATAGTGCATACCTCTCCGCTGCAGATGCTCGATTACTGACAAACAGTTTTTAATACAAATATGGGGCAGACCGATTTGCGTGTGTTTATTTGCGTTTTTTGTATGTTCCGCAGGCGTTCTTTATGTGGTTGTAATCATCATAGGTGATTTCTCCACGCATTAACGCCTGCCGAGCTTCATACACCTTTTTCAAGTGTCGGTTTACGGTCTTGCAGTTATCGGGGAACGACAGCGATACGACATCTCCGTTTTTGCTCCAATTAAGTCCGTAAAGCATATCAATCTTAAACAGTGTATGGAGCGTTTCAAGCTCGGAATCGACAGACAGTCTTGATATTGCAAACCTGTGTATGCCGATTATTTTATTATTCGTTTTTTTATTTGAAATTAACCTTGCCGTACTCACGCTGCATAGCGTTTATCGAAACGACCCATTGCTTTCCGAATTTGCACACATCAACGCCGTTTATGAGTTTTCCGTAGCTGATAGCCTTTCGGAGCGTACTTTCATTTAAGCCCCACAAAGCCGTTGCGTCGCTGAATGCCAAAAGTCCGTCAAAGGGCGTGTCAATCTTTTCGCCGTGTTCCCACAGTTCATCGCAGGACAGGTCAAGCTCATCATTCCATACAATGCCGTAACCTCCGGTATCAACCGAAACCTCGGAAAATTTCTTCGGGTTTTTCTCAAATACCTTAAAAACCGAAATTTTATCAAACAGCGGTTTGACATCATACAGCTTTGTTACGCCCTCCGAAAACTGTACGCTTAACTTGTAATCGGGCAATACAAACACATTTTTAACCTTATGAAACATACCGGCACCTCCTTACTCAAGCGGTGAAATTGTCTTAAATTCCTGCGTTTCCCATATTTCTTTAAGCTCGTTTTTGTGAATTCCAAGCCATTCCCTTACCATATTCAATGCTTTTGGCGGCAATGACCCTTCAATAACATTTCCGGTCATAAAATCAATAGCCGCAACATCTTCATTATATATAGCGTGAATGTGGGGCGGATTATGTTCGCTTTGCAGGAAATACATTCTTATTATTATCCCATAAAATCTTGATAATACAGGCATACTCTCATCTCCTCATTTATATTATATCACTGTATCGTGATATTGTCAATGTGTTTGCAGCTTTTTTAATAAATTCTTTTGAAATTTACCGTTCCGGCTCGGATCGTTTTTTCTTTTTTGCCCTTTCATTTTCCTTAATAATTTCATCTGCATAGTCGCTAATAACACAGCGCAAATCATCCATATGCGAATAATCCGTTTTCAGCCAAACATCGTAACAAACTGCAAGTGGACATTCTGTTTTAATTAGTGCGCTCATTTGTTTTGCATTAAGAACATCACTGTCGATAACGGATAATATATCCTCACGAAGTGTAATTCGGTATGCCTCTTCTATAATTTTCTCCGGCGGTAAATGTTTTAGGTTTTCAATAAAATCATTCTGTTCATTACTCATTTTTTCGTAAAGTAAATCCTTTATTATGTCTTTCTGTTCCATTAAAATCAACCTTTCTTTTGTATTTTACCTCGCCATAGCGTATTCACGCTTTTGCTGCGGCACTTCTGCATCGGAAACATCTGTGTCGATAACATTAGAGGGAGAGGTTTCCTCTTTTTCAATAGACTGCATAACCGCCGCTTGCTCCTTTGAACCGAGATAAGATATTTCAACGGCAGCGTTCATTGCAATTTGGTTATTATCCACCATATCCAAAATTGGATCTATGAGGTTTGTTAAGCGTATGTATCGTTGGATTTGGTTTCTACTTTCACCGACTTGTTCAGCCAATATATCCTTTGATTTTAACTTGTGCCCAATTTGGGCACAAGTTGTATCAAGTGCCTTCCCTTGATGTTTCATAGCTTCCAGCTTCATTTGATAATATACCTTATCATAGCGATATGCCGATACATTTAACGCACCAAATGCAAACACACTTATGCAAACCGACATAAATGATAATAAAATTTTCTTTTTCACTTTTCAAACACCTCTTTCTCCGAATTGTCCAATATCAATAAGCCATCAAATAAATATGACAGATAACTGATATAGTTATTTTTAAAATTACTATCCATTTCCCTTTTTATTTCAGCATATGCCTTCATAAGATTTAATTCTTTATCTTTGTAAACAAGCTTAACATCTGAAATACTTCTTACGTTATTTTCTTGTTCTGTTTTGACAAATTTATTTTTTTGCTCCGCGCGGGCAATGCCAAAATCATTAATCACTTTTAATACCTTTTCTTTTTCAATCATCTTCATCACCCCCAATCCTTGTTATAATTTTTGTTTTTTTCAATTTGCATACGGATGTAATTTTTTCAAGTCCATCCGTATAAATCCCCGGACTTTTTATAACCCCCTTTCTTTTCGCAGAACATTGATAAATTTTCAGCAAATTCATCAATATAAGCGGTTTTGAATTATTCTTTTTTGAGCTTGAGTCACAAATTTATTCTACCCCCTTGCCATAATCATTTGAAAACAAGAAAATAATAGTGTGTTTTTATATTTCGTAGAGTACATAACTATACGAAAAAGAGCCGCAACACAAGATAAATGCTTGTTTGCGGCTCTTTTGCCGACTAAAAAATTGACGGCGATAAATTCAGTTTTTCCATATTAATACGCTTTAGCTCCATTGATGAATGAACATATCTGTTAAGAGTTATATTGACGCTTGAATGACCTAAAATCTCGTTTAAACTTTTGGTTTCAAACCCCAGTTCGACACAACGGGTTGCAAAAGTATGCTGAAGTGTGTGAAAAGATACATTTGCAATTCCGCAGGAACGAATACAGCTTTTAAATCTGTTTTCAAGCGTTCTCGGCTCAACATAACTGTGCAATTCTCCCGTAAGCAGATATGCTTTCGGAACATACATATTATTTTTTGTAATTGCAGTTATTAAAAATTCCGGCATAGGAATATCACGGACAGAACTTTTGCTTTTGGGTGTTGATATAATTACATCTGTTTTTGTTTCCTTTAACGGTGCAAAATTTTGAACTCTTTGCATTGTTTTGCATATATGAACAGTTTTATCGACCATTGAAATATCGTCAAATTTTAGGTTCTTTGTCAATAGTTGTGGTGAATAAAATCCGCAAAGGAATAGACAATCGAATAATGATAATTAATGACCTTGCAAAGCAAGGTCGTTTTTGTAGGAGAAAGCGTGAAGAATACGCTTTCTGAAACGCTCGAAATTACGATAGCCGTAAGCATTGCGTTTAATCACCTTAATTTTGTTGTTGCAGCCTTCGGTAAAACCGTTGGAGTACGGAACATCAAATGAGTTCAATATTCCGGTCTGCCAATTGATGAGTGTGTTCGAGCATGAGGTATATTCGGGAATACCGCTGTTTTGCGCCGATAGTATCCAGTCAGCCATAAGCTTTTTGGCTTCTTCACGGCTTTGTGCGTCTATGACGGTATAGACATCGCTTATTCAGATATATCAAGACACATTTGCCTTTACTTCACATCATTTCTGATTGATGCTTTAAGCACCAGCTCATCAACATCACTTTCGGTATCCCACAGCATTCCGGCAAATATTGCCGCCGATTTATGTATCTCTTCCTCAAACATACCGTCCTCAATAAGCGCTGTCACCATCGTATCGGGATTGCTTCTCCGCAAAGCTTTAAAAACATCATATGCATATTTTGCATTTTTAACCCAATACGCATCAATATACTTCCATAACTTTTCCTTTTCCCGTGTCCGTCTTTCTCTGAAGTCCTGCTGTTTTCCCATCACAAATTCGCCCTTCAAATGTGAAAAAGAAAGCCAGTCAAGGCAGGTTAATCCTTTTGTCACCACTCCGAAACGCTCATTTCCTCCTCGCAATACCGCAATTTTTGCCGAAAACTCAACGGTCTTATCATAATCCTCTAATTTTCGCGGTGTATAGGAATACGGAAACGCCCCTGCGTCCTCCCACACAATCATCACACGCTTGTCTGTCTTTTTGATATACTCTATCTTATCCGAAACGCTGCTTGCATGAAGTCCGAACATTACTGCCAGGTTCGGAGAGATACTTAAAATCTTCTCCGCGGTATCATTTACGAATTTAACAACTCTCTCGGCAATCACAACATGATTTATCTCATCTTTTTCCGTTTCGGTAAATGACTGAAAATAGATCCCGTCGATATCAAGATTCCTATAGTTATTTTTATAATTCTCAATAATCGAATCCTGTATCTTTAAAAGCTTATCCTCATCAGAAATATCAAGTCCGCCGTTTTCGGGACGCGCCTCGTTCCACCCCCAGGAAAATCCGAGATATATCTTTATCCCCCAGCTGTGTGCTTCCTCAATCACATCATCAATATTAAGCGGCACATGGTCATTCCACAAAATAAGCGTATTCATTTTAAGATGCGCCATATTCTCAATGTATCTTCTGTAATCGTACACAACGTGTCCCCAACTCCATATGCCGCGCATCTTAAACGAAGGCGAATCCTGCACCTCATAATCCTTAAAAAATTCATTATCAAAAGTCACATCGGGATATCTTTGCTCCGCGTCAATGTTATCCAGATACGGAATGACGCTTTCGATAAGCTCTGCCGCACCATAGAGCGTACCGTTATCATCACTGCCACATACAATGATAATTTTATTTTCCCCGTCATACGGATTATCCGCAATTTTTATACTGTAACCCTCTTTTTTGCAGTTCGGCTTATAAAAACCCTTTTCCGAAAGCGTTTTTAATATGCAATTACTCTCAACCGTTCCGACAACGATCAAATTGCAGCCCTTTAAATCACTTTCTGCCACATTTTCCGCTTTTTCGGTCGGAATAACAATCCCCAACTCTCCCATAAAATTTGCAGCGGTAAATTCAACTGCTTTTCTCTCTATCCCCGAAAACTCCCCGTATATCAACTTAAATTTATTGTTATTCATTTTATCTCCCATCAAACAACGCCGAAAGTTCTGAAAATACTGCTTTCAGAACTTTCATATATTTATTATCTTCTGTTTATCAGAACCATTTGTCTTATAACCGCAAAGCTTGTTCTTAAAAACAGCTCCGTACACCCTGCGCCCGCATTTTTATAAGTAACAATATCCGATGTTGTACCCTTTCTTACATTTATATTCTTACCGTCAACATCAATTGCTATATATCTGTACGGGATACTCAGTGTTTCGGTAAAATATCTCGCACTTGATTTTGACGTATCGTACTTCTTTCCCTCACGCACCGGCTGAGATGTGTATGTTATATATTTACTAAGCTCAAAATCATAAACACTTCCGGCAAAGAATCTTGAATCTATTCCGCCTCCGCGTATACTTGTCAAGTTATTTGTCGCCTGAATTTTAAAATCCTCGTTTATACCGTACGGATTCGTTTTGACACCGTTTTCCGGATCATACACACCGCTTGTCGCATAAAGATTTGATTCTCCATCTTCATTAAAAATACGGTATACCAAAACGGCTCTTACGATATAATTATCCTCAATCTCTGCATAAATAATATCACCCTTTTTTAGCTTAACCCCGGCTTTTTCATCAAAAAACGTTTCCGCTTTTGTCACACTGTCACCCTCTGTCGGGAAAGTAAGCTCCTCCGGATCGCTATACTGGCTCAGACTGTATGCCTTTACCATAGTAACCGCCTCATCATCACCGTACAAATCCTCATAAACCTTATCGATCACATACATACTGTCACCCGACATGAATTTTTCAGGGATTGTGCCGTTTACCACTATGCAGTTTGCCACCGACGAATCCGAATAAAAGTTATACCCCGAAACATTGTACTCCGTTCCGTCTCTTAATCTTGTGCTGTCACAAATTTTATATCTTTTATTTTCATCTTCTTTGTTTTTATCCACATTAAAAATGATTTTATTATCGTCAAACATCAACCCCTCAAAATGCTTATAGCTCGGCGAGCCGCAATAGACAACATTCTTTTTATAAACCATTGTACCGAATACATTATCCCTTGATTTTCCGTCATCTGCCGGGAGAAGTATCTGTGTAACCGAGCCGTCCTTGTCCTTTTCAATCTTTGCAACACCCTCATACGGCGCGCCGTCTTTATCAACAATCTTAGAAATGGTATCACTGTTTTTTATCTTGATGCTTGTCCTTTCCTGATTGGTAAACTTCGCATTCTCTTGGATTTCAGCAAGGATAATGTCACCTTTATCGTTCATATATTTAATATACCCGATTTTATCAAGCTCATCATCTTTTATAACCCTGATAATATAGACAAATCCCGTTGCCGGCTCTTCCTTTACACATTCCATATACGCGATTTTGCCGAATGAATTAAGCGCAATATTATAGATATTCCCTATTTTCGGCTCGGCATTTGCACGCTTCATCGAATCATAGTACGAATACGGCATCGTATACTTTGTTCCGTCGGCAAAAATCAGCTCCGCGCCGTCATCTTCATTCCCGATACTTGCAAGGCTCAGTTTATAAGCCGCCTTATTCACTGCAACGATTTTTAAGTATCCGTCACTCTGCAAAACGTCTATCACCATGCCGTCCGTTATACTTTTCAGATCAGTTTCGGCATTATCCATATAATAGCGCACTCTCCACGGCTCAATCGTATCGGAATCCGTCTTAATCGCCGATGCTTCTTCATTATATCCGCCCTGTGCGTGTATTACGCTCTTTGCCGCATCAACGTGCGTCACTCTCATGCTTTTATAATTATTTACCGTAATTATACTGTAGCCGCTTGCATTTTTCGGTCTGATAATCGTGACATCACCGCTGTCGAAATCAAAATCGTCCGTGGTAAAGCCTGCCTTATAAGTTCCGTTACAGATCAATACTGCGTTCTGTTCAACATTTTTGCTGACTTCTCTTTTTCCGTTATAATATGTAAATCTGTAATTTTCAAAGCCGACAACATCATCGGCACCGACCGTTATCGCCTCATCTTTGCCGCTCAGATATCCCCAGAGAATTGTTTTTTCGTACGCACTCTCATCTTCTTTGCAGAAAAATTCAACATCGCGCCCGATATAATCATAAAACTCATAATCAGCTTTATCAATGTACTCAACGCCCGAAATAATAACATTATCCTTACCGGCTCCGCCGTTTCCGTATATCGACGTAAACGGATTTTTCTCCAATTGTCCGCTGTATTTATATACAGACATATATGCCTCAAATATGTTTGTACCGTTTTTTATCGAATAATTAACATTACCGTCCTCATATTTCAGCTCCATTACATCAATATCCCAGCAGTTATAAAAAACAAGCGCCAACTCTTCCAGACTTATCTTTTTATCCGCCGTATATGAAATTCCTTTAAACAAACCCAAGCCTTCGGCAACGCTCAGATAATCATTGTCCTTAACCTGAATATTGTAACCCAAAAGTCTTACCATCGCCGTCGCTACTTCTTTAAAGGATATTTCGCTGTCCGGCTGAAACTCTCCGTTTCCCATACCTTTCATTACAGACCGTCTGTAAACTTCTCTTACTCCGTTATAGTATTCGCTGCTCTCGGGAACATCTTCAAAAATACCCAAATTTTCACCCGGCAGAATCAAATCGTTGTAGTTATCGTCTCCAAAAAAGCTGTCGTTTGTTTCATTTTTCGATTCTGCCAATATTCTGCTCACATAATCCGCAAAAACTCCTCTTGTCACCACCGACTTGGCACCCGACACATCTTCTGCAATCCCAAGCTTATTTATGAAATTAAGATAATATGAATAATCCTTTTCTTCGGCAATGACCGTACTTGTACCAAATGACATGACAGATATCGCCGCCAAAAGCAATAATGCTGTTATTTTCTTCATTTAGACGCCCCCTTTACACAGTTGAATATTATCGCTGCCGCCTCGGCTCTGGTTACGGGATTTTCAGGTCTGAACGTATTATCGGGATAGCCCTTTATGTACCCTTTCTCATTCATATATCCCACTGCGGATTTTGCATAATCCCTGATTTCTTCCGCATCGGAAAAGCCCGGCTTTTCCGAATTCTCCGGCTTACCCATCATTCTCCAGATCACAACGGCAATATCCTGTCTTGTTATGTTCTTTCCCACACCGAAGCAATCCTCACTTATTCCGTTTATAACTCCACGGCTCACCGCTCTTTTAATATACGGTGCAAACCATGCGCTTGCCTCAACATCGGAAAATGAAATTTCCGCATCACTCTGTACCGTTCCAAAAGCCTCGCAAACAATTTTTACTGCCTGCTCTCTTGTAAGCTTATCGTCCGGTCTGAAGGTTTTGTCGGGAAATCCGCTTATAATGCCCTTTTCATTCAAAGCCTCAACCGCTTCTTTTGCCCAATGTGTTCCCGTAACATCGTAAAATACATCTTCTTTAGGCTTGTTTGCGTCCGCGGCAGCGCTTGCGGCAGGTCCCGTACTTCCGCCGCCTTTACTTCCTCCCCCTCCGTTGTTTGTACTTCCCGGCGTTCCCGGATTCTGCGCATCTTTTAATGCCTTGTCGATTGCGTCCGTAAGCTCCTTTAAGCCGGCAAATGTGCCGATTTTCAAAAGTGCGTTATTGACCTGATTTCTGTACTCTGTCTTTGCAAGATAATTATCGATGTTTATTCCTGCCGTCGCGGCATTTTCCGCTGTCAGAATATCCGAAATATGTTCTCCGCCCATAAGATCCGTATCTGAAATACCGTTTAGAATAACACTTTCGATAAATCCGTTTAAAATATCGCTGTAGCTTGCAAAATTTTTGCCCTCAAGCGATTTAACAACATTTTGCTTACCTGTTAAATTAAGCATATCATTGTAAATATTAAAAAGCGTAGATTTTTTATCCTGCAAAAGAGTGCTCATTCCTATAAGCTCCGCATTTTTCAGATTATATTTCTCATCTGCCAGATACTCCGTCTTTGAATTGTTCCAGCACGACAAAACAGCGCTTTCCTTTATACAGTCCTGTACTGCTTTATAATCGGTTTCTTTAAACGGCGCTTTTTTCTTTAACCCTTTTGCCATGTCGCCCTTATCGGCACCAGAAAATGCCTCAAAGCTTTCCATGCCCAAAATCTTTACGTATTCCGAAAGCTTTGGCGCAATATACTCCGCATCATTTTCATTGATCTCTTTTATACAGTTTTTCCTGTCCTGCTCGGTTGCAAAATAAAAGCTGCTTTTGATCGGTGTCTCCATAGATTTTGACTTTACATATACATCATAATATCCCGACACATCGTTTTCGTTCGAGTTCATAATAAACTCAAACGAAAACTTACCGTCCTTATCCGCCGCATTTTCCCACTGATACTTTATCTTATCCGCATCATCACTGATTTTATCCAAATCCACCCCCGGCACGGCAACTATAAGCATTACATTCTCCGTTGTTTTCGCGTCGGTTCTGCCGCTTATTTTTACCGTATCGGTCGTATAGTCTATCGGCTCAACGGTAAAAGAAGCTTCTCCCCAAACTGCCGTCGGAATCATTACTGTCGCCGCCAACGCCGCTATAAGTTTTCTTGTTTTCATCTTAATCTCCATTCCGCCGCCACAAAGCGGCACAAATCATAAAACGTAATATAGTTGTTTTATCCTTATTTATACAAAGCCATCGCATTTGATGTTGTATTAAACTTTCTTCCGTAATTCGCGGTATGCATATCGATTTTATCCGCAATAAACGCCAATTTCTGATCGTTATGAAAATAAATATCTTTGCCGACCGACTGTGCAAGCGCTTTCAAATTTATCATTCCGTCCGCGTGCTCGGGCAAAGTATATGAGTTTGTTCCGATCACAATACTCTCGCCGGAAATATTTCCTCCGAACACCTCGCAGGCAAGCTTTTCCGATATTTTCATCTCCGTACCCTCGCCCGCTGCCGCATCGGCATCGTGCAGATCTCCGTTATAATACGCTTTTGTGCTGCCGCTTCGTATAAATGCACCTTTTTCGCTGTTATACCCTTCAAGATCGGTACAAAGATCCTTTGTCATCTTCAATGTGTATTCCCGAACAAGCTCATCAAAGCTGCCCAATTCTTTATCCGATGCCGCCACCTCAATCTCGGTTCCTGTTGATGCCATCAGCTGGAAGCAGCCTTTTTTGAGAACCATATCGTCCGAGGAATCCACTGCCTGATATGCAACACGTCCGTTTATTTTTAAGATTGTGAGCTGACCGACATTTCCCAGATTTACTACTCCGAAGTCCACGTCCATCCACTCATTCGGCTTGATGTTCTCATCCTGCACGGTTTCCAATATAACTCCGTTTCCGCCCGAGTTGCGCTGATATTCCAGCTGCCCCGTTTTCATAATCATATAATACTGATCGTTTCCCGAGGTATAGATATAGTCTATCGGTGAATTTCCCCTCAAGCCCATTCCTACCCAGCCTTTCGGGTTTTTATCGAAATTCAGCTTTATTTTAAAACTCAATGCAAGAACTCTTGAATAATCCTCAATCCCCGTATATCCGATAACGGTCGGTTTTCCCCCCTCGGTTGTGATTTTTAACGTTTGGTTTTCTTCATCAATCTCTACAAGCTCGGGCTTTTTCGTAAGCCAGTTAGCCTTATCCGAGAGAAAATCTCCAAGATTTATATATCCGCCGTTTATATAGTTATCATTATTTAAAAGATCGTCAATATCGGCAATCTGTCGGCTTTCGTCCTCTTCGGAATACCCTCCGAGCTGAACCATCTTCTCTGCCTGTTCGACTTTTTCTCTCAAAGCATCCTTCGTCCCCGGCTTATATTCGCCGATTTTGTCTCCCTCTTTCATCTTCTCCAGTTTTGCATTCGCGCTTATAACCAAAGCCTGTAAATCGGTTGTGTCTGTCTTATATCTTTTTGCAATTGTAAACATATAAGGCACTCCGAGGCTTGCTATCGGCTCGTATTCCATCAGCGATTCGTTATACGCATACACCTTCCAATAATAGGTCCGACCGTTCTCAAATCCCGAAAGTGTATATGTCGTTTCATATGTTGAAATATCATAGACAATATCCTTTAAGCCGCTGTCCTTTGCAACAACAAGTCTGAAACGGTCGCCGCCCATAGGTCTTTGCCAATCAAAGGTTATATCCTTTACCGCGATTCCGCGTGTACCGTTTTGCGGATATGTAAGCTTAAAGCCGTCCGCAAAAATCGGATCTTTTTTAAATTCCGACATCTGAACGCCGATTGTGCTCATATCAAAATCCTCTGTCAAAGCCGAGGTCAGTTTCGCATATTGACTATCCCTTTTAAGTCTGTAATCACCGTTTTCGGCATCGACAAACTCGCTTTTTTCTATTTCGTAATTATCCTCGATCGTGTTATACCCCATAACCAAATCGCTGTAGCCTGTATTTTTACTGCCGCTGCTGATATTATTCACTATTGTGTTTCGCGCGGGGTACCCGACAAGACCGCTGTCAAGATCCTCCTTAATATCCGGGAATCTTGCATATCCTTCAAATTTAAGAGCTGTCTTTCCCTGCGTCTCCATTCTCTGCCGGCTTGCAACATTTTCAAGATTATATGTCGAGATACGTGCAACCGAATATGTTGCGTCGATAACGATATTATCATGTACCTTATTCGACATACCGCAGTTTATTAAAACGCCGTCGTCCGCGCCGACAAAGATATTTTCGTAAATCTCCGTTCCGCAGTCCTTATCGTCCAAATAAACCGCCGGCGCCAGAGTCGATTTTAACATCGGATTTTTTGATTTTACATCATGTACATAATTGTGATGGATTTTATTTCCGCGGTTTATGAAGTTTCTTCCGCAGTAAATGGCACTTCCGTCCTGGATATTATTCATAATATTATATATTTCGTTATGATGAATATTTATATCCGCACCGTTGTACTGAATACCGTAACCTGTTGAGTGAATCGTATTATACGCCACCTCAACTCCGACTCCCGTAAAGCCCATACCCGAGGATCTTCTGTCCACCCGATTGTTATCATAAACATAGTTATTGGTTATCGTAGAGCCTGACGGAATATTTGCATCACGCGAGCCGAAAACAAGCTGGAATGCAGAAACACCGCAGTTATAGAAAGTATTGTTCTTCAAATGAAAATTCTCGTTTCCGTTTTCCTGGAACTGATGCGCTGTTTCCGTTCCGACTCCGACCTTTGAATTGGTCGAGTTCTGCTGATATATTCCGTATCTGCCCATATTCTCAAACCGACAGTCGGATATGGTCATATTCTCCATCTTATCCCTGAACCAAAAGGCATTGCTCCTTGTCTGCGAGAATATAATCCCCTGAAAATTCACATTGCTTACATTTTCCATATATATCATGTTATCTGCAAGAGTGGTAATCTCAAACGTTGCACCTTTTAATGTTCTTTCGGGATAATAATACAAAATGTTCGTGTCATGATCTATGTACCATTCTCCCGGCATATCCAGCTCCTCCAAAAGGTTTACTATCGCATACCTGTGCGAATAGCCCATGGATAATCCGTATACCGCACTGTTTGCGAGCGTCACCTGTTTTGTCGCGACATCTACGCTCTTGATTTTTATTCTCTCGTAAAGCCAGTCATATGCCGGGAATCCCACCATCCATGCATCTTTTGCGTCCTTCCATTTCATGAGTCTGAAATCTTTAGTGGTAAATATTCCGCCGACCTCGCCTCCGGCGCCTTTTCCGCCCATGCTCACAACCGACGCAAACTGATCGTATTCATCCCGTCCGTTCGGCCAGCGTGCAATATTCTGCTGATTGTTATTAAGAAAAATCTCCGCGCCCTCAAGCCGTGAATCGGCACGGGTCATACTGAAAGTTATCGGAATCCCCCCCAGTTCCTTAAAGCCCTGATCCGCAAGATTTATATATCCCACCTTGCCTCTCGCATCAGCAGGCAGCTTCGCAAGTATTTTCGGATCGTCTACCGTCTTTATCTTGCTTGCGTCCACTTCTTTTGAGCCCTTAAAATAAACCGTCTCTCCCTCTGCCGCTTTATAGGTTATCGGGTGTTCCTCCGTTCCCGAATCCGAGCTTGCAAACTTCACGCATTTATCAAAACGGTATGTTCCCTCATGAAATATAACCTCAATTGTAGTATCGGGATCTTTGAGTCTGTATTTTGCGACAGCCGCCCTTGCGCTTTCAAGTCCGTCAAGCGGTGAATCAAGCGTTCCTTTTGCCGAATATGAACCGTCCGGCGAAACATGAAACTGTTTTATGCTTTCCTGTGCCGCCGCTTGCGGAAGTATTGACGCTGTCAGCACTGAGATTAAAAACAATGACAGTATTTTTTTATGCATTGTGTTCTCCTTCCTTTATTTGCTTTAGGTAATTGTAATCCAATTGCTTATTATTTACTTTGTTACGGTTCTCCAAATAGTGTTCATCGAAGAATATCCGTCCAAAACAAAACATTTTACCGATGACTGAGCGTCGGGAATATCAAATGTACAGTTAATCTCCTTATTATCGCCGATTTTCAGATTTCCCTGACTCATATAGATTTTTACAAGCTTGTTATCCTTATCGTATAAGCATACCGAAACGGCATAGTTCGCCTTTTCCCCCGTCGGTGCGGAGTTGTTCTTCAAATCCAGACTTACTCTCACGTTTTTTTCGCTGTTTTGGCTTATCTCCGTTTCCTCGCCCGCCTCATTTAAAACTTGAAGCCTTGTAAGCTCCATAGGCGCTGTCGGTGTGAAAGAATATTTGTAATTTCGTCTTAAGGTAAAGCCCGATACTTGCTTATCCGGCAGATTCGGAGACAGCGTAACCGCAAATTTCCTGCTGTAATCCAGATCATTTGCCGCTGAAACTTCAACCGTTTTATCGTCCGGCGTCATAACCGTATAGCCGTCAAATTCCGCACCGTTTAATGTCACCGTTACATATTTTGCTATATTGGTTGTATCTATGGTGTTTTTAAATTTAAATGTCACCTTTGTGCTGTCGTAATCGGTATAATCCGATGAGTCTGTCACCTCGACAACCGTTTCGTCAAATACCTTTTCTATACTTCTGAATTTTGAAATATTGGAAATCTCCTCCGTTCCCGATACATTTTCATATACCGCAAGCATATTTTTAACCGCCTCAATTTTATCGATGTCACCCGCGATTGCCGATTCATTCAAGCTCTCTATAACGCTCTCGATTCTCTCTTTTAAATCTGCCGCAGTCTCGGGCAAATGTCCTGTTATTCCCAAAACGGCAATCGCTCTCCATGTATCCACCTCGGTAAGCGAGATTGATTTTACAATCTTCGAGCTGTCCGCTTCAAGCGTAACGATAGGAATATTCAGATTAAAATTTATATATGGGTAATTTCTCCCCGAACGTCTGTATACTACCGACGAGCCGTACGGATCGGACGGATCATACACAAATGACAGATAATCCTTTACACACGAGCCGTCAAACTCGGCAACCGTTCTTTTCGGTGCCGGCAGCAACCAGTTCGGATCGGTTGTGCTTGTTCCATCAGCGTAATTAATCTTAAATTCAAAAAGATTCGCGTCTATTTGGTATGTTGAATACAGCGCTACGGAAACCGCATCGTAATATCCGCTTGCGATCGGTATTTCCATAGTATTTACATAACCCTCTCCGTTTGTACCCAAGATAATTCCGCCTTCTGTATCAATATAAAACGGAATTTCACCCTTCTCGGAATAGATTATATTTTTGCTGTTCTTCTTTTTGTCAAATGCTTCTTTGTTAAGGATTTCGGACGGATAGAACTGCTCAATCTGATTATTGCTCTTTGCGCCCAAAAAGTTCGGTGTGCGGTATATCGGATCGTCAAGCGAAATGTTTCTGTCCGAATATACAATGGCATTGTAGGAATCCGAATAATTGCTTACTATATACGCGTCATACGCACTTTTCTTTTCGGCAATCGCCGTTTTCACCTCTTCAAACTTTGTTTTTAAGCTCTCATCCGTATCAATTCCTTTTTCCAGCAAATCTTCTATGCGCGCTATTGCCGTATCATAGTCCGAGCAATTGCGCTTTGTAATCTCACTTGCCGCAGGAAGGCTTTCTATTAAAGCCTTCAGCTCCTTTTCATCGGAAAGCTTTTCTATCTTTTCTTTTACCGCCTTAAATTTCAAAAGCATCTCCTCGGGGATTTCACTCTCGATTTCTTCGGTCAGCTTTTCTGCAATTGCCGCCGTATCTTTTTCATATTCCGAAAAATTGCTCTCGTTTATATCCTCCGCATTCGGCAATTGAGCGATAAGATATTTAATCCCCTCGGCAGGATTATTTTCATATTCTTTTATGTTTTTTGCGATCGTTTCTATCTTTGCTTTTCTTGCATCGTCTAAAATTATGCCTTTATCCGCAATATCCCTGACAATGCTTGCAACCTCTTCTTTATAGTTCAGATAATTGCCGAAATTGATTTTATCTGCCTCGGGGAGCAGATCAATTCGCTTATTCATCGCCTCTGTCGGCGATATTTTATGACCGGTAAGCGCAAATATATTCATTCCGCGGATAGTGTTTTTATTTTCAAAAGTTATGCTCTTTACCGTTTTTGCCGAATTTGCCTTAACCGAATAAACAGGCATCAGCCACGGCCACCACTGCGGAATCTGTCCGTTTGATACATTATAAGCAAGTCCCGTTCCGTCGGGATTTGCCGGGTCGGTCTTAAAATCGATATATGACGCTATATTCGGATATTTCGCAAAAGTGTCCAGTACATTTTGAATATTTTGCTCAAATTCCGCGCTGTTCTGATACGCCTGCTTTCTTATCATCTGAAGTGACGTTTCCTCATACGTCCCGTCGGTATAGTTCACACTCACGCTCGCTTTTGACGGTATCTCAAAGCTCACGTCCGCCGCAAATGAAAAGCTTTCGTAATTCTCCTCGGGGATTTTTATTTCGACCGTCTTGTTATTTATATATTTCCCTGCGCCAAGAAGAACTGTATTTTTCTCGGTAAGTGAGGTTTTAAAATCAAACGGCGTTCCCGACGCGTCATATATTAACCCGTTTTCGTCTTTTTTGTAATCAATGCCCTTTTTGTTAAAAATATGTGTTAAGCTGTCTGTCGGATCCATACCGCTGCCCTGATAATTGGGCACTGCATACTTTTTGCCAAGCTCCGACGCATCATAGCTGTCCGATACCGCAATACAGTTCGCATACTCCGTCAAATCAATGCATACATATTCATCATTAACCGTATTATCCGCAGCTATCACCCCCGGCAGATATGCAATATTTAACGTCGCCGCAACAACTGCCGATATTAAGCGTTTTTTCATGTTGTTTATTCCTCCTCGTTTTGTCGTTTATATTCCCAAAATTTCCTCTTGCCATAACGGCACCATTTCCCCGTTCCAAACAAATATTTTAGCCGTATACGGCACCTCCTCCGTCACAGCTGAAATTACTGTTTTTTCACCTTTTTCCATTTCCGTTTCCGAAACCGCCAAGAGCTTTCCGCTCTTTGAATAGAGCGCCGCATATACATTTGCGCCTTTTGCGTCCTCTTCAAAGCTCACCGAAAAAGTATATTTTCCGTCTGTCTTTTCTACCGTTGTTTCCGTCGGGTTGTAGATAAATATTCTGTTGTTTATAATATCCCAAATATCTGCTGCCGCAATTTTTGTTTCCTTCTCGGAAACACCCGAAAAAGCTTTAAGCTTTTCCGCGTACGCAATTTTATCGTTCAGTGCATTTTTCGTGCCGATTTTATAGCTGCCGCGCAGATTTGCCTCCGTCATATCCTGCGCTGCCGCTTTTGCCGCGGCAATTACCGTCTCCAAAGCTCCGATGCTTTCCGGTTCCGATACCGTAAAAGTATATATTTTCTCAGCCGCCCATGTCGCTTTCTTCACAGCCGACTCGTTATTCGCATACACTCTCCAATAATATGTCCCAGTACCGATATTTTCCAAGGTATAGGTGGTTTCGTATGTTTTTATGTCTTTTACAATATCGGAAAATCCGTCGTCCTTTGCGACAACCAATCTGAAACTGTCCGCGCCTCTCGGTCTCTGCCATTTCAAGATAATGCCCGACACACCAATGCCGCTTTGACCGTCTTGAGGATAAGAAAGCGAAAAGCTTTCACTGTCAATCGGATTTTCCTTAAATTCCGACTCCTGTATTCCTATAGTGCTCATATCAAAGCTCTCGGACAGAGCCGCCGTACTTGCCGCATAAGAGCTTGCGCTCTTCAAGCGCAAATCGCCGTTTGCAGTATCAACAAATTCCGTCTCTCCGACTTCTTCATTACCCTCAAGCGTATTGTATCCCGGGACTTTATAGTATTTCCATCCCGGTATCATATTCCACTTTGAAATTTTTGCATTCAGTGTAATATTATTCTTTATTATGTTCCGCGCGGGGTATGATAGCTTGCCGCTTTCCAGATCCTCTTTTATATCGGTATATTTTGCATACCCCGAAAGTTTTAAAGCCGCCTCTCCCTGCGCTGTCTGCTGTGCGATTTTGGCAGAATCGCCCATTCCGCCGTACACACCGAAACCGACCGCACCATAATCATCTTTTCCCGACGCGTTAGCTATAATGTTATCATGCACATTATTCGACATTCCGCCGTTTACAAGCACTCCGACATTTGTTCCCGCAATAATGTTTCCGAAAATCTCGGTTCCGCAGTCCAAATCGTCCAGATATATTCCGTATGCCATATTATCGCTTATAAGCGAGGTTTTCTTTTTTGCGTCATGTATATAATTGTTGTAAATCTTATTTCCGCGGTTGATAAATGCTCTTCCTGTGTATATTGCACCGCCGTCGTTCAAATGCCCCAGTGCATTATATATTTCATTATGGTGTATCGAAATATCCGCACCGTGATAATCCAAACCGTAGCCGACGCTGTGAATTGTATTGTTCGCGACCTCTATCCCGACTCCCTCAAAATATGCCGCGATCGCTTTTTTATTGGTTCTTCCGGTATTATATATGTAATTATTCACAATACCGCACCCCGACGGCCGGTTATCGTCTCTTGATCCGCATATTATACTGAACGCCGAAATTCCGCAGTCAATAAAAGCGTTTTTGCTGAGATTAAAATTAACGTTCCCATTCTCATGAAACTGATTTTGAGTCGGAGTTCCCTTTGCCACCTCCGAAACGGTACTTACCGTCTGATAAATTCCGTATTTTGCGATATTCTCAAAAATGCAATCGGAAAATTCCATATTCTCCATCTTTTCTCTCAATCTTACGGCATTTGCTCTTGTCTGTGAAAATGTAATACCCGAAAAATTCACATTGCTTACATTCTCCATATCTATAAGATCCTTATCCGTTACACTAAGCTCAATTTCCGAAATATCGCCCTCGGGATAATAGTAAAGAATTTCGTTTTCGCGGTCTATATACCACTCGCCCGGCATATCCAGTTCTTCCAAAAGGTTTATAACCGCATATCTTTTGGATTCATTGTCCGAAAGCGCATATATCGCGCCGGGTTCAAGATATACCGTCTTATTTGCCGCGTCAATGCTCTTTATACCCACGCGGTCATATGTCCAGTCATTGCCTAAAAATCCGACAATCCATGCATCGGGCGCATTTTCCCATCGCGCCAGACGGTAGCTGCCGATCCTTATCGCACCGCCCGAGTCCTGCGTTCCTCCGCCTGCCTCGGCGACAGAATCGAATTGCACATATTCATTTTCCCCGTTTGGCCAGCGTGACAATGCCTGTACCTTATCATTTACAAAAAGCTCATTCGATTCTGCCTGTGCTCCAAAGCTTGCCGGAATTGCTCCCAGATCCTCTTTTGTAATCCCCTCCGCTTTCAAATCTATATACTTTACTTTTCCGCGCGCCTCCTTCGGGAGTTTTGCCAGTGTTTCGGGATCCCTTACGGTTTTTACGCTCCCTGCATTAAGCGCCTTTGAACCTTTAAAATAAACCTTTGCTCCCTCTGCTGCCTTATACGTTATCGGCGCGCTCTTTGTTCCCGAATCCGCCGATGTGAATTTCACGCTGTCCGAAAAACGGTATTCTCCCTCATTGAATATCACATCAATCTTTACACCCGGATTCTTCTTTTTATATTCCGCAGCCGCCTTTTTTGCTGCGGCAAGACTGTCAAACGGAGCTGCGGACGATCCGTCATTATCCGCTTTTCCCTCGGGGGACACATGAAATGTCCTTAGTGTTCCGTTCTCACCCAGCAGCTCATCATACTTCGCCTTCAGTGCATTATATTTTGCCGTGCGCTCACTGTCAAGCTTTGCCCCCTTAGCCAAAAGTGCCTCGATTCTTGCAATCGCTCCGCTGTAATCCACAAAATTGTCCTTATTTATCTCATCTGCCGCAGGCAGTGTATCTGCCAGTTCGGCAAGCTTTCTGTCGTATGTTATTCCGACCCCCGTAAACGAAAATATATTTACGGAAATCAGCTTGTTGTTATTTGTAAATGTAACGCTTTTTACCTCTTTATCCGAATCGGCGCTGACCGTATATACAGGCACAACCATCGACCACCACTGCGGTATCTGACCGTTTGATGTATTATACGCATAACCCGTCCCTTCGGTATTGTTCGGATCGGGCACAAATGTTATGCATGAGCTGACATTCTTATAGGCAAAAATTGTATCCAGTACATTCTGCCTATTCTGCTCCATCTCGTTATTATTCAGAAACTGCTGTCTTCTTATCATTTTCAGCTCGGTTTCGTCCGTTGTACCGTCGGTATAGTTTACCGAAACCTTTGTATTTCCCGTTATCTCATATGTAGCGTCCGCAATGAAAGAAAAGCTTTTATAAAACCCCTCCGGTACGCTTATTTCCGCCTCCGGTTTATTTATCAGCTCGGCAGGTCCCAGCAAAAGCGTATTTTTCTTATCCGTATCTGTCCGAAAATCGAACGGTACACCCGATTCATCGTAAATAATATCATTACCGTCCTTTTTATTATCAATTCCACCCTTATTAACCACATACGCCAGACAGTCCGTTGCATTCACTCCTGAGCCGAAATAATCGGGTGCTGCATATTTTGTGCCGAAATCCGCGCTGTCGTAGCTGTCGGTTACGGCAATACAGTTCGCGCCGTTTTTCTGCATATTAAACAGTATATATTCCTCTTCGTCTGACGAAATCTTCCTATACTCATCATCAAAATCTCTTGTCCCCGTAAACAGGCGCACATTCCTGACCGACATATTCGTATCCTTTGCATCTCGGCCCCAAACTGAAAAATGCGTCACCGCCGCCTGTCCCCAATCGGTAATTGCCTTATCCGCCGTACTGTTCGGTATTTCCTCATATTCCGACCGCGCCTTTTCCGCTCCGTTTTTATCATATACAATCACTCTGTATTCCGCCGCCGGCACATCTATCTCCATGCGGAGCTTTAACCAATCGCGGTTTTCATCTCCGATTGAAGTGTTCAGCGCCGTGCCGTTTTTCGTAACAATATAATTATTATTGAATCCTGCAAGATCCGCAACCGTATAATATGCACCCTGCTTTATGCTGAAATTCATAATGTAATTTTTGCTCCCCGACCACATATATTTATTATCCGTCGGGCGCTTAAATTCCATCTCGGCAACCATGAATTTACCGCTTATATTCTCACTTGCATAGTAAAATTTTTCTTTTGTGCTTGTTTCGGTATCGGCAAGCGTAATCACCGTCTCGCTCGGATCATTCACAACCTCTTTACTCTCCGCCGCCAATGTATCGGGCACATATACCCCGGTAAAAATAATCGCCGCAGCCGATACAGCAGATAAAAAACGTTTCATTGTCAGCCTCCTTTTAATCAAGAAGCGCTGTGCTTTTTTATAAAAGCACAGCACTTTCGCTTTTTATTATTTTGTCATTGATAATGTTTCGCCCTCCCACGCAGGAACCAAATCAGAGTTCCATGTGAGAACCTTAACCGTTTTTACATTTGTAAGCTCTGAAACATTTACCGCAACCTCTGTTCCGTCCGCGTCATAATCCACAGATTTTACACACAGCAGCTTGCCGTCCGTATCAAACGCCGCCAGATATATATTGTTATTGCTCAAATCCTCATTAAATGTAACATTAAAGAGATAATATGTATCTGTATTATCATAGGTTGTCGCAGTCATCGGAACAGTCTCCGGTGTCGGTGTGTAGTAGAGTACCGCATTTTTAAATGTAACGCTTGACTTCTCCGCAGTTGCTGTTCCCCAGACTCCGACATTATAAACATATGCCGTATTCCAATCCGTAATCGCATAAGCATCGGTACGGTTCTGGATTTCCTCCCAATCGCTCGATACCTCTCTCGTTTCAGCCAAATCACGTGCAACTATTCTGTATCTTTGATTCGGAATATCCATTTCTATACGTAATCTGAAGAATTTTTCTCCCTCCTCTGTGCTATCCTTTGCAAGCTCGATAATTCTTACCTTCTGACCGCCCTTGGTCAAAACAAACGAAGTGTTGATATATGCCAGAGCTGCAATTGAATATCCGCCCGTTGTTCCTTTAAAGTTTGCGCGTATGCTTGCCACTTGTGCTCCATCCCAATTTCCCGTATAGAGTGCTGCTCTTGTAACATCGGCTTCATATATGATTGTTTCGCCGGTAACATTTTCACTTGCCAAATCTTCATAAATCAAGCCTGATTTATTTGCCGTATATTCCGTCGGATTATCAAAAAGATCTATACTTCCGTCATTGTAATAAAACTGCAAGTTCCTAAACTTAATGTATGAGCCTGTTTTGTAATCTTTACCGAGAACGGAAACATTGCTGACAGCTGCATTGCTCCAATCAGTTATTCTCGAAGCACCCGGGATTTCCTCCCACTCGCTTGTCAATTCACTCGTTCCGTCCAATTTAGCTACTGACACCCTATATTTTGCATTCGGTAAATCCATTTCTATATGCATTTTAAAATACGATTCATCTCCGGCAAGTTCAATCGTCCTTAACAGTTGACCACCGTTTGTCACAACAAAGTTATTGTTGATGTATGCCAGATCCGCAATAGTGTAGCTGCTGCCCTGACTTACAACCGCACGCACCGCATAAGTTTGACTGCGTTCATACATTCCGCTGATATATTTTGCTCTTGTAACCTCCATATCATAGTTGACCGTCTCGCCCGAAAACTTTGTGTTGGACGGAGTATATATCACCTCTCCCGTACCTTCCGTTGCCGTATCGTTGAATTTCTTATTGATCGTCACCTCGTCTGGTTCATTTATAAAATATGTATTTTTAGCCGATGCTGCAGCTGACAAAAGTACCAGACAGCTTACACTCATTACTGCCGCCGTCAAAAGTTTTAAATAACGTTTCATAATTTTTCTCTCCTTATCCGCTCTTAAATTTATTTTTTATGCCCATTTGAAGATTACCTTTACTTTACCCCTATCCTCCTTTTTACCTGATTTAAATAGGTAATTGCAAAACTAACATTTTCCAATCACCTAACCTGATTTAAAAATAATCAATCTTCAAAATTCCTAAAAATGAAGTTCTGAAATCGTAAAACCGATAAACCTATTACATACAAAAACTGTTTTATTTCCATTTTGTTCCAATTGTAATTTTTATCGGTATTTTGCTGAGTTTCGCATAAAATTTAACAATTTATTCCACCTAACTCTATAGCTTTTATCTAATTATACCATACAAAAGAAAAAGAACACAAGATTGAAATCTGTGTTCTTACGGTACAAAATCTGCTGTTTTATTTGTATTCGCTGGGTGTGCAGCCCATATACTGTTTAAATGCGCGCCTGAAAGAATGAGATGATGAAAAGTTCAGCGCGTCGGATACGTCCTCGACGCTCAGATTACTGGTTTTCAAAAGCTCCCCCGCATAAGAAATCTTTTTTTTCATAAGATATTCTTTCACCGTCACCCCCATCTTTTCCTTAAAAAGATGAGATATATAATTCTCATTATACGATAGCTCATCGGCAATCTCCTTGACAGTCTTTATCCGTATATATTCACGGTCGATATGACGCAAGAGATTATACATAACGCTGTTTGAGCTTTTCTCCCCCAAAAATTCCCCCTGCAAGCTCCCTTTTTCTCCGTGCAGAATACGGTATAGCGTAACGATAATCTGCGAAATATATCTGTCCACCGCACCCTTGCTTTGGTCATCCCACGTATAAAATTCGCGTATCAACAGCTCCGAAAGGGCTTTTATATTCCCGTCGTCGGAAATTATAAAGTTCTTTTTATCGCCTATTTCCGCATAAAGCTTGATATTTATCTCATTACTCATGTCCGGCAGATACCCGATGCACATATACCTCAAATTCTCTTTATCTCCCGCCTTGATATAATGTGTACTGCCCTTTTTTATATAGTGAATTTCGCCCGCTTTTATCGGAGCACTTTCTCCGTCCGAAACAAAATATCCGTTTCCCGAAATAATATAACTTATTTCATCGCACACTTGCTTATGTTCGCTGATATGATTCCCATGCACAACCGAGCTCTCCGATACCTGCAAAATCTCACCTATGGAAATCTTCATCTGCCCTTCGCGGTAAATATTATCATAAAAATACACTCTGTCCGTAAATTTCATTTAGTCACCTCCGCAAGCTGTTTTTTTAAAATTGTAACATATATTGCCGATGTTGTCAATGGCAGGGTTTTCTGCTTTATCAAAATATTAATCCAAATAACAAAGATGCTTCAGCCTCCCTTTTTCAAACGTATACTCCGGCGTTTTTAAAGGGTATGCAATCTCATCTTCACAGTACCACGGATTATCTCCGTGTCCGGGATTTCCGCCTTGCAGGAAGCATCACCCGGTGCAAGGCGACTATAGGAGTTTCGGCGGCAAAAGCAATCGAAGATACTTTTTTCCCTTACAAGGCTGACAATATAAAGGGCTGTAAAAAATCAATTGATTTTTTACAGCCCTTTTCTTAATAAAAGCTCAAAGCTTTTACATTCATGCCACGGTCCACGTCCGGGCTGATTCTTTTAAATTATTTGCAAATCCCCTCATTTGACTTATTCCTGCGCAGCTATTTAAAACATATAAATTTCATTAATAAACCAGGAAATATCCTATAACAAGCTTGGCATTTTCCTTACCCGTACCTCTTGCGGTAAACGTTACCGTATGAGTTCCGATGCTGTCTGCTTTAATTTGCGCTGTAGCGCCCGCCTGATTAAAATCCCACGAATTAACGAAAGAGGATACCGTCCCTGTTTTTGCGCCGTCATCAAGATTGTAATCAATATTCATTCCGTTTGTTCCGCAATTGGTATAAATAGCTATCGACTTTCCGTAGTAAGTCACGGTTACACTGTCACCCTCCGTTGAAGTTTCAGCACTGCCGCCTTTAAAACCGGTATTTTTCCCTATTGCCCATGAGCCTTTGTAAGAACCGTCCTGCCATGCAATTTCTCTTGCATTCTTATATTCCGAGATATTTTCGTCCATTGCTTTTACTTGCAATACCGCTTTTTTTACATACGACTGAAAATCTTCTTGCAAAAGATTTATTATGCTCTCGGCGTACAGTTCTCCGCCTTTCTGATTCGGATGCGTTCCGTCGCTCGTGATTTTATCCCAGCCCTCGACTGTACCGTCTGCAATTTTATCCTCCGCATACTTTTGAACATTTATATACGGTATGCCGTAATAGTCGTTAATTTCAGAGTATTCGTCAAATGTTGCTTTCCAGTTTTCGTTTTCTGTCGTAAGCGTTTTTGAACCGAATGCAACCGAGATAACCGCCGGCTGATGGTTTGCCGTCAAAAGCTTTCTGATGACATTCTCATAAGCGGTTTTTGATGATGCGTTATTTGCATCATTAATCGTTGAATCAACAAATACCAAATCGGGATTTTGAGAAATTATATCATTATACACTCTGTACTGTTGTAATGCACTTCCCGTTCCGCCTACACCGGCTATAACATAATTTACCTTTCTTCCGCTGTATTTTTCATCGAAATAGCTTTTAAGCGGTGTTATCCATTGCTCCTGCTGAGTAATCGAGCCGCCTATAAAAGCTATTGTTATATCCTTGGACGAATCGTTTAAATTATCTATTCCGTAAGTTCTTGCAGATGCCGCAGCGATTAAAAGTGCATTGTCCACCGGTGTCATTTTATTATCCGCAGTCCAGATAAATGCTTTATGAATAGAGTCCTTTTTCAGTGTAACACTTGCATATATTTTTTCACCAAAAGGTATTTTTTTATCGCACGAAACCACATCTGTCAGCTTTTTACCGTCAAATGATGCAAATATAAGCTCTATTCCCTCATTTACACCGTGATTATCAAGTTCAAATGTAATGTCCTGTTTTGTTGGATCTTCTGTATTTTCAATTACGCTTACAATATCCAAATTATATTTTCCCGATGTTGTAAAGCTGAAGCTCTGCGAACCGACCATTGTAAGTCCGTCCGAACCGACAGTTTTTATGCCTTTAACCGTAACTGTATAATTTGTTTTTTCTTTCAACGTTTCATTTAAAGTAATCCTTATGTTTTTATCCTCAGAAACAGACACACTGTAATCAGGCACATTTGAATCAGCGTCAGCCAAAATAATATTTTCTCTCGTGATGCTCTCCGGATCCAGCGCACTACTCTTCATTATTTTAAATAATTATAAAGATGCTGTTACTTTGTCCGATATCGCAAAAACCTTGGGTATAACTCCGTCGTATCTCGGGAAATTATTCAAAAAGAATTTTAAATGCAGCTTTAACAGCTATATTAACGCAATAAAAATATCACACGCAAAGTCAATGCTTGCCCTAACCGATAAAAACATTAAGGAAATCGCGCAATTATCCGGCTTTGATTCTGTCGAATATTTTAATTATGTTTTTAAAAATAATACCGGAATGTCTCCGTCAAACTATAAAAAAAGCTTTAAAGATATTGATATGCAAATACATGAATATCTCTTAAAACCGCAAAAAACGGAATAATAAAAATTTTAGAAGAACCGAAAATTCAATGCTATATTCACTCTGCCTTTGAGCAAAGACGGATATAGCATTTTCGTATTTTTTCACAAAATTAACCAAATTTACAAATTCTTACCGACAAAATGACAGATTTCACCCAAAACCATTGCAAATATCAAAAAATGTGATATACTTATTATATTGGCACTTAAAATAAAAACGGTGCCGATGATTTTACAAAAAAATAAATTAGGAAAGGTACGGTAAAATGAAAAAGAAATCTTTATTATTTATTTTGGTGTGCATAAGCATATTTGCTTTCGGGGCAATTAGTGTTTCGGCAGAAACAGACGGCATATATACATATTCGGTATCCGACGGCAAGGCAACCATTACAAGTTGTGACAGTTCTGCAAGCGGTAAAATTTCTATTCCCGATACACTGGGCGGTTACCCTGTAACAAGTATTGGCTCGTGGGCTTTTTCCGGTTGCAGCAGCCTTACAAGTGTAACTATTCCCGATAGCGTAACTTCCATTGGTGAGCAGGCTTTTATCAGTTGCAGCAGCCTTACAAGTGTAACTATTCCCGATAGCGTAACTTCCATTGGTGAGCAGGCTTTTATCAGTTGCAGCAGCCTTACAAACATCACTATTCCCGATGGCGTAACTTCCATTGGCAATGGGGCTTTTGGTAATTGCCGCAGCCTTTCAAGCATAACTATTCCCAACAGCGTAACTTCCATTGGCAATTCTGCTTTTAGCAGTTGCGACAGCCTTTCAAGCATAACTATTCCAAATAGCGTAACTTTCATTGGCTCGTGGGCTTTTTCCGGTTGCAGCAGCCTTTCAAGCATAACTATTCCCGACAGCGTAACTTCCATTGGCAAGTCTGCTTTTCAGTTTTGCAGCAGCCTTTCAAGCATCAACGTTGACGAAAACAACGAGAACTATTGCAGTTTAAACGGGAATCTCTATAATAAAGATAAAACTGTGCTTATTCAATACGCAAAAGGAAAAATAGAAAATGAATTTGTCATTCCCGACAGTGTAACTTCCATTTGTGAATATGTTTTTTATTATTGCTACCGCCTTAAAAGCATCAACATTCCCAGCAGCGTAACTTCCATTGGTGGCTCTGCTTTTTCCGGTTGCAACAACCTTACAGACGTTTTCTACAACGGGAATCAAGAAGATTGGAACAAAATAAGCATCGCAGACGGTAACTCTCTCTTAACAAGAGCAACTAAACATTTTTTCTATTATGTAACCTTAACCGATGAAAACGGAAATGAAATCGCCAAGAAAAAATGTGATGTAAATTCACTTCTTGATATTTCGGATATAGAAACAAAAACAGGTTATGCTATTCATTTATATACCGACGAAGAGTGTCAAAATGAGTTTGATTTATCAACACCAATCAATCAAAACATGGTTCTTTATCTTCGTTATGTTTTAAATCAATATACCATAACAGTTGAAGGCTTGCCGAATAAAATCAGAGTTGCGTATAACAGTACCTACAGCATTGATACGCAGGAGAAAGCAGGATTTAACTTCGTCGGCTACTTTACCGAAAGGGACGGGCGCGGCACACAGATAACCAACGAAAAGGGAGAAAGCTTATCGCCATACAATATCGCCGGCGACCTGACAGTTTATCCATATTTTGTTTATATGAATAAAATCGTATTGCAGGGAGACAGTTCCGCGACGCCGGGTGATACGGTTGTGCAAAAAGCAGTTTTTGCCGCCGATAAAGGAGCAGGATATTTAACCGCCACAATTAAGTATCCCAAGTTTTTAACCTTAACGGATATAAGAGGCATAGACTTTATCGAGGTTTCAAGGGATTCCGAAACTGCAGACAGTAAATATAAATATTTGAATATTACCTGTCTTTACGATTATGAGGGCAATTTCGCGCCGACAAACACTAATATCACTCCGTTTGAAATCGAATTTAGTGTCCCTTTCACCGCGCCGACAGGGAAATATGAAATAGCCCTCGAAAATGTTTTGTTGATAGGCGACGATGAATACAGCATTACCGATATAGTAAACAGTACGTTTGAAATCAAGCCAAAATTAGTAGAAAGTATCGAAATCGTCGGGGAATCCAAAATTGATAAAGCAACACAGTTTACCGCAGTTGTTTCGCCGGATTATGCAACAGACAAATCGGTTGATTGGTCGGTAGATGATGAGTCGGTTGCAACCATTACGCAAGATGGAATTGTAACCCCGATCAAGAACGGAACGGTTACCATAACGGCAAAGGCAAAGGACGGCAGTAACATAAGCGCCGCAAAGACTATTAGTGTAGTTGCTTATGCGAAAATCAGCGGGCTGAAATTCGAGCCGGGTGTTTGCCTTGCGGATTTTGATCCGGACGTCAGAAAATACACCGTTTATGTAAAGAATGACGCAGAGTCAATCACTTTAACTCCCACATTTTTGGGCGGAGGAGTTTTACGGCCTAACGGCAGCGGTGTTTGGATATCCGACCGTTCAAAGAGCTTTACGCTTGAAGAAAGCGGAACCACGACCGTTACGTTGAGCAGAGAAAATGTGTCGGGAATGACCGACAGCGTTTATACCGTTGAAATAGTAAGATTTGAAGGTACCAAAACAACGCTTTCGGAGGACGGAAAGGTATTTGACATCAAGCCGATAAATATTGCAGTCGGGAATACGGTGACGCTGGCATTGTATAACGGCGAGGAGCTTGTTGAAACGCATCATGAAAAATACACCGGCGCAAGCTTACCGTTCACAGCCGACAAGACATACACAAAAGCAAAGGTTATGGTCTGGGACGACCTCGGCAGTATGATTCCGGTATGCGATGTTGAGAATGTAATGCATGAATAAGCGATAAATGCAGTACCCAAGGGTACTGCATTTTCTTGAAGATGAGTATCAGTTATTTTGTAATCGTAACTATTTTATCATTTCCGTTCCATTCAACACTTGCGCCGAGCTTTTCGACAATAAAACGAATCGGAGTGTATGTCCTGTTATTTTCGATAAATGCCGGGCTGTCAAGAACAATAGCCGCACCGTTCACAAGCGCAGTTTGGCTGTCTATTGCGATAATAATTTCTGTACCGTCTTTTGTTATTGTTACTTTTCTTTCGTCATTATCCCATTTAACTTTAGCGCCCAAATTCTCGGCAACAAAACGGGCAGGGAGCATCGTGCGGTTGTTTCGGATAATCGGCGCAACGTCATTTTCTTTCGCCTCTCCGAAAACCAGCGCCTCCGTTTTGCCTATTGTCAAGATAATCTGCTCTTTTAATTTGTCCTCTTCCTGTTCATTATCCTCTTCATCAATCAAATCATAACTCCCGCCGGAAGCATCGGCAATAACTTCGATTCCGCCTCCTGCAATTGCAATCGGCGTATTGTTCAAATAAACGTCAAACACATCATTCTCATCATATGTAAGGTTGATATATGCCTTTCCCGGCTGTGCATTTTCAAGCACCTTGAACTTTAAAACCGCCAAAACACCGTCGTCTGTAAAATTAGCGGCCGCGGCACTGTTCCAAACCATTTTATACGGATATGATTTATAATTCGGACTGAACGTGCCGCCCTCAAGAAGCTGCCCGTCCTGCACTTCAATAAGCTCTATACGTTCTTTATCGTATTCAACATTAAACAGCGCCGCGATAATGCCGCTGTTGTTTTTTAAAGAAATATTTATATCAATCGTTTCGCCGGCTTTTGCGGTCTTGCCGTCAACCACCGCACTAAAACCATCGGCATATACAATTGCCGACGAACAGAGCAAGACAGCCGATAAAAGCAAAGCAAATATTTTTTTCATTTTCAAAATCACCTCTTGTTTAAAAGGGCTTGCCGGAATAATGGCAAGCCCGAATTTATTATTGCAGCGGGATAGTCTGAACGTCGCACATCGGTTTCATATTACCGTCCCACCACATTATTTTTACATACGCCCCTGTCACGCCTGCGTCAAATTCTATTTTTACAGAATCTGCCGCCGGATACTGCTTTAAGTCCTTCATTCTTCCGCTTGCGTCGTAAATCGCCGCATAAACATTCCCGACGCTTGTATCGCCTGCAAGCTTTACGCCAAAGGATATACCGCTGACCACCATTGAGCCGCCGGAACTCCCGCTTGATTTTACGGTAACACTTCCTGATGAATATAACAAATTAATAGGCTCAAGGTTTTCATCATAATTTATATCATTGCCATCAGAGTAATCCCCATTTCTTCCTTTATAAAAGTCCACACTAATGGGATAAATACCAGCTTTTTTTGTATTCACCTTAAAAGAAAGCGTTACAAGTGTTCCCGAATACTTTGTATTTACGGTGCTTGCCCAATTCATATTATATGGATTTGTATTTAAAAACTGAGCTTTCGTAAAAGTGGCACCCACCCCCTTGTTTTCTTCTACTCCCACTAATTCCAAAGCCTCACTGTCATAACCAATCTCAATACTAAGATCGGAAAAATTGATTTCTTGTTCAATTCCAATTGGGACTTTCACCGTATCTCCACAATTTGCGGTTACATTACCAGCCGATATTTCTTTAATGTACTCCCACTTTCCATCATAGTATTTTTTCATATAATTTTCAGCTTTTGAATTATTTTGAACATATACGGTGCTAATTTTATTATTGTCTATAACGAATGGATTTTCTTCCTCTGGTTCAAGTTCCGTATTTGTTCCGCGAATAATTAATTTTTCCAAATTAGGGCAACAATAAATCAAACATCTACCCAACGTTTCAACATTTTTTCCTATGGTTATTTTTTTTGAAAGAGCATAAGCGAAAACACGCCCACAAAGCTGATATTCGGTTTCCTCCTCGCGATTTGCATGAGAAACCATCTTTATTACTGTATCAGGAACCGTAATACTTTCAAAACGGCTAAATACAAATGCACCATCACAAATCGTTGTCACAGATGCTGGAACTGTAAAGTCTCCGGTTAGTGTCGGAGAGGCATACACAAGCTGTGTCATATCGGCAGAATACAACACCCCATCTACCAACTTAAAGTACGGATTCCTTTCATCTAATTTTATAGTAAATCCCGGGCAACGAGCAAATGCATAACCATCAATAGTTTGCAATGTAGCAGGCAAAACCAAATCCACCTCACATTGGCAACCATCAAAAGCTTGCGAATCAATATAGGTAACTGTATCAGATATGACAATTTTTTTTATTTGATCTTCATACTTCTGTAAAGTATAGGGATCTTTATAATATCCTGTTTTAGAATATACAGTTAATACCCCTGCATCATCCAATGTATAATATACGTCACCACTATATATTTTAAATAAATCATCCTCTGCATATGTTTCAATTCCTATCATTTGAAATGCAAGCAGGATACCAATAAATAACGTCATAATTTTTTTCTGCATAATAATCCCTCCGTTAGTGTAATGTTACCGCCCAGCCCGCAAGGTATCTGAGCAGAATGGTTGCGTCCTTGTTATTCACAGTTCCGCTGCCGTCGGTATCAAGCGCGTCCGTATTTATACCGTCTATATTCCAGCCCGCAAGATAACGGAGCAGGAAGGTAGCGTCCTTATTATTTATCTTTTCATCACCGTTTATATCCCCCGGTATATAGCTTGCAACAATAACACTTCCATTAACATACACAAAGCCGACTGCCTCAAGGTCCTCATTATAATTGACATCATTACCGTCAACATAAGTTCCGTTTACGCCCTTATAATAATCAACCGTAATCGGATAAATACCGTCTGCCGCATTATCGGCAATCTTAAATGTCAGTGTCGACAGATTACCGTTATATGTAACATTTGCAGCACTGTCCCAACCCATATTAAACGGATTTGCGGTGTAGGTCTGTGCAGGAGTAAATGTAGCGCCGACGCCTGAATTTGACGTCACCTTTGTAAGCGTCATAATATCCGAATCATAGCCGATTTCGATACCCAAGCTTGCAAAGCCTATATTATTTTCCAGCTCAACCGTCACGTCTACCTCATTTCCCGGCTTTGCCTTTACTTCGCTGATCTTGATTTTCGGCGCTTTATCATCAACCTGCTTTGCCGTCACGGTAACGGTACAGTTTGCGGTATATCCGCCGTCCGACGTTGTTACCGTTATAACTGCCGTACCTGCCTTTTTAGCCGTTACCGTTCCGTTCGATACTGCCGCAACCGCTGTATTCGAGGATTTCCATGTAACCGCTTTATCTGTTGCATTGTCAGGCATAACTGTCGCCTGTAATGTTTCTGTTTTTCCTTCTTCAAGGCTTACTGCCGACTTATTGAGCGCAACACCTGTTACCGCAACAACCTCCGGCTCTTTTTCCGTCACGGTAACGCTGCATTTTGCGCTATATCCGCCGTCCGATGTTGTTACCGTTATCACTGCCGTACCTGCTTTTTTAGCCGTTACCGTTCCGTTCGATACTGCCGCAACCGCTGTATTCGAGGAAGTCCACGAAACAGCCTTATTCGCCGCGTCACTCGGCGCAACTGTTGCCGTTAACGTTTCGGTATCGCCCACAATAAGAGCCATATTCGATTTATTAAGCGTAACACCCGTTACCGCAACTGTCGGCGCCGCCGTTACCGTCACAACGCATACCGCATAGAATCCGCCGTCTGCCGTTGTTGCGGTTATCTCCGCCGTTCCTACGTCTCTGCCTGTTATCTTACCGTTTGAAACTGTTGCAACATCATTGTTCGACGAGCTCCACAAAAGCTCTCTGTTTGTTGCATCCTCCGGCGTAAATATCGCCGAAATCAATGCACTTCCGCCGACCGAAAGCGTTATCTCTGCCGTATCGAGCGTTACTCCCGTTATCGCAATCGGCAGAGGCAGCGCGTCAATTCCGCGAAGAACCGGATAACCGTTGTTCTCGCCCTCGCGCATTTCCCAAACATTGCTGAAATCATATCCGACATATGAAGTTTGAACCTTCATCACGGAATCCTCAAGCGGCGTTCCGCGGTCGATGTCGGTAAGCCCTGTATTGGTTGTGTTGTAGTATGAGGAAAGAATTTCATTCTTGACAGAGCTGCTGCTTTTACCTACAAGTCCGCCTATATTCTTTCCTGTTACCTTACCGGTTGAGTACGAATACTCTATATGTGTTGTACCACGACTGTCATAAACATTTGTAAATCCGGCAAGTCCTCCGGAAGATTCACTGCCGTATACATTTCCTCTTGCGTAGCAGTTGCTTACCGTAGCTGATGTACTACTGTTATTATTATATAAATATCCGACAATTCCTCCGGAATACTGTCCCGAAATTGTGGCAGTTGAGTAGCAGCCGCGTATAACACCGGTGTTAATGTTTTCGCCGACTATACCGCCTGAACGTCCATTGCTTAAATTTGATGAAATTGCCCCCGCCGAGCCACAATTTTCAATTATGCCCGTGTTGTGTCCGCAGATTGCACCGACATTCTCATCACCACTGATGCTTGCAATTACATTTACATTTTTAATTGTTCCGGAGTTTTCTCCGAACAATCCCTGAGATTGGTAGTCTGAATTATATAGCTTAACTCCCGATATTGTATAGCCGTTACCGTCAAAAATACCGTTAAATACGGTTCTTCCGTTTCCGCCGATAGGCGTCCAGTGTTCTGCCGTAATTTCAATATCGTTTTGGAGCTGATAGCAGGATTTTAACGATAAATCATATGTACCGTCAACAAGCGTCCATAAATCTTCTTCATCATAAATCAGATACGGATCGTCCTCGTCGCCGTAGCCCTCCAATGTGCGGTTTTTGATTTTTCCGTTTACATTAAGATACGGGAAACCGTCATTTATGTTTTTGTCAATTGCCCAGATGTTTTTAAAGTTCCACATATAGTAGAGTTCTTTTTCCTGCATTTGACCGAGTGTTGCTGAAAATCCCTGTTTGTTATACTTATTCTCACTGTTATAATAGCTGTAGCGCACCTGACACTTATCTCTATTGCTCTGACCTCCACTCAAACCTGAACCGTATGAACCTTTATACCCAACATCTCCCGTTGCATAACAATACTCTACATATATATAACCACGTGAATCATACAATTCAAGATATCCAACTAATCCTCCAACATAATAAGTCCCCGATACTTTTCCTCTTGCGTAGCAATTCAACATTTTTGATATATGATCCCTAAGAGAGTTATATATTCTTCCCACAGCGCCTCCAACAGTATAGCCGCTTATATTTCCCGTTGCATAGCAATATTGCATAACAGCATTTGCCAATTCACCAGTAATACCGCCTGATCTGCCATGTGGTGCAGACACATCAGCAAATGAATTACTGCATATTAAAACACTGTCAGTGGAACTGCATCCGACTATTCCTCCTGCACATCCCGATGATGCAGAAGTTGAAACCGTTCCCAAAGAAGAACAATTTTCGATTGTTCCTAGGCTTTCTCCCGCAATCGCTCCGGTAATCTCTCCGCCATCCAATTCCGCTTCAACAGTCAGATTTTTAACTGTACCAGTAATTCTTCCGAAAAGTCCCGCATGTTGATAATGTGTGTTTGAAAGCTTTAGATTTGAAATTTTATGTCCGTTTCCGTCAAATATTCCTCTGAAATCGTTTGACGCATTTGCACCTATCGGCGTCCAGAAATTAGCCGTAAGCTCAATATCATTCATCAGCTTATAAAAATGCTTAACCGACAAATCGTAATTTCCGTAAATATCATCAACGAGTGCAAGCAAATCCTGTTCGGTGTAAATAAGGTACGGTCTGTCCTCCTCGCCGTTTCCTTTTAAAACAGTCTTTGCTCTTTCGCCCGTCACTTCCAGATACGGCAATCCTGAATTTATTCTCGAATTTATCTTCCAAACGTTGTCAAAGTCCCAGTTATAAAATGTATCTTGCTTTTTTAAATCCGCAACCTTAACACCAAACCCTATCATGTTTCCGGTATTCGCATTATTATAGTAGCAACATCTTATTCTGCTAAGATCACGATTATTCCAACCACCTACCAATCCCCCTGAAGACGAATTTGTTTCTATTTTTCCTCTGGAATAACTGTATTCAACATAAATTTTTCCGCGCGAATCATAGATTTCTGCACTACCAATCAAACCTCCTGCATTCGCAGAACCATAAATCCTTCCCGTCGCATAACAATTACTTACGGTGGAAGTAGAATTTCTATCATTATTATATACAACACCTACAAGACCGCCGGTTTTTTTTCCAGTTGCATCTCCGGTTGCATAGCAATATTTTATGTAACCGTTTCTTGAATAACCCACAAGACCGCCGGCATCTGCACCTGATGCTACCACCTCAGCAGAGGAATGAGAATTTAAAATTTTTCCGCAATCATTATACCCAACAAGTCCGCCGACTTTAGCTGTTCCGTAGATTTTATTCTCAGCATCTTCAATATACGAATTACAATTATCTATTGTTCCCGAATTATAACCTGCAAGCACACCTACATTCTCATTTCCGGTATACCAGCCCTCTGCCGTAAGATTTTTAACTGTTCCTGTATTTTTCCCAAAAAGTCCGTCATATTTGTAAAAGCTGTTTTCAAGGTGAGCGCCCGTTACCTTATGACCGTCTCCGTCATAAACGCCGCTGAATCCTCCCGTTCCGTCACCGCCGATAGGTGTCCAGAAGTTAGCCGTAATTTCTATATCGTTTGCCTGCTTATAGTAAGCGTCCAAGGGCAGCTTTTCGCTTGCAATGTAGCAAAGCTGTTTTTCATTGGTAACAATGTACGGTTTTTCTTTTGTTCCCTCTCCCTCAATTACCGGAACCTCGTCCGAAATAAGTTTTATGTAAGGGTAGCCGTTATTTATATCGGGATCCATTGCCCAGACTGTATCGAAATTCCAGTCGTAAAAGCTTTCCTGCTTTGTGAAATTAAGGAGCGACATTCCAAAGCCTATTTTATTTCCGGTATTTATGGTATTATAGTAGCAATATCTTACAGGAATTTTTTCTTGATTATTAAGTGTGCCTATTAAACCTCCTGCGCTGCTTCCCTTTGTAATAACACCTTTTGCATAACTGTATTCAACTTGAATATATCCACGTCCATCATAAACATTCGCCTGACCGATTAGTCCGCCCGTTTTTGAACCCCCTGCGATTTTACTTAATGAATAGCAATTTGAAATAAGAGAACGTATATTTGAATTGTTATTATAAGCATAACCCACCAATCCGCCGACAACGTTTCCGGCGATAACGCTGTCCTCATCGTCGTTTGAGGCATAGCTGTTTTTTACCGTTGCGTTTTGATTATAACCCACAAGACCGCCGACCGTAGAATTCGGAGCGGTAATTACGACGTCCGCGCCGCAGTTATAGATAACGCCGCCGTTGTTATAGCCTACAAGACCGCCTATGTTTTTATTTTCGTTCGTTGTGATAGAACCCTCGGCATGGCAGTTTTCGATGCGTCCGGTATTCGTTGCGCAAAGCGTTCCGGTATTTGTCGCAACATCGACAATTGTAACGTTTACGTCCAAATCCTTAATCGTTCCGGCATTCTGACCGAAAATTCCCGACATTGCCGTTGACTGAAACAGCTTTGTACTCGAAATTTTGTGTCCGTTTCCGTAAAACACACCCGAAAACGGAGTATACGCACCGATCGGCGCCCATGTATCGGCAGTAAGCTCAATATCCGCCTCAAGTGACCAATATGCCTTTAAGCCGTCGGTAATGTTTCCTACCGCAAAATCTATAAACTGCTGTTCGTTATAGATTTTATACGGATTTTCCTTTGTGCCTTCGCCTTCTACGGTAGTTTCACCCTCAGCCATAAGGCTTACCGAAAGCTCCTGCACCGCCGCATCGTATGCTTCGCCCTGTTCGCCGACATAATCCTCCTCCGGAACAGTTATTATCTCCTCGGATTCAATCACGCCGTCAGTGCTGTCTTTTGTTTCCTGAGGCTCTTCATCAGGTGTCTGCACATCTGTCTGTTCTGCCTCTTCGGTTATTTCTGTAACGTTTTCCGTTTCTTCCGCCCAAGCTGAAATACCCGGCACGGTAAACAGCATTGCAGCCGTCAGAAAGACGGAAATAAATTTCTTTGTCTTGATATTCACGAAAAATACTCCTTTCAAACTTGTATTATCAGGTAATTGTAAAATGTAAATTTTACAATTACCTAAACTTGTATTATTTTATTTTTTCATACGGCTTGCTAACTGCCAAACCATAGGTATAATTTCCCCTTCAAAACATAACCCCCCTATTTTTCTTCAATATAGTTATTTAACATATTGCGGCTTTCCTCATCACTGTACATACAGTTATCCCAGAACCACTTTGAAAACCTTTTAAATACCCGCATCGCCTTCGGGTGGTTTATGACCGCCTGCATATATGTTTTTTTAGCTGTACTCTGACCGTCTGTGATATATACTCCTATATTATCGATGCTGCAGCATTCAGTGCTTATGGCGTCATAGCCCTCTTTAAAGAATCTGAAATTATACTGAACGCCTTTTCCGCTGTTTTCAAATATTTTAAGCGTTTCCAGTCTTTCCTCGCGCCTCATCGGGCGAAATTCCTTTATATATCCCGATGTTATCCCCGTTTTCAGGAATCTCTTTATATACCGTTCCGACAAAAAATAATAATGTTGGGTATCTGACGTATTTCTTAATTCCTCGTGTCTTTTTTCGACTGCCAAGAGCGACTGTATATAAGGATGCTCGGGAGGGAATCCGAAATAATTCACGTCTTCAAACAAACGGTATATTATTTTAAACGGAATTTCCGCCATGCATATCATGCCATGGAGTACGTATGTATCGTTTACGTCGCAGGCGCAGGTATATTCGAGCATTTGTTTATAGTCCGCCATTTTTACTCTGTCTTGCTTAAGCTCCCCGCCGCACGACGCAAGCTTTTTTTCATTTATATAATTGGCCATGTCTGCGGAAATGTCGCTTTCATGGAGGGCATTTCCGTCAAATACAGCCATACGGCATATGCTGTCATCTTCGGCAATAGCGACAACGGCGCTTTCCGGCCGTCCGATGCTTTCAAATAATCTGTGATTATCATTTTGAAACAGTGTAATAATAGCAAACAGCTGTTTTGCAATCTTTTCTTCCGTCGTATTAAAATCGACCGTGTGTATTACCTGTATATTAGGATGCGTATTCAACAAATCGCGGAGCATAATGCATTGTTCTTCGCGGATAATCCCCATGTACATTGTTATTTTCTTTTGAGAGTTATTTTTAAGAAAATCCAGAAAAAGATTGAATTTTGAGCTTCGCTCCGACGCTCCCGAGCCTTCATTTGTATAGAGCTTTGCAAGAATATGATTAGCGTTTCGCTCCGAATAGCCGATTTTACATTCGTTCATAAGTGCATAAAGCTTGTTTTGTTCACTTTGCGATACATCAACGACCGACAGAATTTTTTCTGTCAGTGCGCTTATTTTTTCATATGAATATTTATTTTGGAGCAGCCTGTATATTTCATTTTTGCTTTTGATATTTAATTTATCCGCCAGTTCGGCAATACTGACCTTTTTCTCGTTTAACAAGCTGCGGAAATAACTTCCGAAATCCATAAACAAATGCCTTCCTTTCCCATTTTATACAAAATATTCTATCATAATTCGGCAATTTTTTCTATGATCCGCTCTAAAATGTCACATAAAAGTTTTGTGTGAACTTATCTTTTTATATAATTTTTGAATGTGAATAATTGGTGGCGCATGATTTGCGCTGTGTCGTAAAGCGGACTAAAAAAGCGCCTTTCAAGGCAAAATCATGCAAGAAATTACAATGAAAAGGCATATAGAAAAACCGTTCGGATGCTTTTTGCACTGTTGGTCTATTTTTTATAGATGAGGAATTATGACAGAGACGATTAGGGTTGGTTTGAAATAAAAACCACCCTTTCGGGCGGCTTTAAAAACATAATCGGTTGGTGGTTTTTAAATATTTAATATAATGCAAACGGTCAATATTCCGTCATCAAGGCTGTAGCTTATGTCACCGTCATATTTCCGTATTGCCGAGAGCATACTTGAAATTCCGATACCGCGGTTTTTAATCATATTATTTTCTATGGGAATATCCCTCCTGCAAGGATTGGAGCATACAATAACGGCTTTGTCCTCAACCGACCGTATATCGACTCTTATCTCGCCGCGGGATTCGCACTCAAGGCAGCCGTTTACGGCATTTTCCAGAAGGTTCGACAAAATCGCTACAAAATCCATATCTTTTATGGATGTTTCCTCCCTCGTGTCCGCTTTAACCGAAACCGAAATGCCGTTGTTTTTCGCTTTATTATAAAAGCTGTTTAAAATAGCATTTACGGTAATGTTTGGGCAAAAATCGTTCATCTTCGCCTCGTCCAGGCTGCTGTCGTATTGCTCCAGATATTTTATAGCCTCTTTTATTTCGCCTTTTTTGAGCATCGCCGCAATATTCCTATTATGGTGTCTGAAATCATGACGGACGGTTTTTGCCGCCAGCTCGTTCTCCCTTGCCGTCTTAAGCCGTCCCTGCAAATACATTACATTTTGGTTAATCAGCTCCGCATTGTTTTCATCTATCATCAGTCGGATTATAGCGAAAACAACCCACAGAATTGAAGCATAGATCAAAACGGAAATCGCAAAAAACGGAATATATTTATTTATATTCTCATATTCGGTATTAAATATCACCAGAAACAATGCAAATATTACCAAAAACAGAACGGAAACAATAGATATGGAATACCAGGTTTTACGCCTGTTTCCCGACACCGCCCTTACCGAAGGACGCAGAAAGCGTATGTATATCAAAGCCGTCGGAATGAACAGAATTGTTCTTATAATATTCCTTGCATAATATACAACTATCTCCGGTGCGCCCTTTAAAAATATGCTGCACAGCACAAGCGAGATACACACATACATACTGAACACATTTGAATAACTGATAAACAAAAAAATCTTTTTACAGAGTGAATCGGCAGAGGTCAGTATAAATACAAAGAACGCCACAACAATCGTACTCGTATATGCTGCCGCATAATAACCGGGACTGTCTCCCCATACCGCATAAGACAGCATTACAAAACTTACAAACATAACAAAATATCCCAAATATATCAATGCTGTTTTTCGCACGGAATATTTCAACTCCGTCATTGCCCCAAAAGAAAACAGATGTGAAATCCCGAGCAAAACCATAGCCGCAAATATATGTATCATTTTTTCATTGCCTCCTCACGGTAAAAATCAAAGTACTGCTCCCTGACTTCATTTCTTAAGCGCCGCGGAACAGGTATGCTTTGTCCGTTTATCATAACAAACTCGGTCTGAAGAATGCACTGCACGCACCTTAAATTCACAACATACGAAGCCCCCACCGATATAAAACCGCTGACGCCGCGGAACTGATTCTTTATATCCGTAAGGGCGGCGCGTGTTTTCACGTTTTTTCCCGATTTCAGATATATTTCAACATTATGGTTTTTCGCCTCCATATACAGCACCTGATACAAATCGATAAGATGTATTTCCCGTCCGCAGGTTATCGGCAAAAATAAACGCTTTTTTCTTTTCTCGATCACCCTTTCAAGCGTGTCGATAAGCCTTTCTTGGGTAAAGGGCTTTGTTAAATAGTCGTTTACGTGCAGTGCAAACGCTTCAACGGCAAAATCGGAGCTTGTCGTCAAGAAAATGATGTCTGTATTTCCGCCGCTCCTGTCCTGAAGTTCCTTTGCCAGCTCAGTCCCCAAGATTCCCGGCATACAAATATCGAGCAGTGCAATATCGGGAACGCCGTTCTTATTTATCTCCCCCAACATATCAAAAGGATCAAAAAAACTGTTGACTTTAATCAAAAGCTCCTGATGTACCTTTGCATACTCCAATACAACCCGTTTGATGTTTTCAAGCTCATCTTTCTGATCATCGCATATCATAATATTCATTCTTAAAGACCCACCTTTTTAGCATTACTTATACAGTTAATTGCAAAACGAACATTTTCCAATTAAATCTCTCAGGTACACATAGTTAAATTATATCACATTTTTCGGGTTTTGTCATCTTTTTTATATTTTTCGTCGCTATGCACAAGTGCGCAGACAGAAACCTGCCTGCGCACTTCTTAAATATATTTTATTCAGCCGACCGTTTTCAGCCGCGGTAATTTAATGCATAATGCGAGAATGATACCGATTGCGGTTATCGGCAGCAGTATCACCGTTCCCGTAAGAGAAAGCTGCGGCAGCTGCAAAAGATTTGAAAACAGAGCTACGGCAAAAATAAATCCCAAAACGGACGATAGCGCCAAAAAGCCTCTTAACAAATTAAACGGAAGGCTTGCTTTTATCACTCCCGCAAGGCTTATAAAGCCTACCGAAAGATACATTAAAAGCGAACTTTGAGCGCTTTCGATTCCCGAATATCTTGACAGAACAAGAAGTATTGCACAGCACACAAATACCGCGATTCCGTTTGGAAGAGCCGATCTGAGAGCGGTTTGCAGAAAGCTTTTTTCGCATTTCGTGTCATTTTTCTCGAAAGACATAAAGAATGCCGGGAATGCTTCTATAACTGCGTCGATGAGCGTAATCTGAATCGGTATAAACGGGAAATCGGCGTTAAAGAGCAAACAGAGAATACACAAAAGTATCGAATAGATTGTCTTTATAAAGAAAACACCGGCTGATTTTGTGAGATTGTTTATGACTCGGCGCCCTTCGGAAATTACATCCTTTAAAACCGTAAAGTCCGAGTCTAAAAGTACCAGCTGTGCGCTCTGTTTCGCCGCGTCGCACCCCGTCCCCATCGCAGCGGAGCAATCCGCCCGGCGCATCGCCAAAAGGTCATTCACACCGTCGCCCGTCATTGCCACCTTATGTCCTTTGTTCTGCATGGCGGCAATTAAAAGCTTTTTCTGATTAGGTGTCACACGTCCGAATACAGTGTATTCATCAGCGAATTTTTCAATATCGGAATCCGAAACACCGCTCATGTCAATATATAACCCGGCATTTTTTATGCCTGCAATTTTTGCAATTGCCGCCGCGGCATTCGCGCTGTCTCCCGAAATAACTTTCACATCAATCCCCTGCGAATAAAAATAATTTACCGTTTCTTTTGCATTTTTCCTTACCTTGTCCGAAATCACAATCATACCGATAATATCAATATTTTCCGGCATAATTTCACCGCGGCAAAGTCTGGCGAAAATAACTCTTTTCCCCTCCGACATCATATCCAATGCCTCATACGGAATATCTTTGCACAGCTTTTCCGGCGCACCTATCACCAAGCTTTGTCCGTTATCAAGAGTGACAGAGGAATACTTTCTCTCCGATGAAAAAGGTACGCACGCCGTACACTCATAAGTATCGGTGCATTTAAAATGATTCTTGAGCGCAAGAAAAGTGGAATTGTTATCCTGAGTGTACTTTATATAAGCGGACATCAGCTTTTCAAATTCATTACCGTCAATATCGGTAAAAACCTTTTCAACAGACAGCTTACCCTCCGTAAGCGTTCCTGTTTTATCAAGACATATCGTATCGCAATGCGCGAGATTTTCAAGAGAATGAAGCTCACGCACCAAAACCTGCTTTTTTGAAAGATTGATTACACCCGCAGCAAAGCCGATACTTATCAGTAAAACCAGACCTTTCGGGAGCATTCCGAGAAGTCCGGCGGAGGTGGAAATCACAGTTTCCGCAAGCGGCATATTTCTGAAAAAATAACCTTGTATAAACATAAGTACACCGAGGGGTATAATGAAAAATCCGGTAAACTTTGTAACCTTATTCATCGACATAAGCATCTCCGAGCCGCTTTGCTTTGTGCTTTTTACCTCATTTGCAATTTTGCTTTTTTAAGAGTTCGTTTGTTTTTTCATATTGCAGGGCAAAATTGATCTTATCCCTGAAAATATATCCGACGGCTCCGGCGCAAGCCGCACCGCATATGACGGCAATTATAATGTAAACAATGAAAATCTTTTTGAAATTTCTTTTTTCGATAAATGCATTAAATTTGTTCATAATTTTGTACTCCTTTGCTTATTAAAATCGGTGATGTGCTTAAAAATACCGCTCCGATAAATATTATCGGAATAAATACCGTAAAAAGACTTACTCCGAAAAATATAAGTAACGCCGGAATTGTAAGCATAATCGCCGCTGACGCGACAAAGACTTTTGTCAGAAGCCGTTCGCTTTTTTTCTGCCGTATTTCTGCACATTTGGCATCTATTTCAGGCTCTAACACCCTAATCAAAATCTCAGCCTTTTCCATAAAATCAATCCTTTCTTTTTATTTTCAACAAACTTCGCAGTTTCTTTGTTCCTTCGTGTATGCGGCTTTTGACAGTTTTTTGTGGTATCCCGGTTATATTCTCTATTTCCTTTAAGGTGTATTCATCTATATATTTAAGCCGTATAACATTTGCCTGATTGGGCGGCAGGGAATCTATATATTTTAATACTCCAAATTGGTTAAAACCTTGTTTTCGGGATTTTCACCGCTCGGGATTTCCGTTTCGGATATTTCTGAAAATATAATTCTGTTGCGTCGGGTGTAATCAATAAATGTGTTTTTGGCGATTGTTATAATATAGGTTGCAAATGATGCTTTGCCGTCGGTTTTGTAGTCCTCAATCGTCCGTATTACCTTCAAAAAACATCTTGTGTTAAATCCTCACTCAAATTTTCATCGCGCGTCAGTTTTAAAAGATACTTTGTTACATACGGATAAAAAGTGCGTATAAGCTCATCAAATGCCTCTTTCTCTCCATTCTTACAGCGCTTTAACAGTTCTTTTTCATTCAAGCTTGCCGCACCTCCTTTATCCTTTCTGTTATATTACACGCATAAAAACATTTTTGGTTGGAATAAATTTTAATAAAACGTCAAAATCCTGCTTTTGTCAATATTATATCATTCGGAAAATGCAGCGTCAACACATAGATAAATTCTTTTTATATCCGCTTGACAATCGGATTATCCCGTAATATAATGATTGAGTGAAAATTTGGTTTTAACGGAGGAATAATTTATATGAAAAATATAGTTGTATATGTTCACGGCAAGGGCGGTTCGGCGACAGAATCCGAACATTATAAGACGCTTTTTCCCGAAAGCGAAGTAATCGGGTTTGATTATCACTCACAAGCACCGTGGGAGGCAAAAGAAGAATTCCCGAAGTTTTTTATGGAGCTGCACAGCCGCTGCGATTCACTTACCTTAATCGCCAACAGCATCGGCGCATATTTTTCGCTTTTCTCGCTTAATGAAACGCTTGTTGATAAAGCATATTTAATATCGCCTGTGGTGGATATGGAAAAGCTGATATGCGATATGATGAAATGGGCGAATGTCAGTGAAAATGAGCTTGCGGAAAAATCGGAAATTGCCACAGATTTCGGCGAAGTTCTTTCTTGGCGTTATCTTTGTTATGTCCGCGAGCATAAGATTAAATGGAGCGTCCCGACGCGTATTTTATACGGCGATAAAGATAATTTGACATCAGCGGAAACAATATCGGCATTTGCTGCGCGGCATAATGCTGATTTGACGGTAATGAAAGACGGCGAACACTGGTTTCACACAGATGAACAGATGAAGTTTCTCGATGAGTGGATTTCTAAAGTATAAGCGAACGGCTGCATCAAAAAACGGGGACTTGAGTGCAAAATTTCATTTTGTACTCAAGCTTTTTTTATTACAAGAAAAAATTTTAAAAAAATTTAAAAAAAGACTTGACAAATAAAATATTTATGATATAATTGATAATGATAATAGTTATTGTTATCAGGAAAGAGGAAGAGTATGGATAAAATAGTAAAGTACTCAAGACAGCGCGAAGCTCTTTTGGAGCTTTTAAGAAGTGTAAGGAATCATCCGACGGCAGATTGGCTCTATACCGAGTTGAAAAAAGATTTTCCGAATATAAGTCTGGCAACGGTATACCGCAACTTACTTTTTTTAACGCAAAGCGGTGATATTCAAAAGCTCGACTGCGGAACAGAGGCGGAACATTATGACGGAAACGCAAAAAATCATCCGCATTTTGTTTGCCGCAAATGCAAGGCGGTAAAAGATGTTGATATTCCCGACGGTGATTGGTTAAACCGTGCCGTGATATCGGAAGAAAAGCTGGAAATCGACAGTTATTCGCTGGTGTTTTACGGTTTATGTGAAAAGTGTATGTAAGGCGTCTGCCTTATTATAAATTTAATTTTTTGGAGGTAATTATTATGAAAAAGTTTGTATGTCCTGTTTGCGGTTACGTTCACGAGGGTGACACACCGCCTGAAAAATGTCCGCAGTGCGGAGTGCCGGGTTCAAAGTTTACTGTTATGGAAGAGGGTTCTTTGAACTTTGTCTGTGAGCACGTTATCGGAGTAGGAGCAAAGGATAAGGTTGATCCCGAGGTTTACGAAGGCTTAAAGGCTAACTTTGAAGGCGAATGCTGCGAAGTGGGAATGTATATCGCAATGAGCAGACAAGCCATCAGAGAGGGATACCCCGAAGTCGGAGAGTTCTACATGAGAGCAGCTCTTGAAGAGGCTGAGCATGCTGCAAAATTTGCAGAGCTTTTGGGTGAGGTTGTTGTTCCGTGCACAAAGACAAATCTGCAAATGAGAGCAGAGGCTGAATGCGGCGCAACAGCAGGTAAGCTCGAATTGGCTAAGAAAGCTAAAGAATTAGGATACGATGCAATCCATGATACCGTTCATGAAATGGCAAAGGACGAGGCAAGACACGGAAAAGCATTTGAGGGACTTTTAAAGAGATATTTTGGATAATCGTAGATACAAACAGATACGATTAAATACACCTTGAAAGCCGCTTGAATACTGCATTTCTAAGGTCAGAACACGAAACACGATTAGCTGATTTTAACTAATCGTGTTTTTTTGTATTTATGTGTATTTTTACTCCTTGTGGGCAAATGGTGGGCAAATGAAGAATTTTGATAAAAATGCTTGCCCACTGCCCACAAAAAAGCTCAAAACCCTTGTGTTTATGCGGTTTAGAGCGGTTTATAAAATGTTAAAAAAACACTTGTTTACTTGGTAAGGTTTTTGCAACTTAAAAGTTATAATAAGATTAGATAATATAAGTTTAAGGAGGAAAATCTTATGCAAGGAAGCGTTAGAAAAAGAGGTACAACTTGGTCATACAGAATTGATTTTGGGAAAATTGACGGGAAAAGAAGGCAAATTGAAAAAGGCGGATATAAAAACAAAAAAGAAGCTGACAAAGCGCTCGCAGATGCTTTATACCAAGTCAATAACTATGGAGAATTTGTTGAAAATCAAAAAATTACATTCTCAGAAGTTTTTGATGAGTTTATTACAACCGAAGCTCCTGCAACGAGAGCCTATGCAACAATTAAGCGATATAATTCACTTTACAGAAATCATTATCAATGAAAATTCGGCGGATTATTTGTATATCAAATATCAGCAAATATGGTAAATGACTTTTTGAATGAAAAGAGATTGAAGTACAGCGAGGAATATGTAAAAGGACTATACAAGACACTAAAAGTAATTATATCTTTTGCCTACAAAAAGAAATATATCAAGAAAAACATATTTGATGAGGTTACTGCTCCTCCCGATCCCCGTCATATAAGTGAAATAAGAGCATATTCAAAAGATGAACTTAAACTTATGTCGGACAGGCTGAAAGAAACAAATATCAAAACTTCTTTTTACATAGCACTAAACACCGGACTCCGTGAAAGTGAAGTGTTTGGTTTAAGATGGCAGGATACAGCAGCATATCCAAATACCGAATATCAGCATTGTATCGTTCATCAGGTGCGAAACACCTTGAAATATGTTGCGGAAAAAGACAAAAAGGCATTTGCTAATGACCTAAAGAGTATATACCATGCACCAAATGAAGAAAGTGGCTACGAGCGTATGCAGGCTGTCACCAAAAAATGGCGCGACAGATATCCGAACGCAATGAAACGTTGGGAAGAAAATTGGGATGTCATATCGCCGATGTTTAAATTTTCGGCGGATGTCAGAAAGGTTATGTACACAACCAATGCAATAGAAAGCCTCAACAGTGCGCTGCGTCGGTTAAACAGCCAGAGAAGCGTATTTCCAAGCGATACCGCACTTTTGAAAGCATTGTATTGAGCGACATTTGAGGCAACAAAGAAATGGACAATGCCGCTCTGAAACTGGTGTAAAGTTTACGGAGAGTTGTCGATAATGTATGACGGGCGGCTTTTTTAGCACAAATTTTCCACCATGTACAAGGGTAAAATTCACGGTCTCTTGCGAGACCGCCCTTGACATGGCGTAAAATCCGTGCTATATTACAATTAAGGCAGGAAAGCCTAAACTCGGCTATCCTGCCCGTTAAAAACAGATATTTTGTCATAGAGAAATTGAATTTACAGAAAAAACTTCACACGCCCAATTTTAGAGTACAACTAAAAGTAAAGCAGCATTTGAATTAATTATAATATTACCAGTATAGCATGAAATTTCCGGCATATCAAGCTTTCATTTGCCGCTTTTCCTCTGAAAAATGACAAAGTATAATGTCACAGAGTGAATCGTTGATTTTATTATAATATTACTGAATATTAACAGGCGGTTTTGCATCCATCTTTATTTCCCCAAAAAGCCCTCTTACTACAGCATATTGTGATGATTCTGTATCCGAATAAGCATTTATAACGTATTGTGCTCTTTCAAAATATTCTTTATAATAAGGCGATTTAAATGATATTACTATTGATTTATCCACATTTTCGCACAATGCCGCCCATGCATCAGGCAGACATATATCCGTACTTTTCACTAAATATATTATTCTGTCATATTCTGCCGATTTCTTCCTGTTGCAAAAATATTCGCTTGCCTCTTCAACATTTCTGCACCTTTCCTTTATCTTGGTCACAAATGGAGTTAAGCTGTTTTTACAATCCTCTTCCCCTTCTCTTTCTCTAAGATACACAATCAAAATTCTATCTTTTTCACATATCGGGACAAAACGTTTTTTTGCAATCAGGGTTATGCTTCTTTCCGCAATTTCTTTTGACACACGCTCTCCCAAAGCTATCACTTCATCGCTGCTTACTGTATTATTTGCCGGGGATATTTTTTCTTTGAACTTTAAAATTCTATGTACTGCATCGTCCAGTCTTTTCTCGGACAACCATCCATTTTCCACCGCCGTCTTCATGGCGGGCAAATATGTTTCATCAGGGAACAAAACCATGTCAATCCCCGCTTTAAAACACTCAACTTGTGCAATTGCCGAATTTTTATACCAGCCCAAAAATCCTCCCATTGTGAGCGAATCCGAAATGCATACGCCGTCAAATCCAATATCGGATTTTAGATAACTAATCAACTCACTCGAAAGCGAGGCAGGCAAATACAATCCATCAAATAAATCATTTTGCATACATGGACAGGCAATATGCGCTATCATTATCATCTTCACTCCATTTTTTATCAGTTCCCGATAAATTTTCCCATAGCTTTTTTCCCATTCTTCACGGGTTAAACTATTTGTTGTGGTAACCATATGTTGATTTCTCCAATCAACACCGTCCCCGGGGAAGTGTTTTAAGCATGCACTCAACCCATTATCCTGCATACCCGCAATCTCGCTTGATAACATTTTTATCGCATCATCGGCATTATCTCCTATTGCCCTTGTTGACACAAGATTGTTTCTGGGGTTAATATTTAAATCCACAACGGGCGCCAAAGCAACATTCGCCCCTATAAATTCTGCCTGTCTTGCAGTAACCTTTCCATAGAGATATGCAAGTTCTTCTGAATTTGTCGCACCGAGTGCCATATGTCTGGGGAGACTTACTAAAGATGTCACCGAATCACCACAGCCATTTTCAAAATCACCGCAAATTATAGGCATTATTTCCTGTTTATTTTTTATATTTTCTATTTCCTCTTTGACAGTGCCTATATCTTGAATATCATTCTTGATAATTTCCTTTCCAATAAAATATCCTCCCGCTTTTGGCGGAATTGTTTTTTTCGTATTTTCTTCCCGTAACATTGTACTTGTTATAGGAAAAATGGCTGTTTGTTGTATTTTTTCTTCTATTGTCATATCATTTACATTTTTCATTATGTATAGTCCTTTCTGCCACAGTATATATAAGACTGTCGTGCATGAAAGTTCACGCACGACAGTCCCTCACTTTACAACATTTTTAATCCAAAGTTCTTATCATCAAATCTTTAACAGACATTTCCCACGTTCCTCCCGATTCGGAATCGATTCTCGCGTTCCAGTCAATGGTTTTTATGACCGATGGAACATATGTTGCATTGCTCGCATTTGATTGCGTATTAAAAAACAATTGCTGCCCGTTTTCATCAAATATTTCAACCGTATATTTTTTACTTGTCTGCTCTGCATCTGTTTTTCTCTCGGGATTTAAAACAAGCTTAATTCTGTACCACTTTCCGTCTTCAAAAGCAGTTTTGTATCCGTTAAGGTCAAATCCATTATTCAGATTCCATATTGCAACAGTCGGATTTCCCTGTGCATTATTGAATATCATAGCCTGGCGCGCCCAATTCCAGACATTGTTGCCCTTTGTCATAAAGCTTAATTCAACAGCCCTTGCATTCGTGCTGTATTCTTTATCCGGCTCGGTCCACAAAAGTGCTTCATAGTAAGTTTTATTAGCATATGTCTTTGATACGTTAACAGCTCCGTTCTCAAAATTCACCTCTGAATTATTCAATGATGAGAACAAATCATAACCTATCCTGAAATTTTTGATACTAATCTCAACATTTGCATTACTTGCGCTTCTTGTAGTAATTGCCACCTTTGAAATCTCTGGTTGTATCAGCGGAGTGCCGACAACCGCACCTGATGCGTCTTTGCAACAGTTGCCGCTGTTATTTGCGCCTGTTGCGGAATATATTTCCTCGCCTGTGCTGTCTTTAATTATAAGAGTATATTTTTTATACTTCCCTCCGACTTCGGAACTGTTTGATACCTTATCGGTATTAAGCAACAATTCCAGTGAATACCATTCGTCCGGTTTAATACACTCATTTAATGTTTTTCCGTCACTTGCCTTTAGCGCACCGACAATATTTACCGGCGCATTTCCGACCATCGAATTAAAAAACAGAACAAGATTGCTGTTTTGCAGGAAATCTCCTCCTTTAAAGTCAAATCTTACACTGACCGTCTTTCCGTTTGTCGTAAATGCTTTGGGCAGAGTATATTCTCCCATTCTGATATAAGAATTTGGTACGTTATTAAGGCTGAAAGTTGTCGTCTTGTCTTCGGTAACAACATTCGTCGAATTTACGCTCTGCCACGGCAATGCGTCTGCGTCCACAACAGAAACCGTCTTTGCCTCACTTTGAGTTCCGTCCAAAAGTGAAACCGCCTTTACTTTTATATCACCTGTTTTGATTGGGTAAATCGCATTATTATACATTACCGCTTTGCCTGTCACGTCCTCAATTTCATAGCGAACAGCCTGCGCTCTTTCGTTAAACTCCAGATAATCACCGACTACATTTGCAGAAAGCGACGTCATCTCACCCATTGCCGCTGTGAGATTTTCTCCTTCAATCTCAATATTACTTATCACCGGTTCAGGCGTATTTCCTCTTGTAAAACATACATCTTTCATCTTTATCTCAAGATTCTTTTCATCTTCAAGGGCAGCGGGAATTCTTGACGAAAAATCTATCGACTCGATTTTATCGACCATTCCTCCCGACGAATTTTTATTATATGCATGTTCCGCTATCTTTTCTCCTGTATCCGGATCGTACAGCACCGCCCGGCAAAGAGTTCCTCCCGAGCCTGTAGATTGATAGTTATAATTTACATCAAAATGAATACCGTACCATTTATCTTTTGAAATCGGAGTAACGATTCCACCCGCATAAAACTTCGAATCTGTATTTACCATTAATTGCGAATATGAAGACGAACCGTTAAAGCAGACTGCAAAACTTCTTGCCCAGTCCAATGGATTTCCCCAAAATTTGCAATCAAATGTTAATCTTTGTCCATCCCTTAAATTAACCGGCTCCTCAAAAGAATATTTCATAAGCGATGTAAACCAATTTGCACAATATCCTTGTTTATAGGCTTTGTTAATCGAAATCACTCCGTCTTGGAATGTGATTTCCGCCCCGTTTTGCGCAGTAAAATCATCACCAGACAAAGTTGTCATCTGCACGGTTTCCGCCTTTGTCGTAACAGGCTCCATTGTAACTCCGTCCCACAAATAACCCTCCGCGGTAATACCTATGGTATCATACATAGCTTCAAATGAAATTTTAAATTCTTCATCATCTGACTGCGGAACAAAGTTTTTAATTTTAGCATCCACCAACTTGTTCTCCGCATTTTTGAGTGCCAAAACGGCAGTCATCGGATTTCCTTTCGAGTTCAAAACCTTTCCGCTGAGCATTATCTCCCCCAGCCCCACAGTATTGTCATTAACCTTTCCGCATACCGAAGATAGTTTAACATCTTGTGAACGTACAGTGTCCTGTGCGGATACCGGCTGCAAATTTGCGGCTATTGCCGCAATACTTATTGATGCAGCAATAATCTTTGTTATTTTCATTTTGCTTCCTCCTTAATATTTTTATTTTAGATAAAAGTAAAACTGATGTTTTACTTTTATCTATTGTTACACAGTTAATCATTTAAATAAAATATACAATAAACTCTTGACTTTGATTTAAGAAAATACACTTTCTTTCCGAGGGCACTGTTCAAATCAGATTTTTTGACCTTGTTCTTATTGACCACTTCAAAAACCTGATAGCTGCTGTGTAGAAAATACCACTGCGTTTCTCCGGCATTATTTACCTTCACCATCTTATTTGAAGTACCTTCATATACTCCGCCTTTTTCATAGGAAACGCTGCCTATTCCTTTTGGCTCATCAATCGGAAACAGATTATCTTTTGACACAATGCTCATATACCCGGTTTCTTTAAATCCTCCGCCGTCGTAATATTCAATGATGTCGTTCTTATTCCACTTTAATGGGTCTTTGTCTTCTTCGAAAACCATGCTTTTGGTTGCACCGTTGGTTAAAAATGAATATTCATTTACAACGCTCTCCGTATACGGATCATATCGTGTTTCCTTGTTGATGACAATGCCGAATAAGGTTGTATCTCCCCTTAGCGAATCCATTCCGTCGACAATGACAAACAGATCCGACGTCGGCATTTTTTCGTCGATTTTATACTTAAGATTCGTATACTGCTTATTAACCAATGCATTCCACGGAACATATTGAGGATTAAAATCTCCATTGTAATCTTTAAGCGAAATTATGCATTCTTCTTTAAATCCTTTTTCTCGTGCTCCGATATCTATTGCCGCATATGCGCCCGGGAATCTGCCTGTTGACGTTTTTAGCTCACCGTTGGATTTTTCCCAGTCGATATTACTGATTTTCTTTATCACTCCGTTTGATATTTTAAATTCATAAATACCATTGCCGTCTGCATTTTTTGCGTTTGACCTTGCCGTATCATAATCAACTTCGCTTGATGCAGAAAGCTTTACTGAATATGTTTTTTCTTTTATTGTATCTCCGATGCAAGCAATTTTGAGTTCTTTTTCTTCTATTTCATCATCAAAATTTCCACCCAAAACAATTCCGTAAACATCCGCATCACTTTGCGTTATTATAAAACGGGCGCTTCCGCTCGGATCTGCCAACACCGACACCTCAACATTTAAAAACTTATCCGGCTGCTCTTGCTTAAATGTGATTCCTCCGTCTCTTGATGTATATATTTGCCTATAAGACATTGGAACCAACTCATCTTTAATCATGATTCCATCATCGCGTATTTCGGTTATCTTTCCTTCATACTTCCAATCATCTGCAATGATTACCGTTTTTTCCGAAAAACAACAATACTCAAAAACCATTCCTTTTTTTAATCTCGAAGTGCTTGTTTTCACACCGTCAATTATAACAGTTACATTATCACTCCCGAGTTCCAGTTTATCAATTGACGAATCACCTTTTCTGTAATAAATAACACCATCTTCCGTTTTTTCGATTATTCCGCCTTCTTCGGGAATAGAATCGCCCGGTTTTGAATATATTTCTATGGAATTTATCTTCTCATTTTCCACCACTGCTTTAACATAAACGCCATTTATATAGTCCTTTCCCGTGACCCTCTCACCATTATGCCAAAGTTCAAAATCATTGTTCACATCATAATATCCGTCACGACCGGCAAACTCCAAGTTTTTAATTTCCGATGCTTTCTTTTCGTTTGTATTATCACTCTTATTTACGGCAACCACATAATCATATATAATTTCATACGGCTTGTCACTGTAACAAAAAACGATCTCACCATCCTCATTAATCCATATGTATTGCGTCGTCCCTTCGCACTGAGGAAATTTGTACGTGCTTGCTACCGTATACTGTTTATCGCCTTTATCTTTGCTCTCCGTTTCAACGCTGACCGTATCATTTGCCGATGTAACTATGCTTTTAATCTTAACTTTTTCCTCGTCGATGTAATATAATTTTTTCAGAATTGTTCTGTCCGATTCCCGATATATTACCTCTCCGGTTTTGACAGTCGGCTCTAACGGTTTTGAAAATAATGCATTGCACAAAATTTTCAGCATATCACTGTATGTCACAGTCTTTTGAGCAAAAAAATCTGTAAGACCGTCCATTATGTCAATGGTCTGTGCAAGTTCCAGACTTTCTTCGGAATTATCATTCATTACTTTGCCGTATCCCAGATAGACAACCATAATCCGTACCGCATCAACAGGTGCAATCTTATCATCAGCCGAAAAATTCCCGTCCGCCGACAATTCTACCGCTCCCATATCCACCGCAGCATTCACATATCCTCTCAAATCCGCATCTTCAACGTCATTCACGTTGCCTTCCTGCATCGGGGAAATTTTAAACAGCAAAGAAGCTGTTTTTAAAAAATCTCCCCTTGTTACTTTGCGCTCACTACTGTAATTCTTCAAATAATACGGCAAAGCATTCAGCTCCGAAAGCATTTGCGAACATATCTGTGCATTTGTTTTTTTCTTTGCAAACACCTCACATTGAAACACCGATAAAATCATCATCACCGAAAGAATGGCTGAGGCTATTCTCTTTAATTTCATTGCTATCTCCTTTTCAACCTTCCGTTACCGTCATATTTCTCATTGTCATGCTCCAATTCCCCCCGCCGGATTCGCATCTTCCGCACCATTCCAGTGATTTCAACGCGTCCGGGATATACAGCGTCCCGTTCGGATAGTTATTCTCGCCTGTTTTTTCATACAATTTGGAACCGCTGTCATCGGAAATCGTTATTTTGTATTTTTTCTGAACACCCGTGCTTTGTACCTGTGTCGATATCTTATCCGTATTTAACTCAATCTTGATATGATACCACCTATTGTTATCAAATGCTTTATTATATCCCACGGTATCAAAAGTTCCGTTTAAAGAACTAACCCTGAAAATCGAATTTCCGTATGCATTATTAAACATCAACACTTCACTGCCCCATGTCCAGACCGTGTCGCCCTTAATGTCAAATTCAATATTAACGGATTTTTGATCGGTGGATAATGGTTTCGGGAGTGTCATCTGTGCGAATTTCACGTAGCTGTCTTTAGTCTGGAAGTTTACGTGTCTTACTGTAATTTCATCTCCGTCAGGAATCACCAAGCTGTCATTCAAAGGCTTCCAGTCACTCTCAACGGTTACTTCTTCCTCTATCGGTTTAATTCTCGTTCCGAGAATTTTGCTGAGTTTTTCCTGCGAATCATCCGACAGTTCTTCATCTATGGCAATTATTGAGTACTTTTCGTACCATCGCGAATTTTTCCCCATAATCTCCGCGATTCCCTTTACCGGAACATACATAGCGGAGTTGATAATCACACACGCCGTATCAAACTCATATATACTCTCATTTACATAACATTTGTTGCTGTCTTTTGTTATCTTTATATTTTTATCATTATATTTTATATATGCCGACTTTTCCGCATCATTATATTCTACCAAAGCTCCCATAACCTCGCTTACAAATCTGAGCGGAACCATCGTACAATTATTTCTGATTACCGGTGTAACCATTCCCTGTTTATTTATACGGACTTTTTTTCCGCCGGATATTGCAAACGGCGAATTTATCCTCAAAACAATTCCTTTTATATCGCTTATCTTATCATTTTGATGGACATATTTCTCTGCCCCGCACTCGGATAAATCCGTTTCTTTAAAAAACGGATAAATATTCTTTGCGTACTCCGTCAAGACATAATTTTCGCCTTCTATGTCTGTAAACACCGCATCCAATGAATTTGCGTCTATCGCCTTGTTATTTTCAATCCGACATATTGTTAAAGAATCTCCGCCGTATGACGGGCTTGTACAATCCGCATATAAGTTATCCTTTACGATGTTGTTATAAGGCAAGAGAGGATTATCCTGCTCCAGAATATAAGTAAGCTCGGGGTATTTTTCTCTCCATATTTCCGATTGATACGGTACATCATCAAGTGTTGCGCACATAACCGGAAGCTGTGCGGACTGTGATCCCCATGAGCCGATATAATATGGAGAGCCGCCGTTTTGACCGCATTTATAAAATAAATTATTTATTATTTTATTATCCTGTCCGCTGTGTATTCCAACTCCGTTCGTACAGTTTACGAATATATTGTTTTCAACTGCTGTTGAACTGTGATAGTCATCAAGCATTACCGCTCTGACACCGGTCTGTTTATCTGAAACGACATCATGAATGTAGTTATATCTTATTATATTTCCTCTTGTCGTCCAGCTTCTTCCGGTCATAAACGCACCGCAGTCATCTGCCCCCTGACACACGTTATATATATGATTATATTCCATAATAATATCGTTTCCGGCATACTGTATCGCCTGGAACGGCGAATTATAAAGTGTATTTTTCGCAACTATATTCCCCACACCGGAAACATTTACACACTGCACATAAGTTTTTGCCACAAGCCCAACATCGTGAATTGAGCAACCCTTTACATAGTTATTTGCCGGTGTCAGCGTAACACGGTCACCCCCGCTGACAGATATGCCGCTTTTCATCATATTATATACCTGAGAATCCAAAACTCCGCAGTTTGTCGAATCCTCAATATCAACCGCATATGTTCCTATATAATACATTTCGGAATTTTTCACCACGACATTATCCGATTGCTTTATTTTATATCCATAGTTTTTGGCATAGCAAACATCAATCCCGTCAAATATAATATCGGAAGCATTTTTCACCTCTATTACAGGCGTATCCTGTACCGAAAAATGCATAATATTTTCATCGGTTTCTATCGGATAAAAATACAAAATACCGCTTTCTCTGTCCAGATAATATTCTCCCGGCACATCGATCTCCTCCAAAAGATTATATGCATACCATCTCGCCTTAACTCTTATTCCGTAAGTAGACGGATTCTCGGTCGTGATTGAATTTTTATAAATATTTATCTCTTTAACGCGCATCGCCTGATCCGCCCAATCGTTTCCCCAAAATCCGGCAACCCAAGCGTCTTTTGCTTTTGACCATCTTGAAGGCTCGGATCCGGCTTTAAATCCGAAAGTTACGGGAATTTGCTCGCCGCGTTCTTCCGGCGGAACATAACCCTTATTTTTCGCCTGATCCTCATGCCACATTCTTATCAAGGTTCCCGCTTCCAAAACAGACTCTACTTCTGCATACCCGTCATTTGGCCAGCGTGCCAGCTCCAGCATTTCTCCGCCCCATAAAAGTACGGGCGGTGCGACATAACTCTGCCTTGGTATCTGCCAGTAAAGGGCAGAATCTCCGAAAGGCCCCAATTCTCCGTAATCGGTGATTCCCTGCTCTTTTAAATTTATCTGCTTTGTGTGTTGCGGATCTTTAAGTCTTGCAGCTGTTGCGGGGTCAGTTACATTTTCCGCTTTATTCGTATCAACCTCTCTGCCTCCCAGGAAACGTACGGTTTCTCCCGGATATGCCTCATACACTACAGGGCTATCTTTTGTTCCGCTGTCTCTTTCGTCAAACGAAACAGTATTATTGATAATATAATCACCGCCTCTTAATATTACCTTTACCCCCGCATCCTTATTTATTGTGCGTAAATAATCTCTTGCGGTTTCAATACTGTCAAACGGATCATCTTTCGTTCCCTTTGCATCTTTCTTTCCTGTTTTTGCAACATACAGCTCCGTTCCGATTTCTTTTGCCGGCAAAAACAGATGCGCCGCTGAATCCTCCGCAAAAGCTGCCGATGTGCTGATCAATTGCGCCAGCGTCATAACAATTGCCGTGATTTTTACTTTCATCTTCATTTCATATATTCCTTTCACAACATATCAATTTGCATATTCCAATGATACATCTCTGAACGTAAATCTCCAATCCCCCTGAGTTGCACTTCTTGCACCCCATTGAATACTCTTTATCTCATCAGGGACATATAATGTGCCGTTCGGGTAATTATTTCTGAATTCTTGTTCGTAAATCTTCTTACCGTTTTCATTTGTCACACGTATACGATATTTTTTCTGGTTTGTGCTGTTTTGATCTGCCGTCGAAATCCTATCGGTGTTAAGAAGGATTTCAACCTGATACCATTTACCCGCTTCGGTCAAAGTTGCGATATTATCCGGGGTATTTTGCAGCATAAAAATAGAATTTCCGAAATAATTATTAAACATCATCAGTTGTCTGCCCCACGTCCAGACATCATCACCCTTCATTCCAAAGCTGATTCTGACCGTCTTTGCGTCTGTCGATAACGGCTCAACCAAAGAATAATCCGCATACAATGTATAACTGTCAATATTGAAATTATCCTTTGCTACGGTATAACTTCCGTCATCATTTTTAAAGAGCTTGCTTCCGTTTATAGGTATCCAGAACGCTTTTTTCTCCCCTTCTTCAATCGTAATCTGCTTGCTGTCGCTAAAGTTCGGATCAGCGGCTGCCTTTGCAATCAGTTTTACCGTTCCCGCCTTTTCGGGGATCAGATAATTTTCACTGATACGTGCCTTACCGGTCTCATTTTCAACATACCATTGCACATCATAATTTGAAAGGAAGTCACCGTCCACAGCCGCTTTGAGTTCAAGCGGTTCCGACAAGCTTACCGTATCACCGTTTAGTATCTTTACGCTTCTGATTACGGAATTATCGGTTTCTGTCGATACAGTCACATCTTTAAACTTAAATTTATACTCCTCATCTTCTTCTAAGCTATTATCATATCTGTTGCTCCAGCAAATTGAAGAAATTTTACTCGGAATATATATGCCCAAATCAGAGGCAACTTTTATTTGTTTATTTAATAGTTTTTTCCCTGCCGGATCTGTTATCATGATTTTATATGACATATTATTGACGTCATACGCTTTCATATCGGGATTCAGGGTCAACTCCACATCGTACCACTCATCTTTTAATGTAACCGAACTCCAGTCCGTAAATATCATAGACCCGGCGCTTATCAGCATCGGCGCTTTTGTATCTATAATTCCATTCCACATCAATGCTGTTCTTATCTTTTTTGAGGTGCCGCCGTATATTGACATATTAAGAGTAAGTGCCGTCTTATTGAGCGAAATTTCCTTAGGCAATACATATTCCGTCAAAGGCTTGTAATTATACTTTAAGCTCGAACCTTGTTTAAACTTTCTGCTTACGGTTATTTCCTTATTATTTTCTTCTATCTTCGCCCACGAATCCGAAGCAAGCCATATGCCGGTATTATCGCCCGGTGTCGGCGGCAACGTACCCGTACCGTGAGTGCCGGTCGGATCTTTGACAACTTTTTTAATCGGCTTTGCCGCATTTGATAAAGCTCCGCCTTCATTATTAAAATCTTCCTCATATCCCACCTTCAGATCTTTGAAACGAAGCGACCAATCTCCTTTCACGTTTGTTCTGTATGCCCATGACAACGAAGATAATTCATCCGGTATATACAAAGTACCGTTCGGATAATTATTTTTGTTTTCCGTACTCCATAATTCCGTGCCTTCCGAGTCTTTTATTATTATTTTGTATTTTTTTTGCTTTACTTCAGATTGAGATTCAGTTGAAATCTTATCGGTATTGAGCAAAATAGAAATGTTATACCATTCGTTGTTTTTGTACTCACCCCAATATCCGCCGATGCTTGAACCGTATTTGTAACCGTTTATACAAAATTCGCCCTCCCAGTTATATATCATAAAAATAGAGTTTCCCAGAGCGCCGTTAAATAACAGCAACTGACGAGCCCATTTCCATATTTCATCACCGCAAACAGAAAAATCAATTTCTACCGTTTTTCCGTCGGTTGTAAGCTTTTGCGGCAAAACGGCTTTTGCTGCGTGTATATATGCATCCTCTTCGATGTTGTTCTTTGAAACGGTATAAATGCCGTTATTGTCCATTTTGCACTCAGCGCCGTTTTGAGCGACCCATTGTAGTCCCTCTGCAGTATTCATTGTTTCTTCGTCCGCTCCCGACAATAAATCTTTAATAATAGTATTTATTTGGATCTTTTCATACGCGGTTTTAAACATTTCTTCATCGCTTATGGCAATAAATCCCCGTCGGTCCCAAAACACCTCTTTCCCGAATGCCTCGGCAACACTTCTGAGAGGAAGCATTGTCCTGTCGTTCATAATCATCGCAGGAGCATCCAATGTGATGATTTCATCATTTTTCTTTAATTCTTTTTCTCCGATTGTAATCTCGATTTTAGTATTACTGTCAGAAAGTACCGCAGTCTTTGAACTGTTATCCCACTCTACATTCCAGCCAAATGCATCCCCCATAAACTTAATCGGGATATATGTTCTGCCGTCTTTTATTTGCGGCACAACTTCTTCGTCATCATCAATCAGAACTTTCTTTCCGTTTTGCATGGCTGTAGAGCATCCTACAAGCAACATGACAGAATTGTTTTCCGAAATATCTGCAAATGCGATGCAAAAGCGGCAAATAATTGCCAAAATCATTATCAAAGAAATCTTTCTTTTCATTGTTACTCTCCCTCAGGTATGTTATTTTACTGTAATTATAGCATATGAAAAACCATTTTAAAACATATTATATTGATATATAAACATATTATATTGACAAAATCGAAAAATAATTATATAATGAAAATATCATAATTTTTACGGAAAGGAAAAGATAAAAATGTCGCATATCCATTTTGAACCCATACTGCCCCCCTTGGCAAAAGACACCAACGAACAATTACCGTTTTTTATTTTATTCGGGACCATCAACGATGACACCGGCAATGTCAATTGGCACCGCAATCTCGAATTTTATTATATAGCCAACGGTTCCGGGAAGATATATTATGATAACGATTATATAGATGTAAAGCAAGGGGATTTTTGTATTATAAATCCATATATTATACACTCGTTAACAAGCGACTCTATCATGGATATTGTCAATATCTGCGTCGATAATGATTTCTTTAAATATAATTATATCGACATTGAAAATTATACATATCAAATTATTATCCACGATAAAAGTTTAAGAAGAAAACTATCAAAAATTGTTAATATTTATCTCCTGAAAAAAGATGACGAATTTTTTATGTCCGAGATAAGTCACTATATGGTTGACTTTGTTTTGTTTCTTACAAAAAGATATGGCAAGAAAAACAAATACGATACATCGGACCCCATTTTGTTCGCCCTCGGATATATACGGTCCAATTATACAAGAAGAATTACACTTGATGAAATTGCAGAACAAGCCTGCATCAGCAAGTACCACTTAGCACGATTATTTAAGAAAAAAACAGGCTACACAATTATACAATATATAAATACATTGAGATGTCAGCAAGCTTGCCAATACCTGACAACATATAATTATGCTCCTTTAGATGTATGTAACATGCTAAATTTTAATTCTTATGATTATTTTTTAAAAACCTTCAAAAAATATATCGGTCAAACGCCATCTGAATATAGAAAACAGCAGAATCGGTATTAAGCTATATTCGTCACTATGATAACGGGAATTTCGATTGCGGTTGATTATAAAAATCAATCAATATAAAGAGCATTCTTCAACCCTGTCAAGAATGCTCTTTCTTATTATAATTTAATAACAGATAAGCGTGTGCAACGGAGCACACGTTTTTTTATAATTTCAAGTACGGAAGGACGCATTTCAGATATTCACACTGTTTATTTTGCTTTTCGGGGGACAGACTGTTTATAAGCTGTGTCAGTTTGCTTTCACTGCCGCCCCGGCAGTGCTTTCGCACAGCAAACCGTCAATGGTTGTGTGGAACAGGTCGGCAATTTTTATCATCATCGGAAATGACGGTGTTTTTCCGCACCTTTCTATTTCATATATATAATGTGTGCTGACATCTAAATGTTCGGCAAGCTTTTCTTGTGTAAGACTCATAGCCTTTCTGTGATTGGCTATAGACCTGCCCGGGTTATCAAGCTTCATTCAGCATGCCAACCGATATGTATAAATACGGTATGGAGTTTTTCACAAACTATAATAATTATTGCTGTTATACAATAGATGAAAACGGCAAACCTAACCGTCGGGATTGTGATGATGAAAGCTTATTTGATAACATTCCCGTCAACAGCATGATAGAGTTTACATACAATGAAAATGATGGTATAAAATCGGCAAAGATTGTGGAAGGCACAGAATTTCAAGGTTACACCTATGATAAGGATAAAAACACCTTTGGGGAGTACAACCTTGCTGATGTGTCTTTGCATACTGTAGAGTTTAATGAGAAAGGTTATATAGCGACATATGAACCGTTTATACCGGATGATAAATTCCAATACAACGGTAAAATATTTACGTCAAGCTATGGCAAGAAGGTTTTGTGAATTACCGGCAGTGAAACAGCACCCGGAAACCCGATTGTTGAATTTTGGGCAAGAAATGTCGTTGCGCGGAACAAATTAAGCTTTGGCGCAACATATGACAAAAACGGTTATACCGGCAGCGGAAAAATATATCTTGCGGTTTATTATCAAGGCAAGCTCTGCTGCGCATACACATACAGCCTTACACGCGAGTGGTCGGTATATGATGAGGAATATGAGGAACTTACATCTGTAATAGATGAAATATATTTTTATGAAGAAAATAACAATCCTGATGACTATACCATAACGGGCTTTGTTTGGTATGACAATCTTATACCTATATATCCCGCCGCACCCGTAAAAATCAGAACATATTATTATTAAAAGACGATTTTTATAACCGTTGTACAGACAAAGCTGATGCTGTCCCCCAGCGTTGTCCCGATGAGCATGCCGAAACACCTCCCGAGGCTCACCCCCTCCATGCCGTAGTTGCTGCCGCGTTTTTCGCCTTTCTTTTCCTTTGCCGCACTGCGAGCCAAAAATACCGCCAAAAGCAACCCCATCGCCGCCCACGGCGCGGCGGCACAAGCAAAATCAGAAAAAGTGCCCATAAACGTTCCCCCTTGCTTTCAATTCTCCAAGCAGATAATTATATCCTGTTGAATATTATTGTTTTTTCTTTCATTGATATTTTGCCCGCCTCATAGCCATATTCCTTCAATTCATTTTTATAAGTCAGAAAAGAATGGTCTATCTCAAAGCCCAAAATATCTCTGATTTCTTCGTATGTCAACTTACAGCTTTCTTTTATCTGTTCTTTCAGATAATGCCACAAAGGCTCATACTTGCTCATTTTTTTCCTCCGATTCCTGTTTGCTGATTTTTGCGCCGACGCATTAGGCCGTATATGTACTGAGCGTTTTTGTTGAATTTTGGTAAATATTTGAATTCACCGAGTATATTTTTGACATAACCGAATATGCCGCCGTGGCGCTTGCCGAAATCCCGTTTATCAGCGGCGCAATCCAAAGCGAGGTGAATGTCATTGCCGATTGCTGGAGTGCCACAGGGATTGAATACCGGAATGATTTTTTCAATATTCCCAAGTCAAAAAATTTACTCTTTTTGGGAATATTCAGTTCCGCAAAGCACTTTTTCAGCTTGACGATATAGCAAATGTCAATAACGAATGCGGAAATTACGGAAGAAAGCGCAATCCCCAAAACTCCTGCTTTAAAAACCGTTACCGAAATTATATTTCCGCCCACATTCATTATGGTTGAGAGTATCGACATTTTCAAAGGATATGCACTCATTCCAAGCGCGTTCATGACGTGCACACCGGTATTGTTGAATATAATAAAAATCATCCCCAAGAGATATATAACATAATATACTGCGGCATCATTATATATTGCTTTTGTCAATATTCAAAAAAGAAAAAACCGGACGTATAAAAAGTATTGCAAAGAGGTTAATAACCACAACCGTTCCAATCATGACAAGGCAGTTGCTGTATATGCATTTTCTCATATTTTCATAATCTTTTGCCCCGAAAAGACGCGCAACAAAAATGGAAAAACCTGCCGAAAACCCCCAAAGCAGATATGTAATAAACTCAATAAATGCTGTTGTGGAACCGATTGCGGCGATTCCGTCCTCACCCAGAAATTTCCCCGCAATTATGGTATTTATTACGCCGTAAGCCTGCGAGAGAAGCCCCGAAAGCACAAGCGGAATCGCAAAAATGATAAATGTTTTGTAAATGTTTCCTTCGGTCAAATCTTTCATGATTAAATCTTCCTTTTTTATTAAATATCAGTTGAAATCCCTTTTGAAATCGTGTATAATTATAATATAATTATCAACAATTTTCAACCATGTTTGAAATTATGAACAATTCTCAACAATTCTCAAAAAAGGACGATTGCTTATGTATCAGAAGGAGCGTACAGACGCTATTTATAACATTATCAAGGAAAACGGTTATGTGACAGTAAAATATCTGGTCGAGGAAATGCACTACAGCAACGCAACAATCAACCGCGACCTGAATATACTGGAAAAGCAGGCTTTGATAAAAAGAAGCTATGGCGGAGCGGAAATCGTGGAACAAAAGGAAGTGCCGCTTATTTTTCGCTATCACAAGATGAAGGCGGCAAAGAATAAGCTGGGAAAAAAGGCGGCTGAACTGATATATGACGGGGATACAATATTTATCGATGGTTCGACAACGACGGAGAGTATCGGAAAATATATCACAAACAAAAAAGATATAACGGTCATTACAAACAACCTTGCCTTGGTGGTGTAGGCTATACAATTTATACCTGTGAAAGCTGCGGCGATAGCTACAAGGCTGACTATAACCAGAGATATAAGGCATTGAAAACTTTGAGGAATGAGCTTGATAAGGACGGTGAGCAGTCATGACCAATATCGAATTTAGAAATATACTGACGGCAGCAGTTGCCGGAGAACATTATGCGCTTGAAATAATACTGGAACAGTATTCTCCGCTTATCGACCGGTATTCTGTCATTGACGGAAAGCTTGATGAGGATCTGAGACAGTATATTCTGATGCATATAGCTTTAAACATTGGTAAGTTCTCCATTTAACGCAGAGCAGCTCTCGTAAGAGGGCTGCTCAAACTTTTGAAAAAATTTTTCTAATACCGATTAGATTATATAAAAAGCTGTTGTTCTTATAGATGAAGACATCTCCTGATCTTTGAAAACAGAATATTGTTCGAACCGATACATTCTTCTGTTGATAGCGGCTATCCGTCTGCCCGGCAAGCAGAACCAAGAGTAATAATATACGGTTTGCAACCGTATTTCGCCATGACACAACAGGAGGTATAATGATACTTCTGTAAAACGCAGCTCGGTCACGGTGAAGGCGGAGAGATGAAATTTCTATGGACTCGCAAGCTACGAGCGTCGGGGAAGGAATTTTATCCACAAAATGGTACACGATACATACTATGAACGGAAGGTGAAAAAATATGTTTAGTTTACTATATACAATTACTTCTTGGTATCAGAACAACGAACACGAAAATAATCTGAACTTATCCTTTACGGAAAAGGATTTAAGCATAGAAAGCAGAAAAATTTTTGATAAAATAGCAATACATATCTTGTATTATACAATTGACAATTCCATAATAATTGAAGCACTTCTAAAGCTATCGAAAATAGAGCGTATAATTATCATCTTAAATGTTTTAAATGATATCACGCTATTAGAGATAGCTTTTTTATTGGATACAAATATGAATAGCTTATATGTGCAAAAGAACAGTGCATTGAAAAAACTCAGGAAAGAATTTAGCCATTATTTTCACTATGGCATATTAAAGTATGAGGAGGTAAAAATAAATGACGCAAGAAAGCACTCGAATCATTGACAAAAACGAAGATTTAGTGTATACTATAAAGGAAGTAGCAGGACTACTTAAAGTTAATAAGAATTATGTCTACGCCTTGATTAATAAAGGTTTGCTGCGATCAACCAAATTAGGATGTAGAAAAGTAACCAGACAGGCTTTGATAGAATTCTTAGAAAAAAACGACGGATTGAACTTCGATGAGATATTAGCCACAAAGCCAGCAAAATAAGGCACTTACAACACCTTTGTGGGAAATGAAAATCACGTGGGAAATCCGTGGGAAATTATAAAATCCACAGTGAGAAAAACTGCCGAAACGCAGTATCTACGGGCACTTTCAAAATGCGGTTTCAAGACGAGGCAAGACACGGAAAAGGCTTTGAAGGTATGCTGAAGAGATATTTTAACTAATCGTAGATACAATTAAATACGATTAGATATGCTTTGAAAGTGGCTTAAATACTGATATTTAGGAGTCAGAACACGAAACACGATTAGCTGATTGTAACTAATCGTGTTTTTTTGTATTTATATCTATTTTCATCGTTTGTGGGCAAATGGTGGGCAAATGAAGAATTTTGATAAAAATGCTTGCACACTGCCCACAAAAAAGCTCAAAGCCCTTGTGTTTATGCGGTTTAGAGCGATTTATAATATGTTAAAAAAACACTCGTTTACTTGGTAAGGTTTTTGCAACTTAAAAGTTATAATAAGATTAGATAATATGAATTTAAGGAGGAAAATCTTATGCAAGGAAGCGTCAGAAAAAGAGGTACAATTCGGTCATACAGAATTGATTTTGGGAAAATTGACGGGGAAAGAAGACAATTTGAAAAAGGCAATTAAAAAGTTAAAATGTGCGTTTGCCGGTTACGGTCACGGTGAAATCATGGGGCACCCGAAGCAGATGGCAGCCGATATTATCGATTTTCTGAAAAAAAAACTCCGAAATGCTATGATAAGGTGCCGAAAAATGTGAGCCTGCAAATATAATTTTTGCAGGCTTTTTATTGTATAAAGAAAACAGAGCCGTTCCATATCCCATAAACTGCTCCGTAAAAATCCTTTATGTATCTTTTACCGATTCGTTACCCCTGTGAGATCTTTTATAATCTCACCTGCAATTATCAGTCCTGCGACAGAGGGAACAAATGCGGTACTTCCCGGTACCTGTCGGCGCGCGGTGCATTTTCTTTGTGTTCCCGGAGGACAAACGCAATGCGTCTTGCAGCTTATCTCGTTATTGTCAATAGGGGTTATAGGCTTTTCTTTTGAATATACAACCTTTAATTTTTTTATGCCGCGCTTTTTTAATTCATAGCGCATAACGCGCGCTAACGGACATACCGAGGTTTTATAGATGTCCGCAACCTCAAAAGCGGCAGGATTCAGCTTATTGCCTGCTCCCATTGAGCTTATTATTGGCGTACCGGCTTTTGCGGCATTCATTACAAGCTCGATTTTCCCTGTCACGGTATCGATTGCGTCTACAACATAATCATAGGCGGAAAAATCGAATTGTGATGAGGTTTCGGGCGTATAGAAGGTTTTGTATGCCGTGACCTTTATGTCCGGGTTTATGTCTAAAATACGCTCTTTTGCCACATCTACCTTATATTGCCCGATTGTCTTTCTCGTTGCGTAAATCTGACGGTTTATATTGGTAAGGCAAACCTTATCGTCATCTATGATGTCGATTGCGCCGATTCCGCTCCTGACAAGCGCCTCAACCGTATATCCGCCGACACCGCCGATCCCGAATACCGCAACGCGTGACGCGGCAAGCTTTTCCATTGCAGCATTTCCGAGCAAAAGCTCTGTTCTTGAAAATTGATTTAACATATATCCTCCATTAATAGTTATCCAAAAAATTATGTACTCCGTTACTGTCTTTATATGCAATAATTGTTTCGAGGTTCACATTTTGCACACTTCTAAAGATGTTGGTTTCGACAAAAGGATTTGTCTTTTTAAGGTTTTCTATTATACGCTTGGTTTCCATGCGCTTTGAGCCTGTCCTGCTCGACGTAAGACACGCCTCGGAGGTACAGGTATCGGTAAATTTGCAGGCGCACTGTATAAAATGCAGATCATTGTAGTCGCGCCATTTTTTGATGTCCTCCTCGCGTATTTTATACATCGGCCGTATAAGCTCCATGCCCTCGAAATTGGTGCTTTTAAGCTTCGGCATCATGGTTTGTGTCTGACCGCTGTAGAGCATACCCATAAGGATAGTTTCTATCACATCATCGAAATGATGCCCCAACGCTATCTTATTGCAGCCAAGCTCTTTTGCCTTTGAATATAAATATCCGCGGCGCATTCTTGCGCATACATAGCAAGGTGATTTCTCTATCGTGTAAACCGCGTCAAAAATAGTGCTTTCAAATACGGTTATTGGGATATTCAAAAGCTTGGCGTTATGTTCTATGATTTCACGGTTTTCACTGCTGTACCCCGGATCCATAACGAGGAATACAAGCTCGAATCGGCATTTGTTATGCTTTGAAAGCTCCTGGAAAAGCTTTGCCATGAGCATGGAATCTTTTCCGCCCGATATACAGACCGCGATTTTGTCGTTTTCTTCAACGAGCTTGTACTCTTTAATGGCAGAGGTAAATTTGGAAAAAAGCGTTTTATGAAATTTTTTCTGTATACTTTTCTCGGCTTTTTCCAAAGTCTCGGTATCCGAATCCTCCTGTGCGATTTTCTGCCTGAGCCAGCCGATATAGCCGTCTTTTAAGCTGAGTGCGTCATATCCTTTTTCCGAAAGCTTTTCCGCTAAATCCACGCTTATGATGCCGGATTTGCAGTAGAGTATTATTTTTTTACTTTTGTCCAATAACTCCTCATTAAAGTTCTCTAACGGAATATTCACCGCACCGTCTATTTTTCCGTACTCAAAAGAAAGCTCGTTTCGTATATCGACAATCAGACAATCTTTCTTATTTAATTTGCTAAACTCATCTAATGTGATCTCAAACATCGATTTATCCTATCCTTACTTGATTTTTTCGGCAAATGCCTTTAAAAGCTCGCCGCAAGCGCGTATATCGCTTAAAAGTGCCATCTCGGAGGGTGAATGAATGTATCGGGTAGGGATAGATATGCCGCCTGTCTTTATGCCGCAGCGTGCAAGTGAGATTGCACCGGCATCTGTGCCGCCTGCGTTTAAGACTTCGAGCTGATAAGGAATATTCTGCGCCTTTGCCGCTTCAATAAGAGTTGAGCGTACGGTTGCATCACAAAGGACAGAGCTGTCCATAACCTTAACCGCTGCGCCTTTTGAAAGTGATACTGCCATCTCGTCCGCATTCGGCGTATCGCCCGTATCGGTAACATCGACCGCTACGGCATAGTCGGGATTTACTCCGAACCCTGCGGTTTTTGCACCGCGCAGTCCTACCTCCTCCTGAACGGTGAACACAAAATATAAATCATTATTGCTTTTTATCTGTTTCATAGCCTCGATTAAGATATAACAGCCGACGCGGTTATCGAGAGCTTTTGAGATAACGGTATCGCCCGATACGGTAAATTCACCGCAAAATACCGCCATATCGCCGACAGATACCTTTTTTTCGGCGTCTGCCTTATCTTTTGCGCCGATGTCTATAAACATTTTCGAGATAACTTTGTCGGTATTTTCCTTTTCTGTGCCGATTACACCAATTGTACCGTTTTCAAAGGATACGCGTCTGTAGAGCAGGTCTTTCGTGTTCAATCCGCCGACGGGCGCAAAACGCAAATAACCGTTGTCATCTATAAATGTAGTAATTATGCCGATTTCGTCCATGTGTGCGGCAAACATGATTTTTTTACCGTTTCCTTTTTTATGCGCGATAAGGTTACCGAGTGCGTCTGTCGATATTTCATCCGCATAATCGCAAATATGCTTTTTTATAACCTCGCGTATTTTTTCTTCACGTCCCGAAGGTCCGTAAGTTTGTGTAAGTTCTTTTAATAAATCCATTTATATTACCTCATCTATTCTTTCCAAAAATCTTCTTGCCAAGCTCTCTGCTGCCGAAATGTCGTTTTTCGAGCATACCGATACGGGTGAATGGAGATATCGACAGGGAACGGAGAGTGACGCGGTTTTAATACCGCAAGCTGTCTGATGAATTGCACCTGCATCATTTCCTCCGGCAGTGGTCTTTTTATACTGTACATTTATGCCGTCGCTTATTTTGTTCAGAAAATCGATATATTCCTGCGGAACAATCGTGCTTCTGTCCATAAAGCTTATGACAACACCCGAGTCAAGGTTTGTAACCTGCGCGTGCGGCGGAGTGTCATGTACATCGGCACAGGTGGTCGATTCCAAAACGAGCGCAATGTCGGGATTTACTCTGTATGCCGCGACTCTTGCGCCGCGAAGTCCCACCTCCTCCTGAACGGTAAAGCAAAAGTAAGTATCGTATTTTACCGGCTCTTTTATAAGGTTCGTTAAGATATAGCAGCCGGCTCTGTCGTCTATAGCTTTTGCTTTTATACGGTTTTCGCCGATTTCGGCATATTTTGTGTCAAATGTCGCATAATCGCCCAAGGATACATATTTTTCGGCATCGGCTTTATCCTTTGCACCGATGTCTATATAGAGATTTTTCACCTTCGGAACCTCTTCGCGCTCGGCTTTTGTTTGCAGATGCACTGCCTTTATGCCGATAACTCCGGGGATTTTATCTTTGCCGACCAAGACATTTTTTGAAATGATAACGCGCGTATCTATTCCGCCGACCGTCTTAAATTCAAGATAACCCTTGTCGTTAATTCCGCTTATTATGAATCCCACTTCGTCCATATGAGCCGAAAGCATGACTTTTTTCTCATGTGATACGCCTTTTTTCAAGGCTATAATATTCCCGATCGAATCCACCTTTATTTCATCACAGTATGGCTCAATTTCGGGGAGGATAAGCTTTCTTATTTCGCCCTCACAGCCGCTCGGGCCGAAAGCGTCGCAAAGTGTTTTTAACAGCATAGCCATTCAGCCTCCTTTGTGTCTTTGATAAATGCCGATAAAAGTTCGGAGGTGGCGGTCAAATCGTCAAGATCCACCGTTTCAACCGATGTGTGCATATATTTTAACGGTATGGATAAAAGTCCGGTTGCGATTCCCTCACGCGTAACCTGTATTGTCCATGCGTCTGTTCCCGTGTCGCCGCCGTCAACGTCTATACTGTATTTTATTTTGTTTTCATCTGCAAGAGCTTGCAGCTTTTCGGCGATTTTCGGGTGAATATTCGGACCTTTCGAGATAACCGTTCCCGAGCCTGTTTCAAAGGCGCTTTCCGAATTGTCGGGAGTTATGCCGTGACATACGTCGATTGCAATCGCCATGTCGGGATCAACCTCGTATGCGGCGGTTTTTGCACCGCGCAAGCCTACCTCCTCCTGCACTGCCGCAACAAAATATATATCACAGGAAAGCTGTGTATTTCGGATATTTTTCATGACATCGAGAAGTACGGCGATCCCGCCGCGGTCGTCTATGGATTTGCCGCTGAAACTGTGGTTTAAAAGAGCGCCCGAAGATTGCGAAAGAGTGATGCTGTCGCCTATTGCGATATATTTTGTCACTTCATCATAGGAAAGTCCCGTATCTATTGCCATATTCTCGATTTTTACACTCTTTTTTGCCTCGCCTGCCGTCTGAAGATGCGGCGGCTTTGCACCGATAACTCCCCATATGTCCTTCTTGCCGTGGATCGTTACTTCGCATGACGGCAAAATCCGCCGATCTACGCCGCCGACCGTGACAAATGTGATAAACCCGTCTTTGTCTATGTTTTTTACCATAAGCCCAATCTCATCGCAGTGAGCCTCAAGCATTATTTTCGCGGTCGGATTTTTCGCTTTTTTTATGCCGATTACACTGCCCGTGGCGGTTATATAAACCTCATCACAAAACGGCTTCATCATATCGGCTATTTTATCGTTTATTCTGTACTCAAATCCCGAAACACCGCGCATATCGCTTAATTTTTGTAATGTATCTTTCAAAATGTTGACAATCCTTTCTTGCTTATTTCAATTCAATAGTTTTATTTTAAATCATTTACAAGTGCTTTAAAGAGATTCCCGCGTTCTTCAAAGTTTTTAAAACGGTCAAAGCTTGTGCTTGCCGGAGATAAAACAACGCAATCTCCCGACGATGCATGAGCATATGCTGAATCTACCGCGTCTTTGTACTCGTCACATTCTATAATTTCCACCGATTCGTGCCCCGGAGCGGATAGAACAGCGCTTTTTATTTTCCCGGCGGTCGCACCTATCAAGATAAGCGTTTTTACGTGTTCGACAATAACACCGCCTATGTCGTCATAGGGTATTCCCTTGTCTTTTCCGCCGGCAATCATGACGATTTTTTCAGGGAAAACGCTCAAAGTGTTTTTCGTTCTGTTCGGACTTGAGTCTATGGAGCTGTTGTAGAATTTTATGCCGTTTAATATACGCACAAGTTCAATTCGATGCTCGACACCGCCAAAGTTTTTGGCGACATATTCAACTGTCTTGCGGCTCACCAAACCGTCTGTTGCGGTGATTGCCGCCATGTAATTTTCTATGTTGTGATTTCCCGGGATTTTTATGTCGGCAGTGTTTATTATTTTTTTGCCGCCTAAAAATATTTCCCCGTTTTCGGTATATGTGTAATAAGATTTATCCCAGCCGAAGCCTTTTATTTTGCCTTTTGCTTCATCACCGATTTTCTTTGTCACCTCGTTATCCATATTCACGACAAGAATATCATCGGAATTTTGGTAGAGCATGATATTTTTCTTTGCGGCGATGTATTCTTCATAGCTTTTGTGCATATCGAGGTGATTGGGGGAAAGATTGGTTATAACCGCAATATGCGGTGATGTTTTCATCGTATGGAGCTGGAAACTGGAAAGCTCCAAAACCACCCAATCGTCGGGTGAAATATCCCCGAGCGAACAGAAAAGCGGATTGCCGATATTGCCGCCGAGCCATGTTTTATAGCCCTCGAATGTAAGCATTTTGTGTATCAAGGTGGTGGTAGTTGTTTTCCCGTCACTTCCCGTCACGGCGATTATCTTTGCCGGGCAAAATTCACAGAAAAGCTCCATTTCAGAAGTTATCCGAGCGCCGTTTTCGGCAGCTTTTAAAAGAGCGGGATTATCAAAACGAAGTCCCGGGGTTTTAAAGATAATATCTCCCGAAAGGTGATCCAAATATTCATCGCCCAAACAAAATTGTACACCGAGCTTTTGGAGTTCATTATATGTATCTCCCAAAGCATCTTTACTGCGGCGGTCACAGGCACAAACCGATGCGCCGTTTTCGGCAAGGAATTTTATAAGCGGCGTATTGCTTATTCCGATGCCGATTACGTCTATTTTTTTGTTTTTTATATCCTTTTTAAAATTTTCAAATTTACTGTTCATAGTAATCTCCAATCTCGCCTAAAATCAATCACTATATATTTTACCACTTTTTTCACGATATAACAACCCCAAATCAAAAAATATTGAAAAATCCCGTAAATAAAAAGAACCGCGGCAAAAAAACGTTCATTTTGCAGCAGTCCTTTTTCGGGGAGGATTTCACCTCCCGTTTTAAGTTTAATATTCTATCTGCACCTTTTGCTTTTTCAAGTTCAGATACTTTTGTTTGGTGGCAAGTCCGCCGCGTATATGGCGTTCCTGTTTATTATTGTTAAGTACGCTTTTTACCTGCTTGTATAAACAGTGATTTAACGTTTCCAGCCGTTCGGTTACATCTTTATGTACGGTCGTCATTAAAATGATACTTTTTGTCAAGCCCTATGTCGGTCAGAAGTTTTAAGTATATGTCAACCTGTCCGGTGGGTGACACTTCAATGCGATCGATAACCTGTTTTAACATCTCGTTTGTAATCTCAGCGGAGTTTAATATGTCGCCGATGGTTTTGAAGGTGTCAACAAGACCGATTTGCAGCTTGTCGCCCTGTGTGATCCCGTACTGCGCCATTTTCAGCTTTTCTTCAAGGTGCTTTATTTCGGCATTTATCGAAGCCGTTTTCTCTTTTAAATCATCCATTGATATGACTTCATTGTCGTACATATCAATGTATTTCTGACGGCTCTTTTTGAGCTTTTCTATTTCTTTTTCAAGTTCTTTTTCCGTTTTTCGGTTCTTGTTCATCGGCTCGTAACTTTTGTTGAAGTCGGATACAATTTTTTTGATAACTCTCTGCTTGTCTGAGATAAGCCCCGAGAGATATTCTTTGATTGAGGTTAATAGCTCGCCCTCGTTAATAACGATTTTGTTATTGCACGTATCCTTGCCCTGTGAGTTTCGCCCGCAGCACACCCAGCTGATTTTTTCGCCGTTTTTAACCTCGCGCTTTGTACGGCGGAAGAAATGCCCGCAGTCGGCGCATTTAATCAGGGTGCTGAATATGTTCTTGCAGCTTTTTCTCGTGCCGTCCGCTTTGAATTTTGTTGCATTTTCTGCCATAATGCGTTGTGCCTTTTCATAGGTTTCACGGTCTATGATTGCAAGGTTTCGCCGCTCAAATATTTTCCATTCTTCTTCGGGTTTGTTAATCCTCTCATTTGTCAGAAAATCGCCGATTTCCTGTTTACCGTTTACAATTAAGCCGGTATAAATTTCATTTGCTATCAGTCTGCAAATTGCGTTTTGCGACCATTTATATCCCCGTTTGGTTTTTATGTTCCTTTCGTTCAGTATCTTTGCGATTTTGCCTGCTCCCAGATTGTCGGTGATATACATTTTGTATATCTGCCGCACAATGTCCGCCTCAAATCCGTTGATATTGAGATTAAAGTAATCACCGATAATTTTATCGTAGCCGTAGACAAGGTTCGGGACTCTCCCTTTTTCGGCATTCAGTCGCTTGCTGAATTTTATTCTTGACGAGGTATTTCTGCTCTCTTCCTGTGCAACGGTCGCAAGCATTGTCAGCATCATTTCGCCGTCCTGTGTGGACAGGTTCGTGTTGACAAACAGAACCGGTATCCCCATTGATTTGAGTTTTCTGATGGATTGCAGAAAATCCAGAACGTTTCTTGCCATTCGTGACACGTCTTTTGTCACGACCATATCGAATTTCCCCAGCTCCGCATCGTGCATCATTTCCAGGAATTCCGTCCGCTTTTTAAGCTGTGTTCCCGAAATTCCCTCGTCGGCGTATATTTTCACAAGCGTGTGATTGTTTTTTTCGGCAAATTCTTCAAAGAACATTTTTTGAGTTTCCAAGCTGTTTAACTGATCTAATTTGTCGGTTGATACTCTGCAATACACGCCAAGTCTCATAAAATCTCACTTCCTTTCGTTTTTTCAAACACAACATACCACATTGTTTTCTATAAGTCCAGATATAATTTCAAAAATGCTCCGCGTCGTCAGAGCAAACTTCATTCCGTTCGCTTTGGCTTGAAAAACCAAAGCTCCAATATTCCGTTGCTCTTCCTCTTTCCCAAAAAGCTACCGCTTTTCGGGAGCCCTGATTTCAAAAATGCTCCGCATTTTTGGGTGCGGAGCATTCTATTTATTTCCTAATCCAAATCACTTTCTGATTCAGAGCTATTTTTTAAGGTTCGTTTTTCTTGATTATCTAAAAT
>CAKSDE010000013.1 GCA_934444735.1 uncultured Clostridia bacterium | reverse complement strand
TTACTTGCAAGAACCTTTTTATCAACAATGGTACTGCGCCACCGTGTTCCTTTCCTGTATGCAATTTTCAGTTTCTCTGTGCCGGAATCTATATTGTACAGACGTTGTACCGGCATTATCGGGTGTGTGCAGGCAATGCCCTCGCCTCTGTATCCGTCATTTATGGTGACACCGTAATCGTCACAGGTCCAATCTCCGCAATCCAGTGCAAATTCCTGCCCGGTAAAGTTTGTTGCGCTCAATCCGTATATATTTCCGTTTTTTGCACTTACATATGCTTTGTAAAGTGACTTGAAATTTTTCACTTTTTCAGCAGATGCCACCTCGTCCATTCGCTCGGTTAATTGCAGCGATTCAAATTTATTGCTTGCGTTTTCCTCCAGCCATTCATACGGCTTTGATGTAAATAAAAAATCCTCTTTTTTAAATGGCGGTATTTGTTTTTCCTCCAATTTTAACTCACCTCCATGCAATCTAATTCGTATTCGATTATAGGCTGTTCGTTAACAGCCCTAACGTATGCGTCAAATATCTCATCATCGGGCCCGGCAGGCTTTAAATTATGTATGATAATATCATTGCAAACCCACTTATTGATTAACGTGTCATACTTATTTTCGCTCTCTATGCGTTCTTGTTGTCTTGCGCTTATAGTTTGATTTAAATCACTCAAACGTCTTTGAGCCTTAATTTTATCCCTGTATGATGATTTGGTGGTGGCTACAGGCAAGTTAAAATCATGTATAATCATCTCTGCCGCCTGCTTAAAATCCGCACCAAACAAATATTTGACAAAATCAATATTGCTGCCGCCTCGTCCGCAGCCGAAACAGTGCCAGCCGTTGCTTCCTTTGTAGATTTTTAGCGACGCTGTTTTTTCGGTATGGAACGGACAGGTGATAAATCCTGTCCGATTTACCGTAAAACCGTACCGTGTGCATATGTCCTGCATCGATACGCTTTGTCTTATCATTTCCGCCAAACTATTCATTTCCCAGAAGCCTCACAATCTCCGCTCCGGTATGCTGTTTGTCGCAAAAGCGCCACTCAATGCCGTATTTTAGCGCAATTGTACGCATGACCTTGTATAATCTTTTGCCGTCCCATGCATACGGCGTTTTGTCAAGCTGCGGATTGTACCAGTTCTGCACGTCCTCAAGCGTCTGTATACCCTTTCCATGCTCGCACAGAATAATCAGCTTTATACCGAACTTATCGGCACGCTTTAATTCGCCGACAAATCTTTCATGCTGATGACATAGATTTGAGTATATTTCCCTCAAATCCTGCTTTCGGTCAACGATAACACGCGGATTGTCCATATTCATATAATCACCGACAAACAGCTTACTGCTGCAATACTGTATGCCACACTTGTCAAAGTGTGCCAGTATCTTTTTTATCGCACGCGCTTTTTCTCTTGTATCAATTTGTATATCCATACTTCATACCCCCGTTAAAATGGCAAATCGCTCTCGATGGGAACGGAGGTCAGATCATCAAAGTTAGTCGGATCGCTTTGCACTTGCTGTTTTGACTGTCCGTTATTCTTTGAACCGGTAAATGTCACATTGTCTATTATTACCTTTACGGCACTTCGGGTCGTCCCGTTATCGTCCCATCTATCCACCTGCAAATGCCCGTCAACAACGATAAAATCGCCCTTTTTAAAATATTTGAACAAAATATCGGCAGTACCGCGCCATGCAGTACAGTTAAAGAAATCTGCGTCATACTCATCATTGTTATTTTTGTAGTTACGCTGTACCGCAATACATACCCTTGCGACATTTGTGCCGCTGTCAAGCGTTCTCATCTCAACCTCTGTTGCCAACCGTCCGCATAAACATACTTTATTCAGCATAATAGTCTAATTCCTCCATATCTATCGGCACCGTCAGTACCTTTGTGTGTTTGCAATAATCGCAGTGTTCGCAGCGCTCGGGGAGTATATATCCCTCTTTGATTGCATTGTATCTTACGATGTTTGACCGTATAAATTCTTTGGCAGCCTCGATGTTTTCCTGCGGTATCTGTATTATCGCAATATCGGGGACGGTTTCTTTGGTTGCCGCCGCGATGTAAAAGGGTAGGTTGTTACCCTCAATCATCTGATAAAATGCCGCTTGGACATCATATTCCCAAGCCTCAATAAAATTTAATCTGCCCTTGCCGGCAACATATACCGGCTCAAAATCTTTCATAATTTTAAGGTCTACAATCTTCTTGTCGGGGAAATAGCTGTCCATTTTTATCTTAACGGGTATACCCTCGATTTCGCCTGTTTTTATGACCTGTTTTTCGCCCGACATAAAGTCCATAAATAGACTGTCACGTTCGATTCGTTGGATAATGGTGTCTGCTTTTCGGTATTCGCTTTTTAACTCACCGTTTCGGGTAAAAATCTGCGGATTCTTTGCCTTGAAAATGTCCAATGTGCCCTCAAAGTGCGCGTCTACGTATGATCCTACCAACAATGATGTGGTTTTTTCCTGCTCAAATTCGCCCATGATTTCTGCCATAGCGGCCGCCTCGCATTTTTCAAACGCTTTAAATTGTGACGCACCCATATACATTTTTTGTGCCTCGGGCGAAAAGTAATTTTCCTGTGTTAATATCATAGGTAGTGTACCTCCATTTCATTGTCATTGGTTGTCCGTGTTGCAATAAATTGCAGCCCTTTTTCCTTGCATTTTTCATACAGTTTCTGTCTGTTCTCATCAGATAATTTTTCGGCACCGTCTATCAGTATAATCTGTAATGCGTTTGGTTTTGAAAGAGCAACGTCAACGCAAAGACTTAATTGCTCACCCTCCGAAAGATTTGATACCGGCAAGCCGTGTATCAATGGTATTCCGTCCTCAACCGTGAATCCCTCGATCGGGATTGTAGCTGTCTTTAAGATTATCCCCGGAAGATTTCTGGCAAGCTCGATTTTCCGTGTCAGCTCGTCTGATTCTCTTGTCAGTTCTTCCGTTTCCTCCCGCATTTTTACCATACGTTTGTACTCGTTCAGGTGCTTTATCATATTCTCCGCCTCTTTGATTTCCGCCTCTAATTCAGTGCAATCGGTAAGCTCCATGTCTGCATATTTATCGGCAACTCCCAAATCAGATTCAAGTTTTGATATTTTTTCGTTGTACTCGCTCATGATAACTGCTTTTTTATCTTCCAGTTTTTCGGGCAGACCGTTGAGAGTAACCTCCAGTGCCTGTATGTTTGCCTTAAGCTTTTCAATGTCTGTAAGGATTGTTTCCCGTTCTGCCGACACTGTTTTATCAAGCGCCGTCAATGCAAGTTCCTTTTCCGCCTCGATTCCTCTGCGCTTGCCGTCACCGCTCTCACGGAATGTTTTTGCCCTTGATATGGTGTTATTTCTTGTGCGTATTTCTTCAAGCTCGCGGTATTTTGCGCCTGTGTCGTAATGCTCCCACATATCCGCGTTGTAGTTGTCGGGGATAGATTGAGCGATGTCATGAATAAAAGCGGTTTTGTTTCTTATATCACGGTTTATATCCTGTCTGTGGCGGAAATATTCGCCTTTTTCGGACTGTATGTCATTTAATACTTGCAGGATATTTTGTTCGTAGTTTATGCCCTTAGGAAGTTCGCCGAATTGTTCTACAATCCAGTTCAGATCCCAATCGAATTTTATCAAATCCAAAATTGTGCGGTTCTGATCCTGCTTTGACATCTGCGTAAACTCTACGGGGTTTAATTGCAGCGGTGTAAATATTTGCTTTAAAAATCCCTCGGGGCTTGCAACTTCTTTACCGCCCTCTTTTACCGATTTGTAATCGGCTTGCTGTGTACGTTTTTTTCTGTTTATGTAGAGTCCCGAGTCGGTTTCAATTATGATTTCGCCCTCGTTTTCGCCTTTTTTGATGATATATTCACGGTCGGAGTTGTTTGTCAGTCCGTATTTTATAGCGTCAATAACAGAGGTTTTCCCGGCACCGTTTGTACCTGTCACTTCTATTGATCTTCCGTCAAGCTCTTGTTCGGCAATCCCGAACAGGTTTTTAATCTTAATTTTCGTGGTTTTCATTGTTCATACTCTCCTGTTTTCTTTTTTCTTCTGCGGCACAATCAGAGCATAATTTTTTGCCGTAGTTTCCCATTGTATATCTCGCCAGCTCCTCAACCGACAGTCCGCCGTAAGGCTGCAAATTCCTGCCGCAGCACTCGCACTTTATTTCGATCGGTGCGGTTTGTGTCGGTATTTTGGGGGTTATCCTCAAAGCGTCCGACAGCTTTCCAAAGGCTTTTACCTGCTCAAAGCCGATTTCGATGCGCTTTCCTTTTAATTTTTCGCTGTCTTTTGTCTTGTATAGCTTGGCAATTGTTTTTTTGTTTGTAAGATTCAGAATCATGGGTTTGACCTGCTCTTTAAAATGGCAGACCGTCACACGCTCCTCGCGCCCTTGATTGACAACGTCCTCATCACGTATATCATCAATCGTAACGACAATCTTTTTGTTCGGGCGGTCGTATAAATCCCACGAACCGAGGAAATTCGGATTTTTTCCCATCAACATAATGTCCATCTTATTTCCCCCTCTTTTTTGTGTCGGAATCTTTAAAGCTTAACCGTACACAGTTTACTTCTGTCCTCGGGTATACGAATTTAATCATTTCCGATATTATATATTTTTTATCCATTCTTGTTTTGCCGGCAATATCGAGCACCATAGCCGCCGCTTCTGCGTCAATTCTTACGACCATGCCCTCTCTTGATACTGTATCTTCTGCAATGCTAAATATTAATTTGTCCATTTTTTAATTCACCTCTTGACTTTCTCGCTTGTTTCTGTTAAAATAGAGGTAAGTGGAACTCACCTCTTGTCCGTTGTCGCTGCGCATTTTTGACAACGGACTTTTTTTATTCCTTAAACGGTTCAAGCTTGTCCACCTCGCCTGTTTTTACTTTGATGAACATATTAACTACACTCACCAGTCCCGAAACCACACGCTTTAACCACTTGCTTGTGTATTTACTGTATAAAATCGGCGATACTGCGTGATATAGCAGCTGTAGGCCTATGTTGTCATCTATGTGTACCTTTAAGCTGCCGCACCATATAGGCCATGCGCAAAAGTCAATATTTGCTCTCCGTAGGTTTGCGCCCTGTAGGTTTGCTCTCCGTAGGTCTGCGTTCTGTAGGTCTGCGTTCTGTAGGTTTGCGTTCTGTAGGTTTGCGTGCTCGCCGCCGTCCTCATCATTGAGCCATTTTTCATGCTTTGCCAATATCTCATCAAGTTCTGCTTGTGTCATATTATTCCTCCCATTCCGGCACACATAATTCCTGCCCGGGATATATCGCGTAATCTTCCAGACTGTTCTTGTCTGCGATAATCTGTACCGTGTGCCTGTAATCTATATTCTCCGGTGTGATTTTTTGCGCTATATCACACACCGTATCGCCGCAGCTTACAATGTACGTATCGTACCCTGTCGGCTTATCCCTTGTCCTCGAACCTGCAATCAAGAGTGCTATCACTATGACTGCGGCTATTGCTATGTATTTTTTCATTGGTTGTCACCTCTTATTCCGCCACTGTAATTTTATCAAATTCGCTAAGCTGGCTTTTTAAATATTCGGCAATATTGAATTTTGCTTTTTTCTTCCATGCACCGCCGTCCGCCTCAAACAATGCCGCCGCACCGTCTTTTAATCTTATCAGAAAATCGCTTTCGGGCTGTTCTACTTCTGTGAATGTTCTGTACGGTTTTAAGCGCACTATAGCCTTGACGTTCTGTTTCTGCTGCAACTGTATGCCTGTTTTTGCTGTTACCTGCTGTGTAATTCCGTCATCGGTAGTATTTACGCTTTGTGTATCTGTGATATTGCCTAATAAATTTATCAGATATTCTCTGTCGGGTGTTTCTTCAAACTTGCTTTTCAGATTGATAATCATTTCCTCAATAGGAACGAAAAATCCAAAATTTATATTCGGTATATCAGCTGATACGTTATAGAATATATCGCGCTGTTTATTGCAGAAAACTCCCGATACACATTGTACCGATGTAGGTGTCTGCACAATAAAGAATGATTTTTGTATCAATTCTTCTTTTGCTAAAGTTACCAAGCCGTCAAGCGATGATATTGTTAACGGTTCTATTTCCGGAGCGTTTACTCTGTATACAGGCTTATTGGTAAAAGTCATTCCGTCAGCCTCTATTACTTTTGTTTCCGCCATGCTTTCAATTTTTTCTACAAAACTTCTGTCTAACATTTTTATCTTCCTTTCTTACTCTGCTTTTTTAATCGGTATTATGTTCGGGCGTTCTTCCATTTCACCCTCCAGCGAATACTGCCCCTGTGTCTGCGCTGTCATCTCTATCAAACCGCTGTCTGACAAGAATAACGATGAATTTATCGGGAATGTAGGTTGTAAACTGCTCTTTACAACTGTTTGCATAACAATATGCTGCCTTGATTCATCGGGCAAAAGTTCCAGCGTGACCGTTATTTTTCTCTTTGCCCCTGCTTTGGTGTTGACATCGTTTATGTTTTCGACTACCTTTTGCAATTCATAGTTGATTCTCTCTGTTATAGCGCCCTGTGCACTATCAATTATACTTATTTCTTTCATTGGTTTTCCTCCTTAACTCATGCTTGTCCTCGATAGGGCTATATTAGCCCTGCATCTCTTGTTCTCTGCGTTTTTTTGCTTCAATTCTCATTCTGCATCCTTCCAGAAACTCGGCAAGTTCGTTTATATGCTTTTGCCGTTCTTCAGGATCCGGATGAGGATTTCCTACGATTGTAAGCTTGTTTCCTTCGGAATCAATTTTCTCCTGAACAATTCTGTCCTCTGTGAGTTCTACTAATGTAAACCCTTCAAGAAGTTTCATGTTAACACCTCCTATCAAAAGATATGTACTAAAATATTTGTCCTATTCGTTATTTTCCGTTTCCCACTTGTCCAAAATATTATTTGCAATTTCTAACACTGCGTCTTTTTGAGGACCTAAAACTGTATTGTTAATATAGCCGCTCAATTGACTTTGCTGTAATTTCGGATAACCTTCTCTTCGCACTTCAAACAACAGCTCTGTTTGCGTCTTTTTCAAGTTGGAAAGTCTTTCTTTTATATCCATCTCATTTCACCTCTTTTCAAATATTTTTTTATCATATTAACAAAACATTTGACAAAATCCGCCGAATGATATATAATAATGGTGTCAATCAAAAACTAAATACCACTCGGCGCTTTGTCCTGCCAATACTTTTTTTACAACAACGTTTACTTTGGGTTTAGATTTTCAATACAATCCAGGAGGTATTTTCGTATTGGCAACAGCCTTACCAGCCGTTAATAATATTATAATCTACTTATATGTAGAAGTCAAGCACAAAACTACATATAAGTAGATTATTGTTGAAAGTGCATAGTTTTTTTTCTTATTATTATGCAAAATAACAAAAAGGAATGTTGAAAAATGAAATTGCTACGAAACTTCATTGCAGTTATAGTCGGTATCATTTCTCTTGTGTTAACAGATTTCCTTGTTAACATATTTCGCATTATGGTTTTGTCGAACTGGCATAACTCAATTTTTGCGAACAATGATATCGTTTCAAACTTGATATGCTATATCATTACGATAATTATTGATTTTAATGTTTTATGCAAAATAATGGAACTGATAGGAGTAAGAAATAAATCAGGACACAGTTTTCCCTGTCTTATTGTCGGAATAATCATTATTATATTCTTTATATTAACATACATACTTACTCTTTTTAATAGTGGCTTTTATATATCTGATTTGATTGATTTTATCATATCTTTAATTATGGGAATTGCATTTATGCTTGGATTTAAGAAACCATTATATTAAAAAACATTATAGAAAGGAACTAAAATTATGTTTTGGGAAACATTTTATAATCTATGTCTTATGAATGGCACTACGCCTAATGCGGTATGCGCTAAGTTAGGTTTATCTACTGCAACTGCTACACACTGGAAAAACGGTTCTATTCCAAAGGGTGATGCACTGTTAAAAATTGCCGATTACTTCAATGTACCAATTGATTATCTTCTTGGTCGTGAAGTTCCGGCGCAACATGAGAATTTACCCTCGGAAAATATGGAACTTATAAATAAATACACTGCTCTCACCCCTGAAGCACAACAAAAAGTAAATGCATACATAGATGATTTAATGGATAACCCGAAATATGCTCAAAACGCATTGGCAAGGTATAAGGCTGCCATGAAAAATAAAGGACAAATAGCGGCATTTGGTGGTGACGGCGTACAATCGGTAGATACTCCGAATGTATCGCCAGAACACATAAAAGATCTTATAAAAGAAACTAAAAAAACAAATAATAGCTAATTCCAAAAATTTCCTGTTGATTTATTCCATTTTTTGTTATATTATGTAAGTGTCAAAATTCGACAAAAAATTTAATGAGAGGAATGGAATAAATGACATCATATCATTATGCAGTAAAAACTTTAGTGGGGAACAGGGTTAATTCATTGCCAGTAACCGGTGAACTTTTAAAAGAAATGTTAGGGCGCCTAAATTGGGAAATTGTCTTTTTCGACTTAGACGATGAGACAAGTGCCAGACTATTAAGGGAACTATCTATATTGGAATTTGCCGAAAAATACAAAGCATTTTCTTTACAAAAAGATGAATTCAGAATTGTATTTGTAAAGAAAGGCTTGGCAACGGATACCACAAATTATTTGCTTGCTCATGAATTAGGTCATATTGTAATGGGGCATTTTTCCGATACAGGAGTACTCGGCAAGCACAATCAGCACACTTATGACGAACAACAAGAAAACGACGCTGATGAATTTGCCAGAAATATTCTTGCGCCAATATGTATTCTGAAAAAAATGCATATAAAAAATATAGATGAGTTTGAACAATATACTTCTTTAAAGAATGAAGCATTAAAGGCTCATTATACAGAATATAAAAATTATCGAGCTGTTCTCGATGAAAGCGAACACACTCTCATTGGAAACTTTAATAATTATATAAAGAATCATACAAGACCAAATAAAAAGAAAAAATTATTGATTACCACCCTTTCCGTATTCTTAGTCCTGTTCTTTTCTGTAGCAACATACCGAGCGGTTACATATTCAAATAAAAACTCCGCCGGTGATTCCATTCCTACATTGATACAACAGCCTATAACCCAGGAAAAGAGTGTTGACGGCGAAAATAACCAAAATATAAACAAAATTGAAACTACAGATCAAAAGATTACAATTAACGGCATAGATTACAATAAAAATTTGCCTGTATTTAAAACACAAACCGGTTCAAAAATTCATAAAGAAAACTGCAAACATATTGTCGGCCGCTCCGGTGTTACTCAAATAACACTTGAATCTGCCATCGCGGCAGGGATTGAACCGTGTAAAGATTGCTTTTAAAAAGAAAGGATAATACTCATGGAAAACACTGAACATTCTACACAAACAAATGAATTTAAAGCCGTATGTAAACATTGCGGAGGGCATATCAACTCGCAAACAAAAAAATGCATGATGTGTGGGAAACATTCTAAAATCGGCAAACACCGTTTACAAAATATTTTTATCGGTGTTTTAATATTCTCTTTGCTTACTTCAAATATTGTTCTTGGTGTTATATGTTATAAATCGTATAATGACAAAAATTATTATTACGATATGTATCAGGCAAATTTGCAGGGTAAACAAGAATATTATAATCTATATCATAAGGCACGTTCAGAGAACAGTCAATCATCTGAAGAAATTTCAAGTTTAAATAAAGAGATAAATGAGTTAAAAGATCAAATCTCAGATTTGGAAGAACGTAACCAAAAACAGGCACAGCGTATTTCGGATTTGGTAAATGCACCGACTCAACCTGTTATCGTACATGATTCAAATGCAACTGCTGTTAAAAAATCCGGTTCTTGCATTATTCCATCTTGCAATCGCACAGCGGCACGCAACAGTTTTTATTGTTATGCTCATAAATGCCTTACACCGGGATGTAACGAGAAAAAAGCAAATGATTTTAGTACACACTGTATAATACATTCATAAAAACAAGGAGAACTCACACTATGAACGAAAATGCATTGTATTTAAGGAAATCGAGAGGGGATCCCGAAAATGAAACAGTAGAGGAAACTCTCGACAGACATAAAAGAACATTAATTGAATTTGCCAAAAAGAGCAATTTATCAATTACAGAGGTGTATTGTGAGGTTGTTTCGGGAGACGGTCTGTTTGTCCGTCCTGAAATGATGAGACTTTTAGGTGATGTTCAATCCCGAAAATATAACGGTGTAATCTGCATGGATATAGACAGATTGGGACGTGTGGACACTAAAGACAGAGGAGTAATTCTTGATACTTTCAAAGAAACCGACACGAAAATCATTACTCCTAACAAAACATATGATTTGACGGATGAAATTGACGAATTTTCAACTGAAATGCAAATGTTATTCGCTCGTCAGGAACTGAAAAAAATAACCAAACGTTTAAGAGCAGGACTGGCGCGAACAGTTGAGGACGGCTATCATGTCGGAGAGCCGCCGTATGGCTACAGACGCAAATATATAGACAAAAAACCTACGCTTGAAATCTATGAAGAAGAGGCAAAGATAATACGAATGATATTCGATATGTATGTAAATCAGCATATCGGATCGCATATAATAGCCGAAACACTTAATTCTATGGGAGTAAAACCACGCAAGGGCATTTTATTTTCTCGTAATACTGTACGTTTCATTTTAGCAAACCCTGTATACATAGGCAAGATAGTGTTTAACAAAAGAAGAAAAATAAAGAAGAAACTGCCTACCGACAAATTCAAAACCGAATTAAACCCTGAAGATAAATGGATTGTTGTTGACGGTGTGCATGAACCTATAATAGACACCGAAACTTTTGAACAAGCCCAATCAATCAGAAAGGAACGTTCACACCCGCCCTCATACACAGGCGAGATAAAAAACCCACTGGCAGGACTTATCCGCTGTGCAAATTGCGGTCAACTGATGAGCCGCCAAACATCAAAGAAAACGTTGCCGCGCCTTATATGCAATACAGTAGGATGCAACAAATCTATTGTTATTTGGAAAGTAGAAGAAAAGGTATTGGAATCACTGCAACAGTCATTAGATGATTGCCGTGCCGCTCCGGCAAAACAAACCGTAAATTTTGAACGAATAAAAACGCTCAATGAATCAAATACCGAATTAAAAAAACAATTGTCCGTATTGCAAAAACAAAACGATAATTTGTTTGATTTGCTGGAACAAGGTGTGTATGATATAAAAATCTTCACCGAGAGAAGCAGAATTTTAAATTTAAGAATGGCAGACGTAAAAAAACTTATCGCACAAAACGATGAAGAACTTTACACATTAAATACCATACCAAGACGCCAAAAGATTCTTCCTCTTATTGATTCCCTTCTCGAAAACTATGATAGTATGAGTATACCCGAGCAAAACCTCGCGTTAAAAAAGATTGTAAAAAATATCTATTATAAGCGTGAGCAAGGGTATAAGGGCGATTTTGATATTAAAGTGGAGCTTAAAGATTGGCTTTAAGCTCCACTCTTTTCGATATTTCTATCTTGCACATTCTTATTCACGGCATGAATCGTACACCTTATCGGTATGTATACAAACAGCCTCTTTGAAGCCTTCATGGCATTTATCGTTCATATAAACATTCCTTTCATGTTTTTTAAAGGGGATTTCCCTTAGTAATATAATATGAAAGGATATTTAAAACGTGAATATTTTTTTTCACACCTTTTCGTATCTGTTTTCTATATATGTAAGAATTTCCGAATCGGAAAAATCGGATACTATATCACGGATAATCGAAAGTGAAATATTTTCATCATCTTCCGAGTCCAAAAGCTGCATGAAAGTCTTTCTGACCTCATCGATAAGACAATCCTCGCATAAAATCCGCCCCTCGGCATTATACAACACATTGTTTGAACAGCCGTTTTCACATACAAGCTCACTTTCATAGGAATTTCCGTAATCCATTGTACGCTGTCTTTCCAGTTCATACAATGCCTCATCTGTATAGTTTTTATATTGCATATTTATTCTCCTTTCTAAAGCCTATCACGAACATTTGTTTGAATTATACCACATTTTTTCAAAAAAGTCAAGAGCATTGTGCGAAAAATTTTAAAAAACTATTGCATTGTGCGAAAAAGTGTGTTAGAATAGGTATAGAGGGTAGGAATACCCGATAATTTCAGCCGAACTGCGGCAAGAAGGAGAAGCACATGAATGATCTGAAAGAAATGGGAAGAAAAATGCGCGATAAGCGCAAAGAACTCGGTCTTACATTAGATGATGTTGCAAAAAGCGTTCAGGTGGCAAAATCTACAATCCAACGATACGAGGCAGGCAAAATTGCAATGCCGAAAATACCCGTTGTACGAGAGATTGCAAAATGTCTGGGACTTACCTCAAAATGGCTTCTTGGTGTTGATGAAAATGATGACGGCGGCGACGGAGAATATACATATATACCGGTTATCGGTGAGGTGTCGGCAGGTCCCGGCGCATGGGCGGAAAACCGTATAGAGGATTATATTATAGAAGGCGCAATGCCAAGCGAAAATGAACATATATATCTGAAGGTTGTCGGCGACAGTATGTACCCCGAATTTCACGAAGGCGACTATGTTTTGGTAGAATGTATTCCTGTTGTTGAGTCGGGGAGCTTCGGTGTTGTTGTTGTCGATAACGAAAACGGTGTTGTAAAAAGGGTTATATACGGCGATAATTTTATCGAGCTTGATTCGATAAATCCCATGTATCCGCCGCGGATTTTCAGGGGTGAGGATATGCAAAGAGTGCGTATTTTCGGAAAAGTCAAGGGGCTTAAACGGAAATTTTAGAAAAAATTCTCAGTCCAAAAACCTTGACAATTACACAGGATTATGATAACATGATATTTGAGCGGCGGGGATAACTGCCGCTTTTTGTCTATGACGGGAGGTGCAAAGCTTTTGAAGAAGATTACGGCAATTCTGCTGCTTTTTTGCCTGTGTATGCAATTTAGCGTCTATGCAGAGAGCAGCATATCAAGAATCGAGTTTATTACATATATATTGAACCGTCTGGAATTGAATGATTATTCGAAAACGCCCGGATTTTCCGACATCTCGGAAGATGACGAAAACTATCCTATTGCCGCATCGGCGAAAGAATACGGCATAATAAACGGATATGATGATAACACCCTGCGCCCGAACGAGTACCTGACGCGCCAGGACGCTGTTGTAATGCTTTCTCGCGCGTATAAAGTCAAGCTCACGAACGATATTTTAATAAAAGGCTTTGCCGACTATGAAAAAATCAGCGATTATGCAAAGGGCTACGTATCTCTCGCGGTTCAAAACGGTATTTTAAAATACAGCATGAACGATAATTTCAGACCGCGCGATTATATAACACGCACCGAGGCATATGCACTGGCGGACGCTTTCAAAAATTTATCGGGAAATGAACTTAATTTTGCCCCGGGTTATCCGAAAGAAATAAGCGAAAACACATACGGTATGATAACGGTGCGGATAAAGGTCACAAAGCCGTGCGATATTTTCTACACGCTTGTCCCGGACGAGGGTTATCTCGGCGGTTTCAAGCCGAATGCCGAGCAGCTGGACAGGTTCTTAAGCTCTATAAGCATTGCCGGAACAGCTATGGATTTTAATATATACCCCGGAGATACGAAAAAATATAACCTTTACATCACAGCACGCGGCGAGGACGGAAAATATACGTCAGTTGAAACGCTTATGAACGTTTCGGCGCATCTTTTTGAATACGGAACCGGGACGGCGGAGGATCCGTATCTTATATACACAAAAGAACAGCTAAAAGGAATCGGCAGATACCCGAATAAGTGTTTCAGACTGGAAAGCGATATAGAAAACGTCGGGAGCTGGACTCCGATTTCTGCCGAAAAAGACGGTTATCTCGGTTTTTCCGGAAACTTTGACGGAAACTTTCATAAAATTTCGGGACTTCAGATTTCCGGCACAAAAAATGTCGGGTTATTTTCAACCGTATACGGTGCAAAAATTCAGAACCTTTATGTTGACGCAACCGTTTCGGGAGAGGCAAATGCCGGAATAATCGCAGGTATGTCCGAGGGGGGAAGAATCGAGCGGTGTATTGCAGTCGGCCGCGTCAGCTCACAAGGCAACAATGCCGGCGGTATAGTCGGCTCCAACAGCGGCGAGATCCGCGATTCCATATCCGCCGCATACATGGTTGAGGCTTCCGCCTATGCCGGCGGTATCACCGGGACTAACCGCGGTGATATTATAAACTGCCTTTCGGCAGCATATTCCGTCTCCTCCGATATGTACGCAAGCAGTGCGGCAGGTGCAAATATCGGCGGCACAGTCAAAAATACCGTCTGCGCATCGGCTTATGCGCGCGATGTTATTACGACACGCTCGGGAAGAGTCACCACCAACAAGCAATCGGGCGTGACCTCCGGAAATTACTGCTATGATAAGATGGTATCACATTCGGCGGTGAATTTCGGTGAAGAAAGTCAGGACGGCTTGGAGGTCAGCTGGGACGAACTGGTTTCACCGTCATTTTACCGAGATATAATGAAATGGGATACAAAAAATGTCTGGCAGGAAAATGTATGTGAGGATTTCAGACTGCTCTCTTTAAAAGGATTTGACGGAATCGACATGATAAAGGGCATAACCTCATACGCACCGATAAAAATATCCGATGAAAAAGGACTTTCAGAGGTCAGCAAAAACACCGACTACCATTATATACTCACCGACGACATTTCCCTTTCGGGCGATGACGAATGGGAGGTAATCGCCGATAATGACGACGGCTTTAACGGAACCTTTGACGGAAATAATCATAAAATTTCGGGGATATATATATCGAAGAAAAACAAGGATAAGCAGTACGGTATGTTCGGTACAATTTCTGCCGGAACGGTGCGAAACTTAAAGCTTGAACGGGTGAGTATCGAGGGAGATTCAACCTCCGGTGTGATTGCGGCGAGCAATTACGGCAATATCTATAATTGTAAGGTCAGCGGCAAGCTCTATTCGATTGCAAAGGATAAATCCGTTTCATGCGGAGGCGTTGTCGGGAATAATTACGGCGTAATAGAGTATACCTCATCAAGTGTTAAGATAAAAACCGACGGCAGCGTTTCCACAATCGGCGGAATCGCGGCAAACAACGAAGGATTTATAAATCACTGCTCATTTAGCGGCAAAATACAGAGCGACTGCCGCGAAAAAAGCTCCAATGCGGTTATCGGAGGACTTGTCGGAATAAACACCTCCGGGAACGTCTATAACAGCAGCAGCGTACCGAGCATAGTATCGCGCGCCTGCTTTAACTATGTCGGCGGTGCGGCCGGGATTGTGCACGGCGGAGAGATTTATAAGACCTTTATCGGCGCAAATATGACGGTAAATTCGGTTGATGAGGAAAACGCGGTATCGTATGCCGGCGGTGCGGCAGGACTTGCCGCCGAGGGGCTTATATTCAACAATTTATGCAAAAGCGAAATATATACCGATTCAAGCAGCATATACGCCGGCGGGATTTTGGGATTTAACCGCGGTGCGTCGGTTCAGAATAACTATACCTCCGCAAAGGTCAGTGCGACATCAAAAGGCTTTGACGAGGCAGAGATTTTTGCCGCAGGAATTTGCGGTGCGGCAGAGGGCGGATTCATACTGGATAATGTATATGCCGGAACGGCGGTGAAATCAGACGGATATGCGGACGGTGCGGTGCACATTATAAACGAATACGCAATGTGTGCCAACAATTATGTGCGTGCGGACGCGGACATTTTGGGCAAAACATATCTGCCGCAAGCCGAAAGTACAAAAGTTGAACTTGAGGAAATCCAAAGCAGCGGACTGTACTTTGCCCCCATCGCAGACGGCGGCAGGCTCGGCTGGGATAACAGCGAGGTATGGTATTGGAACGCAAACGCTTTAATGCCGTATTTGCAAGATGTTAAAAACGGCTGAAAAACAAAATAGAAACAAAAGTCATTATTGTATTAAAATAACACGTCTTTTAATGGACGTGTTATTTTTTTATGGTAATTACTAAAAGTAATAAAATAATCATAAATGAAATTATGTATTCATTATCCATAAGCCCCACCTCCTTTCGCCGGAGATGCAGACATAGCCGCCCAGCTTTTGAACAAGTAATGCCTAAATCTTGGTTTTAAAACACCGCTCCAAAAAAAGGTATATGAGGCGCTCGCTGAGCAAAATATTTCTTTTGAGCGCGTTGATACCGACGAGGCGATCACTATGGAGGATTGTGTTGCAATCAATGAAAAGCTTTCGATGAAGATGGTAAAAACGCTCTTTTTATCAAATCGGCAGCAGACTGAATTTTATCTTTTCGTAACCTGTGGCGATAAGCCTTTTAAATCCAAGGATTTCAGTGCCGCGCTCGGTATTTCGCGCTTATCCTTTGCTCCTGCGGAGCTTATGGAGGAAATGCTCGGTACAAAAATCGGCGCGGCAACATTCTTCTCGGCGCTTTCGGACGCCGAGGGAAAAGTCAAATTTGTAATCGACAAGGCGGTTTTAGACGAAAAATACTACGGCTGCAGCGACGGCACAACCACAGGCTATATGAAGCTTTTATGCGAAGATGTCTTGAAATTTTTAAAAAACACAGCGCATGAGCCGATAATCGCGGAGGTGTAATTAAAAATGAGTCTTTATAAAAACAGAATTGTTGTCAAGGTCGGCACATCAACGCTTACGAACGACATGGGCAAAAACAATCTGCGCGCGTTCGACAATCTTGTGCGTGTGCTCTCCGACGTACAAAATCTCGGATATGAGATTATCCTGGTTTCCTCGGGCGCTATCGCAATCGGCGCAAACAAGCTGAATTTAAAAAAACGTCCCGAAAGTATGCGTATGAAACAGGCTGCGGCGGCAGTCGGGCAATGCAGTATAATGTATTTTTACGACAAGTTTTTTTCGGAGTTTGATAAAACCACGGCGCAAATCCTGCTAAATGCCGAGGATATTGAAAATGAGGAGAAAAAGGAAAATCTCACCAACACCTTCAATGCTCTTTTGGAAATGGGGATAATTCCGGTCGTAAACGAGAATGATTCGGTAAGCTATACCGAAATCGAATCGGAGGAGCGGCTTTTCGGCGACAATGATATGCTCTCGGCGGTTGTTGCAATCCTTTGCCGCGCAAAAACGCTTATAATCCTCTCCGATATAGACGGTTTTTATGACCGCGATCCGCGCCTTTATGCCAATGCCAAGCTGATAGAGCGTGTTGAGGTAATTGATGAGAATATACAGTCGGCGGCAGGCGGAGTCGGCTCGCGGCGCGGGACGGGCGGTATGTACACCAAGCTCAAAGCGGCAAAGCTCTGTACCGCACAGGGTATCGACACAATCGTAACCAACGGCAAAAACCCCGACTCTATCTACGATATAATAAACGGGCAAAGTGTGGGAACTCTCTTTTGCGGAAAAAAGGACATATAAAACAAGAACAGAAGCAAGGACTGTTTAAAGTCAATTGATTTTAAACAGTCCTTTTTTGCATTTTTATTTTTTTGTTCTAAAATTTATCCGACCTTAATAGAATGAAAACAAACGATACACCTTGAAAGGACTGATAAAAATGTTTGTGGCAAACAGTGAAGAAACCTATAAAACAAACGAGATTATCACATATCTCCCCAAACGAATAAGAAAATATATGTACTTTGCCGAGTGGGACGAGCTGGAGGAAATACGGCTGCGTTTAGGTCTGCCTGTCACCTTGCAGTACCGCGATGCAATGTTCTTTTTAAACGACAAAGGTGCACCCGTACTTTTCGGCGACAAGCTTTTGAGGGTAACAAAACAGGATATTGACGAAGCAACAGAGCTTATCAGCCGCTCATCTTATTACGCCTACGAAAACGACATAAAAAACGGCTACATAACAATCCCCGGCGGAAACCGCGTCGGCATCTCGGGAAACGGCGTAATAAAGGACGGCGAGGTTACGAGCTTAAAAAACATATCAAGTCTTAACTACAGAATTGCGCACGAAATTACCGGTGCGTCGGACAGGCTTATCGATATGATCTACAACGGCGGCAAAATCAAAAATACGCTGATTATCTCGCCGCCTGAGTGCGGCAAAACCACGCTTTTAAGAGATATTGCAAGGAATCTTTCCAATATGCGAAAGAAGATAAGCATCGCGGACGAGCGCGGCGAGATTGCGGCGGCTTACGACGGCTTTTGCGGCTACGACTTGGGAAATCTTTGCGATGTAATGACCGACATTCCCAAATCACGCGCCATGATAATGCTTTTGCGTAGTATGTCACCCGATGCAATAATCACCGATGAGCTGGGAAAAAGCGAGGACGTCAGCGCCGCCGCAGAGATTATCAATTCGGGAGTAAGCATTATCGCGACGGTTCATGCAAACGATGAAAAGCAGCTCAGAAACAGAAAAAGTATGAGTAAGCTTGCAGATTTTTTCGAGTGCTTTATAGTTTTAAGCAGGCGGTTCGGTGCGGGTACAATCGAGGAGGCTTACTGTGTTGATTAAGCTGATTGCAGGGTGCGTAATCGTGGGAGTATCGTGGCTTTTCGGCAAAAGGCTGTCGCAGAATTTAAAGGTGCGCACCGATTCTTTGGAGATGTTTTGCCGCGCGCTCGTGCTTTTGGAGTCGGAAATAACATTTTCCGCCTCAAGCCTTGATATTGCCATAAAAAACATTGCCGCGTCACTCGGGAAAAGCGAGGTTTTTTTATATATTGCAAATCTCGTTCCCGAAATCGGTGCAAGAGGCGCATGGTGTGAGGGAATAAAAAAATACCGAAAAGATCTGTGCCTTACCGATGAAGATATGCGCATTTTGCTTTCTCTTTCGGGGGAGCTGGGAATCACCGACCGCGAAAATCAGGTAAAAATCATACGCTATGTCGCCGAGCTTTTACAAAAAGCACAGGACGGGGCTCAAGAAAAGCTTTTGTCATACTCAAAGCTTTACACGAACGTCAGCGTAGGGATCGGTGCGATTTTTGCAATACTGCTTTTTTAACTTTAGGAGGAATTTGCTTTGAATGTTGATTTGATATTTAAAATTGCCGGCATCGGTATGGTTGTCGCTGTGCTAAATCAGCTTTTAACACGTGCCGGCAGAGAGGAGCAGGCGCTTTTGACAACAATTGCGGGGCTTGTCGTAGTGTTGCTTATACTTGTGCAGGAAATCGGGAACCTCTTCGATTTTATAAAGAACATATTTGAACTTTAGAAAAAGGTGTGATACAAATGAACATTTTTTCTGTAATTGCCGTTGGCATAGTCGGTGCGCTTTTAAGCGTTTCGCTAAAAAGCCACCGCCCCGAATATGCGCTCATCACCGCCGCCGCAACCGGGATATTCGTAATGCTTTTGATTGCGGAAAATATGCTTTCGGCATTTGAAAAAATCAGCAGTATAATCGAAACTGCCGGCATCGACCAAAAATATTTTAAGGCGGTCTTTAAGGTTATCGGGATTTCATATATAACGCAGTTCGGCGTTGAAATATGCCGCGATGCAGGCGAAAACTCAATCGCATCAAAGCTTGACGCGGCGGGAAAAGTCTCGATAATGCTTGCGGCTCTGCCGATTATAGGGGAATTTTTAAACACAATAATAAAAATACTTGAGGTTATATAACTTATGAAAAAAATATTTTGCCTGATTTTTATTATCCTCCTGACCGCCCTGCCCTCTTATGCGGAGGATGCAAGCCCTTATATTGACGGCGAGAGCGAATACAACGAAAATGTCGAAAAAATCATAACCGGGAAGATGAATTTAAACCCGATAGATATAATCAAAAAAGGCTGGAATATGCTGTGTGACGAGGTGATAAAAAGCAAATCCATCATCGCCGACATTATAATTATTGCCGCCGTCTCGGGTGTTTTGAATGTACTTCAAACATCATTCGGCGAGGGCGAGGCAAAGGAGGCGGCATTTTTCGTATGCTTCGGTGCGGTTGCGGTCGCGGTGCTGAATCTTTTGCATACCGCCGTCGGCTACGGTGCGGAGGTTGTAGATGAGCTTTGCTCTTTTATCACAAAAATCTGCCCCGTTATCACAATCCTTTTAATATCAAGCGGAAAAGCCGCATCGGCGAGCAGCTTTTATCCGGTTTTATCCGCCTCAATCTATGCCGTATCCATGATTATCGAGCATTTTATAATTCCGCTTGTATACATGAGTGCGGTTTTAGGGATTGTGAATAACATCAGCAAGCGTGTACAGCTTACTAATCTTAACAACCTTATAAAATCCTTTTCAAAATGGATCTTAACCGGAATACTGACCGTTTTTACCGGTATCAATGCTATCTACGGTTTCAGCGTGCCTGTTTTGGACGCGGTGAGCTTAAAAGCACTGAAATTCACCGTCGGAAGTGTTGTGCCTGTTGTGGGCGGCTTGGTCGCAGATACGGTTGAAACAGTTTTGGGCGGTGCAAAGCTTATGAAAAACGCTGTCGGCACGGCGGGAATCATCGCGGTTATCGGGATATGCCTTATCCCCGTAATCAAGCTTGCGGTAATAATCCTTATGCTGAAGATTGCCGCCGCGGCTGTCGAGCCTATCTGCGACAAGCGCATATCCGACATGATTTCCGACTCCGCCGCGCCTATCACCACCGTTTTTTCGATGGTTATCGCCTCGGGTATGCTCTTTATTATAAGTATGGCAATCATAATAGGCGCAACATAAAAATACAAGGGGGAAGAAAAAAATGAAAGCATACATTTTAAAAGTAATCGGCGCGGCAATGCTTGCCTCGGTTTCGGAATTTGCCGTCCCGAAAGAATGGAAAAAGTATATGCGCCTGGTAACCGGCTTTATATTAATAAGCGTTCTTATGCTGCCGCTTACCCAAAAAATCCACGATACGGATTTTTTTTCGCAGTTTGAAATGACAAGCGACCTCAAAGCAGACGGCGAGCAGGCGCTTTATAAAAATATAAAAGAGCAGTTCGAGTCGGACATCGCGGAGGATATTACGAAACGGATTTCAGATGAGTTCGGCAAGAATATCAAGGCAAAAGTCGAGGTAAAAACCACCTCAGACGGAAAAATCGAAAAGGTCGAGCGAATCGAACTCTTTTCAAAAAGGGACGAGGAAATAGAAAAGCGCATGAAATTTGTGTACGGAACGGATGAGATTATATGGACTTAAAAAAAATCACTGAATTTATTAAAAATAAGAATAATAGAATACTTATCATAATATTAATAATTGGGACGATTATTATGCTGATTCCGACAAAGAAGAAAACGGAGGAGCCTGTTGAAAAGGAATCGATTGTCGAATACGACGACAGCGAGCGGCTTGCCGAAATCATCTCACATATAGACGGCGTCGGCAAGGCAGAGGTTATGGTTACATACTCAAAGACAGCCGAGAGCGTCCTCGCTTTTGATACGAAGTCCGAAAAAACCGACAGGAAAGACTCCGGTGCGGACGAAAGTCTTGACAAGCAGGCGATAATGTCGGACGGCTCACCCGTAATACTCGCCAAAACCTATCCGAAAGTGAAAGGAGTTGTTGTTATAGCCAAAGGTTGCGATAACCCCGAAACGAAAGCGGCAATCTTAGATGCGGTAACTACTGCCTTTGATATAGCGCCGCACAAAGTCTGTATACTAAATCAGGGGACATAAAAATAAAAATGAAAGGAAAGAATAAGAATGATGGTATTGAAGAAAAAGGAAATAATAGCGGCGGCGCTGGTTGTGTTAATCGGTGTTGCGGGATACCTGAACTGGTCATATCAGGACACTGTCAAGGTGACCGACGGCAAGAGCTACTCAACTCAAGCAAAAAAACTCGGTGAGGCACAGTATGTGGATAATGATAAAAGCGAGGAGGCAGCCGCCGTATCTTCATCAAATTACTTTGCACAGGCAAAGCTCGAAAAGGAAAATTCACGCTCAAAGTCGCTCGAGATTTTGGAACAGACGGCAGCAAACCAGGAATTTGATGAGGATATAAGAAAAAAAGCGCAGCAGCAGATTCTGGATACCGCGTCAAATGTGGAAAAAGAAACCGCAATCGAGAGTGCCGCAAAGGCTAAGGGATTTAAAGAAATCTCGGTCTACATAGACGGCGAGAATGTGGAAATAACCGTGAAGAAAAAGGACTTTTCCGAAACAGACGCGGCAAAACTCAAGGATATCGCCTCATCTCAATTAAGCGTTGATCCGGCTAACGTAAAGATTGTAGAAGTAAAGTAAAATAAAACTGCGCTTTTGGCGCAGTTTTATTTTACTTTAGATAAGCTACATAGCGTAAGCGATCGGTGCGTATTTTTTCACTACACCCCAAGGAACAGGAAAATGCGTGCAGAATGTAAAAATCAATCCCGACGGTGTACATCAACAGGGCTCCCGAAAACCAAAGGTTTTTGGGAAAAAGGAGAAACAGCGTTATGATTGAATTGTGAATTTTCAATTCACAATGAAATATATGTCGCTTGTTTCGACGCCCGAGTGGTAAGATTTTTGCATAGCGTAAATTAAAAATACACATCTTTAAAATCGCACAATCAAGGGGATAGTAAAAAATGCTGCGGAACGGACAAACTGAACCCGACGGCGTACAAGTGTACTCCGAGGGTTCAGTTTGTTCGTAGCAAAATGTCACAACCCGAAAATACAGATAGAATAAAACTTTCTAACTTCAATATCAAAAAACGTGCATTTTGCGATCCGGACTTTTTTTACAGCCCCGTCTTAGCCCTTCGATTCGAGCCATATTACTAATACCGATATGTCTGCCGGCGAAACACCGGATATTCTCGATGCCTGACCGAGCGAGAGAGGTCTGATTTTGGAAAGCTTTTGACGCGCCTCTATGCGAAGTCCGTAAATTTCATCGTAATCAATGTCCTCGGGGAGCTTTTTATTCTCCAGCTTTTTAAACTGATTTATCTGAATCTTCTGCTTTTCGATATATCCCTCATATTTCAGCTTAATTTCCGCCTGTTCCGTAACATCATGCGAAAGCTCCGGTCTTTCGGGATCTATCTCCGCCATAATTTCATAATTCATCTCAGGTCTTTTTATTATATCCGACATATGTATTCCGGTTGAGATTGCCGAACTTCCGTACTTCTCAAAAAACGGATTTGCCACTCTCGGCACAACTACCGTCTTTTGCAGTCTTTTTATTTCTTCTGCCACAAGCTCCTGTTTTTTGAGGAATTTTTGGTATCTTTCCTCAGAAATCAACCCGACTCTGTAACCGATCGGCGTTAAGCGCTCATCTGCATTGTCCTGTCTTAACATAAGCCGGTATTCCGAGCGCGATGTCATCATTCGGTACGGTTCATTCGTACCTTTCGTGATAAGATCATCGATAAGCGTGCCGATATATGCTTGCGAACGGTCGATTATAACAGGCTCTTCGCCCTTAATCTTCAATGCCGCATTTATGCCGGCGATAAGTCCCTGCGCCGCCGCCTCCTCATATCCGCTCGTCCCGTTAAACTGACCTGCGCCGTAAAGTCCGGGTATCTTTTTAAATTCAAGCGTTGCCAAAAGCTGCGTCGGATCAATGCAGTCATACTCTATAGCATAAGCCGGGCGCATAATTTCAACGTGTTCAAGTCCGGCAATAGTCCTTAACATCTTCACCTGAACCTCCTCGGGAAGTCCCGTGCTTATACCCTGTGCGTATACCTCATTTGTGTCAAGTCCCATCGGCTCCATGAAAAGCTGATGGCGCTTTTTATCCTTAAAGCGCATTATCTTATCCTCGATGGACGGGCAATATCTCGGGCCTATCCCCTCAACCTTGCCGTTATACATCGGCGCTTTATCTATATTATCCATTATAATCTTGTGCGTTTCGGGATTTGTGTAGGTCAGCCAGCAGGAAACCTTATTCTCGCCCGGAGTTTCCGTTTCAAACGAAAACGGTGTTATCTGCTCATCGCCGAACTCCTGCTCCATCTTGGAATAATCTATGGTTTTGCCGTGTATTCTCGCAGGCGTTCCCGTCTTAAAGCGCAAAAGCTCCACTCCCAGATTTTTAAGACTCGCCGAAAGCGCCTTTGCCGGGAACGTTCCGTCCGGGCCGCTCTCACGCTCATAATCGCCGATCAACACTCTTCCGCGCAGATATGTACCCGTTGCAACGATTACCGCCTTTGCAGCATATGCTATTCCTAAATGGGTAACAACTCCCGAAATCTTCCCGTTATCCTCTAAAATCTCAACAATTTCAGCCTGTTTTACCTGCAAATTGGGCTGATCCTCCAATGTGTGTTTCATTTCTATATGATAACGCTTGCGGTCAATCTGGCATCTCAAAGAATGTACCGCCGGACCCTTGCCGCGGTTTAACATCTTGGACTGCAAAAAGGTCCGATCCGCCGCCTTACCCATCTGACCGCCCAAAGCGTCAATCTCCCTTACCAAATGTCCCTTTGCCGTGCCGCCGATACTCGGGTTGCACGGAAGATTTGCAAGACAATCCAAGCTTATCGAAAAAATCACCGTTTTCATACCCAGTCTTGCCGCCGCCAAAGCTGCCTCAATCCCCGCGTGTCCGCCGCCTATTACCGCCACATCATAGCTATCCAAAAATTCCGTCATGTTCTACTCCTTAATTAAATCCTTTATTTATCCAACAATTTTGATTTTATTTTTCTTGCAGCACCGAATTCCACCAAAAATCTCATCACCGAAATCCATAGTAAAAATGCAATTATCAGCGACACAATCGGAGTCAGTGACATAAATACAAAGTAGCTTAAAGCCATTACAATAATTATGTATAAAACATTCTGCGGCAAGCTCATAAGAGATAGAATCACCGCGTTTTTGTAAAGCTCAAATACGGTATTTTCAAACGTTATCATAAGCTGATAAATATAAAAACACGCACCGACAAATATCGCAAGAACGATACCCATTATAATCATCGCAACAAGCCAGAAAACCGAATTTGGTGTTGTGAGATACTGAACGCCGTAAAACATCATGCCGAACATAAGCGCAAATGCGATAATCGGATTTATTATGCTTACAATCATGCTCTGCTTGAAATTCTTGCGGTAAACCTCACAAAAATCCGCCGCAACATATGTATGCTCCTCCCTTATGACGCACCTGTTAAAATTGGCAAGTGCGGCAGACGCCGGCCCCGAGCCGATAAACACAACAAAGCACACGCAGAAAAAGAGCGATGCCATCGTAAGTATAACCGGATTCTGCGAAAGATCCACTCCCATGATATTCCCGGCATATCTCGCAAAAAACGTTCCCAGCAAAAAGCCCACGGCAAGCATCGGCAGGCTCGCAATAAAATATAATATATTAATTTGAACAAATTTCCCGATTTTTCTCCCCAAAAGCTCAAAAAATAAAAATACGCCCTTCTTTTTCGGTGCGTCTTTTGATACACCCGGGCCTTCCTTTCCGTAATCAAACAGTCCCATAACCGCCAAACCTTTCTAAAAAAATAATACTTTTATTTTACCACAAAAAAAATCAAGTTACAATAGAAAAATGCCATTATTTAAAGATTATTTTTATTTTTTTCATATTTTGTTTGGTATTTTCCTACATAAATTATAAATTTATCTTGCAATGGGAGAGAATATATGATATGATAATATTTACATTAAAAAATGGACTGTAAAGAAATATTTACCCATTTTATAAAAAATCAGGAGGAAGAAAATGGAAACAATTATAGGAAATTTAACGGCAATCACCCCGGGGCTTATAATAATGTGGATTATAGGCGGTATTCTCATATGGCTTGCGATAAAAAAGGATATGGAACCGTCGCTCCTGCTGCCTATCGGCTTCGGCGCAATTTTGGTAAATCTGCCTTTTTCGGGCGCAATAGGTGACGGCGGTGTTTTAACCACTCTTTATAACGCAGGTATAGCAAACGAGCTTTTTCCGCTGATTCTCTTTATAGGAATCGGCGCGATGATCGACTTCGGCCCGCTTTTATCAAACCCCAAGCTTATGATATTCGGTGCTGCAGCTCAATTCGGAATATTTTTTACACTCTGTGCCGCATCAATCTTTTTCGACATCAAGGACGCAGCCTCAATTGCAATAATAGGTGCTGCGGACGGCCCGACATCTATCGTTGTGGCACAGGCGCTCAATTCAAAATATATCGGCGCGATTATGGTTGCGGCATATTCGTATATGGCGCTCGTCCCGATTATCCAGCCGCCGGTAATCAAGCTCTTAACCACCAAAAAAGAGCGCCTTATCAGAATGGACTATGTTCAAAAAGACGTTTCAAAGCGCACAAGAATCCTCTTCCCGATTATAATAACGGTAATTGCGGGACTTGTTTCGCCGTCCTCGGTTGCCCTTATCGGATTTTTGATGTTCGGAAACCTTATCCGTGAGTGCGGAGTCTTAAATTCACTCTCCGAGACGGCGCAAAAGGTTTTGGCAAATCTTATAACAATATTTTTGGGTATCACCATCGCATCACAAATGCAGGCTGACAACTTCTTAAAGCCCGAAACACTCATGATTCTGGCGCTCGGTCTTGTTGCATTCATCTTCGACACCGCAGGCGGTGTAATATTTGCAAAAATACTAAACCTCTTTTTAAAGAAGAAAATAAACCCGATGATCGGAGCGGCAGGTATATCGGCGTTCCCGATGTCGGGACGTATAGTGCATAAAATGGGACTTGCCGAGGATAACCAGAACTTCTTGCTTATGCACTCAATCGGCGTAAACGTTTCGGGACAGATCGCCTCTGTTATAGCCGGCGGTTTAATCCTTAACTTTTTCTTGAAATAGGAGGTAAAAACAAATGCAAGCTAATTTTATGAATTTTATCGATAATCTTTACTACATGGGCGTAGGTATGCTCAATATTTTGGTTGTTATCGGGGTTATTATACTGCTTACCATGCTTTTAAACAAAATCGGATCAAAAAAATAAAAAATCCGGTTCAAAAGGAGTTGTAGAAAAATACAACTCCTTTTTTACACCCCCATTTTATAGAAATTGCCCAAACTTTGAAAAAATCTGTTTTTTTAGAAAAAAACACTATCTTATTTACCGAATAAGTGATATAATAAAGAGAGACTTTAGAAAAATGCAAATTTTGCTTTTTACCCAATTATAAAATACAGGTTAGGAGAAATTCAGATGACAAAACGCGATGATATAAAAAAGATACTTCTAATAGGCGCGGGCGCATCCAAAATCGGCGGTGCGGGTGAGCTTTCGTATATGGCGGAGGACGCAGCCGCAAGACTTTCCGAGCTTGGATACGAAACCGTCATACTAAACCCCGATTCGCAATTGGTAAACGAGATCCCCAATTCACGTCTTTACCAAGAACCGCTCGACATTGAAACGCTCGAAAAAATCATAGATACCGAGCGTCCCGACTGCGTATTGCCGATATTCGGCGGAAAAATCGCAATGACTCTCTGTCATGAGCTTGCCGTTTCGGGAATACTTTCAAAATACGACATAAAGCAGCCGGGTGTAAGTATGTATGCCACAGAATGTTCGGAGGACGCGGTAAAATTCAAAAATATCATGGACTCTTTAGCCATACAGACAAATGCCGGAACCATTGTACACAGCCTTTCGGAGGCGGAGGCAGCCGCGGAAAAATACAATTATCATGTTGTAATCCGCGCGCCGTACAGTACATATTCCAACACGAACAGCCTTGTTTTCAACAAGGAGGAATTAAAGCGCTTTATCGAGCCGGTATTAAATTCAAGCCTTTCGGGCGCAGCTCTTATAAGCGAAGCTTTAATTAACCGAAACGAATTTGAATTTGAGGTCATGAGAGATTCTAAAAATAACGTCATCACTCTTGCCTCAATAGAAAACATAAACCCCTTAGATGTTCACAGCGGCGACTCGGCAATTGTAAGCCCGGTTGTCACTCTGAGCGAAAAGGAATACAAAAAAATGGAGGACGCGGCATACCGAATCGTTGAGGCTATGCAGATTGTCGGATTCGCCGACATACGTTTTTCCAAAAACCCCGAAACAGGCAGATGGGTTGTAATAAAAGTAACTCCATATGTTACGAAAATCACATCGTTTGCCTCTGATGTTAAAGGAATCGATATTGCAAAAATTGCGACCGATATCATCTTCGGCGCATCGCTTTCGGAAATCCCTTACAAGGGCGGCACAATGCTCGACTATTGCGAAAACCGCTCATACAGCGCGGTGCGCACGCCTGTATTTCCGTTTAGCTCTTTCCCCGACGCGGTCGATATTTTAGATACCAAGATGCGTTCTGTCGGGAGCGCTGTCGGAATCGGCGAGAACTTCTCCGAGGCATTGCAAAAGTCACTGCGCGCATCGGGCATATACGGCTTGGGGCACCCCGAGAAAGTCACCAAAGAAGAGCTTTTAACACGGCTCATAACCCCGAGCAGTCTGGATTTAAAATACATTTACGAGGCTCTCAGAAGAAGTGCGTCAATTGAGGAAATAAGCAAAATAACCTGTATAAACGAGTACTTTATAAAAGAAATCCATGAGCTTTTGCTGACAGAAAACAGACTCTTAAAATACAGAGGACGTCTGCCGAGCGAGCCTGTTCTTATAAAAGCTAAAAAATGCGGATTTTCAAATAAATATATCGCCGATATTCTCTCTATCTCAAAAAGGGATATTTTAGAGCTTTTGGGCGATATTGAACCGCAAAAAGCCGCAATCAAAATAAGCGACACGGCATATTCGCTAACCTATAACAACGCCGCACCAGCCGAAAAGCTCGGCGGCAAAACCGCGCTCATTATCGGTGCCGGCCCGACCAAAATCGGCTGCATGGGTGAATCACGCTATGCAGCGGTACTTGCATCGCACTCTCTTAAAGCGCACGGTTACAAAACTATATATATGAATCCCGAGAAGATAGCGGACAACCTGTTCGACAGGACATACTGTGAGCCGATTACGATTGAGGACGTTATTGAAGTATGCAAAATCGAAAAGCCCGATGTCATAATCACCGATTTTGCCGGCACAAATGCAGGATATATCACAAAAGCACTTGAAGATAACGGTTTTTCTGTTTCGGGCGCAAATGCCGACATATACAACATTCTCGCAGACAAAGCGCGTTTTCGTGCATTGGCTGAAAAAATCGCTGTTGCCGCTCCCAGAACCGAGCTTTCGCATGATTTGGACGAGGCACTTGCAATTGCCGAGAATATCGGCTACCCCGTACTGTTATCCTATAACGGCACAAATAAGACGGTTTACTCGTCGGGCGAAATGCTGATGTTTATTGAGCGTTTGGAGCTTAACGAGGAAAACCCGATAAGAATAGAAAACTTCTTATATAATGCAATAGAATATGAAATTGACGCAGTATGCGCCAAAGGCGAGATATTTATCCCCGAGATTATCGAACATATCGAATCCGCCGGGATAAACTCGGAGGACGCGGCAGGCGTAATTCCGCCGAGAAGTCTTTCTTCGGAAGAATTTGAGAGCATCTGCACATACAGCAAAAAGCTTGCCGCAGAGCTTGAAATATCGGGGCTTATAAATATCCGTTTTGCCATAGATCACGGCAAAATATATCTTCTCGGCGCATCGGTCGGAGCATCAAGCACTCTGCCGTTTGTATCAAAGATATGCAAAACGGATATGGTGGATTTTGCAATAACCGTAATTCTTGATAATACTCTTCCCGAAAAGGCTATTCCTTTCCCTGATCATTTCGGTATAAGAGAAGTAGTCTGCCCGTGGGATATATTCGATGAATGTGATCCGATTTTAGGGCCGGAGATGCACGCGACCGGAAGTGTCATAAGCGTTGACGATACTTTCGGCAAGGCATTTTCAAAAGCCCAGGAGGCGGCAGGTTCTCCCCTGCCGAAATCGGGCAAGGTATTTATAAACTTAAATGAGCATGACAAGATATATCTTGCAAAGCTCTGCCGCGAATTTATCGGGGCGGGATTTGAAGTTCTTACCCCCTCTGAGCATTACGCGGAATTAAAGGCGGAAGGCATCAGCGCCGAGCGCATAAAGCGTATCCGCGAGGGCAGACCGAATATCGGCGACTCTCTGATAAACGGCGAGGTCGCAATCGTTGTAAATACCGCCGCAGACGACCACGAAATCCGCCGTGCCGCGATAAAACAATCCATAGCGTACATGACTACGGTATCAGCTGCATTTGCGGCGGTGGACGGTATAAAAAGTATTTGACAAAACAGCCAAAATATTATATAATTGTATATATTAAAAAATCGGGGAGGAATTACCTTTGAAAAAATTGATTATTACAACACTTTTAGCATGTATGCTTTTAACCGGCGCAGCAGACGCCGCAACAATGTACACCCAGACAGGTGCTACCATTGAAGTAGATGACAGTCAGGTTGAGGACATGAAAAGCCGCGGCTGGTTTGCGAGTTATTGGGACGTTGTGACAAAGCTCTATACCGCCGATGGGCGCAGTATGGTAATGTATGATTCGGACGCACCGTTTTATACAAGCAACGGCTGGTATACAGACCTTGCGCAGAAAAATGAGTGGCAGTTTGTAAATAATGCTGCATGGGAGCTGTCCGTTCCTGCCGACAAATTCGGAAACTACTATCTCGGCGAGCCGTACTATTGGGCAGACGGTAAAATCTGGCTGAGAAAGCTCTATATCCTTGACGAAAACGGCGATACCACCGCTTACGCCGAATGTAATGTCCAAAACGGTATACCGGTAAGAAATATTTATAAGTATATTTATTAACAAACTTTAATGGCAACAAAAATAGCTGTAGTAAAATAATTTTATTTTGCTACAGCTATTTTTTAACATTGTAATCATATTATTTTAAATAAAAATCATAAAAATGCTTGAAAATTGTTAAAATTTGGAGTATAATATTCTCATCGGGACAATCCCGATCTGCGGTGTTTTAAACCCAAAACACAGAACACTGCTGCTATGACACAATACGAAATTGAAAATTTCTGCGTGTCAGCAAAAGGCAAGAACAAAAACAGTTACGGTGAAATTCCAAACTTACATTTGGAAACAACACCTGTGCAAGATTGTCAGAAATTTTATTTTCAACGACATTACTTGTTCAAAAGCTGGGCGGCTATGCCTACATCTCCGCCGAAGGGAGGTGAGGCTTATGGATAACGAATACATAATCTCATTTATGATTATTCTTTTACTTTTAGTAATTACCATAAAAAAATAACCCCCGCGCCCAAGTAGGAGTTATTTTTTAGTAAAATCTATTTGGCATAACCGTTTGAGGTCTTGCCTTTTTCTATTAATATTATATCTCGTATTTGAAATTTTGTCAATATTTTTTCATTAACTATTTCCGTTTTTTTATTTTAATTGTTCAACAGCTCGGTAAATGCGCCGCCCTTATGTTCAAGCTCGCCGTATGTACCTTCCTCCACGACCTCGCCGTCTTTGAATACCATAATCCTATCAACATTCTTGATAGTGGACAGGCGGTGCGCAACAATTATAATCGTATGCGTTTTCATCAAGTCCTCCATCGCCTGCTGAATATGCTTTTCCGAGATATTATCAAGAGCCGATGTCGCCTCGTCAAAGATAAGTATATCGGGATTTCCCAAAACGGCACGCGCTATGGCGATTCTCTGCATCTGTCCGCCCGAGAGATTAACTCCGCCGTCACCGACAACGGTATTCCAGCCGTTTTGCATCTCATTCACAAATTCATGTACGTGCGCGATCTCCATCGCCTTAATGACATCCTTATTTGTCGCGTCAGGCCGTGCAATCTTCACATTATCCCAGATAGAGCCGTAGAATATAAACGGATTCTGCGGCACAACACCGAACGAAACACGCAGATCATGCATACTGTAATCTTTAACATTTCTGCCGTGCACCAAAACCTCGCCCTCGGATACATCATAAAGACGCATCGCAAGCTTGGTAAGCGTACTCTTACCGCTGCCTGACGAGCCAACCAGTGCAACACTTTCATTATAGCGTATTTTGCAGTTAAAATGCTTGAAAATATCGCGGTTATCATAGCCGAAGCAAACATCTTTAAATTCTATACACGGCTTGCCGTTATTTATTGCGCTGTCGCGTTCAACCGATACATCTCTCTGGCGCTGCTCCTCTTTTTCGGGAGTTGAGCTGTGCTGATCCAAAATCTGTACGATTTTCTCCAATCCCGACTCCGCGCTGCTCTTTTGGAGTCCGATATTCAGCCACGAAATCAATATCGCAAGAATACTTCCCATACTTGACAAGAATGCATAAAGCGTACCCACCGACATACCGCGGTATATGCAGGAAAATGCGCCTACAATATAGACAACCGCCGTTCCGATATACTGCACAAGCTCAGGCTTAAAGCTCTCCATTGCCTGTGTAAACGTTGCGGACACTCCCTTTTTATACATCTCATTTATAAAATGCTGAAATGTCTTAAAAGTATCCGATTCGATCGAGTAAATCTTTATCGCGTCCATTCCGTGCAGAGTATCGTTCAGATATTTGCTCGCCTCTGCCTCGGTGCGGATATAGTCCGAAGAAACCAGGCGTATTTTTTTACGCGATACATGGTTTATGCACGCCATCGCAAATGCCGTTGCAATCATGACAACCGTCAAGAGCCAATCATAGCTCATTAAAGCCGTCACCGATATTGCCAAAGACACCGCCTGATACGGCACCGTCTGAAACATCTGATGTATGTACGTCTTGATATTTATAATCGGCGAACCCATTATACAGTTAAAAAGCTCGCCCACCGACACCTTATTGTAAAACCGCATACACATATGCTGAACATGTCTGAAAAAATGCGATCGCAGATTGAATAAGGAACCCTCCAAGGATTCTATCATTCGCTTAAAACCTACTCGCCACATGAATATTCTTCCGACCGAAAGCGCAAGATACACAATACACATAGCTCCAACAAATGAAAGCTTTTCTTTTGCATTCAGTGCGGAATTGGATATTCCGTTATCTACTATATATTTTATAATAAGCGGCTGACAGGCAACGCACACCCCCACAAATACCGAGCACAATGCCGTCGTCACAAGTTTTTTCCTGTACTGCTTGATGTACGGATACATCGAATGCCAAAAGTTAAATTTGTTTTCTTCTTTCTTTTTCATAGTGATTAAGCCCTCCCTATGAATTTCAATTTTTAGTGTTCGTTTGCAGTATATCCATTTACGGAGCAAAAGTCAAGTCTTTTTCGGTTTTGTAATAAGAATGTAAAAAAAGGAACATTAAAAGGGAATAATATAAAAAATCCCGAACGCAAAAGGGTAAATAAAATAACTGTTTTGGTTAAAAACAAACCGAACCCGGTAAAGTACACGCGCGTGCCGTCGGGTTCGGTTTGTCCGTTTCCGAATATTTTTCCTATCTTTTTAAAAGTACGTCTTTTTCATACTTTTTAATATCGTCAAGCCAGCTAAGATCCGCACTAACACCGTTTTCCTCGCAGTATTTTTCCCAGATTTCGCCGAACGGATATGTTTTCATTTCCTCTTGCTTAACCAAAAGCTCGGTGAATCTGCTCTCGTCCTGCAATTTTTTAAGTTCTTCGTTCGGCAGGCACAATGCGTACAAAAGCGCTTTCTGCCAGCTCCTGAATCCCGTTACCCATGCGGCAATTCTGTTGATGCTCGCGTCAAAATAGTCAAGCGCCATATAAACTCTTCCCAAAGCGTCATTGCGCACAATCTCCTTTGCCATCTCGCGCGTTTCATCATCGAACAGCACTACATGGTCGCTGTCCCAGCGCACCGGGCGCGTAATATGCAGCGCGATTTCGGGATAGAAGCACAAAAGCGCCGGAATCTTATCCGATACCACCTCTGTCGGGTGATAATGACCGTTATCCATAAGCGGCAGACAGCCTTTGCAAAATGCCGCAAAAGAAAGCGCAAATTCCGCAGAACCGGCAGTATAGCTCTCAACACCCACTCCGAATACCTTCGATTCAACGCACGGTTTTACAAGGTTTTCGTCATGCGGTTCTGCTATAATTTCCTCAATTGATTTTTTATAAAGCATTCTCGGTCCCATTCTGTCCGCCGGAATATCCTTAAATCCGTCACCCGTCCAGATATTCATAACGCACGGTATACCGGTTTCTTTAGCAAAATATTCCGATATTCTTATGCACGCCTTTCCGTGATCAACCCAAAACTTTCTCGTTTCCTCATCGGGACTCGAAAGGGTAAGTCCGTCCTTTACCTTGTCATGCGAGAAAAAGGTCGGGTTAAAATCAATACCCATATTTCTCGCCTTTGCAAATTCCACCCACTTTTTAAAGTGCTTAGGCTCCAATTTATCTCTGTCGGCAAACTCGCCGTCCTCGAAAATCGCATAGCACGCGTGCAGATTCAGCTTTTTCTTTCCCGGCATCAGGCTCATCGCCTTATCCATATCCTCCATAAGCTGCTCCGGTGTTCTCGCTTTTCCCGGATAATTGCCGGTGGTCTGTATGCCGCCGGTTAGCGGTCCGTCATTGTCAAAGCCGGTAACGTCATCGCCCTGCCAGCAGTGCAGCGAAATCGGCACGTCCTTTAAAATCTCAATCGCTTTATCGGTATCAACTCCGATTTTCGCATATTTTTTCTTTGCCTCTTCATAACTCATATTATTTTCATTCCCTTCTTTATGTTCTCATTTGTGGTGCAGAAAAAATAGTGCAGAACGGACAAACCGAACCCGACGGCATACAAAGGTACGTCAAGCGGTGAAGCTTGTTCATAGCATAAAGCAATCTCTTTTTATAAAAAGGCTTAAAATCGGCTTTATGCGGTCTGTGCATTTTTCTGCGCCTCATGATTTAATAATACCCTACATCTTCCCTTTTGTCAATAAAAACCCCCGCAAAACTTACGGGGGTTTTTTGCATATTTAAGGGGTATTTTTTACTCCATGCATTTCAGCATACCGTCAATCCTTGCGATAAAGATTTCCGAGCCTGTTTTATGATTTTTAGTATTCCAAAGACGCACAAATTCCTTTTTAAACGTCTCCAAGTCGGATTTTAATGCATCATTTTTGAAAGTCTTTCCCGTCTTTTGCAGTGACGATTCTATAAACCCTGCAAAGAGTATCACCTCATCGCAATTGCAGCTTATCTCGTCTATATACGGTGTATTTTCGGGAAGTGCCGCGATTTCCGCTTTTATATCGCTCATGTAGCGTATGATGCTGCGGATTGTCGGTATGTCCAGATACGGCTTGAGCCACTCATTGTCGGGTATCTCGTCTTTGCACCAAGCCTCGGAATCCGCCCAGACATACGTTCCGTTAAATCGGTTCTGATTCTCCAAAAGATAGTAATTCGCCATTTTATGCAGGATTCGCCCGACACCCTTTTGCCCGAAAATGAACTTATCCGCATACTCCTCACAGCGTTTTAAGATCATTACCTCTTTATCGTACGAAACGTAGCTGTGCAGCTTTTCCGGCTTTTTCTCATAGTTCCATGCACAGCAAGCACCGAAAATATACGGCATAATGCTCATCGGGAAGAACTGCGGATTACCGCCGTCGCCCCAGTCGGTCAGAAGATACCCTTCTCCCCCGAATTCGATTGCAGCTTTTGCGGCACTCTCCTGATTATTGATCATATTATCAAATCTGCCGGTAAAGCTCCCCCATGTGGAGGTTCCCGGGCAGGCATAAAATTTCAGTCCCAGTTCATTTAAAAGCCGCGCCCGCTCATTAAACGGCGCCTCCGACTCATAATTCCAGTCCATAACTATGCAGTTTTTATCAACTCTGTCCAAAAGCTCGGAATGGTTTAGTGCAATGTCGTCCCAGAACATCGGGGTTTTATGATATTTCTCATTTGCAAGCTTAATCACCTTATTCAGATAATCAACATAAACCTTTCCCTTGCCCTCTTTTTCGCAAATCTCCTTTGTCTGCCCCATACCGAGCGACCAGGTTTCGTCCATACCGATATTGATAAGCGGTTCATCGAAATACGGGAGAGAGTCGGCAAAAAGCGTATCGATAAAATCAAGCGACGCTTTATCCAAAGGATTGAGCGTATCCATTTGTTTATCCTCGCCGCATTCTATCCCCAAATGCGCCAGCTCGGGCTTTTTGAGCCACTTTTCCATATGCCCGAACGCATTCTGATTCGGCACAAGCTTTATAAAATGCTTATCGCAGAAATCCTTAAATATTTTTAAATCTTCGATAGTCAGCACATCTTTGCAGTATTTTTCAAAATGCGCAAACCCGAAAAACGGCCCGTCAATATAGAGCTGTATCTGATTATATTTTAGATCGCTCAATATTTCCGCCATCTTAAGCAGCACCTCAAGCTTAGGTATCTTGCCGCGGCTTATGTCAATCATAACGCCTCTGTTTTTTATATCTGGAAAATCGTGAATCTTCTGCTTTTTAAGGTTTTCGTCCGCGGCAAGCTGCTTTAGCGTGGTACACGCACGAAATGCACCTTCCGCTCCTTTTGCCGTGATTGTAATAATATCCGAAAGCTCCAGAAAATACTCCTCATCTTGCAAGCTTTCGTCCTTTTTAAATTCTATCCTTACACCGTCTTTTTTAAACTCCGAAAAGGTCTTTATGTAATCAACCGGGATTTCCGGCGCGTTGGCAAAAAACGACTCAAACTCAAACGCATCGGAAAATTCCTCGCGTTTTTGAACCTGCGGTATCAAATGCATTCATCTCCACTCCTTTAATCTATTGGTTTTTCTATTTTAGATGTTATCACATTCCCTTTTTAATGTCTATATAATTTTGTATAAAATTTCTATAATTTCAGATACCGGAAAAATGCAAAAAGGGCGAGTGCAGAATGAACTAATTCTGCGCCCAACCCTTCTTTAGACAAATTTATTTCTTTGTATTCTTCTTTGCTTCCAATTCAGCATCTTTCCAGCTTGCCCAGAACGGACTTGCGATAAAGATTGAATTATATGCACCGGCAATGATGCCGACGATCAGCGGGAATGCAAATTCTTTAACTGCCGTAACGCCGATGATGTAGAGAAGTACAATTGTTATGAGGGTTGTAATGGTCGTATTGATTGTACGTCCCATACTCTCTTTGATACTTCTGTCCACTATAAGCGATGCGGTATGGCCCTTCTTAACGTTAAAGCCCTTCATATTTTCACGGATACGGTCAAATACAACGATTGTATTGTTGATCGAATAACCGACAACGGTCAGCATAGCCGCGATAAATGTTGTGTTCAATGGCATATATGTTACGGTGTAAACCGACATCATCGAGAGAATACTCAAAAGAAGTGCTACAACCGCCATGATAGCCGATCTCCACTCAAATCTTATTGCAATGTACGCTAAGATACAGAGTATTGCAATAAGAGTAAAGATGAATGCTTTTCTCTGGATTTGATTACCGAAACTTGCCGAAGCCGAACTTGTTGAGAGCAGCGCGTTATCGTCAAGCGAATATTTTTCCTTGAGTGCGTTGAAGATTGTGTTCTTCTGTTCTTCCTCAATCGGCTTTGTTTTAATACTGATACCTGTATTTGTCGTCTGAACGATTAACGGTGTTATCTTTGTTTCTTCTTCGAGATATGCTCTTACTTCATCTGTCGGAGCCGCATTATCCCAAGCGATCTGCATCTTGATACCGCCCATAAATTCGATATCGTAGTTAAATCCGCCTCTTACGAAGAACATTATAATACCCAGAAGAATGACAACAGCAGGTAATATAAGAAATTTAATTTTATTCTTTACTATATCCATTTTCATTATTCTGCCGCCTCCTTCTTCTTTTGTTTGCAGATTAATCCGCGGTTTTTGATATTCAAATTAACAACCTGCTTTAAGAGGAACTTTGTGATTGTGATAGCGGTGAACATACTTGCAACGACACCGATACCAAGTGTTACCGCAAATCCTCTGATTGTGCCGATACCCGATAAGTACAGTACAACGCAGGTGATGATTGTTGTAACGTTAGAGTCGAGAATTGCCGAGAAAGCCTTCTTAAAGCCCGAATCAACAGACGCTTTTATTGTCTTTCCGAGGTTCATCTCTTCCTTCATTCTCTCGAATATGATTACGTTCGCATCAACCGCCATACCTATCGAAAGAACGATACCGGCGATACCCGAAAGACTTAAGTTTATTCTGAATATGCTCAAAATCCATGCCATGATAGCAATGTAGAAAGAAAGCGCAAGGTCAGCTATAAGACCGGGGATTCTGTACATAACGACCATGAATATCATAACGAGCAGAATACCCAGACCTGCTGCCAAAAGTGAGAGCGGCAAAGCGTCTTTTCCAAGCTCGGCGCCGATTGTATCCTGAGATATAATCTTCATGCTGAAAGGCAGTGCGCCCGACTTGATCTGGTTTGCAAGATCTCTTGCTGTTTCGGTTGTGAAATCACCCGAAATGATACATGTTTCCGAATTGATCTCGCTGCTTACACGCGGCGCGGAAACGATGTTGTTATCCATCATGATAGCGATATAGTTCTGACCGTCGGCCGCAGCTGCTGCCGCTTTTGTAGCCTCGGCAAACTTTGTTACCGCTTCTTTTGTAAGTGTCAGCTCAACATAAGCCTCCGACGCGCCGTTTTGGCTTGTCTGTCCGTATTTATACTGAGCGTCTTTTACATCTTCACCGTTTAAAACGGTTTCGCCCGATGCATTTACGAATGTAAGAACAGCGGCTGATCCCAAAAGTTCCGCAGCCTTGTCCGTTTCAAAAACAGACGGGATTTCAACGGTAATCTGACCGAGCTCGCCTCTGCTGATTCTTGCCTCTGTATAACCTGCTGCCTGCAGACGTGTGTTGAAGATTGCTTCAACTATGTCCATATCCTCCTCGGTTGCGCTCGTCTTGCCCTCGGGGAAGGTTGATGCGTCTGCCTCAAAGGATATAACCGAACCGCCGGCCAAGTCAATACCCTTTCTGATTCTGCCTGTGTCGGCAGCGGCTACTGCTGTTGTGTCCGCTGCAGCTGTGCTGTCGTCTGCTGCGGCCGCATCGGTTGAATCTGCCGATGCCTGATCATCTGACGTATCAGCCTGATCTGCAGTTTCATCTGCTGTTGTTTCGTCTGTCGCTGTCTCCTCACCTGTGGCAGCGGCATCTGCATTTTCCTTGTTCTCACCGTCGGTTGTGTCTGCTGACGTTGTATCTGTCAATGCAGTTTCATTTTTACCGAAGATATCTGTGCCGAACAAACTGTCATACTTGAACCCGGCAATGTTTATGCCGAAGAATACAAAGTAATTGAGAAGAATCGACAGTACGATCATAAGAGCAAGAATGATAATGCTTTTCTTCTTCATGTTTTTCAATCCTTTCTGATCAAAATAATATTTACCGATTATTACCGCACAGACAATGTACCTGTGGAACACATTGCAAGGCGTAATAATACACCATTTCATTATATAACTTTTCTTGTCAATAGTCAAGATATTTATTCTGATTTTAGTACAAATTTAAATGATTTGTTACAAATACTTTGGAAAAGATTACGCATAGTTTTTGTCGAAAACATACCGCACGCCGTAAAAATCTCTATAATTATATACCTTTTTATCAAAATCATCAGCCTATTTCTGTAGGTTTTGCAATAAAATTCCAAAAATCACAAAAAAGATATTGTATAAATAGCAAAAATGTTATACAATATAATTGTTATGCCCGTATAAAATAAAACGAGCGTTTTAATATTCGGCAATTATTAAGGAATAAAACAGACGTTTTACAATTACCTGAAATATAAAAATAGGAGACATATAAATGAACAGAAAAGAACGTATTCTTGAATATATGAGAAGCACGGAGTATCTTCCCTTAAAAAGAGAGGAGCTTATCGCTGTTTTGGGAGTACCGAAATCGGACGAGGCGGAATTTGATTCACTTTTATCGGAGCTTGTGCATGAGGGAAAGGTTCTGCCCGTAAAAAAGAGCAGATTCCGCGCCGCGGAAAAAGGTGTGTGCGCCGGCAGACTTCGCTGCAACAAGCACGGATTTTTCGCATTTGCCGAGGCGACCGACGGAAAAGGCGAGATATTCATCGGCGGAGAGGATTTGCTCGATGCGGTTGACGGCGACTTGGTTGCAATTATGCTCATAAAGTCCAAGGAAAAGGGACATATGCGCGACGGTAAAGTTATAAAGGTTTTGGAGCGCGCGAATAAGACCGTAACCGGCGTGATAACAAATGCAAACAAATCGACATTCTTTATAAACCCGGACAACAGCGGAATATATGTACAGATAACCGCGCCGGCAACAAAAACGGCGGCTATGGGCGACCGCGTTGTTCTGGAGGTTAAGGAATATTCCGCATTAGGCGATATGAGCTGCGATATAATCGCAAACTTGGGGCGTGCCGATGATTTTAAAAGCTGTATTGAGGCGGCAATCTTTAATTACGGCATCAAAACGGAGTTTGATACCGAAACGTTAAACGAGGCACATCAGGTTGAAACGGAAATTACCGACATCGGCACAAGGCGCGACCTGCGCGATCTTCTGACCTTCACCATCGACGGGGACGATGCGCGCGACTTTGACGATGCGGTATCCTGCGAGCGGCTCGAGAACAATAATTTCCGCGTGGGAGTGCATATTGCAGATGTTACGCACTATGTAAAAGAGGGGAGCGCGCTCGACCGCGAGGCATATGAGCGCGGGACAAGCGTATATCTTGCAGACCGTGTTATACCTATGCTGCCGCGCGAGCTTTCAAACGGAATTTGCAGCTTAAATCCCGACGTTGACAGATTCACGCTGTCGGTGTTTATGGAGATAGATAAAACAGGCAATATTTTGTCACACGAGCTTTTCAAGGCGGTGATACACTCCAAAAAGCGCCTGACCTACAATATTGCGGCAGAGCTTTTGGAGGGTGAGGACGAAGGCTTGAAAAAAGAGTACAAAAAAATCCTCCCCACTTTAAAAAGAATGAAACGCGTCGCGAACTATTTAAATAAGAAGAGAGTCAAACGCGGAAGTATAAATTTCGACTTCCCCGAGGCAAAAGTTATTGTAGATGAATCCGGCGAGCCGAGCGGTGTTGAGATATGCCAAAGAAACGTTGCGCATAAGATTATTGAGGAGTTCATGCTCGCGGCAAACGAAACCGTGGCTGAATATGCATTCTGGGCGCAACTGCCCTTCGTCTACCGTGTGCATGAGGCGCCGGAGACCGAAAAAATCGAAGGATTTTTGAAATTTGCGTCCAATTTCGGAATAAAGGTAAAGGGCAGAACCGACAAAGACGGCGGAATACACCCGAAAACACTGCAAAAGATAACCGAGGAAATAAAGGGTATGCCGGAAGAAGAGATGATCTCGCGCTATATGCTCCGCTCATTAATGAAAGCGGAATACAGACCGGAAAATCTCGGGCATTTCGGCTTAGCGGCAAAATTTTACTGCCACTTCACCTCCCCGATAAGGCGCTATCCAGACCTTACCGTTCATCGCATATTAAAGGACTTCCTCGACGGAAAACCGCTTGATAAATATGAAGCTTTTGTAAAAGGCGCCGCCGAAAATTCGAGCAGAACCGAGCGCAATGCCGAGATGCTCGAGCGCGATGTTGATGATATCATGAAAGCGCAGTATATGAAAAGATTTATCGGCGAGACTTTCCCGGCACGCATCTCGGGAACGGTAAAATTCGGGATATTTGCCGAGCTTGAAAACAGCGTTGAGGGACTTATCCGCCTGGAGGATCTGCACGACGACTATTATGTGTACGATGAGGAAAAGCGGATAATTATAGGCGAGCGCAGACATCACGTCTATAAAATAGGCGATCCGATATCGGTAATGATAGCAAAGTGCGATGTCCTAACCGGAAGTATCGATTTCCTCCCGGGCGACGCGACAATTCAAAATATAAACAGATTTTACAGACAAAAGAGAAATCAGCAAAACGCACGTCAGGATTACAGACGCGGCGCAAAGCGCATCGCAAACAGAAGAATAGAGAAAAAAGGAAGAAAAGATGGCAGAATTTGAGATAATTATTCCTACGATTTTCGGGTTGGAGAGCTTTGTTTCAAGAGAGATCAAAAGCCTGGGGTACGAAATATCGTCGGTTGAGGACGGCAAGGTAACATTTTTAGGTGACGAAAGTGCGGTGTGCCGTGCAAATATTGCGGTAAGAACAGGCGAGCGCGTACTTATCAAGATAGGCGAATTTACGGCTGTTACCTTCGATGAACTTTTCGAGGGAACAAAAGCGCTTAATTGGGCAGAATGGATCGGCAAAAATGACGCATTTCCGGTAAAAGGATTTTGCTTAAAATCACAGCTTGCAAGTGTTCGCGACTGTCAGTCGATTATAAAAAAAGCGGCGGCGGAGTCTTTGGGAAAGGCTTACGGCTTGGAACGCTTACCGGAGGACGGCGCTTGCTATCAGATACAGTTCTCGGTATTTAAGGATAAAATCACCCTCATGCTCGATACCTCGGGCGACGGGCTGCACAAAAGAGGATACCGCAAAAATGCGAATGCCGCACCGCTCAAAGAAACTATTGCCGCGGCGATGGTCATGATGAGCCACTGGAAATACGAATATCCGCTCGCCGATCCGCTGTGCGGCTCGGGCACGATACCGATTGAGGCGGCGATGATAAAAAGAAACATCGCCCCGGGCTTGACGAGGAGTTTTGCCGGCGAGAATTTTGCAAGAATCGGCAAAGAGCTGTGGCATAACGCACGCGAAGAGGCAAGCTCGCGGATAAAGAACGTGCCTTTGGACATTTATGCTGCCGATATTGACGAAAAAACGATTGCCGTCGCGTGCGAGAATGCGCGGATTGCAGGCGTGGGAGATGCGGTTAAGCCGATCGTCGGAAATGTCGCTGAATTTTTACATAACGGTGCATACGGTACTGTAATATGCAATCCGCCGTACGGTGAGCGGCTGGGCGATAAAGAGGAAAGCGAGGAAATCTACCGCCTTATGGGCAGACAGTTTAAAAAGCTCGATAACTGGTCATATTATGTGATTACCTCCAACGAGAACTTTGAAAAGGCGTTCGGCATGGCTGCCGCAAAAAAGAGAAAGATATATAACGGAATGTTAAAGTGCAACATATACCAATATTTCGGCAAACGCCCTCCTAAAGGATTGTAGAAAAATGCACAGATCAAATAAAGCTACGCTTTATTCTACGCACAAAGCGAACCGCTCGGCGTACAGTGAGTACGCCATCAGGTTCGTTTTGCACGTTCTGCACTATTTTTCCGCAATCCTTTTTTAAAAAAGAGCAGAGATACGAGCAGTGATTTTTGCACCTCCGTTCCGAAGTGTTTTTTTGTTTTATCGGCTGCGTGATTTGGGTAAATATTTTTTTACATCACTTTTAAAAAAAGGTTAAGAAATATTTCATAACAGCTATAAAAATGTTAAGATTGGAATATTTTGAAAAAGATCATTTTAAAAAGTTTTTAAAAATTTAAAAATCGAAAAACCGCATAGCTATGCGGTTTTTGTTTTAAATTATTACTTAATTGTTACAAAGTTTTAAAAAAGTAGTTAAAAAAACTTGACAAAAGCCCGAAAAAGGAGTATAATAGAGAACAGTTGATATGTAAAAGGACAGGAAAATTGTAAAAATCGAAATTACAAGCAGTCTGAAACAAAAGGATTTTAGGAGGACTTACAACATGGGTAATTGGAAACATTCAATGTCTGCCTTTCTGGCGGTTGTAATGGTTGGCTCGCTCGGTACTTTCCAGATGAAAGACATACCGGTGGCAAGAGCGGATAAAGCACCCGATGAAGAGATTGTACTCGATATTTTGGTAGGCGACGGCGAGGGTGAAACACTGGATTTTGACCAAGCCGATATGCAGAAAGTAAAAGAAAAGGTTGAAAAGAATTTTGCTGCGGTTCAGAAGGTGGAAATGGCAAAGCCGTTTGAGCCGAAAACAGGATATGTTATCGCAACATCGGGACCTTTGAATGTGCGTGCCGAAAAGGATGACGCATCGGAGGTTATCGGAACGCTTGCGCCGGGTTCGGAGCTTTGGCTCGAGGGTGAATACGAAAGCTGGTATCAGATTTCTTACACAAAGGACGATGCAATCTTGGTCGGCTATGTATCAAAGGAATTTGTTACAACATCATACGAAGAGGCAAAAAACATACTTCTTGCAGATGTTATGTATCAAAAAGCGGTAATCGCGCCGGGAAATGAAATGAAGAGCGCACCGAGCATGGACGCCTCCCCGATGCAGCAGTTTACCGACGAGGCAGAGGTTGTTATAATCTCCAAGGTTGACGATAACTGGAGCCAGGTATATGTAACCTCGGATTACACGGCAGGATATGTACTTAATGCCGCTCTTACCGAGAAAGACATGGTTTTGCGCGATCAGGTTTTTGCGGACCGTCAGGAGAAGATAAAAGCTATCGCAACACCGGGCATTATATATGCTCAGGGCGGAAGTGTCGATGTACGCATGATGCCGGGTGACGACAAAGAAACAAAGATAAATCTTACAAACGGCACATCGTGCCTGTTGGTAAAGGAAATAGACGGCTGGATGAAGATTTCATACGGCGACAGTTATTCGGCAGGTTATGTCAGAAAAGAAGCTGTCATGACAAAAGAAGCGTATGACGCAATGAAAGCCGAAGAAGAAAGACAAAGACAGCTTGCGGCTAAAAAAGCCGAAGAAGAGAGAAAGAAAGCCGAGGCTGCCAAAAAAGCAGCAGCCGCTCAAAAAGCTGCCGCTGCCGCCCAGAAAAAATCGGCATCATATGCCAAGAAATCACAGAGTACAGCGGCTGCACAGGCAAGTATTCCGTACGCAGCGCCAAGCTCAAGAGGACAGCAGATAGTAAACGCGGCAAGCAAATGTATCGGTATCAGATACGTTTACGGCGGGACCTCCACTTCGGGCTTTGACTGCTCGGGACTTGTACAGTATGCGTGCCGCCAGGCAGGTGTAAGCGTGAACAGAACTTCAGGTTCGCAGTATTCAAACGGTGTTGCGGTTTCAAAAAGTAATCTTCAGCCGGGTGATTTGGTATTCTTCTCTAAGGGATCATCAATATCGCACGTCGGAATATATGCCGGAAACGGACAGGTAATTCACTCACCGCGCCCCGGCAAGTCGGTTTGCTACACATCACTTGCAAGTATGTGCTCATATTCAAGATATGTCGGCGCAAGACGAGTTTATTAAAGGTATTCATGTTTTTCATATAAAAAACTTTCAGGAGAAAGGCAAGGCATTTTAAAACGCTTTGCCTTTTTTCTGTTCGGTAAGGTACAGTATGCCTGATTTTTGTATAAATCGAATATGAATAAAAGATTAAAGATTTGTAAATTAAGCGAGTTAATTTCAAAAACGATTGACATTAAAAAAGTTTTTTAGTAAAATAGGAGTGTATTTGATTTTAAAGAGGTGTGAATATTGAGTTATTCTGTTGGAATAGATATTGGTTCAACCACAATAAAATACGTCTTGAAAAAAGACGGTGAAGTTATAGATAAAAAATATGAAAGGCATTTTTCGCGCGTACGTGAGAAATGCGCCGAAATTATAGAAGAAATCCTTAAAGTCACAAAGGACGAGCCGGTGTTTACCGCAATCTCGGGTTCCGCCGGCTTAGGTATCGCAGAAGAGCTTGGAATACCGTTTGTGCAGGAGGTATACGCCACAGCGGAAACGGTAAAGTCACTCGATCCCGATACGTCATGCGTTATAGAGCTTGGCGGCGAGGACGCGAAGATTATATTTTTTGAGGGCGGCACGGACGAGCGCATGAACGGCTCGTGCGCCGGGGGTACCGGTGCTTTTATCGACCAAATGGCAACGCTTTTGGATGTCAGTGTTGATGAGTTGGACAAGCTCAGCATGGGTTATCAGCGAATCTACCCGATAGCGTCGCGCTGCGGCGTGTTTGCCAAGACCGATATTCAGCCGCTTTTGAATCAGGGCGCGCGAAAAGAGGATATTGCAAGGAGCATCTACCAGGCGGTTGTGAATCAGACGATCGCAGGACTTGCACAGGGGCGCAAAATTAAGAATAAAGTGCTTTTTTTGGGCGGTCCGCTTTATTATTGCAAAGGCTTGGGAGAGTGCTTTAAAAGTACCTTGAACCTTACCGATGAGACAGGCGTATTCCCCGAATACGGACGTTTTGCGGTGGCTTTGGGTGCGGCATTTTATGCAGAAAAATCCGCTAAATGCGAAAATCTGAAAAATCTTGCGGAAAAAATTAAAAATATGCGCACCAAAACCGATATGAATGTTTTGCCGCCGCTTTTTGCAAATGATGAAGAATACGAAGAATTTATCGCACGCCATAAAAAGGCGGACGTTTTGCGGAAAAACATTGCCGATTTTTCGGGAAAGGCATATCTTGGAATCGACTGCGGCAGCACGACAACAAAACTTGCGCTCATCTCGGACAAAAAAGAGCTTTTATACAGCTTTTATTCCTCGAATAAGGGAAATCCGATAGAGATAGTAAAAGACGAGCTTGCAAAAATATATGAGCTTTGCGGCGACAGAATCACGATTGCAGGCTCCGCCGTTACAGGTTACGGCGAGGAGCTTATAAAGAACGCATTTTCGGTGGATTACGGCGTAGTCGAAACGATTGCGCACTACACTGCGGCGAAGTTTTTCCGCCCGAATGTCGATTTTATCCTCGATATAGGCGGTCAGGATATAAAATGCTTTAAGATAAGAAACGGTGCAATCGACAGTATTATGCTCAATGAGGCTTGCTCATCTGGGTGCGGCTCGTTCTTGGAAACGTTTGCAAAGTCGATGGGACAAAAAATCGAGGATTTTGCGAAAAAGGGATTAAATGGCGATAAGCCTGTGAATCTCGGGAGCAGATGCACCGTATTTATGAACTCCTCCGTAAAGCAATCGCAAAAAGAGGGCGCGACCGTAGAGAATATCTCGGCAGGACTTTCGATAAGCGTTGTGAAAAATGCGATATATAAAGTTATCCGTGCCGCAAGTGCCGATGAATTGGGCGAAAATATCGTCGTACAGGGCGGTACGTTCTATAATGACGCAGTTTTGCGCGCATTTGAAAAAGAACTCGGCAAAAACGTCATACGTCCCGAAATTGCAGGACTTATGGGTGCATTCGGCGCGGCGCTCTTCTCGATGAAAACCGAAAAATCCACGCTTATATCAAAAGAGGAATTAAAAAGCTTTACCCATACGTCAAAAGCGACTGTCTGCAAAGGCTGCACCAACAGATGCTATCTGACGGTGAACACATTTGCAAACGGCAAGAGATATATTTCGGGAAACAGATGCGAAAAAGGCGCAGGAAAATCGGCAAGCGAAGAGGTATTGCCGAACTTGCAGGAATTTAAGAGAACGTATCTTACAACACTCCCCGAGGCGCATGGCACGCGCGGTAAAATCGGCTTGCCGCTTGCTCTGGGAATGTACGAACTTTTGCCGCTTTGGCATACGGTATTTTCCGAGCTTGGCTTTGATGTTAAGGTTTCGGCGATGTCAAAAAGAAGCACCTACGAAAAGGGGCAGTTTTCAATCCCCTCCGATACGGCGTGCTACCCGGCAAAAATAATGCACGGGCATATAAAAGAGCTTATAGATGACGGGTGCGGGATAATATTCTATCCCTGTCTTTCGTATAACGTTGACGAAAAAGCAGGAGATAATCACTTCAACTGCCCGGTTGTGGCATATTATTCCGAGCTTTTGTCGGGCAATATGGAGGAGCTGAAAACGGTTAAGTTTTTGTATCCCTACCTTAATATAAATAAAAAATCGGAGCTTGCAAAGGAGCTGTGCCTTTATTTAAACCGCGAACTCGGCGGCGGATTTACGCAAAAAGAGGTAAAAAAGGCGGTAGCCGCCGGGTTTGCCGAGTATGATAAATATATGGCGGCGGTGCGCAAAAAGGGCGAGGAAGCTGTAAAATTTGCCGAGGATAACGGCAAGCGCATCATGATCTTAGCCGGCAGACCTTATCATATAGATGAAGAAATCGGTCACGGTATCGATAAGCTTGCAAATTCACTGGGCTTTGTCGTTGTTACCGAGGACAGCATATGCCACTTAGCGGAAAAAGAAACCGTCGGGGTATTAAATCAGTGGACGTATCATGCGCGGCTCTACCGTGCGGCGAGATACGCAACCGAGCATAAAAATACCGAGCTTGTACAGCTTGTGTCCTTCGGCTGCGGCGTAGACGCGATAACGACCGATGAGGTGCGTGCGATTTTAGAGCCGTGCGGCAAGTTCTACACACAGTTAAAGATAGATGAAATAACAAATCTCGGCGCGGTGAAGATCCGTTTGAGGAGTCTTTTGGGGGCGCTTGAGGAAAAAGGTAATTAAATTTTTTAGGAGCAGAGGTTATGGAAAGAAATTATATCCCTTTTACAAAAGAGATGAAGGAAAATTATACGATTTTAGCGCCGAATATGCTCCCTATGCATTTCAAGCTGATTATGCAGGTTCTTAAGAATTACGGCTATAAAATCGAGCTTTTGGAAACAGAGGGCGATTCGCTTGTGCAGACCGGGTTAAAATATGTGCATAACGATACCTGCTATCCGGCGATTTTGGTTATCGGGCAGTTTATAAGCGCAATACAAAGCGGAAAATACGATCCGAAAAAGGTCGCTTTGATACTCTTTCAGACAGGCGGCGGCTGCCGAGCCTCAAATTATATATTTCTTCTGAGAAAGGCGCTCGAAAAGGCAGGCTACGGATATGTTCCCGTAATATCGTTCAGCCTTGCCGGACTGGAAAATCACCCCGGCTTTAAGCTTACCCTGCCGATATATCACAAGATGCTCTACGCCGTTATCTACGCCGATCTTCTGATGTCTTTGGTAAACCAGGTGCGCCCGTATGAGATAAATCCGGGAGATGCCGAGAAGCTGGCGGATAAATATACCAAGCTTCTTGCCGACGGCATGGAAAAGGACGGAGTGTCATTTAAAAAGACGAAGAAAAAATGCATTGAGGTACTGGACGCATTTGCAAAAATCCCGGTGCGCAATGAAAAAAAGGTGCAAGTCGGAGTTGTCGGCGAGATTTATGTGAAATACTCACCTCTCGGGAACAACAATCTTGTGGATTTTCTGATAAGCGAGGGCGCGGAAGTAACCGTTCCGGGACTTTTGGATTTTTGTATGTACTGCGTGCATAACATGGTTATGGACTATAAACTCTATAAACGCGGAAGATTTTCCTATCCGTTTATAAAAATCGTGGATAACTTCCTGATAAAAACGCAGAGAGAATTTTGCGAGCTTATTAAAAATCACGGTCGCTTTAAAGCGCCGACCTTATTTACGACAACGCTTTCTTTGGGAGAGGGCTATATAAGCCACGGCTGCAAGATGGGTGAGGGCTGGCTTTTAACCTCAGAGATGCTGGAGCTTTCGCACAGCGGCGTTAAAAATATAGTTTGCACGCAGCCGTTCGGATGTCTGCCGAACCACATCTGCGGCAAGGGCATGATGAAACCGATAAAAGACAAAAACCCCGATATTAACATCGTTGCGATAGATTATGACGCGAGTGCATCGCGTGTTAATCAGGAAAACAGAATAAAGTTAATGCTCTCAAACGCAAGAGAGAAGCTTTTGGAAAGCGAAAAAGGGTCAGAACGTCATTTGGAAAACGCGAAAATTTTAAAGTAATAAAAATATTTTTATAATTTATTTGGAAATAGAAAAAAGAATCAGAACTTTTTTAATATTCCCAAAGCAGGAAAGGGAGATAATTTATGAGTAAGATTGCAGTTTTGGGGAGCCTTAACATGGACTTGGTTACGACCGTTGAAAGACAGCCGGTTATGGGTGAGACAATAATGGGCGAGAGCTTTAAGACGGTATGCGGCGGAAAGGGCGGCAATCAGGCGACAGCCATTGCACGACTTGGCGGCGACATTGAGATGCTCGGTTGCGTGGGAGATGACGCATACGGCAAGCTTTTGTGCGAAAATCTGAAGATAAGCGGCGCAAAGACCGAAAATATCGCAAAAATCGGCAATACCAGCGGCATTGCCGCGATAACGGTCGCAGGCGGCGATAACAGTATAATCGTTGTTGCAGGAGCAAACGGGAAAGTATCAAAAGAATATGTGGATAGCGTAAAAGACGCAATCGCCGCTGCCGAATATCTCGTTATGCAGCTCGAAATCCCGTTTGATACCGTAGAATACGCGGCAAAGCTTGCAAAAGAGGTCGGGACAAAGGTAGTCTTTAACCCGGCGCCGATGGACGTGTCCTGCCGAAAGATTTTGGAATATATTGACATTTTGGTAGTAAACGAGCATGAGGCGGCGATGATTTGTGAAGATATGGTAGAGGATCAAAAAGATGCCGAGGCGGCAGCGGAAAAGCTCCGCAAGATGGGCGCCGGGTGCGTTATTGTGACCTTAGGCGCAAAAGGCGCGGTCTACCTGGACGAAAAAGAAATGCACTATATCCCGGCGGTGCCTGCAAAAGCAGTGGACACAACCGCCGCAGGCGACAGCTTTATCGGCGCGGGGCTTGTAAAGCTCTCATCGGGCGAAACGCTTTTTGACGCGCTCAGCTTTGCGGCAAAGGTTTCGGCAATTGTCGTATCACGCCCCGGGGCTGCGGATTCGATACCGTTTGCAAATGAGCTTGAAGATCTTAATTAAATAAAAATCTCTCAGATAACAACCGGGGTTGATTAAAAAGTCAAATTACTTTTTAATCAACCCCATGCTTTTCACATTATGCCTTTACTTCTTAAATATTTTTTCAGTGCCGTAAAGGTTTCATCGCTTATATCATGCTCTACCTTGCAGCTGTCCTCATATGCGATTTTCTCGTCCACTCCCAGCGCAATCAATGCCCTTGCGATAACCTCGTGCCGCTCGTAGACTCCCGAGGCAATCTTCATACCCTTTTCGGTCAGGCTAATTCCGCCGTCGCTGTCCATCGTTATATACCCCTCCTCGCGAAAGGATTTCATAGCAACCGACACGCTCGGTTTGGTAAAATTTAGCTGATTGGCTATATCTACGCTGCGCACGTGACCTTTCTGTCTTTTTATCATTAATATTGCTTCCAAATAGTTTTCTGCCGATTCTTTTATTATCATATTCCTTTTCCTTCTGATTTTCAATTTTTTATATATGGCTTTTCCCGGTAAAGATATAAAATCATTTAAACAAAGTTTAAATTTATCCGCTTATGATCAGGCAATTGTAAAACGTTAGTTTTACATTTCCTTATATTCTATTATAACACATTACCTAAATTATGTCAAATCATTATCTCAATTTTATAAATGCACAAAAACATACATATATATATCCCCAAAAATATCAAATTTACCAAATTACAAAAAACGTATTGACAAAATAAGTTAGTTATGCTAAACTAACCATGATGGTTAGATAGGGCTAACTATCATATATTGTAATTGGGTTTTCTAACCGGATCGGAGGTAAACATATGATGCCGCTTAGTTTAGCAAATATCGGAGAAAACAATATTATAAAAAAGATCGGCGGTAAACCCGAGGTAAAGAAACATCTTGAAAATCTCGGATTTGTCGTTGGGGGAAACGTACAGATTGTAAGTGCTCTCGGCGGAAACGTTATCGTCAACGTCAAGGAAACAAGAGTTGCCATAAGCGAAGAAATGGCACAGAAGATTATGATCTGATCATTATAGGCAATGCCTATATTCGGGCAGCTGCAGAATTTATATTTTACAATTACCCGTTATATTAAATAAGGAGGAGATAGAATGAACACATTAAGACAGGCAAAAGTCGGAGATACCGTTACGGTAGTAAAGCTCCACGGCGAGGGCGCGGTAAAGCGCAGACTTATGGATATGGGTATCACAAAGGGAACCGCGGTACATATCAGAAAGGTAGCGCCTTTGGGAGATCCTATTGAGGTTACGGTTCGCGGCTATGAGCTTTCTTTGAGAAAAGCTGACGCTGAAATGATTGAAGTTCAATAAAAAAGAGAAAAGGAGAGGAACACTATGAATATCAGAATTGCCTTAGCAGGTAATCCGAACTGCGGTAAGACTACACTCTTTAATGCTCTTACCGGTTCAAATCAATTTGTCGGAAACTGGCCCGGTGTTACGGTTGAGAAAAAGGAAGGTAAGCTTAAAAAGCACGACGGCGTTATAATCACCGACCTTCCGGGTATCTACTCACTTTCACCGTATACATTGGAAGAGGTTGTTGCAAGAAACTACCTGATAGATGAAAAACCCGACGCTATATTAAATATCATAGACGGTACAAACCTTGAGAGAAACCTTTACCTTACAACACAGCTTACAGAGCTTGGTATTCCGGTTGTTATCGCAATAAACATGATGGATGTTGTCAAAAAGAACGGTGACAAGATCAACGTGGCAGAGCTTTCACGCGAACTCGGCTGCAAGATCGTTGAAATATCGGCATTAAAGGGCGACGGCGTAATGCAGGCGGCTGAAGATGCAATAAAGGCTGCTCAAAACGGAAAAACCGTCCCCATGCACACCTTCAGCGGTGCGGTTGAACACGCAATCGCGCATATTGAAGAGGCTGTTTTGCACAATATGCCCGAAGACGAGCAAAGATGGTATGCTATAAAGATTTTTGAGCGTGATGCTAAGATTATTGAAAAACTCAACATAAACGTTACAACCATGGAGCACATCGACAAGGATATAAAAGCTGCCGAAGATGAGCTTGATGACGATGCGGAAAGCATTATCACAAACGAAAGATACGTATATATCGCTCAGATTATAAAAGGCTGCTACAAGAAGAAAAATGCAGGTAAGCTTTCGACTTCGGATAAAATCGACCGAATTGTTACAAACCGCTGGCTGGGTCTGCCGATATTTGCAATAATCATGTTCTTGGTTTACTATATTTCTATGGTAACTATCGGTTCAATGGCTACCGACTGGGCAAATGACGGACTCTTCGGAGATGGCTGGCATCTTTTCGGAATCGGAACATCGGCATATACCGAACAGGCAGACGAATTTACCGCTGCATCCGAGGCAGTAAGCGCATTTACCGATATTGACGTTACAGCTGAGGACTTCGACGCAGACACTGCTCTTACAGAAATGAAAGACTTTACAACAACAGACGAAACCGCAACTATCGAAGTTGAAGATGAAGAAACATTGGCAACAAGCGAAATGACAGTATATTATGATGCTGTTCCGGAAGATGCCGATGAAGAATCAACTGTTGCAATGAGCTATCTTGACGCGGTAAGCTATTTTGAAGAAAACGGCTTTGATGAGCCCGATCCGGCAGATTACGGAGTATGGGTTCCGGGCGTACCTGTTTTGATAGAGTCACTCCTTGAAAAGACAAACTGTGCAGAATGGCTCTCGGGACTTATCTTAGACGGTATCGTTGCCGGTGTCGGCGCGGTATTGGGATTCGTTCCTCAGATGCTCGTCCTCTTCCTCTTGCTTGCATTCCTGGAAGCTTGCGGATATATGGCAAGAATCGCATTCGTTTTGGACAGAATCTTCAGAAAATTCGGACTTTCGGGTAAATCATTTATCCCGATGCTTATCGGTACAGGCTGCGGCGTTCCGGGTATCATGGCTTCAAGAACAATCGAAAACGACCGTGACCGTAAGATGACTATAATGACAACAACCTTCATTCCGTGCGGAGCTAAAGTTCCGTTTATCGCAATGATCGCAGGTGCAATATTCTCAGGCTCGGCATTGGTTGCAACATCGGCATACTTCATCGGTATGGCGGCAATCATCATCTCGGGTATCATGCTTAAGAAAACACGTATGTTCGCAGGCGATCCTGCACCGTTCGTAATGGAGCTGCCGGCATACCATATGCCTACACTCTTAAACGTTTTGCGCAGTATGTGGGAACGCGGCTGGTCATTCATCAAAAAAGCCGGCACAATAATCCTGCTCTCGACAATCCTCGTATGGTTCACAACCTACTTCGGATTCGTTGACGGTAAGTTCGGAATGCTTTCGGACGAACAGCTCGATATGAGTATACTTGCTACTATCGGTAATGCAATCGCTTGGATATTCAAGCCGCTCGGCTGGGGCAACTGGCAGGCAGCTGTTGCATCTATCACAGGTCTTGTTGCAAAGGAAAACATTGTTGGTACAATGGGTATCCTCTACGGCGGCGGAGACAGCAGCGTTTATGCAACACTCGCACAGGCATTCACAGGCGTTACAGCTTATTCATTCCTGGTATTTAACCTGTTGTGCGCTCCTTGTTTTGCTGCAATCGGTGCTATCAAACGTGAAATGAACAATGCAAAATGGACATGGTTTGCAATCGGTTATCAGTGCGGATTCGCTTATGCTATAGCGTTGGTTATCAACCAGCTCGGCGGACTCTTCACAGGCAATGCAAATGTAATCGGTATTATCGCCGCTGTTGCGGTAATCGCATTCATTGTATATATGCTCTTTAAGCCGTACAAAGAAGCAAACACACTTACAGCAAATGTAAAAGTAAGTAAATAATTAAAATATCACAGAACGGACGAAACGTGCCGACGGTGTACACGCTACTCCGTAAGGCACGTTTTGTGTTATAGGGAAATGTTAAAAAACTTCGCAAAGTTTTTTCCTTCCCCCCCCAAAAAAGTAAAGGCTGTTTATGTAAACAGCCCCGAGATTATAAAAGGAGGTTCTCGCATTATGTTTAACTGGTTTTTAAATAATATAGGTACAATTGCAGTATTTGCAATACTTGCGGCAATAGTGGTGTTTATTATACTGCACATGAGAAAAGATAGGCGTGCGGGGAAATCCTCGTGCGGTGCAAACTGCGCACACTGCGCAATGCACGGCACCTGCCACAATGCACAAAAGAGGTAAAATCCATGGGAAACTCTTTTGAATCGTTTTTATACGGCATTGCCGCAATTGTGTTTTGTCTGCTGATAATTTCCTTAATTTCGTACGTTAAGAAAAAATGCAGATTTTAAAATTTCCTCTAACAAAAACAGCGTTCGACAACAAATCGAGCGCTGTTTTTATTATGCCTGCAACAAATCCCCTAACATTTCCCAAAATTATTTTTTTATACTTCCTATATTGACTATTTTATCACATCTCAATATTTTTGTCAAGTATTTTTATCATTTGTGATAATGAAATATCATTCGTGATAATATATTCTATAGGAAGAGGTGATCATATGAAAAATAATATGCATAATTTTCCGGAGAAAATAAAATTATTACGAAACAACTACGGATATACACAGTCTGAACTGGCAAGAAAGCTATCGCTTACCCGCGCAAGTATAAACGCATGGGAAATGGGGCTATCGGCGCCGTCAACACCGTTTATTGTCGAGCTTTCAAAAATTTTTCACGTCACAACCGACTATCTGCTGGGGCTTGATGATTGTATTACCATAAGAACCGACGGACTGTCCGAGCGCGAAATCTCCGCTATATTGAATATAGTGGAGGCATTTTACGAAAGAAACATTGATGAGTAGAATGTAGCGCAGAATACAATAAATGAGGGGCGAAAACCGCCCCTCATTTATTTATATTCCCTCCGAGATAACCTTGCTCCCGTCGGCATATTCGGTAGTATATTGGTTTTCGCCCGTCTTTTTATAAGAAACCATAAACTCACGCTGTATTTTTGCCATTTTCTTAAATTCATCATATGCCTCTTTTATCTTGGACACACTGTACACAAGCTGCTCATCGGTATCGCACATAAGATCCTCGCTGCCGAGCCAGTCGCTGATTTCACTGCCGACCATGAAATGCGAATAGAAATAGAAACTCGGTCTGCCGCCGAATGCCTTGAATTTATTGCGGCTCTTTTTACTCTTTATCGGATAATTCACCGTCAGCGTTGACGGATTATATAAAATTATTCCGTGATACACAAGCTCCCATAACGGTATTTCCTCATCAAAAAACGCTCCCGGCTCTCCGTCAAAGGTGACATAAAGCGCATAATCCAGATAAGGCGCACCGAAATCATACGCACCCTCCGAGGCAAATCCGCCGAACAGCTTATGCGACAGTTCACCGATATTCCGATAAAGCTCCTCCGTTTCCTTTTCGGTTACAGGGTGATTCTCATCATAGCACCGTCTCAGCGAGCCGACCGTCATAACATCGATATAGTGCAGTCCCGAAAATCCCAAATCCGCCACCTTCGGCAGTTCCTCTTTTGCTATCTCATATGCTTTTTTCGGGCACAAATCATACATTCTGCCGCCGCTCCACGCACCGTACGTCGAATAGCTCCCGTCGGCTTTTTTAACAACCATATCTTTCGGGAATCCCTCGGCTATATTATACCAATCGGTGCTGTTTGTGTGGCAGACTATTTTATAGCCGTTTTTCTGCGCATAATCTATCAGCTCGCGCAGCTTTTTCTCGCCCCCGAGCTTTTCTTCAACAGGAAAGATCTGCGGCCAGCGCCCGTCATGTCCGCTTTTATTCCAACCGATAAGACACAGCTCCGCCTTTTCCACGCCCTGTTTTTTCAGCTCATCAACAATATCCTTCACACGCTCAAAGGTGCAGGCAACGTGCATCGGCGGCTCGTTTTCTATTGTTTGCTCCTCAATCTTCGGCGGCGCCGGCTTCCACCCCATGCGTATACGTATTTCCACCGCCTCCGCTGCATAATCGAGCGTCTCATTCGCTCTTTCCTTTATAGTTCTGCACGCACCGCGCCCAAGCTGATATTCGCGGTAAATTCTCGCCATATCGTTATAGTCCGCCGAGGTCGGGAGTTCATGAATCTCGAACGAAATATCCTCATAGGGCGCATTTTTGTCAAGCTGAATCCTAAACGCCAGCCTATACTCACCGTTTTTCACTCCCGTGCGCACGAAAAAGCAATTCTTCATGCCGACCGCGATAATAAGCGCACAAAAATCCTGCTTTTTTATCCCGACAATCGGCATTATATTCTGTCGAACGACAATCTCATCATCGCGTTTTTGCGAAAACCGCACCAAAAAGCTCCCTGCCTTATTTACATCGGCAATAACATAATATCCGTCCTCGCCTGTCTTTGCCGAGAGCTTATCCTCGAATATCTCGATATATTCCGCGCCCGAACCGACTGTTTCCTTATCTATGCTTATCCTCGTTATACTCCCGTTTTTCTCAATCTTAGCTTTATATTCCTTACCGTTATTATCTGAAATCATTTTAAACCTCCGAAATCTATTTTTTCTTTATATAGCGCCCGATGACAATTCCTGCAACGATCGATATTTGCGTAAGACATTCGTTTATGACGGTTGCAAAGGAATGATAATGCAGTCCGTAAAAGAGCATACCGATTGATGCCATCGCCGCAAACAGCCTTGTTACACCTATTCTTTTGTTCCCGAATGCAACAGTAGTCAGAACAGTGCCTATTGCAGGAATTATGCTGAAGGCGTCTTTCCATGTAAAAAGCGCCGCCATGACAAACACAAGCGAAAATCCCACGCTCCACCATCTGCTTTTCGCCCACTTTTTATCATAATTATAAAACACAATCTCACGAAACATTGCAATTGCCGTTGTCAATGCCGCGGTATAGCTCAGTATCATCAAATGATGCAGCGCCCAAAGCACGTCGCTTGACAATTTCAGAATCAGAATATTCTTTCTTTTTCGCTGCAAATATATAAGCATCGATACCGCCATTGCCGCAAATCCAACTATTTGTCCCACATTTTGCATAATATCTCTCTTTCCGTATTTTTTTACACTCTTGATTTTATCACAAAAAGGGTATATAATAAATGCAGCAAACAAACATAAAAATACAAAAAACAAACATAAAGAGGAAAATAATATGAATCTTTCAAGCATAAATCCATTTATACGCTATGCCGCAATGCAATCGGCATTTTCCGATCCCTCGGATTACAGTGTATCATACGATTCAAGACTCTTCTATTTTCACAGCGGAAAATGCGAGCTTAATATCAAAAATAGAGTCTATGAGCTTTTGCCGGGGTGTCTGATGCTTTGGCAGAGCGGCACGCCGTACAAATTCTTAACTAAGAAAAACAGTGTTATAACCGCGCTGAATTTTGATTTTACGCAAAATCACAGCACAAAAAAAGAAAGCATATCTCCCGTTTTTCAAAAAGATTTTAACAAGAAAAATCTGATTGAGGAAATATGCTTTTCCGATTTTGATGTCCTTAATTCACCGATGATACTCTGCAATATGCAGCATATTGAGCCGAAAATAAATATAATCACGTACGAATTTGCAAAAAAGAAACTCGGATATGATTCTCTGTGCTCGGCACTTCTAAAAGAGATCATCTGCGAAGCGGTGCGTGCAAATCTTGTAAATGTCCCCGAAAATTCGCAGAAAATCGAAAAGGTTGTGCGCTATATCGAGCAATACTATGGAAACGACATATCAAACGCGGAGCTTTCCGCAATCGCAGGCTATCATGTATATCACTTAAACCGCCTGATGAAAAGCGCCACCGGCATGACTCTGCACCGCTATATTTTAAATGTCCGCCTGCAAAAGGCAAAGGATTATCTTCTGAACACCGACTTCGGCAATGCCGAGATTGCCAATCTGTGCGGATTTTCAAGTGCGTATCACTTCTGTAATGCCTTCTCACAAAAAGTCGGTGTTTCGCCGTCGGCGTTTCGCAAATCGCGCAAGAATATTCTGTGATTTCAATTTTTCAACATGTTAATTGTACCACAAAAGCGACGATAAGACAATGATATAGATAGAGTTTTCCGCTTTACACAACTGTTAATACCGTTTATCGACTGTTTGGAAACCCTTGATTTTGCCATGTTTTTGTCAAGGGTACTTCTAACGCTGCTTTAATTGAAGTATAGATAATCAGCAATTCCGTTTTAAATATTTACCCAATATACTATTGCCACCGACCGAAAAAACACCTACTCACCTCACATAATTTCTCCGGCTTTTTTCTTCAAATCTGCCACATAATTCTCATCAAACCAAAGATGCAAATTATTTTCAACAAATTCATCCAAAAGCTCGTTTATACATTTTAAGCACTTGATTTCGCTTTCCTCCGCATATCTTTTGCACAGCTCTTTTTTGTATTCGATAACAACCGATTTATCAATGTTTCTGCCTTGTAACCACTCACGGAAAATTGAATATCACGCATATATTTTTCTATTGTGTTGCCGCTCCGTTCTTCCTCGTAAAGATAAAATTTGAAGTTATTGATTAGTTCATTTGTAATAATTTTTTTATTCACTTTATTCTCACACTTTTCAAGTATATACAATCCATTACCTTGTGCATTTTTAACTTTTCCGTTTCAATGGTGTTTGACAATTTATAATATACTTTTTATGCTTGTTTCGGATGCATTAAATTATAGCACATAATATTTTTCTTGTCATTGGCATAGCTGTGCAATTTTGTGCCGATTTATCAGCACATTTTCCCCAAAAAATCTTTTGACTTTTTCCAAATTTCGTGATATACTATACTTGGAAATCAATATGAAAGCGTGGCGAATCAAGACATGGAGAACCATATTCAAAAAATACTTTGTGACTCCGCAAAAAACGTTATAGAATCGGTTTTGGAAATTGATTTCAGTACGGGTACATATACAACGATTTTTACCGCAGCAACGCAAACATTACCGTGCGGAGAACAAAGCTGGAATGTGTTTGCCGACCGTTTTGTGGGAAATTACTCGGCCTCCGGACGAAAAGACGAGTTGGAGCGGGCGTTAAGTCTTGAAAATATAAAGCTGGCTTTATCAACCGACGAAAAATATCGTGTTTACGGCGGAAAAATCCCCGGCAAAGAGCAGGAAGGATATAAGGAACTCGTTTTTACTTTCTCCGAAAATCCGGAGGTGGCTATACTTTCAATCATTAATTTCAGCCGTATTGCCGATTACTATCACAAAACAATACGGCAGGTGAAAGACGGGTTCGGACATGACAATATGACAGGTGCTTACAACCGCGACTATTACGAAACAAATCTCAAAAACCTCCGGATGAACGGCGGTGTTGCCATCGTAGATATTGACGATTTTAAGTTCTGCAACGATACATACGGTCATGATACGGGAGATCTTGCCCTTTCGGAAACCACAAGAATTATCAGGGAGAACCTTTCGAAAAACGATATGCTGATCCGTTACGGCGGCGATGAATTTTTAATTATTATGCCCGACGCTTCCGCCGACAACTTTGAAAATACCCTGGAAAGAATACGAACCGCAATAAATTCCGTCCGTTACAGGAAGTCGGGCAATATGCAGCTTTCCGTAAGCATTGGCGGAGTAATTGAAAACGGCGGAGTTTTGGAGAGCGCGGTATATCGCGCGGACCGTATCATGTACCTTGCCAAAAATCACAAAAATGAAGTGATGACGGAACGACGGCTTGCCAAGATTCCCACGGAAATTACAGAAGAAAATATGAAAAAACAGCTTGTACTGATTGTGGATGACTCCGAGTTCAACCGCGAACTGTTAAAAGAAATGCTGATCGGCACTTATGCCCTGGCAGAGGCAAGCAGCGGCAGACAATGTCTCCGGATACTCGACGAATACGGTACAAAAATCTCGGCTGTTTTATTGGATATTATTATGCCGGAAATGGATGGTTTGGAGGTTCTTTCGCAGATGAAGGAGAAAGGCTATCTTGAAGATATACCGGTAATTATGATCACTGCCGACGATTCCGAAGAAAATCTCAAAAAGGCGTTTAATATGGGTGTTTCGGATTATATTCACCGTCCGTTTGACGCAAATGTGGTGAAACGTCGGATTCAGAATATCGCGCTTCTTTACGCAAAACAGCGAAGAATGCTTTCCATGCTCACCGAGCAGATCAACAGCCGTGAAAAAAGCAACCGGATTATGATTGATATTCTCAGCAATGTTGTCGGCTGCATTAACAGCGAAAGCATTGCGCATATTCAGAATTTACGAAAGATTACAATGATGCTTTTGGAACGGTTGAATTTAAAAACAGATAAATATTGTCTTTCGCATCAGGACTGCCGCAACATTTCGGTTGCGTCCTCGCTGCACGACATCGGTAAAGTGCTGATCGATCCCGTAATTTTAAATAAACCCGGCAAGCTTACCGCAAAGGAATACGAAATAATGAAAGAACACGCAATTTTGGGCGAGAAAATACTTCGTCGGGGAGAACTCGCATCCTTTCAGAATGAACCTTCGCTGAAGATTGCCATCCAAATTTGCCGTTACCATCATGAACGTTACGATGGAAAGGGCTATCCCGACGGTCTTTGCGGAGATGATATTCCCATTGCCGCACAAGTGGTCGGCATTGCCGATGTGTATGACGCTCTGGTGAATGACCGCAGCTATAAAAAGGCTATTCCCGGTGAAACTGCGCTGAAAATGATTTCTTGTGGGGACTGCGGCTGCTTCAACCCGCTTTTAATAGAGTGTCTGAATGATGTAAAAGAAAAACTCACGCTTGATATTTACGGATAAAAAGGAGAGTTATCATGGATAAAACAGAAGAATTTTACAAGGCAATCGGTTGTGACTTTCAAAGCGTTGCAAAACGGTTTGGGAACAATAGTGCCATGGTAACGCAGTTTGTACTGAAATTTTTGTCGGATGAAAGCTTCCGCACACTAAAGGCTGCATTGGAAAAAGACGACGCCGAAAACGCTTTTTATGCAGCTCATACCCTAAAAGGCATCTGCTCCAATCTTGGTTTTGACAGGCTCTTTGAAAAATCCTCCGCCGTTACCGAGATGCTGCGCCGCAAAGAAACAGAGCCCGCAAAGGCTGAGTTTGCCGGTCTGGAACAGGAATATAATAAAATCGTTCAATCGGCGGCTCTGCTTTCTTAAATTTCAAAAAACGGCATACATAAGGATCAAAGACGGAAAACTGTCTTTGATCCTTATATATGCCAAAAAACGTTTTATCTCTTGTTTTTCGTGGGTGATTTTCACTCAGTTTTGCGGTATAATATTATTTATATATAATTATATTAAAATAAGCTCTGTGAGGAAAGGAGAGCGCATATGAATATAAAGCTCAAAAATTTCACCGTATTTTTACTTATATCAGTCATTTTTCTTTTTTCCGGCTGTGCAGAAAATAAGGAAAGCGATAATTCGGAGCTGCCGTCACTTACAATTGGCAGCGACATCTATTCGCCTTACTTTTATGTGGATGATAACGGCAATTTCGCCGGAATCGATGTTGAAATTGCAACGGAAGCATGCAAAAGACTTAAAATAAAGCCCAAGTTTAAGCAAATCACCTGGCAGAACAAGGACTCGTTTTTAGATGACGGCTTGGTTGACTGCCTTTGGGGAAGCTTTTCCATGAACGGCAGAGAGAACGATTATACCTGGGCGGGACCGTATCTGCACAGCCGACAGGTCGTTGTGGTCAATTCCTCAAGCGGCATACATACTTTTGCGGATCTGAACGGAAAAAACATTGCCGTTCAGAATGACTCAAAGCCGGAAAAGCTTTTCTTAACGGACTCGGTTGACGGTGTCTGCGTAAATAAGGTGTACAGTTTTCCGAGCATGACCAATGTATTTGCCGCACTGAAAAAAGGATATGTTGACGCGGCAGCGGGACACGAAACGGCTTTCCGCGATTATATGAAGAACATAAACGGCGATTTTCGCATTATCGACGGCGTTCTGCTTGCCTCGGAGCTCGGAGTGGCTTTCAAAAAGGACGCCGATAACAAAACAGTCGAAGAACTGTCTGCCGTTTTAGATGAAATGCGTCGCGACGGAACGATCAGGAGCATTATCGAAAAATACGATATAGACGCAGACTATGCTCTCAATGGAGGTTTGAACAGTGAAAAATAATCCGTTTATATTTGTAAAGCAAAATCGTTTTTTTGTAACGCTGCTCATTCTCGTCGGTATTGCTCTTTTTGCGGGAGCGCTTTGCTTCGGCATTCCATACAGTCTGAACGCGGCGCACGACACAATGGAACGAAACATAGGCGATCTTAAAAAGCAGTGCGGTGATTACAGCGATTTTCTCGCCACGGACGAAACAAAAAGTCTTGTGCGGCTGACAGAACAGGCGGAAGGTATCGGTACGGATCTTACGCTGCTTGCGGAAAACGTAAGAAACGATTTTTTGCAACAGTATTGCAACAGCCAAAGACTTGATTGTGTTTTGTTATTGGACGGCAATCTGAAACCTGATTTGGTATATTCCCCGATTGCGATGCGTTATGACGACTGGAAAGATGAAATCGAATTGTCTGCCGTTTCCGCTATACTTGATATGCCGAAAAAAATTTATGCGTCAAGAATTAAAAAAGACGGCGTAACATATGATATTGCCGCTGCGGCAAGGCAAGATAAAAAAGGGCTTGTTTTTTGTGTACTCCGGCAGAATGATGAGTCACTGGGTTTTCACCGTTCTTCTGTCAGAAACCTTTTGGCTGCAAACGAAACCAATTTACGGGGTTCCCTGTTTATCACGGAGGGTGATGCAATCATCGCTTCCAACACCAAGGACAGCTGTTCGAAAAAATCCGATGTTGCGGAGCTTTCCTGCATAGATACAGTCCAAAAAGGAACGAATTTTATCCGTTTTCGCAGCGGCAGACAGCTTTATTACGGCGGCAGCGCAAGATACCGCAATTACGATATTTACGCTTTTTATCCGGCTGAAACCATTTTCGTCCCCTGCGGAGTTACCATACTTGTTGTAATTTGCATTTATTTTTTGTTTGTTTTTTTTATAATAACTCTGCATATACGCACGGAAAACAACCACAGCCGCGAGGTCGAAAAACAGTATGAAATTATACAGGCAATCAGTCATGTTTACGTTATGACCGTTTTGGTAGATTTAAAAAACGGAAAATACGCATTGCTGAAACGACCGAATAATTGCGATAAGGTTCCCGATATCGGTCCGATAAACGACGATACACGGGATAATTTTTTCCGTCATATAGGCAAAAAATATCGGGACGGATTTTTGCATTTTTACGAAACAGCAACCTTAAACGCACGGCTTAACACGGCTGAATATATCGAATATGATTACAGGGATGTCACCGGCGAATGGCTTAACGATAAAATCATTCCGCATAAATTCGATGAAAACGGTTCGATTGCCACATTTATTCTTGCACGAAAGAGCATAAACGCGCAGAAAAAATCCGAGCTTGAATATCAGCAAAGGCTTGAAAAGGCAATACGGAATGAGCAGGCGGCAAACCAAAGCAAAACGGAATTTCTCCGCCGCATAAGCCACGACATACGCACGCCAATCAACGTAATACTCGGAATGTTGGAAATTGCCGACAGGAACAAATCCGATATAAATATTTTAGCAGCGTGCCGCAGCAAGTCGCGTGCGGCGGCAGAATATCTTCTTGATCTTGTTAACGATATTCTTACATTAAATAAAATAGACAACGATAATGCCCATGAAACCGACACAAAGTCCGTTTTCAGCCTTGAAGAAGAGGTGCGGAATCTGATTATGCTGGCAGACGAACGGGCGAAAATGAGTGGAATAAAGTTAGAGCTGCTTCACCTTGACACCGGAGATAAGATGCTTGTCGGAAATTCGCTGTATCTGCGGCAGATAATAATGAATATTATCACAAATGCAATCAAATACAACAAAGAAAACGGAACGGTAAAAATTTCGGTCAGCGAAACACTGAGCAAAAGCAATGCCGAATTTGCCGATGTCCGCTTTGTCTGCGAAGATAACGGTATCGGTATGAGCAAGGAATTTCAGAAAGAGATGTTTGAGCCCTTTGCCCAGGAAAACGATTTCGTTATCAGCCACTCCGGCGGAGTCGGTCTGGGACTGCCCATCGTCCAAAAGCTGGTGAAAAAACTCGGCGGCAAAATCAGCGTGGAAAGCGAGAAAGGCAAGGGTACGAAGTTTGAAATAACAATTCCGTATAAATATGCCGAAGCTCACGTCGAAAAGAGTAGCATGCAGGGCAGCTCTGCGTCAATTGAAGGTCTTACCGTTCTTTTGGCGGAGGACAACGAACTGAATATGGAAATTGCCGAGTATATCCTGACCGACGCCGGCGCAAAGGTAATCAGAGCGTATAACGGCAAGGAGGCATTTGAAATATTTGAAAACTCCGAGCCTGGCGGGATAAACGTTGTTTTGACCGATGTTTCGATGCCGTTTATGGACGGTTTGGAGGAAACGCGAAAAATCCGCTCGCTTGACAGAGCCGACGCAAAAACGGTTCCGATTATAGCTATGACGGCAAATTTGTTTGACAACGACAAAAAAGCCTGTGCCGATGCCGGAATGACGGGATTTGTTCCGAAACCGCTTAATATAAATGAGTTGCTTTGCGCAATATCAAAACAAGCATCAAATCGGGAATAAAAAAACGTTCGGTCAGAGATTTCGCATCTTTGTACCGAACGGTTTTTTATTTATTAAACTGCCGTATGGGGCTTCGTTTGCGGTATCGGCGGCCGCCCGTATTACCTTTTTATAACATGGCGGGCCTTTCCGAGGCTCTTTGCCTCATAAAGCGCCGCGTCGGTGTTCTCCATGAGTGATGACAAGTCCGCCGGGCAGGAATATCTGTGCGCACCGATGCTGCGGCTTACACGGTGAGGGTCAGGAAGAACGGTTAATATATCTGCCGAAAATCCGTCAATCAGACTCTCAAGCTCGTGTTTTTCAATCGTTTTTTTAATAATTGCCGAAAACTCGTCTCCGCCCAGTCTGCCGACAAGTCCGCAGCCGTCCAACGTCGTTTTCAAAGCTTTTGCAACAATTTTAAGCACCTCATCGCCCGTCATATGACCGATAGTGTCGTTGATTGTCTTAAAATCATCAAGGTCTATGAACAAAAACCAACCGCCGGACGACGAATTTTCGTTTTTCAGAATTCTTTCGCAGCAGTCAAGATATATTCTGCGTCCCATTATGCCGGTTACGGCGTCAATCTCGCCTAAAAATTTTTGATAAGCTGCATATCTGTGGTCAAGCACAAGTATTGCGCTTGAAATGAAATTTGACATAGAGCCTGAAAAAAAAAGAACAACAGTCTTTGTATCAAAACTATTGTCCTTATTTGGCAAAGGTGAATAGTTTTGATACAATTCACCGCCTTGTGCATTTTTTAATATCCATGTCAAGGGTACTCTTATAATTTATAATCTATCTTCGAACTCTTGTCCCGGATACTCCAAACACTTAATGTAATAGAGTAAATATCGCAAGGTAAATATTGAAGTTCAATTACATTCTTTAGTTCAAGACTTTTTTGTCACGCAATAGAGCTTGAAAACTGCTGTTTTATGCAGTTAAAATAAACAAAAACCGGCAAGAAAATGTGTGTGTATTACAATTTTACAAAATAAGGTTCTGTTGCATGCCATAAAACACTTACCGTCATTTTGATGAATTTGACATAAACCTATTGCAAAAATAAGAAAAATGTGGTATGATAAACATGCTAAACAAACATCATTTTAATGGATACAAGATCTTCTCTATATTATAAGGGATGCTTATGCCCTCTTACATTTGCCATTTAGAATTTGGTAAAAGCACAAATTCCACTTGGTAAATGTAGGAGAGATTCTCATCTATTAAGTTTGTTTAGCAGCAATCGGAGTTTGTGTTTTTCGGTGTGCAGACAATGATTGTTCTGCACACTTTTTATTTACTTATTTGTTTATAGATATGATAACATATTATATGGCACAAAATTGGTACATTCCTTGTGATATTATATTAACATAACAAGCGGTATGATATGCATTATAAAAAAGCTTAATTTTACACTGATTTTTATATTGCAAAATATTATAATCAATAGTGTAATTATAAATATTTTTTAAGTATTCAATCGGACGCCAATAAGGAAAGGAGGTGAAATGTATGAAATGGTTATTAATAGCAGGAGCTGCATTTTTGTTGCTGTCAATATTATATAACTATCTGGTACGCACCAAATGTCCGCAGTGTAAATCAAGAAATGTGATTGAACTCAGCCGAAAGGAGATTAGTTCAGAACCAAAACTTTTCAAGGAAACTGTAAGACTTAAGGAATACGATAACAAGTACCATTCCAAAACCAATTTCGAGCATCGTGCCGTTTCAAATCAATATATGAATCCACCAACCAAAATTATTACTCAAGAGGTTATTGTCGAAGGAAAAAGAACATGGTACAAAGTTCGCTGCAGATGTGCTAAGTGCAATAATATATTTTCAATTGAAGAGTATATCGATACAAAACCGGAAATAGAAAAGTAAAACAGGAGGAATAAAAAATGGCAACACCAATATATTTTGTTCAAAACAAATATGAAAGAGGAGCAGTAAAAGTTTTTATATGTGACAACAAATATGAACGCGGCGTTCAAAAGGTTTGGGTTACAGAGAATAAGTACGAAAGAGGTGCTATTAAGGGCTTTGCAGTAAACAGAAAATATGATGCAGAATTAAAAGTTTACATATGTAAAAATAAATATGAATAAATTTATTTTGATTTTAAATATTTTATAAGGGTAGTTGAATAATCAGTTATCCTTTAAAACTTTACAAAATCAACAAATCTCTGTTTAATGAAGTATAACAATAACGAAATGATGTGAATTTATATGTATACAATACCGCCTAAAAAGATGGTAATTATAAATATATTGGATATTCTGAAAAAATACACCGATATGGATCATCGGCTTACTCAGGCTGAAATTGCGGATATATTAAAAAAGGAATACTATATGGAGGTTGACCGCAAGACAGTAAAAAGAAATCTGCTGAATTTATTGGACTTAAATTGCGGCATAGATTATACCGAAGTGACAAGAACAGATAAACAAGGCAACGATACCTCTATCTGCACCGATTGGTACATAACAAGAGAATTTGATGACTCGGAGCTGCGGCTTTTAATCGACAGCGTGATTTTTTCAAAGACAATTCCGCAGAAACAATGTCATGACCTTGTAAAAAAGATAAAGAGTTTGTCAAATGTCTATTTTGATAAAAAAGTGGGTAATATTTACACTCTCCCTGAAAGCCGACCTGAAAACAAGGAGCTGTTTTATACAATTGACATTCTTGATGAGGCAATCTCAAAAGGAAAAAAGGTATCATTTGTATATAATTCCTATGGAACAGATAAAAAACTGCATCCGAAGCGGGAAGAAAAATACATTGTAAATCCGTACCGAATGGCGGCTACAAACGGAAGATATTATCTTATATGCAATTATGATAAATATGATACACTGTCAAATTACCGCATAGACAGGATAACAGGTATAAAAATGCTTGATGATAACAGAAAGCCGGTAAAAGAATTGCAAGAAGGCGAAATAAATCTTCCGAAACACATGGCGGAGCATTTATATATGTTTGCCGGCGAAAGCATACATGCAAAATTCAAGGCAAAGGATTATATTATAGACCAGGTAATTGATTGGTTCGGGCTTTCGCCAAGAATAACAAAGCTAAACGAAGATGAATGCATTGTTGAAGTTAACGTCAATAAAGAGGCATTTTTCTGCTGGTCAATGCAGTACGGCATGCATATTGAGGTTTTGGAGCCTCTTGATATGCGTGAGCGGATAAAAAATTCAGCGAAGTATATGTGGGAAAAATACAAGGAGGAGCATGCAAATGGAAAAAATTAAATTTTACGATATGAAAGGCGTAAATTGCTGGATTATAAATCTAAAACCGTTTGGGAGAGATGAGCCCGATGAAAGAATACGCAATCTGCAAGATGAGTGTGTGCGAAATAATGTTTTCGGTATCGGTTGGTGGACTGAATATTTTAATACTCATACAAAAGTAACATTAGATGAAAACTCAAAAAAGGCATATAACGACTCATTCAATGGCGAACTCTCCTCAAGAGCTTCTGCGGTTGATGAAATGTCCAAAATTAAATGCGGTGATTTGGCAATCATGCGTTTAAGAGATGGTCATATATACCTAGGCAGGGTAACAGATCCTGCGTTTCATGATAGTACAATTTTAAGTAAAGAAAACGCAAGCAGAATTTCATGGATGTGTAAAGTCGAAAAATGGCTTGAATTTTGTGACGAAACTTCAATTCCATCAGAAATTATGGGCAGATTTTCTCAAAGACAGCAAGCAACTATAACAAAAATATCCAATTACAAGCAGCGATTGCTTATGCTTTCAATGTACGACATAAAAAGCAGCGGTAAAACCGATGTTCCGAAAGTAATACTGAACGAGAATAATTTTACACGTGCGTTAAGCTATACCGATTTGGAAGATTTGGTATGTGCTTATATTCATAACAAGCACGCAGATGACGGATATATGCTTTTGCCGTCCTCCGGAAAAGTCAGCCGTCAGAAATATGAATTTACTTTTGTAAGCAATAAATCAGATAAAAAGCCTATCACATGTCAGGTTAAAAATCAAAACGGCGAGCCTATAGATATCGCAGATTATGAAAACGATAGAGATATTTACGAAAAAATATATTTGTTTTCGGGGAATAATAATTTTGCGAACCGTGATTTTGCCAAAGATAATATCGAAATAATAACTCATCGAAATTTATTTAATGTTTTAAAATGCGGGAACTTGAAATTCATGTATGATAAGCTTTCACAATATCATTCGTTTTGCGAATGTACCAATTTAAATGAAATGCAGGAAATTCTATTAAAAAAAGGTTGGCAATGCAGAAAAAAATTCAGCAAGGGCAGTAACAATTTCAAAAAATATAAAGCCGGGAAGTACAAAACAGGCGAAATATGCTGGATTTCCTTTGGCTATGACGGATTATATGTCACAGATGAATTTGATTCATTTATTATTGATTGGCAAGATAAAAACACAGAGAAAATAATAGAACAGTTGGAAAATGATTTAAGATAAGGGGTGTAAATATGTTTGGTAACACAGATAAACCGGTAGAAAACATAGAGAATGATGCTTTTGGGATAAGCAGATACATAAACGGGTTATGCACTTTCATTTTGCATTGTGAAACGCCGATGACTATATCGATTCAGGGCGATTGGGGCAGCGGTAAAACAAGTATGATGAATATGGTCCGTTCAAAACTTGATAGGAGTGTTCACACTATATGGTTTAACACATGGCAGTTTTCGCAATTTCAACAGGATAACCTCGCGATATCCATGCTCGGTTCTCTTTTATCAGAGCTTAACGGTGACGAAAACAAAATTAAAAAGCTTATGGGCTCATTGGGCAGCATATCAAAGACGGCGTTAAAAATAATGGTAGACAATACCGCGGGAGGAGTTGCTGCCGATAAATTAAGCGAAATTATAGGTACTCGTGAAATTGATTCGGCGAAAGAAATCAAAAAGATAAAAAGCGAATTTCAAGAGGCAATAAATAAAACATTAGATAATCAACAAAAAGAGAAAGCAGTAATATTTATTGACGATTTGGATAGGCTTCAGCCTGCAAAAGCGGTAGAGCTTCTTGAGGTGTTAAAGGTATTTTTGGACTGCGAAAAATGCGTATTTGTATTGGCCGTCGATTATTCTGTGGTTACGCAAGGCATTAAGCAAAAATTCGGCGACAGCGTAGACGAAGAAAAAGGAAAAAGCTTTTTTGATAAAATAATTCAGCTCCCGTTTAAAATGCCCGTTGCACAATATGACATCTCAAATTATATTTCTGATGCATTAAAATCAATGGGATTTGCAGATGATGAAAAATCCGTAAGACAATATGTCGGATTGATTGAAGCTTCCATTGGCTGTAACCCAAGAAGTATAAAGCGATTATTTAATACATACCGACTTTTGGACTTTATTGCGCAAGAAACCTCATACAATGCCAATGACAGTAAAAGACGAATGATACTGTTTGCAACAATATGTATGCAGATGGAATTTGATGAGTTATATAATTTTATTGTTTCATCGAAAGATACATTGTGCAATGATTTGTTCTGTCAGCTTTCGGATTATTCACTTATCAATAATGATGATAATTTAAAAGAAGAAATCGGTATATATGATGATGACGAGATAATGCGAATATCATTGTTTATGAAAAAATTTATTGACGCTATTCAGATAGATGATGACGCGAACATTTCCGACGAGGAAATAGATAACCTCAGAAACATTTTGCATTTTTCAACGATTACGTCCGTAAGCGACAATAATTCACAAGAGGATAAATCGGATGCTGATTGGCATTACAGATACGCAAACAAGGATATTGTTTCTAAGCTTAATGACAGACTTCGTTCCGAGCTTGGCTTGGAGTTCAGACTATGGCAACCCCGTAAAAACAACAGTTTCAGAAGAATATCCGAAACCTCGTCTTTGCTGCCAATGTGTGAGAAAAATGTGAATTTTGAGCTTGACTTTTATTTAAAAACCGACTATGCTATAAAAACGACCTTTTTGAATTTTGTATTGTATTCAAAAAAGCCATCTGCTCCCCAAAACCTTTTTGAACTGTTTGGCGACTTAAACGGATATTTCAAGACTGACTGGGGCTATGAAAAAAACAATATTGTTTCATTCATAGATGCAAATGATACTGTTTTGGACGAACTTTATCAAAAGATAAAATCCGAAATCGAATTTATACATCAGGCTTTGGTTGCTGAATGAGTGTGTGGGTGGGGTGCGGATATTAAGTCCGCACCATGTCAAGAAAATTTTTCATGACTCCGTTATTAGAGTCATAAACAACAATCCCGGCGCCTTCTTTAATAAATTCATAGTAGCCTTTACTCAAAAAAACTATAAAATCATATCCTTCCAACAAAAATTCAGGAAACCAATCATAAAGATTTTCTACGCCGCAATCGGTTTCAACCTGACCGTGATATTTTATCTCACACAATCCGAATTTGCCATCCTCGCAGTTTGCTATAAAGCGATTTCTCCCGACATATTTCAAAGTATGAGCAAACGGAAAGGTTATATATGTGCCGTTTTTTTCACGTATTCCCAGCAATTCTGAGGTATAGTCTATTCTTTGAGATGACAGGACAAATGATTTGGAGTAATACTCAAAATTGATAACCTTGTCATCAAAATGAAGAATTTTTGGGGGTAAAGATAAGGAATTGTTATATTTCATTAGAGTGAGTTTTCCTTCAATATATACTAACTTTTCATTATTGTCATAATCAATATACGCATAATAATTATGCGAGGAATAAAATCGAAACCCTTTGAACACCTCCTCATACTCTATTTTGCCGGATGATACAAGATAAAGAGTATTGTTTTTCCTTCCCCAGAGGGAAGGGGCATCATCTATATGTATTTCTTCAAAGTGCATAACGGTATTTTTACTGCCAACATGTAAATACGCGTTATCTCGGTTGTTGTAAAATACCGATTCACCATAGTCAAAAACATGAAAGTAATCATATTCGCAAGGTATGTCGCAGACCAGTTTAGGTGTTTCAGCATATATTGGTAAATCGCTGCTTTCTATACAAAAGTCATTTTCGCTATATTTTGCTCCTTCGAAGTGAATAGCACCAAACAGTCCGTTTTTAACAACAAAAAAATTATTTATTACGCCACTGTTAATCATTATATTTTCATATTCAAAGGGCAATAATATTTCACCTGTCGGCAAATAAATAATGCCGAATTTATTTTCTCTTTTTTCTATTTCAATGTCAGGGGTGTACGAATCCCCGTATCCCACTCTATATAAGTCCATTATAATTCGCTCCTTTTGCATTTATCTCTTAATTATTTGTTCCCAATTTCTAATTGTATCAGCATATTTTTCATCTTTGGAAAGTGTTTCAATTACAAGCTTAAAAAAGCTGTTATCGCTCAATCCCCACTTAGGAAAATCATTTAAAAATTTAACTTACGCACGAAACGGGTTTTCAAATTGAGAACTTACATTTCTTATGTAATCACGCAATTTTCCGGTTGGTGAGTTTATATCCAAATAGCAACCAATTGCATCCGGTTCTATCAAATACTTTTCTGAATTTATGGAGTTATGCCTGCAACCGAGGTCGGAAAAAGCATTATATGATTCGTCTATATCTATGTTATCAACGCTGTTTATGCAAAAAGAGCTATCATCAATACATAGTCTTTTAATATGATCGGTTATTCCGAGCTGTTCTATATATGCTTGCATAGCCAATTGCCAAATTTGAGATCTGTAGCAGTTGAATTGCAACAAAATAATTTCCGCATTTTTATATTCAGATAAACTTTTAAGCGTGATACATTCCTGTTTATATTTTTCTGCAGTATATGATTTTCCATATGGATTATTTAAACCTTCGGCTCCCAATTCTGCAATTTTATTTGAAGGTATATTGGGGACTGTTCCGCCAAAATACATATCATCGTTAACATATATAAATTTTGCGTCATTCATGTTTGGACATAAACGTATACTCCCACGAAGGATACTGCCTTCAACGATGAACACTGCATTAGCGCTATTCTCAATTATTTTTTTGAACAGCATTTTCAACTTTCATACCCTCAAATTCTATATTGTTTTTAATATTGTTCATTTCTTACACCCAATACTTTATAAATTTTTATCTACCATCACTCATCTTCCGATTCTTTAACCTTGTATTCTTCTGCAATTTTTTCAAATTCTGTTCTGAAATGCGTCTTATAGTATGCCAATATAAATTCAGCACAATGTGCCTTTGGGAAAAGATATTTTATTTTATTGCATGAATCTAAATACCAATCCGGCACACCCGAATCAAGCAGTTCATTATACTGTTTTTCCTCAAGTCCCTTTCCTTTACGGATTCGTTCCGAAATTACAAATGCTTTCTTTCTGTCCAAGCCATATTTCATAAGAGTCAGCATCACATCATCACGAAAAGCAATAATATCAGAAAAATCAGTTCCATCTTTAAATAAAACTTCACCGTTATCTTCCCACGCATCCGTTCCATGTAAAATTCCTGACATTTTTATTAAATCATTAAATTTTTTTGGACTCACCATTTTTATATTTTCTTGCCACTCATCATTTTCAAAGTCAGGTATTCCATCGGTATCGCATTTATTTATAAGCTCCATTGTTTCTTTATCATCAAGCGGTATCTGGCTTACTTTCATTCCTGTTGCATTTTCCAGTTTAAACATCATTGAAAACGAATCGTGCGGATACAATAAATCTATTTTTAAAAGGTTGTGATAGAGTGCATGATAATCAAAATGTGTTACCTTTTGTGTTCGATCATTACATACATCCAGTAAATATTCAACAGGTGTATAATCTGTTATTTCTTTCCCCTGCGGTAAAATAAACACTCCCGGAGCCGACCACTCTCCCGAAGCCAACCCTATATCTGCTTTGCATTTGCTTAACTTTTCAGCATATTCTATTTCGCGTAAATCATGAAATTTTAACTTTCTTTTGCGCGCATATTCACTCACAATATAATCAGCAAAACGATATGACATGGTTTGTATTTGCCCATAGTCAATGATTTTTCCGTTAGCATTTTTTCTCAATACCTCATGCGCCGTACAAATAAGCTCCGGCGGCAAATTTAAATTAATATCGAGTTCTCGGTCGGAATCATATTGTGTATACACTTCCTCAGGTAAGGTATACCCATCTTTTATCAGTCCTTTTCCGCATTTTGGGCATATTTTATCCTGTAAATCCACACCGCAATTTTCTTCGGTATGAAATTCTATATACTTACAGCTTTTGCAAAAATAATGTGCGTCAAGCGGATTTGTATTTGTTATTCCAAGTAAATTTGCAACAATTGATGAACCGACAGAACCGCAGCTTCCGATAGGATATCCTGTTTCCTTTGCAGCTTTGGCAATCTTTTCGGCAAGAATGAATTTCATTGTTGATTTGCTGTTACCGCCTATTATGTGAAGTTCCGATTTGATTCTTTCGTTTATAATATCCGGGAGTGGATTGCCGTACTTTCTATATGCTGCAGCATAAGTGATTTTTTTGAGTTTTTCAATCTCATTCGGATATTCAGCATCTGTGTCAAACGGCGCAAAAGTATCATCAATCATATCGGCAACGAGATTTGAATTCGTAACAACAATTTCATATGCCTTTTCTTTTCCGAGATATTCAAATTCGGCAAGCATTTCATCGGTTGTTCTGAAATATAAATTTGGTTGTTCATCGCAAATTTCCACACCTATATAATCCAGTAAAATTTTTCTGCATTCTCCGTCATCGGAAAACACAAAATATGCTTCATCAGATGCTATAGGTAAAACATTATTTTTCTCGCAAACGGCAATTATACGTTTTGTAATTTCTTTTGCCTGTGACTCGTTTTTTATTTTTGTATACCAAGCAAAATACTCTATGGGATTGAGCAAAACATAGTCAAATCGTTTTATAATTTTTCCGAGTTCTTTATCGTCAGCACCTTCAATGATTTTTTGTATAAGTTCATTCCTTATGCTTATTCCCAAAATGAGATTTTTGCGATCAATTTCATCAAGAGAAAGAATCCCGAGATAATTTGATAAAAGCTTATATAGTTCTTTAAGTCCAGTCTTATTTTTTGCAAGAACATAAAACGAACCTCCTTTATCATAACGAGGTGCATAGCCATAATATAGTTTACAACCGTAAATCAACTTAATTCCGCCGCTTCTGTCAACACATTTAAATGCTTCGGGAAACGCCTGCACACATTCCGTATCGGTAATAGCGACTGCCGGCTGCCAGTCCTTCATAGCGGCATTTATATAATCTGCAGCAGTGTTAACGCTGTCAAGCTCACCCATATTGGTATGTACACTCAATTCAACTCTTTTTTTATCCATTTTTGTTACTCCTTATAATCTCTGGCTTTTATCAATCATTCGTCTTGACTTAGACATTTTCCGTATATATCGACAGGCTGCAGACAGGAAGGTATACCATTTTCTTTGCAAAATATCCTAAAATCATTATATCCTGCTTTTATTTTCCTGCTAAATTCATTTATTCTTTCATCAGGGCAAGTATCAGCTTTTTCAGTGACTTCAAGCCAGTTTATTTTGCAACAGCCGATTTTTTCACCTACGCAGAGCTGTATATGTTTATTACCGTTTCTCGTACTGTCATAAATATAAATTGCATAAAAATCATCAGAGAACGGAGCATTTTTTATTTTTATTATATCGCCGTTTTCATAAGGCGGCAATACATTTTCTTCAAGAACGAATTTAAAATCTTTAAGGGCGGTGCAATACGACTGGTAATATAATAATTTTTCACTTGCTGATATTGCACAGGACATTTCTTGTTTATACTCTCCGTCAGCTAATCTGTATTTTTCAATTTCAAACCAACATCTGTTTTTTGGACAATCATCTTCAGCCAATATGAATCTCATATCATCTTTCATAGCATATAATAAATTCGAAAACTTTCTGAACAAGCCTATATTTACCGTTTTCTCGCCGCGTATTATCCGATGAATTTGATAAACAATCCCATCTTCAATATCATCCTTGAGCAGATTATATATTTTTAGATCTTCCTTTTCTTTTTTACTAATAAATTCTTGTAAAGTCATACTTTTTTCTCCTCCAATTAGCAGAGATATACTCTTTAAATTTTCTTCTGCGTATAGATTCATTTTATAATTTATTTTAGCATATTGAATGTGCCATTTTCAACCCATCGCAACACTGTGTTCATTTTTCTTAGCCAAGCATTTTCGATGAAATTTGTATTCATACTTTAATAAATGAATGGATAAAAAACAATTATTATAAGTGTAGCTTCAGTTGTTATTTTGTATAGCAGCCTTTCTCTTCACATTCTTCTGTATTTTATCCTTATTCCTTGACCGCACATATGCAGCCTTCTGGCATTTTGGGCATTGCATATGGTTTTTTCTGTGCTTTTCAAAGGGTGAGCCGCAAATTTCGCATACACCGATTGAATTTTCACCGAGCGACATACACTCAAAAAAACATCTGTGCTTTTGCGATTTCCATCAAATCCGGGCATTCCAGTTCCAAAGTCGGAGGAATTTCTTTAAACGATGGTCTGAGCTGTATATCCAATGTACTCATATTTACCTCAAGAAGCTTCACACATTCCATATTTGCAACACTTTTCTTCGTGTAAAAATTATCATAGTTATTCTCACCCATATACGCTTTCTGTCATAATTCATATGCAGTATACAAATGATGAAGCCGGTTGTAGAAATCTTTTATCTTAAACCCGATTTTACCGTACTTCTGCCAAAGCTTTCTGCCGCCGGGAATCTCTATTTTTTATTCCGTTATGCTCAATGAACCGAGGTGTGGTAACGTTGCACTTTCTAGGTATACCCAATAGTCTGAAAATTTCGCCATGACAAGCATCGCATCAAATGCTTTGGAATACTCTTGAAAGTAATCATAGATTCCTATCAAATAATAGCTTAATTCTAATGACACTTCTGTTGAGCTTTTTTCTATTAGCTCCCCTAATTCATATTCCTTTTCTATCATTAAAAATAAATCTTTTTTTCCTATTTTATCCATGTACTCATACTCATGATAATGCACTTTTGAAAGAATATTCTTAATATCCATATAATATTCGTTTCGTATTTTTTGCAATTCTTTTTTTGCAAAATCTCTTTCATCAAAAGCTCTTAATTTTGCTGTATTTTCATTATTACATTTATCTCTGTAATCCTGATTTTCTTTCTTCAGTTTATCCTCTAAGACAGAAAGTTGTTTTTCTCTTTGTATAAGTTTGTCTTGCAATCTCTCAATTTCTTTAATGCCATCCACCAATCCCGCAAAGGTATCCGACTCTACTGCTGTATCTTCGTCTATTTTGATTGGTTTTCCTAAATCCTCCGAAAACTCTAAATAGTAATCCTTTATCGCATAGCCTTGGAATAATTTTGTTCCTTTATATTTTGCTGATTTTACAAAAACTTCTCTATGCTCATCTGATATTTGCTTGAAAACATTATCTGAAATAAATATTTCTCCGCCGGATGCTATGTCAGAATATTTGCTTGCATAATTTGTTGTGTTACCAACCCATACACAATCCACTTCGTTCTCTCTGTTTTCATCACTTTCCAGACCATACATACCCACCTGAGTTACAAGGACCTTTCCATAATCAATTCCGATACCACATTCAATAACTTTCCCATTAACATTAGTTTTCAAATATTTATTCAAACTATAATCAATCACAGTTTGTAAACTTCTTGCTGCATTAAGTGCTTTATCTGTTGCACTGTCCACAATATTCCCGTTTTCATCAGCAGAGTCAACAAATACACCCATAATTCTGTCCCCCAGAAATTGTCTTGTAACTCCTCCATTTTTTCTAACACAATCAACTGCCATTCTCATAAATGAACGATATATTTTAACCATACTTTTTGCTTGACTAGTTTCTGTTAAGTATGTTGACTTGCGAATATCAACAAATAGTATGGCTGCCATGATAGAATAGCTTCTATTATTATCTTCCAATTGCTCTATTGTTGGAGGCAAATCTGAATCTATTTCTATTTGCTCAACACTCTGTTCTGTTATTTTCTTTATCCGTAAATCTACTTTTAGAAAATCATTTTTGGAAAATCCCATATTTACTCAACTTTCTCCTCTATAATATAAATACAATCCGCATTATAATATTTGTTAATGTCTAAATGCGCCACCGCCTTTAGAGGTTTCTTATTTCTAATCAGAATCCAGTCGCCCAAATTCGGAACACAGTGTGTGCCGAATTTAAGAACAATCTCGTATATCTGTTAGGGTTCATTCGCCATTACTCTTAACAATTTAAACAACATGAAATTTATTACCTTTAATACATTAAATTCAATTTGGGACTCACTGAGTCCCAAATTGACAAACGCCATTAATCAGATTCTCGGGAATAACCTTTGTCAATACAAATAACTTTGATTTAAATTGACAAAAATAGTTGAGTAACCATCGTGGGAGTGACTATATAGCTACATTTTTGATTTATGAACTTTAATTTTACACCGACATTTGTGTCGGTATAAATGTCGGTGTAAAGATTCACTCTGAGGTCGCCATCCAAATCTACAAGCTCCGGTTCTTTAAGCCCATACTTTGAAAACTCATCATACATACGAGGAATTCCGCTTCCCCTACCTGCCTAATTTAAATATCAATGTCTCAATTGCATTCAACTGCAACATATTGCTGATTTTGACTATTCGGTTTATCCGGATTTGTCATTTCTATCATGCCCAATTTCATCATCGGCTGTATATAGTTTTTGACAAAGTTTTTCTTATCCTTTAACCCCATAAACTTCTGCATTTCCTGTCTCGTTTTCGGTTCTTCACAAAACTTCATTAACTTAATCAATTTGGCATTGACTTGGGGGGTGACTTGGGGGGTGACTTGGGGGGTGATACCTTTACGATTGCCGTCACTATCATATTCAATTTTATTTCCGTCCCAATCAACATTAGCCTTGATCTGAAGCATTATCCCATTTGCGTCAATATCATAGATAGGCTTCTGTAATCCCGCAGTTTCACACGCATTGCATATTTTATCTATTCCCCTGCCCCAGCTTTCTATATATCCTGCAACAAAAAATGTATTTGCTATGAGAGGATTATATGGATGCGAGGGGTGTTTGGAGAACAGCTTTTCAAGAGTCCAAGTTTCCGGCAGCTGACCGTCGTTATAAATATAAATTTTATCACTGTATACACTTATCTGAATCGGAATACCGCTTATATATTTTTTGTGGGCAACTGCATTGAAAATTGCCTCACGCAATGCCGCATCGGGATACGGATAAGTTTCCACACGCTGTATTCCGTCGTATGAAATCCAAGCCTTCATATATTTTCGATATAAAACTTCCATTGTTTTATCGACTTGCTCTATGAGAGAACCATGAATTTCATCCTGAAATCGCAATTCCGAATCACTTTCAAAAAAACCGATTTTTATATACGCTCCGTTTATATATTTATCCGGCTCATCATGAAACAACAAAACAGATGCCTGTGTCAAATAACCGTTTTGTATCAGCCTTAAATTTTGAAGAATTACAGAATTTTCATCCTCCAAAACATCAGCATCTATTCGTTTCTTTTTCGCTGCTTTTTCCTTAAATACTTTAAGAGCATTTTCACTCAAATCTTCTACCTTAACATTGGGTATTAAAGAGGCATCCCAGGTAACTCCTGTTTTTCTGTTAAAAAACTCTTGCAAAGCAATACCGTTCAAAATCTGATTTGTACTTCCCGAACGATAATAGTATACACCTTTGAGGCTTACTCCCTGTGGATATTCCGGAACAACAATTTCTATATATTCTTTTCCGTTTTGCTCATGGTAATTTACATCAGCTATAATACCCATAGTATCTTTTATCTTATTTGGGAGGTCTTCGAGCAATTTTTTCGAGTTTTTAATGCCAACAGCATTTCCCGAATCATCGACACCGATATAAATTTTACCACCTTGTGCATTTGCAAAGCCACAAATCCATTGCAAATACTCATCTTTCCATGTTTCTTTCCATTCGGTATTTTGTTTTTCCGGCATATCATATCAACTCCAAACATACTCTTTCTATTATATTATACCACAATCTTTTTGAAATTACAATCCACGAACTCCACAAAATTTAAAACTCATTCCCGTAGGTACTGAACTATCAGCCTTTTGAAAAATTCAATGCTGAAAAGCTGATGCATGTGGTCATCAAATTCAAGATATATTCCCGGCTTTCTATCCTTATGTATAACAACATCATAAAAATATTTTTTGAATAATCTTTTTGTAGATTCCTCGCTGTTTCTTGTTTTCGGAATATATCTGTTCATCTCATACCGTATTTCTTCCGGTTTGATTTTTGTCTCAACTATTTTATAAAGTATTCCGCCAATCATATCGGATATATACTTCTTTGTATCCGTGTTTATATCTATCCTCGGCAGAAGAACACAAATGCTATTTCCTTTAAATCTAACATCATGTTCCCTGCATCCACTGTATGCCGGAATTTCCGCAGCTTTAATCTCATATTCGCTTTCTATACAGGTTTCCAGCATACACTTATCTTCACATTCGTCCAAAACCGCCTCAAATTCGGCTTTGGTTATCTGCTGTGTCATTTCCTCATTTGCCTCGGAATAACTGCCACAAATGCTTGCAAATTCGTACAATGCTTCTGCCACTTCATCTGCGTCATCGGCAGACGATAAATAGGCAGACAAAAGAGTAATATTATCATTATCTACACAGCCTGCAACTTCATCTTTTAACTTACTGCACTGTTCTTTTGCATCATCCTGCAAATATAGATTTTTGCAAAACTCATCTATTGCATCCAACAATTCAGACATCGTCTGCGCTTCAAGTATTTTCATCATTACCAAAACCTCCTTTTCCGCAAATTAAAAAATCCGCCCTTTCATACGGATTTTTACTTATTTTATTTTAAGTAATTCCTTTATGTATTCATATTCATAAACATTCAGGCTCTTTGCATTTTCAATCATCTCTCGCATTTCTTCATCAATTATATCTTTTTGAATAGCTATATCAATAATACCTTTACTGCTGAGTGCCATTCTTTTATCCTTAAATACCACGTAATCAGTTGTTGAACGGTCATATCGTATTATCAGCTCATAGTAGTTCATAGCCTATATCTCAACCTCTACCGTTACAGTCCCGAACAGTGTAACCGATATTTTTTCCTCGGACAGTATTTTCACTTCCGTAACCGCAATCCGAGTCATATTATCGTCATACTCCGTTATCTTTCCGGGCATAGCGGATATTGTATCATAGATTTCCCGAAGCCTGCCTCCGCTCGCCTTTTCCATTTGGCTGTTTATCTCTGCTATGTTAAGCTTTTCCTGCAATTCTTTGATTTTTTTGTACTCATCACGGCATTTTGCGGTTATATCGGCACGGCTTTCCCGATTTTTCACACCATCAGCTACCATCTGAAGGATATCTTCATTTTTGTCATCAATCTCTTTTTTCAGGCTGATTATCTCTTTATGAGAATCCGGTGCCGCCAGTATTTCCGCAATGCTCCCGTTTAGCAGTGACTGAATTTTTTCTTTGTCGTCAATCATGCTGTTCATAGCCTTTACTATCCCTGTATGCAATCTTTCTTCATCTATTGTCGGCGATGTTCCGCAGGCATCTTTTCCGTTTGTCAGTCGGTTTACACATCGCCATACGATACGTTTTCCGTTCGCCGTCCAAGTGGTTCGTCTATATTGACTTCCGCCACATCTTATCTTTAGCGTGCATGGTGCTATACTAAAAAAGTAGACACAATGATGCAAAATATGATATAATAAAATAAACACAAAAACAGGAGGAAAGA
>CAKSDE010000012.1 GCA_934444735.1 uncultured Clostridia bacterium | reverse complement strand
CCGCATTTGCCGGCTCCGGCTCTTTTTGATATGATTTGATAGGATAAGTATTTGATATATCCGTATTTAATTCTTTTTTATTTAATCTATTAGTATTTAATTGTGCGGTGTTTTCCGTACACGGCATTTCCGTATCGGGTATATCCATATACGGATTTTCCGTATATGGCTGTGCCGTATCTTGTTTTGCCGTATCGGGATTGTCCTGCGGCTTTTCAAATATGACATATTCCGTATCGGTTATCTTGCCTTTTTCATCACGGAGACGGTTGCGCTTGATATATCCTGCACGCTCCAATTCTTTTAATGCCGTTCCGATACTGTCAACACCCTCTTTGCATATTGCCGCAAGTCCTCTGGTGGTATAATTCCAATCCTCCGGCAATGACAAAATAAGCGACAAAAGCCCTTTCGACTTTAAGGATAAACTTCTGTCCTTTAAGTGAAAGTTTGACATCACGGTATAGTCCTGCGTCTTGTTTATTCTGAAAACTGCCATTACAAAAAATCTCCTTTCCTCTGAAATTAAAAAAGCGTCGGAATTTTTTATCAATCCTGACGCTCTCGGTCTGTATTTTCTTTTAACGGTTTGAACATTGCGCAGCTCGTTCCCTTGTGGCAATGAATGTATGGACAAAACGGACTTTTATTATCGAGTAAATATGTATCGTAGCCCGTCTGACATTTAGGGCATAGCTGCTCATTATTTTTCTGTTTCATTTTCAAAATTCCTTTCAAAAATTTTGTAGTTGTATCTATCTGTTTTGAGGTAAAAAAATAGCTCCGATTTTTAGTATCGAAGCGTATTTTGAAAAGAAAAATATTTAATTCTTAGGTTAATACCGTTTATCGACTGTCTGAAACCCTTGATTTTACTGCGTTTTTCGTTAAGTCCTGTAAGAACACTCGCACCACATCAGAGCAAGCTTTATATTGTTTGCTCTGATTTTTTTGTGCCATCCGCCACTAAAAAATCCGCTGCAACATTACGTCACAGCAGACTATCTTAGAAAAGCATATTCTCCACATACGCACAAAGGTAATGATATACCGGCAAATGCAGCTCCTGCACCTTAAAGGTTTCTGTTTCGGGTACTTTTACTGTAACATCGGACAATCCCGAGAGCTTGCTTTCTTTCTCCCCCGTCAGGGATAGCGTCTTAACCCCCATGCATTTTGCCACTTTGACCGCATTTACAACATTTTTTGAATTTCCCGATGTCGATATGCCTATAACCAAATCATTCTCCTTTGCATAGCCGTAAACCAACTGCGCATACATCATCTCCGGCTCGACATCGTTGACAAATGCCGACAGCACCGCACACTGGCTCGGGAGTGATATTGCCGGGAGCGAGCCCTGCATATTTTTGCGTAAGCTCTCCGGTATTCTCTCGTCGCTCACTTCCCTTTTTTTCAGGAATCCCTTCATCAGCTCGCCGACAATATGCTCACCGTCCGCCGCACTTCCGCCGTTTCCGCATACAAGCACCTTGCCGCCGTTTTTGTATGTATCATAAATCAATCGGCTCGCCTTTTCGATATCCTCGCGGCATACCGAAAGCTTGGGGTATCTTTCCAACAATTCTTCCATGCCTTTTCACCTCATCTGTTATTTTTTTCAAAAACATCTGCCGCAACAGCAATCGCCGCCCAATCGCCTATCGAATCTCCCAGCTTTGCCGGTACAATCTCGCACACATTCCTCGCATAAAAAAGCGCTTCTTTTTCTATTATCTGCTGCATTTTTTCACGCATCAGTTCTCCGCTCCGCTCAAAAATACTGCCGATTACTATTTTTTCGGGATTTAAAATATCAATCAGTATCGAAAGCCCTGCACCGAGCTTTTCTGCGCAGATATCATATACAGTCAATGCCGCTCTATCTCCCGATTTTGCGGATTCCGCAATATTTTTGGCTGTAATGTTATCAAGCTCGTCAAAATTTTTACAAAACGGCACACCTTCTCCGCATTGCAGCTTTTCCCTTGCAATCATTTTGCCTATTTGCGCAATTCCGCCGCCTGAACAGAATCCTTCAAAGGAGCCTGCCTTTCCGTATCCGACAGGGCCGTATTTCTCCATTCTGATATGCCCGATTTCACCCGCCATATCGTTCGTTCCGGAATAGAGCTTACCGTCCAGAATCAAGCCCGCGCCCATGCCTGTTCCGAAGGTCAGGAAAATCATGTTTTTACTTTCCTTTCCGGCTCCGAATCTCCATTCCGCAAGCACACACGCGTTCGCATCATTCTGAATCCCCACGCTCACTTTAAACTTTTCTTCCAAAATCTTTACAATTTCAATGTTATCCCAACCGGGCAGGTTTGGCGGTGACATAATCACGCCTTTTTTTGAATCAAGCGGTCCACCGCAGCTTATTCCTATCGCTTTTCCGACTCCGATTTTTTCTGTAACATTTATAATATTTCCGAGCGTTTCGTCCACATCGGTTGTGTCAAATCGGATTTTTTCTTTTATACCGCACTCATCGCCGACAATTACTGCGCATTTTGTTCCGCCGATGTCAATCCCTGTAAACATATAATCAACCTCTCTTCGGCACACTTTCCCAATCTTTCAAAAAGCGCTCTATCCCTGCATCGGTAAGCGGATGGCAAATCATCTGGCAAATCACCTTATAAGGAATTGTCGCAATATGAGCGCCTGCCAAAGCCGCGTCCACGACATCTTCCGGGCTTCTGATGCTTGCCGCTATAATCTCCGTCTTTATGTCATGCATCTCAAAAATCGCCGCAATCGACTCAATCAGGCTGTTTCCGTTTGCCGAAATGTCATTGAGCCGTCCGACAAACGGACTTACATATGTCGCCCCGGCACGCGCCGCCAATAGTGCCTGTGCAGGGCTGAATATCAGAGTAACATTTGTTTTTATTCCCTCTTTTGAAAGCCTTTTTACCGCCTTTAACCCTTCTGCCGTCATCGGGATTTTTATAACTATGTTTTTGTGTATCTTTGAAAGCTCCAGCGCCTCCGATACCATCTTTTCAGCCTCAAGGCTTATAACCTCCGCCGAAATCGGTCCGTCAACAATAGATGTTATCTCTTTTACCACATCTTTGAATACCTTTCCCTCTTTTGCAATGAGTGACGGATTCGTCGTTACACCGCATATTGCCCCCAATTCGTTCGCCGCCTTTATTTCATCAACATTCGCCGTATCGATAAACATTTTCATATTAAACAACTCCTTTTTTAAGTATGCATTTTTTCACAGAGCTTTTATACTCTTAATTTTTATTATACTTAAATTGCTATCTGTTTTGAATAGAATAATCTGACAAAATAAAATAAAATTTTGTACTATTATGCCATTTACATTTGTATTTTTTCGCAATACACCGCTGTATGACAATTAAATTCGGGTAAACGTGCTTTTGGAGCAATAAAAAAGGCGGCAAAAGCCGCCCACCGCATAAACGGATTTTATTATTTTTTCCTCAACACGATCTTTATAAAATTCAGATATTTTCCACCGCCCGCCTCCATTGATTTTCTGTCGCCTATCGCATATTCATTCTCTTGCCTTAACCAATCATTCCATACCTCCTCATTTGATTCCATCTCCGAAATCTCCACGAGCTGTGCCCCTTTGCAGCTCTCTGTTATCGCGCGCCAGTAGTCAATATCATGCATATAATCAAGCTGTTCGGGAGTCCATGAAAGCAGCAGCTCCTGCGGCAAATTTTCATGACAGTCCTTTTTCATTCCCGGGATTGCAATATAGATATACCCGCCGTGCTTTACATATGGCAACAGTTTTGAATCGAGATATTCACTGTCCCTGCCGAAATAATTATATGAATCGGTGCTTACAACAGCGTCAAACAGCTCTTTTTCAAAGTTAAGGTTTGTCGCATCGGCTTTTACCGGTGTTATTTTATCTGCCACACCCATTTGTTCAAAAAATTCCATGTTTTCTTTCGGATCACTCCATAAATCCGCCGCATATACCCTAAAGCCGTATTCTTTTGCCAAAAATACCGATGTCAACCCCTGACCGCTCCCCAAATCACAGACAAGCGCACCTTTTTCGGTTTTATGCCCTATCATCAGCTCTTCCTCCAGCTTTATCGGATTCGGCCCCATAATTTTTGCCATCAGCTCCGGTGTATCGTATTTTTCGCTCAAAATGTACTTCATAAAAAATCACTCTCCTAAACTTATTTCAAGGCTAATCACCTTTAGCTTATATTATAGCTAATAATTATTAGCCTGTCAAGTGTTTTTGGAAAAAATTTAAAAAAACAGCAAAAAAGGGGTTGTTTAAAAAGTCAATCGACTTTTTAAACAACCCCTTAATCTTTGGGGATAGGAAAAAAGCTTTGGAATTAACAAACTGAGCCAAAGCTTTTGCTTTGGGTTACCCGACGGCGTACGCAGGTACGTCAAGCGGCGAAGTTTGTTGATAGCAAGAAAAGAAATAATTACATGAAAAATCATATTTTTTTGATTTTTCTACTTTAACAAAATCCAAACATTATAATACATTTCCTATAGTATGTGTATTTTGCTTCTTTTCTTGCGTTCCGGAGTTTTTTAACAGCCCCTTTTTTAATTACTTTGAAGCTTTCCACTCATCATACTGCTTCTGCAATTCATCTCGTACCTTTTCGATACCTGCTGTCTTCATCTTCTGATCGTAATCATCGAACCACTCGGACAGCGCCTCTGTACCAAAGCCTCTCTTAGCTTTAAATTCTGCATCAACATTTGCAATGTTTGCAATTTCAGACTGAATGTCTGTAAGATCAGGTACAAAACCGATCAACGGTGACTTATCAGCCTCGTCATTCATTCTTGCAGTTTCTTCCCAAACGTCTTCTGCCTGACCTTCCTGTCTGAATCCGTTAAACTGGTTACCGTACTTCCAAGCATTCTGACCGATATCATCATATCCGCCGCCTTTAACAATTGTAACCGTTCCGTCATCATTCTTTGTATATGTTTCGCCTTCAATACCCCAGCAGATTATGTTATAAAGCTCTGTATCGGTATTCATAAGCTTAATAAGCTCAACAGCCTCTTTCGGGTGCTTTGTGTTTGCACCGACAGAAATCATTGTAAGGAGCGCGCTTTTTCTTGATACATACGGATCAAACAACTGAGCGTACTTATAGTTTTCACCGTACTGTCTTACAACATAAACATCCTGACCGGGTTTCCATGTACCGTTTGTAAATGCGATTTTCTTTCTTTCCTCTGTTCCCGAGTATGCGTTTCCGACACTGGCAATATCACTTCTGATATACCCTGCCTTAAACCACTCGTTCATCTTTTCTTCGCCGAGCTTCCATTCGTCTGTTTCATATATGATCTCAAGCTTATCGCTTGTTCCGTCTTTTCTCAAGCCTACTCCACCGGCAATATCTTCATATCCGACAACCGCCATATTATTTCCCGGGTTCCATGTGTAGAGCTCAGGGTGTGCGTCATGAACCTTTTTGAACATTCTGTCATAAACGCCCATAACCTCCTGCAGCTGCTCATATGTAGCGTGAATGTTTGACTTTTCTTCAATTTCAGCCAGATCACCCTCAATATCCGCGCCTTCAGCCGCACTGTCAAAGATTTCAATATCCGTCGGATTCGAGATAACCTGAATATTCGGGATACCGTAAATCCTGCCGTTTATTGTTGCTGATTCAAGATAATAATCCTCGATAACCTGGTCAAGACCCGTTTCCTTAATCAAATCTGTAATATCGTACAAGCCGCCCATCTGAACCGCTGTCTGATAATCATTTACATAACCTGTAAATGCCAGATCATATGCTTCGCCCGAAGCCATCTTCATCTTCATCTTTTCGGTAAATGATGCCGAATCGATATATTGCAGATCCAAAGTCATACCGATCTTTTCTTTTATGATCTCATTCGCCTTTGCCATTACTTTTTCGTGTGCATCGGGCTTATCCCCGATTACGTACCAAACAAGCGTATCACCGCTTGACTTGTCGCCGCCGCAGCCCGAAAGTCCAACAGCCATTGTAGCCGCAACAGACAATCCGAGCATTGCCGAAACTATTCTCTTCATTTTCATTTTTTTCATTTCCTCCTTCAATTTTAGAATTGTACACAATGTACCTTTTCTATTCTTATATTTTATCATATATTATCAACATAGTATAGTGGAATATTTCAAGATTATAGTGTAATATTTTAAGATTTCTTTAAGTTTTTGTGTTTATTTTCACTCTGCACTTGATTTTTAACAAAAAAACAGTTAAAATAATATAGGGGATTTTAAAAAAATATGATTGAAACTTTTAATATATATAAATTCTTTAGATATTGCTGTGGAGGACGCTATGTATAAACTTATTATCGTAGAAGATGAATCTCAGATGAACCATCAGCTGACAAAAATTCTCGACTGGGAAAATATCGGCTTTGAAATAGCGGCAACCTTTGAAAACGGTGCCGACGCTATGGAATATATAAATAAAAATCACGTTGACGCGGTACTTACCGATATACGCGTACCTATCATTTCCGGTGTGGAGCTTTCCAAAATATGCCACACCTCATATCCGTCGATAAAATTTGTCTTTATAAGCGCATTCCGTAATTTTGAATATGCAAGAAGTGCCATAAAGTACAATGTTGTCGATTACGTTACCAAGCCCATTACATATAATGACTTTTTTAATGCAATGGTTTCTTTGTATAATGAAGTGGATAAAAACAATCATATCTCGGCTTTGCAAAAGCGCAACGACTTTATCGAGGACGAGATTGCTTTCATGCGCCAGGAGTATCTTTCGAGCTACATTCTCGGCGTAATCGATTCGGGCACTCTTATATATCACCTCGGTCAGATCGGCATAAATATCGACCGAAAGCTCTCCCCCTGCGCTCAGATGAATATAAAAATAGACAATTTCAAGGACTTTCTCACCCACACATGGAAACACGAACGTGAGCGTTTTTACAGCACCATCAATAAGTTTATCACACCCGAAAACGATTATGCATATTTTTCGGTTTCGCAGTTTGTCTACGATTCGATTGATGTCATCGTAATAGGTAAACAGCAGTTCCCCGAAACAATGTTCAAAGAGATTATAGACGACTATTTTAAAATTTTAAAGGAAAATATGCGTTCTCTTTTGCAGATAAATATAACGGTATCGCCCTTGCAGATTGTACCTAACCTTGACGCTTTAAAGAAATACCGTATAACAAAAAATTCCGCATCGCACCTTTCCTCCATGGTTATGTCTTATATCCATAACGACAGCCCGGCAGAGGCGGTACGCACGGTGCAGATTGTGCGTAAAATATTTTCAAACGAGCCGAAAGAGGCAGAAAATTTCTGCCGTCAGCTTTTTTCGCAGCTCATGGTATACCTGAATAACCCCGAGGATCTGCGCATACAATTTTTGAGCCTTTCCGATGTACACCAAATGTTCGACTTTTTCAACGACCTTATCGGCAACATCAATGATTCAGAGGATAATTCAAAGGATATAATATCCACCGCGATAGAATATATAAATGAACACTACTCCGAAAATATCACTCTCTCGGAGGTTTCAAATTATGTCGCCTTAAGCCCCGGATATTTCAGCTCGCTTTTTAAGCAGAACACAGGCGAAAAATTTATCGATTATTTATCCAAGATAAGAATCGAAAAAGCGCGCGACCTTTTAATAAATTCCAATATAAAAATAACCGCCATAGCCAATCTTGTCGGTTATAAGGACGCGCAGTATTTCCACAGAGTCTTTAAGCTCTACACCGGGACAACACCCTCAAAATACAGGTACGATAACGGAAAGGAATAAACATGAACCGATTTTTCAAAGATTCTCTCTCGATTATAAGAAACTATAAATGGAACAGTATATTTTTCCGTTATTTCAAGATTCTTGTACTGGTAATAATCCTCCCTGCGCTGATATTTATTGCAATAACCCTGAATTTTTATCTTTCCTCAATCAAATCGGATATTGCAACCTCGCAGAGATATAATATAATAAAATCAATCACGCAGTTTGACAAAGCGTTTGATACAATCGATAATATTACCGATAACATTATCGCCTCGCCGCTTACGGCAAATATCGTATCGCCAAAGCTGCAATCGGACTACAGCTACAATGAATATACGGCTTTTTTAAACAAACAAAAGAGAAACTGCCCTTACATAAATTCAATTTCGGTATATAACCCCAAAAACGGGTATGTGATATCAACCTACGGCAGCAGCGATATTTCGCAGTTCCGCGATACTTCCTGGCTTACGCTCTACAATCACGGCAATGTTATCTTTATGATTTCCGCTTCACCTCACAATGTTGACAATTCCTCAATGATAAATATAGGAGCAAATCTTCTGGTAAATGACCGCAATGCGGGGCTTATCATATTTACGGTGGACGGCAGTGTTTTGTGCGATCAGATGTATGCCGGGAATATAAATAACGGTGAAACCGTCCTTCTTTTCAACGATGATGACGAGCTTATCTATTCCTCATCGTATGAGCCGTTTGAATATAACAGCGACGGTATATTAAAGATGCTGGAAAATACCACCTACCGCGAAGAATCGTCGTTGTCCACAAATCAGTACATCTACAATTCAATTGCCTCGGAAAACCACAAGTTCAAAATCGTTTCGGCACTATCCATGTCGAGCCATAAAAAGAACTATACGCGTATCGCATTTATAATGGCGGTCTATTTCCTGCTGACAATACTCATGGTAATTATATTTTCACTCTTCGGAGCATTTTCCTTCTATCGCTCCATAGTGGATATTGTAATAAAAACCTCTGCAATAAACAGCGATGCCGGAATAAATACTGCAAATGAAAATAACGAGCTTATGTATTTGAGCGATACACTTTTTAATACCGTAAAAAATCATCAGCAAATCGAAAATGAGCTTGTTGAGAAGATTTCAAAGTTAAAAAAGGTGCAGTCAATAGCTTTGCAGACTCAAATAAATCCGCATTTTCTTTTTAACTCGCTCAACCTTGTAAACGGATTCATTTTGGAGGAATGTCACGGCGACAGCAAAGCGGCAACCATGCTCTCAAATATTTCGGATATTCTTTATATCGCGCTAAATACCAAAGAGTATATTGTAAGCGTTGAAACCGAGCTTGAATATGCAAAAAAATATCTTGCGATAGAGCTTATAAAATACCCTGATAAATTCAAGGTTGAATACAATATCGATCCCGAAACTCTCGACTGCAAAACCGTAAAATTCGTATTGCAGCCGATTATAGAAAATGCCATAGAACACGGCATGAAATACCTTTCGGGTAAAGACGGACTTATCAGAATCAGCACGGCGATAATGAATAATATGCTGATACTTTCCGTTTGCGACAACGGTCCGAAAATACCCGATGAAAAGCTTGCGGAACTCGAACGCAATCTTTCCTCGGACGAAATTCAGGAAACAAAGCATATCGGACTTTCAAATGTTAATCAGAGAATAAAACTCATATTCGGCGAAGAATACGGTGTAAGCATATACTCCGACGAGAATAAGACAACAGTTGATATTATAATGCCTATAAAATAACATAAATTCGGGCAGTAAAAAAATCAATTGATTTTTTTACTGCCCTTGTTTTTCTGTCCTCAAACTCGACAGCTCAAATTTTCACATAATAATAGGCGGTTAATCTATAGTGATCTTGCCTGAAAAAGTTTGTATAGCCTTTAAAATCACAATCTGCTTTCTTATAAATAAAATGCACATCTCCGTCATCAAAAGTAACCGGAATACAAGGCTCATTTCGCTTTATAACATCTTTAACTTTTTCGGCATCGCCGCCTCCCATAGCTTGAATCGTAACTTTGATACTGTCTTTAAAAAATATTTTATCATCAAGATGAAATCTGTAAAATGATGCCGACATAGCTTCTTTGCATACGCAGCCCTGAGTTCTGTTTATGAACTCGCCCAGCTCCCACGCCGAGCCTATATAGTCCTCCGTACCCGTCCCTGCCAACGTCGGATAATTCGTATCTCCGTCGAGATAAATTTTCACTTCGCCTTCGCCCCACCATAAGTCCTTGTATGCTTTTTCATTCGGAATTATTGCTATGCTGCACCCCAAAAATCGCCCCGGTCCTTTCGCCAGGGGCAATATCTCGACTTCCTCTTCAAGTTTATTTTTTTCTACGTCCCTGAACACTGTATGAAAATACATAGCGTCATCATCTACAGGTTCAAGAGAAATATTTATATCATAAAATAAATTATTTATGTCAATGCCACTGTTGTTTACCAAAATTATTTTACAATTTTTCTTAAAGGGCATCGGTATAAAACAACAAAAAGATCTTCCCTCTGCGGTGGAAAAAAAGCAATTTTCAAAAGAACGCATTTTCCCGAGTCCCATGCAGAAAAAATCTCCGAGAGGGCAATCCACTTGAGCCGTTTGTGAGGCGTCCCAATACATTTTCAGAATTACATTTTTCATGACATTTTCGGAACGGTCGCTGAGAGTCAGCCAAATTCTGCGCACAATACCGCCTCCCGCAAAGTCGCAAAGCACTTTTTCCTCTCCTTTTTTAAAATGCTCAAAAGCATGCCCTTTTGCGCCCGAATTTTCTAATCCTCCGCGCCCTTTCTCGCCTGTGGGATTTTCAAAGTTTATCCATATAGGATTGCATTCTTCGTATTTATAAATCATTTTATATTTTCCTTTATTTTACTTTTGTTGCTTTAAGCATATTTTCCGTTTTTACCGAACATACTAAATAAAATTTTTATCGGGAGCTTTATTTATGAAAACACTCAAAATCAAACTTCTCATACATTCGGTAATTCTGTATTTAATCGGAAGAGAAATGTTCCGCTGCAAACGTACAATCAATAATGTAGTACTTCCGTCGCTGACAGATTCAAGCGTTATAAAAGCGTCGAACAGATACCAGACTCTTACCAAGCGCTGGGTAAAGACAGAAAAGAAAATATTACTCCTGCGCGCTCTGATCCTCTTTGACAACAACCATAACCTTTAGCGCACGTCTTTCGTCCGCCTCGATTACGGTAACTTCAACATTATCTTTTTCGATTTTGTCGCCCTCTTCGGGTATGCGCTCAAGCACTTCCGCAACCCAGCCGCCGACAGTCGTGCTGTCCGATTCTATTTCGATGCCCAATTCCTCCGCCAGCTTATCAAGATTGGCATTACACGAAACCTTATAGCAGTTATCCGAAACCTTTTCGATTTCCTCTACAACCACATCATGTTCGTCCCAAATCTCTCCGACCAGCTCCTCTATAATATCCTCCAGAGTTACCACGCCGACCGTTCCGCCGTATTCGTCGGTTACCATAGCCAAATGCGATTTTTTCTGCTGCAGCATCTTTAAAAGCTTTGAAATCTTCATCGATTCCAATACATAAACCGGCTGTGCGATAATATCCGCCACCGGCATATTACGCTCTTTTACCATATACTGAAAATCCTTGTGGTTTATAATTCCGACGATATTATCGATAGTTTCTTTATAAACAGGCAGTCTTGAAAATCTTGTTTCGTCAAAAACCTTTTCTATTTCCTCGACGCTGCTCTCAATATCCACCGCAACAACATCAACTCGCGGTATCAATATATCGCCCACATCAAGATCGTAAAATTCTATTACGCTCTTTATAAGATCTCCTTCGTTTTCGTCAATTCCGCCCTCGCTTTGAGCCTCCTCGACCATGGTCAAAAGCTCCGCCTCCGTTATGCCGTCATTATTCTTCAAGTGAAAAATCGCCTTTATGCCCTTTTTCAAAAGCGAAAACAAAAATGTTATCGGTTTTAAAACGCAGCGCAATATATTTATAAAAGGCGCGGAAAACATCGCAAAGCTCTCCGGGCTTTCTTTTGCCATACTCTTCGGCGAAATTTCACCGAAAATAAGTACAACCGCTGTCACTACTACCGTTGAAATCGCAACTCCGTTTTTGGGGAAAATTTCCACAAAAAGCGCCGTCGCAAGCGACGATGAGAGAATGTTTACAATATTGTTGCCGACAAGTATCGTAGTCAGCAGCTCATCGAATTTATCGCAAAGCTTTAGAGCAAGCTTTGCTTTTTTGTTTCCCTCCGACGCCATATTTTTTACTCTGATTCTGTTTAAAGACGAAAATGCCGTCTCCGTTGCACTGAAATAAGCTGATAATACTATCAGCAGACATAGGACACCTATTGTCCCTTCCATTATTTTTCCTCCTCTTTTTTAAAGACTTGCCGGACTTAAAAGTCCGGCAAGAAATTACTTATTTCTGTTTTTCTTCCAGGAACTTGTTTATATCCTCAACAAGCTTATCTGCATCTGCACCATGCACCATACAAGCCTGCTCTATGCTTTCTCCGCTTGCCGACGGGCATCCCAGGCAGTGCATTCCCATATCGATAAAGAACTTTGCGGTATCCATATCAATCTTCAATACATCCATAATTATCATATCTTTTGTTACTTTCATTTTTTGTCTTTCCTTTCTTTTTTTACATTGATTTTTTTATTATTTCTTCAAATTCGGCTTCATCAAGCGTTTCATGCTCCAAAAGATCATTTGCCAGATTATGCAGAATCTGAATATTACTTTTTAGCAGATCTATTCCCTTTTCATACTGTGCATTGATAATATTTTTCACTTCTTTATCAAGCTCATATGCCGTTTCATCGGAATAAATCTTTGAGTGTCCGTAATCTCTGCCGATAAATACTTCTTCATTATCGTCATAGCATACAGGACCGATATTATCGCTCATACCGTAGCGCATAACCATATTTCTCGCAACCTCGGTAGCGCGCTTTATATCATTTGAGGCACCGGTGCTGATATCCTCCAAAACAAGCTTTTCGGCTATTCTTCCGCCCAAAAGCGTCATAATATCATCAAGCATCTCGCCTTTTGAACTGTAGTCTGTTCCCTCGTCCGGGCGATGCATAGTAAATCCGCCTGCGCGCCCTCTCGGTACAATCGATATCTTATGCACTTTATCCTTGCTGTTCAGCAATTTCGACATAAGCGCGTGTCCTGCCTCATGATAGGCGGTAAGCTTCTTTTCCTTTTCGGTTACAACCTTCGATTTCTTCTCGCTCCCCATCATTACCTTCAGGTTCGCGTCCTCGATATCCGCCATATCAATCTTACTTTTATTTTTACGTGCCGCAAATATTGCCGCCTCGTTCATTACATTTTCCAAATCCGCTCCGGTATATCCTGTTGTGACCTTTGCAATCCTTCCCAAGTCAACCTCATCAGCCAACGGTTTCTTTTTTGAATGAACCTTTAATATTTCCTCTCTTCCCTTTACATCGGGTGCATCAACCACCACCTGGCGGTCGAATCTTCCGGCACGCAAAAGCGCGGGATCCAATATATCGGGGCGGTTTGTCGCGGCAATCATGATGATTCCCTCATTCACGCCGAATCCGTCCATCTCAACCAAAAGCTGATTAAGTGTCTGCTCACGCTCATCATGTCCGCCGCCCATTCCGGCGCCGCGCTTTCTGCCGACAGCGTCAATCTCATCGACAAATATGATACACGGCTTATTTCTCTTCGCCTGTTCAAATAAATCTCTCACACGCGCCGCACCGACACCGACATAAAGCTCAACAAAATCCGAGCCGCTTATCGAGAAAAACGGAACATTAGCCTCACCGGCAACCGCTCTTGCCAAAAGCGTCTTACCTGTGCCGGGCGGTCCGACAAGCAGAACGCCCTTCGGTATTCTCGCACCGAGATCTATAAATTTTTTCGGATTTTTCAGAAAATCCACTATTTCCGAAAGCTCCTCTTTTTCCTCAACCGCTCCCGCGACCGAATCGAACCCGATCTTGTGCTTTGAATCCACATTCAGTCTTGCACGGCTTTTGGTAAAGTTTGCGCCCTTATTTGACTGCCCTCTCATGATAATTACCAGGAAAACTCCGACAACTATCATCGCAATAATCGGCAGAATTATGTTCCATATTGATGAAACCGGTTTTTTCACCTCATAGAGCAAAGTTCCTTTTTGCGACTGCTCCACAATTTTTTCGCCGACATCATTTTCAAATGCCGCCTGTGACGGAAGCTGAACGCTATATACCTGAGCGCTGTCCTTCATCTTTATCAGCAGGGTATTTTCATCTGCCACCATATGTTCAATCTTTTCCTCGCTGATATTTTTCACCAGTTCCGAATACGGCATGGTTGCTGTCTTATTCATATTTCCGGCAAGCGCATAACAAGCTATTACCGAAATCAGGATAATAACAAACCAAATCCCGAACCCGTTTCTTCTTGCATCTCTCAAAAAATCTGCTCCTCCTTTATAATAAACGTATATGCGGTCACTCCGCTCTCAAAGCGTCTGTCCGCTCTCCTTCCCACAATCCACGCAATCTCGTCTTTATAGGCAATTATCGGTAAAACCTCTCTTTGCGATAAAGGGATCTTGCAGTCGGTAAAATAGTCCGACAGCTTTTTTTTACCGCTCATTCCGCGCGGATAAAAAACATCACCGCGCCGTCTGTTTCTTATATGAATATGTTCGGCATCATCAAAAAAGAATTTCTCTTTCTCATTTTCCCATTTTTTAAGCCGAACGCTTATCCCAATCGGCTCAATATAAACATCTTTATCCAATATAAGCGGATAATCATAGTCTTTTTTAACTTCACGCTTTTTAAAAAATGCGCAATCCCGCTCAATCGAAAATACATTATTTCCCGGAATATCACACATTGTACCCGATTTTGCTTTTTTTAATAATGAGAGTATATTTTCGACGTGTACCGCCTGCAAATTCTTCATATCCCCCGAATATTTCTTATACATGAGAAGTATAATTCTTCTTCCTATTGCCTCCGGCTGCTTATTAAACTCACTCACCGAAATTTTCCCGTTTTCGGAAAATCCGTCATATATTCTCTTTGCATAACCGTTTAAAAATTCCGCGTCCTCTGTTAAAATTGCGGAGTTTTTCGCAATTGTATCTATAAAATTCGGGTTAAACTCTCTTTTTATAAGCGGTATCAGGTCATGACGTATTCTGTTTCGGGTATAAAGCGTTTCCATATTCGTTTTGTCAATAACAAATTTATAATTATTCTCCCTGCAAAATGCCTCAATTTCCTCTTTATCAGCATCAAGCAGCGGACGTATAATCCTATCTCTTTTGTACGGGATTCCCGACATTCCGTCAATTCCGCACCCTCTCATCATATGCATCAGTACAGTTTCGGCAACATCGTTTTTATTATGCGCTGTTGCGACAAGGTCTATGTCATGCTTTTTCATGATTTCCTCAAAAAAAGCATATCTTTCATTTCGCCCCGCCAATTCCTCCGAGATTTTCTCCGCTTTCGCAATAGCTTTTACATCGGATTTTTTCACAAAGCACTCTACCCCGAGTTTATCGCAAATCTCCCTTACGAACCGTTCGTCACCGTCCGCCTCATCTCTTATCGAATGATTTAGGTGGCACGCAAACAATTCAAACCCTAATCTGTCCTTTATGTCATTTAAGATATAGAGCAGCGAGATTGAATCACTGCCGCCCGAAAGTGCCAAGAGCACCCTGTCTCCCGCCTTTATCAAGCCATGCTTTTCAATTGTCTTTATTACCTTATTTTTCATTATTCTTCTTTTGCAACATAATCTATATTTACAAACTTTGTATACTGACCGCGCCAGCCAAGCTTAAACGGTCCCGTCGAGCCGCTTCTGTGCTTTGCGATGATACATTCCGCAATATTCTTATCCTCCGTATCGGGATTAAAATATTCATCACGGTACAAAAACATTACAATATCGGCGTCCTGCTCTATCGCACCCGATTCTCTCAAGTCGGAAAGTATCGGTCTTTTATCACTTCTCGACTCACTCGCACGTGAAAGCTGCGAAAGCGCTATTACCGGTATATCCAATTCTTTTGCCAAAACCTTCAATGAACGCGATATTTCCGATATTTCCTGCTGTCTGCTTTCCGCTCTTCCGCCGCTTTGCATAAGCTGCAAATAATCTATTACAACCATACCCAAATTCTTGGTCTGTTTTAATCTTCTGCATTTTGCGCGTATTTCCGATACCGTAATTGACGCGGTATCATCAATAAAAAGCGGCGCCATAGCGATCTTATCCACAACCGCTCCTATCTGCTGCCAATCCTCGCTGTCGAAATCTCCGACTCTCACTTTATGCGAATCCACCAATGCCTGACTACACAATATTCTGTTTACAATCATCGTTTTCGACATTTCCAGGTTAAAAATCGCAACAGGCACATGATCGTTAATCGCCGCGTGTTCCGCTATATTTACCGCAAAACTCGACTTTCCCATACCCGGTCTCCCGGCAATTATAATAAGCTCACCGCCATGGAATCCTCCGGTTCGGTTATTAAGCTCGGTAAAGCCTGTCGGCACACCGGTGATTGTACCCTTATTGATCGAATTTTCAACCATATCCTGATATGCCGTCATCAGTACGTCCTGAATCGGGACAATATCGTTTGATTCTTTGACAGACGATACATCAAATACCGCCTGTTCCGAGCTTTCCAGGATTTTTTCTATGCTGCCGTCCTCATTGTACGCCATCTCGGAAATAAGGCTTGATGCACTTATAAGCCGCCTCAAAACCGCCTTTTCCTTTATAATCTTGGCATAGTATTCGACATTCCCGGTAGTATGCACTCCGGTCACTGCCGCCGAAAGGTAGCCGATTCCTCCGATTCCGTCAAGCTTATCGTGCTGTTTTAGTCTATCCGACACAGTTACAATATCGACCGGAATATTTTCGTTAAAAAGCTCCATTACGGCTTTATATATTTCACGGTTTGCCGCATAGTAAAAATCGTCGGCTTTTATTATCTCGGCAGATGCCGCAACTCCGTCAGAATCGGTCAAAACACTGCCTATTACGGAAAACTCCGCCTCTTTGCTGTGTGGCAATTCACGCTCTGCCATACCGGTTTCCGCCAAATTCCACACCTCCTTAACCCTTTAATATCTTATTTATATTTATAGGCTTTCCACCATAACCTTAAGCTTTCCTACAACACCCGGGTGAAGCTTTATATCCACCTGCGTTATGCCAAGCGTCTTTATTCCGTCGGGGAGAACAAATTTTTTCTTATCCAGCTTTATATGGTGCTGCATTTTCAGTTCTTCCGCAATTTCTTTCGATGTAACAGAACCGAACAGCTTGCCGTTTTCCCCGGCTTTTGCCTTTATATTCACCGTCAGCTCCGCAATTTTCTTTTGCAGCTCCTGTGCTTCCTCCAACTCCTTCTGCTTTCTGTATTCCTGCGATTCCTTTTGTCCCTGCATTACATTCAGGTTCTCTTTTGTAGCCTCTTTTGCCAGATTCTTCGGCAAAAGAAAGTTTCTCGCATATCCGTCCGAAACATTTATCAAATCACCTTTTTTGCCCTGACCTTTTACGTCCTGATTTAAAATAACCTTCATATTTATCTCTTCCTTTCTGTCCTTAATTCGATTCGTCAAAATATTCTTTAATTGCTGCTTTTAGTTTATTTGCCGCGTCCTCCGCGCTTGTACCCTTAATTTGAGCACCGGCAACAGTCGCGTGACCGCCGCCGCCGAGTTTTTCCATTATAAGCTGTACATTCACATCGCCGTATGAGCGCGCACTTATATTTATCACCGAATCCATCGGATATATAACAAACGCTGCCTTAACTCCCGATATATTCATCATCTCGTCTGCCGCCTGCGATGATATAACCCGCATATTTTCATACGACTCGCGGCATACGGTTATCGCGATTGAGTCCATATAAATTTTTGATGCCTTTATAATATCTATTCTGTGCAGATACTCATCGCGGTCTATATTGAACAGCTTTTTAATCTCAAGCGTATTCAAGCCGCAGCGTTTCAGATATGATGCCGCCTCAAAGGTTCTTACACCTGTCTTTACAACAAAGTTTTTGGTATCCATAACAATACCCATATATAAAGCCTTCGCCTCAAGCGCCGTCACCTTTCTGACATCCCCTATATACTGCAAAATCTCAGTCACCATCTCGCACGTTGATGATGCATACGGCTCATGATATGTCAAAGATACCGGTGTTATAAAATCGGTGCTCCTGCGGTGGTGGTCTATGATTATCACCTTGCTTACGCGCCCCAAAAGCTCGGGACACGGCAGCATCGCTTTTCTGTGCGTATCGAGTATCACCAAAAGCGATTCCTCTGTCGCAATATCCAATGCCTCGTCGGGCGTTATCATCATTCCCTCATATTCCGGGTTCTTTCTCACATCGTCCACCAGCTCCGAAATTGCCGGCGAATTGTCGCATATCATATACGGCTTTTTCATAAGCGTTCTTACTGCACGCTGCAATCCCAATGCCGCGCCGAAACTGTCATAATCCGCCATTTCATGCCCCATGAATATGACATTCTCGGCATGAATGATATAATCCCTTAAAGCCACCGAAAAAGCTCTCGTCTTAACACGCGTACTCTTTTCATAGTCTTTGGTTTTACCGCCGTAGAAGGTGTACTGATCCGCGTCCTTTATCGCCGCCTGATCACCGCCTCTGCCCAAAACCATTTCCATTGCCGAGCGCGCATTGTTTTCATTGTCAATTATATGTCCCCCGGTACCCACGCCCACGCTGATAGTTACCGGAATTTTTATCTCTTCGCCAACCTTTCTGACCTTTTCGATAACGTCAAACTTGGTCTTTTTACATTCTTCCAGAAATTCATGCTCAAAAACAACCAAATATCTGTCGCGCTCCAACCGCTTGGTGACAGCGCCGCCGTCCGAACCCCATTTCATTATCAGGGTATTGATCTTTGAGACAACCTCCTGACTCTGCGAATCGTTCATTCTCTGGAATATCTCATCGTAATTATCGATACTCACCAAAGCAACATCGGCTTTTTCGTTGTTGTACATCTCTTTTATCTGCACAAGCTCGGTTATATCCTCAAAATACAGGATTACCGAATACACTTGCTCGCTGTCCGACGTATTTGTGTTTTTCGCAACCTTGCCGAACACATTATATACGTTGTTTTTGTATGTCATTTCCATTTTTATGCAATCATTCGATTTTAATATTTCCATCCATTTTATATCGGGCAAAATCGATGTAATTTTTGAAAAATACAGATTGCTGTTGTCGGTAATGCTTAAAAACTCATCGTTAAACCAAAGAATCGTACCGTCAATATCAAATACCGCCATAGCAAGCGGAAATCCGTTTAATACTTCATTTGCCGCCGTAACCTTATTATCATTTAATATATCGATATTATCTATGCGCTCTTTGTTTTTGATGAAAAAACTCACCGCGCAGTATAAAACCAGTATCGCCGCAACCGAATCCAACACTATCGGGATATCCGAATCGGCATCTATTATAAGCGCGCCGATACCCGACAAAATCGCAATCATTGTCAAAACAAGCATAAATGATATGCCCTTAAAATTTCCTCTTTTTTTCATGCAGTTCTCCGTTTCTCCGCCAAAAGCGGCAATAAATCCCTACAGTATACACATTTTCTATTCTATCACAATTTTTCGCGATAGTCAATAGCTTACCCTCATAAATTCAAACACTGAAATCATTTGCCGATTTTTTCAATAAATACGGTTATATCGCTTGTTAATTCTGCATATATTTAAGTATGCACTTTTTTAATCTGAGAGGTGAACACATTTTGAAAATATTTGTATTGAAGAAAAAAGTTTTCTTTTTAGGGATTGTAATTGCCGTATTTTCCGCACTTACTCTCTTCATATCGGTATCGCGTGCCGGTGAGAAAAAAATCCCAATATATTCGGTCAAGCGCACCGATACCAAAATCGCACTCACCTTCAACTGCGCCTGGGGTGATGAGGATATCGACTCTATTTTAAATACGCTTGAAAAAAACAAAATACACGCCACATTTTTTGTTGTCGGCACATGGGCGGAAAAATATCCCGAGGCATTGAAGAAAATATACGCAAACGGTCACGAAATCGGCGCACACTCGTATAATCATGCGCACTATCAGAAGATGAGCCGCAATGAAATTTCCGCCGACCTCGAAAAATGCGACCGCGCAATCGAAAATGTTATCGCCTCCGACATACATCTGGTTCGCGGCGGCTACGGCGAGTATAATAATGATGTGATTGACCTCTGCGAGAACAGCGGCAGAACCTACATACAGTGGTCTTTAGACAGTCTTGACTACAAAGCCGCATCTGTAGATAACATTTTAAACCGTCTGAAAAAAGCTCAAAACGGCGATATAATTTTAATGCATACAGGTACCGATTTTACCTACTCGGCTTTGGCGGACGTTATTGCCATGCTCGGCGAAAATCACGAATTTGCAACCGTATCCGAGCTTATTTATCCCGACAGCTTTAAAATCAACTCCGCCGGCAGGCAAATCCCCGTCAGCTGAAAATAGCTGCATCACAATTGATGCAGCTATTTTTTGAGTTCTGTGTATTTCCCAGCAACAAACCCTAATGGGGGTTGCTTAAAATGTTTTTTTACATTTTATGCGGTCTGTGCATTTTTTTCAACAGCCCTAAGGGGTGCTTTTACGCGGTCTGTGCAGTTTTCCGCACCACTTAATTATTTTTTTCTAATATAACTCTCTGATTATCCTCGTCCCACGAAACGTCGGCGCCGAGGTTTTCCGCGATAAAGCGCACAGGTGTGTATGTGCGGTTATTTTCGATAAATGCGGGACTGTCAAGCGTTACCGCCTCGCCGTTTACATATGCCGTATCCGAGCCGATATTTATAACAAGCGACACATCTTCGCCGTTTTTATTCTTGCCGTTTACCGTTACTGCCTTGTTATTTTCATCCCAGCCGACTGTTCCGCCAAGACTTTCCGCAACCGCTCTTGCCGGGAGCATTGTACGGTTGTTGCGGATAATCGGTGCGACATCGTTTTCCTGCAATTTGCCGAATACTCTTGAATTGTGCTCGCCGATTGTAAAGATTACTTTATGGATAACATCTTCGGCAAGCTGCGGATCGTATACCTTTGCAATGCCCCAGCCCTCATCTGTGCCTAATGAACAGTACAGTGTACCGTTATCTACAAAAGCATCGCCTATTTGATCATAGTTATATTCACAGGGAATCAACTCCTTACCGTATTTGGAAATTATTCCGTATTTATCGCCTTGTTGTACAACATAGATGTCATGAGAATCTAAATCCTTGCGGTATTGATAAAACCACATTCCAAAACTATGTATCCCGTATATGTCATCATATATCATCGGTGAAAGTGCGTTATTGTTACTATCAACAATTCCTTTCTTATCATCTTTTTCTACTATAAATCTATCTTTGGCGAGCCTTATAATATTTTTATATTCAATCGGTAAAACAATATCTCCTTTTGAATTCAAGATTCCACCCATACCATCTTTTTTTACACCTATAGTGTCCTTATTGTAAAAAAATACACCATCATATTCTATCGGTATTATTATATTTCCGGCTTGATCTATAGCTCCTACCTTTTTATTATCATCACCAACAATAAATATACTGTTGTCCCCCTGTTTCCAATCAGTTTCTATTTTTGTATATTGACACGGAACCACAATATTTCCATATTTTTCCATAAAATCAGCAAATTTTCACAAAAAAGCAAAAATGAGTTCAGCACAATGCCGAACTCATTTTTATCCCCCAAATTTTTTCCGATTATTTCTTTATTGTTTCCTTTTTCTTCGATGAGCCGCTGTTATCCGCTTTTTTGTCCAAACCCTTCGATGTTGCAACAACCATTCCCGAAAGTGCCACAAGCGCTATAACGTTCGGGATAACCATGAGCTGATTGAACATATCCGTAAGCTCCCACACCAGGTCATTTGACAGGCATGAACCCAGGAAAACGAATATTACCGCTATAACCGAATAAGCAAATGTTGCTTTCTTGCCGAACAGATACTCTACGTTTATCTTACCGAACAAGTTCCAGCCGAGTATTGTTGAAAATGCAAAGAACAAAAGACATATTGCAACAAAGCCATTACCGAATCCGCTGCCGAACACGCTTGCAAAAGCTGTCTGCGCCATATTTGTCTTATCAATGCCGTCTGCCGCACCGCCTGCAAGGATTCCGTCTCCCGCATAAAGTGTTGAAATTACAATCAAAGCCGTCATTGTAAGCACGAGGAATGTATCTATAAATACACCGATCATTGCCACAACGCCCTGGTCATGCGGTTTTTCAACGTTTGCCATAGCGTGTGCGTGCGGTGTCGAACCCATTCCGGCTTCATTCGAGAACAATCCTCTCTTTACGCCCTGGCTGATAGCCGTTTTCAAAGCATAACCGATTCCGCCGCCGATAATTGCATTCGGTTGGAACGCATACTTAAATATCATACCGAAGGTTTCGGGAACATACTGTATTCTCGCGATAAGAACGGCAATTCCACCGACAAGATACAAAAGCGCCATAATAGGAACTATCTTCTCCGTAACCGACGCAATTCTCTGCACACCGCCGAAGAATACGAATCCCGAAATCGCAGCAATTATTATACCGACAACCCAGTTCGGAATACCGAATGCAGTATTGCACGCAGCGCCGATTGAGTTAGACTGTACCATACAGCCCATGAATCCGAGCGCAAGTATAATCGCAATCGCAAAAAATCCTGCCAGAAATGAGCCGAATTTGCCCTTGAATGCTGTCTTTATGTAGTAAACAGGACCGCCCAAAACTTCCCCGTCCTCATTTTTGATTCTTGTTTTCTGTGCCAATACCGCCTCTGCGTAAATTGTCGCCATTCCGAAGAATGCAATAATCCACATCCAGAAAATTGCCCCCGGTCCGCCTGTAAGAATCGCTCCGCAGGCGCCGACTATATTACCAGTTCCGACCTGTGCCGCAATCGCGGTTGACAATGCCTGAAATGAGCTCAAACCGTTCTTCTGCTTTCCGCCGTTTAAATTGATCTTACCGAAAACCTTGCGCATACCCTCGCCAAAGCAGCGTACCTGAACGAACTTTGTTTTAAACGAGAACAGCAAGCCTACACCGATAAGCAAAAATATCAGAATGTAGTCCGATAAGTAAAAGTTGATTGTTTGTACGATTTTCAATAGTGTTTCCATTGTGCCCCTCCAAAAAAATATCTGTATTTTCCAACTTCGGAAAATACAGACATACAAAAATCACTTACGTATTTATGCAGAATATGCACAAAAAATGTTATTTTGTCCGTCCATTTGCCTGAGAGTTTCGGTCCGGTCGAACCTTGCCCCTTCGGCAGCTCATTTAAGAACTTCTCCGGAGTTTCCTCCACTTCCGGTCTGTAACATTCCGAAAGCTTCTATGGAATAAAATACAAATATATTTTAGCATATTCCTCGATTTTTGTCAAGCCCATTTTTAATTTTTTTCCAAACTGTTTTGTCAACTTACAATTACTTTCTTGACATTTATTCCGACATTTGCTATACTAAAAGCAAAAAAAGAAAGAAGAAGTAAATTATGGCTTTATCGGAACTAAATATTTTCAGCGAAAATCTTGGAATGCAGACTACGGTATATGTAGTTATTCCTCAAAAAAGCAATGACGGCGAAATCGGCGTTTCTCAAAATACCGCCGACGGCAAATTCAGGTGCCTGTATCTTTTGCACGGTCTGAGTGACGATCATTCAATTTGGCTGCGCCGCACATCAATAGAGCGTTACGCCCAGGAATACGGTATATGCGTTATAATGCCCGCCGCGGGAAGAAGCTTTTACACCGACATGAAATACGGCGGAAAATACTATACATATATTGCAAAAGAATTACCGAGTATTATGAAAGAAATTTTCAATGTTTCGGACAAACGCGAGGATAATTTTATCGCCGGGCTTTCGATGGGCGGATACGGAGCATTAAAGATCGGGCTCACCGAGTGCGAACATTTTTCCGCTGCCGCCGGGTTATCCAGCGTTGCGGATATAATCGGGCTTACCGACACTTTCAAGGAAACATACATACCCATCTGGGGCGAAAATATCGATATTCCTCCCCAAGACGACTTATTTTACCTTGCCGAAAAATGCGACTCCCATCCGTTAAAGCCGCGTATTTTTATGGGTGAAGGCACCGAAGATTTTATGTACAAGGAAAACGTAAAATTAAAGGAACATTTTGAAAAGCTGCACTATGATTTCACCTACAGAGAATCCGCCGGCACACATTCATGGGCATTTTGGGACGAATACATTCAATATGTACTGGAGTGGATGTTAAAATAAACGTTAAAAGCACTCATTTGTCTGAAAAACAGGCAAATGGGTGCTTTATTTTTATATATTTAACCTCTGACCTCCGACAGCCAGAATCTGTCCGTTTCTATAATCTCTGCATTATCTATTTCATCAATATTATCTGTGTTATAATATTCCAAAGTAAGCTCGTAATCTTCCTTGTCAAAATCCATTTTTCTGAAAACTTTCGCTTCCCTCTTCCAAGCAGATTTATCTATATGTTTTTCGGGTACCGATATTATTTTCAAAACGCCCCTGTTTACAGTCCCGCGATTATAAATCCAATGCTTAGCCGATACTTTACAAATAATATTTTTCATTGCTTCGTCCTCGCTGTTATGTCAAAATTATTCTTCTTCCAATAACTTTCTCGCCATGAATACACCCATAACAGATGCCATCATAAGACCTCTTGTCCAGCCGCTTGCGTCACCCAGACAGAAGAAGTTTCTGATGCTCGTCTTTAAGTCCGTATCGATATTTACCTTATTACTGTAGAATTTCAGTTCAGGCGAATATAAAAGTGTTTCAACGCTCGCAAAGCCCGGCACAACATGGTCTACCGCTTGGATAAAGTTAATAATATTTATCATTGTACGGTACGGTATAGCCGCAGTAATATCACCCGCCACAGCATCGGGGAGCGTCGGCTTTACATTTGACATACTAAGCTCTTTCGGCCATGTACGCTTACCGTCTATTATATCGCCGTAGCGCTGCACCAAAATATGTCCTGCCGCAAGCATATTTGTAAGCTCTCCTATTTTCTGCGCATATGCAATCGGCTGATTAAAGGGAGCGTTAAAGTTATGCGAGCAGAGTATCGCAAGGTTCGTATTTTCCGATTTCAAATCCTTATATGAGTGACCGTTTACCACCGCAAGGTTATTATCATAATTTTCCTGGCTTACAAATCCTCCCGGATTCTGGCAGAATGTTCTCACCTTATTTTTAAACGGCAAAGGATATCCTATAAGTTTCGATTCATACAAAACTTTATTAACCTCTTCCATGATCTCGTTGCGCACTTCCACTCTCACGCCGATGTCAACCGTTCCCGGCTTATGCACTACCTTATGCTCCTCACAGAGCTTTTCCAGCCAATCCGCGCCGCGCCTTCCGACCGCCATAATTGTACGGTCTGCATATATATCATACGACGTATGCTTTCCGTCAACACTTTCTACGCACACACCTTTACATTCTCCGTTTTCAAGAATGATATTGTTACACTGATATCCGAATAATATTTCCACACCGTTATCCTGCAAATATGTCTGGATTTTGTGGTAAATATCCTGTGCTTTTTCCGTCCCCAAATGACGTATTGGGCAGTCAACAAGCTTTAATCCTGCCTGAATAGCTCTTTTTCTTATCTCTTTAACCTTTTCCGGATTGCTTACGCCTTCTATAAAATTATCCGCACCAAACTCCAGATAAATACTATCCGTATAATCTATCAGCTCACGTGTTTCCTCATAACCTATAAGAGTGGGAAAATCACCGCCGACATCGGGGCTTAAAGAAAGCTTTCCGTCAGAAAATGCACCGGCACCCGAAAATCCCGTTGTTATATGGCAAAACGGTTTGCAGTTTACGCATTGCTTTGTTTTATTTTTCGGGCAATGTCTTTTTTCCACAGGCTGCCCCTTTTCAACTATCATGATTGATTTCTTGCTTCCCTTTTTTATCATTTCCATTGCAAGAAATATTCCGGCAGGTCCCGCGCCGATTATTACTATATCCTTTTTCATATTTACATCTCCATTCTGCCGTCCGTCCGACAGCTCTTTACGAATAAAAATACCTTATAAATTGTTTTTCGCATTTTCACACGACATTTAATTTTAACATATTATTTCTCTTATGTCAAGCCAAAAAGGCATTAACTTTTAATAATAAAGCCAAACTCACAATCAAGCAATTAAAATTTAGCTATTTTTTACAAAATAAATAAAGCCGAAATAATGCAGCACAGGCACATTCAGATATTATTCAGATATTTAATCATTTCTTCTATGTAAATTTTGCCGGTCGGCGTCAAAGGATTTTGCTTTTTTATGATATACCCTATCTCCATTGCCGGATTCGGGTTATCCGAATCCTCTGAAAACGGAACGGCGACAAAATCACTGCCGTTTAACTCCTCGCAGATTATTCCCGAACAAAGTGTATATCCGCCGAGTCCCACCATTAAATTGAGCATAGTCGAGCGATCCGTAACTTTTATTATCTGCGGATATTCGTTTGTACTCAAAATTTCCTCCGCAAAATAAAACGATCCCTTTTCTCCCTGTTCAAACGAAAGGCACGGATAGTCTGTAAGCTCATTAAAGCTGATCGATTTTTTCTTCGCCAGCGGATGATTTTTCCACAGATAAACATACGCCTTGCAGTTTATCAGATGATGAAACTCCAAATCATTATCACGCAGATATTTATTTATAACCTTCCTGTTAAAGTCGTTTAAATAAAGTATACCCACCTCACTTTTTAAGGTGCTTACGTCATCTATCACCTCGGTAGTCTTACCCTCGCGCATCGCAAATTCATAGCTTAAAATATCAAACTGCTTTACCGTTTCGACAAAGGCCTTTACCGCAAATGAATAGTGCTGCGAGGAAACTCCGAATTTTCTTTTGATATTTTGAGGGTTGGTGTATTTTCCGCACAAAAGCTCATACTGCTGATAGAGCTGGCGTGCGTAAACCAAAAATTCCTTTCCCTCAGCCGTAAGCACAGTCCCTTTTCCGCTTCGCTGAAATATATTTATTCCCACCTCGGCCTCAAGCTCCTTTACGGCGCTTGTGAGAGTCGGCTGCGATATAAAAAGCGCCTGTGCCGCCTTATTCATCGATTCAAAATCCGAAATCGTTATCACATAAAATATCTGCTGCAATGTCATATGATGGTTCCTCCGCCGACAACAACATCTCCGTCATACAATACCACAGCCTGCCCTTTTGTAATTGCGCGCTGCGGCTCGTCAAATTCTACCGTAAAGCTGTCCTCCCCCGTCTGTCTTACAGTCGCAGGCTGTTCCTTTTGGCGGTATCTGACCTTTGCGGCAACCCGTATCGTCCCGTCGATTTCATCCATAGGTATGAGGTTTATATTCTTCGCAGTAAGAGTCTTTGTAAACAGTTCATCATTCGAACATAAAGTAACCGTATTGTTTTCCAAAGACACGCCTTTTACATAAAGCGGATTTTCAGCAGATATTCCAAGACCTTTTCGCTGTCCGACGGTGTAATTTATAATTCCCTTATGCCGTCCCAAAACGTTTCCCGAAATATCCAAAAAATCCCCCTCGGGATAGTCTTTTCCTGTATACTGCCTGATAAAATCCGAATATTTACCGCTTTGAACAAAGCATATATCCTGACTGTCGTGCTTTCTTGCATTTATAAACCCATGCGCCTCGGCAATCTCTCTTACCTGCGTTTTTTTCAGCGCTCCCAACGGAAAAAGGGTATGCGCCAGCTGCTTTTGCGTCATCGAATAAAGAACATAGCTCTGATCTTTCGTGTCATCTATCGCTTTTTTTAATATATATCTGCCGTTTTCTTCTTCAATCCGCGCGTAATGCCCGGTTACAACATAATCAAATTCCAGTTCTTCCGCTCTTCTCATCAGTTTTTCAAATTTCAGAAATCTGTTGCAGTCAATACACGGGTTCGGTGTTCTGCCGTTCTCGTAATCGTCGATGAAACGGTCTATAACAGCCTCTTTAAAACAGTCCGAAAAATCAAAAACATAATACTTCATTCCCAATGACGCGGCAACACTTCTCGCGTCCTCAACATCCTCCAGAGAACAGCACGTATTTTCCCGTTTTTCCCCTATATCGTCATTATTAAAGAGCTTCATCGTAGCGCCGATGCACTCAAAATCCATTTCCTTTGTAAGCAGTGCCGCAACACTCGAATCCACGCCGCCGCTCATTGCAATAATTGCTTTTTTCATATTTACATAGCCTTTCAATTTTATCTTTTCACATTTCCGATATCCGTAACAATCTCGTACCCTGCCGACTTCACTCTCGCCTCTAAACAGCCTCTGCATTGCGCCGCTTCTTCACCCGTACAGATTTTATTTTCGTACAGTTCATACAGCTTTCTCACCTTTACCGGAGAAAGATTCGGCATAACCACGTTTGCTCCGGCTTTTAATCCCAGCTCACGTCCGTTCGGATCAATCGTACCCAGCGCAGTGGTTGACGGAATCAGTGCATACGGGAACATCAGGCGCAGCATCGCCACCATACGCAGTGATAAATCAAGCGGTCCGCTTTTATGATTGCAAAAAGGCGTATCCTTATGTGTAATATACGGTCCGATCCCGATCATATCCGGCGACAGCTCCTGCAAAAAGCGCAGATCCGAAACAAGATTTTCCGCGCTCTGAAAAGGACTCCCCACCATAAATCCCGAGCCGACCTGATAGCCAATCTCTTTTAAATCAAAAAGACACTGCTTTCTGTTTCTAAGACTCATACTTTTCGGGTGCAGCTTTTTATAATGCTCCTCATCTGCCGTCTCATGACGCAGAAGATACCTGTTTGCACCGGCATCAAAAAATTCCTTATAGCTTTCTTTGCTCTTTTCGCCGAGTGACAAAGTGATCGCACAGTCGGGGAATTCATTTCGTATTGCAAAAACGATTTCGGATATCATTTTATCGGTATAAAACTCATCTTCTCCGCCTTGCAGGACAAATGTCCTAAATCCCAAGCCGTACCCCTCGCGGCAGCAGTCCAGTATATCGTCCTTTTCCAGCCTATAGCGCATGACCTTGCCGTTTCCGTTTCGTATTCCGCAGTAAAAGCAGTTATTTCGGCAATAGTTCGTCATCTCGATAAGACCGCGGATATATACCGCATTGCCGTATATTTCGCGCCTTATTTTATCGGCACGCTCAAAAAGCTCTTTATTAAATTCCTCCGATAAAATCAGCGCTTTTAAATCATTATCGTCCCAATTATTTATATCTTCCGGTTTATCCTTCAAAAATTCAGAAAATTCCATAGTCCTCTCCAATTTTTTATAGCTTTCCTTTTCTAAATGATATAGTTATTTGAATACCCCTCGCTCTGCCTGTCCAGTATATCCTGTAAAGTTATTCCGTCAAGATATTCATTTATCACCTTTTCCAAGCCCTCCCAGACAAAAAGTGTAGAACAGTACGCACTTCTCGGGCAGGTATTCGGGTGATGTTCAAGGCAGCTTACCGGCGCAAGACTCCCCTCCGTCAGACGCAGAATCTCTCCCACGGTATACTGTTCGGGTGACTTTGAAAGCCTGTACCCTCCCTGAAAGCCGCGGTTTGCCTGTAAAACCTCTGCCCTGTTTAAAACCGGAACTATCTGCTCCAGATATTTTTTTGAAATTCCCTGACGTTCGGCAATTTCCTTTAATGCTATATATCCGTCGCCCTCATGCTCTGCCAGATCCAAAAGCATTCTGACGGCATACCGTCCTTTAGTTGAAATTTTCATTTATGAACACCTCTCTTTTATGCACCCTCCGGCGCATAAATTAATAATACCACAAAATCGGTAGGTTTTCAAGAGATATTTTTATGTTTTCGCATTATTCACACAATCGGGAACTCCAAATTTTCGATAGCCTCTCTCAAAATCGGGTGCCGTATAACAAACTGCACTGCCGGAGCTTTGCTTTTTGCAATCAATACCCATTTCCCCTCATGCATAATTATCCCGATATTTCTAAATACATTTTTTTGCGATTTTTCTGCCGAATAATTGGGATTGTTTTTTGCATACTCCAAAGTATATTCCAGATGCGCCGCATACTCCTCGTATGAATATACTATATCTTCTTTTCCAAAGGATTCGGCAAATATTATCGGAAAGTTCTCAAATTCTTCTCTTGAAAGCACCGGGATAATATCGGTCACGCTGTCCTGTTCCAGAATTTTTTCAAAGCGCTGTTTTTTCATTTTTACAGATTGCACTATCTTTTCCCTCCGCTCATCTTCCACCGAATGATTATCCAAAAATTCACTCAAAAACTTATCCGGCATCGTGTAGACCGGCAGTGCGGATAAAATACTCCTTCTACTGCCTCTTGTATCGGCATCGGCTGTCAAAAAAGCATTCAATCCTCCCTGCGTTTCCTCGCGGTAGATTTCCATAAGCGGCGACGCTTTTTCCAAAATGCACTTTGCCCTCTCGCTGTAATACGCAAGCTCCTCTTTATTGTTCGTAAAATAATATTTTCCGCTTTTGTGGTGTCCCGAAATACACTCACCGCTAAGAGCCGCCGCCCCCGATACATTCAGAAAATGGCAGTACACACGGTTATGCTCGCCTTTTAAATAGTACGGCGAAATCTGCCCCGTCATATAAAGTGGAATCCAGCACTCCAGCCCGAGCATAAGCTCATCAAACGGGCGCAGGACGTTATGCACAACATTCAAGTGCAGTCCTTTTTTAAGCATAGCCGCAAGCCCGAACATATATTTTTTTGAAAATACAACGTCCTTTGCCATATCGTCCATCTGCATATCGCTGCACATAAAAACGTCTTTTTTGGATTTTGACAAAGCGGTTGTTTTCAAAAAATCAATCTCACCGTTCTTCATCTGCTCTATACCGTAATAATTTCTTGCAGCGGGCAGCTGAAAGTGTACTGACGGCACCTTTAGCTCATCAAATCGGATAATGCGTATGTACTCATTCAAATCAAACTCATCGAGTTTTTCCAAAAATTTCGATACCGGATTTTCGGCATCTTCCTTTGTTTCTCCGCTTATAAGCCAGTCGGCAACCGCCTTTTTATAATCGTGCTTATTTTCCCATACAGGCTCCTTTTCACCGATAAGTTCGGCTGCAAGCTTTTTATCGTTTTCACTGTCATAAAAGCCGGCAATGTATTCCGCCGCATCATATGCAAAATTTTCCGGCTTTGACGGCCGTCTCTGACCGTTTCGTATACGCGAAATATGCGATGAATCATACTTTAGTGCCTTTGACATATCCGCCGCATTCACCGACAAAACCGTCAACAGTATATTGAGCTTTGTCTGAAACGCTTTATAGTCGAATTTCTCATCGGAAACCGCCGCGGCAAATGTCTCTGTCAGCTCTTTTAGAGATATCTTCTCCTCTCCGCGTTTTTCGGCAATTTCGCAAATTCCGCGGCACAGCTTTTCCATATCCTCAGAATTTACCTTTGGGGTTCTCTCGCCCGATCTGTATCTGCTTATTGTCGCCGCGGAAATTCCCGAGCATTTTGAAAGCTCCTTTCCCGAACATTCAAACTTTTCCATATATTCATTAAGCTTATCACAAAACATTTTACACTCATTCCTTTGTTTATTATAGTCTGTAAGTATTATACCACAGGCTTTGAAAAAAATAAAGCGGAAAGTGAAAATAATTTCCGAATTTGACATTGCCACTTTCGGAAATACAATTTACTTTTTTATCCGCATATGTTAAAATGTAGATAATCCAAAAAAAGAAAGGCAGATGTTTTATGAATCTGAAAAAAATACTCTGTACAGCGCTGTATGCGGCACTCATATCGGCTTATGCTCCGACTGTAAATGCATGGACAGTTTACGACTCGGATTACGGTACGGAAAATTACGAAGAGAGCCGAACCGCCGTAACCGACGATACGGAGGAATTTCGTGAAAAGGACGATCCGAACGATATAACCTCTCTTCTTTATACGGTTCGGGACGACGGAACAGCGATGATTACAGGCTATTCGGCAAAATTTATGGGAAATCCCGACTCGGGTTTAGGTCTTGAATTTAATATTCCGTCCGAAATCAAGGGGCATACCGTTACGGCGATAGCTGACAGAGCGCTTCGTGAAGGAAGCACAAGAATTTTCGGAATCACACTCCCTCCGACAATTAAAGAAATCGGAATTAATGCGATTTACGGCAGATATTTAAAATATCTTAAATTAAACGACGGACTCGAGGTTATAAAAGATGCCGCAATAGACTGCGGTGACGAGCTTGAAACACTCGTTATCCCCGAAAGTGTAAAATACATAGGCAACGAGGCAATAAGCGGCAAGGCTTTAAAAAATATCACAATGCCGCAAAATCTTGAATTTATCGGTAAGCGAATCTTTTACGGTTCGGCTTACGATGCAGATCCCGCAAACCGCGTTGACGGAATACAGTATCACGGGCAATACTTAACAGCCGGGATAAGAATAGGCTATGCCGCAATAGATAATCCCGATCCGTCCGCACCGACCGAATACAAGCAGATTCACGAATGGGAGGCTGTCGGCGATATTGCAATCCGTGAGGGAACTACCATGATGGGCGAGGACGCTTTCGGTATGTCAAATATCACCTCGGTTAAGCTGCCGTCAACCTTGAAATCTATCCCCCATCTCGGCTTTTACCGGTGCAAAAATCTTAACAATGTTGTGATTCCCGCCAATATAAAGGAAATCGGAGATAATGCTTTTTCATGGTGCGAAAGTCTTACAAACCTTACTATTTCGGAGGGCGTTGAGCATATCGGCGAGGCTGCATTTTTCCGCTGTAACAGCTTAAATGAGGTTACAATCCCAAGAAGTGTCACTCAGATTGATATGCACGCTTTCGGCTGGGACTATGTGGACGATTATGATGTGAGAAACGAGAATCTCGTAATCAAAGGTTACAGCGGCACGGCGGCAGAACAGTATGCGCGGGATAACGGCTTTAAGTGCATCTTGCTCGACACAGGCGAAGTGATTGAAAAAGGCGAACCATCAGCCGCCGCAGATGACAGATTCACCTGCGAGGAAAAGGGCAATAATTGTGCGGTTAAGCGCTTTAAGGATATTAAAAGCGCGGAGGGCGATCCCGATCACTCCGGAATAGAGTTTTGTCTTGAAAAAGGCATCATGAACGGCACAAGCGCCGATACCTTCTCGCCCGACAATACGCTTACGCGCGCGCAGTTTGCAACCATGTTCTACCGTCTGGCAGGCGAACCCGATGCACCCGAGAGCGGAAAGTTCACCGACCTTTCGCAGGACTGGTACAAAAAAGCCGTAAACTGGGCAGCAGCAAACGGTATTATAAACGGAACAAGTGACACGACTTTCTCCCCGAATGCTGCCATAACGCGCGAGCAGGCAGCTGCAATACTCTACAGATACGCACAAAGCAAGGGGCTTGACGTATCGATTGACGATAGCGACATCTACTCCGCGCTTGAAGGCTACAACGATTTTTCGGATATATCGGATTACGCAAAAATTCCGGTCGCATGGTGCTTTGATGAAAACATTATGTTTATCCACTCGCTTACAGGATACGAATATGCAATCTATCCGAAGGCTGCACCGTCAAGAGCCGATACCGCGACGATGTTTTGGAAATTTTCTTATGTTCTTGAAAACAATTAAAAAGGGTGATGTGATTTGAAAAAAATAATTTTAGCATTCTCGGTTTTAACGGCGGTTTTATGTATGGCATTTCCTGCGTTTGCCGAGGAACCGGAGCAGCCGATTACCGGATCATGCGGTGAAAAACTGACATGGACATATTACCAAAGCACAAAAACACTTACGATAGACGGCAATGGCAATATGCCGAATTACCCTGCAGATAAATATGAGGGTTCTATTGCGCCGTGGAGAAATAACAGCAACATTGATAATTTTCTTGAAAAGGTTGTGATTTCCCACGGTGTAACCAGCATCGGCGAAAATGCATTTTTTTGGTGTGACAAAATAACAAGCGTTACTATTCCGAGCAGCGTAAAAAGTATCGGTATGGGTGCGTTTTACAGCTGCAAAGCCCTAACTGGTATAACAATTCCGAACGGCGTAGAAAGCATCGGCGAAGATGCATTTTCAAACTGTGACGGAATAACAAGCATATCAATCCCCGGCAGCGTAATAAACATTGGCTACGGAGCGTTTTCTTCCTGCGGCGGTTTGACAAATGTTACAGTCAGCGAAGGCGTAAAAAATATTGATGAATATGCATTTTACTATTGCAGTCAATTAGAAGATATAACACTTCCCGACAGTGTAACGCACATCGGAGTTAACGCTTTTTTTCAAACCCCCATTTATAACTATGACTCAGAATGGAATGTGTTATATATAGGGAATCACTTCATAGCGGCAAATCAGAATATATCCGGGGAGTATACCGTGCAATCCGGTACGAAAACCATTGCCGATTCCGCATTTTCCGCTTGCGGAAATTTAACAGACATAACCATACCCGACAGCGTTGTAAGCATCGGCAATCATGCATTTGACAGCTGCGGCTTAAAGAGTATAAACATTCCGAAAAGCGTAACAAATATCGGCGAATGTGCATTTTATACCTGCTTTGATTTGAAAAGCATAAACGTTAATACGGATAATCCCGCTTACTGCTCCGAGGACGGCATTTTATACGACAAAGAAAAAACAGAGATTATACGTTTCCCACAAGAAAAAACGGACACCTCATTTGCAATCCCCGACAGTGTAACAAGTATTGCTGCCGGAGCATTTGAGCGCTGCTTTAATTTAACAGCCGTAACAATCCCGGACAGTGTAACAAGCATCGGCAATGACGCATTTTTATATTGCTCAGGCTTAAAAAGCATAATAATTCCGGACGGCGTGGAAAAAATCTGTGATAACACTTTTTTCGACTGCTCAGCTTTAACAAGTATAACAATCCCGAACAGCGTGCTGATAATCGGCGAAAATGCATTTGAAAGATGCCGGGAATCAATGAAGGTTAATTATATCGGAAGCACGGAGGATTGGGGCGAAGTAATAGGTGACGGAAAAAATGTTTTAACCAATGCAAACATTATTTTTTGCTGCGGCATAAGTGCAAAACATTCCGAGGGCGGAAAAAATATCCTCGTCAAGGTGATAAACATAGCCGACGGCAAGAACGTTATCCTTGCGCTTTATGACGGCGATAGATTGGTCGAAGTACAGCAATCGGGTGAATATAGCGAAAACAGCCGAGAAATCACCTTCACACCGTCAAAAGCCTATACAAACGCAAAAGTTATGATTTGGGAAAGCCTTGGCAGTCTGTCGCCTGTATGTAATGTCAAAAAATTAAAATAAATACCGCAAAAGCCGATTTTTGCGGGCAAAAATTGAAATGTGCAGCTAAATTTCCAAGTAAGGCTTTGCCTTACTTGGATTTATTTTTCACAAAGGACTTGATTTTTTTTCAATTTAATACTATAATATGTTATAATGGGATTTTAATTGTTTTGTGAAAGGAAGGATAAAATGAAATTTACCGAACAGAAATTTATTCCCGTGCTTTTCGGGAATGATATAAATGTATACAGCGTTGCGCGCGCGTTTTATGAAAAGTACAGCGTTCAATCGAAGGTATTCGGCAAGGCTTTATACGGTCCGTGCTATAAAAGCAAGATGATTGATTTTACAGAAGTCAAGGATCTCGATACACCCGAGATTTTACTCGAAGTTTTAAACGACTATGCCAAAATTCACGCAGACAAGCGTATAATTGCGCTCGGCTGCGGTGATAATTACGTAAAATGCATTGCCACATCAAAGGATCAACTCCGCGCAAATGTCATCGCTCCCTATTCCGATTATGATTTTCTCGAAAATCTGATGGATAAGGAAAAATTCTATGCGCTCTGCGAAAAACACGGCATTGCGTTTCCGGCGACCTGTATCGCCACAGTATACAGCCGTGATGATATAACGCTGCATTTTGACCCTCCGTATATCTTAAAGCCTGCAAATCAAGTTGAGTATTATAAGCACAAATTTGACGGACAGAAAAAGGTGTTTAAGCTTGATTCGGAAGAAGAACTCAAAAAGACAATACGCGCCGTATATGACGCAGGCTACCAGGATCATATGATAATCCAGGAGTTTATCCCCGGAGACGATACCTTTATGCGCGTTCTTACCTCGTACTCGGACAGAAATGCCAAGGTTAAAATGATGTGCCTCGGACACGTGCTTTTGGAAGAGCACACCCCATACGGTATCGGAAATCATGCGGTAATAATAACCGAATATGACGCACAGCTCATGGACAGCTTTAAAGAGCTTTTGGAGAGCATCGGATTTGTCGGATTTTCAAACTTCGACATAAAATACGATACACGCGACAACAAATATAAAGCTTTTGAAATAAATACACGCCAAGGCAGAAGTAATTTTTACGTTACCGGCTCGGGGCATAATATCGCCGAGCTGATTGTCAAAGAATATGTTATGGGCGAGCAGCTCGAAGAGGATATTGCAAGAAATGAGCATCTTTGGATGGTAGTTCCGAAAAAAATTGCATTCAAATATGCTCCGACCTATAAAAGCAGAATGAAGCGCCTGATACATGAAAAGAAGTATGTAAATCCGCTCTTTTTTGCACCTGATAACGATCCAGAGCGCAAATTCAGACTGTACAAATCGCAACTCGGGCATTTTGTGAAATACCACAAATACATGAAATAATTTAGGAGATGATTTAATTGTCAAAACTCGGCGTACTCGGCGGTATGGGGCCGCTGGCAACACAGCTTTTATACAAAATGATTATCGAAAATACAGAGGCGTCCTGCGACCAGGAGCATATTGACATGATAATTTTAAGCCATGCAAAAATCCCCGACAGAACCGCCGCAATAAAAAGCGGTAACACAAAAGAGGTTTTCCATGCGCTTTTGGACGATATTATTATGCTCGGCAAAAACGGCTGCACCGCAATAGCTATCCCCTGCAACACCTCGCATTACTTTTATCACGCATTGCAGGCGGAATCGGATATTCCTATCATAAATATGGTCGCATCTTCAATAGAGGACGTAATAGCCGCAAAACCCGACGCAAAAAAGATCGGCATACTTGCAACCGACGGCACGCTTTATGCCGATATATATAAAAAAGAGTGTGCAGAGCGCGGTGTCACGGCGGTATATCCCGATGCGGATATTCAAAAAATCGTTATGGATATAATATATGAGCAGATTAAAAAGGGCGAAAAGGGAAATCCCGAGGATTTTGCCAAAATCGACGCTCATTTAAAAGCACTCGGCTGTGACGGTGCTATTCTTGCCTGCACCGAGCTTTCCTGCTATAAAGAATATCACCCGCTCGATTCATTCTATACCGACTCTTTGGAAAGTCTTTGCAAAAAGTCAATAGTTATGTGCGGCGGTAAATTAAAAGGAGAAAAAAATGACCTATAATATTTCGGATTATGTAAAACTCTTAGACGAAAACGGACTTTTATGCGCGTCTGACATAAAAGCAGACCTCCCAATCGAAAATATCTCCTATAATTCACGGGAGGTTTCTCAAAATACTCTCTTTATCTGCAAAGGCTCGCACTTTAAAGAAGAATATCTCTTATCCGCCGTAAAAAGCGGCGCAATATGCTATATATCCGAAACAAAGCACGATGTTCCCTGTGATTACATTTTAGTAAACGACATCAGAAAAGCTATGGCATTTACGGTAAATCTGTATTTTGAAAACATCTGGGAAAAAATCAATTTAACAGGCATAACAGGCACAAAAGGCAAGTCCACCACAGCGTATTTTATAAAGTATATTCTCGACGAATATCTCCTGCACAACAATAAAAATTTAAGTGCGATAATCTCGTCGATAGATACCTACGACGGTGTTGCAAATATCGAGTCGCGTCTTACAACGCCCGAGCCGATCGAGTTACACAGGCACTTTAAAAATGCAGTTGATTCAAACATAGACTACCTTACAATGGAGGTTTCGTCGCAGGCATTAAAATATCACCGTGTCATGGGGATAACCTATGATGTCGCTTGTTTTTTAAATATCGGCGAGGATCATATAAGCGATATCGAGCATCCGAATTTTGAAGATTACTTCTCCTCCAAGCTTAAGCTTTTTTCACAAACAAAAAAAGCGGCAATTTGTATCGACTCGCCATATTCAAAGCGTGTCCTTGAATCTTGCGGCAATTGTGAGAAAGTTATCACCTTTTCGAGTGTTGACGAATCCGCAGATGTATATGCCTACGACATAAAAAAAGTCGGGCATGACACACACTTTACTGTTCGTATGCCGGGATATACAGGCGAGTTTACCCTTACAATCCCGGGACTTTTCAACGTCCAAAATGCTCTTGCCGCGATAAGCGTATGCTATCTTTACGGGATTCCGGCAGAATGTATGTATGTAGGGCTTATGAAAGCGCGCTCATCTGGGCGCATGGAGGTTTATTCAAATGCCGACAGCGAAATTATCGTTATAGTCGATTACGCTCACAACAAAATGAGCTTTGAAACGCTTTTTGACTCGGTGAAAAAGGAATTTCCCGAAAGACACATTTCGATAGTTTTTGGCTGTCCCGGAAAAAAAGCGCTCGGCAGACGTCATGACCTGGGCATTACTGCCGGGAAATTTGCCGATAAGGTTTACATCACAGAAGAAGATTTCGGCGAAGAGCCGCTTATGAAAATATGCGATGAAATCGCAGGATATGTAGCTTCCGAGAATTGCCCGTATGAGATAATTCCCGATCGCGGCGACGCAATAAAAAAGGCAATATCCGACTGCCGCGGCAAGAGTATAATTCTTGTCACGGGCAAGGGAAATGAAACACGCCTAAAGCGCGGTACTGTGTATGAACCGTGTCTTACCGATGTCGAGTATACCAAAAAATATCTGAAGGAACATGATGTTTCGCATCATATAGACTCTGCCGAAAAAATCAGCAGTCTGCATGACATTCTCCCTGCCCTAAGAAAGCTTTATAATAAAACCGTAGTTATAAAGCTCGGCGGAAGTATTATGGAGGATATGTCGCTTTTAAAAAATCTTTTTGACGACATCGCACTGATGAATACAATGGGCGCAAAAATAATTATTGTCCACGGCGGGGGAAAAAAGATTTCCGCAGAGCTTAAACTGCGCTCAATTCCGAGTAAATTCATAAACGGTTACAGAGTAACCGATGAGACATCTCTCGATACGGTCGAGATGGTTTTGAGCGGAAATGTAAATAAGAGCATTGTCCAGGCACTTCGCAATGAAAATATAAACGCAATCGGAATATCGGGACGTGACGCAAAGCTTATAACCGCCCAAAAGAAGGTTATTCCCGAGGGCGATATAGGCTTTGCAGGTGAGATATGCGAGGTAAACCCGGCAATTCTGACACTGCTTTCGGATAACGGCTATCTTCCCGTTATATCGCCTATTTCCTGTGATGTAAACGGACACGCATTAAATATAAACGCAGATGATGCCGCACTTGCAATCGCAGAAAGCGTAAATGCCGATACATTGGTATTCGTGACCGATGTTGACGGAATACTTTTAGATGTCAAAAACGATAAAACCATAGTAAATCACTTGACCGTAGATAAAGCGGAGGAACTGATGGAAAAGGGCTTTATCGACGGCGGAATGCTGCCTAAGCTGAAAAATTGCATATCATCTATAAAGAACGGTGTTTCGGAGGTTGTTATCCTAAACGGTAAAATAAAATATAATCTCGTAACAAACTTTATAACACCAAAAAAAATCGGCACAACAATCGGTAAATAATTTATAACCCCCCCCGGAGCAGCGCTTTGGGGGGTTATGTCATATGTCTTTTATATTCCCGATATGAAACTTATACTCTAAGCCGTGAAGATTGGATAAGATGCGCCGATTATTTCACATATTATTTTGAGGGAAAGAATCAAGCAGATTGCCGATATGAGCAGCGACGGCGTATGCTTATACTCCGAGCCGTGAATATTGGATAGGATGTGACGGTTATTTCACATATTATTTTGAGGGAAAGAATCAAGCAGATTGCCGATATGAGCAGCGACGGCGTATGCTTATACTCCGAGCCGTGAATATTGGATAAGATGCGAAGATTATTTCCCTCAAAACGTTTTCTTAACATATTTTTAAGAATTATTTAAGGTAAATCCTCTTGCTTTATGTCAAAATATAGTATATAATGGAAATACGTGAGGAGGATATTTTTATGAAGAAATTTTTTAAATTTATACTAAAAAGCCTTTTGATTATTCTCTTATTGGCAGGTGCATATTTCGGCACTGCCGGATATATGAAATATTATAATGCACTAAAAGAGTGTCCTCTCCCGGATAAAATCGCCGAAATACAGGCTCAAAGCAACTATACACAGCTTTCCAATATTCCCGAAACCTTTAAAAATGCAATGGTTTCCGTTGAGGACAGGCGCTTTTACAAGCATCACGGATTCGATTATATCGGCACGGCACGCGCAATTGCAACCGATATCCGCTATCTGAAGCCTTTAGAAGGCGGCAGCACAATCACACAGCAGCTCGCCAAAAATATATACTTTCCGCAAGACGGCACACCGTCACGGAAAATTGCCGAAATACTCATGGCTTTAAAAATCGAACGCGAATACGAAAAAGACGATATCTTAGAGCTTTATTTTAATGTGATTTATTACGGAAAAGGCTGCTATAACATACATGACGCGGCAAAAAAATATTTTAACAAAGCTCCGTCGGACATGACAAAATATGAATCCACACTGTTAGCCGGCATACCGAATGCTCCGTCGGTCTACTCCAACAATTCCGAGCTTGCGGCAAAACGTCAGAAAAAAGTGCTTGAAAGTATGGTCCGCTCCGAATATATCTCTGAGGACGAGGCTGATAAAATATTAAACGGATAAAGATATTCCCGTTAATAAATATCCACCGCCATGTGAAGTAATAAAGGTAGATACCCGTGTGTCTACCTTTACACTATTTCAACTATCGGCGTGGTTTTCTCTATTTTTTGTTGCTTGTATGTTATTTATTTCAGGAATTGTGTATAAGAACTTAAAATTAAGCTAAACAAAGTAGTGTGTAAAATTTATTTATTTGAAATATATATTCCGCCTGCAATGAGCAAAAACGCTAAAATATATTGAACTTTAAATATGTTTTCACCTAAAAGTATTGCACCAAATATACATACAAATACAGGCTCTGCAAATTTTATAATAAACAGCTTTGATAATTCACCGTTTTTTACTACCGTAAACCAAATCGAGTAGCTGAAAATTGATGCAAAACATATATAGACCATAATGAATGCAGATTTTTCAAAGACAAAGTCCATACCACCACCCCAAAGATCACCTATCATCAACAAAACTATACCGCCAAACAACTGCGATATTCCTGTTGATGTAATCGGCTTCACGGTTTGAAATACTTTTTTACTTATTACATTTGAAAAAACGGTGCAAAAAGAAAACCCTTGAAAAATAAGGGTTTTCCGGATAGTTTTCTTATCTCTTTGAGAACTGTGGTGCACGACGAGCAGCCTTCAAGCCGTACTTCTTTCTTTCCTTCATTCTTGAATCTCTTGTCAGGAATCCGGCAGCTTTCAAATCAGCTCTGAAAGCGTCTGAATCAACTTCAAGCAATGCTCTTGCTATACCGTGACGGATAGCACCTGCTTGACCTGTAAATCCGCCGCCCTCAACTGTTGCAATTACATCAAACTTAGAAATAGTAGATGTCAATGTCAACGGCTGACGAACGATAACCTTTAAAGTATCAAGACCGAAATAATCGTCAATATCTCTTTTATTTATTGTAATCTTGCCGTTGCCCGGTACCAAACGAACTCTTGCAACGGAAGACTTTCTTCTACCTGTACCATAGTATTGAACTTTTGCCATGATTAAAAATCCTCCTTATTTAATTTCGCCCGGCCAATTTTCCGGCTTCTGTGCAGCATTATTATGTTCTGCATCTTTATAAACGCGCAGTCTTGTAAGAGCCTTTCTTCCGATTGTATTGTTCGGGAGCATACCCTTTACAGCATACATTACAGCGTCCTCAGGCTTTTCAGCCATAAGCTTATTGTAGTGGATTTCCTTAATTCCGCCTACCCAGCCTGTGTGATAATAACGAACCTTCTGGTTCAGCTTGTTGCCTGTCAAAACAGCCTTTGCCGCATTGATGATAATTACGTGATCACCGCAGTCAACGTTCGGAGTATATGTCGGAAGGTGCTTACCTCTCAATATACTTGCAGCCTGAGCCGCAACTCTTCCGAGCGGCTTATTTTCAGCATCGATGATATACCATTTTCTTTTGATTTCCTGTGGTTTTGCCATATAGCTACTCATGGAAATTAACCTCCTTATTATAAACGATTAAATTTTTATTCGGAAAAAAATGTATTTTTCCAAACTCACAAAAAATATTTTACTACACTTTTTTCATCTTGTCAACAACTTTTTTCAAATAAAATAAAATATTATTTTCAATCTCTGTTTTTCTCTCATTTTCTTTAATTATCTCTCATTTTCTCACTTTCTATTTTTAAAATTATATCCCATATTTCCTCAGGTTTTTCCGCAATATACTCTGCTCCCGCCTCATGCAGCTCGGAAAAATCGCGGAATCCCCACAAAACGCCGATACTGTGCATACCGGCATTTTTTGCCGTTTCAATATCAACAGACGTATCTCCGACAAAAACGCACTCCCCGGGTTTTGCGCCAAACTCGGCAGCCAATCTCAAAGCCGCCGTCGGATCGGGTTTTATCGGCACATCTTCTTTTTGTCCGCACGCATCATCAAAGCTCCCTTTCGGGAAAATTTTATTTAATGCCGCAACGGCAACATTATCCGGTTTATTTGAATTTACCGCCGTTTTAATACCCTTTTGATGTAATTTTTCCAAAAGCGGCAAAATACCGTCAAAAACCGTTGTTTTTCCCACAGTATCTCCCTCATATGCATCATCATACGTTTTCTCAACGCGTTTATAATTATCGGGAGTATAGTTATTTCCGTAATCCAACATTCTTCTTATGAGTATCTTTTTTCCGTTTCCCGCAAAATACTTATATTCGGCCTCATCAATCGGCTCAAATCCGTTTTTTTCCAGTGCAAAATTTCCAAAATACGCAATCGTCGAAAGAGTATCGGTAACTGTTCCGTCCATGTCAAAAATCACAGCTTTTATCATAATTCCATCTTCCTTTTGTTATCATTTTATTTTTAAGTATACCACAAACAAAAACACTTGTCAAACTGATCCCTTTTTAAAAAATTTATTCAAAATATGTATTGATATCTTCTCAATAATGTGCTAAACTATATTTATTGAGTTTTTTGGAGGGACATTTATGTTTTTAAGCAACGCACAAATCGGCAAGTGTTATACCGTAACAGGTATGTGGCTCGGGAAAGGCATCACACACAGACTTGAGGCACTCGGTATGACTCACGGAACAAAAATATATGTCATCAATAGGAAGATGTCAGGTTCTGTGGTTATCAGAATACGCGGAACTCGTTTTGCTCTCGGACGCGGCTTTTCACAAGGAATAAGTATTAGGGAGGAAAACAAATGAATAATACATTAAATGTTGCCTTTATCGGCAACCCCAACTGCGGCAAAACCACACTTTTTAACGCCTACACCGGTGCAAAATTAAAAGTTGCCAATTGGCCGGGAGTTACAGTCGAAAAAAAGGAAGGCACAATGAATTTTCACGACGAAAATTACAAGCTTGTCGATCTTCCCGGAATATATTCACTCACATCATACACCATGGAGGAAAAGCTTTCAAGAGAATACATACTAAGCGATGATGTCAATGTTATAATTGACGTTGCGGATGCATCTTCTTTAGAGCGTAACCTTTATCTTACCATACAGCTTATCGAATTGAACAAACCTGTTGTTTTGGCACTAAACATGATGGATATTGTCGAGGAACGCGGCATGGAAATAGATCTGCACAGACTCCCCGAAATGCTCGGCATTCCAGTTGTACCGGTATCTGCAAGAAAAAGGACCGGTCTTGAAGTGCTGATGCACGCCGTTGCACATCATAAAAACACACCTGCGCAAGGTTTTGAGCATCATCACGCCCCCGGTGATCATGAGCACGACCATCACCGTGACTGTGTAATGGTCTATTCCGATGAAATCGAAGAAAAAATTGACATTATAACGGACAGGTTAAAGAAAAAATATCCACATTTGACTAATTATCGTTGGCATTCGATTAAAATTCTCGAAAATGACGACGACATTTCCGAAAAATACCCGATTGACGCAAGCGACATACAAGATTCCGGATACGAATCGGAAATCATAAATCAACGCTATGATTTTATCAGTGAAATCATTGATGAAGTAGTGGTCAATAAGGCTGCAAAAAGCCGCATGACCGACAAAGCGGACAATATACTCATCCACCGAATATGGGGGATCCCGGCTTTTTTACTGATAATGGCTTTCGTATTCTTCCTGACCTTTACTGTCGGCGATTGGTTAAAAGGTTACTTTGAGCATTGGATTGAGTTATTCTCCGGTGCCGTTTCAAACGGGCTGATTCTTTTGGACGTCTCTCCCCCTGTGCATTCCCTTATAACAGACGGAATCATTGCCGGAGTCGGCAGTATTCTTACATTCCTGCCGAATATATTTATCTTGTTTGTGGCGCTTGCCTTTTTGGAGGACAGCGGATATATGTCAAGAGTTGCATATATTATGGATGGAATCATGGGAAAAATCGGGCTTTCCGGACGTGCTTTCATACCCATGCTTTTGGGGTTCGGTTGCAGCGTCCCTGCTGTTATGGCATCCCGTGCCTTAGAGGATAAGCACGACAGAATAAAAGTTATTCTGGTAACTCCTTTTATGTCTTGCAGTGCAAGGCTTCCGATATACGTTATGCTCTCGCAGATGTTTTTTGGGAAATTTGCCATGCTTGCAGCATATTCCATGTATGTAATCGGGGTTCTGATCGCAATACTTTTGCAGTTTATCTTCAGCAAAATAGGCAAAAACACCGAGGATAATGAACTTTTGATAGAACTTCCCGAATACAAGATACCTAACGCAAGAACGGTTATAATCTACGTTTGGGAAAAGGTTAAGGACTACCTGACCAAAGCGGGAACTACCATTTTTGCTGCTTCTGTTGTTCTATGGTTTCTGATGAATTTTGGCAAAAACGGATATACAACCGAGATGTCGGAAAGCTTTGCTGCGACAATCGGGCATATTTTTGCCCCCCTGCTCTCTCCTGCCGGCTTGGGGCAATGGAAAACAGCGGTATCGCTAATATCCGGAATCGCAGCAAAAGAGCTGGTTGTTTCCTCGACAGGCGTTTTGTATGGCATACCCAACATTGCTTCCGAACAAGGTCTTATGCAATTAAAGGATCTGCTTGCCGCTTCAGGATTTTCTGCAATAAATGCTTATTCGATGATGCTTTTCTGCCTTCTCTATATTCCGTGTGCCGCAACGATTGCGGTAATAAAAAAAGAGACAGAATCATTCAAATGGACATTTACTGCTATTTTGCTGCAATTGGGCATTGCATGGATCGTATCTGTTCTGTTTTATCAGGTTGCATCTTTTTTTGAAAGGTTGATAGTATGACTACAATTATAATTTGTGCGGCAATAATACTCTATGTTGTATTTGTTATCTTATTGCGCATACGTAAAATAAAAAAGGGACAGTTCTGTTCCTGTGGCTGTAAAGACTGCCACTGCCAATGTAAAGGAGACAAAAACAAATGAAAAAACTTATCAAAAGAAAATTCAAATCTGCCATGAACTATGTGCGCACCTTTATAAAATGGCTTGTAATATCGGTTGTGACCGGTGCTGTCGGCGGACTTGTGGGAACGCTTTTTCATATAAGCATAGATTCCGTCACCGAACTTCGAGGTGAAAATCCGTGGATACTCTTTTTCATGCCGATAGGCGGTCTTATAATCGTATTCTTATATAAGGTCACAAAAATGTGGGATAACGGCGGAACAAATAATGTTATAAATTCGGTAAAGGAAAAAGAAAACGTTCCTTTTAAGCTTGCACCGCTGATATTTATAAGCACCGTTATAACACATCTTGTCGGCGGTTCAAGCGGACGTGAGGGAGCGGCTCTCCAGCTCGGCGGCAGCATCGGCGCACAATCGGCAAAGATTTTCCGCCAGGATAAAATGAACGAAAATATTGTAATCATGTGCGGCATGAGCAGTGTATTTTCGGCGCTTTTCGGTACTCCCATTACCGCAACCGTTTTCGCAATTGAGGTAATAAGCGTCGGGATAATGTACTATGCAGGACTTGTTCCATGTATTTTCTCTGCGCTGACAGCATACGTTATCGCAAAATATTTCGGCGTAACCCCCGTTCGCTTTACCGTCTCGGGGATTCCCCCGCTCGGTTTTTCGGCTGTTATAAGGATAATAATTCTTGCCGCACTCTGCGCTGTTGTAAGCATTATTTTCTGCGTTTCAATGCGAAAAACCGCACTGTTCGGAAAAAAGCTCATAAAAAACGATTATCTTCGCGCTGTCTGCGGCGGCATACTTGTAATTCTTCTGACTCTTCTGGTCGGCACATACGACTATAACGGCGCCGGTATGAATATAGTGCAAAAAGCGATTGACGGCAAAGCGAACTGGTACGATTTTATTTTAAAGATAATTTTCACTGCTGTTACGCTTGCCGCAGGCTTTAAAGGCGGCGAAATTGTCCCCACATTTTTTGTCGGTGCAACCTTTGGCTGTGTATGCGGCTCGCTTTTGGGATTAGATCCCGGCTTTTCCGCCGCCTTGGGACTGACCACACTCTTTTGCGGCGTAGTCAACTGTCCGTTTGCCGCCTTTTTATTGGCAATCGAGATCTTCGGTGCTGACGGAATTATCTATTATGCGATGGTTTCGGGGATAGGATATATGCTCTCCGGCTATTACGGACTTTATTCAAGCCAGAAAATCGTATACTCAAAATTAAGAGCGGAATACATCAACATGGACGCAAAATAAATTATAAGAAAAATATAAGAGATGCAGCAAGATAATCTTACTGCATCTCTTTTTATAAAGGGGTTTTTCGCCTCACATTTCTGCAAGGCTATTTATGAAAAAATTTTGGGGGGCTTTAGTTATTTTTTTCGGGTGTTTCTTCGCCGAGAACAACATTTATCTCCATCATCTCGCCGTTTCTGATTACTGTCAATTTCAGTGTATCACCCGGTTTTTTAGTATCACGAATCTTATTCAATTCGTCTGTTTTCTTAATTACCTGTCCGTCAGCTTTTACAATCAGGTCGCCAACCTGCAAGCCTGCATTTGCAGCGCCGCTGCCTTCCGAAACAGCCTCAACCGAAAGTCCGTTTCTTGTAGCCGAAACGCTTATTCCCACAAGCGGTCTGCCCGACACATAGCCGTTGTTGATAAGATCATCTATGATCGGTTTTGCCTCTGAAATTGCTATAGCAAATCCGATACCCTCAACCTCTTCAGATGAAAGCTTAATTGAATTTATACCGATAACCTCGCCGTACTGATTAACAAGCGCACCGCCCGAGTTACCCGGGTTTATAGCCGCATCTGTCTGCAGCAGGTTGTAAACCTTGTTATCTACTGTCATTGTTCTGTTTACCGCGCTTATAATACCCTGTGTAACAGATCCCGCAAGCTCCTGTCCCAACGGGTTACCTATTGCAATTGCTGTCTCGCCGACTTCAACCGTTTCCGAATCACCGAGGGTTGCCGCCGGAAGATTTGTTTTGTCTATCTTTAAAACCGCCAAATCCGATTTTGAATCAGCGCCTACCAGAGTTGCTACATATTCATCACCGGTATTTAAGATTACCGATATTTCCGTCGCACCGTCTACAACGTGCTGATTTGTAACAATGTATCCGTCCTGGCTGATGATTATTCCCGAACCGCTTCCCTGTTCTACCAGCTCCGAATTATTCGGATCGCTTGTATAATAATATCTGCCGGTGAACGGATCGTAATATTTTTGCGGAGATACTTTGGTTTTATTTATAACACCCACACAGCTCGGTCCGACTTTTTTTGCAATCTCTGTCGTTGTCATTTTATTTTTTGAGAGTGAATCGCTGCTTGTCGAAACCGTGCTTAAATTATCCGCGAGCGTCGGTGATGAGCTTGCTATGTTCGTTCCCGATTTTTGCGATGCGATGTAATATACTCCGCCGCCGACTGCCGCCGACGAAATCACGCTTGCCGCCAATGCCGAACACAGGCACGCGAGCCATACTCTTGTCTTTTTCGGTTTTTTAACTTTAGGCTGATACATAACCAATGCCGTTGAATCTGTTTGTGGATATTTCATATTAATTCCTCCTTAAAAATACCTTCTAAAAATTATTTTTGTTTTTATCTTAAAGTCTCTTTCTCAACTTCATGACTTTATAATACAACACTATTTTGACATCGGTATGAATAAAAAGTAAAAAACTTTTTATTTATTTGTAAATAAAATATGAACGTAAAAAAGGGATATTAAAACCCTATGCAATGGCAAGAAAAGACGAAAAAACCAAGGCTGTTTAAAAAATCAATTGACTTTTTAAACAGCCTCTTCTTATCCCTCACTCTTTTAAAAAATCCAGTGCCGACTGCACCATGATTGACACCCCGATCGGCAATGCATCTTCATCAGCCATAAATTCCGCACTGTGAATCGGGCTTTTGCAGCTATCGTTTCCGACGCCGAGCTTAAAATATGCCGACGGCACTTTCCTTGCAAAATACGCAAAATCATCTCCGCACATAGAGGAATATTTAAGGTGTGTTATCCCCTTTATTTCAGGAATCTTTGCCGCGGCATTTTCCACAATCACATTCATATTATGATCATTGATCGTCGGCGGAAAACGCTTGTTAAATACAAATCTGCACTTTGCACCGGCATTTTCGCATATATCCACGGCAATCTTTTCCAATATCTCCGCCAGCCGCTCGCGTGTGTCCTCGTCAAGGCTTCGCGCCGTACCAAGCATTGTCACCGTATCGGGGATAACATTCGGGCAATATCCGCCCGAGATCGAGCATACCGTCACAACGCACGGCACCTGTGCCGAAAAATATTTTGCCGCCACCGTATTATACTGCAAAACAATCATTGATGCAAGCGTAATCGGATCTATACACTCATGCGGCACAGCGCCGTGACCGCCTCTGCCCGTTATTTCGATTTCAAAATCATCGGGAGATGCCATTATCGCATCGTCTTTTATCTGTATAAATCCGCATTTTTCAAGCGGCTCAACGTGCAGGGCAAATGCTCCGTCCACTTTAGGATTTTCCATAACTCCCGCGTCAATCATCTTTTCCGCACCGCCGTCTGTTTCCTCACTCGGCTGAAATACAAGCTTTACATTTCCGCAAAAATCGTTCTTCATCTCATTTAAGATTTTTCCGGCATACAACACACATGCTGTATGAATATCGTGTCCGCACGCGTGCATCACACCGCTTTTTTGCGATTTATAGGGCAGTTCATTTTTCTCATCAATCGGTAAAGCATCAATATCTGCGCGCAGCAAAACCGTCCTGCCGCCGCTTTTACCCTTAATAATCGCCATTGTCGCATTGTCGGCTATTTCGGTATAGGGAATCGCAAACTCGTCCAGTTTTTTTCTTATATAACGGCTTGTCTGTATTTCCTCTCCCGAAAGCTCGGGGTTTTTATGAATGGTTCTTCTGATTTCCAAAAGTTCATCTTTATTTATCATCTGTATCACGCCTTTTTATTTTATCATATCTTCAAATTCCGACTCTGAAATCACTCTAACACCAAGCTTGTTCGCTTTTTCGAGCTTACTTCCCGCTTCTTTTCCCGCCAAAACATAGGTCGTTTTTTTAGACACTGAAGATGACGCCTTTCCTCCGAATTTTTCAATTATCTCCTGCGCCTCTCCACGGGTATAATTTTCCAGCGTACCCGTAAGTACAAAGGTCATTCCCGAAAATCTTGCGTCCTCCTCATTTTCCTCCGTCTCCTGCATATTCACTCCCGCTTTTTTCAAACGGTCGATAAATTCAAGGTTCTGTTCTTCTTTGAAAAATGCCATTATGCTGTCCGCCATAATTCCGCCGAAATCGTCCAGAGAAACGAGAGTATCATAATCGGCGGCAATTATTGCATCTATGCTTTTTAAAGCTTTAGCAAGCGTTTTTGCGTTTTTTTCGCCTATATGCCGTATACCGAGAGCGTTTATCACACGATGCAGCGGATTCTTCTTTGATTCTTCAATCGCCGATATCAGATTTGCCGCCGACTTCTGCCCCATCTTATCCAATTCTTCAATACTTTCGGCTTTTATATAATAGAGATCCGCCGCATCGGATATGACTTTTTTATCAAGCATTTGCTCGGCAATCGACTCGCCCATGCCGTCAATATCCATTGCATTTCGTGAAACAAAATGGATAATATGCCGCAGCTTTTGCGCAGGGCAGCTCATGCCGGTACATCTGTATGCCGCCTCGCCCTCTTCACGCACTACCTTCGCCCCGCATTCGGGACAAAACTTCGGCATTGCAAATTTTCTCTCACTGCCGTCGCGGCTTTCATAATCCACCTCTGTCACGGCAGGAATAATATCTCCTGCCTTCTGAATAACGACAGTATCACCTATTCTTATATCTTTTTCGGCAATATAATCCATATTATGGAGAGTTGCACGTGAAACAGTCGAGCCTGCGATGCGAACCGGAGTGAGATATGCTAAAGGTGTCAATGCTCCCGTTCTTCCCACCTGCACCACTATATCCTCTACCTTCGTCTTTTGGCGCTCTGCCGGGAATTTATATGCAATCGCCCATTTCGGGAACTTCGATGTCACTCCGAGCTCCTCTCTTTTTGCAAGCTCATTTACCTTTATCACCGCACCATCTATATCAAAATACAGTTCTCCGCGCTCCTCGCCTATTTCAAGTACACGCTTATATGCATCGGTTATATTTTTGAATACCTCATCATGCGGTATAACCTTAAATCCCAGGCTTTTTAAATAATCTATACTTTCCTTGTGCGTTGGGATTGTTTTTCCCTCAATCTGCTGTATATTAAAAACAAAGATGTCAAGCCCTCTTTTGGCGGTTATTTTGGAATCAAGCTGACGAAGTGAGCCTGCGGCGGCGTTTCTCGGATTTGCAAAAAGCGGCTCTTCGTTATTCTCACGTTCCGCATTTATCTTCAAGAACTGATTTTTAGACATAAATACTTCGCCGCGCACCTCTAAATACGGGATTCTTTCGTTCAATGTAAGCGGAACGGAATTGATCGTTTTTATATTCTGCGTCACGTCCTCGCCCGTTATTCCGTCACCCCGTGTAGATGCTCTGGATAACTCCCCGTTTACATATTCCAAAGATACGGAAAGACCGTCTATTTTATATTCGACAACATAGCTGTAATCCTCAACCGCACTTTTTACTCTGGTATCAAATTCATATATTTCATCTTCTGAAAAAGCGTCCTGCAAGCTATTCATCTGCACCTGATGAACCACTTTATCAAATTTATCAAGAGCAATCCCACCGACGCGCTGAGTCGGCGAAAGCGGCGATTTATATTCCGGATTCTCCTCTTCAAGCTTAATCAGCTCATTCATCATCGCGTCATATTCAAAATCCGAGATTTCGGGATTATCCTCCACATAATATTTTCTGCTGTGATATTCCAGTGTTTCTCTTAATTTTTTAATCTTCTCTTGTACTGTCATATTACTCTCCATTTTCTTCACTTAAAATCATATTCGGAGTGCCGAAATATTTTGGAACATTTCCGACAATAACGGTTTCGGCAACCGGTATTTTATTCGATACCTCTGTAACCGTTCTTGCCTGTGGCATTATCACCGCCACCTTAACGGTTGCTTTTATATATATCGTATGGCGTGATTGGTTTATGCCGGCATCTTCAAAATTATCATAAAAATCCACCTTTGCCGTCCCCTGCGGTCTTATCTTTATCTTTACATCGGGGCCTGCCCCGGCAAGCAGATCATTCCCCAATATACTCCCCAAAGGAATCCTTATATATGCGCAATCCAGCTTTTTTAATTCTTTCTCCAGAGCTATCGAAAGCTTCGCACGCATCTTATTCATTTTTACGGTGTCCGACATAAGCGCCGAAACGCTCCCGTCAGTGTTTTTGTCCAATGTTACAAGATCACTGTAGGAGGTGTGATTTTCCGAAAAAACCTCCTCGACCGCACGGTTTATCGACTCCGTTGCGGCAGTATGCCCGTATATTTTCAGATGTGCAATAAAAATCGGGTGTATTACGCTTACGAACACTATAAAAGATGCCGTAAAAGATACCGCAACAACAGACAGATACAAAAAAAGCCGCGCTTTATATGTATTGGGGTTATGCATAAAAATCACCTCTTAAATACATATATGATATTTGTATTTTGTCTGTTACCGATTTTAGCCGAAAAGGCTGCCGTTTTTTGCCGACAGCCTTTTTAGATTTATTCTTCTACCTCTTTTAATGCTATATAAAGCTCGTCAAGCTGCTTTTGATCAACTCTGTCGGGCGCGTTTGTCATAAGCTCGGACGCATTCTGAACCTTCGGGAATGCAATAACGTCTTTGATATTATCACAGCCCGTAAGAAGCATAACAAGTCTGTCAAGACCGTATGCCATACCGCCGTGAGGCGGAGTTCCGTACTTAAAGCCTTCAAGCAGGAATCCGAATCTTTCCCATGCGTCCTCTTTTGTAAAGCCGAGAGTTTCAAACATCTTCTGCTGGAGCGCAGAATTGTAAATTCTTATACTTCCGCCTCCGGCTTCACAACCGTTTATTACTATATCGTAAGCCTTTGCTCTGACTCTTCCCGGATCTGTGTCCAGATACTCAATATCCTCGTCTATCGGAGCGGTAAACGGGTGATGCATTGCGGTAAATCTGCCCTCTTCTTCACTGTACTCCAAAAGCGGGAATTCCGTTACCCACAAAAGATCATATGAGCCCTCGGGAATCAGGTTCATGCGCTTTGCAACCTCTAAACGCAGCGCGCCCAGCGAGTCGAATACAACAGCGTTTTTATCCGCTACAAATGCAAGCAGATCGCCTTTTTCACCGTTCATCGCCTTTACAATATTTTCAACCTCATCTTCTGCCAAGAACTTCGCAAAAGATGATTTATAGCTGCCGTCCTCATTTATTGCAAGCCATGCAAGTCCCTTTGCGCGGTAGGTTTTTACAAATTCACCCAACGAGTCGATTTCCTTACGGCTAAAGCTTGCACCGCCTTTAATATTGATACCGCGCACACTTCCGCCTGCCTCAATCGCGCCTTTAAACACCTTAAATTCGCAAGTTTTTACAACATCCGAAATATCCTGCAATTCCAAACCGAAACGTGTATCCGGCTTATCCGATCCGTACTTTGACATAGCCTCGCAATAAGGTATTCTTCTTAATGGCAGCTCTATATCCTTATTCAAAACCTCTTTGAAAAGCTTTTGAATAAATCTTTCGTTCAAGCCCATAACGTCCTCCGCCTCAACAAAGGACATTTCCAAGTCGATCTGCGTAAATTCCGGCTGTCTGTCTGCACGCAAGTCCTCATCTCTGAAGCACTTTACTATCTGGAAATATCTGTCCATTCCCGAAAGCATCAGTATCTGCTTATAGAGCTGCGGTGACTGCGGCAATGCATAGAATTTTCCCGGATGCACACGGCTCGGTACAAGATAGTCACGCGCGCCCTCAGGCGTACTTTTTGTAAGCATCGGGGTTTCAATCTCCAAAAATTTATTGTCTGAATAAAACGAGCGTGCAATCTGCGCAATTTTATGGCGGACAATCAAATTCTTCTGCACGTCGGGACGTCTTAAATCAAGGTATCTGAATTTAAGTCTTGTTTCATCTTTAACATTTGAGCCTTCCTCTATAACAAACGGCGGTGTTTCCGACTCGTTTAAGATTCTAAGCTCTGTAACCTGGATTTCGATGTGACCTGTCGGGATTTTGTCGTTTATCGAAGAACGCTCGACAACCTTTCCTCTTGCCGCCAAAACAAACTCATTTCGTACAGTCTGCGCCTTTTCAAAAGCCTCTTTTGAGTAATCCTCCGAAAAAGAAAGCTGCACAATACCCGAAATATCTCTTAAGTCTATAAAAGTAAGCGCACCGAGCTGTCTGTAGGTCTTTGTCCAACCCATTACTATTACTTCTTCGCCGATATTGTTCTCGCTAAGCTCCGCACATCTGTGCGTTCTTTTCATGCCGTGTAATGTTTCCATTTTTTATCTTCCTTCCTTTATCACCGAAATTATATCATTCAAAATAACTTTTTCTTCATCGCCCGAATCCATATTTTTAAGATTCACCACGTTGTTTTTTATCTCATCATCGCCGATAACCACGCTGTATTTCGCGCCGATTTTATTTGCATATTTCATTTGTGCTTTTAAGCCTCTTTGCATATGATCCGTTTCAACATTTGCTCCCTGTTTTCTCAAATCATAAACAAGCTTCTGCACAAATATACGCGCGTCATCTCCCAAAGGCGCGATATACAGATCTATACCGTCCTCTTTCGGGATTTCGATACCCAAATCGTCAAGACGTATCAAAAGGCGCTCAATTCCGAGACCAAATCCGATCCCCGGCACACTGTCACCGCCGAACTCCTCAATCATACCGTCATATCTTCCGCCGCCGCACACCGTAAACGGTCCGCTTATTATCTCAAATACCGTCTTGGTGTAGTAATCCAGTCCGCGCACAATGCCGGTATCGATTTTATACTGTATCTGCATCGCATCAAGATATTTCTGCAAGCCCGTAAAATGCTCACGGCAATCATCGCAGATATACTCCAAAATCGTGGGCGCACCCTTTGCAAACTCCCCGCAAATCGGAGATTTACAGTCCAAAATACGCAAAGGATTTCTCTCAAACCGCTCATTGCAGGTTTGGCACAGCTCCGAAAGATGCGGTCTGAAATATTCCTTCAGTGCCTCATTATATTTTTTTCTGCATTCCGGGCAGCCGATACTATTGATATTTACCGACAAATCCGAAAGTCCGACATTCTTTAAAAAGGTAAGCGCCAGACTGATTATTTCCGCGTCTATTGACGGTCCGTATGAGCCGAATGCCTCCACACCGAACTGATGAAATTCTCTCAATCTGCCTTTTTGCTTATTTTCATATCTGAAACACGCCGCATTATAAAACATCTTCAAAGGCATTGCCTGTGCATACAGACTGTGCTGCAAAAAGCACCTTGCAACAGAGGACGTACCCTCCGGACGAAGTGTCACACTTCTGCCGCCCTTATCCAAAAATGTGTACATCTGTTTTTGTACAACGTCGGTCGTATCTCCCACACCTCGCTCAAAAAGCTCGGTATGCTCAAAAGTAGGCACTCGTATCTCCTTATATCCGAAGCTGTCGCAAACATCTTTAAAACTCTTTTCAAGATACTGCCATCTGTAGCTGTCCTGAGGGAGCAAATCCTCCGTTCCCTTAGGTGATTGTGTTATCAGCATATATTTCACTCCTTGTAGTTTTTTTATTATAAGTAATTTGAACTGCTAAAAAAATCAATTGATTTTTAAAGAGCCTTTTCTTCTTTATCTTGCGTTCCGGAGTTTTTTTACATCTTTTTTTATATCAGTCCCTTATCCTGCATTACATGAACCGACATCAAAATTCCGAATCTCGCCGATTCATAGGTAAGTCCGCCCTGCATATACGCAATATACGGCGGCTTTACCGGTCCGTCCGCACTAAGTTCAATCGACGCACCCTGTACAAATGCTCCCGCCGCCATTATGATCGGATCATGGTATCCCGGCATTTCATACGGCTCCGGCACAACGAACGAGTCCACCGGCGCACCCTTTTGAATACCTCGGCAAAACGCAATAAGTTTTTCGGGATCTTCAAACTTGACCGATTGTATTATATCATAGCGCCGTTCCTCCGCTTTGGGGGACACGTCAAAACCAAGCTTTTCATAAACCTTAGCGCAGAGAATCGCGCCCTTTATCGCCTGTGACACCGTGTGCGGCGCCATAAAAGCGCCCTGGAACATTGATTTATTAAGTCCGAGCGTTGCTCCGCCCTCTTTGCCTATTCCGACCGAGGTCAGTCTGTATGCGCAAAGCTCAACGTATTTTTTCGCGCCTGCAATATATCCGCCCGTTTGTGCAAGTCCGCCGCCGGCATTTTTTATAAGAGAGCCTATGCACAAGTCCGCACCGTAATATGTAGGCTCATGTATATCGGTAAACTCACCGTAGCAATTATCCACAATGCATATGGTTTTGGGCGAAATGTCTTTTACAAACTTTATTATTTTGCCTATTTCCTCGGGAGAATATGTCTTTCTCCAGCCATAGCCTTTCGAGCGTTGTATAAAAACGGCTTTTATGAATTTTTCCGATAAAATCTTTTTTACCTTATCATAATCAATCTCACTATTCTCATCAAGCTCGGTTGCGATATATTCAATGCCGAAATCTTTTAAAGATCCGTTTCCCGGCTCGCCCGTGATTCCGATAACGTCCAAAAGCGTATCATACGGATCTCCCGTAACCGAAAGCATCGTATCGCCCGTGCGCAACACACCAAAAAGTGCAGTCGAAATCGCATGAGTGCCCGATATGAAATTATGGCGCACCAGTGCGTCCTCGCACTCGAAAAGCTCTGCGAAAACAGTGTCCAATGCATCTCTTCCCAAATCATCATTGCCATAGCCCGAGGTCGGTGCAAAATGAGCCTCGCTGACTCTGTTATGCGAAAACGCGTCCAAAACACGCATCTGGTTTATCTCTGCTACCTTTTCCACGTACTCAAACGAATCTCTCACCTCTGCCTCAGCCGAATCAATCAGCTCTATAGCTTTTGGGGAAATCCCGAATTTCTCTTCTATAAATTGATTTTTATTCATTATATCCCTTCTTGACATAGTATTAAAAAGCACAAAACACTTCATTCTACTATATTATACAATATCCATGCGAAATTTGCAAGGTTTTATGTTGTAAAAGATAAAAAATTGTGATATAATACCAATAAAAGTTGTATATAGAATAATTTGAGGTGTAAAATGATTGATTTATTAAACAATTGCCGTCTGTGTCCCCGAAATTGCGGTGTTGACCGACTTTCGGGCAATCTCGGATTTTGCGGAGGCGGTATAGATGTCAAGGTTGCAAGAAGTGCGCTGCATTTTTGGGAGGAACCGTGTATTTCAGGCACAAAAGGCTCGGGAACAGTATTTTTTTCGGGTTGTACGCTAAAATGCATATTCTGCCAGAACCATAAAATAAGCCGTGCTCAAATGGGCGAAGAAATAAGCAACGAGCGTTTAGCCGAACTGTTTTTGGAACAGCAGGAAAACGGTGCTTTAAATATCAATCTCGTCACCCCGACGCACTATGCCGTACAGATTATCGAAGCTCTTGACATTGCAAAATCAAGAGGGCTAAAGATTCCGATCGTCTACAACACAAGCGGATATGAAAAGTACGAAACAATCAAAGCGCTTGACGGCTACATAGATATTTACCTTCCCGACTTTAAATATTTCAGCGATAAATACGCAATCTCTTACTCCAATGCACCGAAATATTTTGAATATGCGTCAAAAAGCTTAGAAGAAATGGTGCGCCAGACAGGAAGTGTAAAATTCGATTCAGACGGCATCGCACTCACCGGCACAATTGTCCGCCACCTCATGCTGCCCGGGCTTTTGTTCGATTCAAAAAAAGTCCTCGACTATCTTTACCACACTTTTTCGGATGATATTTATATAAGCATCATGAATCAGTACACTCCGATAAAAGGCGCAAATTTACCGTTAAATCTGCAAAAAAAGGTATCATGGGAGTATTATAACTGCCTTTTGGATTATGCCGTCAATATCGGTATAAAAAACGCGTATGTTCAGGATAAAGAAACCGCCGACGAGAGTTTTATACCGGAATTTTTTGATAGAATATAAGAGGGTTGTTAAAAAGTCAATTGACTTTTTAACAACCCTATGTCCCTTACTTATAATTAACCGTACTCAAAAACTCCTTTAGCCGCTCGCTTTTCGGATTCAGCATAATCTCCTCCGGTGTTCCCTCTTCTTCCACCACACCGTTATCCATAAATATAATTCTATCCGAAACATTTCTTGCAAAAGCCATCTCGTGAGTGACGATAATCATCGTCATATTTTCCTCCGCAAGCGATTTTATTACCTTTAAAACCTCATTTGTTATCTCGGGATCGAGAGCCGAAGTCGGTTCATCAAAGAGCATTATTTTCGGGTTCAGCGCAAGCGCGCGCACAATCGCCACTCTCTGCTGTTGGCCGCCCGACAGCTCGCACGGGTAATTATTAAATTTATCGTCCTTTATTCCTGCGCGCATAAGAAGTGATTTTGCGTTTTCTTCAATCTCTGCAAATATCTCTTTCTTTCTCTCTTTAAAATCTGCACGGTTTTTAGCCAAAAGCTTTGGTGCAAGCATAACATTTTCCAATGCCGTATACTGCGGAAAAAGGTTAAAAGACTGGAATACAAAACCGAAATTCAGCTGCATCTCACGCATCATTTTCGCCGATCTCTTTTCCTTATCGCAAGAGTCAAAAATCACTTTGTCCTCTACTTTAATAAAGCCGATATCAGCCTTTTCCAAAAAGCCAATGCAGCGCAAAAGCGTTGTTTTTCCGCTCCCCGACGAGCCTATTATCGATATAACCTCGCCCTCCTGCATGGAAAAGTTTATCCCTTTTAAAACCTCCGTTTTCCCGAATCTTTTACAGATATTATTAACTTCCAAAATAGCCATATCTTTTAATCCTCATTTAGACTTCATAATAATTCATCTTTTTTTCAATATAACCGAACAAAATCGTCAGCAAACCGTTGAATATCAGGTAAAACGCACCGGTATAGAACAGCGGCCACAACAAACCGCCTTTTTTGGTAAATACCTGTGCCGCCCAGATTATTTCGTACACCGCAATGATTCTTGCCAGTGAAGTATCCTTTACAAGCGTGATAATTTCATTACTCATCGGCGGCACGATCTTTTTTATAACCTGGAAAAGTATTACCTTAAAGAATACCTGTACTTTGGTCATACCCAAAACCTGCCCCGCCTCATACTGCCCTTTGGACATACTCTCGATTCCACCTCGGTATATCTCCGAAAAATAGCAGGAATAATTTATTATAAACGCAACCATGATTGCAAAAAATCTGTCCGGCACGCTCCAGCTCGCCAGCCAATCGATAAACGCATTGCTGATACCCAGACTTGCTGCCCATCTTCCCGTCAAGCCGGGAACGTAATATATGGTTATAAGCTGCAGCATAAGCGGCGTTCCGCGTATAATCCAGACAATAACCTTCACAAGCCACTTAAGCGGTTTAAATTTGCTCATTGAGCCAAAGCTCAGTATAAGCCCGATCGGCAGTGAAAACAGCAGTGTCAGTGCAAAAATCTTTAAAGTCATCAGAAATCCCGACAAAAGGGACATCGTAACATTCCAAAACATAGTATACCCACTTTCATAATAACGCAACAAAACAGGAAACCACATAAGGTCTCCTGCCTGTTTTATTCTAAGCTGATTGATTATTCGGCAATTGTAAGATTATACTTTTCAGCCAAGCTTGCCAAAGTACCGTCCTCTTTAAACTTCTTGATAATGTCATTTACCGCAGCCGTCACATCAGAATCCTTTCTGAAACCTATTCCGTATTCTTCAGATGTCAGCGCCAAGCCCGATGCCAATGACTCATAGCTTGTGCCCTCGCCTGTCATCGCCTTTGCCATTGTTATATCGATCACACACGCATCTGCCGCGCCCGATGAAACCTCAAGCAATGCGTCGGACTGCGATCCAACCTCTGTACATTCATATCCTGCTTCTGTTATAGCCTTCTCACCTGCCGAGCCTGCCTCTGCAACAAACGAAACATCCGCTAAATCTTCAACCGACTTATAGCTGTCAATCTTCGACTTATCCGCAACAACAACCTGTGCGTTTACAACATACGGATCTGTGCAGCTCATGCCCTTTTTAACTTCATCGGTAATTGTCATGCCGTTCCATACACTGTCGATAGCCTTTGAATCAAGCTCCATAATCTTGTTATCCCACTCAATTACGATAAACTCAGCCTCAACGCCCAGCTCCTTTGCAACAGCCTGTGCAAATTCGGTATCAAACCCTGTCCATTCGCCGTTTTCATCTTTATAGTTCATCGGCTCATACTCGGTTATACCGATAACCATCTTGCCTTTTTGCTTTATGTAGTCAAGATCAGAGCCTGATGTCTCCTGTGTATTTTCAGCAGTATTTTCCGCATCGTTTTCTGCCGTCTTATTTCCGCATGACGTTAAACCTGTCAAAAGTCCTGCCGCCAAAAGAATTGTTATAAATTTTTTCATAATCCCTTACCTCTTTCTTAAAATTCATAAATACGCAAGCTGAATTTGTTTTCCTGCGTTTAACATGGGTATATAATACCATAAAACTTTAGCGTTGTAAAGTGATAACACGAAAATAAGATAAAGTTTCTGCACATAATATATATTTTTTCATTTTCAACTCGAATGTTTTGTTTATTTTGTTCAGAGTTTTTGCAAAGACTCACAAAAATCCCCGATAAGCGGCTCAAAATCAATACCGTAATGACTTGTTCCACACCGCTCTTTTGTACGCAGAATACAATCGTAAACGTACTTCTGTGCCAAAGCGACCGATTTATATATATCACCGTTTTTCATAAACGCGCCTAAAAACGCAGACGCAAAAACATCGCCCGTGCCGTGATACATACCCTCAACCATGTTATTTTCAAGAACTGCGATATTCTCCTTTTCCGAGAACGCGCACCCTATCTTCCCGTTTTCAAGAGGTATTCCGGTAACAACCGCATTTTTTATATCAAGTGCGGCAAATCTTTTGAAAATATCCTCAATATTTTCCCTGCTGTAGCTCTCCAAAAAAGGTATGTCCAAAAGATAGGAGGTTTCGGTTATATTCGGAACTGTAATATCCGCCTTTTGGCAAAGCTTTCTCATTTTCTGCGCAAAAGCCGTATCAAAACCGGTATAGAGCTTGCCGTTATCACCCATTACCGGATCAATCAGGACGGTTGTACTCTCCTTTTTAAAAGAGCCGATTATCTCCGAAACATATTCAATCTGTTCGTTTGAGGCAAGATAACCCGAATATATCGCATCAAATTCCAAACCCAGCTTTTTCCAATGTGCGGTTATCGGCATCATCTGACCGTCAAGATTTTCAAATGTAAAATCCGAAAATCCGCCGGTATGAGTGGATAAAAGCGCAGTCGGCAGCGGACACGCCTCAAGCCCTGCCGCGGAAAGCACCGGCAGCGCTACGGTAAGCGAGCATTTTCCGAAACAGGATATATCATTTATTGCCATAACTCTTTTTTGTTGCATAATTATTCTCCATTCTCTGCATTTTGAAAAGGGGCTGTAAAAAAATCAATTGATTTTTTTACAGCCTTTGTTTTTTAGAGGGGATAGGAAAAAAGCTTTGGAATTAACAAACTGAGCCAAAGCTTTAGCTTTGGGTTACCCGACGGCGTACACGGGTACTCCGAGGGCGAAGTTTGTTGATAGCAAGAAAAGAAAAAATCATACGAAAAATCATATTTTATGATTTTTCTACCGCGATAAAACTAAAACGTAACAATTATATTTTCTATAATGTGTGTGCTTTACTTCTTTTCTTGCGTTCCGGAGTTTTTTTACAGCCCCTTTCTTTTTAATCCGATCCAAGAATTGGCTTATCTCCCAAAAAGTATGTTTGCAGGAAGATGAGTGTGCTGTTATTCAGCTTTACAATGTTGGTATGAAAATAACCCTTTTCATCATCGGTCATGTTCTTATATGCAGCTCTTGCTCTATTAATTTCGGTTGCATAATGTGTCACCACATAGTTTTTATTTATCAGATGACCGTTCAAACCTGCCTCCACCGTTCCTTTAAGACCAGTCAGCACATCATTTATCACAGGCTTCTCGTTTTCGTTAAATTCAACGCTTTCAATATCTCTTATCGCCGCCTGCAAATTTGCATACACTACCGCATTTGCAATAGCAATCTCGGCATTTGTACCCTGTTCACCCTCGCTCATATCATTTCTTTCCACCGGAATAAACGGTTTTAAAAGCATTGCCAGCTCACCGCGCGTTATATTCTCTTTTGCCCGAAAATTACCGTTTTCGTCTGTCTTTAAAAGCTTATGATTGGCAATCATCTGCACCGAATCACGCGCCCAATCCGAAACTTCATCATTTATCGGGGTATAGTCATCAATTTCCAAAAGCGGCGTGATTCTGTCGACAATAACGCTCGCCTGCTCACGCGTAACATTATTGTCTCCTTTAAATGTTCCGTCCGTATAGCCCTTTATATACCCATATTCATTCGCAATCAGAACATTGGTATAGAACCAGTCATCATACTTAATATCGGAAAAGTCGTTTTTTCCGACATCGGTAAAATTAAACAATACATTTATCATTTTGCACAGCTCACCGCGTGTAATCGGCTTATCCGGTCGGAATGTCCCGTCCGAATATCCGTCTATAACTCCTTTTTCAGATAAAGCATACACCGCCTCACCCAACTCTCCCTCTTCCGGGACATCGGAATATGCAAAAGCCACAGACGGTATGAGCAAAAGCATTAACAAAACACATATTTTCTTCATAAAATCTCCCTTCCTGTCAGTCCATATAGGTATTTAAGTAATTCGCCTTTTTTATCTGTTTTTCTTTTTCATATGTAGATCTTATCGTCTTTATGATTGACGTATCCTCGCCGTTTTTTTCAAGCTCGGTTTTCAGTTCCGATACAATCGCCTCAAATTTTGCGTCACATTCTCCCTCTAAAGCCGCAACCTTACCTGAATATTTTGAAATCATCGACGCTTTCCACGATGTGTTTTTGTTCGGCGTATTTGCATATTCCGCAATGCCCTCGCTCTCCAGAGCGTCTAACTTCGCGACATATGATCCTTTCAATACGTACAGCTTTGCAATCAGCACCGATGATGTACTCTCATTTGCAAGCCTATCCTCCGATGTACCCGAACTGTTTGAACCGTTTGTGCCGTTCGAGCCATTCGAGCTGTTCGAGCCGTTTGCGGCATTTGTGCCGTTTGCTGCCGTTGAACTTCCGTTACCCTTTGATGGCTGATTTCCGCCGTTATTTGTACCTGCCGCACCGTTTGCTGTACTTACCGTGCCGCCTTTATTTGAACTCCCCGCCGAATTATCGGTTTTGGTATCTGTATTTGTATTGCCCGCAGTATTGTTTTCCTGAGCGGCCGAGGTATTCTCCGCGTTGCCCTGTGCGGCATTTTCTTTTATCTGCTCGATTTTTTCGTGCAGCGTGGTAAGTCCCAGACTTATCTCCACCGCATCGTCCTCGCTTATCTCGCCCTTTCCCAAAGCCGCAATTTCATCATCTTTAAGCTCTCTCGGAGTTGTCCCTTTTACACCCGACACCGCCGAATTAAGCTCTTCTTTGTTTTTATCCAACATCTTCGATAAATCATCGTCCGAATATTTCATCGAATAGATAAACGAATTTATATTCTCTCGCTGCCAAACGGCAAGCACCCCCACCGGGATTGCTATAATCAAAAATACCGCTATAAATATTTTCAGTTTCTTACTCATACTCTTCACCTTTTACAAAAATATATTTATTAGATATTATACCACACTTTCTTTTAATAGTCAAATACCGCAAATAAAATTTAAAAAAAATTCATAAAAGCAGATAAAGAGGCTGTTTAAAAAATCAATTGACTCTTTAAACAGCCTCTATTTATATTAATTATCCAAGGTAAACTTAAGCGGTATCATGTTCTGTAAGTCCCTCCATACAAATACACGCACCCCGTCAGTCCCCTCGGTAATCAGTCCCAGCTCTTCCAGCGGTATATTACAGCTTCTGTCATTGCTTTTATCAAGTCTTACCGATTTCACATCAACAAGCTTATTTTCGCTGTAGCTCGCTGCCATAACGGTACAATCGTAATAATTGCTTTCTGCCGCAAAGCACTCATCGTTCAGATAAACTACAATTTCGGTAGACTCATTATGTTCTGCCGCCTCATCCCATGGTTTCATTCCGTCCAAGCTGTCCCAAAGAAATACCTTTGTTAAAAATGCACCGTCAGTCTCTACCTCCAAAGCATCATATGTACCGAAAAGACCTTCTTCGGCTCTGATTTTTCTCGATTTCATATCAATCATACGCCCTTCTTCGGTATAGCTTGCGAAAACAAGTACGCAGTCATTTCCATAACCGTTGACAGTCGTATACATACTATAGGACTCATCACTGTAAACTTTCAAAACAGGCTTCCCTTTTCCGAAAGTAACCGTTGCGCTGTCGGTATACAAAACATATCCGTTACACGATACCTCACACTGATATATTTTCTGTTCTCCTGCACTCAAGCCCTCCGGCAGCACAAGTTCTGCCTCTTCTCCGACCGATTCGCCGCGGGTAAATTCTATGCCGAGTCCGAGCTTATACTCCATTTCACACTCATACCATTTATATGCCACCTCGTCAGCACTGTACTTTTCATTCATTATCAGTCCGACAGATAATTTTTCTCCTGTCATGCCCTCGGGAACAGCTTTTCCCTGCGGTTGGTTCTCTATCAAAAACGGTGCGTCGGTAACTCTCACATCGCTTATTTCGGTTGTACCGCTTACAAATTTTCCTTCTTCATTCATAAACGCCTTACCCTCACCAAGCATAGAACTTACGGGATAATGATCACTTATATGCTGGAAATTGCCGCCGAGCAGTACAATATTTTTGCCGTCTCCCGAAACCGAGCCGCTAAATGTACCGCCTTTGATAACAAGCACTTTTCCGTCTTTCCAATCGCCGGTTGCTGTTATAATATCGGTATACACCGTACCGTCACCTATAATCTCCATCGGTCCGCGTATGTTGATTTTCATACCAAATGCTGTATTCAAAGTTTTCCCGTTTAAATCAAGTATTGCTTCATTGCCTGCAAATACCAAATCTCCCTGCTTATTTGTCCTTACATCGCTCAAAAGAGTAATCTTTGAAAATCTGTTCTTATTTGCAAAATCGACAGCGTCATATATATCATTATAATATTTTGTCACACCGCCGACCTCAACCTTTGTCAAAAGCAACTCTTTACACACCGTACAATTACCGTTTTCATCTATATTTTCATGTCGGCAGGTGACTTTTACGGTCGCCGTGCGGCTCTTTGCCAACACTCCGTCCGATATAACTATACAGTAATATTTATGCTCGCCGACAGAAAGGTTTCCGAGCGACAGCTCCGAATTTTCCGATACAATCGCGCCGTCCGAGTCTATCCAGCGATACTCCGAATTTTCCGGAGCGCCGATCTTTAATATTACGGTATCTGCCGCATCTGCCTCCCGGTCCTGCGGTTCCTGCGAAATTATACTTTCTGCTTTTTTTACAGAAAATGCCGTTGTTTTGCCGTTCAAAAAATCGTCAAGCGACGCTACATTATAAAATGCGGAACCTTCTGCAAGCAAACCGAAATAATCAATATCCGTCCGCACGTTACCCTCTTCATCTGCAATTTTATTCACAGTTCCGTTTTCAATTGTAACGTCTGCCGTATCAGCCATGAAAATACTGTCTGCTTTACCGTTTTTCAGTGAAAGCTTTCCGTTATTATATAAGCGCACACTGCCAAATGTAAGCTCGGCGTCGTTATTAATATTAAGCAGACCGCCGTAAACCCACATTTCCATATCCTCATCAATGGCAACATTATTCAGGTTTACCGTTCCCGACTCACTAATCATGCACGCCGCTTTAATATCGCAGATACTTCCGTTTTTCAGAGTCAGCTCGGCATTTCCCTTAACAGCAAACGGTATAGTACCTACCCCCATAAAACTCTTACCGTTCAAATCAAATATCACCTTTGCGTTTTCAAAAACAAATCCGTCAGAAAACAAAGTACGCTCTAAATCACCGACTAACGTAATCGTCATATCACCGCCGCGCTTAATATCAGCAATTGCCAACCCAAAATTATCATACCAACGTGTTTTCTTGCCTGATCTTTCAAGCTTAACGCTCGAGTTCTCCGTTTCTTCCAAGCCCAACTCACTTGCTGTTATAACAACAAGTGAGCCTTGCATATACTCGGCAGGGATTGTCAGCCTATGATCACCGTCAAGCATACAATATCCGGTAATATCGGTATCATCACAGTATACCGTAAAATATGATATATCATCAGGGACAAATGTCGTGCCGCCCTCGCTGTCTTTAAAGGTACAAGTATAGTCCTCGCCGAATCTTATACTTTTTAATCCTTCGGCGGTAAGCCCCGTAAGATTATGCTTAATATCTATAACGCTTGCATATCCGCAGTCCGCCTGAATTGTCCAGTTTTGCGTTTCGTCGGTAATGTACTTGCCGGGGAGTCTGAAAGCTCCCGTTGTTTCCGAATACTCCCAATCACTATTCAAAGTATCGCCGCACCAAACTTTAATATCGCCCTTAAACGGGTGTCCCATTCTTGAAATGAATGTACAGGTGTAGTCCTCTCCCGGGTACATCTTTTCCGCCGCGTCTTTTACGATAGAAGAGTATGTTTTAATTTCCGGTGTAATTCCTGTATCCGAAAGGAGCTGCAAATAACTCAGACCGTTTGTGCCCAATGAGTTATACACTTCAAGCTTATAATCATCATATTGCTCAAATTGATTCTCCTGCGCAAACAAGAATGAATATGCGCTGCTATTAGGATCGCATATCTGCTTTAGCGCAACCGTACCGATCTTTTTATATTCCTCATCAGCGCCCGCTCTTGCATAGAAAACAATCATATCCGGCAAAAAGTCTCTCAATGTTGACGCAGCGGATATTTTGACGCCCTTTACCTTTATCTTGTGATTTGTCTTAAACGTCAAAACAGATCTGTCGGTTTGAGCATCCGAATCCCAAAAAGTGTAATTTTTCTCCGATTCCAGAAAGCACTCCATATTCTCCATATCATTTGTCCGACCTTCTTCAAGAGAAAGCGAGCCTTTTTTATATTCACCTTTTCTTACAGCAACAGATGAGCCGAAATCACCTTTTTTAGCCGTAAATGTAGTGTTGCCGCAAAGCGAGCAGGTAAACTGTGCCGCATCTTCCGTCACCGCCGCAGAATACTTATGTGCCTCCCGCTCATCTTTTCTGCCGCAGATACACTCGCTTTTATGTACACTGTCATCTACATATGTATATGTAAAATCATGCGCCGTATCTTTTTCATAACCGCACTTTTCGCATTTTTTTGTATGAGTGTCCGCGTCTTTATCATAGTACGTTATATTATGATTTGCTTTCATCCAAAATGAACAGTTTTTGCACGTCGCTTCATGATACTCATCATCTGTTGATGTATACTCCAGCTCATGTTCAAAGCAAATCTTTACCGGATCGCTTATCGAGCCCGAATATTCTCCGCGGTAATTTTCATAGAATACATACATCGAATCGGTTTCCTTATCCATATCCGACGGATAACCTATCATCAAAATCGGTGAAGGATAGTCCATTTTATACCGCGCATAATGTGAAATACTTCCGTCCGCCTTTTGGATAACCGCACTGATATAATCGTTATCCGAAACCTCTGTCAGATTGGTTTCAACCGCCACAGAACAGTTCCGTTCCCTGTTTGTCACGGAATATGCATCTATTATCTGCACATTGCTGTCTTTTACGCTCAATTTCCACTCATTCGCTGTACCGACAGGCGCAAATTTCTCTTCTGCCTCGCTGAATTCTCCCGCCGGGAGCAAAAGCGGCTGTCCGTTTAAAGCACCAAGCTTGGTTTTGTCGAGATTTACCGCCGGGCGAAACGTTATGCTACTTATATCAGCTAATATTGTTGATGATAATTTGCCTGATGATCTAATAATGTACGCACCTTCATCATTATCGATTTTCTGTTGCAAACCTTCCCAATAAACCCCTTTTCCTTTTTTGACAGAACGCAGCCACCAACTCTCACCGCCTTTTTTTTCTTCATCTGTCAATTTTTCCGATTCAGCCAAAGAAAGCGCAAAAACGGTATCGTTATCCAACTGACCGTTATATGTACCTTTATCGTATTCATACGGATCGTCTGTTTTGCTTACCGTCATTACGGCGCTCCGATAAAGTTCACTGAAAGCCTTATTATAATATTCACTGTATGTTGTATTATAACGGGTTGACAAATTCGAACCGTAGTTGTTCACTTTATAAAATTCATCTTTATTTAAAAGAAGCATGCCGTTTGTATCATCGGTATTGCTCTTTTCGGCATCTATGACATACCATTTTCCCGGCGTGTCACCTCCGGCATAGTATACAATATCCCCTCTTGCCGCTCCGAGCTTTACACCGTTTTGGATACTTTCCTCCGCATGAGCCATTCCCGGAAGTGTGCCGAAAACAAGTACCGCTGACAAAAGCAAGCTTACTGATCTCTTTTTCATATTGCTCTCCTCTCAAAACTTATATTTTTATATTATTATACCACAGCTTGAATTATTTGTCATCATACCAAAGTATGATATGATAATTTTTTATATAAAAAGGCTGTTTAAAAAATCAATTCGTTTTTTAAACAGCCTTTGTGTCAACAGCAAGCCGCAACAGTTATATTTTCAATAATTATGTGCATTTTTCTTGCATTCCGAAGTTTTTTTTACATTTCTTTTTTCGCCGTAATGTTCTTTATTACAAACAGCACAACAAGCGTCAGTACAATTTCAATTATGAGCAGTATTGCCGCATTCTGTATAAATGCCGCAAGCAAATATCCCACAAATGAGAGAGCCGCAACCGTTACCGCATACGGCAGCTGAGTCGATACATGGTTGATATGATTTGACATTGCGCCCGCAGACGACATGATTGTCGTATCGGATATAGGCGAGCAGTGATCGCCGCAAACAGCACCTGCCAGGCAGGCTGCGATACCTATAATAAGCAATTCGCTTGTCGGATCAAATATCGCCGTAACAATTGGGATAAGTATTCCGAATGTACCCCATGATGTACCTGTCGCAAATGCCAAAAGACAAGCAACAAGGAAGATAATCGCCGGCAGGAAGTTAGCAAGACCGCTTGCCGCAGAATCCATCAAAGCACCCACGAAGTCAGCTGCTCCCAAAAGACCTGTCATATTCTTCAAAGCCGTAGCAAAGGTAAGAATAAGTATTGCCGGAACCATCGCTATAAATCCCTTAGGCACACATTCCATCGCCTCTTTAAAGCTAACAACTCTTCTTGCAACCAAATATATTATAGTCAAAACCAAGGCAATTATCGCGCCCCACGGCAAGCCGACCGTTGCGTCGGTATTTGCAAAAGCCGTCACAAAGTCCGAACCCGAGAAAAATCCTCCGACATATATAAGTCCGATAACGCACAAAGCAACAAGCACAATTACCGGCAAAATAAGGTCGATAACATGTCCTCTCGGATTTGCCTCGCCCTCTGTAGTATCCTCCACTCTGTCGCCGCAGGTATAAAGATCACCGTTATGTACCGCGTTATACTCATGCAGACGCATCGGGCCGTAATCTATCTTCATAACCGATATTGCAATTACAAACACAAGCGTCAAAAGCGAATAAAAGTTATACGGAATCGCACGTACAAAAAGCTCAATGCCCGAGTATCCCGTTCCCTTTGTAAATTCCGATACCGCAGCCGCCCATGACGAAACAGGTGCGATCATACATACCGGCGCCGCCGTTGCGTCTATTATGTACGCAAGCTTTGCTCTTGATATCTTATGCGTATCGGTCACAGGGCGCATAACACTTCCCACCGTAAGGCAGTTGAAATAGTCATCGATAAAGATAAGCACACCCAAAAGGAAAGTCGCCAGCTGCGCCCCTACGCGCGTCTTGATATGCACACTCGCCCATCTTCCGAACGCCGCACTGCCGCCCGCTTTATTTACCAAAGCAACAATTATTCCCAGAATTACCAGGAACAGATATATTCCGGCAGTATCGGAAATAGCGGCAATCAAGCCCTCGTTTAACAGGTTGTCCAGCGTTGCCACCGGTGCAAAATTCGCAGAAAGAAGTCCCCCCAGGACTATACCGATAAATAATGATGAATAAACCTCTTTTGTTATAAGTGCGAGCCCTATCGCAACAATCGGCGGCACAAGCGCCCAGAATGTCGCATGGAACATACTTACAACAGCCTCGCCGTCCTCACCCTCCGCAAAAGCAACAGCCGAAATCATCACGACTGAAATAAGGGTAAGAAAAGCAATAACATTTTTTTTGCTGAAAATTTTTTTCATTTCACCCACTCCATTTAATTTTTCTTAAAATAATATCAGACAAAAAATATGGAATGAGCAAAGAGAATTGTATCGCTTTTTAAATACAATTGCAGTCTACCCATTCCAAAATATCCCCCAAAATGAGCTTTTATGCTTATATCTGACATTATTCGTTAATTTTCATTGTATATAATATCATAAAAGCACCTTGATGTCAATATTTTTTTGTAGATTATATCAAATTTTCTCCCATATTTTTCAATTTTATCCGAGCTACCATACTTTGATACTCATTTTATCCTTTATGCGGCTTTCAATCAGATAATAATCTCCGAAAGAAGTGTATACATTTCTGCCGTTTTGCCCTCTTAAAATTCCCATGACATTCTCATCATAATTGACATACTCCTCCAATTTTTCAATCAGCAGTCTTTTATATTTTTGCAGTTTGGAATCCGTCTTGTACCTTTCAATCTCGAGAATTGCCGAAAGCACAACCGCCGCCGCAGAGGTATCGGGAAGCTTTTCCTCGTCTGCCGGGAGTCTGAAATCCCATAACGGGATTTCGCCTTTGCACTCTGTCATGAATTTATCCAGCAAAGCTGCCGCACAGTCCATATATTCCGCTTTTTTCGTATAGCCGTAGGCGATTGCAAAGCCGTATATCGCCCAGCTCGCGCCGCGCGCCCAGTATGAGCCGACAGAATATCCGCAATAGTTCGCCTCGCCCAATGCCGCGCCGGTATCTTCCGAAAATCTGTATGCGTGGCGCATAGAATAGTCCTCTCGGATAAAATATTTCAGCGTTGTATCGGCATGAGCCTCGGCAATTCTTTTGTAAAACGCATGTCCCGTCACCTCGCCTGCCCAAAAGAGCAGCGGCAGATTCATCATGCAGTCAATAATCGCAATTCCCTTGCTTTCGCAAAAAAAGTGATTTTTCGCAAGCTCACCGTCCACATACTCCGGCGTTTTATAGTCCATTCTCCCCCACGCTCTTATGTATCCGCCTTTGGGATTATAGCGTTTTGCCAGCTCGTCCGCCGCCTTTAGTGCTAATTTTTTATACTTCTCATCGTTTGTTATACCGTACAGCATAACAGCATACGGAGAGTATAAAAATCCCAGATCGTGCATGGTTTCCATAGGAGTTTCAAATACCTTTTTATAATAGCTCTCATAAAAACTCTCTGCCCATTCCAAAAGCTTTTTATCCTTTGTATCAAGATATGCCCAAAGTGCCGTTCCGACAAAGAAGCTCTGTGTCCAGTTAAATATATGCCCGAGCTTTAGTGCTTTATCTCTTTTTTTGAGATAATTTCCGTCGGTGTTTTCGGGAAATTCTCTCAAATCATCACCTATCTTCTCTGTATTTGCCCTTATTTTATTTATAAGTCTTTCATCCAAAATACTCATTATATACTCTCCATTATGCCTTTTAAGTACCCGATTGCGTATAGCCTTCCGAGTGCGGTATACCCTGCCAAATCCTGACGTTCTCCCGCCATAAGCGGAACATGGTCGACTCTTATCGGAACATCTACGTTATTCTCTTTATAAACTCTCATAATATCCGCCATCTTTATCTCGCCGTTATCGTGAAAGGTTTCTCGGAAATTATATTTATTGCCGCGCGCATTTCTGAAATGCACAAAAAATATCTTTTCGGCAAAAGCCGGTATCACCTCGTACAGATCCTCACCCATCATATGATACGTAGCCTGGCACATCGTAACCCCTATCATCGGACTCTTTACAATATTTATCGCTTTTTCGATATTCTTGCGGTTTATCATTATACGCTCCACCTCGCCCAATTTTTCAATCGGGGGATCATCGGGGTGCAGCGCCAATTTAATGCCGTACTTTTCGGCGTACAGAATCACCGCTTTTATAAAATATTCATAATTATCCCAAAGTTCTTTTGCCGTGATCTTCTTATCGCACTTTCGGAAATCGTCAATATTAAAAGCTGTAACCTTTGCCCCTCCGCGCTCTGCGGTATTATCGGAGGTTCTGAGCCAGCCGATATATGCCATCCAGTTAAAGCATATAATGCGTATATCCAGTTCATTCATATACTGCATCATTTTAATAACCTTTTCGATACACTCATCGCGCTTTTCGTCCCCGATTTTTATATGGTCGTGAAGTTCATTCGGCATCGGTTCGATAACCAAAGGCGTTATGCCGAAATCCGAAAAGCGTTTATATACGCTCTTCCAGTGCGAAAAATCGCATATATCAAAGCGTTCGTCCTCGGGGAGCCGTATCACTCCGTGCTCCACTCCGCACTGCTTTGCATAATCCCATGTTAAATCATGCTCACTTTTAAAATAATCGGTCAAGATCATCAGTTATCCCCCCTGCTTACTCTTACAAACACACCCTTTTGCAAATTATGCACCACTGCGGTATCTCCGCTTTGTTCAATCCGCTCTCCGTCCTGCCATATGTGAATCAATTCGGCTTTTCCGTTTATTTTTAACTTAATCTCATCAATGATGTTTATCTCTCCGTTATCACGCAATACATTCTGCCATGACGCAGATTTATTCCTGATATAATACAGATCATGAAAACGTCCCGACAATACCAATATGTAGGTACACTCATCTGAAAAATCCTCGGTGCGAAACATTTCTTTGCTCGTATTAATTCCCTCTGTCAGGGTTACAAACGGCTTATACATATGATATAGATTTTTAAATTCAACATATCTGTCGTCCCAATGCCATATATTTCCGCAGCCGACACACCCCAAAAAGAAAGGTACATATACACAGTCCGCAAAAATCAGACCGTCATCATCAGCAGAATAATACCGGAAAGGTCCCGAATGATTATCATTCACCGCCCCTGTCTCTGCTATAAAAAGCGGCTGCGAACCGTTTGTCAGTTCTTTTGATACGCGTTTAAATATTTCAATCGGGTTATCCGTTGCCTCTTTAAATTTTGCACCCTGATCCAGATATGAATGAACCTGCTTAAAATCAAAGCAGTCCCAGCAAAATTCATCGTAATATTTTTTTGAATAGTCCGAATCGTAACTCCCGATAGAATTTACAACCATATGGTTCGGGAATAGGCTTTTAACCTTAGCCGAAATCACTCTGTTCCACTCCGTTATATTGGGATTATATTCCTCCCACCAACATCCGAAACAGTTCATTTCATTCCACAGCTCAACCGCAAACAAAGCATCATCATAGGCATATCTTTTCGCATATTCCTCTGTTTTTTTCAGCCACTGTTTCTGCCAGCGTACATCTGTCAGCCATTCGTTCGCATCAGTGCATTTTTTTGAACCGTCGTACAATGATTTTCCAAACAATTCGTCAATATATCCGCCGTTATCGTCATATTTAAAATATCTGAACTGGTCTATTGTCAGTTTGATTTTTACATTATACATATGCGCAAGCTCAAAAATCCTGTCAAGCTTTGAAAACTGCTCATATAAAAAAACCTCGTTATCCGTTTTCTCCGGTGTAAAATAATCATGTCCGCACCATATACGAATCAAATTAACTCCGGCTCGGCTCGCTTTTTTTATCCACGCCTCATACTGTCTTAATCCCAGATATGCATATTTCCCGTCCAATCCGAACTCTTTCCCGTTGCTCAGCTGATATTGTTTCGGAAAAGCCATGTTAATGCCGACAGGCAAAAACGTTTCTCCGTCCGAATAAGCGAAATATCTTTTATTTTGGTGGCTTACCCTCACATAACCGTGCTTATTTCCCGAAACCGCCTCCAGCTCATATTCCGAGACTGCTTTATCGGTATTCATTTCACAAACCGTATACACTCCCGGAATATCCGCCGAAAATCTGTATCGCATATCATATCCTGTTGAGGTGATTTTTTCAAACCCTTCACGGTTATATTCTGTTTTAATTTTCTCGCTCCTAAAGGGTTTTATCGAAAAGCTTACACCGTTCGGCTTTTTTATCATTATGTGCGTAACATTATCCGCCGCCGTTTTCTCAATTCTCTCAAACATATAATGACTTTCCACTTTAAATCACTCTTTCCGTAATGTATAAATACATATATTATACCATACTTTCAAAGCAAAATCATCTGTTATGTTTTTATTCTTCTCTACTATATTTTAAATTTCGTATACGCACCGTTTACAGAGAAAAAGCCTCGGTAAGCGGTGTCAGCTCGCCGTTTCTCCATACCATAAGCTTGCCGTATGAATAATCCCCGGTATTTTCAACCTCTATGCTTATAATATTTATCTTGCCCGTGCCAACAATGCCTGTCGCTTTTTTTACACCGCAAAGTCTCCCGTCGGCAGTGTATAATGCAAGCATGAAATCCGCATTTTCGTCAGCCGTGCCGCGGTTTTCTGCCATAATGCTTACCTTGCTGCTCTCCTCCGAGACAATATCCTGCACACCAGTGCCGTTTGTAACCCACACGCGCCTTACAGAACAATTATCTGCGGTTTCTCTCTCGCAAAATACGTTGGTTATTTTATATTCGTCAAGCTTTTTGCCGTCCGCAAAAGCTGCAAGCTTTATATACGCACCCTCTGTCTGAGGGACCTTAACGCCCAGTCCGGCATTTAATTTTCCGCCGCTTTTTATTGTCTCGGTTATTTTCGACTCTCCGCTTACGTTATTCTCACAGTCATACCCGACAGCGGTAAACGTATAGCTTTTATCGGAGGGTGAGAAATTCATGGCGCAAAATTCCAGAATATTCACAGAAGAATCTCCGAGTATCTTTGCCATTTCGCGGTCCGCATTTAATATTTTAATACCGTCTATTATAAAATCAACGGTATTTGTGTTTATCGTCTCGGTTACAGAAACACCGTCGATATATCCGACATTATCTCCGCTCTTTTTGGAAATAAATATCTCTATCTCACCGATATTCCCCGTTGTTACCGATATTTTTTCGGGATTTATCTGCCATGCCTTCTCGGAATACTCAATTTTTCCGAAATCGCCTCTGTCGGATACGGCACACAGTTCAACCGTATCTTTACTCAATGAATTATAAAGCTCAAATCCTCCGAAGAACGCGTCCTGCTGTGCACCCGTAAATTTAAAGTACACATCATGCACACCTTTTACCGATGCATTTATTTTACACTCATTGTCATTCCACGATCCCTTTGATGTGGTTTTGTAACTATGCTCTAAAATCTTGTCACCGTCCAAAGAGTCGATATAAACCTCAATTTTTCCGCCGGATTGTGTTGTATTGGTAAGTATTCTCATAATGTCGCAGGAGCCGTCTTTAAAATCAACGTTTTTATACCCTATCCAGTCGCCGCCGCTGATATTTCCGACAATACCGCTCGCTCTGTAATTGCCGCTTATAAAATTATTCTTGCTCTTCAATACCGCTTTTCCCGCCGCATAAAATTCACCGCGTATCTTTGCAAAAGCGCCGATATTATATTCCGTATACGGCTTTAATCCTGTAATTTTCCGGCTCACGCCGTCGGTGTTTTTAAGCGTCAAGCCATACATTCCGTTATTTGTATAAAGCCTTGAAAAGTTCCACGAGCTGAGATTTATCAGCTCCGGATTTCCGTTTTCGGTTTTCCAGTCTGTCAAACCGTCCTCAAAACTCCTGTTCTTCACTGCATTTTTAAACGGAATCGTATAGTGCAGACCGAAAGAATCCGTAACCTCGCCGTTTTGCTTTCCGGCACTCCACTTAACCTCTCCATATTCATATGCGCCCATATCGGGAGAGCCGTCCTCTGTTCTATCGGTAATGCCCGATATATTTATACCCTTATTTACAATGTTTGCGCTGTTTTTGGGAGTAAAATCGTCATTCAGATCGTTCATCGAAACAATCACGTTATTGGAATAATTTATATTTTTTTCTTTGATTGTTTCCTCCGGCAAGCCCTCCTGCTTGAATATATTATTCAAAAACACCGCACCCTCAACAGAGCCGTTTGACGGGTAAATATTCACCTGCGAATCATTTATAAAGGTGTTGTTGAAGAAAATATTGTTTGCACTCGGTGTATTGAGCGTCATAAACTTTGCCTTTTCAAGACCGTTTTCTATATTCCACACTACATTATTATATGTAATTACATTGTTTGTGTTTGAGTCATAATAAATCCCCGACTGATAACCCTCTTTTCCGCTGTTATCATGTATGAGATTATGATGTATTTCCGATGAATCATAATCGTTATTTACAAGATATATCACACCGCCGTCAATCGAAAGACGCATAGTATTATAAAAATCGTTGTATGATATTTCGCTCGCTCTGAAATCGCCGCCCAAAGCTGATCTTCCCGTTTTCGATACAGTATTGTGATTTATAAACTGATTCTCGCCTTTTACGCATATTCCGTATGAATATGTATGCTCAAAATTCACATCATGAATATAGTTATTTACTACGCTGTTGCAGCGTCCGTCCATTACCACTCCATCTCCGTAACAGTTCTTTATTTCGGAATTTTTCAGCGTATTGTTCTCGCCGTAAATAACAAACGATGCCGCATCGGGGTTCGCCGAATTTCCGCCGGATATGTTGTAATCCACACTCTCAATTACCATATTGTCCCATGTGCAATTTTTAGTGTTCTCTCCCGTTTTAATATTTCCGCCGCGGACGGTAATGCCTTTTACATTAACATATCTGCTGTTATCCATAACGATAGCATTTTCACGCTTTTTTGCCTCTATGCATAGATTATTCGGATCGGTTTTTCCGTCGGTGCCGAAATATATATACCCTGTTTTGCTATCTTTAAACCATTCTTTCGGAGAATCAAGAAGTCCCAAGGCGCGTGTTACATAAAATATACTGCCGGTTTGCGGTACGTACGTTGTCGCATCGCTTGAAGTCTTAAAGCTGATTGTCTTTGTGCTTTTGTTATACCCCGTAACGGTGCTTGTCTTGCTCCAATACCCTGCCTCTGTATTATACCACACAACCGCGCCGGTATAGTCAATATCCGGAAGCTCTGAATTTGTTATGCTGACAGCCGTTTTATTAACGCTCTGCGCTTTTGCATAGCTGTCGTAATCCAGCAAATCCGATGTATTCGGCCAGCGTGCCTCAAAGCACTGCTCGCCGTCGGAAAAGAGCATATTGCCGTTTCCTGATTTATAGTCCCATTCCATTTTCGCTCTGTAAATATTCCCGTTATACTTTTCCCAGCCGCTTATTTCATCGGCGGCGCTGATTACAACCTTACCGCCGTTATATGCCTCAAAGGTAACAGGATTTTCTTTTGTGCCGTATATGTTCATGTTTACCGTTTCTCTGTAAACACCTTCCGCAATATAGCACTTATCCCCTGCTTTCATGACATTTGCCGCCTTTGAAATTGTCCTGAACGGTTTTTCACGGCTTCCCGAAAAATAATCGCTGCCGCTTTGGGCGCTGACATAAAATACATTGCTTTCAAATTCAGCCCAGGCATGGGGCATAAATGCCCCAACCTGAGCCGAAATCAAACCAATTGCCAAAACTGATTTTATTCTTTTCATTTATTATCTCCTTACGGTCTTTTTATCGCGCCCGAAATCGGAGTCATGCTGCCTATACCGTTCCATGTATAAACCATAATATATGCATCTTCTCCGACGCCCTGCGGCACTGTCAGTTCCGCCTCAAGCGATGCGCTCTTTCCCGTTTCTACAGTTGTATTTTTGTATACCGCACCGTGCATGGTTCCGTATTTATCATAAACCGCAACGATCAGTGCTGCGTCCTCATCTGCCGACGAAACATTTGCAAAATCGGCATTTATCTTTATCTTCTCACCCGCCGCAACAACTACTGCACCGCCGTCATTGATTGTAAGATTCTCTACCTCGATGGCATTTTTCTTAAGCTCTGTCTTAAAGCCGATATTTAGCGCATCGGAATATACTTTATACTCGCTCTGCATCTGCGGAATGTTCAGCACATATTCTCTGTTGTAGTCGAGATTATCCGCAAAAGTCACAGTACAGGTCTTTGTATAGCCTGTTGTCGGGCGTACCGAAACCGCAACATTTTCTCTGCCTTTTGTAAGTGTGATTCTGTCAAAACCCTCCGCGTCTACAGGCTGACTGAAGCTGATAACTATCTCATCGCTTACCGATACATTCTCCGCACCGTCCGAAATTGACGCTGTTGCAACCGGATTTTTAAGCTTTACTATCGATACATCGTCAAGATACATTATTGAATCAACCGCCGTTGAATTGTTGATATATGACGCGATAAATCTCTTTATTCCCGCCATATCAAAGAAGTTATACGCCGAATTTCCCTGTGAAACACCGAGAACATAGTTTTCACCGCTGCCAATCTCATTTCCGGCAATATCTTTCAGTGTATACGACCATGTGTCAAATGTGGTTTCGTCACCGTCGATATTCAGTCTTATTGCCAGGTCATACCATTTGTCTGTTTCTGCATCTGCCACCTCTGCTGTTGTGTATACACCTGCCGAAGTTGTAATATCTGCCGGAGCATCGGGATTTGCAATCATGAATTTACCTTTTGAAATATAAATCATCTTTGCAAAATCAAATACGTCATCATTTGTTTTGATCTGCTTATCCGATTTGAAGCTTAATGGGTAATATTCAACATCTGTCAGGTTATTTACCTTAAACTTCGCTTTCATTTCGATATTTCCCGAAACAGGTGTTTCATAATCGGCTGTCGGAGTTCTTAAGAATCCCGTACCTTTTACGTTCTTTTGAACATATACAACTCCGCTGTCCAAATCGGTATCGTTTACCACATTCCATGCACTTACCGCTCTTGCCTGGATTCTATCCAGCAAATCTGTCTTTACTCCCGAAAATTCTTCCGAAAGATATGTTTCTTCTGTCGGGATTTGGAATTTCGGAGTGGTAAAGCTCTTTGTAAATTCTTCCATTGCCGCACCGCTTGCCGCTGTTACGGTTGACGGAACGGTAAGAGTAAAGTTTGTCGCATACGGAAGATCGGTCAAAATTTTAACCGTATATACGCTTGCATTATCTGACGATATTTCAAGCTCAACCGCATTTCCCTGCTCGTCCTTTACTGTGATTCCCGAAAAACTGTCCACATTCATTTCCTGATTGAAAGTAACTGTTATAACAGGTCTTTGCACCTCGGTTGTATCAATATCAACATTGCTGATTTTCGGTGCCGCAAGCTGTGCTTTTATCGACACATCATCAAGATACATTATCGAATTAACCGATGTCGAATTATTGATATATGACGCGATAAATCTCTTTATTCCCGCCATATCAAAGAAGTTATATGCCGAATTTCCCTGCGAAACACCGAGAACATAATTCTCACCGCTGCCGATTACATTTCCTGCTGTATCCTTCAGATAATATGACCAGCTGTCAAATGTGGTTTCATCGCCGTCAATATATAAGTTAATTGTCAGATCGTACCATTTATCGGTTTGAACGTCTGCAATCTCGGTTGTTGTGTATATTCCGTTTGTTGACGCAATATCCGACGGTGCATCGGGATTTGCAATCATAAATTTGCCCTTTGAAATATAAATCATCTTTGCAAAATCATAAAATGAATCGTCGGTTTTAAGCTGCTTATCGGTTTTAAAGCTCAACGGATAATATTCAACATCTGTCAGATTATTCACCTTAAACTTCGCTTTCATTTCGATATTTCCCGAAACAGGCATATCGTAATCTGCGGTAGGTATTCTTAAAAATCCTGCGCCGTTTGCATTTTTCTGAACAAAGACAACCTGACTGTCCCAATCAGCCTCATTTGTCACATCCCATGCACTTACCGCTCTTGCCTGGATTCTATCCGTTAAATCTGTCTTTGTTCCCGAGAACTTTTCGGAAAAATATGTTTTTACTGTCGGATCTTCGGGTTCATCCGGTTCTTCTGCAAGTCCCTCTATTACCACATCGTCCATATATATTATAGAATCATCATCTGCCGAAGTATTTCCAACATAGCCGAAAATAAATCTCTTTATTCCTGCCATATCAAAGAAGTTATATGTACCGTTTCCCTCAGATACACCGAGAACATAGTCCGCGCCGCTGCCGATTACGGTTCCCGAAATATCCTTTAAAGAATATGACCAGCTGTCAAATGTTGTTTCATCGCCGTCAATCTTCAGCTCAATCGTTAAATCGTACCATTTATCGGTTTGAACATCTGCAATTTCGGTTGTTGTGTATATTCCGTTCGATGTCGTAATATCCGACGGTGCGTCGGGATTTGCAATCATAAATTTGCCCTTTGAAATATAAACCGTCTTTGCAAAATCATATACGTCATCGTTTGTTTTAATCTGTTTGTCCGACTTGAAAGTCAACGGGTAATATTCGAGATTAGCCGTAGAATTCACCTTGAACTTTGCGCTGAGTCTGATATTTCCCGAAACGGGCGTTTCATAATCGGCTGTCGGTGTTCTTAAAAATCCTCTGCCGGCTCCCGTTTTTTGGATATACACCGCCTGACTTCCCAAATCAGTGTCCTCATACAGTTGCCACGCGCTTACCGCTCTTCCCTGTACGCCTTTTGCAATAACGTCATTTCTCGTACCCGAAAAATCCTCACTGAAAAATGTCGTTGTTTCACTTTCCGCCATTACCGCAGAAAAGTTTGCTATCAAGGCTGCACTCATCAACATTGATACAATTTTTTTCATTTTTTTCGTCCTCTCTTTTCTTTTTATTTTTAATACATATAGGTAATTGTAAAATGTAAATTTTACTTTTTAGCCACCATTCTTATGGTGGGATCGGTGGTGCTAACCCCTGATTTGTAATCAAAAATGACGACATGTGCGTCATTTTTGGCTGAAATAAAAAGTTTCAACCTGCCGTAAAATTAAAATCGGCCGGAACTTTTTATTTCTACCTAAGAATTTTAATTGGAAAACGTTAGTTTTACAATTACCTATTTATTACATACCATGTATTATTTGTAAAGTAAATTGTATATCATTACAGCTGCCTGTGCTCTTGTTGCATTATTTTTAGGATTAAAATTCCTGTTCTGATCACCGTTAATTATACCGGCTTTTACCAATTCAGCCACCGCGTCTGCCGCATACCCGCTGATATCAGCCGAATCGTTTACCGTCTTTTCGGCGTCAACCACCAATATTTCAACGCCGGCAGCCGCTGCCGCGCGGTACAGCATAACAGCCATATCCTGCCTTGTTATAAATTCTCCCGTGCCGAATCTCGTTTCGCTCATGCCGTTTATTATCCCGTTTGAAAAAGCTTTTTTAAGCGAGTCGTAATACCATGCATCTTTTGAAACGTCCTCGAATTTAAGCTCCTGTGTCCCCGACGTGATATTAAAGCTTTTTACTATCAACTGTGCAAATTCTTCTCTTTTTATGTAATCGTTCGGGGCAAATATATTCTCACTTTTGCCGTTTATCACATCATATTTTGCCAGTGTGTTTATCGCTTCCTCCGCCCATGAAACACTTTCAAGATCGGTAAATTTACCGGCTGTTTTCTGCGGCTCAACGGTCGTATTTGCAGCGGTTCCCGCCGAAAATCCCGATGATGAGCTGCCGCCGCCTCCTCCGCCGCCGGAGGTACCTCCCGTGTTCTTTTTATTTTTTGCCTCATTCACACTCTTTCGGAACTGCTCCGCAACATCTTTCGGGAGCATTCCCGTTTTTGAATTTAAAATCACATCTGCTATAACCCATTCCTGCTTTGATGAGCTGAGCTCTTTATAATCGGAGTATGTACTCTCCTCTATCCCGATCTTTTTCCACAAGCTCTCGATCATATTTTTAACCGTTTCTTTTTCGGGTGCCTTCAAATCCGCACAATTTATTGCAATCGTGCAATAATCCGAAAATTCGGTTTTCAAATCATTCGCATCGGTAAGTGTGCTTTTTGATATTCCGTCGGCTATATATTCTTTCTGCTTATCGCTGAAATTTTTAAATTTTTCAGAAAGCGAATAGTCAATATCTCCCGCGTATTCATTCAATACGCCCAAAACCGCCTCACCGTTCTTGATTTTTTCATAAGCCTCAATAAGCCGTTTTTTATTTGAATAAATAAACGTTGTTTTATCTGTGATGTCCGTTCCGTATGTTCTGGCATAAACCGCATACTCTCCCGACACCGCGTCGGCGTGCATTTTATATGTATACTCATAAACGCTGTTTTCACCGACCTTAATCTGCCCGATAGCCTCTAAGCTGTCCGCTGCTTTTTCGCCGTCCTTTTCATCGGAAACGATTTTTGTATAGTCCTTTCCAGGTCTTACCACCAGTACCGACACATCTGTCCCCTTAGGCTCAGTTGTTTTTCCTACCACACTCAGTTCCCCGTCATCGGAGATGCTTGTTTTTGTTATTTCCGCATATGCCGCACTCTGTGCCGCTATCAGCAATGCCGACAAAACAAATATTATCTTTTTCATAAAATTCCCTCCTTCCTTATTTAACGTCCTTAATGGTACACGTTGCTGTATCATCGGTCGTGTATACCGCAAAATAACCGCTGTCCGTTATTGCAAATTCTTCATCTGCGACATTAAATATCTCTTCTCCGTCAACCTCGAGCGTCACCTGCACGCCATTTTCGGTATCAAGCGCCGCAAATACTATATCATGCTCGGTTCCCGACTTTAAGCAGGTATTTTCTACCGAATAGAAGAACTTTTCACTGCCGTTAAACTTTTGCAGCTCTATCACATCTTCTTTTACAAGGAAGATATAACACTGTGTTTTCCACGGCTGAACCGTTACGTTCTGTGCCCTTAGGGCAACGCTCACAAATCCCGAGCCGGGGTTAAAGCTTGCTCTCATATGCACCTTCTTATAATTTTCTATTTTCTTTGCCGTATATCCGTACGATCCGCCTTTGGTAAAGGACGCTGTTTTTCCGCTTATCGCATAACCGCCGGATTTTCCCGTCCAGTTCGCCGAATCCTTTAAGATTTCTCCTATGCTCATCGTTTCAACATTTCTCGACTGCAGGAATTTATTGTAATCGTTATTTAAAGCAAGTGTTGCCGATTCAATCATCTTCTGCTTTGAAATATACGGAGAGAGCTTTTGGTTGCCGCCCAAAACAGCTTTTGCGCTTTCTATCGCAAGTCTGAATTTATCCTTTGAACCCACGATAAATTTTCCGCCCTCTGTTCCCTCTGTCGCTTTTTCAAGTTCTTCCTCCGAAACCGAAATCAGCTTTTCAAAATCCTTGGTATAAAGCTCTTCTTTTTGCGCAGTTCTAAAGCACATCACGCCGTTTTTGTTCATTATCTCGTTTTTCAAATATCCCTTTGATGTACTCGATGCATAAACCTTCCAATAATATTTACTGCGATCGTATTTTAATCTTGAAAACTTCTTATAATTAACCTCGACGGTATTGTTATAAATAATCTTTTCAAAGTCCGCGTCCTCCGCCACAACCAATCTGTAGCGGTTTGCGCCGTTTGCCGCCTTCCACGAAAGTATCAAGTCATCGGCAATAACATTCTCGCTGTTATTTTCGGGATATACCGCTTTGAAATCTCCGACCGTTTCGGATTCAACCGCTTTTGTTCCCGCATTTTTATAATCAATGTTCTCAAATCCCGCGATATTTGCCGCGGCGGCCTCATAGCTCATATCCTCCATCGTCTCGAAATTCCCCTCCATCGGAGTATCATTCGTAACCGATTCGGGTATCTCATACGGCTCACTTGCAATAATCGCATTGTTCTTTATCGTATTGTATTTCGGAAACATCGGATAATCGTCCATAATCGTCTTTAAAAACGGATACTTTTCCTCATAAAGCGCCTTATTCGGGAGATACTTATTCACATAATTTCTCTTTATAAGCTCCGCAACGGTCGTAGCTGTGATTCCGCCCTCTTTATATGCCGCCTGAATCTTCTCGTTCTCATCATACATACCTTTGGTGTCTTTGGTACCGCTCTTGTTCTTTATAACTATCGCGGTTTTACAGTTTCTGAATATGTTATTCTCTATCCGATTGCTTCTGCCATAATGTATAAACACACCGTTATTCACTCCGTCAAAAATATTGCCGTAAATCGTCATTCCCGAGAGTCCGTCGTCAAAATATATACCCTGCGTATGCCATACCGCGTCTGTTCTCAAATCCTCGCCAACGCAGTCGTGGATATAGTTGTATTTTATAACCGTTCCGCCGGCAGTCCAGTCACGTCCGGCATAAATCGCGCCCATATCATTTGAAAATTTCAGGACATTATATATCTCGTTATATTCGATTGTGTTATCATTTCCCAGGAAATATATTCCCATATGCGCCGCATTGTTTATCCTGCAATGCGACACTCTGTCGCCTATTCCGTACAGCTTAACTGCCGGAGCATAAGTCTGCGTTGTCAGTGAAAACCGCTCTATATGGCAGTTCTCCACATAATTGTTGCAATGCTCGAGCGTTGCGGTATTTCCTCCCGAAATATACACTCCGCCCTTTCCTATATCATAAATATGGCTGTTTGCAATTCCGTTATTTTTCCCCGTAATCCTCATCGCCTGCTGACCGATATTTTTGAAAACGCACTCATCAAAGGTTATCGAATTTGAATCCGAAATATTTGCTCCGATTCCGCACGTCCCCTCAAATGTTATACCGTGAAAGCTTATGTATGTCGCGCCGTTAAAGGACAAAAGCGGTGTTGTTTTCGTACTCAGGCGAATATCGCAGCTTTTAATATCCTCTTTCGGATATACATATAAGTTGCCTGTCGAGCTCTCCAGATACCATTCTCCCGGCACATCAAGCTCTTCTATCAAATTGTATATATACCACGGTTTTCCCGCCAACATACCGTAATAATGCTTTGTCGCGGTGGAAATCGTTTTATTCTCACAGTCTATCGATTTTACCGATAACGAATCGTCCGCCCAAAGAACGTTGAAGAATCCGTATATCCATGCTTCATCAGCCGTTTTCCACCTATCGCCTTTATTTTCGGAATAGGAAAATTTGTGACCGCTCGCAACCGCAAAACTCTCATCAATAAGCGCATATCCGTTATTGGGCCATCTTGCAAGGTTAAAGCGCTCATCGTTTACCGTAAGCATTCTTGAACCTGCTCTGTCACCGTAATCCTTTCCTTCTCTCGATACCGCGCCCAAATCGTCCATCCCGATTGAAGGGAGATTTACGTAATACACCTTGCCTCTTGCCTCCTGCGGAATCCTTTTTAAGGTATTTTCATCGCTTACGAGCTTGAATTTATCCGGCGAGATTGAGGTTGAGTTTAATATCTTTACTTCTTCATCGGCATAATTTTTAAAATTGATTTTCGCGTTTGCCTTACCTGTGCTTGACTTATCGAACTCCACGCCGTCACCGACATTATATATTCCGCCGCAAAGTATCACATTGACGTCACCCTCCGAATTTTGGCTGATGATCCCCGCAGCATTTTTTGCCTGTTCGATTGTCTTTAGCGGATGCTCAAAGCTGCCGTCGGCAGAATCGTTTCCGTCGGGCGAAACATAAATATCATGCTGCTTTAAATCCACATTTATATCTTCATCTTTTTTGTCGTCCTGCGGCACCTTCGCGCCGTCTATCAGAAAGCACGCAATACCGAATCCCGTCACACCGCTGCCACCGTCGGCAACGGTAAAGGTTATGGTATGCTTTTCGTCCTTTAAGCCCGACATTGAAAAGTTTCGGTTAAATGAGTCGGACGCACCGTTTGCCGTAATCGTTCCTTTTTTATCATTATCCAAAACATATGTAACTTTTCCGAAATTTCCGCCGCATACATTCATAATTCCGATATATGTGCCGTAAAATTCATATGTCATTGTTGCGCCTGCCTGAAATGATACATATGTATCACGTCCGCGGTAATTTTCCACCGACCATGCGCCGGTTCTCTTGGTATTTTTTGCCGGATCGAGCCTCGGCTCTGTAAATACGGTACCGCTAAACAGCTTTTCCGGCACCGTCGGCTTTACAAAGTATGAGCCGTCGCGCTTTTTGAGGTTATTTATTATAAAGTTGGCATAAAGACTGTATCCCAAATCTGTCGGGTGCACTCCGTCGCCCAAAAGCTCGCGCGCCGTGTATCTGCCCTTTTCAACCATGCTCTTTACATAGCTTTTTAAATTGTGCGAGGGGATACCGTAATAGTTTGCCAGCTTTTCCTGTTCTTCCGCAAGGGACTTATAATCCTCCGTTGTAGTGTATATGAAGTTGATTATCGGAACCTCTTCCATTTTTAAAAGCTCCCGTACAATCCCCTCCATATATATTCTCGACTTTTCAACATTTCCCCAGTCATTTACCGCAAACTCCACAAACACCATATCGGGATTGTACTTTATGACCTCCTCATTGAGTCTGAAGAGTCCCAGCTCCGATGTAGTTCCGCTCATGCCGGCATTGTATACGTTCACTTTTTTATCGCTGTAGGTGTCTATAAAATACTGCCCGACAAGACCTGCATAGCATTTTTTATTTGCTATCGTTCCGTCCTTTGCCGTATCGTTTGTCGGCTTGACATACGTACTCGAGCCATAGCCCTCGGTTATCGAGCCGCCGATAAACGCGATATTTATTTCTTCCTTTCCCTCAAAAGGATCTGCATTTTGAGCAAAAACAACATTCCCCAGCAGCATACCTATGCACAGTAAAAATGCAATTGTTTTTTTCATCTGAATCCTCCTCGCCTTTTATTTGTATATCACCATACTCTTCGGCAATGCGTAATTCTGATACATAAATATCTTTGTCGCCTCGTCCGCGCCGTAGTCCTTCGCTGTTTTTATCGAAGAATAATCGCCCTTTTCAATTGCCCTTTTGGACGAGCTGTCACATTCGAGCAATACGCTCACATCGCTCAGGATAGATACCTCTCTTATTCCGTTTGCATAATCCACCAGGATATAATCGTCCGAAATATCATAAACCGTTCCGTATGTAATCCTGAAATCGCTGTAATATGAAGTATACGGTGATGAGGCATTTAATATCTCGCCCTTTCCGTCCGCCGTCGAGGTGATCTGCAAAACTTTAGCCTCGCCCGAATTATCGGCAATCCATCTTACTATATCGCCTTTTTTAACCTCTTCGTAATTCTTAACCTTTTCCGACAAAACCAGCTCAACGCTCTGTCCGTTTTTGATTCTTATACCCGAAAGACAGGTTATAATCTCATCATTGCCGTTTAACATCGCGCTCTTCTTTTCAACTATCATCATGTTATCCAGTTCCTTTGTCGAAACCTTATCCGATGACGCCTCACAGCGCATAATCACCTTTGCCACATTAAATTCGTCCATATCAAAAGCCGAAATCGGAACGGATATTGTATCTCTGTAGCTGTTTATCGGCATCATTCCGAAACCGTCTGTATCGGACAAATCATTCGGTATTTCAAATGTAAGCATATCGCTTGCCATTCCTATCTCACCGGCAATATTTCTCGCATTTTTAAAGCAGCGGATAACATTATTTCCCGACGCGCTCATGTATTTCGAGAATCTGAAACATTCCTTTTCCTTTGTCTTGTTATCGTAATCCTCCATAACGGTATCAATCGAGGTAATCTCGCCGTCATCGTTTACCTTGAATCTTACAAGCTGCTCCGTACCGTTTGCATTTTCAAAAATCGACTGAGTATAGCTCTTGAATTTTACAGCCGCCTCTTTTATATGATCAATGCTCTTTTGCGCCTCTTTATAACGTTCTCCGTCGATTTTCAGATTCGACGCGCACTTGTAGAGTACAAATTCGTCGTCCTGCGTATAAATTTTCACCCACAGGATTTTCTCATCATTATCGTCACTGTATGCACGCGTTATAAAACCGTAGCTTTCTTCTCTTTTATATTCCACCGAGCAAACCTCACCGTTTGCATTCAAGTAAAATGTTCCGTTTACTCCCGTGAAAAGATTATATCTCGTATTATCGAACCAGCTGCTGATTCTATAAACAGTTCCGTCGATTGTGATTTCATTATCGTCCGTCGAGTATGACGAGGCATTGCCTTCTACGGTATTATCCGACACCGCAATTTCAAAATACTCCGCATCGCTCTCCACTGTCAGATTATCCTGCGACATCTTATCTGCGGCAATCGACAGAATCATATTTTTCTTAATATCTTTATAGCCGATCTCCTCGCCGTTTTTCGTTAAAGACCAATCATCGTCCTCAATATTTATCTCAATCGGCGTTTTCTCGTTTTTATCGGTAATATATAGCTTATCGTCGTCCGCCGCCACATTCGATACAATATAATCGATATAGCTCTTGACCTTAACCGTTTCATATTTTCCGTCATTATCCGCATCGATAAGCACTACATTTCCGTTTTTAGGCTTCAGGTGCGTTTTTGAAAAATAAGTCAGACGTCTTTCGTTGAATATGAAGTTAATGTCCGGCAATAAATCCACCGTTCTTTTTCTTGACGCATCGTAGTATACAAACGAATTTACTGTTGTGGTATCATCTATATCCGTATATTCAACCGTAACGGTATTGTTTTTGTATTCCTTTAAATATATAAGCTCCGGCGAGTCCATATCCTTTTCATCTTTGTAATATGCCTCAACCTTCAAGCCCAGATATTTGCTGCAATCGGTATCTGTCTTTATTTGCTCATCGCCGATTTTCACAAAACCCTCGCTGCATTCTTCCTCACCCAAAAGCGAGGTTTTATCCGTTGCCGAAACAATGCCTTTGACCTTAAAGAATCCCAGCTCGTTTAAGAGTGACTCTCCTTCTTCGTATTTTGTTTCTCCCGCACTCAAAGCAACCTTCATAACGTTTGCCTCCAATGCATTGGAGAGGATTTTCGTAAAGTCGCCTTTGGTTACGCTGTCGCTCACTCCCAAACTCACTCCGTCACCGAGTCTTAGCTTATCGGCAACCGCCATATATCCGTTCGACCAGCCGCCGGATATTTTTGCATCTTCCTCATATCCTAAAATAACGACCAGTGCTTTTATCACCTGCGCATAAGTTACCGGATCATCTGCTCTGAACGTACCGTCCGAAAAACCGTTTAAGCATCCTCTCTCCACAAGCTTCATAATTTCGCCTGTTGCCCAGAAAGTTTCGTCCAAATCCGTAAAAGGCGTTTTCCCCGTATATTCCTTTACATCGGTATTCCTTTGCTTTTCGTAAAAATACAGAAGAATCCTTGCCATATGCTCGCGGCTCAGCTCGTCCTCCGAATACTCCATCTCGTCGTCATAGGTATAAATTCCCATGTTCTCCAAAAGCTCGATTTGGGATAGCAATTCATCTCCCTCCGCCTGCGCACTAAAGCATAAGGCTTGCAAAATAAAGCTTGTCAATAGTATAAAAGATATGATTTTTTTCAATTTTTACACTCCTTCCTTGTATTATCCGCATAAATTTTTCTGTTACTATAATTTTAACACCCGAATTATTGCCATATAATAAAAAATTAAATATATATATTGAAAAATTACTCACATTGTGATATAATAAAGATGATATACGGCAAGTTTTATTTATTTTTTAATTATCGAGGTGAACACAATGTCCGATTACAAATATAACACGCTTGAAATAGATTCATTTAACGCATATATTATTTTTAATACGACCGATAATGACATTGATTTTTCCGTAAAGGAAATCGGGTACTGCAGAGCCGTTCCCGGCTACCGTAAAATCTTCACGTCGGACGATTATATTCTCCATTATGTATTAAGCGGCAAAGGCAAGTTTGCCGGTGAAACCGTATCGTCAGGAAACGGTTTTTTAATAAAGCCTTCATCTTTAATCGTTCATCAGGCAGCACAGGACGAATATTTCGAGCACTGCTGGATTATCCTTTCAGGCTATAAAGTAAAAGAGCTTTTGCACTCCTGCAATATGTCGCTCGACAACCATGTTTTTTCAAATGACCGCGCACATGATATTGCCAAAATGCTAAAAGACGCCGTTTTTTACGACTATGAAAATCAGAATATTGAATTTTCGCTAAAATCGCTTATATATAAAATTCTGTCATTTCATAAACCGCAGTCGGACATATCCTCCGACAGCGATATACAAAATTCAAAATATATAACCCATGCCACCACTTTTATAAGCGAGAACTACACAAAGCCCATAAAAATCTCGGACATTGCAAAATCCGTAAACCTTTCGCAGAATCATCTCTGCAAGCTTTTTAATAAAGTTCTGCACTGCTCGATAAAAAACTATCTTATCGAGTACCGTATCGGAATTGCGAAAAATCTCTTAAAAAAGACGAATCTTTCCATAACCGAGATTGCCAATTCGGTAGGCTTTGACGATTCAATGTATTTTTCGCAGGTATTCAGAAAACACACCGGTCAAACGCCTACGGATTTTCGCGAATTAAAGGGTGTCAAAAATACCCATAGAAGGGATATTCTTTAAATATTTCCTCAAAATCTCCTGACTGAACCCATTATTTTCGATAATCTCTTTATAAAACCAGGCGCTCGGTTTCGGAGTTCTCTTGAAAGTTTTAAAGTCGCAGTTTACGAGTCCGAATCTCGGTTCAAACGATCCCCATTCGTAATTATCCATAAGTGACCAATAAAGATACCCTCTCACGTCCACACCGAAATCGATCGCGTCTTTTAATGAAGAAAGGATCGTTGCAATATATACGATTCTGAATCGGTCATCATCACAGCAGCAGCCGTTTTCGGTTATATAAACCGGCTTTCCCCTAAGCCGCATAAGCGTTCTCATCATTCCCTCAGCAAAAAACTCGTCAAAATATATCTTCTTATTTATCAGATTTAAATTTGTATGATTGTACTTATCGGATAAAAATGCCGGGTTCCTCGCATCGATTAAGTCCCTTGTATAATAGTTTATCGCCCAAAAATCCATAGCGTCTTTAAGCTCGGGGCAATTAACCCCCTCATTTCCCGGCAGTACAATCTCGCCCGTTTCCACAGCATGGAAAACATACTCATTATTTATAACATCATAATACTCCGCCATAACACTGTCAAAACGGTCGTATCCGCGCTTTGGCATATAGTAATGAAATGCATGAGCCGTGCTTATCGGCGCATTTGAATATTTTTTTATTCTGTGATATGCGTACGCATGATAAATCAGCGAATTAATCCTGTAATCATCAGGTCTGTTGTGATGATTCGTTTCGTTGAATATATTCCAAAAGTCCACAAACTCGCTTATCTTCGGCACAATAAAATCAATATAGCGCTCAAAGTATTTGTAATTCTCCATTTTTTTGAATCCGCCCAGATCGGCAAACCATTTAGGGACAGTAAAATGCACAAGCGTCAAAAATATCTTTATCCCTTTTTCCTTTAAAACAGAAAGCTCATCGAGATAATGCTCAAGCGCGTCTTTATTAAATTCCCCCTCCGACGGCTCTATCCTTGACCATTCCACACTCATTCTGTATGCCCGGTGTCCCAGCTGCTTTACAAGCTCCGCATCTTCTTTATAAAGCTCATAATGATTGCACGCTTTTCCTGCCGGGACATAATCTTCAGTAGCCTTATTCATGTCAATATTTATGTCACTCCTGCCGGCATTAACGTCCCCTCCCTCTATCTGATGTCCCGCCGTTGAGCTGCCCCACAGGAATCCTTTCGGCATCTTAAAATCCTTCATTGTAAAAATATCGTACATAAAATCCACCTTTCTGTCTTAATTAAAAAGCATAAAATTTTTATCGTTTACTGTCACTTTGTTGTTTTCTATCTTTATTTTGTTTTGCTTATAAACTACCGTATTGCCTATCATCCGCACCTCAGTTTCACCCAATATCAGTGCTGTTAAAATCTTCTCCTGCGATATCGTCAGCCTGAGTCTTTCCACCTTTTTTCCTATACCGTCACAGCCGTCCTCTCCAAACGAAATCTCTTCAGGGGTGTAATTTAACGGTACAATTTCCGCATTATTTTTTTCACTTATAACGGTAAGCTTTTGTCCATCCTTTTTTATGTCCCCATATGTATTCAATACAAATTCGGACTTGCTTTCTTTATCCTTATATTCCGCTATATCATATATCAAGAAACACTCGGAATCGGGTGAAATTATAAATCTCATGCACCTTTCACATTCCTCCCAAGCTTTTGAAATATCTGTCCCCATTATGACTAAGCCGTCATCTTCATATGCGCAGAGTATTTCTCCGCCAAAGCCTTCTTTATTTTTCTGAAACATTTCCGTCCGATTTTTCAGCGGCATCAATAGATTATGCCACGATGCCGTTTGGAACCTCGCCTCATCGGCACTGCCGTATTCGCAAATTCCGCGATCAATAAATAATCCCTCGCCCTTTGCCTCCAGTATAAACGAACCCTTGTCCTGATGAGAATGACCAAAGAGAACCGGTCCGCTCACAAGCATAAGCTCCGTATCGCCGCGCCTTGAAAAAACACAGCCTGTATCCGGCAAGGCTATAAATTTATCCTTCTTCTCACAGTTTTCGTCATCAGTTTTCGGCGCGGTAATGAGCGCCTCTGCCGCAAGCATAACGTTATCGCGCAGCTTTGCCGTCTTTTTTAATATATCCTTCCAAAAGGCGCCTCCCGACCTTGCAAAAAATGCGGCAATAATCAAATCAAAGCTTTTATCTGTCTTGGTATCGTTCAGCGGAAGGAGATTTATTCCGTCACCTGCCGAAGAGAGCATACTCTCGGCATAGGTGCGCGATTTATCAAGACCTGCTTTGCAAAACTCCTCAAATCTCACGTTCTCTCTTACCGACAAAACATACATCGCTATCAAATAATATTCCGCAGAATAGTTCCAGTAGCCTGCCCCCTCACTTGCTCCGCCGTCGGGTAATATATAGTTATTCCATATCTCGTTCAGATTCTTTTTTGCCTCTTCTATCCTTACCGCATACCTCGGATATTTCTTTTCCAGAGCAATGAGTGATATAATATAAAAAGCCGAAAAAACAATCCCCTGATTCATATGCCATATGTAATCCATTGTTTTTATATCTGCATCGAGTCTCGGAATACCTTTCATAATAATCGCGTTATATATAATGTTCCTGCCGTGCCATGTAAGGAGATTTCCCGCCCAGCTTAAAACCTTTGCACATGCAGCAGACGTGATTCCCTCTTTAAATGAGCGATGATGCCAGGTTGTCCCGGACAGATTTCCAACAAAGCTCTCGCACCAGTTTTCGCAGCAGCTCGCTGACAAGGCATAACGGCAGGCAAGGCGCAGATATTTCTCATTTTTGTCAATAAGTCCTACAAATGCCAGACTCTCCATTATCTTCCACATCGGCTGCCGTTCTTCATCAATATCGCGTTCTCTTGCAAATCTCGCCTCATGAGAATCGATATATTTCCCGATAAGCTTTTCCGGCTCTGTGTTCTTCACTGATTCGGCAAATTTGCGGATTTTATCCATTACGCACGAAAACGGCTCCTTTGAAACCTTTTCTCTTAATTCTTCAATCTCATCGCTTTTTATCAGCAGATCAAACGCCGGCGCGATTTCATAATCACTGCAAAAGCACCCTTCCCATTCACTGTCATACACGCTTTTTCTTTTTAAGCTTTCTTCGCGCCTTTTTGAATCCGCAAGTCCCAGCCATGACAATAGAACGCTTGCAGTGCCGCTTTCGGTATTTTTAAACCGAATCGCTATCTCCGTTATTTCATCTCCGCATATTTCGCCCTCATACTCTTTTCTTCCGCCGTGTGCAGCAATAATATCACGCATTTTTCCGTCAATTCTGCACAAAACTTCAAATTCAACGCTTTTAGGAACAGACGCTGCGAAGATAAACCTGTCAAAATCTGTTATATCAAGCTTTATTTTTCTTTTCATCTCCACACTGTAGTCCGTACTCTCGGCGACTGTAACTTTTATCCCGTTCCACGCATTTTCCGCTTTTTCAATTCCGTCTTTTTTTACTGTCACTTCATAATTATTAAGATAAGAATATTTTTCATGATTCGGGTATGATTCCCCGCTGTCCCAAAACGGTTCAAAAACCGTTTCGGCATCATTTACATAAATGTTTTTCATATGTCCTCTCCTTATATACCGTAAAAGACTTAAATAATCGGAAAACGTAAATTTTACAATTACACAACCGTAAAAGACTGTTTTCCACTTTAATATTACCACACATACCGCCAATCTACTATTAAAAAAAAAGATATATTTATTAGTTTTTTACGCATCTTCCGTCCGCGGCTCTTTTTCTCCCCAAATTCTCTTGACTTTTAAATTTTCATGCAATATAATATTAAAAAAAACTTGATAAAAAATGGACAGGAGATAGCTTAGATGTATGACATTTTAATAGTCGGCGGCGGTATATCCGGTGCTGTTGCCGCAATCAGCGCGGCACGCTTGAATATGAAGGTGCTTTTGGTGGAACGCTACGGATTTTTAGGCGGAACTCTTACCGCCTGTGGCACAGGCCCCATGATGACGTTTCACGCCGGCGACCGTCAGGTAATAAAGGGCATAACAGGAGAGATTATAGACCGTTTGGTTGCAAAGGGCAAATCCCCCGGGCATATTTTCGATACAACCTGCTACACATACACCGTCACACCGTTTGACGCCGAAAGCTTAAAGTGCGAGCTTGAAAATATGCTCATCGAGGCAGGCGGAAATATTCTCTATCATAGCTTTGTTTCCGATGTCACGCTAAAAGATAACCGCATAACCGATGTAACAATATCGGGAAAGAACGGATCAAAGAAAATCAGTGCGAAGATATTTATCGACGCGAGCGGTGATGCGGACATTTCAAGATTTGCTGGACTCGGCACAGTTCTCGGAAGACCCGAGGACGGGAAATGTCAGCCCACCACCTTAAATATGAAATTATACAATGTCGATACACAAAAGGTCAGAAAGTACATAAAGGAAAATCCCGAGGATTTTCCGAGAATGGATACGTCAAAAATAGATAATGCGCCGAGAGTTTCGGTAGGCGGATATAACATCACCTTTGCCAAAGCAAAAAAAGCGTCGGAGATTACATTCGACCGTGAGTTTTTGCTGTTTTTTGAAACAAATAATCCGGGAGAGGTCATTGTAAATACCACACGGATTTCCAATATCAATCCGCTAAAACCCGAAGATTTGACTGCGGCGGAAATTGAGGGCAGACGTCAGTGCGGCGAAGTCTATAATTTCCTAAAAAAGCATATCGGCGGATTTGAAAATGCAAAAATCGCATTTACCGGTCCGTTTCTGGGTGTGCGCGGTTCGGTTCAGATTAAAGGGGTATATACCATTACCGGAAACGACATTGTGACCTGTAAAAAATTTGAAGATACCATAGCGCACGGCGCATATCCGATAGATATACACCCACCCGAAGGCGCGGACGATTCTATGTTTGACACCGTTAAATTACAAGACGGAAATTTCTATAATATCCCCTACCGCGCACTTATCGGAGGTGCCGACAATCTCATCACTGTCGGAAGATGTATAAGCGCAACATTTGAGGCACAGGCAGCAATACGCGTTTCTCCGATCGCAGGCGCAATAGGTCACGCAGGAGGTGTCGCGGCAGCTGTTGCGGCAAAAAACGGCACAACCGTTTCCGATGTAAATATCACCGAAGTGCAAAAACTTCTAAGGGAACAAAACGCATTTTTGCAATAAATTCTTCACACATTAAAATGCAAGAAAAGTATTGTAATAATCTTTTTTTACTGATATAATTATAGAAAAAACAAAACGGAGGTAATAAAATATGTCAGGAAAGATTGTAATTATAACAGGTGCCACAAGCGGTTACGGACTTTCCGCCGCAAAAATGTTTAAGGCAAACGGCGATACCGTAATCATCGCATCTCATAACGAAGAAAAGGTAAAAAAAGTAACGGCGGAAAATAATTTTGACGACGGATACACTCTCGACGTCACCGACTATAGCGCATGGTCTGCATTTAAAGATCACGTAATCGAAAAATACGGCAGAGTCGATGTTTTGGTAAATAACGCCGGCGGCGGAATAAGCATCAAAGACACCACCGATCAAACACACGAAAATATAGACGATATTATTGCACTCAATTTAAACAGCGTTATATACGGCTCAAGTATTTTCGGCAGTGTTATGAAAGAACAAAAGAACGGGGTTATTATTAACATCTCATCTGTCTGCGCAAAACATTCATGGGGCGGCTGGAGCGTTTATGCGGCTGCAAAAGCCGGCGTTTTGAACTTCACCAAGGGACTCTACGTTGAGCTGCAAAAGCACGGCGTCCGTGCGACCTGCATAATCCCCGCATCTGCAAGCACAGGATTCCAGAGTTCGGCAAAGCTTGCCGAAACAAACGACTCTCTCTCAACAGATGACATCGCGTCGGCAATCTGCTATGCCGCAAATCTGCCTAAAGGCGCCGTTGTTGAGGAAATGACCGTTTGGGGTACAAGCCAGGTTGTGGAGCCGTTATAATGATGAATAATATAAACAAATTCAACGAGATTGTCGAATATATCGAAACACATCTCGATTCACAGCTTGATATAAACTTACTCTCTAAAAAAGCAGGACTGTCTCTATATGAGTTTCGGCGTATTTTTTCCTTTATTGCAGGTATTCCGATAAGTGAATATATCCGCAAGCGCCGTATGTCCCGTGCTGCAGAAGATCTGCTGTCCGGGAATGAATCGGTAACTGAGCTTGCCATAAAATACGGCTATGATGCGCCGTCATCGTTTTCGCGAGCTTTTAAAGAATTTCACGGCATAACCCCAAATGAGATAGGCAAAAGCGACTGCTGCTTAAATATGTTTACTCCCATCGAATTTGAGACAAGAATAAGCGGAGGTGCGGACATATCGTACACGCTGAAAAAGGACAGTGATTTTTATATATGCGGCATATCGCAGCTATCCGAAATGAGCGATACCGAATGCTGTGAAGATGCGTGGAGCGCCTTTTACGATAGCGCCTATGCCGATGAAATTCTTGATAACTGCGGCGATAATCTGTATGCCTGCTATACAAACGGCATAAATAACGTACAGTGCATCATCGGCGCGAGAGCTTATGAAAATGATCGGCTTTTTAAAGTTCATATTCCGCAATCTTTATGGATGTGCTTTAAATTTCACGGAAGTGACGATACCAAGGTAAACGAATTTTACAAAAATGTATTGTATCGCTGTATTCGTGCAAGCAGCTATGAAAAAGACAATTCTCTCCCCAATATCGAGGTTTTCCCGCGAAATACCGATGATGACAATTTTGAATGGGAAGTACGAATCGCCGTCAAAAAGAAACAGATGTAATATCATTAAATAATATACAAGAAGGACCGAGTACAGAATAAATCTATTCCTCGGTCCTTCTTTTTTTATTTTTTCTCTATATTCGACTTTTTTCGTGTTTTTTCGCAAAATATAAAATTTTTTATATTTATGCTATAAAACACTTGACTAAATTATCCAACTGTGATATAATTAATATGCAAAAAAAGTATAACCATGTAGACAAAAATGGAATGTGACGAATTTTGCGCATACGATAAAGGTATGTTGAGTTAGGATAACGTTATCTTGCCACGACCACCCATTAGGTGAGCTGATTTTTGAATAACTCTATCGCAATATTTTCACAATGCTGTTTTTGATGATGCCGCTACATTCGATTGTATTCCTTTTGTATTATCGGTGCGATAGATTAACCGCACCTTACCCCCTTGCAGGGTTATAAAATATATGCAAAATCACCCCAAAAAAAGAGAACATACATCGTATGTTCTCTTTTTTTATATACTTCGATTTTGACAACAGTTTGACAACATTTTTATGTTATATTGGGTTATATTTGGTTATATACAGTTATGTTTAAAAGTAAAGAAAAACCGCATAAACACTATATTCTCAAGCATTTATGCGAAATTGGGTTATGGTGGAGATATGGGGATTCGAACCCCAGACCTGTTACATGCGAAGCAACCGCTCTCCCAACTGAGCTATACCCCCATATGTTAAAACGTCGGAAAATCAATAATTTCCGACGTTTTGGTGGGAGAGGATGGATTCGAACCATCGAAGCGAGACGCAACAGATTTACAGTCTGCCCCCTTTGGCCACTCGGGAACTCTCCCATATGGAGCTGGTGATGGGACTCGAACCCGCGACCTGCTGATTACAAATCAGCTGCTCTACCAATTGAGCTACACCAG
>CAKSDE010000011.1 GCA_934444735.1 uncultured Clostridia bacterium | reverse complement strand
ACATAGGAGGAATTTTTGTTCATCGGTTAACCTTTTTTGAACCACGCGACTATCGCGTGGTTTTCTTTATACAAAAACAGCGCAGCAGTCATCAACACTGCTGCGCCGCACATATCATATTCATTTTTACCTTTTCAATTTATCCGTACTGAATTCCGATATGCCGATTCCCAAAAGCGTGACCGCCATACCTGCCAGTGCCGACACGCTTACTGCATTGCCGTTAAAAATCATTTGTGCTATAAGCGTAATAACAGGCATTACAAAAAGATACTTACTTGTCGTAGTCGCGCCGAGCTTATCAACCGACATATTCCATGTTGCAAAGCATATTGCCGACGCAAATACCCCCAAAAACACGAAATTTCCGATCGATTCAAAGCTTAAAAGCGCGCTGTAATTGAAATCCCGCACATCAAACGCCATAGGCGGCAGCATAACTATCAGCGAATAGAAAAACAATCTTCTTGTAACCTGAAACTGCGGATAATTAAATGCCGCAATCTTTTTAACAAGTATCGAATAAACTGCCCAAAGCCATATACTTCCGAATATTATCAGATCTCCCAAAAGACCTGTTTCCAGCTTTTTTGAATCCCCGAAGCATATCAGGAACACACCGACAAGTGATACCAACATTCCGAAAAATATCTTAGGAGTAAGCTTTTCTCCCAAAAACTTATGCGCCAGTATCGCGGTAAAAATCGGCGCGGTCGCTGTGATAAAAGATACACTTGCAGGGCTTGTAAAGGAAACTGAAAGATTTTCCAGATACTGATAAAAAGCCGCGCCCGACATTGCCGCTGCAAAAAAGTACAGTTCCTCTTTTATACTCTTGAATTTAAGCATTTTGGGGGATATTATCCAAAGCACCGCATATGCTATAAGATACCTTATAAAAAGTATTTCCAAAGCCGAGAAACTTCCCTCTAAGTGCTTTGTGGATACAAACGTTATCCCCCATATAAATATCGAAAAAAATGCCAATCCGTGATTTTTCAGTTTTTCCATCTGTTATTCAACCCTTGCTCTCGCAAACATATGCGCTATTCTATCCGGCCATACCGAATGAAACATAGTGAATTTATATCTGTATTTTTCCGTTTCGGGAAGCTTTGCCTCTATATCAAACCAAAACTTTTTGCTGTTTTTCTCTATTCCCATCTGCTCAAACGGAATTTTCACTGTGTCACAATCTTTACCGCCCACCGTTGTTTCTACTATTTTTTCCACCTTCGGCTCATTTTTAAATACATAGGTTATCTCGGCAGGACATCTCAGCTGCGGTGCGGCCTCAAGACCGTGCGAGCCTACCATAACCGCCATAGCCTCGCCGAAATCGGTTTCCTCAACCGTAAATTTAATACCCTCGTCCCACGCCGGCATAGCCGAATATACCGTAAACTTATTCTTTTTAAGTGCATCGGACTTTATGATAAGACAGTCATCTTTAACCGCAAGCTTTATGCCGTCCAGACGGTCGCCGTAGTAGTTCACTATTTTATATTCCGGTGCATTTTCTATATCGTCTTTTAAAACCAGCTCAAGCTCTTTATACTGCCAGCTCGCCTCGACCGTCGGATTTTCCGACTGTATACAGAACACATATTTGCCAGGCTGCAATCTAAGCGTATATTCCTTTTGTGCGCTCTCACCCTTTTTTAAGGAGTACTTAAGCGAATTATCGGGTATATCCGTCATATTTACCGGCGACACCTGCAAATACACTTCTCCTTCTGCCTTATCATTATCCCTGTTTTCAACCGATATTTTTACCTTTCCTTCGTACATTCCGCCTGCCGTCAAAGTAAAATCATCGCTTATTTCAACAGCGGTACTGACCGCCGCAACCTTCTCCGCATTTTCCGGATATTTCACGCTGACATTCTCAACAAAGTCCATTACGTTCACCTGACATTCATCAACGGTTGTCGCGAACTTGCCGAGATAGCAGATATTTTCAAGCGTCACATTTTTAATCGAATTTTCCTTGCTGTAGCCTTGTATTCTCGATTTTGACGGCAGTATTGCCTGATCCTCGACAAAATAAATATCCTTTATCGTAACCCCGTCAATATCTCCCATAGACGTATCTCTGTTCCATGCTGAATGTGTGATTCTGATATCGAACATCTGCGCACCCGGAGCGTCCTCTATACGAATATCGGAAAATGTGATATTTCTTAATTTTGCGCGGTCGCCGTGGTGTATACCCATAATCGGATAACCTGTAAGCGAATGGATTACATCTATATTTGAAAATGTAATGTTTCTTGCATATTCCGCGCGTATTTCAACGCCCACCTCAACCGGACGCGCAAAATCGTTCCAAAGAGTAGAATCTCTGAAGGTCACATTCTCCAAATCTCCGGTATCAAACGCTTTTGCCACAAACCCGTCGTCCCAGTTTCTTATAAAGCACTTCTCAACAAGCACATTTCTCGAACCGCACACATCAACGCCGTCCGAATTTCCGCGCCAGCCGACAATATTTATATTATCGATATGTACATCGTCACAGCCCATAACTCTGACGCTCCAGCCTGAGCTATCCAAAACCGTAACATCTCGCATAACAAAATTTCTGCAATTATTTATTTCAACGCATCTTTCGTAAATCTTATCATTTTCTCTTGCGTACTTTTCGGAGCATATCGCGCCGAATCCGCATATTTTCAGGTTATTGCAGTTATTCGCCAGAATTTTCCCATGCACAAGCGCTCCTTCTTCCAAATAGAGCGTCATGTCGTCCTCCTCGATGCGAATAACATCTGCAATATGCTCGCCTTTCGGGAAATATATCACCTTTTCGTCATTCGGAGCAATATTTTCTTCTCTTTTTTCGCTTGCAAATATTAAAATATTATTTTTATAGCTGCCGTTGATCTCAACGGAAAATTTCTGCGGCTTATCAAGATGAATGTAGATATTTTCCTCATCAAACTTATACTCCAAATTAACCGAAAGCGGTCTTATCAAAACGTCCGAAAGCTTTTCTTTTGAAGTAATAACCAAATCTATAGGCTTATCAGCCGCAATTATCGCAAACGGCATTTTTTCCGTATGGTTATAGGGCGGCGGCAAAATCGTGGTTTCCCACAGCTTGATCTCTCTGCCGTCCGCTTTAACACTGTAATTCATAATTATGTTCTCCTTTTTTATTTTATTCTCTTGTCCAGTAAAGGCGAATATTTCTCGCGGAACTTATCAAAGGTGTCATTTTCTATCGCCTCACGAATTTTTGCTACCAGCTCGTTATAAAAATACAGATTGTGAATAACCGCCAGGCGCAATCCAAGCATCTCTTTTGCCTTAAAAAGATGCCGTATATATGCTCTTGAATAGTTTTTGCAAGCCTCACATTGGCAATTCGGATCGATCGGCTGCGGATCTCTTTCAAATTTTTGGTTCATAAGATTCATCGTGCCGCCCCATGTGAAGATAAACCCATGGCGCGCGTTTCTCGACGGCATAACACAGTCAAAAAAGTCGATTCCCCGCGCCACACTCTCAATAATATTCGACGGAGTTCCGACTCCCATCAGATACCGCGGCTTATTTTCGGGTGCGTGCTGCAGAACAAGATCTAAAATATGATACATTTCCTCGTGACTCTCTCCGACCGCCAAGCCGCCTATAGCATATCCCGGCAGATCCAGCTTGGCAATCTCTTTCATATGCCATACTCTCAAATCCTCCGCAATTCCGCCCTGATTTATTCCGAAGAGCATCTGCTGTTTATTTATGGTATCGGGAAGTGAGTTTAAGCGCTCCATTTCCGCCTTGCAGCGCTTGAGCCATCTGTAGGTACGCTCGCAGGATTTTTTCACATATTCATACGGTGCAGGATTTTCAACACACTCATCAAATGCCATCGCAATAGTCGATGCCAGGTTCGACTGGATCTGCATACTTTCTTCCGGACCCATAAAAATGCGTCTGCCGTCTATATGTGAATTAAAGCTTACGCCCTCCTCGGTAATCTTTCTCAAAGATGCCAGCGAGAACACCTGAAATCCGCCGCTGTCGGTCAGGATAGGCCTGTCCCAATTCATGAATTTATGCAGTCCGCCCATCTCTTTTACAACCTTATCCCCCGGGCGCAGATGCAGATGATATGTGTTGGACAGTTCAATCTGACACCCCAAATTCTTTAAATCCACTGTCGATACCGCGCCTTTAATCGCGGCAATTGTCCCTACATTCTGAAATACGGGGGTTTCAACCGTTCCGTGAACGGTATGAAAACGTCCGCGTCTTGCCCTTCCGTTTGTGTGTAATATTTCAAACACTTTTTCAAGTCCTTCCTTTCATTTTAAATAAGCCATTTTCTTACAAGCGGTATTTTTGATAATACCGCATAAACCGCAATACTGCATACGAATACAACAATCGCCAATGCCGGTATTGTGAAAAATTCGTACCATAAATCAATCGAAAATCCGCGCATTTCGATAAGCCGCAGGAAGAATATATGCACAAGATAAACGCAAAAAGACGCTTTTGAAAGCCATGTTATGCATTTTGCGAATTTTCCCGGCTTTATTGTAATCGAATCAATTAAAGTGTATATACCAACCGCAAGCATCAAGGTTCCGACGCTCATGCCCTCCATGAACCCTGAGTAAAATTCACCGCCTGCCGCACTTGCTATATATGTCCCCCAGAATATCACTGCAAAGCCCGATATTGTAAGGCATATCCCCGTGCTTTTTACCGGCGGATATTTTTTCAGATAATACCCCAAAAGTCCGTATCCGATTGCCGCATACGGCATTGTCATCACCCAGTTGCCGACTATTCCGTCAAAACCCGAAAAGGGTTTAAAAAGCCTTAGCGTCGGATAGACTATTCCGAACAAAAGCCAGATAAAGAGCGTATATTCAAGCTGTTTTTTATCGGCATATTTTGTTATTATCCTCGTAATCGGCAAGAACATATAAACTATAATAATCATGTGCAGATAGTAAAAATGGAACTCCTGCTGGAAAAGAAGCACTTCTCCCAATTGTTCAAAAGCTCTGCCTATGCTAAGCTCACGTGCGAAAAACGAATAAAAAAGCTTATACGCCCACGCCCAGAAAATCATAGCGATTACAATCCGCAAAAAATTATGCAGATAAAGCTTTTTCATTCCAAGCTCTTTTTTCGGCTCAAGCATCATCGCGCCGCTCGTCATCAAAAATATCGGCACGCTTGCGCGGGTAATTGTCCCCCAAAAAACGGCAGATACCCAGTTTAACGACGCAATCTCCGAATTGTAGTTACAGGAATGAATTATCAGCACTCCGAAAATCGCAATGACCTTCAATAAATCAATGTTATAATCCCTTTTTAATTCAGACATAAAATCCTCCCTTTATTTCCCACAAACTTATGCGTCCCCCAAAACAGCATAAATTTCCATTATATAGGTAATTATAACATACAAACAAAATAATTTCAACACATTATTTTCCTTTTCGGTATTTTATTCTATAATTAAAACAAAGCTGAGCACAAAACATTTTGATTTTGTACTCAGCTTTTTTGGTTCGTTAAAAATACTGTACAGAATTAGCCGGTCAACTATTACTTTCGGTTAGCGGACGGCTATATTCTGCATTACTTTATAACCTTGCTTGCTACTTCTTCGGTAATCTGCTTTACAAAATCGTCGATCGGCATACTTCCCAGATCGCCCTCTTTTCTGTCACGTACCGAAACAGCGCCGTTTTCTATATCCTTATCGCCGATTACAAGCATATACGGAACCTTTTCAAGCTGTGCCTCTCTGATCTTGTAACCGATCTTTTCCGAACGGTCGTCCACTTCAACTCTTATTATGCCGTTTTCTTCAAGCTTTTTCTTAACCTCATATGTGTAATCCAGGTGTCTGTCGGCAATCGGCAAAAGCTTTACCTGAACAGGTGCGAGCCATACCGGAAATGCACCCGCATACTTCTCTATCAAAAGCGCAAGTGTTCTTTCATAGCAGCCGATGCTCGTTCTGTGTATAATATACGGATTCTTCTTTGTTCCGTCCTTATCAACATATTCCATACCGAACTTTTCGGCAAGCATCTGGTCTATCTGAATAGTTATGAGCGTATCCTCTTTACCATGTACATTCTTTATTTGAATATCCAGCTTCGGTCCGTAGAATGCTGCCTCGCCTATTCCGATTTTATATGGAATCTCCAAATCGTCAAGAATAGTCTTCATAACGTCCTGTGCTTCGTCCCATTGCTCCGGTGTTCCGATATATTTGTCGCGGTCATTCGGATCCCACTGCGAGAATCTGTATGATACATCATCAGCAAGTCCCAGCGTCTTTAACATATAATTTGTGAGTTCAAGACAACCCTTAAATTCGTCCTCCAGCTGCTCCGGTGTACACATCAAATGACCCTCCGAGATTGTGAACTGTCTTACGCGGATCAGTCCGTGCATTTCTCCCGACGCTTCATTTCTGAAAAGCGTTGATGTTTCATTCAAGCGCATCGGCAGATCTCTGTATGAGCGGCCTCTGTTTAAATATGCCTGATACTGGAACGGGCAGGTCATCGGACGAAGTGCAAACACTTCCTTATCCGTTTCCTCATCACCCAAAACAAACATTCCCTCTTTGTAGTGATCCCAATGTCCCGAAAGCTTATATAAGTCGCTCTTTGCCATAAGCGGAGTTTTTGTTAAAAGCCAGCCGCGCTTTTGTTCCTCATCCTCGACAAATCTCTGCAAAAGCTGAACTACTCTTGCGCCCTTAGGCAAAAGTATCGGCAGTCCCTGACCGATAAGCTCTGATGTGGTAAAGAGCTCCAGCTCACGTCCGAGCTTGTTATGGTCGCGCTTTTTAGCCTCTTCCAGATCAGCAAGATATTTTTCCAGCTCGTCCTTTGTTTCAAATGCCGTACCGTAGATTCTCTGCAGCATCTTGTTCTTCTCGTCGCCTCTCCAGTATGCACCTGTTGCGCTCAAAAGCTTATATGCCTTTACCTTGCTTGTATAGTTTATGTGCGGGCCTGCGCACAAATCGCAAAATTCGCCCTGCTTATAAAAGGATATTACCTCGCCCTCTGGAAGATCGTTTATAAGCTCAATTTTATAAGGCTCGTCCTTCATAAGCTCTAAAGCCTCTTCTTTCGGAAGTTCAAATCTTTCGATTTTCAGGTTCTCTTTTGCAATCTTTTTCATTTCCTTTTCAATTGCCTCAAGATCCTCGGGAGTAAACGTATGCTCTGTGTCAAAATCATAGTAGAATCCCGTGTCGATTGCCGGACCTATCGCCAATTTTACGTCCGGGAATAGTCTTTTTACCGCCTGCGCCATAACGTGTGACGCAGAATGTCTTAATGTTTGAAGTTCGCTGCTCATTTTATCAAATCCTTTCAAAAAAATAACACCCCTATCTTAAAAGATAGGGGTGCAAAATACTTACTTTGCACGGTTCCACCCTAATTACGGATAACCGTCACTTAATTTTACTTTTGTAACGCCAAAGCTTAACACGGCAATGCCTACTAAAAATCATTTTTTCGACACGCGGCTCCAAAGTGGTATTCACCGTTTTTTCACACCAAAAACGTTTCCAGCCCATGACGCTTTCTCTCTTTCATGCTACTTTTAAAACGGCTACTGTCTTTTTCACTGCCTTTAAAATATATTATGCCACCAAAATCCGCATTTGTCAAGAGATTTTTTCAAAAAAACTTACATATTCTCCATGTCCTTAATATTTTCCAGGACTTTTTCGAGCATTTCTTTATATTTTACGCCCTTAGCCTTTTCTTCTTCGATAAGCTTTGCAGGCGCCTTTGAAACAAATCCCTGATTTGAAAGTTTACCCTCAACACGCTTGATTTCGCTCTCTAACTGTTTCTTTTCCTTATTGAGTCTTTCAAGCTCCTTATCCTTATCAACAAGTTCTTCGAGCGGCAGGAAAATCTCCGCACCGTCAACAACCACATTCACCGCTTTTGCGCTTATACCGTCTTTGCTGTCCAAAACGGTAACCTCACTTGCCGAAGCCAATTTTTCAAAGAACTGCTTGCTGTTATTGTAAACGTCGGTCTTTTTGGTTACTATAATAACCTTGCTCTTTTTAGAAGGCGGAACATTCATTTCGGCACGTCTGTTTCTTATTCCGCTTACCGCGTCCATAACAGTCTGCATAACGGCCTCGTCCTCGGCAAAATCCAGCTTGTCTGAGTATTCCGGGAACTTGCTTATCATTATGCTTTCGCCGTCATGAGGCAGATGCTGCCATATTTCCTCTGTAATAAACGGCATAAACGGGTGCAAAAGCTTCATCGTATTTGAAAGCACATATGAAAGCACATATTCTGCTGTCTTTCTTGTCGGATTCTCCTTATCGAACAATCTCGGCTTTACAAGCTCTATATACCAATCGCAGAAGTTGCTCCACAGGAAATCATAAAGCTTTGATACCGCAATACCAAGCTCAAATTTATCGAGATTATTCGTAACCTCGGCAACAAGCGTGTTGTACTTTGACAAAATCCACTTATCTTCAAGCTGCAAATCCGCTGTATCCGGCAGCTTATTTTCTTCTATATCAAGATTCATCAGAGTAAATCTTGCGGCATTCCATATCTTATTTGCAAAGTTTCTGTTTGCCTCAACACGCTCGATATAAAAACGCATATCGTTTCCGGGTGCATTTCCCGTTGCAAGAGTAAATCTCAATGCGTCCGCACCGTATTTGTCGATGATCTCCAAAGGATCTATACCGTTACCCAAAGATTTGGACATCTTTCTTCCCTGCGAGTCACGCACAAGTCCGTGTATAAATACGTGCTTAAACGGCACTTCGCCGGTATGCTCCAACCCTGAGAACATCATTCTCATTACCCAAAACGGAATTATATCATAACCCGTAACAAGCGTGCTTGTCGGATAGAAATATTTAAGATCTTCGGTTTGATCCGGCCAGCCCAAAGTCGAGAACGGCCACAAAGCCGACGAGAACCACGTATCAAGTGTATCGGGATCCTGGCGCATCTCCTTTTTACACTTCGGGCAGAACGCCTTATCCTCTTTCGTTACCACCATCTCGCCGCAATCATCGCAGTAGAACGCAGGTATTCTGTGTCCCCACCAAAGCTGACGCGAAATACACCAGTCGCGGATATTTTCCAGCCAGTGGAAGTATACCTTTTCAAAATGCTCGGGGACAAACTGTGTTTCCTTATTTTTAACAGCGTCTATTGCCGGCTGTGCCAAAGGTTTCATCTTAACGAACCACTGTTTTGAGATAATCGGCTCAACCGTTGTCGAGCATCTGTAGCACTGACCGACATTATGCGCATGATCCTCTACTTTAACCAAAAGTCCCATCTCGTCCAAGTCGGCAACCATTGCTTTTCTTGCCTCGTATCTGTCCATGCCGTCATATTTTGAGCCGGGGCAGTTTATTGTTGCATCATCATTTAAAATCTTAATCTGCTCCAGATTATGTCTTAATCCCACTTCAAAGTCGTTCGGATCATGCGCCGGCGTAATCTTTACGCAGCCCGTTCCAAACTCTTTGTCAACATAGCTGTCCGCAATAACCGGGATCTCCCGTCCGACAAGCGGCAAAATCAAGGTCTTTCCGACCAAATCGGTATATCTCTCGTCCTCGGGATTTACCGCAACCGCCGTATCTCCCAAAAGTGTCTCGGGACGCGTGGTTGCGATAATCACAAAGCTGTCCGAATCCTTTACCGGATACTTTATATGCCAGAAATGACCGGGCTGTTCTGCGTGTTCAACCTCTGCATCGGACAGAGCCGTGATACAGTGCGGACACCAATTTATAATTCTCGAGCCCTGATAAATAAGTCCTTTATTATACAGGTTTATGAATACCTCTTTTACAGCCTTTGAGCAGCCCTCGTCCATAGTAAAGCGGAGTCTGTCCCAATCGCAGGAGGAACCTATCTTTTTAAGCTGATTTATGATTCTTCCGCCGTACAGATTCTTCCATTCCCATACACGCTCCAAAAACTTCTCGCGTCCCAGATCGTATCTCGTCAAGCCCTCGTTTACACGCAACGATTCCTCAACCTTTATCTGCGTTGCGATTCCTGCATGGTCGGTTCCCGGCACCCAAAGCGCCGAGTACCCTTGCATTCTTTTGTATCTTATCAAAATATCCTGCAAGGTTTCGTCCAGTGCGTGTCCCATGTGCAGCTGTCCCGTTACATTCGGGGGCGGAATAACGATTGTATACGGTTTCTTATCCGGGTCTATTTTTGCGTGAAAATACCCGTTATCTGTCCACATTTTGTAAAGACGTTCTTCAACCTTCTGCGGTTCATACGTCTTTTCGAGATTTCTACTTTCTTCCATTTCTTTATATCCTTTCTTTTTTTCTCACCTTTAACCAACGTTTTCACATTGCTTAAAAGAATATCATTACATATATAAAATCCGCAATGCAAAGACCTGCTGCCGCAATCTTAAACCGCAGCATAAGGCTTTCATCGCCTTTTATCCTCTCGGATATTTTCTTTGCCTTAAAATTCATTGTAACGGCAGCAGCCGCTGCAATCAAGACTATGGCATACTTTAAAACTTTCATAATTCTTCACTTTCTAAAAATGTATATCAAACCACATTTTCCGCTTTGCAAAAAGCTTTTCCAAATTTTCCTTATTTTTGTATATTTCAAGCTCGGGTACAAAATCAAGATTATCGTATCTTCCCATAACGAGTGACGAAAATGCGCGCATTGTCATACTCGCGTCGGCATCACCCTGTCCGCGTGACACTTTCCCGTCGGATATGGTGAATACGTCGTTATTCCATGGGCAGAAATTGTCGATTATCTTTATTGCCGCCTTGCCCGAAAATGCTTTTTTCAAAAGCACCTTTTCAGCATCGATTATCCTTGTACTTCCTCGAAATTCTATTTTACGCTCGGTATCGCGCTTGCCCCAGCCGCCGTTAAATTCAAAGTATGCTCCCAAATCGTCATTACAGGTGACAATGCATTTATCCGAATGATCTTTAAGTGATGCGATATATCCCAAAATGCCCGAAATGCCGTTTTTATCGGTATACCAGAAATTACTTACCGAAACGTCCTGCGTTTTATGCTCATATGCTCTCATGTTATAGCTCAAAAATCCGTCGGCAACATCATCGGTATAGTGCAGATAGCTAAAGAGCTGCGATTCGTACGGACGTCTTTCCTCAAAGAATTTATCCCAATCATGCTCGGCAAGAGCAAGGTTTTTTCCAAAAACGAATTTGTGATATATACTCTTTATGTCCTCTTTCATCTTTTCCGAACCGTCATAGAGCTTGACTGTGCCGACCTCCGACGCTCTTAAATATTCCGTCGGGATATACCAGACAGTATTTTCCGCAGTCACCTCATAATCAAACTTGCGGTAATAGTCGCCGCGGAAAGGGAAAAGATGTGAAATGATCTGCTCCTGTTCATACATCTTTTCAAACCCTTTTATAAAGAGCTTTTTAACTGCACCTTTTCCGCGCGCCTCCAATGCTGAAATCACTCCGCCTATGCCGCCCATCTTCGCCGTGCCGTTTTCAAAAATAATGTTGTACGGGTGTATCTCAATCGCTGCAATCAGCTCGTCCTCAAACGCTCCCAATCGCACAAAATCCTTTTTTCGCCTCTTATCCTCTTCTACCTTTTGACGAATCTGCTCTTCATTTATCTGAGAATGAAAAAGCGGCGCACAAAGCTTTCTGTAGCGTACCGTTTCCTCCCCGTAAAACTCTCTTATTTCCATTTATTTCCTCCCTGTTTCAAAATAAAAACCCGTCCCAAAGAAAACATCTTTGAGACGGGCATAAATTCATACCCGCGGTACCACTCAAATTGTGAATTTTTTTCACCGCTCATTTGTTTTTTTAACGCAGTATTTTTTCTGCGGAGAGGTTCTACTCATCTCTTTTTGTGGATTTTCTTCCTCCCGGCTCTGAAGCTACAGCATCAAAATCAGTCCCGTGGCTTGCACCAACCGCCATTTCTCTTTTGGGTACTCTGTATTCTGCGCCCTCTTCGTCATTGCCTTTAATATCTTTTTTGTTTATTATATCATTGCAAAAATATTTTGTCAAGAACTTTCGTTTAAAGCTCCATTATATTTTTCAAAAATCTCTTTGCGACAGGGTTTTCGCACCTCAAATCCACCTGGCAGATAACGTACTTTTTGCCCTCATACTCTTTTACGGCACAAGCCAGAACCTTGCCCCAATCACCATTTGCGTCCATGTTCCCGCTTGTTAATATCGGAGTGAACCCATCGGCGGTAAAGGTTGCATAAAGTATCGGCGTTATCATATCGGCAGATTTATCATACCAATATGAAAAATCCTTCTTTTCAAATTCCGCAACCGCCTTATGTCCCGTTTTTCTCGACACAAAGTGCAGCGGCAGCATACCGCATTCTTTAACCTCTACCTTTTCACCGGCAATCTCGTATTCTCCCGCATCAAGCTTTTCTATCAGTACGACATTATCATTTTCGGGAATCTCAACATCTTCAAAAACTTCAATGCCGAGCGAATTATGTGTAATCACATTGCCGTCTTTATCGGTCAGAATCGCCTTTACGGTGAACTTCTCTCTGTCCGAAACGCTGTCTATGCTAAAGTTCACTTCACCTGCATATCCTGCTGCGCAATCGGATATTTTCGCCTTTTGTGACGCTGTCTTTATGAGCTTATCGCCCGAGTAAAGCTCATAGTGAATTGTAAAATCATCGCCCGATATATTCGTATCGTTACAGATATGACACTCTATCGAAATTTCCTCGCCTGCAAAATATGTAAATCTGTCTGTTCTCAAAGAAAGCATTACAGGCTCGAGTGAATTTCTGTAGGCAAAGAATGCCGGTTTCGGATTTCTTCTGCAATCCATTATTGTTTTCATCCAACCCGACGGCCATGCATCAATAAACAGATGTATCGCATTTGAAATCATATTATCGTCACGTCTGAAGGCTTCAGTCATAATCGATGTCGCAAATGCCTGGAAAGCATGACTTTCCTTTACCCAATCCGACATATTATCCTGCGTATCGTAAAAGAAATAGTGGAAATCTCCGGTTTGCGCACGCACTATATTTGACGGATTAAACGGCTCGGCAGTCCAGGATTTCGGATAGCACTCGGTCATAACGTCCTCAAAATCCAACCCCTCGGCGCCGTATTCACCGCAGCCGTAATACCAGCCCGGGCGAACATTCAGCCAATAACCCTTATGCAGTCTGCCGATATCTATACCGTGACCGTTATACCACATCGGATAGCAATGGTTATCCGGCATACTTTCCGTCGGCGGATCATAATCGCCGTCCACGTGCTTTATAACTCTGTCCGGATTTTGCAGCTTAATCACAATATCGCTTGCGGTGAAGAACTGCTCCAGTTCTTCACGGTTTAGGTGCCTGTGCGGCTCGTTATTCGCATTCGGGAACGGTTCGTTTATATAAGAAACAACCACATTACACGGGTGCTTTCTTACCATCTTTTCCATTTCCTCAACCTGGCGCAGGCCCTCGCAGAACTTCGTTCTTCTCATGCAACCGAAAAGCGGCAGGTCGCTCTGTGTCATAAGTCCGAGTTTGTCGCAGTATTCGTATATTTCGTCCTGTACCGGGCGCTGTGTAAGACGCAGGAAATTCATATTGCAAAGCTTTGCCAAAAGTATATCGTCTATCAGCTGATCTATATCATGATTCATTACATCCTGCTGCTCGAATCCCATTGTATTAGCACCGCGAAGGCGTATTTTTCTGCCGTTTAAGTAGAACATTCCTTTTGGAGTGTTCTCTGTATCCTGAATAAATGTTCTCATACCGAACTGCTGTGTTTGCGTATCCATAACGGCTCCGTCACACTTAACACTTGCCTGAGCCTGATAAAGATACGGCTTATCAAGCTCCCATATTTTCGGATTTTTTATATCCACCATAATCTTGAAGATATTTTTGCCCTTTTTAACCGGCATCGGGATACCCTTTCCCAAAACATCTTTTACCGATGCCTCGGTCAGACTGTCACCCATGCCGACTGTCTTTACCGTTTCAGGGATATACTCATATCCGATAAGCGTATCTTCTTTAAAGTTCTGACCGAATATATTCAGTTCGATTGAAATCGTACGTGTATCATAAAGAGCGCTTTCCACTTCAACCCAGACTTCTGCCTTTTCCTCGTCCGCCATCGGGCGCACATAAAGATCGGTGATGTTTAAGGTTTCGCGCACTTCAACAAATACATCATTATATATTCCCATACCTGCCGGGCAGTGATGCCAGCCTTCTGCCGCATCGTCCCAGCCAAGTCCTGTTGCCGCATAGAGCTTTTCGCCCTCTGTCTTTTCCTGTGTTGCAAAAGCATTGCCCATGTAGATATTATCGTTATAAAGCTCAACCTTTAAGCTGTTCTTGCCTTTTTTTGCATTTTCGGTTATGTCAAACTCGAACGGCGAGAAAAATCCCTCATGTGTGCCGACGCACACACCGTTTATGTAAACAACCGCATAATAATCAGCACCTTTAAAGGTAATATAAACTGCCTTTCCCGAAAAATCGTCCAGCTCAAATTCGCTTTCATATACCTTTTTTGCATAACCTACAGGTCCGCCGTAATGCGGAATATTAATTTTTTCCTTACCGTCTAATAAAAACTCTTTTATATAGATTCTTTTTCTTTTCGATTCCGTCTTTGGCGCATAATCTGCCAAAAACGGCTTATATGCCGCTTTCATCTTCTCCAAAGCCTCATAAAGCTCCGCTTTCGTACTCATCTTCGGTACGGTTTTTATCGGCGCCTCTTTTGAATCGGTAAGCTTACACACTACCGTCTCATGCTTTTTCGGCACTATTTCGCAAAGCTGATCCATTCTGCCTCCGATTCCGTTTGCCGCTATATTTGCAAATATATCATTTGCCATAATTATCCTCCTTGTTGCCGCCATTTGCAGCTTAAATTTTTACTTTAACTGAAAACCGCCACTTCATTTTCCGGTTTTTCCGCTTTTATAACCTTCGCGTCCTTTAAAATCGGACCTTTTCCTTTGTACGCTTTGTGATATTCAAACACAAATTTTCCCGAAACCTGTACCCAGTCCGCATTTTTTATCGCACTGCTCACATTACCTTTGCATATAATCGGGAAATATTCAATATCTGCTTCGCAGCAAGTCATGATATGACGTCCCACCAGAAAATCATTCTTGCCGAGTGCCTTATCAAAGCCGATCATCCCTTTAAAGGTCAGCTCTTTTCCTATATAATGCTCCATTTTCTCGTTCATATCGCGATACCATACCGCATAGTCATTATCGCCTATTTCAATTATCGGCGCGTCTATATCAAAGGGCAGCGGATCCTCAATCTCATCATATTCCGTCCTGCCGTCTTTGTATTCATATGCCATCTGTGTGCGGTTATTTATGCCGCGCACGATTTTATGAAATTCCATCATATCGGTTTTCTCATCGGCACGGTTAAAAACAAGCATTTCCGCACTTTGCAGCTTGTCAACCATGAGTTGGCGCATATTCTGATTGTACGTTAAAAATGTTCCCGCATCGGCAAACATCATCTCCTGCACAACCGCCCAGTCCTTTGGGAGCGCACCGTACAAGGTGTCAAGCATCCACATTCCGTTATATTCCACAATTGCGCGGTCGGGTTTTGTTTCCTTTGCCATTTCTTCCAGAAGCTTTTCCGTCAAGTCCTCTTCGTTTTCTACGACCTTTATAAAAACATTCTTTCCCGAGAACTTTTGCGGCTCGTATTCTTCAATACCCTCTTCGCATACAATCAAAAGCGTTCTTTCTTTATTATTGAATCGCTTATCCTCCAGTGTTTCCTGGATAAATTTTGTTTTTCCCGACTCCAAAAACCCGGTAAAAAGCATAACAGGTACTCTTATCTCGTCCAAAACTATACCTCCTTAGTCAAGGAAAAGTTTTTCAATCTTTTCCTTATCTATATCCGATCCTATAACGCACAGTCTGCCTGTAACCTCTGCCGCGCCGTTTCTTATATCCGGTTCACCCGGCACATAATCGAAATGGATCCATTCTCCGTTTTCATCTTCAACAATGCCCTTTGCGCGAAGTATCATTCCGTACTCCGTTCCGTTTGCAAATATATTCAAAATCTTCTCTATCTTATCTTTTGTAAACTTGTGCGCCGTTTCTATGCCCCAGCTTGCAAAAACCTCGTCCGCATCATGGTCATGATGGTGATGACAGCCGCACTCACCGTCATGGTGGTGGTGATGTTCATGCTCGCATTCGTCGTGATCGTGATGGTGATGTTCATGGTCGCACTCGTCATGGTCATGGTGATGATGATGTTCGTGTTCATGCATAAGCTCGTCCATTTCTTCTTTTAAGGTATTTTCCTTTTCAATCGCCGCAAGAATCTGTGCACCGGTAAGCTTGTCCCACTCGGTTGTAACGATTGCCGCCTCTTTGTTGTGCTTGTGTATCATTTCCACCGCCTCGGCGATTTTTTCATCACTCATACCGCCTGTGTGGCTCAATACGATAGATGATGCGCTTTCTATCTGGTTATTGAAAAATTCGCCGAAATTCTTCATATACATTTTACATTTTTTCGCGTCAACCACCGCCGTAAGTCCGTTTAATTTAAGATCCGCATCGGCAACTCTGCCGACTGCCTTTATAACATCGCTGAGTTTTCCGACTCCCGACGGTTCGATTATAATGCGCTCGGGAGAATACTCGGCAATTACTTTCTTTAAAGCCTCGCCGAAATCTCCGACAAGACTGCAGCATATACAACCCGAGTTCATTTCGGTTATCTCAATTCCTGCCTCTTTTAAAAATCCGCCGTCTATTCCGACTTCGCCGAACTCATTTTCAATCAATACAACCTTTTCATTACCGTAGCTTTCAGCTATGAGCTTTTTTATGAGCGTTGTTTTTCCTGCGCCCAAAAACCCTGAAAATATGTCAACTTTAATCATTGTAAATTCCTCCGTTTCCGCTGCATTTTGCAGCATATATATTTTTGTCAGTCGCCGCCCCGTATTGCATTTGCATGGCGATAAGATGCACCGCTATAAAAAGCATCGGTACACTATGTACATTGAGATGCGCCGCTTATTTTGTGCGTCAGATTATAGCGTTTACGATATTTCTTAACCTTGGGTGTACGTATGGCTCCTGACTGTTTAAAAGATGCTGTGCATAGAAAATAGAAAGGTTTTTTTCGGGATTTGCCATTAAATACACACCTGCGGCACCACTCCACCCAAACTCTCCGACATTTGCAACACTTCCGCCCTCACCGACATTCATAAGCGTTCTTACCGCACAGCCATAACCGTAACCGTGGAGCGGTTCCCAGTTTACATCTTTTAGGGCACTCTCATTTAAGAGATTCGTTCTCATCAGTTCAATTGTACCGCCCGACAAAATCCTCTCGCCCGACGGTGCGATTCCGCCGTTTGCCAAAGCACTCGCAAATTTTGCATAATCCGATACAGTCGATATTATACCCGCACCGCCGCTGTCGTATTCCGATCCGATCTTAGTCGAATGTGCATTTTCAAGAGGAACTTTTTCGTATTTATCTGCCGCATCATCAAAGCTGTACTGACAAGCCATTTTCTTGGCAATATCCTCACTGAATCTGAAGGTTGAATCCGACATTCCTACAGGTTCGAATATATTTTTCTTAACATACTCTCCGAATTTTTCGCCCGATACAACCTCAACCAGACCGCCTAAGACATCTAACGATAAACCGTACATCCAATGCTCGCCCGGCTCAAAGTGCAGAGGTGACTGTGCAATTGCACGCACAATCTCGCGCGTGGGCGATTTGCCGCCGCTTGCGCTTTTTACCAGATTTATCGCAGGGGTGTTCCAGTTATAGTCCAATCCCGATGACATCGACAAAAGGTGCTTTATCAGTATATCATTTTTCGCTCTTACCAGCTCAAATTTGCCCGGCTCGACTTCCTTTTTTATGTACATCTCGCCAAACTCCGGCAAATATTCTTTTACGGGATCTGTCAAAAGGATCTCTCCCTTTTCCAAAAGCTGTAACACCGCCGTTGCCGTTGCAACCTTTGTATTGGAATACAAAAAATAAAAGCTGCCGTCAATCGGCTTTTTATTTTCCACGTCGGCGTATCCCGAAGCATATTTAAACACGCGTTTGTTATCCAGATAGACCTCACATTCCGCTCCCGGTATTCGCCAGGAGGTCAATTTATCAAGAAATTTCTCAAGATTTTTAAAATCCAATATAATCACTCTTTTCCTGTATTCTGTATTTTTACATACAGGTTCATTATATCACACTTCTTTTCAATTGTCACTACCCAAAACGGATTTTTTTGGTATATTTTTCAGCGAAAACTCAAATTCAAACGATAAATCTTTCAAAAAATCATTGACACAAAGGAAATATTGTGATATAATTACAAAGTTACTTGGAGAGGTGGCCGAGTGGTCGAAGGCGCAGCATTGGAAATGCTGTGATGTGATAAGCATCCGAGAGTTCGAATCTCTTCCTCTCCTCCAATAAAAAAAAATGTTAAATGTGATAATCACATTTAACATTTTTTATTTAAAGCTTTTTATATTTTTTAAGCCAATTCTTGTAGGTTTCAAAATCAAATCCCGGCATACCGCACAAATAGTGATTTTTGTACTTTTTCCCGTCTGCCGTCCATTCTATAACCAAGAACTTTTTATCGGAATACAAAAGCGGTATTCTTGACAGCACTTTATTGGAATTGCTTTTGACTTCAAAATCGCCCTCTGCCAAAACCTTCATATCATCTATATCATAGACTTTATACTCTCCCTTTTTATCGGTCAGTGTATCATTTGATGCTACAAGCGTATAGTTCCAATCATGCATTTCATCAATCATCAAAGCAAACGGCTCCTGCGACTTTTTTATGTAATAATACGCAAGCTTTTTCTCAAAGAAATAGTCCACCACCGCATCAGACATCTGCGGCCAGCCGTCGAGCATATTCCACCAGATCACGCCGCTTGTATACGGCTTTTTTATTCTGATGCGCTCTATAAAATACTTCTTCGCCTCTGCCTGTGAAATCTGCGATGCAAGTATAAAATCATCTAAGTTGTCGGGCGAAAATCCGAACAGCTGCTCAATCTGATCCGCCATAAGCTTTACACGCGCCAAGCTCCCCTGTTGATCCGATGAGTGCAGCGCCCACTGTTCATTGTAAATCGGCCAGACAGAGTCCTTATCAACAATTTTCTCAACACTTTCCCTGCACGGGCAGCCATGATACCCCGTTTCGCTCACAAAATGTGCTCTCGAATTTTTATAAAAATCCGCCTTGAAATAATCTCTCGCACCCCACAAATGCCTTTCGGGGAAAATATCGTCTTCGCCGTTTCCTTTATAGTATGCTTTATAGCTTTCTTCGGCAAAATAAGGCGAGCTTGCAAGATACGGTCTTGAAAGGTCATTCATCGCAACCGTTCTCGGCAAAATCTCTCTATTAATCTTATTCAAGCCGGGATTTACATAGTTCCCGATATGCAGCTCGTCAATTTCATTATCTCCTGCCCAAAGTATAATCGACGGGTGATGCCTAAGCATTTTTACGACACACTCCGCCTCGTGTTTTACATTGTCAAGCATTCTGCCGTCCTGTGTCGGGGTATAGCAGGCAAACATAAAATCCTGCCAAATCATGATTCCGTGACGGTCACAGTAATCATAAAACTCCTCCTGCTCATATACGCCGCCGCCCCAAACGCGCAGAATATTGCAGTGCGTATCCGAAAAAAGCTCCAGCGCCTTTTGATACCTCTGCTTATCGCGGCTGTGATATGCGTCCGGCGGCACCCAGTTACTGCCCCTGCACATTATATCAACACCATTTACCACAAATTTAAAGCAATGATTTTCTTCTTTCATTGTATCGGTGCGCTGCAATTCAACAGTCCTGATTCCCACATTCATAGTACCCGAATCTTTGACTTCATCGTCAGTCAAAAGCTTATAGCAAAGCTTGTATACATTCGCCTCCCCATATCCGTACGGCCACCAAAGCTTGGGCTTTTCTACCCTCACATAGACAGCTCCTGCCTTAAAATGATTCATATCAATGACTGCCGAAAAAGAACTTTCTCCACATTCAGCCGTTATTTCCACCTTGACATTTTTTCTGTATTCTCTGTACGGCATATCAATCGCGCAAAAAAATCTTATAACTGCCGTGTCACAGTTTGCCGTCTTAACCCAATACCCAAAATCCTCAATGCCGTATCCGTCATCGGTATAGACTGATACATCTTTCCAGAGTCCTGCACTTACCGCCCTCGGGAAGATGTCCCAGCCGAAAGAGTGCGCCGGCTTTCTGGTACAGCTTTGATATCCCGGGCGCATAACCGACAAATACTGATTAAACTCTTGATTCAGCGCAAAAAATATCGCCGGCTTTATATGCACGCATATAGTATTCGTTCCGTTTTCTTTTATGCAGTCGGTTACATCAAATTTTACCGGTATAAAAGCATTTTCCGACTCGCCTATTTTTACGCCGTTTATATAATATTCGGCAAAGCAATCAACTGCATCAAAAGAAATATACACACTTCCGTTTTTCTTTTTTGAATACTCGAAATCACGCTTATACCACCAATGATAATTCTCAAATTTTTCGTTTTCGGCAGTCGCCATGCCTTTAAACAATTCCCTTGGTATTACGCCCGCCTCCGAAAGCGATATTTCAACATTCCCCGGAACTTTTGCCGTAACCGACTGTACATCAGCAAGCTCCTCCGGCAGAGTGCAGTTTTTTGTGCCGTCCTCATAATAATAGAGTTTCCATTCTCCGTTTAGGCTTATCTTGTCCGAAATCATTTTCTCATTTCCCTTCTTTTTTATATTTCAGGTAATTGTAAAACTAACGTTTTCCAATTACCTATTTTTATATTCCGATACCCCTGCTCTTTTCGTCTTTTTGATTTATCTTTATTATACTGAAATTTATATGGATTTTGAATATAATAATCTGACAAAATAAAATAAAAATTTGTATTATTATGCCATTTACATTTATATTTTTTTGTATTATACTATTTATATGACAAACAAATTCAAACACTCACCGTTTGGAGGAATGATTTTATGAATTTAAAAAAATTACGGCTTATATCCGAAAAGCTCGGCACAATCCTTATAGAGCCTTTTGAATTTAACAATATGAGCGTCACCCTAAACTATGCCGCGCGCGCAAAACACGCAAAAAATTGGATAATCCCTCCGCATTATCACCCGTGGTTTGAGTTTAACTATGTATCAAAGGGATCTTTATATACAACCGTAAACGACAAAGAATTTCTCATAAATGCCGGTGATTCGTATATAATCCCTCCGGGCATAACGCACTCGCACAGGCACAACAACACCGGAGATGACGGCTTGTGTATCCGTTTCAGCCTTCGCGCCGATGAGGATAATCCCATTTTAAAAACACTCCTTATTCCGCGTGCAAAGCCTTTTATTTCCGACATTGACAAGATAAATCTGCAAGGCGGAATCTACAGTATTCAAACGGCTTTTCTCTCCTGGCTTATGCACCTTTATGAGATTAACACCAACGATGTCCCCCCGGCTGCCGCAGTCCAAAATACATTTGCGGCGCAAGTGACGCTTTACCTTAAAGAATACTTCCGAACAAAAATCAAAACAGAGGACATCGCCAACGCATTGAATACGAGCTACAGAACTCTTGCGCGCAAATTCAGCAGCGAAACAGGCACAACCGTTTCCGAAACACTCTCAAAAATACGGCTTGATCACGCAAAAAAGCTCTTGATTTCAACAGATCTCCCGATATATACAATTGCTGTCGAATCAGGCTTTGAAAATGAGTTTTATTTTTCAAAATGCTTTAAGCAAAAAGAAAACATATCGCCCTCTGCCTACAGAACTGCAAATCGGCTATGAAATTATATTGAAAGTATCAAAACCGAACGCAGCATGAAATCACTTTGCGTTCGGTTCTTTACTTAATCTTTATTTTAACATTGATATTGCTTCGGTTATCGTTTTTTCAAACGCTTCTCTGCCGTATTTATCCACTTCGGCTTTATTTTTCTCACCGTGCGTCAGGCACCCCGCACCGCCGATACAGCCGCCGACGCAAGCCATGCCCTCTATAAAATTGGCGTCAAGAACATTTCTGCTCTTTTTCAAAAGCGCAGTTCTGCACGCCTCGATACCGTCGCACGCAACAGCTTTAAGCTCGAAGTCCTCCAGACCGTTTTCCTTTAAAGCTTGTTTTACCGCGTCCGAAAGTCCGCCGCTCCTGGCAAATATTCTTCCGAAATATGATGCATTATCCAAAACGCCCTCTTTTAGAGTCGTAACGTCAAAATCGCGGCTGTCAAAGAGCGCCTGCAATTCTTCAAATGTAATTGCCGTATCGACATAAGGCTTTACACTTTCTTTTTTTATCTCCGCTTTTTTTGCCGTACACGGTCCGATAAATATGACCTTGCACGGAGCCTCATGCTCTTTTATATATTTCGCAATTGCCGCCATAGGAGATAGATTATGCGATATCAAAGGCACAAGGCCGGGGAATGACTTATGTATATAGCTTACAAATGCCGGGCAGCATGAGCTTGTCAGAAATCCCTTTTCGGCAAGCTCTTTTGATTCAGCCGCCGCAACCATATCAGCGCCGAGCGCCGCCTCTACCACCGTATAAAATCCAAGCTCTTTTAAGCCGGTTATCACCTGCCCCACCTTCGCATATGTGAACTGACTCGAAATTGCAGGTGCTACAACGGCAAATACCTTGTATTTTTTGTTTTGCTCACTACCTTTTAAGATTTCTATTGCATCTAAAATATACGATTTATCGGTAATCGCCCCGAACGGACACTGATATACACAAGCACCACATTCAATACACTTTTCGTCATCAATTTTTGCGGCTTGATTCTCGTCCATCGAAATTGCTTTAACCTTACAGGCATTCTGGCACGGTCTTATTCTGTTGATAATCGCCGCAAACGGACACACCTTCGCGCACGCTCCGCAATTCACGCACTTTGATTTATCTATATGCGCAACGTGGTTTTCATCAAAAGACAGGGCATTTCGCCGGCAAACATCTTCGCAGCGGTGCGCAAGACACCCGCGGCATGAGTCGGTCACTTCGTATCCGCCCATCGGACATTCGTCACAGGCTATATCTATTGTTTCTATAACATTCGGCTTATCCTTGTATCCTCCCATCGCGATTTTTACACGCTCCGCCAAGATAGCTCTTTCTTTATATACGCAACACCTCATAGTCGGAGTATTTCCGGGCACAATGCGCTTCGGTATATCCAGAAGATTCTCCTGTAAAGTACCGTTCCAAGCCTCTCTTGCCACCTCGCGCAGCACCTTATATTTCAAATGCTGAATTTTTGTATCAAACTTTCTCATATCCCCCGTTCCCTTTCTTAAAAATAACTCACCTTGATTCTTTTTCCCATCTGCTTCAAGCATTTGGAAAGTTCTTCGACCAGATTCATTTTTATATTGAAGTTGATCGGCAAATCAGGATTCTGATGTGCCGGATTTATCGCTCTGCCGACATAAAAATTTATATCGGTAGCCTGTTCAAAAAGCATTCTGCAAATCAGAGATGCACCGTCACGCTGATATCCCCAATGCGAATAGCTTTCGTTTCCGTTTAAGTAGTCCTTTGCATATTCAAGCACCTTATTTATGGTAATTACACCCTCCGTAACAAGATCCACGCCCTCAATCTCCGCAATCGGCGGAACATCGCTTACTTCAAATTTCAGACTCGTTTTGAGCGGCTTTCTCAAGAACTTAGCTACAATTGACGAGGTGGTTCCGCCGCAGACAATATGCTTTCCCTCTTTTGAGAAGAAGAGCGACATCATTCTGTTTGCGTCATCTCTGTTCGACGGCGGCCCGAAAAGCAAATTCATCGGCTCTCTTTTTCTTATCCTTACAACACACGCCGTAGCGTCATCTCCCGGCATCTCATCATAAAGCTTAAAGCACTCGTCCACAAGTATTGTTGCCAATGTTTTTGCCGTAAAATCTCCCACTGTGAGCGGCTCCAAAAAGTCGATAATATCCTCTCTTTTCCAGCCGAAATTATATGCCGTACCTATCCCTGCATGAGGACAGCCGTCGCTCATTGCCACAAATATATCATTCTCCTGCAAGCTTATCACCGATTTATAGAGCTTTTTCCCGTCGATATTAAGCTCGGATTTCGGATAATCGTAATTCTTATTATCGCGATAGAAAATAATATGCGGATTATCGTACTGAATCAGCTCGGCTGTGGCATTATCGATCAGGTGTATAATCGTAAAGGTGGAATACGCAACATTTCTGACAGAGCATATCGGCAGTGTTGCCGCAATCGTTGAAACACATTCCTCCAAAGATATTCCCTCTGCCATCATTGTGGATATGATTTTTGAGGTAAGCGTGGACAAAATACTTGCCTTAACGCCGCTCCCCAATCCGTCTGCCAGGACTATAACCGCAGAGTTTTCGTCCTGCTCCACAACATCAACATGATCGCCGCAAAGCTGCTCTCCGAAATGATTCACACTCTTATATCCAATGTCGGCACATAAATTATTCATCAGCAATCGTCTCCTTCAGCTTTGTAAGTGCAATTTTCGTTTCTGCCGCAGTTTCGCCCAAAAGCGATGCAATCTCCTGTACAATTCTCATCTGTTTTTCCACAACTCTGTCTGCTACCTCTACGGTCTGTCTGCCTATTTCTTCCTTTTTCTCGCGATTCTTCTCTTCATCGGTGACGTCACGCATAATACAGACTATGAGCTTATATTCCTTATCATAGATAATTGTCTGCTCAACATACTTTTCATACTCGGCAAGATACATTCTCTTATCGTTAAGGTTTTTACCCGTCCCCAAAACCTCCATAAACGGCTTGGGATCGAGAACGCGCACTACCAGATCGCCCAAAATGTCCTTTGCGCTTGCAAGGTTCATAATCTTCAATGCCGCTTTATTTATCTGCTGCACCTCCAACGCCTCATTTAAAACAATAAGTCCGTTCGGAGTATTTTTTACGATTGTATCCGAGAAGCTCTCCGCTTTATCCTTCAAAAACGGCAGACACATTGAAATTTCAGCTTTCCCCTGATATATCGCGACCGCCTTTTCACGGCAGGAATCATATCCGCACGAGCCGCAGTTAAGCTCATCGGAGGGCTTGAATTTGCCCATCTGCCGCAGAATTTCGTTTATCTCTTTCTCTGTCGGCGGCTGCAATTTCTTCTCAATCATTGTAAATGTCTTTTTGATTTCCAGGCTGTCGGGCTGTTCAATCTCAAAATCCTTTTTGCCCGCAAAATTTGAAACCGACATATAGTCCATTACCGGATTTCTGTGGAATTTTTCCATTACAGGGCCGCCGACACAGCTGCCGGTACAGGCAGACATCTCGATAAAGCACTTATGTATCTTTCCGCTCTCGATGTCCCTGAGAGCCGCCATACAGTTTTCAACGCCGTCGATTGCCATATATGTATATTCGGGATTATCCTGCGCCATCGTCTTTAATATGCCGCCGGTTGTCGGGAAAAATCTTGCGCGGCTGTTTTCATTATTGTCCTTCTCGGGTGTAAGCTCAATATTTTCCTCTTTAAACCATCTTGTCAGCTCGTCAAAAGTCAAAACCGCGTCCACAATTCCCTCATAATATTCCGCCTCGTCCTTTTTCGCAACGCACGGACCGATAAATACCGTTTTGGCTTTCGGATTTTTTTTCTTTATCTCCAGGCAATGCGCCTGCATCGGAGAAAGAACGCTTGCAAGATAAGGAAGCTCTTTGGGAAAATATTTCTGAACAAGCAAATTAACCGAGTGACAGCAGGAAGATATTATAACATCTGCTCCGTCCTCGTTTATCATTCTCTCATATTCGTTTTTTACAATGGTTGCACCCAAAGCGGTTTCTTCGGCGTCTGCAAAGCCGAGCTTTTTCAGCGCCTCTCTAATGGAATTTATTCCGACGCCCTCATAATTGGCGATAAATGACGGAGCAAGACTCACATAAACGGGATCTCCGTTTTGCAGCAAAACTCTTACCTTTTCCGTTTCATCGACAATCTGCTTGGCGTCCTGCGGACAGACTACAAAACAATGTCCGCAAAGTATACATTCATTACCGATAATATATGCCTGATTCCCCGAAAATCTTATCGACTTTACCGGGCAGTGGCGAATACATTTATAACAGTTTTTGCAATTTGATTTTTTTAAAGTCAAACAATTAGTCATTATACACTCCATTCCGCCGTGTACGGCTTATACTTAAAGCTTTGCCAAAATGCTGTCTTTAAAGAAATCCTCTACAGTATCGGGTGAAACCGAAAAAAATTCTCCGTCTACCGTAACGCATACGCCCTTTTGACATTCACCCATACAGAATGTTCCCGAAAGCTCAACCTTATCGTCAAGCTTATTTTCCGCAACCAGGCGCTGAAGTGCCTCAACCACCTGTCTTGATCCCTTAATGTGACATGATGAACCGATACATACTACTACTTTCATAAAAATTCCTCTCTTTCTGATAAATAAATTTTATTTTGCTTTATTATATGGAGATGTAGCAAAATGAAATCACTTTGCTACATCACATTCATTTTGGGGTGCGGAAAAATAGCGCAGAATGGACAAACTGAGCCCAAGCAAGGATATCCTTGCTTGGGGTTACCCGAAGGCGTACAGGAGTACGTCGAGCGGCGAAGTTTGTTCATAGCATAAAGCATTTATTATAATAAATTCGTTTTTATAACGAATTTCTACCTTTTATGTGTTAATTTATTCCAATATTTTTATTGTTATAAACGGCTTAAATCAACACTCCATGCTTTACGCGATCTGTGCATTTTTCTACAGCCCATTGATATTGTTATTCATAGTCCACAACATTGATCCATGAATTCAAAAATTCACGTTCTTTGTCGTTGCCTTTGACTGTCTGTGACGCCGCAACAATCGGCATCCACTTCTGCACATATTGCATCGCTGTATCGCTTTTTTCACAGAACAAATCCAGATATTTCTTGGCTCCGGTAATATCTCCCGCAAGCCAGAACAAAAGATACGTCCTTGCCGCGTCCGCCGAGGCATTGCCTTGCGTTGCGTGCGACCAATCGAGAATATACGGCGTGCCGTCATCCGTAATTATTATATTTGAAGGGTTAAAGTCACCGTGGCAAAGCTTATTGTGTTTCGGCATACCGTTTAATCTTGTATGCAGCTCATAACGGACGGTTGCGCTTAAGTCGGTCTGACTGATTTTGTCGCTCATCTTATCCTTTAGCTTATAAAGCTTGGGGCAGGTCTTTTTATGCATCTCTATCTGCAAATCGACAAAATCGCTCAGGTATTCGTCCTTTTTGTCCGGATTTTCGTCCATAAGCTGACGGAGCGTCTTTCCCTTTATATAGTCGGACACAATCGCCCATTTACCGTCTATCATTGTAACCTCTTGTATCTTCGGGATATTTAAGCCGGTTTCCTCAACCCGTGCCTGATTCAGTGCCTCATTTAAAATATCGGCTTTGGAGAAGTCCTCGTTAAACACCTTCATGCACAAATCTCCGTCACGATAAATTGTTTTATTGTTTCTGACCGCAATAATTCTGTCCAGTTTCATCTTTATAACCATTCCTTTCCGTGCTGCAAGGCACAAACTTAAGTCTGAAAGAAAATCGCTCAGAGTACTGCTTTGCAGCGAGCGGTGCTGTACGTTGGTACCGCCCCGAGCAAAAAGTTGTGCTATGGGCGTTTTTATTCAGACTTACACCCTCCTTTACATATTCTTCTTATTTTCCGCATCACGGTAAACCTGCTTGAAATCACGAGAATCCTTCTTTATTTCGTCCTCCGTTTCAATCGGTTTTACCGTTTCTTCATATTTATTACCATAATATGCATTCAAATACATCTGCTTGATTTCGCTCATCAGCGGATAACGCGGATTTGCACCTGTACACTGATCGTCAAATGCCTGTTCCGTCATATCGTCCAGACGATCCAAAAAGTCCTTTTCATCAATACCGTAATCCTTGATTGTTGCCTTGATTCCGACTCTTTCTTTCAGCGCATTTACCGCCTTTATGAGATTTTCAAGCTTTTCGGTATCATTCTTGCCGCCAAGCCCGAGATAATCGGCAACCTCTGCGTATCTTTGCAATGTGTGCGGATGATCATACTGTGAAAATGTTCCCATTTTTGCCGGAGTTTCCGATGCATTAAAGCGCAGAACCTGCTCAATCATCAATGCGTTTGCAATGCCGTGCGGCAAATGGTGGAACGCTCCAAGCTTATGCGCCATTGAATGGCACACTCCCAAAAACGCATTTGCAAATGCCATACCTGCCATTGTTGCCGCATTCGCCATCTTTTCTCGCGCTTTAACGTCCTCAGAACCGTTATCGTATGCACGAGGCAGATACTCGAATATTATCTTTAATGCCCGAAGTGCCAAGCCGTCTGTATAGTCTGTAGCAAGCATTGCAGCATATGCCTCAAGAGCGTGCGTTACCGCGTCAATTCCCGATGCTGCTGTAAGCCCTTTCGGTGCGGACATATGAAAATCGGTATCGATAATCGCCATTTTCGGCAAAAGCTCATAATCCGCCAGCGGATATTTTGTGCCCGTTTTCTCATCTGTGATAACCGCAAAAGGAGTTACCTCCGAGCCTGTTCCGGCAGATGTCGGTATCGCGATAAAATATGCTTTTTCGCCCATCTTCGGGAAAGTATAAACTCTCTTTCTTATATCGATAAAGCGCATTGCCATATCCATAAAATCCGCCTCGGGATGCTCATAGAGTACCCACATGATTTTACCTGCGTCCATTGCAGAGCCGCCGCCGAGCGCTATTATGCAGTCGGGCTGAAATGCCGCCATCTGCTTTGCTCCCTCGATTGCACAGCCCAAAGTCGGATCGGGTGCAACATCAAAGAAGGTGGTGTGTGCGATTCCCATTTCGTCCAACTTATCGGTTATCGGTTTGGTATAGCCGTTATTATATAAGAAACTATCGGTTACTATGAACGCTTTTTTCTTGTTCATAACCGTCTTTAATTCGTCAAGTGCGACAGGCAGACAGCCTTTTTTCATATATACCTTTTCAGGTGCTCTGAACCACAGCATATTCTCTCTCCTTTCGGCAACGGTTTTTATATTTATCAGGTGCTTTACACCGACATTTTCCGAAACTGAGTTGCCGCCCCACGAACCGCAGCCCAATGTCAGTGACGGAGCAAGCTTGAAGTTATACAAATCACCGATTCCGCCGTGCGAGGAGGGTGTATTTACCAATATTCTGCAGGTTTTCATACGGCTTGCAAATTCCGCGAGCTTTTCTTTTTCGGTCATTTCATTTATATATATGGACGAAGTGTGACCGTAACCGCCGTCCGCAATCAAATGCTCCGCTTTTGAAAATGCGTCCCCAATATCCTCGGCTTTATACATTGCAAGCACCGGCGAGAGCTTTTCGTGTGCAAATTCCTCCGAAAGCTCTACCGACTCAACCTCGCCGATAAGGATCTTTGTACTCTCGGGCACTTTCACTCCCGCAAGCTCGGCAATTTTATATGCCGACTGTCCGACAATCTTTGCATTTAAAGCGCCGTTTATAATAATGGTTTTTCTTACCTTATCGATTTCATTCTTCTTTAAGAAATAGCAGCCGCGATCGGAAAATTCTTCTTTGACCGCATCATAGATGTTTTTATGCACGATTACCGACTGCTCCGACGCGCAAATCATACCGTTATCAAATGTTTTTGAGTGAATAATCGAGTTTACCGCCAATATTATATCCGCGCTCTCGTCGATAATCGCAGGTGTATTTCCCGCGCCGACGCCGATTGCCGGCTTACCGCTCGAATATGCCGCCTTTACCATTCCCGGTCCGCCCGTTGCAAGGATAATATCCGCCTCTTTCATTATAAGGTTGGTCATATCAAGGCTCGGCACATCGATCCAGTCTATTATACCCTCGGGAGCGCCTGCTTTTACCGCAGCGTCCAAAACCACCCTTGCCGCTGCAATTGTGCTCTCCTTTGCTCTCGGGTGCGGTGAGATAATTATAGCATTTCTTGTTTTTAATGCAAGAAGGCATTTGAAGATCGCGGTCGAGGTTGGATTTGTGGTCGGGATTACCGCCGCAATAACACCAATCGGTTCTGCGATTTTTTTAATGCCGTATGCACTGTCTTCTTCGATAACTCCGCACGTTTTTGTATCTTTATAAGCGTTATAAATATACTCCGCGGCGTAGTTGTTTTTAATGACCTTATCCTCAACTACTCCCATACCGGTTTCCTTGACAGCCATCTTGGCAAGGGGGATTCTCTGTTTGTTTGCGGCAGATGCCGCCGCAAAAAAGATTTTATCAACCTGTTCCTGTGTGTAGAGTGCAAATTTCTGCTGCGCCTTTTTCACATTTTCCAAAGCCGCCTCAAGAGCTTCCACTCCGTCAATGATCGTTCTTTCTTTTTCCATAGCAATTACCTCCTTAGTTTTTACTGACAGTGTTCTACCTTCTCCTTTTGTTAATATTTTAACAAACTTTTAAAGGCTTGTAAAATGTTTATTTCATATATCAGCCATATGCTATTTGTATAACCACCCGAAAAAAATATATTCCAATCTTTATTTTTCCCCAAAAAGACTCTTTTTTATGTTGCCTTCCAAATCCTTCCAGAAAAATACGCCGTTCTCCAGAATCATATATCCGTGGTGGCTGTTTTCTTTCGGTATTGAAACAGAGCCGGGATTCATCGAGATGTAGTTTTCATGAATTTCGCATTTCGGCACATGAGTATGCCCGAAAAGCAGTATATCCCCCTTTGCCAAAGGCGGCAGATTTTCGTCATTGTATTTATGTCCGTGTGTGGCATAAACCGTTCTTCCGTCTATATTTAAAAGGGCATAATCTGCCATACACGGAAAATCCAGCACCATCTGATCCACCTCGGTATCGCAGTTGCCGCGCACACAGAGTATTTCATCTTTCATTTGGTTTAAGATCGCAATAACCTCTTTCGGTGCGTACTCTTCGGGAAGATCGTTTCTCGGACCGTGATACAGAATATCACCCAAAAGCAAAAGCTTGTCCGCATTTTCCGCCCCGTATCTTTCGATCAGCTTTTTGCAATAGTATGCCGAACCGTGTATGTCCGATGCAATCATTAATTTCATGTCATAACCTCCGCTCAAAATAATTCACGCTTTGATTTTAAAAGCTCCGATATAAATATATTGTCCAATTCGGAAAGACGGTAATTCTTCTTATATATTATCATGTCCTTGTACGTGCTTGCGTCCCCTTTGCATTTTTTCTGCACGAGTCCGTATCTTTCCAGCTCACTCTCATGCATGGGCGACGCCCACATGAACGTTTCGGGATTTGCGGATAATATTTCAAACTGGCTCGCACGTTCAAATACAAATATGCGCCGTATATTGCTTTCCGAAAGATCCTCTTTTTTTGCGCCCTCTATCGGGACAAACGGGATAAACGGCTCCGCATGAGCTATTTCTATATATTTTTCAACTTCATCGCGGCTTAAATTCTCCTTTTCGGCAAGCGGATGATTCCTGCTCATTACCGCCTCATGCCGAAATTCCGCAATCAATTCGTAAGAAAGCCCTTTTTCCTCGAGTGACTCTTTAAAAAATTTGTCAAAATGCTCGGCATATCTGATTATTCCCAAATTATAACCGTCCTCCAATATGTTCTTTACGGCATACTGTGAGTTGGTTTCTTTATAGAATATTTCAATATCGCTTTCCTTATCCAGACATTTTGAAAAATTCGCAAAAGCACGCGAAATATAGCTTGCTCTCGGAACTGTTATCGAAAATTTTTTCTTTGTCATCTCAGATTTATCGAAAAGCTTTTCTAAGTCGTCCACCTGCTTTAATATTTTGTTGGCGTGTTTCAGAAAAACTATCCCCTCGGGCGTTACCGCAATTCCCTTAGCGCTTCTTTCAAAAATTTTCACACCAATTGAGGTTTCAAGCTCCTTTACGGCTCTGCTCAGATTAGGCTGGTTCATCATCAGCCTTTCCGCCGCTTTATTGATAGAGCCGCATTTTGCTATTTCCACGGCATATTTCATATGAAGTATATTCATCTGACAAAGCCCCCCGTAATCATATAAATTATCAATTTGATTATATCATTTTTTTTCCAATAAATCAACATACTTTTTATAAATTTGTGAAATACTTTCAGCATTTTTTACAAATCAAATAAAACCGTAACCCGCGGTAAACTCACCCCCGAATGGCGGATATAATTCCTCTTTACTATCACTCTTGCATTTTAACGGAAAATTTTATATTTTTTATTGCTTTTTTCTTCCATACGTGCTATAATTAATTTATCAATCAATAAATTATATGGAGGATATTTTATGAAATCAAAAAAGTATTTAGCACTTATCCTGTCACTGGTAATGTGCCTTTCACTGTGTCCGCTGAATATTGCCGCAGCAGACACAGATGTGACATTTACGGCAATCGACGGATCGGGCAACTCAAGCGCGAATGAGGTCTACCCCAAGCTTATCGACGGCTCGACAAGTACAAAATGGGGTTCATCATTTAAAAGCGGCGATAAGCTTTACATAGTTATCAAGGCGTCAACCGCTGTTGTACTCACCGGCTACTCCTTTACAACGGCAAACGATAACGCCTCAAACACAGGCAGAAACCCGAAAGATTGGACAATCTCGGGCTGTAACAACTACGATAGCCAAACCGACAGCTGGCAGGAAATCTGCTCTGTCAAAAACGACAGCGTCCTGCAGGACAAAAACTATACAAAATACGATTTCACCGTGGATAACACCAAAATGTATCAGTATTACAAATTGGAAATAACGGCAACAAAAGGCGCTACCTTCATGCAGCTGTCCGAAATGGGATTCACCTATCGTAGCTGCGAACATGATTGGGAGAAAATCGAAACACCTGCAAGCTGTACCGAACCTGCTTACATAATTTCAACCTGCAAAGTGTGCGGTATGGAAGAAACAACACAGACAACTCCCGCTCTCGGGCATTTATCGGACGGCAGCAATATCTGTGCACGCTGTAACCAACCTCTCCCGGTAAAAGTTGACGATAAATATTACGGTGATATTCAGACCGCAGTCGATGAATCCGCAGAAAATGCAACAATTACACTTTTAGGCGATGTAAATATCACAAGTACAATAAATATCAAAAAAACGCTCACTCTCGATTTAAACAGTTTCACTGTGACACAAACCGCAGAACAGGGTATTATAGGAATAAATAACGGCAAGACATTTACTCTGACCGATTCAAGCGATGCAAAAACAGGAACAATCACAGGGGGTAAATCCTCCAGCGGCGGCGGTGTATATGTAGGCGCGAACTGCACATTTTATATGACGGGCATCACAATCTCCGATTGCCGGGCAACAGACTCATTATCGGAGGGTGCCGGTATCTTTTCTTCCGGAACAGCTGTCATTACAGACAGTAAAATTACAAACTGCTCCGCAAGACGCGGCGGCGGGATTTTTACAAACGGCGGAAAACTTACCGTTAATAACAGTATTATCGAAAATTGTTCGGTTACCGACTGGGGCGGCGGCATTTATGTCTACAACGGTGCCGATGTTACAATCGAAAACAACACCGTTATACGAAAAAACCTTTCCTCTCGCTACGGCGGCGGTATTCATGTCATACACTTAGGAGAAAGCAGTGTTGTAACCATTAATGACAGCAGCGTTACAGAAAATGAATCGACATTATACGGCGGCGGTATTGGTTTGGGATCCGGTTCTACGCTTACACTGAACAACGCAAAAATCACCGGCAATACAGCAGTTCAATATGCCGGCGGCGGCATTTACGCTCTTAATTCCACCATAAATGTAACGAATGGCAGCAAAATAAGCGAAAATACCGCCCAATCAGACGGCGGCGCAATTTATGTCGAAGGCGGTACTGTGGATATAAACACCGACAGCACCGTTTATAAAAACACCGCAACAAAAGGTTCGGGCGGCGGCATTTACGCAACAGGCGCAAGCATAACTACCGAGCAGTGCAATATATCGGAAAATACGGCATACGGAAACGGCGGCGGCATTTACGTCATCAGATCTACGGCAACCCTTAACAGCGCTTCCGTCATAAACTCCAACAAATCGCTTTACGGCGCCGGCGTGTATATTCACGCATCAGATCTTACCGCAAACAATATCAAAATCAACGGTAACATCGCAAACAGATTCGGCGGCGGCTTACTCGTACAAATCGACGGACGCGCCTCGACCGCAACACTTACCGACAGCGAAATCAATGAAAACACCTCAAAATCCACCGATAACGGCGGCGCCGGAATCTGGATTAACGGTAATGATCAATATAAAACGACCGTAACCTTAAATAATTGCTCGGTAAAGGATAATCATGCATTAAACGGAGGATACGGCGGAGGAATACATCTGAACAAATCGGCTCTTAATATAAACAGCGGCAGCATTACGGGCAATACTACAACATCTGCCGGCGGCGGTATTTACAATAACGGTACATTGACAGTCTCTGCCGCACCCCAGATATACCAGAATCTTTTGCTCCCCACGCAGGAGGGTAAAGATGAGAGTCTGAATAACATCTACCTCCCTACGGGAAAAACAATAGAAATCGGCGAGAGCGGGCTCTGCTATGATGAAGCTACCTACACTCCTCCTCTGCTTTCCGTAACAGCACTGGACGCATCGGCAGCTATCACGGGTAAATGTGCCGATTATACCAAAGAGTTCTTATCCGATGATCCGAACCGCATTGTGATTTACTCCGACGGCGTAATGAAGCTCGCAGAGGCTTGTATGATATATTTCGATTACAACACCGGCTACATTCACCCTCAGCGCGTTCAAAAGAATGTGCCGTATGCCGAACCCGAAGACCTTTATTCGCACAAAGAGGGATATGTATTTGCCGGCTGGTTCATCGGCGAAAACGGCTATGATTTCACAAAGCCGGTAACAGGCGACATAACGCTCACCGCAAAATGGGTAAAAGAGGATGAAACAGCGCTCAGTATCACACCGAATAAGTTCTATATCTTCAACCCACTCCCCGGTGCCGATGTATTTATCGCAAGCTATGGCGAAAACGGGCTTATTGATGTAAAGCGCATATCAAATGTAAAGGAAGATATGACAAGCGCCCTTCCCGATATGAACACTGTCGGTGCAACACGCTATTCAATCTTCATGTGGAACGGTATGCAGCCTGTATGCGCCGACGCATTAACAGGATTATAAATAATTACCGCCCCCAAATTTAATTTGGGGGCGGTTTTTGTATTTTTGTATAAAATGCAATATAATTTCAATATTTAAGCAGGAAAATTTTCCTTGACATTAATGATTGTTTGTAATATACTTATAATATCAAGTCACACAATTTAGATATAATTCAAATTGTCAAAAACACAAAACGGAGGCATAAAAAATGTACAAAAGACTAATCAGTACAATGTTATCGTTATGCATGATTTTAAGCATATGCGTGGGGGTTCGCGCAGAAAGCACTCTGCCGTACAATGTGGGGAATATTTATTTCAGCGATATGACCGGGAATGAAATAAGCAATCCGGGTAATTCGTGTATGGTAAATGCTATTGTTTCAAAATTGTCATACCGCGCAGAGAATGATCCCGTTATTTTTGCCGCTTATGCAACCGACGGCACATTAATAGGATTTTCACTTATGGAGGCTCCGACAGCTGTCGGCACAGATTCAAAGTTTGCCACACTGATGAATTTTCAGGGCAAAACCTTAGGCATTGTTAAAGCCTTTGTGTGGGACAGCATTTTAAGCATGAAGGCTCTTTCAAATGTTGCTCAAATCGAGGTTAATGAAATTACGGAACCCATCACAAAGCCCGACAAACTGATCCCCGACACTCTCGTTGTTGAGGGTACTGTCACAGAAACAGGAAAAACAGGCTACTCTTCGTTGAGAGCAAATGAAGTTAATTTTAAAATATGTAATGTTGATTTTGGATTCGATTACACTTCCTGCACAACCGTAGAAGAATATCAGGAACTGAAAGCCAGAGAAGAATGTATCAGGGAGTATTATTTTGGTGATCCAATATATTACCCCACCCTTATACTCAACACTAATAATATAGATTTGAGTGATTATTTGAATATGTATATTTCCATAGAAATATCGATGGATAAAAATAATCATTATTCTGTAGAAAGATTTGTGGGCGCCGAAAAGAATAACATTCAGAATTTAGGCGCAAGCCTGTTTGATGTTGAAAATACAGATATTACGGATATTTTCGATAATTCAGGCAAAGTTATCGGCAGACCGTTTGTCAGATACTATACCGCAAAAGATGACACGCGTTCTACAAAATACCAGCTTAACCGTGATTTCCGGATCTATGTAAATGGTGTCGAAGTTGACACAACAGAAACTAACTTTACAAAATATGTATACAACAACACTGTCGGTAAGGTTCAATTAGTGGACGTATATGAATCAGGCAAGGGAACCGACGGTTACTATGACATGATCAAGGTTCAGTACACAGACTCCGCGCGAGTTGATTTTGCCACATCAAAGAAAATTATATTTAAGGATTCAACATTCGGTCGTTCGGCATTAACGCTGGATCAGGAGGATAATGAGGATTTAGTATATCACATCTACTATAACGGTGAAGAAATCGCAATTACCGATTTAAAAGAAGACGATATACTCTCTATCGCTTATGATGTAAATGCAGGAATTGCAAATTCTAACTTCTATGACATATATGTATCGAGAGATATCGCAGAGGGTAAATACACCGCGAAATCCGATGAGGACAAGACCGTAAAAATAAACGGCAAAAACTATCAGTTTGCCGGTGACTATAACACACAGTCAAGCAGTATGATTTTGGGTAATGAATACAAACTGTATCTTGACAGTTTCGGCAGAATCTATAATTTTGATATACTTGCATCATCAATCAAATTTGCCGTAGCAGATGAAGTTGTTACATCACCGGATTACGACAGCGGTTTTGGTGTCACTCTTTACTTCCCCGACGGGACTGTAAATACTTATGAAGTAGACGCTAACAAAACAGGCATGCCTCTGACAGCTTTGGTAAGCAAGGTTTATATGAACGGTGTTATCGACAACTCCCAAAAAGTCGCAATCCCGGACCGTGTAGTTGAATATAAGCTTGACAGCACCGGCACAAAAATAGTTATGTTGAAGTTTCAGTCGATCTCCCAATCATCTATAGACGTAGAATACAGATCACGCACAAACTCTCTTGCCGGCATCAAGATGAGCAGTACTGCAAAGATTATCGATGCACGAGAGTATAACGCAAAATTAACACCTACATATTCGGATTTAAAGATCGGTTCATTGGACGCTACATTCCAAAACGGTGTAGTATATACTGCATATGCTTACGGCACCAAGCTTTCGGACGGAACATATCCATTTGTAATTGTAACGGCAAGCGGCGGTGATCCTACCGATCCCGATCAGGGCGAATATCCAACGGATACCACACATTTTGCAGTTGTATCAAAAACTTTGACAAAAGAAATAGACGGCTCTGACGAAGGCTATACGGCAACACTTATTTATGACGGTGAATCCAAAGATTATTTCATCACCGATTCAGCCGAAATAACTTTTTCTAACGGAACTAATAAAATAATTGATGACAGCAACTATACAGATATCAACAAGGGCGATTTAATCATATTTGACAAAAATACAAACGGACAGATTATAAAGATTCATGTTGTATTTAACGGTGCAAATGCTAGTTTAGACAATAGCACATTGTTATATCGCAAAATTGCTGATCGCTTTATCCGGGCAGGTTCTGACGGAATTGCTCTTTCAAGCGACAAGCTGCCAATAGGCTGGTATTCAGGTTGGAATGTATATGACAGCCATGATCCGGCAGTTATTGCAGGAGTAATCATTGACAAAAAATCAAATTACTTTACTTTGGGGCAGATAAAAAATAAAATTACCAATCTTGACACAAGAGCTGATGACGTAAAGTCTAATGAGATAAATAATATCGGCGGTGTTGCAGACTACGCAATCACCGATGAAACAAAGGTAAGCGTAATTGACCTGACCGAGTCAAATGCACGCAGACAGTTCTATGCAGGTACAACAGCCGATATCATACCTACTACAGTTTCCGATGCTTATATAAGCATCAACAGTGACGAAATGGAATACATTGATTGGGCTAAAGAATATGACGGCACAAGCTTATATCAATTGGTTGAAATGAATTTTGCAGTTGCAAAGATTGTTGACGGCTATGCTACAGATATATTTGTAATTAAAGGTTATATTGACTGATACATAAAACTTAAACCGCCCCCAAATTTAATTTGGGGGCGGTTTTTGTGAAAAACTATTTTTTACTATTCCTTTTCTTACATATTCTTTTTAAAAGTTCATGCGCATATGCATACAATGCTTTGAACTCATCATTATTGTGAAACAGGGCAATTAAAACAATGTTTGGTATGAATACGCACAATAAAGCCTTTAGACAAAATTCAACCCATTGATTTGAAAATCTAATAATATTACATATCTCATACACTAAAACACAGTTAAAAATCACAGTCAACAGGTAAACTATTTTCATTTTTATATACTGCAAAAACGGTTTATGAAATACTTTACGGTAAAGCAGCAGCGGATCATACCAGACATGAGTCAGCACCCTTGCAGCTACGGTTGCAAAGAGAACTCCGAACAAACCCCATTTATCGGCAAGTCCGATTGATAAAATAATGTTTAAGATAACCATAACTGCCGGTCTGTATTTCCCCTGAACAAACAGTGCATTTGCGTTTCTGAAGCTTTCATAAGGCCGTACCATGGTAATTATATAGATATCTGCCACAAGTATAATTACAATGTCCATGCCTAATAAATAACTGTTTCCCAACCATAGTGTAATAAAAGGATTTAACAGCGTTATCAGCGAAACCGAAATGAAATTTCCTATTGCAAATGACAGAAAGCACATCTTTTTAAAAACGGCATATTGCCTTTGACTGTTTTCGCTTGCCGCAAGATTTCCCACGCTTGGTTTAATTGCCTCGAATACCTGACCGAATAGGGAATCTACATTATTTGCTATCATTTTATAATAAGATAAAAAGCCCACAAGCGAGGTACCGAGCATGGCTGATATAATGACGCTGTCTACGCCTCTTTGCAGCGCACCCGAAATTTTGTAAATTGCCAAGGCTCTTACATTTTTAAATATTTCCTTGCGCTCATGCAAACTAAGGCTCTCATTGCACTCGGTCTTTAGCATCGGACACCTATGATTTGCCACCAATGAAATAATAACATTTTGTACAATTACCATTGTTACCATTACCGCAAGATATCCGATATAACTTTTAAATACCGCTACTGTAACTGCCTCTAATATTGCAGTCAGTATACAAACAACTATTCCGACTGCGGAAACTATATGCTTTTCCTGGTTTGCTTCCAAAAGCGTCGCTTTGTATACAAACAAATACGAAACTGCTGTTTTGAGGATAAAGAATATAAAAATTATATGGATATTTTCTTTTATATCGGGGACGTCTTTCACAATATATTTAAGAAAAATCAAGCATACAATTCCGGCTGCGACAATAACAGAAAAAATAATCCGATAAATTTTTTGATATAACCGCATAAGCTTTGCAATCTGAGCATCATCTTTTTCATAAAGCGGACGGTAAAGCGCATAAGAAACAGCCGTGCCGAAACCTAACTCCGCAACCGATAAAACCGTCAGAATATCGGTAAAAAGCGCCGAGACACCTGTATACTGTATTCCAAGATTTTTTATAAGTACGGTTTTCATAAAAAAATTGGAAAACAGAGTTACCAGCTGATAGCCAAGCGAAAAAGCAATATTACGAACCGATTTTTGTGTTCTCGAACCCATTGTAAGGTGTCTCCTTTCATGATTTTTTAGAGTAGTTAAAAAGAAAAACGTTAATTTTACAATTACTTATTATTTTTTATAGTGTTACAGTCGTTTCTTGAGATATATTCTTATCCTTTGAATAATCCGCATCATCATCTACAGGCATTTGTACATACACCAAAAGCTCATGCATAGGCATTTTTATTTCATGACTGTACCTTTGCGTCATTTCTTTGTTCATAAACATACCGCCGTCATACTCACCCAAGGCGTCCTGATGATACACATGAACATCGCTCTTCCAACGGTATTTTTTGGATTTATATTTTTTTACATTGGTTATAGGATCTATATATACAATCCGTCTTTTGCGAAATACTATATAACATAAAGCGATCAATGATACCGCTAAAAGGGAAACATATATTATCAGCAAAATCGGTGAGATCCACCAAATCCATTTATAATCAATGCCCTTATCGTTCAAAACATCATTAATAACCGTATCTATTTCCGCATGCTTATTTAAAAGAACGTTGTAACGATAACTTTCCTTAAAAGGAGCAAGGCGGTTTTTACTCGGCAGCTTGTTCACTGTAACATCATATTTCAGATACAACGGTAAATAGTATAGCAGTTCTTTATATTCATCAAAGCTGAAATCCGTAGTGAACAGCGGAAAAATATCATTTACAATGGTAAATACCCCCGTTTTGCGAAGGCTTTTGTAAAATCCTTCCATCATCATATCATAGCGCTCACTTCTTGCCCAATCGCCCTCGTTATAATACCGTATATATGCAAGAGTTTGCGCTCCGTCCAGTAAAAATTCTCCGCTTTTTTCTTCAAGAGGTTTGGTTTTTACAATATCAGAGGTCAGCCTGTAATCATTCTCCAGACTTCTTATGTATTGATTTATATACGGCACCTGATATTTTTCAATTTGAACGTCAATTCCTCCGACACAATTAATCATTTGTATAAAATAATTATAGTCGAGCAAAAGATAGTTATCGATTTTCAGCCCGTAATTTTCCTCTATAGTCCTGACGACAAGCTCAACGCCGCCGCAATTATATGCATTTGTAAGCCTTCCGCAGCCTATTGACGGGATATAGACATACGATTCCTTTAATATCGTAGTAAAAGAAACCTCACGGTTATTTGTGTTCACCGTGGCAAGTACCATATAATCAGAATAAGATTTTGTCAGTTCACTGCGATCCCAATGGTCGGCACCGATAAAAAGATAATTTTTCACTCCCGGAACCGATTCGGCATATCTTTTATTATCCAGCCAAGTGTCATATGCCTCTTTTTCATACTCTGTCCCGACACCACTCGTTTCAATATTTCCTACATGAAAATTTTTCGCTATATGCAGCTTTTTTCCCTCTTCATACCAAATCGCAAATACGGTGTACCAGCCGTTTTCGGATAATTCCACCTCATTGGTGTCGTATGCCGTCCTATATCCGTAACCGGTATTGTAATTAAAGTTTTTTCCCGTTTCGATAAGCTCTTTCCACTGATAATTACCGTCATATTCAAATCTTTCATTACCCGTATACACCCATGCAAGATATACTCCGCTTATACCGTTTGAATTGAGAGCTAAAGTTTTGTTGTTTAACTCCAGCTTGGGGACTATATCTCCGCTGCTGTTTGTATTAACACTTTTTTCTTCAAAATAGGTTTGATCATCTATCGGCTCAACACCGTTTTTATATATCGTTCTTGCCGATAAGTCGCATATATCAAGCTTACTGTATGTATACTTTATCATGCCATAAAACAATATTGCAATTACAATCAGAAATATTGTCACAAAAACCCAGAACCAAAAATTATCGTTCCGATGTTTATACGGATATTTTTTTCTTTTTAGAAAAAATAACAGCTTGTCATTGTTTAGATTAGTTATCATCATATTTTCTCCGTTCTGTTGTAAATCCCATTTTCTTTAAAACTTTATTCCTGATGTGTCTGATAAATCTTACCCCTTTGGGATAAATTCCGCAAATACCGTTTTCACCGTATTTAGACGCAATATATAAAAACCCCTTTTCGGCATACATTTGCCTTGCAGCCTCAACAGCTTTAATCGGCACTCCGTCCTCTTTGCACGACAAATGCGGTTGTTTGGCTAATGTTTCGCTTATATCCCGCCGCTCCCACATTAAATTAGGCTTAACCTTTTCAAACAAGCGGCTCCCCTGTTGGGTATTTATAATGCAAAGCGATATTCCGAGGTTTACGTTTTCAAAAAAGCCTGCCGCATTTTCAATTTCCCAAAAATCACCTATTGTAATATCTGAAATACGGGACATTCCCGCATATTTGCAGGCGGTTATATATCTACCGTTTTTTATACCGTAACAGCAAGGTCTTAATAATATATTTTTATAAAATATTTTGCGGTAAATATTTTTCTTGATTTTTTGTTCACCGACAGTAAATGTTTCATTATGCGTCTGCCAGCCAAAAGCTTTATCGCGAAAATCGGCATGAGTAATTTCTCCGTATTTTTTATTTATGTAGCCCAAGTAGTTTTTCCACATCTGTGGCGCCATAACACCGTGACAAACAATATCGACCGTATACAGCAATTCATTTTTTTGACCTAAATATGAATATAGCGCCGCAACCTGACAGGGTGTGCCCGAAAATAAAACCTGCAGACCGTTATCCAAATCGGTCTTTACCAGCGCAAAAATATCTTCCGTTTTGCTCTGAACATATTTACTCCCCTGCAATTTACATAATTGATTCAGAGAATCTATCCGTATGTGACAAACCTCAAACAAGTCATTAAATGCCGCGCCATACACCGTACCGCCCGAATTTAATATACTTTTTGCAAGCTCTGCAAACAATCCGCCGGACTGACTCTTTTTTAAAATTTCTGCGTCTTTACTTTGTACTGCAAAAACCTCTTCGGACAAATCGTGCACATCGGATTTATTGCTAAAATGACACTTACTCCGGCATTTTCCGCATGAAACGCATCGCTCCATATCAATTTGGGGATAATAAAATCCGCAATTATCCTGCTGCATTGTAACAGCATTTTCACTGCATACAGTCTTGCATACGCCGCAGCCGCTGCAATTTTCTTTTTTATCAAAAACCGTTGTCACCGTTTGTCCTCCTTTCAGTTTACCTGATTTCAGGTAATTGTAAAACTAACGTTTTCCAATTAAAATTCTTAGGTAGAAATAAAAAGTTCCCTCCAATTTTAATTTTACGGCAGGTTGAAACTTTTTATTTCAGTCAAAAATGACGCACATGTCGTCATTTTTGATTATAAATCAGGGGTTGGCACCCCCGTCCCCCATAAGAATGGTAGGTAAAAAGTAAAATTTACATTTTACTTTTTACCTGATTTATCTACAAAGACCTTTTAAGCCACGAAATCGCCTTCTTTTGCTCTTTTTCGAGCCGCGAATTTACATTTTCCCAATCTATTTTCCCGATTTTTTCGTTCGGAAGGAGCCTGGGCGATAAATCAAAAAGCGCAAGCAGGTCAATTATTCTTGCCGATTTTTCCGCATTTGATGCCTCCGCGTAAAACTCCTTTTTAAAAATCAGCGAAAAGGCAACACCATGGAATGAATTGGTTACTACCGCCTCAGCCTCGGCAAACATCCCGACAAATTCCTCCGGCGATGCTGTTTTATACATAATAAAATCCTTGCAGGTTTGCATTTGCCGCAATGTGGGATTGATTAAAACAAGCTTACAGTCTTTGCCGTTTGCCAAAGCACGCGCTTTTTCTATTGTATATTTGCAGCCCTCCATCATATACACAAGTATATATTTATCCGGCAGATTACGCGGTTTTCTTGCTATACCCAGCCACTCCGAAGCACTCAAAAGCAGAGTTGGGTCCAATACATTCTCAACTGCCTTATCTGTCAAATCTGCCACTGTTTTGCATACACTTTTTTCACGAATCGAAATACTTTCAAAGCTTTTTAAGTATTCAATACATTTCGATTCGTATTCTCTAGGGAATGAATTATACCCTATACTTGCGGCATATGCAATCTTTTTAACGTCAGAGCCGACAAAATCGAGAAAATAACTAAAATCTCCGCCGACCGCATTCGGATTCAATACCTGGTCACTGCCCGTTATAACTGTTTCAAAGTCTAATGCCGTTTTTTGCAAATCTTTCTTTGTTCTGCATTTTTGGGTTACACTTAAATGTTTTTTTGTAAATTCATTAAAGCTATGCCTTTTTTTTATCAGATCAAAGCTTTTGGCGCATTTTTTTACCCCCGAAGATAAATTTTTGCAGTGTCTTACATCAAAAGGACGGTATATGCACTCAATATGCGGACACCTGTAATCTATTATTTCGGTATGCACTCCGATTTCCGTAAGGATATTTTCAAGAGCAAACGCTTGCAGAATCGCTCCGTAATTCAAAGCTCTGTGAAATGTAATAATTGCCGCTCGCTTATTCATTTGTTCTTCTCCTTTCGATTTTTTTTGGGGCACACCAATACCGCAACCGCGCCAAGCTTTTTTCTTGTGCCGAAATTTTTACTGAATAAGTACGGAATTAAATTTTTCAGCACAAATTTTTTATAAGATTTGCTTTTTTCCCCGTACTTAGCCATAATGCGAATCATAGTCACACATTGCATTGTTTTTTCAAGCTTTACCGCCCGCTGCAAACTCTTTTCTTCATCGGGAATTTTTTTCAGTATTTTTTCACAGGCTTTTATAGCGTCGCACCATTTTTCCCGGAAAACATCTGCCTGTCCGCGCTCTTTTAAAGCTCCCGTGCTGCCATTTTCATAAAAGTATAGCCTACTGCCCGATACGCAGACGGTATTTTCGCTTTGGCAATACATAATATAGTCAAATAAAAACAACAGATCTTCAGCCAAGGCTTGATCTTCGTCAAATTTAATATTGTTCTTTTTTATAATATCGGCTTTAAATAATTTTCCGCCTATATATCCTTTTATTCCGTCTTTCTCATTAAATAAACTTAATTGCGCCTCATGCCGCCTCAGTACGCTCACCCTGTTTGAACCCTCATCTGCACCTGTTCTTGAAAGTCCGCAGACAGAAATATCGCAGCGATATAATTTTAAGTTATTCAGCAAAACAGAAATGTAATTTTCGGAAATATAGTCATCGGAATCAACAAAACAGCAATAATCTCCCGACATCATATCTATTCCCGAATTTCTGGCAGAGGAAACACCGCCGTTTTCTTTATGCAGAACACAAAAGCGTCCGTCTTTTTCGGCATAAGCATCACATATCCTGCCGCTGCCGTCTGTAGAACCGTCATCGACCAGAATAATTTCCAAATCGGATTCGGTTTGGTTAATGACACTGTCCAAACATCTTGCAAGATATTTTTGTGCATTATAAATCGGAATGATAACAGAAACCTTCATCTTTTCCTCCCGGTTATTTATTATAACGACCATAATCCGAATGCAAGCTTTGGTGTAAAATAAGTAAGCAGCATACCTATTTTCTTTTTTGCACCGATATACGGAGTTTTCAAATATTCAATCATATTTTCTCTTATATACTTTCGCATATTTCTGTATTCAGGCGCGCCGCTTTCCCCATAATACGCCAGAACCCGAACTGCAGTGGAACTATGCCACACCTTCATCATTTTGATTTGCTTTTTAAATTCATCAAAGCCTTTATAAGAATCACCGATAATCAAATCAAACACATCAGCATAATGAAACCACTTTTCCGCCGCCTTGCCGTTTTCGGTAATTCCCCGTATTATGCCTGTGTTTTCTCTTATTATATAGTGATAGGTGCAAGAAGAAGTATAGCACCCGCACGCAGCATATTTCATATATTCATAGTTAAAATAATGGTCCTCAAACAGATACCTTTTCCAGTCCGCAAAACGTATATTATATTTCTTTATAATCTCATTTTTATATAATTTATTCCAAACAAAAGCACCGTACGAACGGTTAATCGGTATCAGCATATTATTTAAAAACATCTCATTATCCATGATTTCTTCCTCACGTTTTGTACGGTACTTTTCATTCCCGTTTTCATCTTCAAGAATATATCCGCAAGCCGCTATATCACAGCCGTTCGCCTCAATTGCATTTACTAAAACTTCCAAATAATCCGGGCTGACATAATCGTCCGAATCAACAAAGGCTACATATTCCGCACTGCACCTTTCAAGACCGGTATTTCTTGCCGCCGCAAGACCGCCGTTTTTTCTGTAAACCGTAATAAAGCGCTTATCCTGCTTTGAAAATTCCTCGCAAATATCTAACGTTTTATCCGTTGCGCCGTCAACGACTACGACAACTTCAAAATCGGTATATGTTTGTTTTTTCAAGCTTTCCAAGCATTTTGCAATGTATTTTTCAGCATTATACGCTGCAATGACAACCGAAACCATATCTGTTTATCACTCCCAACTCACTTGATATATTTTGACTTGTTGGTAATCTGCCGATTGATTTTCTCAATTTCTTCTCTATGGCTGAAATATATCCCCGAGGAAAACCCGACAGAGATAATATAAACATATACTGTTTCCAAGTCGTAAAGCGGATTTCCCGTAATACAGTATGCTAAGAAAAACACTTGATAACACAGCGAGAATATCAGTACAATTTTTGTCTTATCCGAAAGCTTAAGCATATCTTTTGTGCTTTTTGCCGCAAGCTGCACCGTCTGTATTATTGCGGATATAAACAGCGATATGAAAATCGAAAATCCTATAATTCCCGTTTCGCATAATAGCTGAAGAAAAACATTATGCGCATCTCGCAGCACAGAATCCTGATTATAAAAATTTACTACTTCCTTGCTGAATTCACGCCAGCCGATTCCCGTTATCGGAGACTCTTTGAAGAAATTCCATGCTATCGCATAAAGCTTAAACCGTCCGTTGGAAACATCTAAAGTTTCGTTTTCCGAAAACATTGCCGTTATTCTCGCAAAAGCAGATGCAATACCCTCTATATAAAACGAAAGAGCATATATGACAAGTGACATACTGCTGAGTATAAATAATACCGTTATCAGTTTATTCGCAAAAGCGCCCTTTTTACATATAATATATGATATAAGCATTGCAAAGACCGAGAAAATAAGAACTCCCCTTTTGCCTGTTAATATAAGAGCAAAAAGAACAACCAAGAGCAGCAAAACTTTCCACAGTATATTCTTACGGGATTTTGCAAAAAGCAGCGCGAATGAAGCACATAACGAAATCGCCATATAAATTCCGTTCTGACTGTAATGATTCGACAAGCCGACCGCATGATGATTCTTTTGCACCTGCTCATATAAATGCGCCCTTTGACTTGAATTGAAATTCGGATATATATTAGCCATATAAAAATCAGTGTCAAAATAAAACCATAAAGTCGCTATAACGTGTATAAGTCCGGCTGCCAGTATACAATAAAAAATAATATGAAAAAATTCTTCATCATACTTCATCAGTATAACGATAAAAACAAGAACCGCATATCTGATAATATATGTAAGATTTTCACCGATGTTTTCCGTTGTCACCAGCATCACCAAAAGCGTCAGTATAAGCAGCCATTCTGTTGGCTGTATTTCTATTCTGTGCAGCTTAAGCTTTTTGTCTGTCATAAAGTATGCCAGCAATAATGCCACCGCAAAGCCCTGAATCGCAAATGTAGAGGCGGACGAAGCGGTAAACATAAATATACTCATAAGCTTTGTATGATAGACATTGAAAATAAGAAGAAATGCAGATATCCATAACATATATGTATGCTGCACTTTTTTAGGTTTAATTATATATTTATCCATATCCTGCATTCCTTTCTTTTTATTTTTTTAATTTTAAGGCTAAATTTTTAGCAATATAATACAGTCCGAGCTTTGCCAATATGTTTCGTAAAAGCTTATTTAATCTGACCGTCAAGGTTACGGGCGCCCATTTATCAAAAAGCTTCTCCGGCTGCATAGAATTAACATCTTTGAAAAATTCCTGTCTTTTGGGGTTATGTGATATACTTTTAAGCATTTCCGCCGTATTGTTGCATACTTTTTCCGTTTCAGCCTCACAAGCACGTATATTATCCCGTATCTTTTCAAAAATCATTTCGGCATTTTGCGAATGGAGCATCACAAAAGTAGTTCCCTTATTATCGTCAAAATCACTATTTATCTCTGCTGCCGAAAAGCAATCCCAAAGCGTAAAATCGCTGCACCGTTCAATTTCTTTAAAACGGCAATTTGAGCAAACAGGGCGGCAAATCATTCCCTGATAAAACAGCTTAAGCATAGGATCATATTCCAGACCGTTATGGTACAAGCATACATTATCCCTATACACGCTCATAGCAGTATGAGTATAGCCCGAGTATTTATCCCTGAATAAAACTTTATCAAATTCACCCAATCTTTTCTTTTGATAATCTATGTATTTCTCAAAAACAAGCGGTGAAGGAATACCGCGGCATACCACATCAACCGTAACGAGATTTTTATCGTCACCGTGCAAAAACTTTTTTAACCCCGCAACCTGACAGGGCGTACCCGAAAAAAGAATTTTTTTCCCTTCCGCTAAATAATTCTTTATTTTCAGAAAAGTATCTCCCAAATCACTTTGAGAATACTTGGAATTTCTGAATAATGCGAGCTGTTCAAGATTATATGCCGGCATATGACAGACGCGGAAATTTTCGTCCATCCCCGCGCCGAATACAATCCCGCCGTTTTTAATAATATATTCCGCGATAGCGGTAAACGCTCCCCCCGATGTACTCTCACGGCGAATCTTATCATTCTTATGCTGTACAATAAAAACCCGTCTGCCGTAACTGTTTATTTTCGGTTTGGATTTTACGGCGCATACCGATAAACATTTTCCGCAGTCTATGCAGCTTTTATCATCTATATGCGGATAATAAAAGCCCTCGCTGTCACCTTTCATTAAAAGGCATTTTTCGGGGCATGCACAAACGCACGCTCCACAGCCGCTGCAATCGGCTTTATTTACTAAATTTATTACATTATTGCTGTTCATAAATCCGCCCCATTCGTTTTCCCATATCTGCCGCATCGTATCCCGCCGCAGTTATTTTATCGGATACATTCCTTCGTCCGTATGTTTTGGCAAGTGATATTGACTTTTTCGCCCATTTTGCCGCACCCGAATCAAGCGGCATGGAAACGGCGCGGTCTGTAATCATAATATCTCGTGTTATAGCGTCGGAAAACAAGCACGGCAAATCGGCAGTTTGCGCCTCAACTCCGGCAATGGGTAATCCCTCATGAAAAGAGGGGAATAAAAACAAATCCATTGCCTGATAGAATCGGGATATATCGGTTCTTGAACCCATAAATTCAATATGCTCCGAAACGCCCTTTTTTCTTGCATATTCACGGACACCGTCTATCGCATCGCCTCTTCCTAAAAACAGCATAACCGCATTTTCTTCCGATTTTATCACTTCGGATATAATATCAACCATAAAATAATGATTTTTCTGCGGAATAAAATTTCCTACGTGTCCAAGCACCAATTTATTATCCCAGCCAAATTCCGCTCTCACTTCATTTCGTATTTTTTCGTTATATGAAAACAAATCCGTATCAATGCCGTTTTTTATAATCTGAACCGTGTCACTGTTTTTTACATATTTTTCTCCATACAGCCAAATGGCCGCCTCCCGTGAACAAGCCAGTTTTACATCTGATATTTTTCTTACGAGCGGCCTGAATAAATAGTGAAAAATATCCGCAAACTTTCCGCCAACCGATGCAGTATTATGCGAATGTGCGATAATCTGCTTAACGCCTGCCATATGGCAAACTATAAAAGCCATAGGATTGGCGCACGAATTTTTATGAATATGTACTGCGTCATATTTTTCTTTTTTTAAAAGCTTGTATAACGACCGGCAATATAACAAAACGGTTTTTTGAGGAGGTAAACGGTGTATTTTTACATTATTCTCCTTAAAAAAAGGTATCAGCGCACTGTTTCGGTATGTTGTCACAAATTCAAACAAGATCTCATTGCTGTCTGTATTATTAAATAAGTTCTTCTGAAAAGAAGCAATCCCGCCAATGCTTTTAGTCAAGCTGAGATGCAAAATTTTTTTCTTGTACATTACCGCTTACTCCTTGTAATATTTCGCTTTCTATAAAGTTATGGCTTTTCTTTATAAATAATAAAAGCTTATTATTTACCGATTCATAATCAATATCATTTAAACTTGCGTCCCGTGCTTTATCAGGGTTAGCAATCAATCGGTTTTCAAGGCCTATTGTTCTTAAAAATGATCCGATACGTGAGTTTGTTCCATGTTTTTGCGATTTAAAACGGTTAAATACAAAAAAATTTTTGTTAAATATCGTTGAAAATGCAGTCGCATGAAACGAATCCGTGCAGATATATTCAGCGTTGGAAATAAACCCTAAAAATTCATTCGGAGAACAAGAGGCAATCGGATAATCTATCCTTTCGTCCGATGCAATGTAAGAATCGTTATGTATCATCCCTAACACCGGAAGTCCCGTAACAGCCGAGAGTTTTTCGGTAAATTTACGGCATTCTTTCCCTTTTCCGAGAAAGTATGTAAAAATGTACTTTTTTCTCGGGCAGAGCGAAGTATCCAAAAGCTCATTCCATTGATCTTTTGTAAGCAGAAAAACAGGATCGCAAACCATACAGGGAAATTTTCCCGTAAGTTCTTTTACCAAATCGCCGCCGCTGCTCTCACGCACCGAAATTGCAGACAAACGGTTCAGAAATGTTTTCGCCTTTAATTTATAATATCTGTCCAAGTCGGCAACACCAAAGCTTGTAGCATACGAAGCTTTCGGTATATTGTCCGGCACCCAGCTAAGCGTATAGTAGTCCGGAAATATGTTATCCGGTCTCCACAGCTGGTCACTTCCGACCACAATCATATCATACATTGCAGACAGTTCGGTTAATTCTTTAAGTGAAGATGCACTTTTATTTGAAATCTTAAAATTTTTTCTAAAACCGTTAAATTTCCGCACACGCTCACTGTAACTCGTCCCCAGATTTCTGTAATTGATTTTTTGCAGCACCTTTAAGCATATCATGGGGAGCTTTGAAAAAAGTAACCCCGCTTTATGGATATTTCGAAAATAGTATTGCTTTTTTTTAGCATCAAGATACGGTTTCAAACCCTCAACAGATATAGTATCACATTCGATACCTTTGGCGCTGAAATATTCCTGCAAGGCATATGCCTGCAGGATACTTCCGTAATTATTGATAAAATAACATGATACTATCCCTAATTTCATCTGCTAAACTCACCACCGTTACAAATCTGCAATCATCTTCACCGTCTTATCCGCCGTTATTTTAAAATCAAATTTCCAGGATAATTCAACACATTTTCGATTTATATCATCTAAATTTTTACATTGTTTATAAGCCACAATTTCATCTGCAATCAACTCGGGATTTCTGCAATTCATAAGTTTACCGCAAATCCCATCCTGTATAATTTCCGAAACTGCACCTACGTTTGTTGCCACAACAGGCTTACCCAAAGCAAGGTATTCGGCAAGGCACAGTCCAAACCCCTCCCATTTTGAAAACAAAACGGCAACATCAAAAATTGAAATATATTCATACGGATTATCAACCCAACCTGTAATTGCTGTTTTATCGAATACATTATTTTTTTTTAGAGCTGCTGTAAAATCCTCCATGAGTTCTCCGTCTCCCACCCAGATAAAGCGTGCATCGGGGTACTTCTTTGCAATATAACCGGCAACATCTGCAAAAAGCAGCGGATCCTTCTGAGCGGACAATCTTGCGGCACAGCCGACAATAAAATCATTTTCTTTATATCCGAGTTCGCATCTTTTTACTTTGACAGATTTACATTTGTCCAAATCTATGCCGTTAAGAATAACCTCGATTTTGTTTTCATTACAAATTTTATTTTTTAATGCGATTCTTTTTTCATATTCTGAAATCGTTACTATTTTATCGGTTTTAACCGCCAGGATTTTTTCCATGAAACGGTAAAACATCTTTTTCCCGGACGGTATATCCATATCAAATGACCAGCCGTGAGGGTTGTATATCACCTTGCAGCCCAATCCCATTGCCGCTATACGTCCTATTGCTCCCGCCATTGAGGAATGGCAATATAAAACGTCCGGATTTTCTTTTTTTATTATTTTACGTATTTTTAAAATCGCCTTTAAATCTTCCGATACCGATATTTCTCTAGGTACATCTACATCATATACCGTACAGGCATTTTCAGGCAACAAATCTTTGCCGTATTCCGAGGCACATATCAATACTGTATCATAATTTCTATATGTATGTTCAATCAGCATTCTTGTATAAACTTCTACACCGCCGCCGTGAACAAGGGCAACGTGTAAAACTTTACGGTGCTTGTCCACTTCAGAACACTCCCTTTCCCGAAAGCACCCGTTTGATTGTGGCAAAGAAAATTTTTGTGTCAAGCTTTAAAGACCTGTTCTTTATATAATATAATTCCATTTCCTGACGTCTGCCGTCAATATATCCCACATCGTTTCGGGCGTAAGCCTGCCAGTATCCCGTAAGTCCGGGTTTTACACTTAGTAAAGTGCTTCTGTCGTCTCCGTAAAGCAATGTTTCCTCATCAAGAATCGGTCTCGGTCCTATAAGGCTCATCTCGTTTTTTATGACATTTAAAATCTGCGGCAACTCGTCCGCCGATGTCTTTCTTAAGATCTTTCCGATCCATGTAACACGCGGATCATTTTCCAATTTATATTCCTTTTTATACTTTTCCAATTCCTCCGCCGTTAAAAAATCCTCTAATCTATCGGCATTAATCTTCATCGTTCTGAATTTATACATATAAAAAGGGGTTCCGTCTTTTCCCATCCGAACGGATTTGTATAATACCGGACCGCCGTCGGTGACTTTAACAGCCGCTGCCACCAAAACATACAGGATTAAATATATCGGCATAACAAGCAGCGACAAAAGTAAATCAACGCATCTTTTGGTAAAACAATATACAAGCCTTTTGTCTTTTATTATTTCTCTCTTCGCAATTAAAATATAATTAGGATTTTGTCTTAGCTCAATCATATTTTCTCCTTTCATTTATTTGGGTATAGGTAATTGTAAAATGTAAATTTTACAATTAGCCACCATTCTTATGGGGGGTATCGGGGGTGCTAACCCCTGATTTGTAATCAAAAATGACGACATGTGCGTCATTTTTGGCTGAAATAAAAAGTTTCAACCTGCCGTAAAATTAAAATCGGCCGGAACTTTTTATTTCTACCTAAGAATTTTAATTGGAAAACGTTAGTTTTACAATTACCTATTTATTTAATTGTAAAACTAATCATTACCAATTAAAAATTCATATGCTTTTTTAAATCTGCGGTAATTTCCATTCCCCCTATGGACATCACTTCCAATGGCATATACACAGTCTTGATCTATCCATCTTATAATCCGTTTTCTCTCTTTTCTTATACATACATCATCGCTGTTAATCTGCAAAACCGCACCGATCTCAAGCATTTGCCCGACAATAAAATCGGAATAGCGATTCGGGTGAGCCATTACAATACCGAATCTTTTTTTAAGCTGTTCTGCCGCGATAAAATAATGCTCGGTTATAAGCGATTCGTTTAACGGCAATTCAAGCAAAATATTATTCCCGTCCGGCATACATAACTTATCAATTCCCGAAAGATTCTGAAGCCCCGGAATAAGAAGAATTTCCGCACCTAATTTAACTGGGACTTCAAGTCCAATCTTTTCAATCGATTCTAATGCCTGCTGTCTTTTATCGCAAAACCTTTCGACATTCGTTTTATGTAAATAACAGTGCGGTGTGGCATAGATTTCTTCAACCCCGTATTTTTTTGCCTGCTTTATAAGTAAAATACTTTTTTCGACATTTTCAGCCCCGTCATCGATTCCGGGTAATATGTGCGAATGATAATCAATTTTAGGTAAATTCATTCTATCACCGACTCACTTGTAGATTTTTCTTTTGTATATGCATTGCCGTAATATTTGTACTTTGAATAATCACTGTAATAATTATTATAGTATCTGTCGTATTTACCGTATTTTCCGTATCTGCTGTATTTTCCGTATATTTCCGTTTTCGGATCGACATTTTCCAATATAATACCGAGTATTTTTGCCTCTACCTGCTCTAAAGAATGAACTGTTTGTTTAATATCGTCCACATTTGAGAATCCTGCGCGGACAGCGAGAAGATACCCGTCGATTTTATCGGCAAGCACCGTCGCGTCTGTTACAACATTCACCGGCGGTGTATCGATAATGATATAATCATAGTCTTTGCTGCATTCATCAAGCAATGTACTCACTCTCGGCGTTGCCAAAAGCTCTGCCGATGAACTGCTGACATTGCCGGAAACTATAATATCAAAGCCCAAATCGGCGCTTTTTATAATTTCGGCATCATCGCTTATTCCCGCGAGGTACTCCGAAAGCCCTTCTTGTTTATCAATATTAAGATAGCGTGCAATTCTCGGTCTGCGCATATCCGCATCGATCAAAAGCACTTTTTTTCCCGCCTGTGCCAATACCTTTGAAATGTTAATACCGCACGTACTCTTTCCCTCCGATGCGACTGCACTGGCAATAACAATTTTTTTGCAGCTGCCTTGAGTCGGCAAATAGAAAATATTTGTTCTCGCCATACGGTATGCCTCCGAAACAGCGAAAGATGTATTCTCGTTCAATATAAACCGATGCGAAAGAGCATTTGATTCCTCCTCGGAATTTTTGCCTCTTTTCTTTTTCGGAAAATCGGTTTCTTCATGCGGCGGGATAATGCCTATAACCGGAATTTTGAAGTTATTTATAATTTCATTTCTTCCGTAAACGGTTGTATCCATAGAATTTGCAAGCAGAATATATCCGCAGGATAAAATAAATCCGACCGCAAAGCCGATAAATGCATTACGTGATATAGGCCAATTGTAATCGTCAATATCCGGCACCTTAGCTTCTTCTATTACTTCAACTGACGCAGCCTTTACAATTCTTATAATTTCATCGGGAACAATTTCAATAATCTCGTTAACAATATCTGCTGCCATTTGCCTGTTTTGTGAAGTAGCCGAAATATAAAATGCCTCTGTCTCGTTCATAGCACTCCCTGAAAGCAAGCCGTTAATCTTTTTTGCCGTCAAGTCCGGATATCTGCCTTTCAGTTTATCTGCAACCTGCTCTAATACCGGATCGGAGCGAATGATTATCAAATAGGTATCTACCAAAGATTTTGAAACAGTCAGATCCCCGGTTGTAATATACCTGTCATCATTCTTCTCATTATAAACATAAAGCTTGGCAGTCGCGGTATACTCCGGTTTTACAAAGCAATATGTAAATCCTCCGAATGCCGCCATTCCGATAAGCGAAGCAATAACAATCAGCAATATACTGTGCCATAAAGCAAGAAATACATCCTTTACAGTTAAATTCATTAAAAATCAAACCTCCATAGTTTCTACTGCAACCAAAACCCACAAAGACGCACCTTATGGGCTTTGATTGCAGCACTTCCCAAAAGGGAAGTACCGCATAAGCTTGTTAATTAAGCTCTACTGTGTAATATGAATTGCACGTTTTGCCGTCCTTGATATAACGGATATAAACCCCATACCAGCCGGCTGTCTCTTGTTTCCATGCGCTGCCGTCTTTCGGATTAGCGTATTGCTGATTCAATGATTTTCCGTTAATATCCGAAAATTTTGCAGCAGCAGCCGAAAAATCATTCCAGTTTGTAATATATATATCATCTGTACCGATATATGCTATGGTTACTTTAGCAACGTCCAATCCGTTTGATTTTAAAACTATCTGTTTTTCTTCCGCTACCGCAAACGGAGCATCTGTCGGCTGCGAATCATAATCGGCAACGTTAAATGCATAATACTTTGCCAACGTCTTATTTAAGTTTTCATCAAAATACTTTATAAATGCAACATAGTTTCCGTTGGTTTTAAAGGTTTTAGTGTAATCAAGCGTATTAAGCACTTTTTCATATCCGCCGGTGCCGTTTATATCCTGATATTTTTTGCCTGCCTTTACAAAGTCATTCCAAGTAATATCGCCCGCATTAAATTCGGTATCTCCTACATACGCAACACCTACCGTAGATTCAACATTTCCTTTCATTTGCAGCGCTTTTGTCTTAACATTATACGAAAGACCGGGTATTTCAAAGCTTACCGCATCTTTAACGGAGTATGTAATGTAATCAGCCGTAGTCGTTCCGTCTTCTTTCGTATATTTTACAAACGCAACATAGTTGCCGCGTGTTCCCGGGGTTCTTTTTGTAAAGTTATTATAGACAGCATATCCTACAGAGCTGTTCAAATTAGCATATTCTTTGCCTGCGGCAACCAATTCATTCCATTCTATATTTTCCGCATCAAATGTTGCTCCGCCGACATAAACAATTCCGACTCTACAGCTTGCACCTTCCTTTTTAACAAGTGTAAGTGTGGTTCCGTCCCATTTAAGATACGGAATTTCAGGATTTTCCGGTTCGGGATCCGGTTCAACCTGGTTCTTTGCAAACTTCGCCGTATATGTTTTATCCGCCGTTACATTTTCAACTGTAAATTCTGCTGTGTCACTTACTTTCGTTTCACCGTCATACCAGCCGTCAAAGATGTAGCCGTCACTTGCCGCTGCGGTAAGGGTAATGCTCTGACCTTCCAATACCGTGCCTCCGCCCGTGACTGTTCCGCCGTTTTCCGCCACAGCCGTTACCGTGTAATATTTTTTGTCCGGGAATGTTACCGTTCTGTAATCTTTCGCCCAATTATAAGCCATCAGATTCGGTGTCGCGCCAATCACGACGGTGTCAGTTCTGGTTCCCGTATAAAAAGCACCAGTTGAGGAGCCTGCTGTCGGAAGCGGTGCATTTGCCCAACCCTCGCCAAAAATAAACTTTGTCACGGGAATATCCGCCGCAAACTCTTTGAAGTAATCCGTCTCGGAAAATGCAAAGGTAAACCCGCTTAAGTCAAGCTCCGTAAACACCGTACTGTTCCGTCCGCAGCTTTTAAACATACATTCCATTCTCTTTACATTTGACGTATCAAACTTATCCCCCAAATCAAGCGTGAATACCGGAGAACTATAGCCGCACTCCCAAAACATTCCATGCGTATAATTTACATTTGATGTGTTAAACTTATCTCCCAAATCAAGCGTAAAGACTAAGGAACTATAACCACACTTCCTAAACATATATTCCGTACAGTTTACATTTGACGTGTCAAACTTATCCCCTAAGTCAAGCGTGAATACCGGAGAACTATAGCCGCAGGAAGCGAACATAAAGCACATCTCAGTAACATTTGATGTATCAAAGTTATCTCCTAAGTCAAGCGTAAATACCTTGGACCGATAGCCACAACAGTAAAACATCCCGTACATCTTGATTACATTTGATGTATCAAGCATTTCAAATCCCGTTATACTGTCAATTTTGCTTCCATCGCTAAATGCTCCCGAAAGGCTGTCTCCCGCTATGATTTTTCCGTAACCGCCTATATAAAGCTCTGTTCCGTCCACCCACGCTTTAACGCTGCCGTCACCGTCTGCGGAATAGTCGGAATAGGTAATATTTGTCATGTCGTAATCCGCTAAATCTACAAAATGTACGGCAGTAAATTCGTTTCTATTTAAACTTGTGACACCGTCATCTTTCACTTTGTCAAAAAGTGTATATTTATTCTTCGTCAATCCCCAACTCGTGTTTAAAAGACGGGACACAACCTTGGTAAACTTCGCCGTATATGTTTTATTCTCAGTTACATTTTCAACTGTAAATTCAGCTGCATCGCTTACCTTTGTTTCTCCGTCATACCAGCCGTCAAAGGTGTAGCCGTCATTTGCCGTCGCAGTAAGGGTAATGCTCTGACCTTCCAATACCGTGCCTCCGCCCGTGACTGTTCCGCCGTTTTCCGCCACAGCCGTTACCGTGTAATATTTTTTGTCCGGGAATGTTACCGTTCTGTTATCTTTCGCCCAATCATAAGCCATCAGATTCGGAGTCGCGCCAATCACGACGGTGTCAGTCTGATTGTTTGAGGAAAAAACACCTGTTGCCGGAAGCGGTGCATTTGCCCAACCCTCGCCAAAAATAAACTTTGTCACGGGAATATCCGCCGCAAACTCTTGGAAGTACTTCTTTTCGGAAAATGTAAAGGTAAACCCGCTTAAGTCAAGCTCCGTAAACACCTTGCTGTTCCGTCCGCAGCTTTTAAACATTTTTAGCATACCCACTGAACTTGATGTATCAAACTTATCTCCCAAATCCAGTGTGAATACCGGAGAACTATAGCCGCACTCCCTGAACATGTCGAGCATAGAACCCACCTTTGATGTGTCAAACTTATCTCCCAAATCAAGCGTGAACACCAAGGACTTATAACCGCAGGCCCAGAACATATATTCCATGCCGGTTACATTTGATGTGTCAAACTTACCTCCTAAGTCAAGCGTGAATACCGGAGAATTATATCCGCACTCAAAGAACATACACCCCATATTAGTAACTTTTGATGTATCAAAGTTATCTCCCAAGTCAAGCGTAAATTCCGTGGAATTATAACCGCAACCGTAAAACATCCCTTCCATATTGGTTACATTTGACGTGTCAAGCATTTCAAATCCCGTTATACTGTCAATTTTTCTTCCACCGCAAAATGCTGCTGCAATGCTGTCTCCCGCTATGATTTTTCCGTAACCGCCTATATAAAGCTCTGTTCCGTCCACCCACGCTTTAACGCTGCCGTCACCGTCTGCGGAATAGTCGGAATAGGTAATATTTGTCATATCATAATCCGCTAAATCCACAAAATGTACAGCAGTAAATTCGTTTATATTTAAACTTGTGACACCGTCATCTTTCACCTTATTCATAAGTGTATATGATCCGCCATTTGTACCATAAAAGTCCAAACTCGTTTTTAAGAGACGGGACACAACCTTGGTAAACTTCGCCGTATATGTTTTATTCTCAGTTACATTTTCCACCGCAAATTCCGCTGTCTCGCTTACCTTTGTTTCAACGTCATACCAGCCGTCGAAGGTGTAGCCGTCATCGGCTGTTGCGGTAAGGGTAATGCTCTCGCCTTCCAATACCGTGCCGCCGCCCGTAACAGTGCCACCGTTTTCCGCCACAGCCGTTACCGTGTAATACACTATGTCCTTTGTAAACTTTGCCGTATATGTTTTGTCGTCGGCTGCGTCTTCAATTACAAATTCTTCCGTTTCGCAAACCTTTGTATCCCCGTCATACCAGCCGTCAAAAGTATAGCCGTTATCAGCTGCCGCGGTAAGGGTAATGCTCTCGCCGTCCAATACCGCGCCGCCGCCCGTAACAGTGCCGCCCGCGCTTGCCTGCGCGGTTATCGTATAAGTAATGCTATCGGTAAAGGTTACAATTCTGTTATCTTTTGCCCAATCATAGGAACGCAGATTTTTTGTCGCACCGACAATTTCGATCGGATTGTTTTTTGAAGAACTGTATGCAAGTCCGCTCATGGAGCTCCCTCCGGTAGGCAAACCGGCATTTCTCCAGCCTTTTCCGAAAATTATTTTTGTAATCGGAGTATTCGACACAAAACCGGATAAACCGTTTTTAAGTTCAGGAGAAATTGTAAAGCCGCTCAAGTCAAGCTCTTTAAAGACTTCACTTGACTGACCGCATTGATAAAACATTAAATTCATGCCGATTGTTACATTTTCGGTATGAAACTTATCTCCCAGATCCAATGTGAAAACCTTGCTTGTTTTTCCGCAGCTGGCAAACATATTTGTCATATTTTTGACGTTTGACGTATCAAATTTATCGCCCAAATCAAGCGTAAAGACATTTGATTTTTCTCCGCAGAAATTGAACATATTATTCATATATATAACCTTTGATGTGTCAAACTTATTGCCTAAGTTCAATGTAAAAACAGGGCTGTTTTCTCCGCATACCCAAAACATACATGATGCATTAGTAACATTTGACGTGTCAAAATTATCTCCCAGATCAAGCGTAAAGCTTGTGCTGTCGCTTCCGCACTTGTAAAACATATAGCTCATATCCGTTACGTTTGAAGTATCAAGCATTTCCATACCTGTTATTGCGTTAATATTTGTTCCGAGGCGAAATGCTTCCATAAGGCTTTCTCCGGCTATGATTTTTCCGTAACCGCCTATGTAAAGCTCCGTACCGTCCACCCACGCTTTAACGCTGCCGTCACCGCTTGCGGAATAATCGGAATAGGTGATATTTGTCATATCGTAATCCGCCAAATCCACAAAATGCACGGCTGTAAATGCACCCACATCAAGTTCTGTGACACCGTCAGTCTTTATTTTGCTTAAAAGTGTGTTGCTGGCACGTGTATCAAACAGATAGGACGGCGTGAATGATGTCTGGATTTTGAGATAACCTTTTTCTAAAATCGCTGCATTGGTGAGCTCCGTGACATTCTCCAGCAATGTCGAATTTGAACCGTCGGGATTATTGCTGTATTCAATGTCCATTCGGGCATTCTCTTCTAAATGCACATACGATGCATCGTTTATTATTTCCCAATATTTGGTAGGTTTGTTATTAATAAAGTATAACGGCTTATCACTGCAGCAAATTTTAACATTTGCCTTTTCCGCGATCATTGCTGCACGCCCGGTGCTCTCGATTTTTCCGGAATAGAGATAGACAGTACTGTCCGTGGTATCTGCATATAACGCATACTCACTGGCTGAGATGAGATAGCTATTCAAAAGGTGGAATTCACCGCCTTTTATGAGAACCGCATTGCTGCCGGTCGTTCCGGTATTATGTATTGTAACACCATCTGCATATACCTTACCGCCGCTTATCAAAAGAATTGCTCTGGCAAAGTGTCTACTTGAAATTCCGGTTATTGTTCCGTTTCCGATTATCTCAAGGCTGCCGCCCTCCGCACTGATACCGCAAATTACATCATTATTTTGGGTATAAGTGGCATCCGGTGTGGTCAAGGTCCTTCCGTTTGTATCCAACACCAAGTAATCTTCTGCATTCGTCAGTGTGTTTTCCGCCGTACAATCGGCAAGCAGCTTAATCGTTGCTTTGTTCTCCGCGGTGGTATCCAAGGAGACAGCCGCAGTCCATGCCGCGTCAATCGCGGTGTAATACTCCGTGTTTCCTCCAAAGGTAACGCTTACCGCATTATCCTCCGCATAGCCTGTTATCGGCATAACGGTACACAGTATCGATATACAGATAACAAAAGACAGTAAACCTTTCCATTTTTTTAACATCATTTCGCACCTCTCTGTTATATTTTTTTATATTAAACGAAACGGTTTTTACCTGTTTCGGATTATCACAATACATTTTATTATTTTTAAAACCTTTCCGAAAAGCCGTTTGGAGACAGATAAAGCTATTGATCGGTCCTTTCTTTTCCTTCCCACAGCACTTGATCTGTTTTGGTTCGCAGTAAAAGCAGCATATCAAGCTCTTTTACAGTAATATTAAGACCTTCTTTTCTGAATAATGACAGCATACTCGACAGATACTCCGTTCTGCTTATATCGTTTCTGCATAATGCAAGGTTTTTAAGATCTTCTTTCAATCTTATGTTTGTATCTAATTCATAATTGAATCTTGCCACCTTATCAAACGTCACTTTTTTCTTTCTGAAAAACAATATTTTCACCTCCGCACGACTAACTGTATCTATTATAACAAAAAACCACCCTTTCGGATGGCTTTTGTCGCAATTGGTCGATTTTGGAGCGTAATTGGTCTTTTTTTGGGGGAGGTATATAATGTAAGTGGATTTTTCCTGAATGTTTGCAGTTCACTCTATACTTTTATGCTTACGCAATAATGAAAAAACGCGGCAGGCAAATAAGTATCTGATGTCACCAATTTATTCCACTGTTACATTGTTTGACGGATTTATGATATTTACAAAGGTTTTTCCCTGGTTGAGAACGATTTCCTCGCCGTCCTCACCGATATATTTTGTCTTTTCGGCTCTGACCGGTTTTTCCCATGTTATCTTTTCGCATTTGCCGTTGGTTATGTAGTATCCCGAGCCGCTGCCTACCGTTTCAACCTCCTGTCTTGCGGATCCGTCGCCCAGACTGTAATTTGCCGCAAACTGAATAATTATATTCTTTGCCGTAACCGGGCTCTTGTTCTGCATATAGTAGTCGCTGCCATTGATTATCTTTTGGTACATTTTCGCCTCCGCGTCATATCTGTACCCGGTTGTGTAGATACCGTTATATTTAAGTGAAATATTTGTTGCGCTTGTTTCGGTCGGAAGATCGGTATCATCGTCATTATACTTAAATACGTTTCCCTTATCCGATGTCATGCTGTAGCCTTTGTTCTGTGCAGCATTTTTTATATTTGCCATGCTTGTATATGCCGTATGCCAATCCTTGGTTACACTGTAATCGCGCCAGAAAACATTGCCGTCCCCCGCAACACCGTTGATGTTATTTATATCCAACCGCGGTATATCCTCCTGTGCCTTCGGACTCCAGCCGTAATGGGTATATATTGCGTTATTTTCCATAACATAATCCAAAAAATAGTGACGTGATGAACGAACAGGTCCGATTTTTTCGGTATCGTCATTTTTAAATACCGCCATAAATCTCGTTGCTCCGCCCTCAACAGTTATTTCATATACCAGATATGCCTCATCCAAGCCTATCTGCGGACGTGCGTCCTTACTGTCGTTATCTATCATAACCGCAATCGGTCTTGTATCGGAGTACAGATATTTCTTTGCAAATTCGCTTTGACTCTCATTTGTAACAGCCGCCTCGGACAATACATATTTAACCTCATATATATCCTTGTCCGCAACCGCCGCAGCCGAAATGTCGGCAATTTCCGCTCCGTCTTTTGCAAAGCTCCACGCCTCTCCCTCGTCGGGGTTTATATCATTATGGTTAAAGGACACAACGCATATACCGTCCTCCTCCTCCTGATATTCTATCAGCTTTGCCTCTTTTAACACATCAAAAAGCGTGTCCTTCTTGCTCTTTACGGTAATTGTGTCATTTGTTTCGTCCTTATATGTAACTTCAAATGTAATACTCTTTTGTCCGCTTTTTGAAATAACAACCGCCGTAACAATACCCGCTGCGACCACTGCCGCCCCTGCTGCAATCAGTATAATATTTTTCTTTTTCATTATTAAATCAATCCTTTCCGTCCCAATCCCCATTTTATTTATTATACTACAAAAAAAGAAAAATATCAACAATTATTTTTCCTTTTTTACAAAATAATTATTGATATTTTCACAAATCATTAACTGTCAGATTAAATTTTTAAACATTTTCTTCAAATTTGTAACCCGTTTTTATCAGAGTTTTTATGTGAACCGCTTTATCGCCCAGTTTTGCTCGCAGCTTCTTTATATGGGTATCTACCGTTCTTAAATCTCCGAAATAATCATACCCCCACACCTTCGACAAAAGCGTATCACGCGACATAACCCGTCCTTTGTTTTCCATAAAGCACAAAAGAAGGTCAAATTCTTTAGGCGTAAGGTCTACTATCTCTCCGTCAATCTTCACGGTATGCGAATTACTGTCAATCTCTATGCCGCACAACGACGCAACACCCGGCTTTGTACATACATTTCCCTTGCTGCGTTTTATCAATGCCTGCATCTTTGCGGTTAAAAGCGGCATTGAGATAGAACGCGAAACGCACTCGTCCGCACCGATGTCATACAAAAGTATTTTTTCACCCTCGCTGTCATCTGCCGTAATCATAACAATAGGCACGTCCTTTGATCTTCTTATCTGGCGCAGAACGGAATACCCGTCCGCATCCGGGAGCTTTACGTCCAAAAGAATTATATCAAAATCCCTTTCTTCGATAAAATCATATACTTCATCGCCTGTATACGCCTCAAAAATTTCAAACCTGCACCCTCTCAGATGTCCGCATATCTTCTTCATCAGGTTTTTATCGTTTTCCGCCACAAGAATACTGTTTTTCATCTTATACAACCCTTCCTTTTCCCCATTTTTTATCGACTCTGTAAACAGTATTTTATCATCAAATTATTAAAGCATTATTAAAAAACTAAAAACTTATTCAAAATATTTCCTGTCCAGATCTCTGTATTGTATTGCCTCAAAAAGGTGGATAACGCTGATATCCTTTTCCCCGTCCATGTCGGCAATGGTTCTTGCTACCTTCAATATCCTTGAATGTGCTCTCGCGCTCAATCCCAATCTCTCAAACGCACTCTTTAACGTTTCGTTTTCTTTTTCTCCCAGTCTGCAAAACTCCTGCATAAGAGCCGGTGTAAGCTGTGAATTTGAATAGATATTATAATTTTTATATCTCTCAAGCTGTATCTCTCTTGCGCGGTTTACACGCTTTTTTATCTCGGAGCTTTTCTCCGAGCTCTCCTCTGAACTCAGCTTTTCATAATCAACATTTCCCACCTCAACCTGAATATCGATTCTGTCTAAAAGCGGACCTGAAATCCTGTTTCTGTAGCGCACAATTTCAGCAGGAGTGCACGTACACTGCCGTTTCGGATCTCCCAGATATCCGCACTTACACGGGTTCATCGACGCCACAAGCATAAAATTGCACGGATATGTAAGCGTTGCGTTCACACGCGATATTGTAACTTTGCCGTCCTCCAAAGGCTGCCGCATAACCTCCAAAACATCTCTTTTAAATTCGGGCAGCTCGTCCAAAAAAAGCACTCCGTTATGCGCAAGCGACAGTTCGCCCGGCTTGGGGATTGTGCCGCCTCCCGAAAGCCCTACGGAGGATATTGTATGGTGCGGACTTCTAAACGGGCGCTTTGTTACAAGAGGGCAATCCCCGGGAAGCGTTCCCGCAATCGAATGTATTTTTGAAATTTCAAGCGCCTCATCAAATGTAAGATCAGGAAGAATCGAGCTTATGCGCTGAGCAAGCATTGTCTTTCCCGTTCCCGGCGAGCCTATCATAAGCACATTATGATTTCCCGCCGCGGCAATTTCCAGTGCGCGTTTCGCATTTTCCTGTCCCTTGACATCGCAAAAATCAAGCAGCGCATCTGATGTATTTTCAAACATCGCCGAATAATCCTTTTTAAACGGCTCTATTTTTTTTATATCGTTAAAGTGGTTCACAACATCGGTCAGGGACTCTGCGGCATATACGTTTATCCCCTCGACAACAGCCGCCTCCGACGCATTTTCCGACGGCACGAAAATATTTTTCACTCCGTGCTGATATGCCGCAATCGTCATCGGCAGAACGCCCGAAACAGGGTTCAATTTTCCGTCCAGTGAAAGCTCTCCCAAAAATACGGTATCCTGCATTTCACTTTCGGCAATCTGTGCAGTTGCACACAGGAGTGCGACTGCAATCGGTAAATCATACACCACGCCCTCTTTTTTATAGTTTGCCGGTGCAAGATTAACAATGATACGCTTTGTCGGGAATGCCGCGCCTATATTTTTTATAGCGGCTCTTACTCTTTCTTTCGCTTCTCTTACCGCCGCATTCGGCAATCCCACAATCTCATACGACGGCATTCCGTTCGACAGATCTATCTGCACCTCAACCAAATAACCGTCAAGCCCCATAAGTCCCATGCTGTTTACTTTCGCTAACGACATATTTCCCACCCTTTTGCAATTAACTGACTTTAAAAGGTAAATTTTAAATTACACCTTTTATCCAATATTTATTATAAAATACACAGGCTGAAAAGTCAAGTATATAAAAAAATCCGAAACACAAAAATGCACATATTACTAAAAAAAAGCAAAGGCTGATTAAAAAATCAATTGATTTTTTAATCAGCCTCTCTCTTTTCGGGATACGCTTTGGCATTTTGCCGCCTGCGTCTTTTACAGTTCCTTATTTATTTTTTTCTATGAATCTCATAATCATTGCCGCTGCCTCGGCACGTGTTGCCGCGTCCTTCGGGTTGATTGTCGATTCGCTCTTTCCTGTCATGATGCCTGCGCCTGCCGTATACCCAATCGCATCCACTGCATATTCCGAAATCTTATCGAAATCATCATACGACAAAATATTCGTGTTCTCTCCGACGCTTACATCATAGCCTTTAAATTTTGCAAAACGGTAGAGCATTGCCGCCATCTCTTCACGAGTGATAACCTTATTCGGTGCAAAGCTCTTTTCGGAAACACCGTTTACGATACCGTTTTTATATCCCCACAAAACAGCGTCTTTATACCATGCACCGTTTTCTATATCGTCAAATACAGACTCCGCATCTTGTGCCGCACCCTTTTCAAGGCGATACATAACCGTTACAAACATTGCTCTTGTAACGTTATTTTTCGGTGCAAAAGTGTCTTCGGCAACTCCCTCAAAGATACCGTTTGCATATGCATATTTTACCGCCTCATAGAACCAGTCGTCCGTTTTCACATCGTTAAACGGGAATGTGCTTGTCACTTCTTCTTTTTCCCATTTTGCAAAAAGTGTTATACTCTTCGTCACCTTCTGTGAAAAATCATAGATCTTTGTAAGCTCTTCGTCACTGTACCAACCGGCGAACTTATATCCGTCTTTTTTAGGATCCTCCGGCTTGTTAGCCAATGCATTCTTTTTCACTCTTTGAGTTTCAAGTGTTGTTTCGCTGTCGGTTTTAAATGTAACGGTATACTTTGTTGCCGACGGTGAGCTTCCGCCTCTGTCATTATTCCATTCCTCAGAACCCTGTTCCTGAGTATAGTCATCGGTATAGTGAAGAATTATCGAATCACCGTCCGAAACGGATTGCTCGGCAACACCTTTATTCGGGTGCTTGCCGTTTAAGGTATACATCCAGCCCGAATTGATACCGTTTGTAAATTCCGCCAAATCGTCTATCTGCGAAATATAGTTTCCGCCGCCGTTTATAATCGTATACTTTCCGTCAAGCGCCTTTTCTATAACATCGATAACCGTTACGGGATATTCCAGTTCATATGATGTTTTAGCAATCCATGTTGTAAGATTTCCGGCTCTTAATGTATGTATCTCGCCGTCATCACCGTGTACATCATCGCCCATAAGCGTGAAATATACACGAACGCGAGTGTCGCCGCTATGTGACGGTGCTGTCGCTTTTGTGATATTTACGGTTACTTCGCTTGTTATACCGTCCTTTTCGGCACTGATTATAAACTCGTTTTCTCCGTCTTTTAAGATATAGCTTTCCTTTATATCCTCACCGTTTATCTTAATTGTCGTTTTTGGATCCGCAACGGGCATAATACCTACAGTTTTTATTCTGTAACCGACAGACTCTTTATATACCTTTCCGTCCGTCGTTGAAAGAGTTCTTATGCTGCCCTCTATATTGAGCTTTACTCCCTCGATTAAATCTCCCGATTCGCTCGCCGTGCCCGAAAGGCGCAGAACATATATGCGCGGCTCTTTATCGCCGTTTTGTACGAGTACCCTTACAGCTTTCTCGCCCGACTCTTTTGTGATTTTTATTCCGTCAGCCGTGCCGTCAGCTGCAATTCTTTGGTTGTTTACGTAAATGTTATCGTCTTGGGCGGTGCCGTTTACCGATACCTTTACATATTTCATATCCCCGAGATTTACCCTGTATACCTGCTGATCCTCGGAGAAGTTTACCGTCTTTGTGCTTGCACCGTCGGTGATTGTAACGCCTGTCGGTGCGTCTGTTACGCCGACCGCCTCGCTTTGTGCGGTTGTTTTTATCATTCCGGCAATCTCGGGTGATTTTTCACCGAACGGTACGTGCCAGATATTCGATACAGTCTGCAATTTCACATAATGAAATTCTTTATCCGAAACATCTATCGGATTACCCTTTTCATCTACCGCCCATTCCAGGTCGAATCCGTTTGCCAAAACATCAAAGTTAGTGTTATCGGTGTACGGATTTACGTCCGCGCCGATTTTACCGTTCGGGAAACAGTCCGCATATCCCCATTTTACAGGGTATGCATCAACTGCCCTGCCCGAAACTGCAATATCGCCGTCTCTTGCCGGAAGCACAATTCCCGAAAGTGTAATTTTATCGCTTTCTGCCAAATTATTCAGGAAATACTTAGCCGCCAAAGGATAAACACCTGTATAAGACGTTCCGTCATTGGTATTTCCGTGATTATCGCTCCAAGCAGTCTTGCCGTTTGCCGCTTTTTCGTATGTTACTGTATAATTCCAGTCAACGCCGTCATCATAGTGCGCGGATCCCGCAAGAGCGTACCATACCTTGCCGTCCTCCGATACCCAACACTGCGCCGGCTCGAAAAAGCTTGTCTTTGTAGCTGTCGATGTATCTTTATTGGCATTTCCGTAAACATAAAAGTCCATGCCGTATTTATTATTCGGATTGTCCTTTATAGCGTCCTCATAATAATATGTTATATATCCGCCGAAGTTACCGATCGAAGTAATCGATCCGTTTAACGAAACCCACGGTGACGCACCGTTTCCGAATCCTATTCCGTTGGTATACTGACTGTTTATGCAAAGGTGGTCGATAACCTTATCGGGGTATCCAGCCTTTCTCTTTTGCATACTGAAAGTATAGCTGTTTGAGATTGCCTTGTCTGCCGATGTTACAGTCAAAGTCTGCTTGCTCGTCTTTAGTTCAACAGTATACTCTCCCGTCTCGCCCGCCGAAAGATCGTTTGAACCTAATTTTACCGTTGCGCCGTTTGCTGCCTTAAATGTCAGAACAGAATGTGCGTTATCCTCGGGTACAACTATAACAAAAGTATCTTTATCTTTATCAAATTCAGGATACCAGTCGCCGTTATCCGCTGTAGCCTCGATAATCTGTGCGCTTGCATTTTCAAGTGTTACCTGCTCAACCCAAACATTATATACATTCGGTTCAGCGTCTGCAAAGCCATCCTTACCCGCTGCGATGTTTTCGGTATAAGTTTTATCGTCTAAAACTGCAATCTCAACCTTTGTGACACCGTCCGAAAATCCGATTTTCTCGGTTTCGCCGTTTACAGGTTCAAGCCAGCTTTTTCCGCCGTCAATCGAATAGCGCAGATGCTCATATCCCGAATTGCCCGAAAGCTTCAGCGAAAACTTCTGTGTACCGTTCAACAAATATGTGCGGTAGTTATTCTTTGCACCTGTAACGCCGGTTGCCGTTGTGGGATTTCCGCTGTCATCTGCCACAAACATTGTACCCTCTGCATTATTAAGGTACTTTGTCGCCAAAAGCGCTCTTGCGTCCGGTACAAGCTCAATACCCTTGCTCTTTATGTTCTTTCCCGTATCTCTCGGACGTGTAATGTTATAAGTATATACCGTTTTGTTGTCCGGATCTTCTTTATCCGAAATTATAATTTTTATTGCCGTTTTCTCAAACGGTATTTTCTCGAGATACGTAAGTTTTTTGTTGTTTATTGTAACTTTTGTATACTCGCCGTCCGAGTTTACATATTCTGCCTCTGCCGTATATTTTTCGGTATCATAGGTTGTAGAGGTCATCAAGGTCAGCTTGGTTGTTGTCGCATTTTTAAATTCCAGATCATACTGAGTTACTTTCGGATCAAACTTATATACCGAAGAATAATCCTTTATTGCACTGCTCATAAACTGAATATTATCAAAACGCGGAGTATTGTCGGCAACCACCGTCACCTCGCACCACGGCGCAACTATCGGGGCACCCATATCCCCCTCCATGCCGCTTGCCGTAACGATATATGTACCTGCCTCAGAAAAGCTCAATGTTGCCGTACCTTTGCCGTCGATTGTAATCTCTTTTCCGTCATCACCCTTTAGCGCCTCGCTCAATGATCCGTCTTTATTTACCGTATTTAAGGTAATATATCCGTCCTCACCGTTTATCGGAGCAGGTTTCGGCTCATACCCCATAGCACTCATCGCCATAAAGCCGTCCAATTCAAGCGTGAATTTTTCATTTTCAGCTGCCTCAACCTTAGTTTCGGTAAAATAAGTGTAGTAGTCACTCCAATAAGCACTGTCCTGATAGAACCAGAACTCCACGTTATCGTCTTTTTTTAAGCGTGCAGTATCTGCCATATATCCCGTTGTACCGTATTGACCGACAATTCCGTCATTTAACATTGTGCCGTCTACGAAAAAGCTTGTTGCTGACGCATTCTCGGAAAATGCTTTTGTAAGCATACCCGAGGAGGATATATCAAGATAATTTTTTGCGGTATCTTTTGTAAACTTGTCGCCGTATTTAAGCTTGTGTACCGCAACAAGCGCGTCAAATACAGTCGCGTCCTCAACCGCAACACTGTTGTGATCCTTCTCGCTTACGGTATAACCGTACTCTTCCGCCAAACCATCGGTGACTTCTATTTCGTTTCTTGTAAAGAGAAACGCACCGTCTTTTTGCGCAGAAAATGTGATTTTGATTCCACTCTCATCTGCCATTACCGCTTGCGGCACAAGTCCTGCAAGCATCATAATGCTTATTAAAGCCGCAAAAATTCTGTTCTTTGTCTTCATGTTCTCTCTCCTTTTGCAATTTTCAGGAATTTTTAATCTATATAAAAGGCAGTATTTAAAAAATCAATTGCTTTTTAAATAGCCTTTGTTTTTTGGGAGAATAGGAAAAAAGCTTTGGAATTATTTCTTTTCTTGTGTTCCGGAGTTTTTTAACATTCCCTATTTTCTTCTCATTCAATAAGTCCGTATTTAACCTTGACCCTTTCGATTTTTTCACACATCGGCTCTGCGGCAAACCACAAAAACAGCACTGTTCCCCCTGCGTGCACCAGATTAAAGGGGATTCCCGAGATGATATTTGTCAAAAGCATCTCCTTTGTCAGGTTCTGCTGCCAGATTGCAACCGTTGCCGTATCCATAATTCCGCCGTATATTATAAATACCGACAAAAATCCGAACAGGCACAGCTCCCATCTGTTCTTCTTTAAAATCCCTTTTTGGAATATCACTCCGGCTAAAAAGCCGATTATCCCGAACGAAAACATCTGCCACGGCGTCCAGGGGCCTTGCGAAAAATAGAAATTAGACACAAATGCACCTATAGCGCCCACCAAAAATCCGCTCTCGCCCCCTAATGTCACGCCTGTTATAATCACCATTGCCGCAACAGGCTTAAACTGAGGAAAGGGCGCAAAAACCATTCTTCCCGCAACCGTTATTGCCGAGAGTACGCTTATCATTATCAGCTCTCTCGCCTTCGGTTTTCGCTTTTCAAAAATCATGAAAAACGGCAGGCTTGTTTCCAAAATAACCAAAAGGCTTATAAAGTAATATTTCTTATCCTCCAAATAGAACGCGCCGAAAAATATTGTAATCGGTATCATGAGAAGTATCATAAAAGCCGCCGCAAGCGTTCTTTTTGAAAGCTTTTCTTTTTTTATCTTTTTAATACCGAACTCACGCTGCGGTATCAGGTTCATTCCCGCACACCACACAAAAATCATGCTTATAATCTGCCAAAAAATGCTGTTTTCGCGCGTTTTGCAAAAATAGAGAGAAACCGCCGATGCTGCAATCGACAAGCTCCCCAAAATAATATTTTTTCCCGAGAGCTTTTTCTTTTTTGCCGGAATTTCAGGCTCATGTCTTTTTAATACGACAGAATCCTCCTCTGTATCCTCGGCTTTTGGCGCAACACCCAGTGCTTTTAGTATATCCTCCTCCAAAACCGCACCGGGAATAATGTTTTTTGCGATACGGTTTGCGGCGGTTGTGTAAAAGCTGTTATTTTCAAAGAATTTCTTCGGTGTATTTTCCGAAACCATTTTGCCGTCAAACATCATTGCGCATACATCGGCATATTTTGCGCAAAACTCAATGTCGTGCGAAACCATAATCACGCATATTCCGCTTTTTTTAAGCCTCTTTAAAAGCTTGGCAAATTTCAGTTTAAATTCCGCGTCAAAGCCTTTTGTCGGCTCGTCCAAGAGCAATATATCGGGATTTTTCAAAAGAAGCATTGAGAGCGCCGCTCTCTGTTTTTCTCCGCCCGACAAATCGTAAGGGTGCGAATCCAAAAGCTCACCCAGTTCGCAAAACCCGATTACATTCTCTATCTTTTCTCTGTCCTTTTCCATAGTCTGCAATTCCGCCAAAACCGTCTTTTGTGAAAAGAGTGTTTCGGGGTTTTGCGGCAGGAGTGCGGCGCTTTTGCCGTCTGCAATCTTCACAGCTCCCCGATATGGCTTTTTTATCCCTGCTATCACCGAAAGCGCGGTGGATTTGCCGACTCCGTTCCCCCCTAAAATCGCATAAATTCCGCCTGTCTTTGCCGAAAAGCTAAGTCCCGACAAAACGTCCGGCAAATCCTTTTCATACCGAAACCATACATTTTTTAAAATTACCGCATCATCGCCCGTCGGCGCTTTTTTATCGGCAAAGACTGCATCATTGCTTATTGGCATTGCCGACAGCCACTCTCTTGCACTTTTTACATCTGTCGGACATTCACCCTCGCCCTTTGCCTCATAGAAAATCCGCATCGGCGTCGGCAGTGCCGCATACATACCGTTATTTGTATCTTTTAAAAACCCGGCAGCATTTTGGGGTGTATCAAAAACCAACAGATGCGAATCCTCAATCACCGCCGTTCTGTCGGCAAGCGGTATTGCCTCCTCGAGCCTGTGCTCAGAAAGTATCACCGTTGTACCCAGTTCACGGTTTATCTTCAAAACCGTCTGCAAAAAATCGTGCGCCGCGATCGGATCAAGCTGACTTGTCGGCTCGTCCAAAATCAGCACCGACGGCTGCATAACCATAACCGAGGCAAGATTCAAAAGCTGCTTTTGTCCGCCCGAAAGCTCCGAAACATTCTTATAAAACCAGTTCTGTATCCCGAAAAATGATGCCATCTCCGCCACTCTTGCACGAATCTCCTCCTCGGGGCAGGACAGGCTCTCCAAGCCGAAAGCAAGCTCGTGCCACACCTTGTCGCACACAATCTGATTATCGGGGTTCTGCATAACATAACCTATTCTTTCGGCTTGCTCCCTATCCGAAAGCTCCGACATATCTTTGCCGTCCAGATATACTTTTCCCAAACGCTCTCCGAACGGTGCGATTATTGGCTTTAAAAGCCTTAAAAGGGTAGTTTTCCCCGACCCCGATTTTCCGCATACAACGATAAATTCGCCCTCAAAAACCGACAGGCTGATATTTTCCAATGCAGCTTTTTTCTTATTCGGATATGAAAATGTCAAATTTTCGACTCTGATCTTCTCCATCTGATTTCCTCCGTTATTTCCAATATAATCGGTATGCAAAAAAGTACAAGGTAAGCGCAAAAAACGCTTATTGCATACGGCGAAAGCTCCGCTTTTACAATGCTCGGGAAATATCTGAAACTTAAAACTTTATTTTTTGCGCCACAAATTATATATGCCGCAAGTGCTGCAATTCCGGCGAGCGCGTATGCATCCCGTTTTTCAAGCTTGAAATTTGAAAAAGCCGTCCGTTTCCCCGTCCCGAATCCGCGGCTTTTCATACTGTCTGCCGTTTCTATTGCATTTTCCATACTCCATGTAATAAGAATCGAAAGCTGTCTTATCGCATTTTTTGTCCGCGTTATTATTCCGCCGTCATGCATACTCCTGCCGATACATTCCTGCGCCGCGCCAATCTTTTTTGCGCGTTCGGTAAATCTCGGCACAAACCGCAAGGTCATGGAGAGCATAAGCGACAGAGAGGGGATCATTTTCCCGAAAAGATACATAAATTTATCGCTTGTCATAATTTTATTAAAGCAGGAAAATATACATATCACGCACGACAGCATAAGCGCCGTACCCAGTCCGCAGGCTATCGACTCCAGCGTCAGCGGATTGCCGCTCGGAAGATATGCTATTATCGTCACGCCCTCATGGTTAAACATCGGGTTTAGAAGTGCGCTTAAAATTACGATCGGCAATATGCATAAAAGCTCGGATACGGCGCTTTTTTTGCCGCCCAGTTTTACCGAGTAGGAAAATGCCGCGAGAAAACCTACACTCTCACATATCGGGTTTGTAAAAATCATCGAAAACACTATTACCGCCGCAAAATAGGCGAAATTCACCAACGGGTGGTAATTCTTAAATTCACTCATTTTTATAACTGTTCCTCTCCGTGCCGTAAGGCACAAAACTTAAGTCTGAAAGAAAATTGTTCGCAAGTAGCTGCTTTGCAGCGAGTAGTTGAGCCCGAGTCCAAATTTTTAATTTGGGAACGAGAGCCATGCAACAGCGTTCTAAATCATTGATTTAGGTAACGCCACTGCTCTGTACGACGGTACCGCCCCGAGCAAAAAGCTGTGCTATGGGCGATTTTATTCAGACTTCTGTCCTCCGCTTGAACTGTAATATCCACCAACATCTACTCCCAGATTGCAGGTATAAACCCATTCCACCTTATCGCCGTCTTTGAGCTTATATCTTGAACAGCCGTAGTTCGGGAACCAGCCGTTTACTTTATACATCCACCCCGAAAGCTCTCCGCAGTCAAATTCATAAAGGTTTGCTATACCTTCGATATATGCGCTGTTATAAAGCGGTGTATTTTCAAACTCCATATGAATCTTATTCTTCTTCATCTCGCGCGAAAGCAGATTAAACACGCTCTCGCCCTCATAAAAGGTTACGGTTTTTTCAGCAAAAATCACGCCGTCCGACGGCACAAGCTCTACCTTTGCAGGATCAAGCCATGCCATGTTTGAAAGTATCGAATCGCATCTGACCGAGAGCGTACAGGTATGTTCTCCCTCATTTTGCACCTCCGCTTTACTCTCTTGCGGTGTCATCGGCGCAGGCGCATTATCTTCTTCACCGCTCACCTCTATGCTGTTTTGCTCGGGGTAGATAACGCTCGTTTCCTGATGCGTCGGCGCACTTACCGTACCGCCTGCACTGCTCTCGGCGATTTTTTCCGCAAGCTCGATTTTTTCCTCTGCCGTCATCGGTGTATTGTCGGGATTTTGCGGTCTGTTCTCGGGAGTCGCGGTACTTCCCGGTGCAACGGCAGCCGGCTGCGGCTCTTGTTGCTCCGGTGCCGTATCGGCAGGAACTTCGGCATTTTTATTATCTTCGCTTTTTTGCTCTTTTTTATTTTCCTGCGGCCTATCTTTGATTGTGCTCTCAGCTTGATTTTCCGCTGCTTTCCAGCCATGCAGAGCAGGTGAATTTCCGCCCCACCAATACACAAAAACCAAAACCGCCGCAACAGCCGCCGCCGCAATAATTTTTCCTCTGTATTTTTTCAAAAAAGCTCCTCCTTTTTGTTTTCCGCGTTTTGCTGCAATCCTACAGCAGATTTGCCTTATCAAGCATATTGTACAGCATCTGCGCAATCTCTGCTCTTGTCACCTTGACCTTTGGCTCAATCTCAATATCTTCATCATTCAATATGCCGTTATCATAGCAAAACGCCACCGATTGCTTTGCCCATTCGCTTAAAGCCTTATAATCGGGAAATACCGCCAAAATATCACGTATCTGCGAGTCACTGTATTCATTTTTCATTCCGCAAAGCTTTGACGCGCGCGCAACCATTGTTGCCGCCTCCTCCTTTGAGATAACCCCCTGCGGATTAAAACGCGTTTCGGACACGCCTGTTATAATCTTATATGCATAGGCGGTGCGAACGGAATCATAAAACCAGTCGGTCGGCAAAACATCGTCAAAGCTCATCTCTGTCTCCTCGGACAGTCCCAAGCTCCTTACCACAATCGCCGCAAATTCCGCTCTTGTCATCTGCGCGTCCGGCACAAACAGATTTTCCGCTTTTCCGTTTATAATCTCTCTTGCGGCAAGCTCCTCTATCGCCTTTTTTGACGGGTTTTCGGCTATATCCGAAAAAGTTTTTTCGCCCTTAACCTCTCTCTTTTTTACATTTTCACTCATGCCGGGAAGTCCGTAATCTCTGTTTTTATTCTCATCAGCCGTCTTTTTAACATCGCTCATATCATAAAGCGTATTTTCGCCGTTTTTAAATCTCGACACCGCCGCCAAAGCGTACAGTCCCTGTTCCGTTGCCATTTGATTTGCCGCGTCTGCATCATGCGTATGCTTAAAGCCGCCGTCGGCGGTTTTAAAGCTTAACAAATTATCCGATACGCTTTTGCCGTTTTTGGTAAAACTCTCATCTTCGGGCGAAATACCGAGCGTACAAAGTGCAACAACAACCTGTGCCGCGCTCTCGGAATTTTCATCCCCGTAGCTTACGAATCCTCCGTTTTCATTCTGCTCATCCGAAAGATATAAAAGTCCGTCCTCAACCGCACTGTTTATTTTCTCATCACTTCTGTATTTTGCTATCGCAGTAAGTGCCATTGCAGTAATATCAATATCCGATGCGCCGCCGTCGGACAGCGCCCAGCCGCCGTCGGAATTTTGCGCCGATGTAATCTTTTCAAGATATTTTTCTTTGACATTGCTCTCATACCCGGCGCTGTCCATGGCAATAACCGCCCATATCGCACCATTTAACCCCTGACGGATTGTTTTATCGTAATCCTCCAAAGGCGCAATCAGATTATATCCGCACACATTTTTCGGTTCCCTCCCGAGTGACGAAAGTGCCGTAACCACTCTTGAATACTCGGTGTATTTTACACTGTGCAGCTTACCGCCGCACTCTTGCACATATCCGTTTAAATTCTCAATGTATTTATCAAAATAACTCTCGGGATAATCCAGACCGCTCCTTGCCAGCCCCAATACCGCCCATTCTCCGCCGACAGAGCCGACCGTCGGATTCGGTACATGATTATATACATAATCTGCCGTATCTTTTAAGCTTTCATCTACACTTTTAGCAGCGAATACATTTGCCGAAAGCGCCGCTATCATAATCCATACAATAAATAATGAACTTCTTTTCTTCATATAATATTATCCTCCCTGCAATATATCAATTTTAAGTAATTGTAAACCTAACGTTTTCCAATTAAAATTCTTAGGTAGAAATAAAAAGTTCCGGCTGATTTTAATTTTACGACAGGTTGAAACTTTTTATTTCAGCCAAAAATGACGCACATGTCGTCATTTTTGATTATAAATCAGGGGTTGACACCCCCGATACCCCCATAAGAATGGCAGCTGAAAAGCAAAATTACATTTTACAATCACCTAATATATCAGTTTTATAATCATAAAAAACTGCCGCGATAATCAAAAAAGATTATCACGGCAGACTATTCCCGTGTATGCATAGCAAATCAAACGTGCATTTTATCTGCGCACGCTAAAAACAAGCCGCAAAAATATTCATTTATGCGAAAAAGCTTGCAAAAGCAGGTCTTCTGACTCCACACTCTCAGAAAAAATTCTCGGTTATCTATCCTGCCTTCTCAGGAAAAACTCCCAATGACCGGCTTTCACCGACGGATACATACCCACTCGAGCGGATACAGCGACTGTTATCGTTCGGGATTCACACCCGATTCCCTTTTCACCGACTGTGCCTTTTTTTGCGGCACAACCGACACTTTTGTTGCCCGTATTCAATTTTATGTTATTAAATAAAAGGTTATTTTTATTTTTCACCTAATTCTATACTATTATAACACAAACTTTCCATTCAGGCAATACATAAATTAAATAATTTTTTCCAAAAAACAACCGCTGTTATCATCTAAAAAGCTTTATGCCTTTTCAAACTGACTGTTATAGAGATGCGCATAAAATCCGCCCTTTTTGAGCAATTGCTCATGCTTGCCTTTTTCGATAACGCGCCCGTCCCTCATTACCAGGATAACGTCCGCCTCCTTTATCGTCGAAAGCCTGTGCGCAACAATAAATGTCGTACGCCCCTGCATCATCTTGGCAAATGCCGACTGGATTTTCTTCTCCGTTCGGGTATCGATCGAGGAGGTCGCCTCATCTAAAATAAGCATCGGCGGCAAAGAGAGCATCGCGCGCGCGATACACAAAAGCTGGCGCTGTCCTGCCGAAAGATTGTTCCCACCTTCTGCAATAACCGTATCATATCCGTTCGGGAGCCTTCTTATAAACGAATGAGCGTGCGCATTCTTTGCCGCCTCAATAATTTCCTCATCACCCGCCCCCGGGCAGCCGTACGCTATATTCTCCTTTACCGTTGTGTGCGAAAGCCAGGTATCCTGCAAAACCATCGCATAGTGTGCGCGAAGATCCTTTCTTTTTATATCGCGTATATCTGTACCGCCAAGCATAATTTTTCCGCCGCACACATCATAAAAGCGCATCAGAAGATTTATTATCGTCGTCTTTCCGCAGCCCGTAGGTCCGACAATCGCCACGCGCTCACCCGGAGATACGTTTATCGACAAATCCTCTATAAGCGGACGGTCCGGAACGTATCTGAACGACACATCGGAAAATTCCACGCTTTTCTCGCCCGGTGTCACATCTGCAAGCTCCGCGTCCGAGCTTTCCTCTTTTTCGTCCAAAAGCTCAAGCACACGCTCGGCACAGGTAAATGCATTCTGAAGCTCGGTCACCACTCCGCTTATTTCATTAAACGGCTTTGCATACTGCGATGCATAGCTCAAAAATACGCTCAGCTGACCGACGCTTATTCCGCCCGAGAGTGCATAAAGCGCGCTGATAAGGGTGACTGCCGCATAAACGATATTATTTACCATACGCGTACTCGGGTTGGTAAGGCTTGAGAAAAACGTTGCTTTTAATGATACCTCTTCAAGGCGTTTATTCACCTCATCAAACCGCTCATGCGTTTCTTTTTCGCGCCCGAACGCCTTTACCACTCTTGCACCCTCTACTAGCTCGTTTATCAAAGCCGTTTCCTCGCCGCGGATTTCCGCCTGTTTTCTGAAAAATCTGCTCGTCCTCGTTGCGATAAACCGCGCGACAAAAATCGAGAGCGGTGTGAGCACCACAACCACTGCGGCAATAACCGCTTTTAAGTAAATCATCGTAATAAGAGTTGCCAGAATCGTGATTACTCCCGTAAAAAGCTGAGTAAATCCCATCAAAAGACCGTCCGCAAAGCTCTCCACATCGGCAATTGTACGGCTCACCGTATCGCCCGTCGCATGAGAGTCAAGGTAAGAAAGCGGCAATCTGTTTATTTTTCTGCTTATACTGTCACGAAGATCGCGGCATACCGAAAACGTTATGCGGTTATTGCAAAGTGCGATAATCTCCTGCGCAATTGCACCTATCACTGCGGCAAGGGCAATCATACTTATAGCTTTTACGACAATTGCCATATCCACATTCCCGGCACCGATCATACCGTCTATCGCATTGCCGCAAAATATTGGTATTAAAAGCTGCACCGCCGCCGAAATAAATGAGAACAAAAAGCTCATCACCACATGAATACGGTATGGTTTTATAAAGGTCAACACTCGTTTTATCGTATCTTTTCTCATGCCTTTTTCGCCTCCCCGAACTGACTTTCGTAAATTTCTTTATAAACCTCACAGTTCTCAAGCAATTCTTCATGTTTGCCGTAACCGACGGCTTTTCCATCGTCCAGCACCAATATATTATCCGCGCCCGAAACCGCACTTGTTCTTTGGCTGACTATGATTACACTGAGTTTTCCCGAAAGCTTCTTTAATGCCTTTCTGAGCGCTGCGTCTGTTGCATAATCAAGAGCCGATGCGCTGTCGTCCAGAATAAGTATATCCGCTCCTGCCAAAACCGCGCGCGCAACGGTAAGACGCTGTTTTTGTCCGCCCGAAAAATTAGCGCCCCCCTGCGCCGTCGGCTCGTCCAAGCCGCCGCTTTTCTTTTTTACAAATTCTGCCGCCTGTGCGGTTTCAAGAGCCTGCCATATCTCATCATCGCTTGCCCCGGGCTTTGCAAAAAGCAGGTTTGACCGTATCGTCCCCGAAAAAAGGCGCGGTTTCTGATCGGCAATCGCCACTGCCGATAATACCGCCTCTTTTGAAAGCTCCTTTATCGGCACACCTTTTAAGTAAACCGTACCTCCCGTCGCGTCATAAAAGCGCGGTATCAGATGCACAAGCGAGGATTTTCCGCTTCCCGTGCCTCCGATAATCCCGAGTGTTTCGCCTTTTTTGAGCGAGAACGAAATATTGCTTAAAGACTCCGCTCCCGACTCCGCATACTTTAGCGAAACATTATCAAAACGCAGTATCTCGTCACAATCTTTTCCTGTTTTTCCGCCGTCAAATTTCATTGAAGTATCTGCGTCCAAAATTTTGCCTATTCTTCCCATGCCCGATATTGATTTTCCCAAAAGCACAACAAGATTTGCCAATTTTACAAGCTCTACCAAAATCTGGCTTATATAATTTATCAGGGCAATGATATTTCCCGAGAGCAGTATTCCGCTATCAACCTTTTTTGCCCCAAGCCACAAAATAAGAATTATTCCGGTATTTATCACAAGATAGGTCAGAGGATTCATCAGAGCCGCTGCCTTTGCCGCCTTTTCCTGTGCGGAAAAAAGTGCGGAATCCGCTTTTGCAAAAAGCTTTTCCTGAACGTCCTCTCTTCCGAATGCTCTTATAACTCTTACGCCGTTTAAGTCCTCTCTTACCGCACCCGTTATACCGTCAAGCTTTTCCTGTACATTTTTATACATCGGCGCGGTTATAAAGATTATCCCGAACACTATCACAAAAAGTATTACTATAACCGCCGCAAAAACAAGGGCAATCCGTGCATTTATCGTAAAGGCAAGAATCATTGCGCCGAACACTATAAAAGGACTTCTCAAAAAGAGCCGCAAAAACATATTTATGCCGTTTTGCACCTGGTTGATGTCGCTCGTCATTCGCGTTATAAGTGTTGACGTACCGATTTTATCAAGCTCGGTAAAACTAAAGCTTTGAATTTTCGTTAAAAGCGCACTTCTGAGTCCCGTTGCTGTTCCCGTTGCCGCCTTTGCCGCAAAATACTGTGCCGCAAAGCTGCACAAAAGTCCCAAAAGCGCCATAAGTATCAAAAGCGCGAACCGCCAAGCGATATACCGCCTGTCACCGCCTGTGATACCCACGTCGATAATTCCTGCCACAATCAGCGGAACAAACAAATCAAAACACGCCTCAAGCATCTTAAAAAGCGGCGCTATAATCGCCTCAAGCTTGTATTTTTTTAAATACGGAATTAAATGTTTCATCATACTTCTCCTTAATATGTTATTGGAGTTATCACACCCGATACCCCATAGGAATGGCGGGGGCTGTTTAAGGGGATAGGAAAAAGCTTTGGGATACCCGTCCGAAGTTTTTTAACAACCCCTTATTTTATTATACCACCTCATAACACCATTGACAAATATATATATTATGGTATAATTATATAAAAAATATATAGATTGGGTCTGATTTTATGGATATACGGCAATTGCATTATTTTATAACGACAGTCGAGGAAAAGACGGTAACGGCGGCGGCAAAAAAACTGCATATGACTCAGCCTCCTCTTACCATGCAGATTCATGCACTCGAAGAGGAGCTTGGCTGCCGCCTTTTCCGCCGCGAGGGGCGCACACTTGTCCCGACCGATGCCGGCAAGCGCTTTTATAAACGTGCGTCGGAGGTGTTGGGAATGTGCGAAAATATAAAAGAGGAGATGTCGGACTATAAAAAGGGCAATGCCGGGACTCTCAGAATCGGAGTTATTTCATCGGTCCGCGGAACACTTTTTACAAACAGTATCTGTGAATTTCACAAAAAATATCCCAATGTAAAAATATCAATTCACAGCGCCAATACATATCAGCTTTTGGAAAGTCTTCAAAATAACAAAATCGATATAGCTATAACCCGCACGCCTTTTTCCGCGGCAAAGCTTGATATTCAGTATCTTTCAAAAGAGCGCATCTCGGCGCTCGGGCATAAAAAATACTTTAAAAATGTAACATCTGAGAATCTCAGCATGGCGGAGCTGTCCAAAATGCCGCTCATCGTATACCGCCGCTGGCAAAAAATCATTGAGTCCGCTTTTGAGGCGCACGGATATTCGCCCAATATATACTGCATAAACGATGATGCCGGCATGACGCTGCTTTTGGCTGAAAAAGGGCTTGGCGTAGGACTTTTGCATCCCTCCGCAATAGGCAAAATAATTTCTTCCGATATGAGTTCATATAAACTCTCGGAAAAATCGCTTATTTCGGAAATTGCACTTGTCTGCCGAAAAAGAGAGCTTCTCCCCGAGCCCGCACAGCTTTTCTGGGATTTATTAAAAGACAAAACAGTCTTTAAACAATAAATGAAATTTTTTCCTTATCGCGGCTTAAATAACTCAATAGTATGATTGACATTTTCATGTGTTTATGATATACTTTTTACAGATTTCAGATTATTTTGATAAAAGATAAATTACCTAAAAATAAATTTTCAATGAAAGGATTTTTAATTATGAAAAAAATCAGCTTTGGAACTCCCGAGGAGATCGTACCGTCGAAATTCTGCAAAAATTTTGACTATCGCGAAACTCCGATAAAGTACAACGAAAAAAAGATCGCATTTAAAACCACAAAAAGAGGCTGTCTTTTGGAATTGCCGCTCGATTTCGGCGAAGAGGTTTACGGCTTCGGTTTGCAGTTAAAGGGATTTGACCACAAAAACCACAATCTTCAGCTGCGCGTAAATTCCGATCCTGTTGCCTACACCGGCGACAGTCACGCTCCCGTGCCCTTTTTCGTAACCACAAAAGGCTACGGAATATACATAGATACCGCGCGCTACATTGAGGTAAGCTGCGGCTACGGCAAAAACAAAAACAGACCGAAAGAAGAAAATAATACTATCATCGCAACCGCCGAGGATTTATACAAAAAATGCGGTTTGAAAGAAACCACCACAATGGCAATCGAGATACCCGTTGCAAAGGGTGTTGATATATACATCTTTGAGGGTGACACCATAACCGACATCGTATCCGAGTATAATATGCTCTCGGGCGGCGGCTGCGACGTTCCCGAATGGGGATTGGGCGTTTTATACCGCTGTTATGCCAAATATACAGGCGACGAGGTTTTAAAAATGGCGGAATATTTCAGAGAAAAGGATATTCCCTGCGATATTTTGGGACTCGAGCCGGGTTGGCAGTCGAGCAGCTATTCCTGCTCATATATGTGGGACAAGGAGCGTTTCCCGAATTACAAAGAAGTTGTAAAAAAGCTTATCGATATGGGGTATCACTTAAACCTTTGGGAACACGCATTTGTAAACTCCACATCACCGATATACGAACCGCTTGCAAAATACAGCGGTGACTATGAAGTATGGAAGGGTATAATCCCCGACTTTGCAACAGAAGAGGCGCAGGAAATTTTCGCCGAGCATCATAAAAAAGAGCTTGTATCTCTCGGAATAGACGGCTTTAAGCTGGACGAATGTGACAGCAGTGATTTTGTAAGCGACTGGAGTTTTCCGAACTGCACCGAATTTCCGTCGGGCATGGACGGCGAGCAATATCATTCAATGTTCGGCGTATTATATATGCAGACAATCTTAAAGGCACTCGGCGAACACCCGACTCTTTCGGAGGTCAGAAATGCAGGCGCACTCTCGGCAAGTTATCCGTTCGTACTCTACAGCGATCTTTACGATCATAAGGATTTTATCCGCGGTGTGGTAAATTCGGGCTTTTCAGGAATCCTTTGGGCTCCGGAGCTGCGTGATGCGAAAAATAAAAAAGATCTTCTGCGCCGTCTGCAAAGTACGGTTTTCTCGGTTCAGTGTTTGATAAACTCATGGTACTGCGAAAAAGCGCCCTGGCTTGATTTAGACTGTGAAGATGAGGTAAGAGAGCTTTTAAAGGTAAGAAAATCACTTGTTCCTATGCTCAAAAAAGCATTCGAGAGCTATAAAACCACAGGCAAACCGCCGGTTCGCGCGCTTGTTATGGATTATACCGATGACAGCGAAACATACCAAATCGACAATGAGTACATCTTCTGCGATAACCTGATAGTAGCACCGATGACCGCCGAGGAGGATTCGAGAAAGGTATATCTGCCGAACGGAAACTGGGTTGATTACTGGACAAAGGAGCCTGTTTCCTGCGGCTGGTTTGAAGTAACTACCGAAAATATCCCGGTATTTGAAAAAGCATAAGAAAAGAGGTAAAAAAATGGATTGGTTAATTGAGGACGCGGTCGTTTTTGTCGCAGGCGATAATTACAATATTATATGGAATACAACCGAAAAAGGCTTGGCATGGGTTGAAATAGACGGAGAAAAATTTTATGATGCCGATAACGGCAACATAAAATCGGAGGAACGCGTACACAAGCTCGTTGTTCCGCAAAAAGTATTGGACGCGGCGGGAGAATATACAATAGTATATAAAACCACCGTCGCAAGACTCCCCTATTTTCCGCAGAGCCTTGACGCCAAAACAAAAACCTACAAATTCTATCCCGTAAAAAAGAAAGATAAGATAAATACCTATCTCATCGCAGATACTCATTCCGAACACAGATATGCGGTAAAAGCGGCAAATGCGCACGATTTGGATTTTCTGATCCTTGCCGGTGACATTGCCGACAAGAGCATGAATCTCGACTATATCTTAACGACATTTCGTGTTGCCTCGGGGATTACCCACGGCGAAAAACCTGTCGTATTTGCGCGCGGCAATCACGACACACGCGGCGAAATGGCGCCCGATCTATATAAATACATAGGAACCGACCGCGGTCATACATATTTCACTTTCAAGCTTGCAAATATCTTCGGATTTGTGCTTGACTGCGGCGAGGATAAACCCGACTCAAACGAGGAATACGGCGGTATGGCAGCATTTGAGCCGTTCAGAAAAGAGCAGATCTCATTTTTGGACGAGATAATCGAAAAAAGCGAATATAAGGACTTTGATCACTGCATAATGGTCTGCCACATGAGATTAAACGAGTCCTGGTGCGAAAAATTTAAAGACACTTACGCAGAATGGTTAAGGCGCATAAACATTATCAATCCCGAGGCTATATTTGCCGGGCATGAGCATAATTACTTTATCCAACCTGCCGGCACACCGCTTTTCGATACCGGGTTAAAATTTAATGCACCGATAATTGTAGGCTCTCAATGCACCGGCAATTATCACACAAACCACGCCGACGAAAAGCCCGACTTTATCGGAACATTTATTGAAATCGGCGATACCGGTATAAAATCCACATTTACAAACAGCGAGGGTAAAATTATCAATGAAAGGAAGTAACTCATTATGGTTTACGAAAAAATTACCGATAGCTTAAAGGTGAACACACACTGCCGTCTGTTCCGTCCGATTTCCGACAGAGCTTTTTGGAGCAGCTTAAGCGACAGCGCAATTTCCTATTTTGAAGAAAATTTAAAGCTTGTCGCTACCGATACACGCGCACCTTTAACAGCAAGCCTTTACAGGGAATTTGCCGTAAACGGCAACCGTTCCAATTACGAAAACATCTATTTTTTACGGCGTGCGGAGCTTGTTATGAAGGTCATTCTCGAATGTATCCGCAATGACGGACGCTTTTTGGAGGATATCTTGGATCTTACCTGGATGATTTTAGAAGAAACGACCTGGACTCTTCCCGCACACAACCGCGAGGTTTCCGATGCCGACAGTCTGCCGGACTTTAAGAATCATTCGCTTGATCTCTTCTTAGCCGAAACCGCCTGCACGCTTGCCTTTGTATATCAGACAGTGGGCGAAAAGCTTGACGAACTCAGCCGTGTAGTATGCCGCAGGATAAAAGTCCGCCTTGAACATGATGTCATAGATGATTATCTTGCGCGTACAGACTATTGGTGGATGGGATTTTCGGGAAGGATTCCGAACAACTGGAACCCCTGGATAAACTCCAACGTTCTTGCCGTTGCAATAACCCTTGAAGATGATCCCGAAAAGCTCAAAAAGGTAGTGGAAAAAGCAGCAAAAACGCTTGATGTATACTTAAAATACTATCCAGAGGACGGCGGCTGCGATGAGGGGCCGAGCTACTGGAATCAGGCAGGCTTATCCATGCTTGAATGTCTGTGGCTTTTAAATACTGTATCCGACGGCAAAATCAACTGTTTTACGGATAAAAAAGTCATTAACACCTCCGAATATCTTATGAAGATGCACACAGGCGGTGGAAAATGCGTAAGCTTTGCCGATTCAAGCCGTGATCTTCCGATATATCCGGCAAGTATGTTTAAATTCGGGGAAATCATGGGGAATCAAAACCTATGTGAATTTGCAAAGCATCTGTACGGTACCGCCGATTATCATACCAAAAACCCCGGAGTAATCTGCAAATCAATTCGTATGTACGACATTGCGGCATATTTTTCGAAGCTTGAAAATTACACAAGTAACGGTTTTACACCCGATTTGGATTATTGGTTCCCAAGCATTGAGGTTCTGACCTCAAAGACAGAATCCGATCCCGAAAAAGGACTCTTTCTTGCTGCAAAAGGCGGTCATAACGACGAAAGCCACAACCACAATGACATCGGCAATTTCATCGTATACAAAGACGGCACACCATTTCTTATCGATTCGGGGAATATGACCTACAGTAAAATCACCTTCAGCGACAAACGCTACACCCTTTGGACGACGCGCTCGATTTATCACAATACGCCGTCCGTTGCAGACGGCGAGCAGCTGCCGGGCAGGGATTATGCGTCAAAGGACGTATCCTACAAGCGCAATGATGACGGTATATCATTCAGTCTGGATTTAAAAAATACCTTTTCCAACCGCGATGATATAAATAAGTGGGTCAGGACAATCGAATTTAACCGCAAAAAGCAGGAAATCACGCTTACGGAGGATTTCAGCCTTTCGGGCAGCTTTAATTATACTCTGAATTTTCTGACCGTACAAAACGTAAGCTTTGACGGTTCAAAAATCGTACTTACGGCAGGAAACGGCAAAACACTTACTATAGAGTTTAGTCAAAAGCTCAGCTTTGCGCTTGAGAAAATAGACTGTGACGATGAATTGATCAAAAAAAGCTGGGGCGATACTCTTTACAGGATAACCGCCTCGGGCAATGCAAAAGATGATATAATCAAATACATTATAAAGTAAAAATTAAACAGGAGGAACAAATGATGAATTACAAGAACTGGGCAGAAGAAGAATGGTTAAAATGTGAGAAAAAGGTTTCGAGAACAGCAGAGCGCATAAAGGGCAATATCCCCTATACAACAAAAGACGGTAAATATCAGTTTGCCGCCGATGTTGACTGGTGGACAAACTCTTTCTGGTCGGGTATTCTGTGGCTTATGTATGAAGAAACAAAAGAGGAGCGTTTCAAGGTATGGGCGGAAGATGTTGAAAATACGCTTGCCAAAAATTTTGACGATGCCGAAAAACTCCACCACGATGTCGGATTTATGTGGCTTTTATCAAGCGTAAAAAATTACGAGCTTACAGGCAACCCCAAATCCAAAAGCCATGCACTCATCGCCGCGCATATGCTGGCAGGCAGATATAACATAAAAGGCGGTTATATCCGTGCATGGAACACATGGGTTGAAAATGACGCGGACGACAAGCGCGGTTGGGCAATTATCGACTGTATGATGAACATACCGCTTTTGTACTGGGCGACCGAGATCACCGGCGACGACCGTTTCAAGTACATTGCAATGAGTCACGCAGATAAGGTTATCGAAAGCTTTATCCGCCCCGACGGCAGTGTTAACCATATAGTAAAATTCGATCCGACAAACGGTGATTTTGTGGAAAGCTTCGCGGGACAAGGCTATGCCGTCGGCTCATCATGGTCAAGAGGACAGGCATGGGCGGTAAACGGTTTTTCTCAGAGCTATCTTGCAACAGGCGAGAAACGCTATCTTGACGCTGCAAAAAGAGTGGCAAACTACTTTATTGCCGCATGTGTCGAAGATCCTCTCCCAAGATGCGATTTCCGTCAGCCGAAAGATGCTGTTGCATATGACAGCAGCGCAGCAGCCATTGCAGCAGTCGGGCTTATCAATATCGCAAGTGTGTGTCAGGGTGCCGAAAAAGAGATGTATTTAAATGCTGCCGTACGTTTCTTAAAAACGCTTGACGAGCGTTGCTGCCCATGGGATGACGAAAACGATGAGGCGCTCTTAAATTACGGCATGGAACGTTTCAATTCCGGTCATCAGGCGCTTATCTACGGCGACTATTATTTCATGGAAGCAATACACAAATTAAAAAATATGTAAAAAGGTATTGCATTTTCCAAAAAAACGCAGTATAATATAATATGAACAAAATATCTTCGGGGCAGAGTGAAATTCTCTACCGGCGGTTAAAGTCCGCGAGCTCGTGTATGAGTTGATTCGGTGAAATTCCGAAACCGACGGTTAAAGTCCGGATGGAAGAAGAACTATATGGGCGTATACCTATTCCCCCGAAATATTTTTTTTCGGGGGAATTGTTTTTTTTAGGGAAACAGCAAAATGCACAGATCTCATAAAGTACAAAGTAAACCAAAACTAAAGCAGAGATTTATTATATAAAAAAATCTCTCATAAAAGTGCTTTATGCTATGAACAAACTTCGCCGCTCGACGTACCGTACGCCGTCGGGTATCCCAAAGCTAAAGCTTTGGCTCAGTTTGTCCATTCTGCACTATTTTGCCGTCCCCCTGAAACTATTAAAACAGTTCCTACAAATTTTTGGAGGTAATAAAAATGAACACAAAAACAAGCAAAACAAAATTAACGGTTATGATAGGTATTTTTTCGGCAATCGCATTTTTGCTGCAATGCCTGGGAAGTATGATGGGGATTCGCGTCGGCGGATTTTTGGACGTCGAAATTTCGGACGTCCCTGCGCTTATAATATCCTTTGCATACGGACCGTTGGCAGGTGTTTTGGTCGAGCTTATAAAAAACATTCTGCATCTTACCATCTCATCCACAGGCTTTGTAGGCGAATTTGCCAACTTCGTCATAACGGGTATTCTCTGCTTTGTCGCGGGAATTACTTATAAATATCACAAAAGCTTTAAGGGCGCGATTCTCTCGCTTATCCTCGCGACAGTCGCAATATCGCTTTCGGGTGTATTGGTAAATCTTTTTATCATGCTGCCTCTTTATATGAAAGACGCCGATTTTTCGCAAAAACTTTCGATATGCTTAAAGCTTATACTCCCGTTCAACGCAGCAAAAGGCATTGTTTTATCGGGGATTACAATGCTCATATATAAGAAAATATCCAAATTTATAAAATAGCTATTGATTTTAACCGCCGTATGGTATATAATAAAATTTAAAATGACTCTCGGGAGGTTTTTATGGAATCAATAATTCATAATATAGTTGACACATTCGGCGGTAAAGCACCAAAAGAAATTTTGGTATTTATTATATCAATGATACCGATTTTGGAGCTGCGCGGAAGTATACTTGCGGCGGGATTTTTAAAGATGAACTTTCTCTCAACCTTTATAATTGCGGTTTTGGGAAACTTTCTCCCGATACCCTTTATACTTCTCTTTATCGATAAAATCTTTGCGTGGATGAAGAAAACCCGTTTTAAAAAGATTGCCGAAAAGTTTGAGCAAAAAGCGCTCTCAAAATCGGATCAGATACAAAAATACGGAAAATGGGGACTTTTTCTCTTTGTTGCGATTCCTCTGCCCGGCACAGGCGCATGGACAGGGAGCCTCATTGCTTCACTGTTTCGCATGAAACCGCGCCAGGCTATGCCGTATATCTTTCTCGGAATCGTTGCGGCAGGTCTTGTAATGTCACTGCTCTCTTTCGGCATCATAAAACAGCTTATGCCGTAAAAGCAGAAATAAAAGGAGTATAAAAATGGATAAAATTATCATCTCAAAAGAAATACCAAAATGCGCAAGCTACGACTGTATAGTCGCAGGCGGCGGTGTGGCGGGAGTTGCCGCAGCAGTATCTGCCGCAAGAATGGGATTAAAGGTTCTTCTTTTGGAAAAAACCATATCTTTGGGAGGACTTGCCACAATCGGTCTGGTAAACCTGTTTGTGCCGATGTGCAACGGTCACGGCAAGCAGATTATAAAGGGTATGGCGGAAGAATTTTTGCAGCTTTCGATAAAATACGGCTTTGATACTATCCCCGAGGTCTGGAAAAACGGCGAGCCGAAAGAGCCTACCGATATACGCTATCTGTCGCGTTTTTCCGCACCGGTTTTCACCCTCGCATTAACCGAGCTTATCAAAAACGAGGGCGTCGATATTCTCTATGATACCGTTGTCTGCGAGCCGATAATGGACGGATATACCTGCCGCGGACTGGTTGTCGAAAACAAGTCGGGTATGCAGTATTACGAGGGCAAAATAATCATCGATACCACGGGAGACGCGGATATTCTATACCGTGCGGGAGTTCCTACCGTTCAGGGCGGTAATTTCCACACCTTCTACGGTTATATGACAACATTGGCGAACAGTGAAAAATTCATCGAAACAAAAGATGTATCTAAGCTGTACCATGCAATATTCGGCGGAAGATCCGACCTGTACGGTCGCAATCACCCCGAAGGAAAAGCGCTCTGGCGCGGCACAAACGGGCGCGACGTTACAAATTATGTGGTCGAAAACCATATAGAAATGCTAAATGAATTTAAAAAGTACAACCGCGCCGAAAACGATATTGTGCAGATTCCGACAATGCCGCAATTCCGCACAACCCGTCATATAGACGGCGACTACACCTTAAAAGAAACCGACGCATACAAGCATTTTGACGATTCAATTGCGGCAATTTGCGATTTTGACCGTTCAGATTATTTATACGAAGTACCATACGGAACACTCGTAAAATCAGGCTTTCCCAATCTGATAACCGCCGGCAGAACCGCTTCGGGCGAGGGATACGGCTGGGACGTTTTAAGAGTTATACCGCCTGCGATAATAACCGGCCAGGCAGCCGGAATTGCAGCATACCTTTCAATAAAAGAGAACTGCGGAATCGACAAGGTTAATGTTTCTAATATGCAGAAAATCCTAAGTGAGCAAAATGTAATGATCCACTTTGACGATTCACTTATCCCCAAAGATCGCGGCGGCAAAAAGGTACAAATCGGACACATCTGAAGGAGAATACTTATGAAATCGAAAAAACTATTCGGTAATCTTGTGCTTTTATTAACGGCACTCATCTGGGGCTGCGCCTTTGTCGCGCAAAGCTCGGGAATGGACTATGTAGGTCCTTTCACTTTTCAGACATCGCGCTCGATTCTCGGCAGTCTGGTACTTATCCCGTTCATTTTTGCAAATGACGCGGTCAAAAAAAAGAACAATACATATGAAAAACAAAATCCCAAAACACTGATTTTGGGCGGAATACTGTGCGGTACGGCGCTCACTGTAGCATCAGGTCTGCAACAGTACGGAATGCAGTACAGCACCGCCGGCAAAGGCGCATTCATAACTGCTATGTATATCGTCTTGGTACCGATACTCGGACTCTTCATGAAAAAGAAAGTCAATCCGATAATCTGGATAAGCGTAATACTCGGCGCACTCGGACTTTATCTTTTGTGCATAAAAGAAGATTTCTCGCTCGGTGAGGGTGACATTTACCTGATACTCTGTGCCGTTGCGTTCTCGTTCCACATTCTTGTTGTCGATCATTTTTCGGCAAAGGTGGACGGAGTCAAGCTTTCATGCCTGCAATTCGGAGTAATGTTTATACTCTCCGCAATCTTTATGTTTATGACGGAAACGCCGAACATGGCGGATATAAAGGCTGCGTGGCTCCCGATATGCTATGCCGGAATCATGTCCTGCGGTGTGGGCTACACCTTGCAGATCGTCGGGCAGAAATACACCGAGCCGACAATCGCATCGCTCCTTATGAGCCTTGAGTCGGTATTTGCGGTGATAGCAGGTATTATCCTCTTAAAGGAAGCACCGAGCGCCAAAGAATGGCTCGGCTGTGCATCAATGTTTGCCGCAATAATTATCGCGCAGATACCGCAAAAGCCAAAGGAAGTTAAAAAAACTAACGTTATGTAAAACACAGAAAATGCCGATTTGTCTTGACATATCGGTATTTTTTGTATATAATTAACACATAGACTAAAAAAATGGAGTGATAAAATGAAAACTTATAAATTCTTGGCATTTGACTTCGGCGCATCAAGCGGACGTGCAATGCTTGCAAAATTTGATGGCGAAAAAATCACATTGGAGGAAAAACACAGATTCTCAAACGATCCCGTTTTGGTAAACGGCGGCTTTTTCTGGGACGTTTTAAGGCTTTTCCATGAAATAAAGCAGGGCATTTTAAAGTGCGCCAATTCGGGCGACGGCGATCTTGACGGTATCGGAATTGACACATGGGGCGTTGACTACGGTCTTTTGGACAAAAACGACAAGCTGCTGGGAAACCCCTATCACTACAGAGATACCAGAACCGACGGAATGTACGATAAGGCATTTGAGATTGTTCCGAAAGAGGAAATCTTCAATAAAACAGGTATTGCGTTTAACTGGTTCAATACCCTTTTCCAGCTGCTTTCGGCAAAGCTCTCCGACGACTCGGCGCTAAACAATGCAAAAACACTTCTTTTCATGCCTGATTTATTCAACTTCTTCCTGACAGGCATTAAAAAGAACGAATATACAATCGCATCAACCTCGCAGATGTTCGACTCAAAAAATCACAAATGGGCAACGGATCTGCTCGACAAAATGGGTATCCCGTCCGACATCTTCCCCGAAACAATATATCCGGGAAACTTGGTGGGTAAAATAAAGCCTGAACTTGCTGAAGAACTCGGAGTCGGCGAGATACCGGTGTATGCGGTTGCATCTCATGATACAGGCTCTGCCGTTGCGTCCGTTCCGGTTGTCGATCAGGACGATTTCATCTACATATCGAGCGGAACATGGTCGCTTATGGGCGTTGAGCTAAAAGAGCCGCAAATCACCCCCGATGCTTTAAAACACAACTTCACAAACGAGGGCGGTGTGAATAAGACGATACGCTTTTTGAAAAACATCATGGGGCTTTGGCTTATCCAGGAATCAAAGCGCCAGTGGGAACGCGAGGGCGAGGTTTTGAGTTTTAACGACTTAGAGCAGCAGGCAAATGCGGCAACTCCGTTTGAATCATTTATAAACCCCGACTACCCGGCATTCCAGACTCCCGGCAATATGCCCAAGCGCATAAGAGAATACTGCAAAATGACAGGTCAGAAAGTGCCCGAAACAAAGGGCGAGATCATCAGATGTATCGCACAGAGTTTGGCATTTAAGTATCGCGAAACGGTTGAGGGCATGGAAGAGGTTACCGGCAAAAAATACAGCGTTATAAACATTGTCGGCGGCGGAATCAAGGATAAAATGATCTGCCAATTCACCGCAAACGCTACAAAGCGCACAGTCCATGCAGGTCCTGTCGAGGCTACAAGCATAGGAAACGTTGTTGTTCAGGCAATTGCCTGCGGTGCTATTGCTGACCTTTCCGAGGGCAGAAAAGTTGTTAAAAACTCATTCGATATCGCCGAATATACTCCTGTCGATTCAGACGCTTGGGATAAGGCTTACGATAACTGGAAAAAAATAACAAAATCCAACTGATTTAAGAATATTTAAACCAAAGTGTTCATAGTATTTGCTATGAACACTTTTTTATTTAAAAAGGAATTATTTTTTGTATTCCTTTTAATTTGCACATTAAAAGAAAGGATTGATCAAAATGGAACTTTTAAAAGAAAATCTGGAAATCACCGAAACAAAAATCAAGGAAAAAGAAACAACCTACTCCGACAGTGACGTTATTGTGCCGGACGTCAAGCCCGACATCTTAAAGATACTCCAGGTGGACGCGGTCTCCTCAATAACCTCCAAAGAAGTCCGCGATTCGCACATAAAAGTTTCGGGTATGTTAAAATATAACATTCTCTACATTCCCGAAAATGACACCTGCCCGATAAAGAGCATCACCTCCGAGGCAACTTTCTCACATTCGTTTGACAAAAAGACAATCCCCGAAAACGCACTCTTTGATGTCGTATCGGACATCGAGCGCGTTGAGTTTACCATGCTCAATTCAAGAAAGCTCAACATCAAAACAGCAGTGGTGCTGAATTACACCGTATTTGAAAACAAAAGCGTGAACATCGTTTCGGGGACCGACAATGAAAACACCGAGGCAATTTATGAGAACATATCCACAAGCAAACTCAATACATTTGAGGAAACATCATTCACCATGCGCGACCGATTCGAGCTTTCAGCCGAAAAATTGCCCGCCGCGGAGCTTTTAAAGCTTGACATAACCATATCCGACAGCGAGGTAAAGGCTATCACAGGAAAAGCTGTCATAAAGGGTAATTTCAACCTGTGCGCACTTTATACCGATACCGACGGTGCGGTCAATTCCATCGAGGGTGTATTCCCCTTTACCGAAATTGCCGAAATTTTCGAGCTTGAAGAAGATACACCATGCAGCGTCGAATACCGCCTCGGCGACTATGAATATGCACTTTGCGCCGACTCTGACGGCGATATGCGCATTATCGACTTTGATATTACCGCCTGTGCGGTGATACGTTCGCGCAGCACCAATCAGGTGAAAATTATGAAAGACTGTTTCTGCCCCGGCTGTCATACCGACATGGTATACGATACGCTCGCCTTTGACAATATCATCGCCGCCGACAAGAATCAGTACACCGTTACCGAAGTAATTGCGCCCGATAAAAAGCTCCCGCAAATAGCCTCGGTCTACAATATCGTTGCGCGCCCAAGTATAACGAAAACGACAGTCGAAAACGGCAAGCTTTTTATCGAAGGCACGCTCGACGTATACGTTCTCTATATTTCGGATAATCCGCAAATCCCGGTCTATAGCTTTAAAAAGGATATTCCGCTGCAATTTGCGCTCGATATTCCCGATGCATCAAGCGATCTCTCGGCAGCAGTCGATATTTCATGCGATCATACGGGATTTAACCTGAATATGGCGAACGAAGTCGAGTTAAAATGCACACTTACAATTTCCTACCGCCTTTTTGAAAAGAAAGAAATCAATATAATTTCCGACTGTACAATCTGCGAGAGCAGTAAGGAAAGCGGCATTGTGATATACTTCGTGCAGCCCGGCGATACGCTCTGGCAGATCGCAAAGCGCTACTCCGTTTCGGTTTCCGAGCTTGTGGAGCAGAACAATATCAAGGACGAAAACAGCATCAATGTCGGGCAAAAGCTTATTATTCCGTTTTGCTAACTAAAAAGGGGCTTATGCCCCTTTTTTACTGTATTCCACATTTATCTGCCCATTTGCTGTTTTGACGTATATACACAAATTCGATATATTCCGAATCCGGATTATATAAAATCAAAATGTCATCTGAAATGCAAAGAAGTTTATAGTTTTCTACGTTGCTGCTTCCGTCCATTGCATATACCGTTTCAATTTTTAGTTCATCGTTTTCAACAGTCCATTTAACATCGTTATTTGTCAAATCCCATTCGTTTGATAATCTGTCGCGCTGTTCAATTGTCCCATCAGCATTGAATGTTAATAACCAATGCGGATCCTCATTCATACGGGCAAACCACGATCCAATAATTATATTTTTTATTTCATCTCCATTTAAAAACTTAGCATTATATCTTTTATCCAGTTCATCAATAACAACATTGGATAAACTATGGTCTATAACTATATCATACAAAGAGGCCTCACGTGCTTTTTCTTTACTATTCTTAAAATTTCCCCACACAAAAATTACTATTGCCGCAATACATACCAAAGCAATCACCGCAATAAGTTTTGTTATTTTTTCTCCCTGTCTTTTACTCTCTTTAATTTTTTCACTTTTCTCTTCGGTATGCTTTTCTAAATCACCCAACATAAAAACACCCTTTCAAAAAATATATATTTAACTATATTTTAACATACATTTACCCAAAAATCAACAAATTTTACCATTTTCTTATTTAATAAAAAATGGGCCGTAAAAAAATCAATTGATTTTTTTACAGCCTTTGCTTTTTAGGGGATAGGAAAAAAGCTTTGGAATTAACAAACTGAGCCAAAGCTAAAGCTTTGGGTTACCCGACGGCGTACAATGGTACGCCAAGTGGCGAAGTTTGTTGATAGCAAGAAAAGAAATCATTCCACGAAAAATTATATTCCCTATAATATGTGTATTTTGTTTCTTTTCTTGCGTTCCGGAGTTTTTTTACATCCCCTTTATTTACTCTATCGGCTTTGTTATAACTGCCTTTTTATCCGTTTCGAACCATTCAACGTCCGCGCCGAGGCGATACTTCATCGTACCGATATTGGCAGAGCCTTCCTTAATCAGCGCCTGTTCATCACCGCTGTATTCAAGTTTCTCAATCGCCTCAGGGGCTGTATAATCCTCCGCTGTGAGATTTGCCTTATTAACGTATACATTGGCTTCTACAGTTTTTGAGTAACCCTCACGCGTGATGACACATTCATATTTATATGTTCCCGCGCTCAAGCCTGTTTCGGTGTATTTGGCGCTGTTTGCGCCTGCAATCACAGCGCCGTTTTTTATACCATTGATACGTAAATTCGCCAGTGTAAGAATTATTAGCCTCGCAGAGTGCCTCTAAATTCAGCGTTGCGCTCGGACTGTAAATAATGCTATTAATTCCAAATATAAATTCAGATCTAAACGGCGGTCTTACAACCTCAACTTTGCTGATTTCGGTGGCATTATCCTCCACCGTCAGTTTGCTTTTATCAGACTCGGCATAATGGCAATACGGTGCCAATATGCTTTTAACATTCACATTTTCGGGTGTGTTTATAAGCTTGATCATAGCAGTACCCCGGCTGTAAAACACTCCACCTTTGAGTGCTACGGCAGGATTATCCTGATAATCCACAAGCAAGGCTTGACTGCTTCCGAATACTTCATCCACATTTAAAATATTCACCTTCGCATTCCCTGCAACATGAATACCGCTTGTGTGGCTCTGTACCTGTCCGCCTCTGATTTCAACATTACTGTCGGCATCGGCATAAATTGCCGCCGCTTTATCGGGACGATATGTACTGGAGTCCTCATTGATTGTTCCGCTCTCCAGAATAAAGTTACCGCCTTTGCAGTAAATCACAATTAAATTTTCTTCCTTGCCGTAAAATATGATTCTTGTATTGAACGGCCACTCCCCCCGAACGGCGGACAATAAACGTTGCACCGTTACCGATATCGATAAAACGGTGTTTGGTCGAATATGTGGTTTTGAGTTCATACTCATTAAGATCGAAAATAATGTAGCCGCTCCTTAAAAGGATAATACTGTCCCCCTAGGTATCTCCCGGTGTAACTTCTACATTTTTAAGAAGCTTCATTTCAGCCGGCAGGCTTTCGCTTGTACCCTGCTGTGCATCAGAAAACGCCTCTAAAATGTCGTCATAATATTTGACCTCTTTGCCGATTTTTACTTCGACAACCGAGCTTTCAGTCTGCGTATCGCTGCTTGAAAAAAGCGCAATCTCCGGTTCCTGCGCCTGCTCGCCGACAGTCTCCGTTTCTTCCGTTTTCTCTTTGATTTCCTGCACAATTACCTCGCCGCTGTCCTCTTCTTCTGCCGCCGCACTTATCGGAATCAATCCGAAAAGCATTGTCATTCTGAGAAGCATACTCAAAATTCTTTTTTGCATTTCATTCTTCCTTTCAAAAAAATATTTCAGCTTACTTCCTTTAACCGAACCCGTATTTTCGGTCTTATATCATTTCATAGGCAACACGCTCCGTTTACACATAAGTATGTAGAATGATTATATCATTTATTTTCATTTTTGTCGTCATACCAAAGTATGATTCCCTCTTTTTCATCAATATGCACAAAACCGTTTGCCTGTATTTGTATATGTGCTTTTTAGGCTATACATAAGCAATAAAAACCGCCGTAATCGGCGGTTTTTATTGCTTTCTGATTATCGCTGTCGCACACGGGACTCTTCCGTGGCATAATATGTAGCTGACATCACTGTACCCTGCATTTTCAAAGAATTTTTTATACGAATCCAAGGTAAACGCTCTTTTAAAATCGACTCCCGCTTTTTCCAAAGTGTCCGAAAAAGAGCTTGTTTTGTCCTTACCGTTTTTGTTCATGTAGGTTGGAATGATTATTTTTCCGCCCTTTCGGCAAACTCTGTCAAGCTCCGATAATGCCTTATACGGATCGTCCAAAAGATGAATCACATTTGCGGCAACAACTGCGTCAAAGCTTTCGTCGGGATATTCAATGTGCAGTATATTTCCCGTCTTAAATTCCACATTGGCATACCTTCTGCACTTCTTTTCCGCTTTTTTTACCATATTTGGCGAAAAGTCCGTCGAAACAAGTCTTTTGCATCTTCCTGCAATAACTCCGCTCAGAAGTCCCGTACCGCACGCACATTCCAATACCTCATCAGCGGAAGATACAGCCGCCCCCACCGCCTCGCATAATTTCCTGTTCACTTTCCCGTTTATAATATAGGCAAATATATCATATACATATGCCGCCTTGTCCCAAAACATAATCTTTCCTCCGTTAAATTTCTTTTTTAATTATAACATACACCCGATAAAAAAGCAACTTTCAATAAAAAAAGAACCGAACGCAAAATGAAATCATTTTACATTCGGCTCTGCCAAAATCCGTCAATCAGTCTTGGGTGTCCTCGCCACCGTCAGACATATCTTCATTTAGTTTATTCAGATATTCCATAGCCTTTTTAGGATCTGCTTTTGATTTATCAAGCTCCAGCTTGATAAGAATATTTGTGCCGTTATAGTCATCTTTCGGCGCGATAGCTCCCGTTGTTTCATCAAAGGAGTAGGCGGTGTTGTCCGGGAATGCCTCGGAGAGAACCGCTATATACACGTTTCTGTCGGCAAAATATTCAATATTGTCAAATTCGATTATGCGATAAAGAATGCCGTCGATAATATCCGCCGTATAACCGCCGTTCATAGTGAAAATATTATATTCCCACGGGCGCAGTCCTTCAATCAGCGGTGTTACCAATATTTGATCGTCAAAGCTCATGGGTGAGCCATCCGTTTTTTCAACGGCAACCACCGCATAAGTTTTTTCAGGGAAAAGCTCCCATGATGACGACTCAAATTTGCTCAAATTTTCACCCGAGGCAATCCCCAGCACAGTCGCTTTATAGTCGCCGTCCATAACTGTACCGTAAGATACGCCCTGTTCATTGAAATATTGAGCTAACGTTGTTTCACCGAATGTATCTGCGACATCTTCAGCGCTCAAAAGCCGAACCGCCGCAAAAACCGTAGTTCCGATTAAGCATATAGCTGCCGCCGCAAGAATCGCTGCGCGCTTTATATTGTAATGATTTTTCTTTGACATTTTTATTTCCTCACTTTCTATATCGAAAGGAGCTGCTATAACAGATTTCGTGACTTTCGCGTGGTTCTGCAATCTTTTTTCCAAATCAGAAATTTTCATTTACAAATCTCCTTCCATATGTTCTCTTAATTCCGATAATGCTTTTTTTGTTTTGTATTTTACCGTCGAAAGCGGCTGTTTCAGAGTCTGCGCCATTTCCTCATAGGTCATCTCATTATAGAAACGAAGCGTTATATAGACGGACGTCTTCGGGTTCATCTTGCAGATGCAATCCACGATATTCATTTCTGCCATCGGCATATCATAAAACACATTCAGTGAGTCCGTCAGCTCCTCCGTGTATCTCCGTTTTCTTATAAAATCCTTGCTTTTATTGATTACAATACGCGTAAGCCATGTTTTGAAATACTCCTTATTTTTCAGCTTATCAAATGATTTCAAAGCCGACAAAACAGCCTCCTGTACACAATCCTTTGCGTCCTCGGTATTGTGCAGATAACCTATTGCCACCAAAAACAAAGATTTTTCACATTCTTTATACTTTTGTTCGAACAGTTCGTACAAACCCAATCCTCCTTTTATCCGCCAATGTCAGGCAATTGTAAAAGCTTTTACATTTATTAGACGAATCGGAAAACAAAAAAGTCAAAAATAAATTTAGATTTTTGTATATCAAAAAAAATATCCGCCGGCATTGACTTCACATCAATAACAAGCGGACGTGATGAACTTTATAGATACAGACCGCGCCGCAGACGCGCCCTTTTGCGGTAAAGGACAAGGATCGGCATGAGCGAGCGCTGATTTTTACATAAAAAATCGGCACATATAATTCAAGTGAAGAATGAATAAGTAATAAGTAAAAATCCGCACACATTAGTGTGCGGATTTTTTGGAGGCGCCACCCAGACTTGAACTGGGGGTAAAGGTGTTGCAGACCTCTGCCTTACCACTTGGCTATGGCGCCGTAATGTACAAAAGACGCTTTTTATGGTGAGCGTCTTTTGTATTATATGGAGCGGAAGACGAGATTCGAACTCGCGACGTTCACCTTGGCAAGGTGACGCTCTACCACTGAGCCACTCCCGCAT
>CAKSDE010000010.1 GCA_934444735.1 uncultured Clostridia bacterium | reverse complement strand
TTTTGCGAGTCAGAGCGTGATAATCGGCGCACCTCACAATTATTCACCGCTCGACGTATATGCATACGCCGTCGCGTTTCATAACGGCAATCAATTTACCGGTTTTGCAAGTGGGAAGATGAATAAGTGGTATTTTATATTCCTATACACATTTATATGGCAGTATACGGGAAAGGAGAAATGTATGAACAAAAAAATAATACTTGTTATTTTGCCGTTGTTGATAATAGCAGCGGCGGCAGCTATTGGATTTTGGACAAAGAACAATACCTCCGAGGTTGAGAAAAATATAAATTTGTACTTTTTTAATGAGAAAGAATCATCAATAGTTCCGGAGAGCAGGAGCTTAAAATATAACAATGCGGACGATCTGGTAAACCTTGCATTAAACGCATTGATAAAAGGTCCGTCGGACGGAAAGCTCAAGCCTATTATGAGCAAAAATACAAAGGTTCGTTCGGAAAATATGAACGAATCGCAGCTGACCGTAGATTTTACAAATGAATTTATGCATGACGATGTTACAAAAAATATGCTTGCAGTTTATGCGATTGTGCGCACACTTTGTCAGATAGATAAGGTGGGAAATGTCATGGTTACGGTTGATGGTGCGCCCGTTGCTGCAGCGGACGGCGGCACAATCGGGTTTCTTTCAAACAGTGATATAAACCTCGAGTCGGATACTTACACGACAGACTCAAAAAATATAATTCTGTATTTTGCCGACAGGAATACAAACAAGCTGGCAAAAGAGGCACGTACAATAAAGATAACCGACACAAGCCCGATTGAAAGCTATGTTATAAATGAACTGATAAAGGGACCTGTGACCAAGGAGTTAAGCGCGACGCTGACATCGGATACAGAGCTTGTTTCTGTGGAAACAACGAACGGTACCTGTCATGTTACATTTAAGAACTTTACGGATAAAAACTTGTCCGATCCGAATGATCCGAAGAGTATGCTGGCGGTATATTCGGTTGTAAACAGCCTTACCCAATTGCCCGAAATAGATTCGGTGCGGTTCCTGTTCGAGGGAAAAACAGTTGATACTCTCGGTCCGTTTAATTTCAGTGATGTATTTACACATAATGATGAACTGACAGAATAAAAAAAGGATGTAAAAAAGTTTTACATCCTTTTTTATCTCTGACCGAGATAAATATTTGCGTATATTGTTATTTTTTGTGAATGTCTATCGACAAAACAAGATATAGCTGCTCCTTGCAGATAGTAATATAGTTCTTAATCCTACAAACCGGAATTATTCAACTCGGACATTTACCGGGTTTAGTGTAAGACTGCCATTGCCTTCCACTCTATACCATTTGTCCTTTTTGAGTTTGATTTTTTCTGTTATGCCATGTGTAATATATCCGATTATATATTGCTCTCCCGTTTCAATATCGGTAAAGATCACATCTGTATCGCTGTCGCCGCTTACTTTTACAGTTCCGAAAAGTGGCTGTATTTGTTCTGATTTTACTGTACCTTCATCGCTTGAAAGGGTGAAGGTATGTTCTCTCTGAATATTGAAATAAATCAAAATCACTGCCAAAAAAACTGCTGCCACACATAAAATAAAGCGCTTTGCTTTCATCAAGAACCCTCCTCTCTATTCCGATTAGAATAAATTTATACGTTAAAAACTCCCGCAATATTCTCTCCAATCTTTTATAATAAGGCATTGTGTTGACAATTCTTTTTATGTATAAATATTTGCAGGAGCAGATATTCCTGTTTGTAAACACTCATCTCGTACAGATATTTATTTTTTTATTTTTTTTTAGGTAAAAAAATAAACCCCACGAAAACCGTGCAGAAAAGGCCATATTTCTTACCTGTAAAAACAGGTGGGTCGTTTCCCGAAAACTTTACATGTCCACTGGCAGTCCCGAAAGAAAGGAGGCATATGCGCCGCTTTACGGAGTAAACATCCCTTATAAGAAGTGTTGGTAAAAAAATGACCGTGCACGCGAGTCACAGGGTAAATTTTACGTTGTAAGTATTCTTACATGATTATAATACCACAAAATTTGTGAAAATGCAATAACTGAAAGAATACAATTCTGTTACGAAATTATTAATTATTCTTCCTCGTTGAATTCTTCATCACGCTTTAAAAATTCTTCAAAAGCGGCTTGGAGCTCGTTCTCGTCCTCAACCATGATAAGCTCGGGATCTTCGGTATCGATTCCGTCTACCTTCATGATAAGAACCTCGTCCGATTCATCGTTTTCCAAAACCTCCAAAAGCGCGAAGTATGTTTCACCGTTTAATTCAAAAACGTCTATTGTGGCAAATTCGATCTGATTGCCCTGATCGTCCTCAAGAATAATGATATTATCTTCCATGTTTTTCACCTCGTATGTTATTATTTGATTTTGTATTTAAAATATACACTACCGATATATTGTAATATATCTTGTGGGAAAAGTCAACACATTAATGCAAACTTTGCATATAGTTTTCTAAAATAATGCAGGCGGAGACGGTGTCTATAACTTTTTTTCTGTCTTTTCCGCGCGTGTTGGTCTGATTTAGGATATGCGCCGCGCTTACCGTTGTGAGCCGCTCGTCCCAAAAGACGATTTCGGAATCGGTAAGCGTTTTTAAAAAGTCCGCAAATTCATATGTGGCGTCTGCACGAAAACCGAGCGAGCCGTCCATATTTTTCGGAAGCCCGAGTACAATTTTTTCGGGATTGTATTGATTAAGCAGCTTTTTTAAGTCGTCCGCAAGTGTTTTTTTGCTGTTTGTAAGCGTGGCGACACCCTGAGCGGTAAAGCCCAAAGGATCGGTTACGGCAATACCGATGCGCCTGTCGCCGTAATCTATTCCCATAATTCTCATATAGTAATTCCTCCATGTTTTTAAAGTTATTTTAACACATTTTATTGTATTTTGCAATATTTGGCGGCACATTATTTATTTTTTTAATTTTTTCCTTGAAAATATAGGGGAAAAGGTATATAATAAAAAGGATGGACATACCATTTGTAATTTTAACAAAGGAAGGGATTCATAAATGAGTACTTTTATTGAGAGAATCAAAGAAAGAGCAAAAGCCGATAAGAAGAAAATAGTTCTTCCGGAGTCTATGGACAGAAGAACTTTTGAGGCTGCCGCAACAATATTAAAAGAGGATATTGCGGATATTATCATTATCGGTACGCCGGAAGAAATTGCAGAGAACTCAAAAGGACTTGATATTTCAAAGGCAACTATCATCAATCCGTTTACATATGAAAAGACAGAAGAATATCTGAATCTTTTTGTTGAACTCAGAAAAGCAAAGGGATTGACATACGAAGAGGCTAAAAAGACAGCTTTGGGCGATTATATGTATTATGCCTGTCTTATGGTGAAAGCGGGCGATGCAGACGGTGTTGTTTCGGGTGCTTGCCATTCTACAGCCAACACACTCCGCCCAAGCTTGCAGATAATAAAGACAAAGCCGGGGGTAAAGCTTGTTTCAGCATTCTTTTTGATGGTTGTTCCGGATTGTGAATACGGTGCTGATGGAACTTTTATATTTGCAGACAGCGGTCTTGAGCAGAACCCCGATCCCGAAAAGCTGGCGGCAATTGCGGCTTGCTCGGCGGAATCATTTGAGCTTTTGGTAGAAAAGGAGGCAATTGTTGCAATGCTTTCACACTCTACAAAGGGCAGCGCAAAGCACGCCGATGTAGACAAGGTTGTTGAGGCAACGGCAATCTGCAAGAGAGATAACCCCGAACTGAAGGTTGACGGTGAGCTGCAGCTTGATGCGGCAATCGTTCCGTCGGTCGGCGAGTCAAAAGCCCCCGGTTCACCTGTTGCGGGAAAAGCAAATGTTTTGGTATTCCCGGATCTTGATGCGGGAAACATTGGTTACAAGCTCGTTCAAAGACTTGCAAAAGCCGAGGCATACGGCCCTGTAACCCAAGGTATAGCAAAGCCGATCAACGACTTATCACGCGGTTGTTCAGCGGAAGATATAGTAGGCGTTGTAGCGATTACCTGCGTCCAGGCACAAAAATAATCTACGCATCTCACTATTATTCACCGCTCGACGTATATGCATACGCCGTCGCGCCTCATAACAGCAATCTGCTTGCTTATTTTTGCGCCTGAAGAGAGTGGAAATAATCGGTGTACTCACTATTATTCACCACTTGACGTATATGCATATGCCGTTGCGCCTCATAACAGCAATCTGCTTGCTTATTTTTGCGCCTGAAGAGAGTGGAAATAATCTGTACATTTCACTATTATTCAATACTTGATGTATGTGTATACATTGGCGTATTTCATAACAGCAATCTGCTTGTTTATTTTTCGCCTAATGAGAGTGGAAATAATCTGTGTACCTCACTATTATACTCCGCTCGGCATATATGCATATACCATCGCGCTTTATAACAGCAATCTGCTTGTTTATTTTTGCGCCTGAAGAGAGTGGAAATAATCGGTGTACTCACTATTATTCAATATTTGATGTATGTGTATACATCGGCGTATTTCATAACAGCAATCTGCTTGCTTATTTTTGCGCCTGAAGAGAGTGGAAATAATCGGTGTACTCACTATTATTCAATACTTGATGTATGTGTATACATCGGCGTATTTCATAACAGCAATTTGTTTACTTATTATTGCGTTCGGCGGAAAAGCGGTATGAAAATATTGGATATACAAATAAAAGTAATTTAAATAAAAAATGAAAGGAAGTAATGTTTAATGAAGGTATTGGTAATAAATGCCGGAAGTTCATCTTTGAAATATCAGCTTATAGACATGGATACTGTAACTGTTATGGCAAAGGGACTTTGTGAGAGAATCGGTATTGCCGGTTCAAAGCTCACGCACAAAAACCTTGTAAAAGGTATGGAAACAGTAATTGAAAGCCATATGGAGAATCATGCCGATGCAATCCAAATGGTAATTGACGCTTTGGTAAACGCAGAATACGGCGTTGTTGCGTCTATGTCGGAAATCGGCGCTGTCGGTCACAGAGTCGTACACGGCGGAGAATTTTTCGCGGATTCTTATGTTATCGACGGAAAGGTTCTTGAGGCTCTGAAGATGTGTGTACCTTTGGCACCTCTGCACAATCCGCCAAACATCACAGGTATAGAGGCTTGCGAAAAGATTATGCCGGGCGTTCCGCAGGTTGCGGTATTCGATACTGCATTCCACCAGACAATGCCTGCATCTGCTTATATGTATGCTCTGCCTTACGAATACTATGAAAAATACAAGATAAGAAAGTACGGATTCCACGGAACGAGCCACAAGTTTGTTTCGCAGGAGGTTGCTAAGATGATGGGCAAGGATCTTAAAGATCTTAAGGTTATCACCTGTCACCTGGGTAACGGCTCTTCCGTTTCGGCTGTTAAAAACGGCAAGTGCGTGGATACCTCAATGGGCTTTACCCCGTTGGACGGTGTTGTTATGGGCACAAGAACGGGAAGTATGGATCCGGCAGTTGTTACATTCTTAATGGAAAATGAGAACCTCACCGCAAAAGAGGCTGATAATATCATGAACAAGAAGTCAGGCGTGTTCGGCGTTTCGGGCATAAGCAGCGATTTCCGCGATCTTTCGGCAGCGGCTGAGGAAGGCAACGCCAGAGCAAAGCTTGCTTTGGATATGTTTACATACAGTGTTAAAAAGCTTATCGGCGCATATGCTGCCGCTATGGGCGGTGTTGATGCAATTGTATTTACCGCCGGTATCGGTGAAAATGACGCTCAGGCAAGAAAAGCAATCGTTGAAGGTCTTGAATTTATGGGCGTTGCAATTGACCAAGAAAAGAACAAAAAGCGCGGCGAGGCTATAGATGTTACGGCTGAGGGCGCAACCGTAAAAACTTTTGTTATCCCGACAAACGAAGAGCTTATGATCGCTCTTGACACCAAGAGATTGGTTGAAGGTTAATAAATGGTGCAAATTATACAAAAAATGCAGACAGATTTTGGCTATCTGTCTGCATTTTTTATGTTTATAAATAACTCCTTGATGGTATATATATAATATATTGCCGGAATAAATGGTGAATATTGTTAAAAGTGTATAAGAGGGGATGTTAAAAAACTCCGGAACGCAAGAAAAATTATTCCTGTTCTTGCTATCAACAAACTTCGCCGCTTGACGTACCCATGTACGCCGTCGGGTAACCCAAAGCTAAAGCTTTGGCTCAGTTTGTTAATTCCAAAGCTTTTTTACTATCCCTTTGAAAAAGTAAAGACTGTTAAAAAAATACATAATTTAAGGAGGAAATACTTATGGGCAGTTACGGAATGGACAGTATAAGAAATATTGTGATTATGGGGCACGGAAAGGCAGGAAAGACATCTCTTACGGAAGCAATGCTCTACAATAGCGGCGCGATCGACAGAATCGGTACGGTTGCCGAGGGAAATACGGTTACCGACTACGATGTTGAGGAAATAAAGAGAAAGATTTCGGTAAATACCGCCGTTGCCCCGATAGAATGGAAAGGAATGAAATATAACATACTCGATACTCCGGGATATTTCGACTTTGTAGGCGAAGTTAAGGAGGGCTTGAGAGCGGCAGATTCGGCGCTTATCGTGCTTTCGGGACGGAGCGGTGTATCTGTCGGAACCGAGCAGGTATTTAAATATGCGTGCCAGAAGGGCGTTCCTACAGTATTTTTTGTAAATAAAATAGATGATGACAGAGCGAATTATCAAAAAACTCTTGAAGAAATGAAAGAGAAGTTCGGCAAGGCTGTTACGCCTTTTGTATACCCGATAAAAGAGGGCGATGAATTTAAGGGCTTTGTCGATATTATAGATATGACGGCAAGACGCTACGAGGGACAGGACAGAGTGGATATTCCGGTTCCCGAGGGTATGGACGAGGTTGTAGCGCCCTTGCGTGATATGATAATGGAGGCTGTTGCCGAAACCGACGACGCTTTGATGAACAAATATTTTAACGGAGAAGAATTTACCTTTGATGAAATCAAAAAGGCTATCAGAAAGGGCGTAAAGGACGGCAATATTTATCCCGTATATTGCGGTTCGGGACTTTCTAATATCGGAGTCAGGAGCCTTATGGACGGTATAGGCAAATATCTGCCGAACCCGAACGAGATAGCGGAAATTGCGCACGATTCAAAGACGGGTGAGCCTGTTGAGGTTGTGCAGGACGTCGGAGATACAACGGCGGCGATTATCTTTAAGACGATCGCAGATCCGTATGTGGGAAAGATGTCTTTGTTCAGAGTATATTCGGGAAGTGTCAAGGCGGACAGCGTGCTTTATAATCCGAATAAGGGTGTGAGCGAAAAGATTGGTAAGCTTTATTTCCTGAAAGGTAAAAAACAGATTGAAACGAAGAGCGTGGATTCGGGCGATATAGGCGTTGTGGCAAAGTTGGATAAGTCGAGAACCGGCGATACGCTCTGTGCGGAAAATAAGAATATGATATTAAACGGTATTGAGTTCCCCGAGCCTGTTTTGTCTATGGCGGTGGCGCCGGTTACAAAGGGCGATGAGGAAAAGATTGTCGGCGGCTTGGCAAGACTCGGAGAAGAAGATCCGACCTTCAGCATTACCAATAATCCCGAAACAAAGCAGACTCTGATAAACGGTCAGGGCGATCAGCATATAGATATTATAGTAAATAAATTGAAGGCGAAATACGGCGTTGACGTTAATCTGTCCGAACCGATTGTACCTTACCGCGAAACGATAAAAGGTACGGCGACTGTTGAAGGTAAGCATAAGAAGCAGTCGGGCGGACACGGACAGTACGGACACGTTAAAATTGAATTTGCGCCCGGTCTTACCGAGGATCTGACCTTTGAAGAAAAGGTATTCGGCGGAAGTGTGCCGAAAAATTACTTCCCGGCGGTCGAAAAGGGCTTGAGAGAGTCCTGTGAGCACGGTGTTATTGCAGGGTACCCTGTTGTGAACTTGAAAGCAACGCTTTTGGACGGTTCATACCACCCGGTTGACTCTTCCGAAATGGCATTTAAAACGGCGGCGTCAATTGCGTATAAAGAGGGCTTAAAACAGGCAAAACCTGTTCTGTTGGAGCCGATCGGATCGCTTAAGGTTTATATCCCAGAAAGTATTATGGGCGATATAATCGGCGATATAAATAAGCGCCGCGGTCAGATTATGGGAATGGGCGAGAGTGAATACGAGGGCCTTAACATGGTTGAGGCTACCGTGCCTATGTCGGAAATGTTTAAATATGCGACAGATCTGAGATCGATGAGCCAGGGAAGAGGTATGTTCAAGTTTGAATTTACAGGCTATGAACAGGCTCCGCAGAACGTTGTAGACAAGATTGTTTCCGAAAAAAACAAATAAAATCGCCTTTTTAGTAAATATCATTAATAAAAAAAAAATTATTTAGTGAAATTGCGGATTTACATTTTGTCGTAAATTTGTTATTATATATTATGTATTAAACAAAAGCTGGGATGCCAGCAAATGAGAGGAGATTTTTTTAATGGCAGATTTGCAGTTAAAAGGTATTTACAAAAGATATGCCGGCGGCGTTACAGCCGTAAGTGATTTCACACTTGATATTGAAGATAAGGAATTTATAATTCTTGTAGGTCCTTCGGGATGCGGTAAATCAACAACATTGAGAATGATCGCAGGTTTGGAGGAAATAAGCGAAGGCGAGCTTTACATAGGCGGCGAGCTGATGAACGATATTGCGCCGAAGGACAGAGATATAGCAATGGTTTTCCAGAACTATGCTTTGTATCCGCATATGACGGTTCATGATAATATGGCATTTGCGTTAAAGCTCAGAAAGACTCCTAAAGATGAGATTGAAAGAAGAGTTAACGAGGCTGCCAAGATTCTTGATATTGAGCACTTGCTTGACAGAAAGCCGAAGGCTTTGTCGGGCGGACAAAGACAGCGTGTTGCTTTGGGTCGTGCTATCGTTCGTGATCCTAAAGTATTCTTGATGGATGAACCTCTGTCAAACCTGGACGCAAAATTGAGAGTTCAGATGAGAACAGAAATCAACAAGCTCCACAAGAAACTCCAGACAACATTCATTTACGTTACTCATGACCAGACAGAGGCTATGACAATGGGTACAAGAATCGTTGTTATGAAGGACGGTATCATTCAACAGGTAGATACTCCTACAAATCTTTATCAGAGGCCTGTAAATATGTTTGTCGGCGGATTTATCGGAAGCCCGCAAATGAACTTTGTTGACGGTAAGCTTGTTAAGAAAGATGACGGCGTTTATGTTGAATTTGCAACAGAGAGCGTTAAGCTGCCGGAAGGAAAGGTAGCTGCTAAGGAAGTTCAGGATTATATCGGTAAGGAAGTTGTTTTGGGTATCAGACCTGAAGATATTCATGATGATGAGGCTATGCTTACTCAGAATCCGGAGAACGCAGTAAACGCATTCGTTGATGTAACAGAAATGATGGGTGCTGAAACATATCTCTACTTAAAGATTGCAGATCAGCCGTTCGTAGCAAGAGTAAATCAACGCTCGACAGCTAAGATGAATGATAACATCAAGGTTACATTTGATGCAAATAAGATTCACTTGTTTGATAAAGAAACACAAATTGCATTCATGCACTAATATAGAAAAACTGCCGCAGAGCGGCAGTTTTTTTGTGTTATAAAAAAGAGCAATCTTGTGATTGCCCCGAATTGTGATATTAAGTTTTGATTAAACGGAAATTATAGATAGTTTTATATATTGTCAATACTTTTTTAAGCGGGGAAAATAAAACTCCACCCGAGAGGTGGAGTTTTACTGTTAGCGTACTATATATACATATTCGGTTGTGTTGCCGTCGCTGTCTTCCGATGACATTCTATTGCTGTATTCGTCATATGTATATTTTGTCCACCATCTGTATTGATCTTCTGCATAAGTCAAATTGTTATTTTCGTCATATGTATATTTTATCAACCGTCCGAATTGATCTTCTTCATAAGTTAAATTGCCGTTTTCATCATATGTATATTTTTCCCAAATTCCGTCAGGATGTTCTTCATAAGTTAAATTGCCATTTTTATCATATGTAGATTTTTCCTGCCGCCCGCCAAAATTTTGTTCATAAGTTAAATTGCCGTTTTCATCATATGTATATTTTTGCCAACTTCCGTCAGAATATTCTACATAAGTTAAATTGCCGTTTTCATCATATGTATATTTTTGCCAATCTCCGTAAGAATCCTCTACATAAGTTAAATTGCCATTTTCATCATATGTATATTTTCGATTCCCGAGAGAAAATTCTTCATAAGTTAAATTGCCATTTTCGTCATATATACGTTTATGCCAAAGTCCGTCAGAATATTCATAATACGTTTCATTGCCATTTTCATCATATGCATGTTTTACCCAACCTCCAGATGATTCTTCATAAGTTAAATTGCCATTCTCATCATATGTAAGTTTAGACCACTGTCCGTAAGAATCTTCATAATATGTTTCATTGCCGTATTCATCATATGTATATTTTTGCCAACTTCCGTCAGAATATTCTACATAAGTTTTATTGTCATTTTCATCATATGTATATTTTGTCCAATATCCGTCAGGATGTTCTTCATAAGTTAAATTACCGTTTTCATCATACTGATAAGTGGTGGTAGCGTACCCAAATTCTACCTTTTTACTCACAAGCCATACGCCCTTTTTAACCTTTGCGACTCTTGTTTTATCATTCCAGTCAACCTCAAAGCCGAAGCTTTCGGCGCAGGCGCGCAGTGGCACAAGCGTTCTGTTGTCCTTTATTATTGCCGGTGCGTCAATCTGCTTTTCTTCACCGTTTACCTTTACAATATTGCTGCCGATTGTCAGCTCAAATGTTTTATCGGCGCCCTTTGCCGTTATGGTTTTTGTTGCGGCATCGTAGTCTACAGCTATATCCAAAGCCTCAAAAATCGCACGCAGCGGCACGAAGGTTCTGTTGTTGATAATCTGCGGCGCAACATCGGACTCGATTTCCTCCCCTCATACTTTAACGATAGTCGGGCGTGCCGCAAATGCTGTTGCGGACATTGTAAAGCTTGCGAGAGCCGCAAGCGCAAAAATTTGTTTTTTCATAAAAAACTCCCCCTTAAATTTTATTTATTTTATTTGTATCATCGGTGCAGCGCTGAAGATACATTGCCGCACAGCGATACAATATTTACATCAATTACAAACGCATTGGCGTTTGGTAACTGCTGTCTGTAAATATTATATCATATATTGCAGATTAATACAATAGTTAAATACATATTTTTTCCAAATTTTATATCTGATATTTTTTTATCGCTAAAAACGCACACATCTCAACAGATGTGTGCGCCATATTTTTAGTTATTTTTGATTATATCTGTCAGATATTCATATGCGGTTTTGATGTCCTTTTCGGGAGTATCGCCACATTCGCGCTCGATTGTCAGGAATCCGCGGTAGCCGATTTCTTCAAGCGCTTTCAGATAGTTCTTAAAGTCAACCGAGCCTGTTCCCAAAGCCACTTCCTCAAAGAATTTTATATTGTTATATTCCTGCGGAACGGGGTGAAGAACGCCGTATATGTATTCGGGATTGCCGACATTTAATCTGTTGCCGTCTTTTGCGTGCGTATGTACGATATAGTCGCCCAATGTGTGTACGGCTGCAACAGGATCGTCGCCCGTTACCATTACGAGGTTTGCGGGATCGAGGTTTACCGAAACGCCCTTTGAATTTAAAGAATCCAAAAATTCCTTTAATGTTTTTGATGTTTCGGGACCTGTTTCAATTGCGAATTTCGAGTTTACGCTGTCTGCAAAATCGGCAAGCTCCTTGCAAGCCTCCTGCATTATTTTGTAGCGGTCAACGCTTTTGTCGGTCGGAACGACGCCGATGTGAGTTGTTACAATATTGCACTCCAGCTCTTTTGCCAGTTCCATGATTCTTTTTGATTTTTCAACATTGGCTTTGTTTTTTTCGGGATCTCCGAAACCTTGCCCCAAATCGCCGCAGATTGCGGAAAATTTCAAACCGTTACTTTTAACGATGTCTAAAACTTCTTTAATTTTTTGCGGATTCATGTTCTCGGGTGCATGATCACCGTTTGTGCAGTACATCTGCAAGCCCGAAACGCCTATTTTCGCCGCTTTTTCAACAGCATCGCGGAAATCACACTTGAACGATTCAACCATCGCGCCTATAGGAAAATTATACATAATAAATCACCTCAATATTTTTTTTGGAGCAGAAAAAATCTGCTTATACTATCATCATTATAAAATTAAAAAGATGAAAAGTCAACAAGTAATATTGCCTATTTTTAAAACAATATTGCTAAAAGCGGACAGAAATCAGAATCTGAAATCACGCTTGCCGCCTTTTATATTTTCGAGGTTCTCTTCTACAATTTCTCTTACTTTATCGTTCGGGATTGTACCGATATTTTTGCCGATAAGCTTTTCTCCGATTGCCTTTGTTTCGGGTGAGGCATAATCTTCCAGATATTCTTGGAGCGTCATGAGCGCGTTTGGCAGACAGCAGTTTTGTATCTGCCCTTTTTTGCAGAGCGACATGAATCTGTCGCCGGTTCTGCCCTCTCTGTAACAGGCGGTGCAAAAGCTTGGGATATATTCCATCTCCATAAGCCATTTAACCACATCGTCAAGACTGCGCTTATCTTCAACGTCGAATTGTTCGGATTTATTGTCATCTTCTTCGGGTTCAACATATCCGCCGACGCTTGTTCTTGAGCCGCCGCTTATCTGCGAAATACCGAGATGAAGAACCTTCTCACGACAGGCTTTGCTCTCACGCGTGGAAACAATCATTCCGGTATACGGAACGGCAATTCTGATACAGGCAACTATTTTTGCAAAGGTATCGTCGTTTATGCCGTTGTCAAAGCTGTCGGCGTCAATATCGTCGGCGTGGCGGATTCGCGGCACGCTTATGGTATGCGGACCAACTCCGAATGCGCTTTCTAAGTGCTCCGCGTGCATCAAAAGCCCTGCAAATTCGTATCTGTACATCTCCAGACCGAAGAGAACGCCCAAGCCGACATCGTCAATTCCGCCCTGCATTGCACGATCCATTGCCTCGGTATGATATGCGTAATTGTGCTTAGGACCTGTCGGGTGCAGCTTTTCGTAGCTCTCTTTGTGGTATGTTTCCTGAAAGAGAATATATGTGCCTATCCCTGCATCTTTCAGCTTTTTATAATTTTCAACGGTCGTTGCGGCGATATTTACGTTGACACGTCTTATAGCGCCGTTTTTGTGCTTGATGCTGTAGATTGTCTTGATCGATTCGAGTATGTATTCGATCGGGTTGTTTACCGGATCTTCACCTGCCTCTATCGCAAGGCGCTTATGCCCCATATCCTGCAAGGCGATAACTTCTTTTTTAATATCCTCCTGCGAGAGCTTTTTTCTTGCAATGTGCTTGTTCTTCATGTGATACGGGCAGTATACGCACCCGTTTACACAATAGTTGGAGAGATAGAGCGGTGCGAACATAACGATTCTGTTGCCGTAAAAATCCTTTTTGATTTGTTCGGCAAGCGCGAAGATTTCCCTGTTTTTTTCTTCATTTTCGCAGTCCAATAAAACTGCCGCCTCTCTGTGCGAGAGTCCTTTTCTTTTCTTTGCTTTTTCAATGATTTCATCGATAAGCTCAAGATTGTTTTTGTTTTTCTCGGCATAATCGAGGGTGTCCAAAATTTCCTCGTGGCAGATAAATTCCTCTGCTTTGGGTGATTTGGGGTTGTACATAATAAAAACTCCTTTCTTTCGGATCAGATTTTTTATCTTTTCCGTCAGTAAAATATATAAATCAGAGCTTGGAGAGCAAGGTTTTTACGCTTATGCCCTCTAAGCGTCCCAATTTACCCGATATTGCATTTATAATATCCTGCGGTGCGTCTACCGCAACACTTATGACCGAAATATTTTTCTTTCGGTATGGTACGCCCATTCTGCCGATTATGTATTCGTTGTATTGATGCAGAATTGCGTTGAATTTTTCGATGCTGTCGTAGCTTTCGACTATGACGCTTATCAGTGCGACTCTTTCATTCATTATTCAAACACTTCCCAAAGCCAATTGCAGGCAAGGTCGATCCAGCCCTTTACGTTGGTGCTTACAACATCATCTTTGGTAAGACCGGTGTCGGGGATAGCGAGCGCTAAGCCGTGACGTCCTTCGGGGTAGATGTGCAGCTCAAAGGGTATGTCATGCTCACGAAGGGCATTTGCGAATAAAAGGCTGTTTTCAACAGGTACAGCCTGATCGGCAAAGGTATGCCACAAAAAGGTTTTCGGCGTATCCTTTGTTACACGCTTTTCCAATGACATTTTCTCGACCAGCTCGGGATTGTCGCCGCATAGATTATCGAACGAGCCTCTGTGAGCTTTTTCGCCTGAGGTTATTACCGGGTATGATAAAATCATGGCATTCGGTTTGTTTGATTCGTCAGCCGTCTTTATCGGCTCCTGATTCCAGAAAACGCCTAATGAGCAGGCAAGATGAGAGCCTGCCGAAAAACCGCATACCGCGATTTTGTCCTTGTCGATATGCCACTCGTCCGCGTTTTGGCGGATTATCTGCACCGATTTTGAAACTTCCTCGAGTGCTTTGGGGTATTTATTTGGGTAAACCGAATATCTTAAAATAAAGGCATGGAATCCTGCCGCCATAAATCTCATTGCAATAGGCTCTGCCTCAATATCGGCACAGCCGCTGTATGCGCCGCCCGGGCAGATTAAAACGGCAGGGCGCGTGTCGTTTCTTATTTTATCCAAAATGTATGTTGTAAGAGTGGGTGTGTACCCGTTTTCCTCTTCGCGCAATGGTATAACTTTGTTTATCATTTTTTACATCTCCCATAAATTTCATATACGTCAATTATATCATGTTTTTTTGCATTTTTCAAGATAAATGCGGAATAAAAAAAGGGGCTGTTTAAAAAAATGATTTTAAACAGCCGCCATATTATTAATCAAGCTTTAGAACAGACATGAACGCCTCCTGCGGAACCTCCACAGAGCCGACCTGTCTCATGCGCTTTTTACCCTCTTTTTGCTTTTCCAAAAGCTTTTTCTTTCGTGTAATATCACCGCCGTAGCACTTTGCCAATACGTCTTTTCTCAATGCCTTTACCGTTTCTCTTGCAATAATCTTATTTCCTATTGCCGCCTGAATCGGGACTTCAAAGAGCTGACGTGGGATTGCCTCTTTGAGCTTTTCAGCCATCTTTCTGCCGCGCGAATAAGCGTTGTCCTTATGCACAATAAAGGAGAGTGCATCGACCATTTCGCCGTTTAGGAGCATATCAAGCTTTACCAAATCCGAACGGCGGTATTCCGAAAGCTCATAATCGAAAGACGCATAGCCTTTGGTGCGTGATTTTAAGGCGTCAAAGAAGTCATAGATAATCTCATTTAACGGCAGCTCATAGAAAATCTGCGCTCGGGTTTCCTCCATATATTTCATATCCTTGTAAATTCCGCGCCTTTGCTGACAAAGCTCCATTACATTCCCGACAAAATCGACCGGAACCATAATATCCGCATTTACCATCGGCTCCTCCATATATTCAATCTCGGTCGGGGCAGGGAGGTTTGTCGGGTTATCTACCCAGATCATCTCGCCGTTTGTTTTATGCACCTTATATATAACGCTTGGCGCGGTTGTGACAAGATCCAGATTATATTCGCGCTCAAGGCGTTCCTGGATTATTTCCATATGCAAAAGCCCTAAAAATCCGCATCTGAAACCGAATCCCAAAGCAACGGAGGTTTCCGCCTCAAACATCAGAGCCGCATCATTCAGCTGTAACTTCAAAAGCGCCTCGCGAAGATCGTCATACTGCGCACCGTCTGCCGGATATATTCCGCAATATACCATCGGATTTACCTTTTTATATCCCGGGAGCGGCTCCTTTGCCGGGTTTGCCGCAAGCGTTACGGTGTCGCCCACGCGCGTATCCTGAATATTTTTAATACTTGCCGCTATATAGCCGACATCACCTGCTGAAAGCTTATCCTTAGGATTCATTCTCGTTGCGTGCAGAGTCCCGACCTCTACTACGTCAAACTCGGCGCCTGTCTGCATAAGGCGTATTCTGTCTCCGACTTTAAGACTTCCTTCTTTTAAGCGTACATATACTATAACACCTTTGTAGCTGTCATAGTAGGAATCGAAAATCAGCGCTTTTAGCGGTGCATTCTCATCTCCTACAGGTGCCGGGATTTTCTCGACTATCTCCTCCAAAACACTTTCCACATTAAGCCCGGTTTTGGCGGAAATTCTCGGCGCGTCCTCGGCAGGAATACCGATAATATCCTCGATTTCTTTTATAACATGCTCGGGCTGCGCAGACGGCAGATCGATTTTGTTTATAACAGGTACGATCTCCAAGTCGTGGTCGAGTGCGAGATAGGTGTTTGCAAGGGTCTGCGCCTCGATTCCCTGGGACGCGTCAACTACAAGTATCGCGCCCTCACACGCGGCAAGACTTCGGGACACCTCATAGTTAAAGTCAACGTGCCCCGGTGTGTCGATTAAGTTAAGGGTATATGTTTCACCGTCCTTTGCCTTGTATTTTAAGCAAACCGCATGAGCCTTTATCGTTATTCCGCGCTCACGCTCCAGATCCATATCGTCTAAAAGCTGATCCTCCATATCCCTAAGCTCTACTTCACCGGTAAGCTCCAAAAGCCTGTCCGCCAATGTAGACTTGCCGTGATCGATGTGTGCGATTATACAAAAGTTTCTTATTTTTTCCTTATTTGACATAAATACTCTCCCGTGTTATTATTTTATATTGCCATGAAAATCATTCCGGCAGAAATCAGCAAAACGCCGATTATCGTCTTTGCAGTTAGCTGCTCGTGCAGGAACACAAATGCCAGAATGAGTGTTATAACGATGCTGAATTTATCGACAACTGCGACCTTTGCGGTTTCGCCCATTTGCAGGGCTTTATAGTAGCACAGCCATGATGCGCCTGTTGCCAGACCGGACAAAATCAGAAAAAGCCAGCTTTTTCTGCCGATTGAGGATATTCCTCCGGCATTGCCGCTTATAAATACCATTCCCCATGCCATTATGAGTACCACAATAGTACGTACCGCCGTTGCAAGCGTAGAATTTACGCCGTTAATTCCGACTTTGGCAAGAATCGATGTCAGAGCCGCAAAAACCGCAGATAAAAGCGCTAAAACAAACCACATAATAATCTCTCCTTTTTATCTGCTTATATAGCTAATTGGAAAACGTTAGTTTTACAATTACCTAATCTGCTTATATGATAGCTTTTCCGCTGCCGTCGTAAAGGGGTTTTCCCGAAAATATACCGATGCTGTCAATTATACCCCACAAAAATCCGCCCAGACCGAGAGTTACGACACTTAAAATTATCTGCATAAGCGCGGTTTTCTTATCTCCTATGTAAAACCGTCCGATTCCGGCACCGCCTGCAAAAAATTGCAGCACACCTGCCGTTGTTCTTGATTTTTCGGATATTTCGTTTTTTTCGTCATGCCAGCTTTTTGCCGTTTTTAAAAAAGCATACTCGTCGATTTTTCCGTATCCGCAATAGGGGCAGACGGTCTTGTCGCCCAAATACCTTCCACATTCTTTACAAAACATTCCTATTCATCTCTCTTTATATTTTTCCAATATTCGTGTACGGCACGTTCGGTTTTGTTATTGCCGTATTGATAGTATTTTCGGCCGCGTATCTTTTCGGGCAGATAGTCCTGCTTTACATAATTGTTCGGGAAAAGATGCGGGTATTTGTAATCAATCCCGTGACCGAGCTTTTTTGCTCCACCGTAATGCGAATCCTTAAGATGCTCGGGTATTTCCCCGACATCCATGCTTTCAATATCCGCCATTGCAGCACCGATTGCCGATACCGCCGAATTGGATTTCGGCGCGGTGGCCAAAAGTATTACGGCTTCGGCAAGCGGAATCTGCGCCTCGGGAAATCCCAGCTGCAGCGCACAGTCCACGCATGATTTTACTATCGTTATTGCCTGCGGGTATGCAAGTCCGATATCCTCTGCGGCAATTACCATAAGTCTGCGGCAGATAATCTGCAAATCACCGCCGGCAATCAGCCGCGCAAGATAATGTATCCCGGCGTCCGGGTCGCTCCCGCGTATTGATTTTTGAAATGCGCTTAAAATATCATAATGGCTGTCGCCCGACTTGTCGTATTTCGTTGTTTTTTTCTGCGTTGCCTGTTCCGCGTCCTCTAAGGTTATTTGTATTTTCAAATCCGAGTCGGGATTTGCCGCCATTGCGGCAATCTCGAGGGAGTTGAGCGCCTTTCTTACATCTCCGCCCGACATCTGTGCCATATGTTCCAAGGCGTCATCGGAAACGGAAAAACCGTAGTTTTTAAATTCGTCTTTTGATAAAATATCCACACCGCGCAAAAGCGCTTTTTTTACCTCAGACACTTCAATCGGCTTAAATTCAAAAACCACCGATCTTGACAGCACCGCATTATATATATAAAAGTACGGATTTTCGGTTGTGCTTGCAATCAGTGTTATCTTGCCATTCTCCATAAATTCCAAAAGGGACTGCTGCTGCTTTTTATTAAAGTGCTGAATCTCGTCAAGATACAAAAGCACACCGTTCATGGTAAGAAAGCTGTCCAATGAGTCGATTATGTTTCTTACGTCCGAAACCGACGCGGTGGTTGCATTCAGCCGATAGAGCTTTTTTCCCGTATTTTTTGCGATTATATTTGCAACGGTGGTTTTGCCGACACCGCTCGGACCGTAAAATATCATATTCGGTATCTCGCCCTTTTTTATGATATTTCCCAAAAGCCGTCCCTCGCCCAAAAGATGGCGCTGACCTACAACATCTTCGATTCTTTCGGGACGTATTCTGTCTGCTAAAGGAGTGCTCATTTTTTTGCCCCTCCGCCGCAGCCGCGGCAGCCGCGCACCTTAGTGAGATCCTTTTTCATTTCGTCTTTGCCGATATAGCCTTCCACCTCAAAGAATCCGCGGCTTTCCTCTGTCGGGGTTATGCGCACGATTGCTTTCATCATTCCGACAGCTCTGTCCTCTAAAGCGCGCAGAACCGTATCTCCCACATATTGCATACGGTTATCCTCATCAACCGTAACGTTATCTATTATGCAGGATATATTGTCGCGCGCGTATAATCTTCCCGAGCATATGACAATTCCGTTTTCGTACCCGGCAATGTGCAGTGCGTCGGTATCGTGAACGTCAGCATTTCCCGTACTTAAATATTTTTCGCGGATTGCGCGTGTCATTTCATATCCTTCGAGTCCTGTTTTCATTTTAAAAGTTATCATTTTTTAAAAGTTCCTTTTTCAAATCTTCAATTTCTTCTTCGCTGACCGTTGTCAGAGCGGTTCTTGTGCAATCGGGAAGGTGCGACAAAAGCTCTTTTGCCTTATCCTTATCGCCCTTTGCATTGGCAATAAGCGCCGAATGATAATAAGCCTCGACAAATTTCGGACTCATCTTGACCAGATCCGCAGCCAGATTCTCGGCATCGTCAAGGTCACCGTTTTTATAGTATGCCAAAATGAGATTATCCACAATATCCCTATCCTCATCGTTATAGTCGTATGCTTCCTTGCAGAAATTCAGCGTTTCAGCTATCGGCTCGTCGCATGCAAGCTTTAAATATCCCAAAAGACCGTACATTGTGGTGTTTTTACATTCTTCAAAAATCTCGTATGCGTCCTGTAATGCCTCCTCACTGTCGCCAATTTTAAAATATATAAGCGAACGGTACTGCTTTGCGGTATATTTTTCCTGTATTTTTGTTTTTCTGTCGGCAATGACATTGTTTACGACGGTAAGCGCTTTGTCCATCTTGCCTGCACGCATAAGCATCAGCACGTAGGTTATTGCAATTGCGGCGCCCGAGTGACCTGTTGCGACTGCTTTATCATAAAATTTGAGCGCCTTTTCTTCATCATCTTTGCCGTAAGCAGAATTGCCCAAAAATGCGTAGATTGTGGGGATAGCTTTATATATAACAAATCCCAGCGAGATTGCGCTTACGATTATTCCTGTCCAAAATCCTGTTTTGAATCCGAAAAATATTAAAAATGCCAGAACTATGTAAATCATTTGTTTTCCTCCTTATTGCAGCGGCTTTTTATCCACTATTTCAATATTGTCCAGAGTTGCTTTGAAATTTCTTCTTATATCCGCTAAATATTCTTCACGCAAAATCCGTTGCTCTTCCTTTTCTTCTTCGCTCAAACCCACACTTCTTGATTTTTTTGAAAGCTCGCTTATTCTATCCATCTTTTCTCTTGTCATTTTATAACCTCTTTTCATAAAAAAGTAAAAGTCACATTTTAAGTATATTATAACTCATTTCAATTAATTTTGCAAGACAAGCTACCAAACTCATTTCACTTTCATAATATATTATTACAACAGACCTTAAGGGAGGAACAAAAAACCTTATTTTCTGTTTATATATAATATGAAGGGAGGCTCAATCATGGGTGATTGTGGTTGCCAGAACGCTTGCAGACGCGGCTGTGATTTCGATCTTGATATGATTCTGTGGGTACTTATCATAATTGTAATCGTGACCTGTATGTGCGACTAATACATTAAACCGGGGATGTTAAAAAACTCCGCAAAGCAAGAAAAGAAAAAATATTCCTTTTCTTGCTATCAACAAACTTCGCCCTCAATCGTCGAAACAAGCGATATATATTCAATAGCAAATTAAAAATTTACGATTGAATCATTACGCTGTTTCTCCTCTTTCCCAAAAACCTTTGGTTTTCGGGAGCCCTAAAGATGTACGCCATCGGGTATCCCAAAGCTAAAGCTTTGGCTCAGTTTGTTAATTCCAAAGCTTTTTTCCTATCCCCTCAAAAGGCGGTGTTTTTACACCGCCTTTTTTTAGTCTGTAAAGAGCCGGTCCATCTTCTTTTTGATCCTTTCCCGTCTTTTCTGTTCTTCTTCGGGAGATAACGTAAGCTTTATTACGCTCCCTTCTTTTGTGCCCTCGGGGAGATATTTTAGCTCGAGTTCAAGTGTCCCCGATTCGGTTTCGATTATCGCGATACCGTTTTCGATTCTGTCAACAATCCATAACATATTTTTTCTCCTTGCCGCAAAAAAAACTTCCTCATCATATTATCTCATACGGTGAGGAAGTTGTCAAGATTTATTTAAATTCGATTACTATTTTAAAGAGGTCGCCGTCGGTTATGACCTTGAATATGCCGCCCATCGCCTCTGTGTAGCTTTTTGCAATTGCAAGCCCGAGCCCGTTACCCTCGGTTGAACGGGATTCATCGCCGCGAACAAAACGCTCACAAATCTCCGTTACGTCAAAGTCGAGCGGATATGCCGAGATGTTTTTTACTTCGATATGCACGCCCGGCTCGCGCTTTTCGCACGATACATAAACACGTGTACCGCCCAGTGAATACTTTACGGCATTTATGAAGATGTTTTCAAATACGCGCGAGAGCTTTTCGCCGTCGCCCTTTATGATGCACTCATCATCGATACTTGTGCAGAAAGTGAGGTTGGATTTTTCGATTTCCTCGTCCAGCTCGCCGAGCGACTGCGTTATCAAAACGCCTGCGTCGATGTCCTTTAAGTCCATTGTTTCATTTCCGCTTTGTACCTTTGAAATATCAAACAAATCCGAGGTGAGCGTTTTTAGACGCAGCGCCTTTGTCTTTATGATTTTTACGTAGTCCGCCGCCTCTTCGGGAGAAAGCTCCATATCCCCCAAAAGCTCGGAATAATTTATAATTGAGGTGAGCGGTGTTTTTAAATCGTGCGAAACGTTTGTTATCAGCTGCGATTTCATGCGCTCTGCCGCAAGCTGTTTGTCGAGCGCTATGTTCATACTCTCGCCCATCTTATCCACTTCGCGGCACAAATCTCCCATTATGCCGTTTTGCAGAGAGTTCGTCTTATAGTCTATATTCCCGTCGGAAAATTCCTTTATTGCGTGTGCCAGGTCGTCAAAGCCGATAATTGAGCGCAGGAAAAGTACAAGAAATACGACGGTAAAGATAAGTCGGACAAAGGTGCTGTCTGCAAATACCATAACTATACCGTATGCCGCGCAGACTCCTGCCGAAAGTATAGACGGCTTTGCTGCCTTTTGAAGTTTTTTTACACTTTCAAAAATAAACTTTGCCGTACGGACTGCGAGTGTCAGTATAAATGAGCGTTTTACAAATTCATGCCGCTTTAGGTTTCTTGCATAAGACAGAAGAACTCCCATTAAAACCGCGCAAGCCGCTGTTGCTGCTGAGGATATAAGCATATGTAGAAAAACATATACTTTGCCGTCCTGGCGACTTAGATACATAATCTGATCCAGGCAAAACATAGCGCCTACAAATAGCATAATAAATATTACGGCACCGACAAAACCGGTTATTTCTTCAAAAAAATTATCTATCGCGAGGGTGTGAACTTCTTTATCCTTGCCGTTTCTGCCGCACACCGCAAAAAGATATGCCGCAAGGATAAGCATTGCCAAAGGATCCCACAAAAACGAGAATATATTGTCTTTTAATTTACTGCTCAAAATATCATATTCGGTTTGCGCATCTGAAATGCTTTTTTGTATGGTATTTAAGTAGCTTTGGGTCGGAGTGAGGAATATTAAAAAATCCTTTTCGTCCTCTGGGACGCTGTCGAAATAAAAGCCGTTTTTGTAGTTGTGGTATATTGTAAGCTTATTGTTGTTATGTATAAGTATTATGCCGCCGTCCTGCAAGTATGATTCTACGCTTGTACGGTTCCCGGAAACCAGAAATGCATCGAGATTCTCCTTAAAAGGTGTGGATTCATCGTCGGACATGTTGGTGTAGACGCCGTTGGCGTCGGTTGCGTAATATTTAAAATTGTTGCTCACTATCTTCATCTGAGATGACAGGACGGGAGAAGATGCTGTATCTTCGCTCAACGCTACTGTGGTGGTATCTGCCGTATCGGTCTCTTCCACGTAATTTTCATAGCCTGTGGTGATTTTTATGCCCATAAGTGAAAAAATATCGGAAAATGCGGAGTAGATGTTCGCCTCAAGCCTGCTTTCATTTATATTTATGTTATCGAGCTTCATATAATCGAATGAGATTATTGAAAGATTGTATGCGCCGGTAAATGTTATTACCAAAAAAAGTATAAAGGCACAGACTTTTGTGCCGGTTGAATAGAAAAATTTCTTCATATATAATCAGTTCCTTTCTGTGGTTATTTGTTTGCGACTATCTTGTAGCCGATGCCCCATACGACCTGAAGATACTTCGGCTCTTTGGGGTTGATTTCGATTTTTTCGCGTATATGCCGTATATGCACGGCGATTGTGTTATCGGTGATAAAGCTTTCCTCGTTCCATACAAGGCGGTATATTTCGTCATTCGAGAAAACCGTTCCGATGTTTTTCATCAATAGCTCAACGATCTTGTATTCAAGCTTTGTAAGCTTTATTTCCTCACCATCCACATAAACGGTTTTCGCTTTTGTATCCAACTCCATACCGCCGTTTCGTATTACGTCGGGCTTTTTGTCCATAGCCCCCAAAACCATGAATCGGCGCAGCTGTGATTTTACGCGTGCCATAAGCTCGGACGGATTAAACGGCTTTGTTATGTAATCGTCGGCACCTGCCGTTAAGCCTAAAATTTTATCGGCGTCCTGGCTTTTTGCAGAAACCAGAATCACGGGAATATTGTTTTTCTCCCTGAGCTTCATGAGCGTGGATATTCCGTCCATATCGGGCATCATTATATCCAGTATCAGAAGATGAATGTCGTTTTCGGTTGCTATATCGAGCGCCTCGATACCGTTATAGCTTTTGAAAACGTTATACCCCTCGCCTTTTAAAAATATTGATGTACTCTCAACTATTTCTTTATCATCATCACAGATGAGCACGTTATATTTTTCCATAATTTTTTTTTAAAATCCTTTCCGGAGTTTTTTAACATCCCTTATGAATTTAAGTATACTTTTTTTATTCACTGTAATTATTATAACACACTTTTCTTAAAAAACAACTATATGATTTCTTAAAAAATTCTTAAAATTTCGAGACGCCGTCCACTTGATTTTAAAATAAATATATGATATACTAAGAAACGGAAACGAGATGAGGCGGAGGATACAGAAATGGGCAACAAAAAAATTGAGAGTATAATTCACCATATAATGTCATTTGTCGGAGGATTTTTGGGTGGATTTGCGATATTTAATTTCAGTCATACCTTCGGCTCGTCCGAAACATCTAATCTGATATATTTGGTGCAGACGCTTTTGGGAAAAGATTTTATTGGGTTTGTAATTCGTATGGCAGCACTTTTTATATATTCGATGGGTTTGATTCTTACTATTACTATACCTAAAATATCAAGGGTGAATTTAAAGATTGTATCTGTGATAATAAATTTTATCGGCTTTATTTCCTTATCGTTTATACCGACGAGTATTGATTATATGATATTTTTATATCCGATATTTTTCATGAGCGCATTTCAATGGAATGTTTTTGAGGAATGCGGAGGTTACAGGAGCTCCACGATTTTTTTGACGAATAATCTGCGCCAGACTGTGCTTTCATATGTAAATTATTTTTTTGAAAAGGACAGAGAGTTTTTAAATAAAGCGATTTTCTTCACGCTTACGCTTGTATTTTTTCTTGCGGGGGCTGCTTATGCATATTATATTGCGGAATTTTTCGGCGAGAAGGGCGCAATCTTTGGGGCAATACCGAATGCGGCGGCTTTGATTTTTATTATAAAAGAACAAATGATAATCAATAAAGAAGAGAAGGAGGTTGAGTTGAAAAATATGTAAAAAATAAAATTATATAAACAGAACTGTAAATATAGGGAGAAAGACGGACAAAACGCATTGCCGCATTTTTCGGGTGCGTTTTGTCCGCTTTTGGATTTTAACCTTAAATATCCTCCGCCACCTCAAGCTTGCTGACCGAAACTTCGTATGCGGTTTTGGTGATGATTTCGTCATCGTCGAGCTTTTTCTGGTATTCTCTTGACTGAATCCTGCCGCGGATGCGGACGTTATCGCCGACATTTAAGTTTTTGCAGAAACGTGCGTTTCTGCCCCATGCGATTACAGGTATGTAGTCGGATTTATTGTAGGTTCTGTTTACCGCCAAAAGCATATCGGTGATTTCTCTGCCAAAAGGGGTTGTTCTGTATACCGGCTGCTTGCATATGTACCCATTTAAATATATGCTGTTGGGATTTTCCTCGTCAAAGCCGTCTTTTAGAATGTCGCGGGCAAAGACGGTCAGAATAAGGCGGTTTGCACCGTTTTCGCTGCTGTTGTATGAGCGGAACTGACCGATAATCTTGACTCTGTCGCCGGATAGAAGCGGTACATCGGAGGTAAGCCGCTCGGAGACCATAATTTTTATGCTGTCATAAATCCCCGAAAGGCGAGGTATATCCATCGTGAATATAAAAAATTTTTCCCCGTATATTTCATGGCTGAATTCCGCATCGCCGGATATAGTCCCCCAAATTTCCACTCTGTTGTTATTTACATAGTTTTCCATAGTCACTCCTCCTTAAATTACACAAATTATACTTATTCGCATCATCTCTTCTTTATGCTAAAGGACGAAAAAATAAAAATAAGAAAATTTTTGATTTTTTTTATAAAAACATCTTGCTTTTTTTTAATTTATATGATAAAATAGTTGAGTATTATGTATTAAACATTTTGGAGGTGGAAATTGTGCCAAACATTAAGTCTGCAAAGAAGCGTGTTAAGGTTATCGAGAAAAAGACTCTCATAAACCAAATGCACAAAACTGCACTTAAGACAGCTATCAAAAAGTTTGAGGCTGCAGCTGATGCAAATGATGCTGCAAACATCAAGCCGCTCTTTAACGAGGCTGTTAAGAAGTTGGACCAGGGCGTAAGCCAGGGAATCATTCACAAGAACAAAGCTGCGAGAAAGAAATCTCAGCTTGCTGTTAAATTAGCAAAAGTAAATGGTTAATAAAAAAAGAGTTGTAAAAAGTAATTTTTACAACTCTTTTTTTGATTTAGTTTTCCATGTGTTTTCCCAAAAATCCCGCTGCCGATTCGGCAAGCTTGCTTTCCACTTCGCTCACCTTTTCGCCCTCGTTCAAGACGAATATAACCGAGCCGATTGTATCGCCCTCGGAAACTATCGGAACGACAACACCTGCGTTATACTTATCCGTGCCGTCCACAATCGAGAGCTTGTTGCTGTCACTTCTCGAATGGAAGGTTGTCTTTTCCTGCATTATATTTTCAAGGTCACGGCTTACGCGCTTTTCCATAAGCTCTTTTTTGGGAATCCCCGAAACCGCGATGATGCTGTCACGGTCGGTTATGCAGGCGCCTTTGCCGGTAGTCTTTGAAAGCGTTTCGGCGTAATTAACCGCAAAATCTCCCAGCTCACCGATCGGTGAATATTTTTTGAATATAACCTCGCCGTCCTTTTCGGTGTATATTTCAAGCGGATCCCCTTCGCGGATTCTCATGGTTCTTCTTATTTCTTTCGGAATTACAACTCTTCCGAGATCATCTATTCTTCTTACAATTCCGGTTGCTTTCATATCTCAAAACTCCTTTTTGTTTTTTAATTTTTAGGTAATTGTATTAGTATTATCTCGCAAAAAATGAAGTTTTATGTAAATTTGTTTTTGGAATCAAATGGAAAAATTACGCTCAAAAATAAATTTTTTAAATTAGTTTTTTTTGCGCCCGAGACATTTTTATCTCATTTTTTAGTCACAAAATAACAGTTGAATAAGCCGCAAATGCATGATATAATCGGTATATAAGGGCAAATTGCAGGAAATTTCCCTAATGTGTCAAAAAAACAAAAATACAATTCCCTATATTCATTGTATAATTAAGTTGTACAAAGGATATACGGCAATGAAAAAGGAGATCGATTGCTGTGAATAAAAGACAATCCGATATTATAAAGGTTCTGTATAGAAACGGCGGATATATGACATTTGCCGAACTTGCCGAAATGATGAATGTGTCGGTAAAAACCGTGAGAAATGATATTTCGGCGATAAAGGAAAGCTTATCCGAAAAAAGCTCCGTAGAAACCAAACCTCATGTGGGTGTAAAGCTTACAATGGATGAAGCCGAATGGAAGAACATAAGCGGCAAAGGAGATTGTGCAGATAAGGAAATATGCTTTTTCATAATCAGACAGCTTTTGAAAAACGGCAATCTCACAGCGCAAGGCTTGGCGGAAAAATACTACATCGGAAGAGGAGAGCTGGAAAAGATACTCGAAGAAGTATCCGGCTGGTTTATGGAAAATCATATCCTCTTTGAAAGAAAGCGCGGAAAGGGTATTTCGATAAGCTACAGCGAATTTAATTATCGGCTCGCCTGTCTTTCGTTTTACAGAGAGTATATCCCGTTTTTTGAAGGTAAGGTTAATGTCGGGGACGCAAAATACGCGTTTTTAAACCGCAGCGAATACAGTGCAATGTGCGCAGCGTTAGACGGATTCGATCCCGACCGTGCCGCAAGATCCATTATCGAAACCGAGCAGGATTTCGGATTGGAATTTAACTACGATTCGGGCGTTAATCTGATCTTTCTTATATCGCTTTGTATATTAAGAACACGCAAAGGCAAGAGTGTTACGATGCCAAAGACGGCGAAATGCCCGACAGACGGTGAGTCGGGAAGAATATTTGCCGAAAAGACTGCCGAAAAGCTGGAAAAAGAGTATAATATAAGCCTTTCGGAGGAAGAAATCAAATTTATGGCATTTGCCGCGGATATTTCCGAGATACGGCAATTTGAGTCGGAAAGCGCAAGACGTAAGTTTGAGGCGATGAACATCGAGCTATGCAGATTTACCGTAAAGGCTGTGAATCTGATAAGTGAAGTCGCGGGAATTGACTTAAGAGAGGACAGATTCTTTGTAAAACAGATGTTCATGCAGCTGAAGGCGACAACTTCAAGACTCAAATACGGCATTATCTGCAAAAACCGTCTTTTGGTGCAGATAAAGACAAAATATCCGAACATGATGGCGGTTGCGTGGTTTATGGAAAACATTTTTGAAAAGGAACTGGAACTCGAAATCAACGAACATGAAGTGGGTTTTCTGGCATTGCATATAGGCGGTGCGATTGAAAGGCAGCTTTCGATCCTCTCGGCGTGTATCGTGTGTGATTACGGAATAGGGATTTCACAGATTTTAAAAGAGAAAATCACAAGAGCGATTCCCGATTTAAAAATCACATCGGTATTTTCCGGACGTGACATTCACGGTATAAAAAAAGAGGAAACCGATTTTATTATTTCGACAACGCTTTTAGACGACTACAGACTGAACCGAGAGGTTGTCAGGATAGGGCATCTTTTAGATGAAGATGATGTGAAAAAGCTTGAGGATTATATGAGAAAGATACGCTCGAAAAGGTATGTCGGAGTTAAAAAAATCAGCCCGAATACGGGACTCTTTAATGAAGAACTGATTTTCGCAAACGTTCTTTGCAAAAACAAAGAGGAGCTTCTTCATCAGATGTGCGAAAGAATGGAAAGCCTCGGGTATGTCACCAAAGGATTTGAAAAATCGGTTACAACCAGAGAAAAGAGCGCACCGACAGATATCGGCAAAGGATTTGCCATTCCGCACGGGCTGAGCGCATATGTAAACCATTCGGTTGCGGCGTTTGCAAGCCTAAAAGAGCCTATTGAATGGACAGAAAACGGCGAGACGGTTGATATGGTGTTTTTGATTGCCTTTGATCTTGACGAGAATGAACAGGTAAAGCAGAAAATTATTACATTCTACAAATCGATTGTTTCCTTTATGGAGGACAAGGCGGAATGTGAGAAATTGAGAACTTTACAAAAAGCGGAAGAAATTGTAAAGATATTTGAACAATGGTAGGAGGTAAGATTATGGTACAGGTAAGTTATAAAATTAAAAATGAAGAAGGCCTGCACGCCAGACCTGCGTCGGATTTTTGCAAGACGGCATCGAGATTTAAAAGCAATATTGCAGTCATAAAAGACGGTGAAGAATTTGAGGCAAAAAGTATTCTCATGGTACTGTGCGTAGGCGCTGTTAAGGACGATGTGATCGAGATAAGAGCAGACGGCGAGGACGAGCGGGAGGCAATTGACGCATTGATCGAAACTTTGGATATGGAGTGATTGGCATGAAGATATTTAAAGGGATTGCAGGTGCACCGGGAATTGTTTCGGCGAAGGTTCTGTATTTTGAAAAAAACAAGAAAGAAAATCTTGATTTAACTATAGAAGAAGTACAGCAGGCGGCTTTAAAAAGAGTCAGAGCCTTAAGAGAAAAAGCACATTCGGATTTGGGAGAGGAAAAAGCAAAGATATTTTCGGCATACGAAATGCTTTTGGAGGATCCCATGCTGATAGATCCGATCGTGGCGGCGGTAGAAGGCGGAGAGGATAAAAAAAGCGCAATTGAGCGCGAAACCGAGGCGAAAGCCGCAATTCTTGCATCGAAAAACAACGAGTATATGCGCCAGAGAGCAGATGATATACGCTATATCGGAAAGCTGATGTGCGATGTTTTGGACGGCGCGGACGACGAATTTGTATTCCCAGAGGGTGACGGTAAATATATTATTGCAGCGCGTGAGCTGACGCCTGTGGATACTATGGCTTTTGACAAGAACCGTCTTGCGGGATTTGCAACAGAGCTTGGAGGCGCTGCATCGCATACGGTTATACTGGCAAAATCACTCGGAATACCGGCGATTGTCGGTGTTAAGAACTTAGAAAAGACCGATATTTCGGACGCGTATTTAGACGGATATACAGGTACTTTGACAGTTGCGCCCGATGAGGCCAAAAAAGCCGAATATGAAAAGAAGATTGCAGAAGAAGAGCTTTTAGCCGAAAAGCTTTCCGAGATAAAAAATTCAAAGGCGAAAACCAAAGACGGCAAAAAAATTGCAGTTGCGATAAATATCGGAAAGCCGGCGGATATGAAAGAAGCGCAAGGGATAGACGGCGTGGGACTTTTCAGAAGTGAGTTTTTGTATTCGTCAAGCAGGAAAAAGCCGACCTTGGACGAACAGATAAAGGCTTACCGCGAGGTTATAAAAAAAGCGGCTCCCGAGAGCGTGACGATAAGAACGCTCGATATCGGAGGAGATAAAAAGCTCGATTATATAGAGGTAGTACCCGAAGAAAACCCGTTTTTGGGAAACCGCGGAATCAGGCTTTGTCTGAATAACCCCGAAATCTTTGAAGAGCAGCTGCGTGCAATCCTGATTGCGGCAGAGGGCGAAAAGGTCAAGATTATGCTTCCTATGGTGACTTGTCTTTCGGAAGTGAAAAGGGCAAGGGAAATCATAGAAAAGATCAAAAAGGAAGCGAAAACCGAAAATATCGGTCTTTGTAAAGAGTTTTCGTTGGGGATTATGATAGAAACGCCAGCAGCGGCAATCATGGCGGATGTATTTGCAAAATATGTTGATTTCTTCAGTATCGGTACAAATGATCTGGTGCAGTATGTAATGGCGGCAGACAGAGGAAATGCGGAGATTGAAGAATTGTATAATCCGTATCATCCGGCGGTAATAAGAATGATTGCCGGAGTTATAAAGGCAGGTAGAACCGCGGGGATTGAAGTGAGTATGTGCGGCGATCTGGCGGCAAATACTGCGTTTTGCGAACTGTTTATCGGACTCGGACTTGAAAAATTCAGCGTTCCCGCGCCGATGGCAAGCCGAATTAAATATAAAATAAGCAATATCTCATCAGAGGCTGCAAAGGACTTTGCAAAAGAAGTTTTAGAGGCGGAAGATGAAGAAAAAATAAAGGAATTACTATTAGCGAGGTGAAAAAGTCTGAGTAAAATCGCCCATAGCACAACTTTTTGCTCGGGGCGGTACCGCTGTACAGAGCAGTGGCGTTACCTAAATCAATGATTTAGAACGCTGTTGCATGGCTCTCGTTTCCAAATTAAAAATTTGGACTCGGGCTCAACCACTCGCTGCAAAGCAGCTACTTGCGAGCGATTTTCTTTCAGACTTAAATTTTGTGCCTTACGGCACGGAAAGGAATGGTTATAAAGATGAATGTGGCAGAAGTATTGAAAAAGGAAAACATTGTGCTGGGACTTGCTGCAAAAACAAAGGAAGAGGCGCTTGAAAAGATGACCGAGCTTCTTTATAAAAGCGGCAGTCTTGCGGACAGGGACGCATTTTTGGCAGATGTTTTAAAAAGAGAAAGCATCTCGACAACAGGTATCGGAAACGGAATTGCGATACCGCACGGAAAGTCGGCAAGCGTCAGTGAAACGACTGTTGCGGTCGCAAAGCTTGGAAATAAGCTTGAATGGGAGAGCGTGGACGATCAGCCGGTAGAGTTTATAGTGCTTTTGGCAGTGAATGATAACGATAAAAACGGCGTTCATGTTAAATTACTCTCCGAAATGGCAAGAAAGCTTGCATCGGCGGAAAATTGCCAAAAGCTTGTGGATGCAAAAACGGCAGATGAAATTATAGAAATATTCTCAAAGTAAAAGGAGGAAAAATATTATGAAAATCGTAGGAATCGCAGCTTGCACATCGGGTATCGCGCATACCTATATCGCAAAAGAAAAGCTCGTTGCGGCGGCAAAGGAGCTGGGTCATGATGTTCATATCGAAACGCAAGGGACGATCGGGACAGAGGACGAGCTTACAAAAAAAGATATTGAGGCAGCCGATGTTGTTATAATTGCCGCAGATATCAAGGTCGGAGGAAAGGACCGTTTTAAAGGAAAGCGCATCGTTGAGGTGCCGACACACATTGCGATAAAGTCGCCCAAGGCGCTTATCAATAAAGTTCAGGAAGAACTGAATAAATAAAAAAGAAAGTTAAAAAGGAGGAAAAAAAACAATGTTTAAAAAGTTACAGCTGAAAAAACACGCGCTAACCGGTATTTCATTTATGCTCCCCCTGGTTGTGGCATCAGGTCTTTTGATAGCCATAGGAAACATTTTTGGCGGCAATCCGTCAACAATTACAGATTATAAAGCAGGTTACAACGTCTGGCAGGCGGCGGTTACTCTCGGCGTCTACGGAATGGGACTTTTGCCCGGAGTAATGGGTGCGGCAATTGCATATTCGATAGCCGACCGACCCGGTATCGCACCCGGTCTTTTGATGGGTATGATTGCTCAGAATATGGGCGCGGGATTTTTGGGCGGTATGCTCGGCGGATACCTGGCAGGTTACTTTGTAGAATTTTTGAAAAAGTATCTGAAGGTTCCCAAGTGGGCGCAGGGACTTATGCCTATGATGATTGTTCCGCTTATTTCTTCGGTAGTAATAGGACTTATAATGTTCTTCGTTATCGGCGGCCCGATTGCATGGGTATCGGAAACTCTTACAGAGGTTCTTAAGAATATGCAGACAGGCTCAAGAGGTGTATTCGGAGCGGTTATGGGCGCTATGGCGGCATTCGACTTCGGCGGCCCGGTAAATAAGGTTGCATCATTATTCGCGGATGGTCTTTTGATGGACGGCGTGTACGGCCCCGAGGCGGTTAAGATATGCGCCTCAATGATACCGCCTTTCGGTGTGGCTCTTTCATGGCTCATCAAAAGATCAAGATATACAAAGAGCGAAACGGATAACATCAAAATCGCATTCCCGATGGGTATATGCATGATTACAGAGGGCGTTATTCCGATTGCGGCGGTTGATCCGATAAGAGTTATCGCATCATGTTCGATCGGTGCGGCTGTAGGCGGAGCTTTGATTATGATATTAAACGTTGGTTCAATGGTTCCTTCGGGCGGTATGTTCATCGTTCCGGCAATGATAAATCCGTGGGGATTCATGGTTGCACTTGCGGCAGGTACGGTAATAACTGCGCTCTTGCTGGTACTCCTCAAAAAGGACGCTAAAAAAGAGGACGCTGTAGTGCTTGACGAGGAAGAAGAGGAAGTTGACCTTTCACAAATCAAAATCGGCTGATAAATGAGGTGAATACACAATGTATGTTTCAATGAAAAATATGCTTGCCGACGCAAACGCGAACAATTATGCGGTAATGGCGATAAACTGTTTCAATATTGAAACGGCACGCTCGGTTATTAAGGCGGCAGAAGAGACAAACGCACCGGTTATAATAAATATTTTTTACGAGCATCTTTTGGGGCATTGCGACAGCGAACTGATTACTCCGGTTGTAAAGCTTTTAGCCGAAAGAGCAGGCGTGAATGTGGCGCTGAATCTTGATCACGGTCAGGAAACGGACTATATCATAAAGGCAATCGACGACGGATTTTCGTCGGTAATGGTTGACGCATCGCGTTTCGGACTGGAAGAAAACATCAGAATGACAAGAGAGATTGCCGATTATGCGCATAAACGCGGAGTGAGCGTTGAGGGCGAAATCGGACGGCTCGGCGCGACCGAGGGCGGAGAATTTACGCAGGACGAGATGTATACCGATCCGGATCAGGCGAAGATATTCTTTGAAAAAACAGGAATAGACGCTTTGGCAATATCTATAGGAACATCGCACGGGAATTACCCCGACGGACAGGTGCCGAAATTCGATATTGAACGTCTGAAAGAGATAAAAAAGAGAACGGGTGCACCGCTTGTATTGCACGGCGGCTCGGGCTCGGGCAAAGAAAATATAATAAATTCGGTTAAAAACGGTATTAATAAGATTAACGTCGGGTGCGACTTTATGAACGCGAACCGTGACGCCGTAAAAAGGCTTTTGGCGGAAAATCCCGATATAAACTATTTTGATCTTATCCATAAAACCGAAAAAGAGAGTATAGAGCTTGTAAAGCATTACATTGCATTGTCGGGCTCAGAAGGTAAAAATAAAAATTTAAAATAAAATTTAAGGAGATGTGTTATTATGTTAATCAATATGAAAGAAATGTTAAAGGTAGCAGACAAGAATGAATTTGCGGTTCCGGCATTCAATATCGGCAGCGAGGCTATTTTAAAGGGTGTTGTTGAGAGTGCAAACGAGAAGAATGCGCCGGTTATCCTGGCAATTCACCCGACAGAGCTGGAATTTTTGGGCGACAGCTTTATCAAGACCTGTATCGAAGAGGCGAATAAGTCAAGAGTTCCCATGGTAATCCATCTGGATCACGGCGGCAAATTCGAGGAAATTTTAAGAGCTATCCGCTGCGGATTTACCTCTGTAATGATTGATGCGTCGCATATGTCATACGAGGACAATGTTGCAATCACGAAAAAAGTTGTTGAGGTAGCAAAGGTTTCGGACGTATCCGTTGAGGCAGAACTCGGAACTATCGGTACAACAGGCGAATCGTACGAGGGCGGCACAAGCAGCATCATCTATACAGATCCTGCTCAGGCTAAAGACTTCATCGAAAAGACGGGAATCGATTCGCTGGCTGTTGCAATCGGAACGGCTCACGGAATCTATCCGAAGAACATGAAACCGGAATTGAAGCTGGATCTTTTAAAGACAATCCGCGATACCGTTGATGTACCTCTCGTACTGCACGGCGGATCGAGTAACCCCGATAAGGAAATCGCGGAATCGGTTAAGATCGGTATTTCAAAGATCAATATTTCAAGCGATATTAAATTCGCATTCTATAAAAAGTGCAGAGAGGTTCTGGCTGAGAATCCGAAGTGGATTGAGCCGAACGCAATCTATCCGCCTTGCATAAAGGCAATGAGAGAAGTAGTAGAGTTCAAGATGGCGCTGTTTAACGACATCGGCAAAGCTGAGCTTTACAAATAAATTGGGGATGTTAAAAAACTCCGGAACGCAAGAAAAGAAAAATTATTCCTTTTCTTGCTATCAACAAACTGAGCCCTCGATCGTCGAAACAAGCTATATATATTCAATAGCAAATTAAAAATTTACGATTGAATCATTACGCTGTTTCTCCTCTTTCCCAAAAACCTTTGGTTTTCGGGAGCCCTATAGATGTACGCTATCGGGTAACCCAAAGCTGAAGCTTTGGCTCGGTTTGTTAATTCCAAAGCTTTTTTCCTATCCCCAATAAAGATCAAGGGGATGTTAAAAACATCCCCGACAAAACCCCCCTTTTAAAAAAACCGCGGCATCTCCCCACTCCTGCCGCGGTTTTCCCTTTGCCAAAAAAGTGTGTGGTGATATGTTAAAAAGAGATAAACTTGATGTAAAAGACAGATGTATTTTGTTTAAAATATGAAAAATAAATAAAAGTGTTGACTTTTGCGGAGATTTGTGAGATAATCATAACCATAGAAGTGAATAAAAAGTTTAATATTTACCAACTAATGGTAGAGGCGCGGTATTTATCAGTAAGAAAAGCTTGTTAAAGTCGGACGGCTAAAGCTTTTTCCGAAAGGAACTATCGCCGAAATATACGGTTGTCTGTCCGTAAAGCCGTATATTGGGTTGCAGGAGAATATTTTGCAGACTGTCACACAAGTGAAGCGCTATCGGTAGTTTTCGGTGTTCGGTTAAAAATGATTATAACCGTGTATACTTTGACTATCCGAAAGTGTACACGGCTTTTTATTTGGCTCAAATAAAAATAATTTTAAAGGTGGTAGAAACAAATGAGAAAATTTATTTCGGTTTTATTGGCGGCTGCTGTAACGCTCAGCTTGGGTGCTTGCGGCTCAAAACAAGAAGATACAGCTACATCGGAAGATGTACTGCACGTTGGTATGGAATGTAACTACGCTCCGTACAACTGGTCACAGGCAGACGATTCAAACGGTGCCGTTCCGATTCAAAATGTTGCAAATATGTACACAAACGGCTATGATGTTCAGGTTGCACAGAAGATTGCCGACGCTATGGGCAAAAAGCTTGAGATCGAGTCTTACGAATGGGACAGTTTGATTCCGGGCGTACAGTCGGGTAAGCTGGACATGATTATTGCAGGTATGAGCCCGACGGCTGAAAGAAAGGAAAAGATTGATTTTTCAAATAACTACTATACATCAAACCTTGTTATCGTAACAAAGCAGGGCAACCTGTCCGATGTTAAGACAATCGCTGACTTGAAGGGTAAGAAGATTGCAGCACAGTCGGGAACATTCCACCTGACAGCTCTGACAGATCAGACAGAGGCAGAAGTGAGCGAGCTTGCAGACTTTTCAACAATGTTTATCGCACTGGGCGCAGGCACAATCGAAGGATATGTTGCGGAAGAACCGACAGCTATGGCAGTATGTGCAGATCCTAACTACACATATATTCCTTTGAAGAACAACGACACGGGCTTCAGCGTTGAGGATGACGAAGTAAGCATCGCGGTAGGTGTTAAGAAGGGTTCGGAGCTGACAGAACAGATCAACAGCGCTTTGGCAGATCTTAACGCAGACGCACAAAAGGATCTTATGCAGCAGATGGTAAATATTGCACCGGCTGAAGAAGAATAAGAAAATTTACGGTCATTTCGGGGTGTGTAAAAAAGCGCACCTCGAGTACCGGAATGGTTGGAGAGTTATATGTCAAGTTTTTTAAAAGAAGTAGTAGATATTTTGGTGAAGTACTGCGGATACTTTTTGCAGGGTATCGGATATACCATGCTTATCGCTCTGGCAGGTACTTTAATCGGTCTTGTTATCGGCTTGATTACGGGCATTGTAAGAACTATACCGCGTTCAAAAAATCCGATAATAAGAGTATTGCTTAAAATCGTTAATATCATTATAAGCATTTATGTTGAGGTGTTCAGAGGAACGCCTATGATGGTTCAGTCAATGGTAATTTTCTGGGGTTATGCGTTTATGCATGACGGTCAGACGCTGCCGCTTATCCCTGCCGGTATCTTTATAGTTTCGATAAACACCGGTGCTTATATGGCGGAAATTGTAAGAGGCGGTATCATCTCTATCGACAAGGGACAGTTTGAGGGTGCGTATTCTATCGGTATGAATCATTGGCAGACGATGATAAATGTTATTGTACCGCAGACTATGAGAAATATTTTGCCGGCTATCAGTAACGAGTTTGTTATTAACATAAAGGATACGTCAGTTTTGAATGTTATCGGTGTAACTGAGCTGTATTTCTTCACTGCAAAGATTTCAAAGATGACATGGTCGATTTTTGAAACATATGTTGTTGCCTGCGTGATATACTTTATCCTGACCTTTACGATAACACGTATCTTAAAGGCGATAGAAAAGAAAATCGACGGTCCGTCATCGTATATAATACATCATTCGTCAACTATGCCGGATGAAAAATTTACGGCAAAGGAGGCAGAGTGATGAGTGAGACTATAATATCAATAAACGGACTCAAAAAGACCTTTGGTGAAAACGAAGTATTGAAGGATATTAATTTCTCTGTTAAAAAAGGCGATGTTACTTGTATTATCGGCTCGTCGGGATCGGGAAAATCCACAATGCTCAGATGTATAAATCTTTTGGAGGAGCCGACGGGCGGTGAGATTGTTTACCGCGGTGAGAACATTCTTGAAAAGAAGAATATCCCTGCGTACCGTGCAAAGGTGGAGATGGTTTTCCAAAGTTTTAACCTCTTTGATAATATGACTGTTCTGAAAAACTGCATGATAGGCTTGCGCAAGGTGCTGAAGGTCGATAAAGAAACGGCTAAAAAAGAGGCAATGTTCTACTTGGAAAAGGTAGGTATGGCGCCGTATATAAATGCAAAGCCAAAGCAACTCTCGGGCGGACAAAAGCAGAGAGTGGCAATAGCAAGAGCGCTTGCAATGAAGCCGGACGTTATCCTTTTTGACGAACCGACATCGGCGCTTGATCCACAGATGGTGGGCGAGGTTTTGGAGGTTATTAAAAACATCGCAAAAGAGGGACTTACAATGATTATCGTAACTCACGAAATGGCTTTTGCGCGAGATGTTTCCAACCATGTTGTGTTCATGCATGACGGCGTTATCTGCGAAGAGGGAACGCCGGAGGAAATATTTACCAATCCTCAGCAAGAGGAAACAAAGGCATTTTTGTCGAGATTCATGAGTGAAAACTAAAGGATACAGTTTATAATAAAGAAGGCAGTTTAAAAATCGATTGATTTTTAAACTGCCTCTTTTTATTCGCCGTTTAATCCCTGTTTCCCTTTATTATTTTCATAGAAAAATCGTTGTATTTTAGTGTAATAAAAGTGCATAATGCTATTTTTATGCTAAATATATTGAACATATGTTCGATTTATGGTATAATGCAAATAACCTTAAACGGTTAAAACAACCGAATATTTTGCATATATATTTTTTGGGTGTGAAATAACATTATGCAAATCGGGTGTATATTCGGTTGGAGATTAAGATGAAAGGAGCCCAAAATGACGGACTATTTATATTACAAAAAAGATTATAACGGTAAGGTTATATCAAACAGAGAAGATTTTGAGCGCTGCGAAAAGGTCGCTTGCCGATATATGAAATCGGTCGTAAATCCCGATGCGGAGTATAGCGAAGATGACGTGCGCGACTGCATATGCGCCCTGTGCGAAGAGCTTTATAAAAATGAGGATATGGCGAATATCAAATCCGAAACAGTTGACGGCTACAGCGTTACGTATTCGGGAAACGGCAAAAGGGAGCTTTATGAAATTCTGAAATTATACCTTCCGAAAGAATTATTGTATAGGGGGGTGTGAAGATGTCGGAGATGATTTTTTATTTTAAGGCGCTCGGTGATGAATTAAAGCTCACCGAGGTGAAAAATAAAGCGTATACGGGGAATGTAAATTCGTATATTTGTGAATTTGACTTAAGTGAAGATTGGGACGGACTTTCTGTTTTTGCGGTTTTCTCCGGCGGCGATGATGTATACACCGTGCTGCTTTCGGAGGATATGCACTGCAAAATCCCGGCGGAAATGTTATCCGCTGTCGGGACTTGCTCTGTCGGGCTTTTCGGCACAAATGCATCGGAGGATAACCTAAAGAGGATTTCTACCGGATTTTTGCAGCTTAGCGTGGATAAAGGTGCATACACGGAGGAAAATGCGCCGAGCGTGCCTGCTCCCGATACATGGGAGATGCTTATGTCGAAAATGACTCCAAAAATCGGAGAGAACGGAAACTGGTTTTTGTGGGACAGTGAGAAGAATACATATTCGGACAGTAAAAAGCCTGCGCGCGGTGAAAAAGGCGATAAAGGTGACAAGGGTGAAAAAGGCGATAAACCTCAAAGAGGGGTAGACTACATGAATGACACCGATATTGAGGCGCTCGGCTTGGAATGTACCGATAATAAGGTGACAGAGCTTACAGGAAATTCCACCGATAAAGAGTATCCCTCGGCTAAAGCGGTTTTTGATAAGATTGCGGAAAATCTGCCAAAAAGGCATATTGAGGCGAACGGAGCCGAGATTAGCGGTATTGATGACAGCATTGCCGGATCAGAGCTTGTGAATTTGCGGATATGGGGCAAATCGATTCAGCAGGCTCAGCCGACAAAGGATAATCCGTGCGAGCTGTTGTGCGTGGGTGACTTATGCTCGGACGGACGGTATAAGGTGAGCGTCGATCTTAGCGGGACAAGCTATGATGTGTATTTGCAAAGCCCATTAAGAGGTATTGTGAGCTACGGATACAATAATGAAACGAAAAAAGACGAATACAAATACAGCTTGGATTATATCGATTTCAAGAAAGGCAAGGTTGTGAGAAGAGTCAAAGAGATTCCGATAAGCATTAACAGCCTGTCTTTGGAAAACGGTGTGGGTAAGTTTTTAACACCTCCGAGCCCGATAAACAATAATAAATATTGGTATCGCTATACGAACAGATATACCGATATGGATAAGACAATTTTCAGCAATGGGGCGAGCGTTACGACTGGACTGATGTCGAACTGTCTGCAAAGATATAAGAAAGAGTCAAACGTGAGCGAAAATTGCGAAGGATATATATATGCGGCGTACGGGTACAACATTATTTATTACTATTTCAGCATAGAGGAAATGGGGCTGCGTGTGGAGGAAGCGACAGAGGACGATTATTTTTTGACAGATGTGTTAAAAAATACATATTATAATGTTTATGACAGCAACAATCAAAAGCTTACCACGGTAAATGAGATAAGAGCGGCGATAAATGAGTTCTATAGCGGAAAGGACATAAAGGTGTATTATCCGCTGGCGGAGCCGCAGGAGGAAAGCGTGACGCTGCCGAGGCTTATCACACCGTCGGGAGCATCGGAATTGGATATTAAAATCACCACGCAAAATGCGCCGCAGAAAATTGAGGCGGAATATTATGCGGACGTATCAAAGGTATTGGAAAAGGCGCAGAACAAAATTGAAGAACTGACAAATGCGCTGTTGGCACAAGGAGGAAATGTATAAATGTTTAATTACAGAGAGTTTTTAATGAAGGGATTTAAAAATGCCGTTGGGAAAATGGCAGACTATCAGGTTATTTTTAATGCAAACGGTTATTATGAAAAGGGCGTTTTGGTTGAGGAAGATCTTGCACAATTGCAGGATATTATCGATCAAAAGAACAGTGAGCTGGCAGAGAGCTTAGGTGCATAAAAAAGGGCTGTTTAAAAAATCGATTGATTTTTTAAACAGCCTTTGCTTTTTCTATCAGTTTTTCTTTGGTGCCTCAACCATCGGGCATACAAGCTCTTTTGCTCTGAACTCAGGTTTTGCCCATCTTACGGCATTTTTGATTACCAGCTGAACCTCGGGTATGTAGTATGTCGGATATGATTCATGACCGGGCTGGAAATAGAATATTTTTCCGTTTCCTCTTTTAAAGCAGCAGCCTGATCTGAATACTTCGCCCTGTTCATACCAGCCTAAAAGCACGAGTCTGTCGGGTTCGGGAATGTCAAATCTTTCGCCGTACATCTCTTCGTGCGGAATCTCGAAATATTTGCCGAGACCTTGAGTTATCGGACTTGCGGGATCAACAACCCATACTCTTTCAAAGTCGCCGGATTCACGCCAGCAAAGGTTACAGGTTGTACCCATTAGCGCTTTAAACGGCTTTGAGTGATGAGCTGAGTGCAGGAATATTATTCCCATACCCTTTAAAACTTCTGCCTGTACTCTTTTTACGATTTCATCGGGAACTAAGTCATGTCTTACGTGTCCCCACCAGATAAGAACGTCTGTATCGTCGAGAACCTCTTGTGTAAGACCGCAATCTTCATCGTCAAGAGTTGCAGTTCTTACTTCAATATCATCTTCTTTGCCCAAAAATTCGGCGATTGCCTTGTGAATACCTTCGGGATAAATGTTTTTTACAACTTCTTCTGTTTTTTCGTGGAAAAATTCATTCCATACCGTTACTTTAATCATTTTAATTCTCCTTTTCATTAATTATTTTTTAGGTAATTGTAAAACTAACGTTTTCCAATTAAAATTCTTAGGTAGAAATAAAAAGTTCCGGCTGATTTTAATTTACGACAGGTTGAAACTTTTTATTTCAGGCAAAAATGACGCACATGTCGTCATTTTTGATTATAAATCAGGGGTTGGCACCCCCGATACCCCCATAAGAATTGTAAGTAATTTTAAAATTAACATTTTAAAATTACCTAATTAATTATTTTTATTTAATCATTTTCAGCGCGTCCATCTGTTCTTTATCAAATGAGCCGTCGGGGTAAACCTTAATATCGATGGTTGTTACCGCACCGTTTTTGTGCGCACGGTTTATATAGTCGCGCAAATATCCGCCCGAAACCAAAAGCCCGGTCGAACACCAGCCGACCATATCGTCACATTGGGGTGAGTCGTTCCTGTATCCGAGAGTGAGCAGACGGTGCATTTGAGCGCCGTCAACAAAGCGCCTGTCGGGAATATAGCAAAATTCGGTACTCTCGCCGGCTGTGAAATCCTCGTTGCCCCATTTTTGCGGACACTGTGCAAGGCGCACACCGTTATTGAATGCGACAATTGCATTTGGATTTCCCTTTCTTGCGGCATTTTTGTATATGTCCAGAATTTCGGGGGTGTAGCCTATGTAATCATAGCAGCCGTCAATCCACCAACCCTTGATTTTATCGCCGTAGCGAAGAGCATATTCCTCCAAAACCGCCGCCCAGTTTTCGACAAAACGATCCGTTATCTGCAAAAGAGGATCTTTTAAGTGGAATTTGCCGTCCTCACCGAGCGCCCACATACCGTCCACATCGTAGTAACCCATTTTTGTGCCTGCCTGTTCGTCCAAGTGCGGACCGTCGCCTGTGTAGTACAGATACAGATCAATTCCGTATTTGTCGAGTGCGGCAATTAAGTCTGCTACAGTATCGCGCTCGCAGCAAGCCTCGCCCGGCTTATAGCCGGTTATGCGGTTATATGTATCGTTCGGCGCAAGCATATATTTGGTACCCTGCATTAGAGTTATGAAATAATATTTTGCGCCGACCTCATGCAGTTGGCGAGCTACTTTCTCAACGTCAAAATTTCTTGTCTGAACGTTCCAATCAAGAGCCTTGTTCCACAAAAAGTGATTGAAAACGCCCCATTTGCAGCTATAAAATCTGTCGCAGATGTGTGCCATAATGTTCTCCTTGTAAAAAATATAATTTAGGTAATTGTAAAACTAACGTTTTCCAATTAGCTAAAAAAATATAATTTTTTACATATTATATCAATTCGGCGGTAAGATGTCAATGGAATATTTTAATATTTTTTATGAAAAATATTAAGTGAAATTCTTATCCTACCGCCGATTTTATCTTTTGTAAAAATAGGTTAAATGTTTGTCTTTATGGCGTCTTTTTCCTCCCATGATTGGAAGGCGGCTTCCATAACCTTCATAACTCTCAATGCCTGTTCCGGCTTGATTGTAAGCTCTGCTTTGCCCTCTATAGCATCAATCAGCTGATCATAGGGAACGGTCAGGTTATCGACAACATCTGTCGGCTCGGATAACTCTATTGTTTCAACGGAGTTTTCGTTTCTCGGAGCCATTGTCTTTGTCGGACCTGCTTTGGTGTAGACGATTTCCTCTGCCCACTTGTCCTCTTTATCTATGCAGCGTACGATTTTACCCTTGCAGTCCCAATCGTCGATCTGCAATGTACCTTTTGTGCCGAGTACATACCATCTCGGGTGAGCGATATAGTTATTTGTCGCGTTTTCTATACGAGCCTCAACGCCGTTTGCAAAGGTCATAACCATTCTGAAGTTGTCCTCAACCTCGGGGTACTGAATACTGTTCATTGTACAGAATACGTTTACAACCTTTTCGGGAATCATGTACATGAGCTGGTCGATTAAGTGAACACCCCAGTCGAGCATCATGCCGCCGCCGAGACGTTTTATTGTTCTCCAGCCTGTCGGCATACCTCTTGAGCCTTCGACTCTTGATTCTATAACGTAGGGTTTTCCGATCTCGCCCGCCTCGACATTTCTCTTCATAAGCACGAAATCTCTGTTTGTTCTTCTGTTCTGGTCGATTGTGAATACCTTGCCTGTTTCCTTTGCAACCTCCATAACCTCCATAAGCTCTGCGGAGGATATGGTTACAGGCTTTTCGCAGATTACGTTTTTACCTGCTCTTAATGCCTGTATTGAAAGTTCTTTATGTACTTCGTTTGATGTTGCTATAAGGATAATATCCAACTGATCGTCCGAGAGAATCTCATCGAGAGAATTGTAGATTTTTAATCCCTTTTTCTCGGCAAGCTCAAATTTTTCGGGGTTAATATCGTATATCCCGACAAATTCCGCTCTTTTGTAATTTTCATTTTTAAAGGTATCAACGTGCCAGTTCGCCATGCCGCCGAAACCGATAATTCCTATTTTATGCTCTGCCATTTTTATTCGCCTTTCTTTCTGAAAATTTATACCCACCACATATCTCCGGCACTTTCAAAGATCAGACATTCTTTCAAGAATGCGATTGCCTTTTCAAGACCTTCTGTCGGGGACATGAGAGCGTCCTCGTGCTCAATGCTGATTGCACCGTCATAACCTGTTGTTTTGAGCGCGCTTATAATATCGTTCCACACTTCTTTTCCGTGACCGTAGCCGATTGTGCGGAAGATCCATGAACGGTTATTGATATCCGCAAGTGAGCGTGTATCCAGAACGCCGTTCTTCTTTGTTTCGTATTCGTCAATCTTTGTATCCTTTGCGTGGAAGTGGTGGATTGCACCTTTTAACTCCTTGATTGCACATACCGGATCGATACCCTGCCAGAAAAGATGGCTCGGATCGAAGTTTGCACCGATAATATCGCCTACCGCTTCTCTTAATTTCAGACAGGTTCTCGGATTGTATACGACAAAGCCGGGGTGCATCTCAAATGCAATCTTTTTAATATGATGCGCTTTTGCAAATTCAGCCATATCCTTCCAGTACGGAATAACCTTTTCATTCCACTGCCATTCGAGGATTTCGCCAAAATCGGTAGGCCATGCACAGGTTACCCAGTTGGGGTATTTTGAAGTTTCGCAGTCGCCCGGGCAGCCTGAAAAACCGATAACGGTATCAACGCCCAATGCCTCTGCTGCCAAAATCGCATTTTTAAACTGATTGTGGAAATTTTCGGCAATCTCTTTTTGAGGATGGAGAGGATTGCCGTGACAGCTGATGCCTGAGATTTCCAAATCATACTTTTTCAAAAGAGCCTTGTATTCTTCTACCTTTTTCGGATCGGATAAAAGCTCCTCGGGCTTTAAGTGAGCGTCACCCGGGAAACCGCCGGCGCCTATTTCTATGCACTGAACACCCAAGCCGTGAAGATACTTTAAAGCGTCCTCAAAGGGCATATAATTTATTACAGGATTCATTACTCCCAATTTCATGTCTTTGTTCCTCCTTTATAAACCGATAATTGTAAAACTGACGTTTCCCAATTAAAATTCTTAGGTAGAAATAAAAAGTCCCGGCTGATTTTAATTTTACTGTAAGTTGAAACTTTTTATTTCAACCAAAAATGACGCACATGCCGTCATTTTTGATTATAAATCAGGGCTTGCACCCCCCGATACCCCCGCAAAGACGCGGAGGCTAAAAAGTAAAATTTACATTTTACTTTTTACCTAAAATCATAAGGTAAGCCGCGCTTTAGGCACAGCTTACCGTGATTTTATGTATAAATTAGAATATTATTTCTTTGCCTGTCTTTGCGCTCTCATAAATTGCCTCGAGAACTTTTGTAACAACAAATGCCTGTTCCGGCTTTGTAGTAGGTTCTGTGTCGTTTAAGATAGCGTCAATCCACTGTCTTGCCTCAACATCGGGAGCTGATGTGGATTCGCCTGAGTAGAATGCAACACCTGCGGACTTGCAGTCAACCTTTTCGAGTATCTGCTTGCCGTACTGAACTTTGTTGATTCTCAAACCGTCGTGGCAGTCAGCGCCGGCTTTTGTACCTGCCAACATACACATAGCCTCTCTCGGTTCTGCCAGGTTGATTGCCCAGCTGCTCTTAACGATGATTGTAGCACCGTTTTTCATTGTAACGAAACCGAAAGCGGAATCTTCGGCAGTGTACTTTTCGGGATCCCAGTCGCCCCAAGCGTTGCCTGTTCTTGTCTGATCGGCGAGCTTGCGGTAAACAGAACCTTTAACCGACTTAACTTCGTAGTTGTTCATGTGCCAGAGAGTCAAGTCCAAAGCGTGAGTTCCGATATCGATCAACGGACCGCCGCCCTGTGCTTCTTCGTCAATAAATACGCCCCATGTAGGAACTGCTCTTCTTCTGATAGCCTCTGCCTCAGCGTAGTAGATGTCGCCCAAATCGCCGTTCTGGCAAGCCTCATGCAGATAGAGGTTTTCGGGTGTGAAACGGTTCTGATAACCGATTGTAAGTTTTTTGCCTGTTCTTTTTTGTGCGTCGAGCATCTGCTGTGCCTGCTCAACATTTTTAGCCATAGGCTTTTCACACATAACATGGCACCCTGCCTCCATTGCAGCAACAGATGCCGGTGCGTGAATGTTATTAGGAGTACAAACGTGAACTACGTCCAGATTCTCGTTTTTGAGCATTTCGTTGTAGTCCTCGTAAACCTTTGCTCCGGGAACACCGTACTCTTCTGCCGCCTTTTCGGCACGTTCCTTGATGATGTCGCAGAATGCAACCATTTCCACCTCATCGATCTTCTTTAATGCAGGCATATGCTTACCGTTTGCAATGCCTCCGCAGCCGATGATACCGAGTCTTAATTTTTTTCCCATTTTAAAAATCCTCCTGTTTTTTTGAATTATAAAAATTTTATAAATTTTTTCCTTTTTACAATAAAAAGTGTAGCATATACCAAAAAAATATGATATAATAAATATATCGAAAAATATCAAAAATTTGTCATGGAGTGAAAAATATGAATTACGAACACGAAGAAGGACTTGTGCGGACAATTGACGGCAGAGCGGAGCCGTACATATGCCATATGAACCCTGCAAAAGCGCATACGGTATGCACTCAGCCGCACTCGCATGAATATATAGAAGTGCTTTACTGTACAGGGGGGATATTCGATATATGGCTCAACGGAAAATATTTTAATTTTACAAAAGGCGATCTTGTGGTTATAAATTCTCACGAGATTCACACGATAAAGTCGCAGACCGAGGGGCATTATATAGTTTTGCGCTTTCTGCCGGAGATTATCTATGCCGCCGGCAATTCGGCATTTGAGGCAAAGTACATAACTCCGTTTATAATAAACAACTCAAAGCATCAGCGGGTTTTTCGCGACGAGGAGATATCCGAAACCGATATTCCGGGCAGAATGGTTGCGATGCTTGAAGAATATGCAAAAAAGCCGTACGGGTATGAGCTGGCGATGCGTACGCATATCGGGAGCATATTTCTATGGATTTTGCGCTACTGGAACAGCAAGAATATGGATTTGACTATAACCTCAAGCGTCAGCAATGATCTTTTGGAGAAGATTCAGCAGGTGCTGGATTATATAACAGAGCATTTCAGCGAGGAGATAACCGCGTCGGACGCGGCGGCAATGTGTAATGTCAGCTACAGTTATTTTTCGAGGATTTTTAAGCAGATTACAAAGCACAGTTTCAGCGAATATATAAATTATGTACGCATAACCGAGGCGGAAAAGCTTCTTGCCTCGACCGATATGAATATGACCGAGATTGCAATGCGCACCGGCTTTTCGACATCAAGCTATTTTATACAGCAGTTTAAACTTCAAAAGCGTATCTCGCCGAAACAGTTTAGAAAGAATCTTCTGGGAGAATTGTAAGAATAAAAAAGAAAGGAGCAATTTGCTCCTTTTTTGGTTTGCGTTCTGCGCGTTTTTTTTGAGGGGAGATGGAAAAAAAGATGCAGAACGGATAAACCGAACCCGACGGCGTACGAGTGTACTCCAAGAGGTTCGGTTTATTCGTAGCAAAAGGGTATAAAATAAAAAGAAAAATCGAAAAAGATGAGATTTTTCAACAAATAACGAAAAGCATTAACAAAAGTAATTGAGTTTTTCTGTTACTGTCCCTTTTGCGTTCTGCGCGTTTTTTACATCTCCCGCGGAATTAATCAGTTACGCTTACCTTGTCCTTAAAAAGCATACCGATTGCCCATAGCCCGGCAACGCCGACAATTGCAAAAATAATTCTTGCAATAACCGAGCCTTGTCCGCCGAAGAGCGCACCGACTATATCATAGCCGAAAAAGCCGATACTTCCCCAGTTTATAGCACCAATAATTACAAGAACCAATGATATGTTATCAAGCATACAGATCTTCCTTTCTTTTTTATGATAGGGGCAGCAAAACACTTCTGATTGCTTTGCCTGCCCTTTAAAAAATCATTTTAATCCCTAATTATATATTATCCGTTTTAAAATAAAAAAAACAGGAAAATTTTGGATTTTTGTGCAAGCAGTTTTGTATTTTATGATAGTTTAAATAATATAAATAATAAGCAGAGAAAAATAGCTGCAATAAATTTTAAGAGGTGAAATTTATGCATAAAATAACGGTTTATCTGATTATGGTAGGGATAGTGTTTCTTATTGCGGGAGGGTGCCTTGCAATGTCGTCCTGGAAAAATGCGGATAATATTGAATTTTTAAAAAGCTACGGCTGGGAGGTAAAGAAACACCCGATTGAGAAAGAGGAGGTAACGATTCCGGAAAAGTTTGATGATGTATACGAAAACTATAATAAATTGCAGATTGAGGCGGGACTGGATCTTTCGGATTTTTGCGGAAAAAAGGGGGTGAGGTATACATATGAAGTTACCAATTATCCGGTTAAAGTCAAATCGACCGTTCGGGCAAATATTATTATAATAGATAACACACCCGTGGCAGGAGATATAATGACAACCGACCTTGACGGCTTTATGCACTCGCTGAACTCTCAAATAATGTAAATTTTTGTTGCAATAATGCGATAAATAGGGTATAATAATAGAAAGAAGGCAGGAGCGCTTTAAAAGATGTTTTGAGATTACGGAGGAATGTTTTAGTGAATAGAGAATATGAAAGAATATCGGAAGCCGTACAATATATAAGAAATCAGATTGATTTTGAACCGAAAATCGCGCTTATACTCGGCTCGGGACTCGGCGATTTTGCAAAGAGCATAAAAATAGAAAAAACAATCGAATATAAAGAGATCCCGAATTTTCCCGTATCAACCGTCCCGGGACACAAGGGGCAGTTTGTTTTCGGATATTTAGATGACGTGCCGATGGTGATTATGCAGGGGCGTGTGCATTTTTACGAGGGCTATAAAATAACCGACGTGGTTATGCCGACAAGAGTGATGAGGCTTTTGGGCGCTGAAGTTCTCTTTCTGACAAATGCGGCAGGCGGAATAAATCCCGGATTTTCGGCAGGAAATCTGATGCTTATAAATGATCATATTTCTTCTTTTGTTCCCTCTGCTTTAATCGGTGAAAATATTGATGAGCTGGGCGTGAGATTCCCCGATATGTCGCACATATATACTCCGGAGCTTAAAAAAATCGTAAAGAGCGTTGCCGAAAAGGAGCATATTGATTTAAAAGAGGGTGTATATATACAGCTTACCGGCCCGAACTTTGAGACGCCCGCGGAAATTAAGATGTACAGAACGCTCGGTGCGGATGCGGTCGGAATGAGCACTGCGTGCGAGGCAATGGCTGCGTCGCATATGAAGATGCAGGTGGTCGGAATAAGCGTTATATCCAATCTTGCGGCAGGGATGACCGACAATCCGCTCACGCATGAAGAGGTGCAGGAAACGGCAGATAGAACCGCACCGATTTTTAAAAAGCTTATACGTAATTCGATAAAGGAAATATATAAAAAAGTAAAATGAGGAGAAAACGCTATGAGAGTGAAAATTATTGCAGCAGCTCTGATGACGACAATGTTGTTGGGGAGTATGCCGACAAAGGCAGAGGAATTACAGCTTGCCGAAAACGTTAATTACGGCTTGGGACAAAAACCGGAGGTTACGGTTGAGGTTTTGGACAACGGCGTAAAAAAGCCTGTAAAAAAGAACACTAAGGGGTTAAAGAGCAATGAGAATACATCACTTCCCCAAAACTATGACTCGGCGGCATTGGGGTATGTTACACCTGTAAGGGCGCAGGGCAAATTCGGAACGTGCTGGGCTTTTACGACAATTGCCGCCGCCGAGAGCAGTATGCTGCGGCAAGGGTATGCAGATCCGGACGAGATCGATTATTCGGAGCGGCATTTGGCGTGTGTTGCACATAAGCATAATGAGATATTAAATGACGGTGAGGAATTTAAGAACGACTATACAGGATATTACTGTGACGGCAATCATGCAAGCGCGGTGCGCTATCTTGCAGGCTGGCAGGGTGTTGAGCTTGAGGAGAATTATCCGTACGGGGAGACTTTGGCAGATATGACGGACGTCCCGGAGGATAAGAGGTATTCTTCATATGCGCATTTGCAGGAGTATCGCGAGCTGGAGAGTGCAGATGATGTAAAATCGGCGATTATGGAAAACGGCAGCGTTATGGTGGAATATTTTGCCGACAATACAAAGCTCAGCAACAAAAACGCATACTTCAGCAGCTTGGGAAAAAGGTACGGGAATCATGCTGTTGTGCTTGTCGGCTGGGACGATGACTATGCAGTCACAAACTTTAACGGACTTTCGCAAAAACCGCAAAAACCCGGTGCATGGAAAGCCAAAAACAGCTGGGGAACGGTATGGGGCGATAACGGATATTTCTGGATATCATATGAAGAGGCTACTCTGGCTAATTTTATGAGTCTTAAAATGGAGCCGAGCGATAACTATAACATTATAAATCAGTATGACGGCGCATCATGGAGTATGCTTTTGGGCACGGAGCATTCGGCGAATATCTTCACAGCACGGGAAAATCAGACGGTAAAAGCCGTGGGATTTTATACCGATCATGCAAGCAATGCGACAGAGCCTGTTACATATACCGCAAAAATCTATAAATTAGATGACGGTGCGGCGGCGCCCGATGACGGAATACTTATGAATACGGTTTCGGGTACGGTTTACTATGACGGATATCATACGGTGAAGCTTACGACGCCCGTTGCACTAAATTCGGGTGAGCGCTTTTCGGTAGTGCTTTCTCTGAAAGATCCTGATAGTACCAATGCATTTCATGTATTTGAAGGAACAACTCCGAGCTTAAAAAATTCATCAAATGAGGGCGAAAGCTTTTTATATGCAAACGGAACGTGGAGTGATGCCTCTGACGGATATAATAATGCCTGCATAAAGGCATACTCAACCTCGGAGAAATTTACTGTAAGCTTTGATACTGGCGGCGGTGATGTGATTGCAAGTGCCGAATATCCCGAAAATGCATATCTGACTGTACCTAAAAATCCTACAAAAAGCGGTAAATATTTTGCAGGCTGGTATAAAGACAGCGATTGCACTAATGCGTGGGATTTTGATACGGACACTGTAGCCTCGGATATGACGCTTTTTGCAAAATGGGCGGAGGAGCCGATTTTACTGGAAAATCTGGAGATAAGCGCATCAAAGAACGCTATTATTGTCGGTGATGAACTGAAAATAAAGGTAAAAAAAGAGCCGTATTATGCAACGAATGACGAGCTTTTATGGACGCTTTCTTCCGATGCCGCAAGCTTTGCAAACGGTGTTTTAAAGGGAAAGAAAAAGGGAGAATGTATACTCACCGCAAACGCTGCCGATAACAGCGGCAAAACGGCGAGCTTGACGGTGAATGTATATAACCCTGTTTCAAATATAAAATTCAACATGGTAAAGCCTGTGTATAAAACGAGTGATAAGGTTAATTACTATGCTACGGGAAATGAAGTTAAATATTATAATTTGCGTATTATGACACCCTCAAACAATTATATTGTTCGGAATATTTCGCCCGATACGTGTCAAAACGGCTTTGGAGTGAAAATCACTTACGGCACGGGCGAGTATACCGCATATTTTATAGCATATGATTATGCCGGAAATCAGTATATGAGCGAGAAGAAAACCTTTTGGGTTTCGGATAATCCGATGATGGTAGCGCGCCAGACAAATGCCGGCTATTATGTCGGAGGATTTAACGGTAACGGCAAAATCGTTGCGGCGCGCTTTTCGGACGGTAAGCTTATCGATGTGTCAAGTGTTGCCGCCGACGGGAATATGAGAGGGATAGAATCGGATACGGCAAATGAAACGGTAAAGCTTATGTGGCTGGATTCGTACGGCGGCATGAAGCCCGTAACCGAGGCAATCTCGGCAGAAGGATATACAGGTGAAACATACACGGCAGAATAAAAAAGGGGATGTTAAAAAACTCAGGAACGCAAGAAAAATTATTTTTTCTTGCTATCAACAAACTTCGCCCTCGGCGTACCCATGTACGCTGTCGGGTATCCCAAAGCTAAAGCTTTGGCTCGGTTTGTTAATTCCAAAGCTTTTTTCCTATCCCCTTAGAAAAAAGGTAAAGGCAGAATAAAAAAGGAGAAGTAACTTATGAAAAATTTACTCGTTGGGCAGTCGGGAGGACCGACTTCGGTTATAAACGCATCATTGGCAGGTGTGATAAAAAGAGGAATAGAGTCGCGCAAAATCGGTGAGATTTTAGGGACGGTAAACGGCATTGAGGGAATATTAAACGATAATATCATATCATTGGACGATTTTACACCTGAGAGGATTGCGCTTTTAAAGCAGACGCCGTCATCATATCTCGGCTCATGCAGAAAAAAGCTGCCTGATTCGGAAAAAGATGAGGATATTTATAAGAAGATATTCGATACCTTTAAAAAGCATAACGTGGGATATTTTCTCTATATCGGCGGAAACGATTCGATGGATACCGTAAAAAAGCTTTCTGCGTATGCGGCGGATAAAAATATAGATATACAGGTTATAGGTGTGCCGAAAACGATAGATAACGACCTGTTTTTAACCGACCACACACCGGGATTCGGCTCCGCTGCAAAATTTATAGTCAACTCAATACGTCAGCTGGCGCTTGATACCGATGTTTACGATATGAAATCGGTCGTTATTTTGGAGATTATGGGAAGAAATGCAGGGTGGCTTACCGCTGCTGCGGCTTTGGCAAATTCGGACAAGCTGAATCCTGTTGATATAATCTGTCTGCCGGAGGTGACATTCTCGCCCGAAAAATTTATAGAAAAACTGAAAAACGTGATGAAAAAGAAAAGCACGACAATCATTGCGGTTTCGGAAGGCATAAAGGGTGAAGATGAGCGCTACATAGCCGAGTGCGGCGATATAAAAAGGGCAGAAGACGACGGATTTGCTCACGCGGCACTGGGAGGAGTCGGAAAGACTGTCGAAAAGCTTATATCGGACGAGCTGGGTATAAAGACGAGAAGTATAGAGTTAAGCACATTGCAGCGCTGTTTTTCGATTGCCGGATCTAAGGTTGATGTGGAAGAAGCGTTTGCGGCGGGAAGCTTTGCAATAGAGCTTGCGGAGGATGGAAAAACAGCCGTTATGGCAGGATTTAAACGTATTTCGGACAAGCCGTATGCAATAGAGCTTGCACCGTTTGATATAAATGATGTGGCAAACTTTGAAAAGGGAATACCCAAAGATATGATTGCCGAGGACGGCTTGGGAGTGAATGAAAAGTTCATTGCCTATGCAAAGCCTTTGATTGCAGGTGAGCTGCCGCTGATATTTGACGAGGGATTAATACAGTTTGAGATAAGATAATGCAAGATAGGTAAAATGTAAATTTTGCTTTTTAGCCGCCGCATCTTTGCGGGGGTATCGGGGGTGCCAACCCCTGATTTATAATCAAAAATGACGACATGCGCGTCATTTTTGGCTGAAATAAAAAGTTTCAACCTGCCGTAAAATTAAAATCAGCCGGAACTTTTTATTTCTACCTAAGAATTTTAATTGGAAAACGTTAGTTTTACAATTATCTAAAATAAAATCTGAAAAAAGGAGATAATGATTACAGAGATGAAAATATCGGATTTGCTTAAAAGCAGAAAGTTTTCGCTTTCTTTTGAGATTTTTCCGCCGAAAACAGACGCCGTTTACGACAGTGTAAAGTATGCGACAGAGGAAATCGCAAAGCTTAAACCTGCTTTTATGAGCGTGACATACGGTGCCGGCGGCGGAACGAGCAAGTATACTTTGGATATGGCGAAAAATATAAAGGATAACTACGGTGTGCCGTCGATTGCGCATCTGACCTGCATATCCTCAACGCGAGAAACGGTTATAGATATGATCGAAAGGATAAGGACGGCGGAAATTGAAAACATCATGGCATTAAGGGGTGATATTCCCGAGGACTCAGACGCAACGGGTATATACTATAAGCACGCGACCGATCTTATATATGACATAAAAAGTATCAGTCCCGATTTTTGTATAGGCGGTGCGTGTTATCCCGAAGTGCACCCCGAGAGCGTAAATCAGAAAGAGGATATACGCTATTTAAAAGAAAAAGCAGATGCCGGGTGTGATTTTTTCACAACGCAGATGTTTTTCGATAATAATCTTCTCTATAATTTTCTGTATAAAATAAGAGAGGCGGGGATAACTCTGCCGGTGATTGCAGGAATTATGCCGATTACCAATGCAAAGCAAGTGGAGCGTGCGATAAAGCTTTCCGGCTCTTTTATGCCGCAGCGCTTTAAAAGCCTGATAGATAAGTTCGGGGACTATCCCGATGCGATGAAACAGGCAGGTATTGCTTATGCAACGGATCAGATTATAGACCTATACGCCAACGGAATAACACACGTGCATGTGTATTCCATGAACAAACCCGATGTTGCCGCAAAGATTCAGGCTAACCTCTCGGATATATTGGGAAAAGATGCTTAATAAAGTTTTTGTGAAGATGTATTCCGAAATGCCTTTTGACAGAACCGAGATGTTGAGGTATATGGGTGTTTCGGGTAAAAGTGAGGATATGGACGCACTTTTGGAGGAGTGCTTAAAAGAGTGCGGCGGCGCGTTTGCTTATCGCGTGTGTTACCGCGAATTTGAGCTGACCAAAAAGGACAGCGGTATAAATTTGGGGTTTGCTGAATCGGACAGTGCCACAATAAAAAAACGTCTGCAAGGAGCAGAAAAGATTATCCTTTTTGCTGCGACGGTCGGATTAAATATAGACAGGCTCATAACGAAATACAGCAGTATATCACCTGCAAGGGCGGTGGCATTTCAAGCAATAGGCGCAGAGCGGATAGAGAGCTTGTGCGACGCTTTTTGTAAGGATATGAAAGATGCGGCAAAACGGCAGGGTTTATTTGCAGGTGTGCGTTTCAGCCCTGGTTACGGCGATATTCCGCTTGATATGCAAAAGGAGATTTTTGCCGTTTTGGATTGCAGCCGAAAAATCGGACTTTCGCTCAATTCAAGCCTTCTTATGACGCCGACAAAATCGGTTACGGCGATAATCCCTTTGTCGGCTGCAAAATGTGCCGAAAATGAGAAATCATGCGAAAACTGCGAAAAGACGGACTGTGCGTTCAGAAAAAAATAATACCGAAATGCCGCCCGTATGATGACAGAATGGAGATTTTTATATGAATATAAGAGATTTGATTAAGACTTCGAGAATATACTTGGACGGCGGCATGGGTACGCTTTTGCAGTCGCGCGGACTGGCACCGGGAGAGCTTCCCGAAAGATGGAATATGGAGCACCCCGAGGAAATTGTGCGTATTCATAAGATGTATTTTGATGCGGGATCGAATGTGGTAAACTCCAATACATTCGGTGCGAACAGTCTGAAATTTGATGATGACGAACTCGAGAAAATAATAAAAAGCGCTCTTGAAAATGCAAGACAGGCAGCAGAAAAATCGGAAAACAAGGGTGAGAAATATGTCGCGCTCGATATAGGCCCGACAGGCAGACTTCTAAAGCCGTACGGTGATTTCGATTTTGAGGAGGCTGTTGCGGTTTTTGCCAAAACCGTACGGCTCGGAGCCAAATACGGCGCAGATCTGATCTTTATCGAAACAATGAACGACAGCTATGAAACAAAGGCTGCGGTTTTGGCGGCAAAGGAAAATTCGGATCTGCCGATATTTGCATCGAATGCGTACGGCGAGGACGGAAAGCTTATGACGGGAGCATCACCCGACGCTATGGTGGCAATGCTTGAGGGCTTGGGCGTTGACGCACTGGGAGTAAACTGTTCGCTCGGCCCGAAACAGCTTGAGGGCGTAATTGATGAGATATTAAAATACTCGTCAACGCCGGTTATATTAAAGCCGAACGCAGGACTGCCGGCAAGCGACGGGGAGAGAACATACTATGATGTTGATGCCGAAAGCTTTGCCGAGTGCGTTGCCGCAATGGCAAAAAAAGGAGTGGGAATAATCGGCGGCTGCTGCGGAACAACACCCGAATATATAAAAAAGACGGTTGAGGCAACAAAAGATATTGAATTTGAGCCGATCCCCAAAAAGAATTTTACGGTGGTTTCTTCATATACTCATGCGGTAAGAATCGGCGAAAAACCGATACTGATCGGCGAGCGCATAAACCCGACAGGCAAAAAAAGATTTAAGACAGCTCTTATGGAAAATGATATGGCATATATCTTAAATGAGGGAATGAATCAGCAGGATCGGGGCGCGGATATTCTGGATGTAAATGTGGGACTGCCGGGGATAGATGAGCGTGCGATGCTTGAAAATGCTGTGTGCGAGATACAGGCGGTAATAGATCTGCCGCTTCAGATAGATACGACTTTGAGTACGGCAATGGAGGCGGCGCTAAGGCGGTATAACGGAAAAGCAATGGTTAATTCGGTAACGGGAAAGGCTGAGAGTATGGAAAAGATTTTCCCGTTGGTGAAAAAATACGGCGGTGTTGTGGTTGCGCTCACGCTTGATGAGGACGGTATTCCCAAAGATGCCGCAGGGAAAATCAGAATAGCCGAAAAGATTTTGGAGAATGCAAAAAAATACGGCATAGATAAAAAGGATATTGTATTTGATACGCTTTGCATGGCGATAAGCGCGGATTCTTCGGCGGCGGTAAATACTTTGCAGGCGCTTAATTATATCCGAAACAAGATGGGAGTAAATACCGTTTTGGGTGTTTCAAATATTTCATTCGGACTGCCCGAGCGTGAAACGATAAATGCGAACTTTTTCGCATTTGCCCTGGAAAACGGACTCTCGGCAGGGATTATAAATCCGTATTCCGATGGGATTTTGAAGGCATACTATACCTTTATGACGATTCACAATATGGATGAGAACTGCTCCGAGTATATAAAATTCATAACATCACTGGAGAGTGCCGAAAAAAATGAAACGGTTAAGACAAAAGATGAAACGATAGATTTAAAGACTGCAATATCGAGAGGATTAAAGGAAAAGGCGGCAGAGAGCTGTGAGGTGCTTTTAAAGGATCATGCGCCGCTCGATATTGTAAATAACGATATTGTCCCGGCTTTGGACAGCGTGGGAAAAGGCTTTGAGGAAAAGAAAGTATATCTTCCGCAGCTTTTGATGAGTGCCGAGGCGGCAAAAAGTGCGTTTGATAAAATAAAGGACGCAATCGCTGCAAGCGGTGCCAAAAGCGAGAAAAAATGCACCTTTGTAATTGCAACCGTTCAGGGAGATATTCATGATATAGGAAAGAATATCGTGAAGGTGCTTTTGGAAAACTACGGATTTGACGTGGTGGATCTGGGGCGTGACGTTGCACCAGAGGTGATAGCAGATACTGTTGTTGAAAAAAATGCGCCGGTCTGCGGACTTAGCGCTCTTATGACTACGACCGTGCCTGCTATGGAAAAGACAATAGTGCTTTTGCGCGAAAAAGCTCCGTGGTGCAAGGTGGTTGTCGGTGGAGCTGTTTTAAACCGTGAGTATGCCGAGATGATAGGCGCGGATAAATACGCAAAGGACGCGATGGAAACGGTGAGATATGCCGAAAGCATACAGTAAATAATCTGATGAGGTGTGTGCGGTATGAAAAAGAAAGTTTTATTTCCCTTAACCGCACTGCTGATTGTGATTTGTGCGGCATTGATATATTATTTTACGCCAAAGACATTCGGAAAGGATGTAAATCCGTCCGATGTTGACCACATCAATATATTCGACGGTAATACAGGCGTGGGATTTACGGTTGAAGATGCGGAGGATATTCGGTATATTGTTGAAAATATTAAAAGCAAACCGATGCGAAAAGGCGGAGTGTCACTGGGGAAGATAGGCTATAGATTTTCGGTGGTATATGTTGATAAAAATGATAAAGCTATTGTTCCCATATTCTTTATTAATGGAGAAAATGCCATTCGCAAGGATCCGTTTTTCTATTACTGTGACGGCGGACTGTGCGTTGATTATTTAAAAAAGTTGGAAAGCAAAAGTAACAATGCTGCCGAGTAAGCGGACGATATATAATGTAAAAAAGCAAAGGCTGTAAAAAAATCAATTGATTTTTTACAGCCCCTTTTTGTATATTATTCTATGATATTTCTTACAAATGCCAATCCTTTTTCAAGCTCTTGTATGCAGTCTTTCGGACCTTCAAATTCGATGTCGAGATAGGCGTCATAGCCGAATGATTGCAGAATATCTATCGATTGAGCGGATTTTGCATCGCCGTCACCGACGGCAACGCCCAAAAGATAATTACGCCCGCGAGTACGGAAGTAGTGTTCCTTTGATTCGGTACTGTAGAAATCCTGCCTGATGAAATCCTTTAAATGTACATGAACGGCAAGATTTGCAAGTCTTGAAACGCTCTTATACGGATCTTCGTCAGCACACATAAAGTTACCTATATCGAGTAAAAGACCGAAATTTTCATGGTTTACCGCATAGTAAACCTTTTCAACTCGGTCGGCATCCTGGAATGCGTGACCGTGATTCTCGATAGACGTTTTTATGCCGTATTTTTGAGCATATTCGGCAAGCTCGTGCATGGCAGGCGCTACCTTATCCAGCGCACTGTAGAAATTCATGTTTTGCGGTAATCTGTAGAGAACGTCATATCTGAAGATTTTTACTCCCAGAATGTTTGCGATGTCGATCTCGCCCTTTAATCTTTCTACCTCTGCTGCCTGATCGTCACACAAAAGATTTCCGCCGACAACATATGCCGAAAGCTCGATGTTATTTTCCGCCGCCTCTTTTTTTAACAGACGTGCCAAATCACCGCGATCTCCCTCGTCTTTTGGAAGATCTGTAAATTCGATTGCGTCAAATCCCATATCTGCCGCTTTTTTTATGACAGAGTGAATGTTCAATCTGCCGTCTGAAAGGTACTGCGAAAATGAATATGAACTAACTCCTATTTTCATTATAAAACTCTCCTTATTTTATCGGTCTGCTTATTTAATTATTACTTCGTGTCCTGTTCTTGCCGATTCGTAGATAGCGTCCAAAATCTTCATGATTTCAAGCCCGTCCTCTGCTGTTGCGATACACGGCGTACCGTTTAGCGCACAGTCAACAAAATGCTGCATTTCTGCCGGGAACATTTCCTGGGTATGAACGTAGTTTTGGGTTTTCGGCGAGATATCGGCGAGGTAGTCGTTTACTACGGTGTATATCTTTAAATCGCTGCCGTTTAAGTTCATGCCGCCTTTTGTGCCGTAGAGCTCTTTGGTTGATGAATCTTCACCGTTTAAGCTGTAGCTTGTTTCCAAAAGCGTGGTTTTGTTGCCTTCATATTTTATCAAAGCAACGCCGAAGTCCTCTACATCGTACAGATCTTGCGGTGATGCGCCTTTCGGTGCCCAGCCTACATTGTTTTTGAGGTAAGGTCTGTTTTGGAGCTTGTTTTCGGTTGATGCAAATACCGAAACGGGTTTCGGACGTCCCATAAGATATCTTGTAAGATCGATAACGTGTACGCCCAAATCGATTACAGGGCCGCCTGATGAGCGTGATTTATCGGTAAACCAGCCGCCGGGTGCTCCGTGACGTCTTAAATATGTAGCTTTTGAATAATAGATGTCGCCGATATAGTCGTGGTCGATGAAGTCCTTTGCGATTCTTGCCTCATCGCCGAATCTTAAAACAAAGCCGATCATCAAAAGCTTGTTGTTCTTTTTGGCTGCGTCTATCATTTCCTGTGCCTCTTTTGCGCTTGTTGCCATCGGCTTTTCACAGAGTACGTGAAGTCCTGCGTTTAATGCCTCTATTGAGCAAGCGGCATGATTGCAGTTCCATACGCATACGTCAACTGCGTCAAGATCCTCATTTTTAATCATTTCGGTTTCGCTTGCGTATGTTTTTTCGATACCAAAAAGCTTTGCCGTTTCGGAAAGATTTTCGGAGTCTATATCACATACTGCAACGATTTCCGCATTTTCTACCTTTTTGTAAGCGTCAAGATGTACCCTTGCGATATTTCCTGCGCCGACAAGTCCTATTCTTAATTTTTTCATGGTTATCACTCCTGTTTTTCGGTTTTTTTTGAAAAAATAATTTATTGCTGTATTGATTTTTTTTCGATATTATTGTATACTTAGATTATCGGAAAGTCAACATAAAATATTGCGGACAAATAACACTATATTGCTTAGGGAATATAAAAAAGTCCGGAACACAAAAAGGCACATATTACTTGGAAAACCTTATAATTAAGTTCAGTTCTATAGTTTTTTTGATAAATTTTAAGAAATTCTGTTTTTATCAAATTGCCTTTTTGTTACACCCTCACCAAACCTCTCGGAGTACCGCCCGTACGCCGTCGGATTTGTTTCGGGCGTTCCGAAGCTTTTTTCTATCCCCTAAAGAAATAAATACCTAATTATATTGCTGAAACGGAGACGGATATGAAAAATAAAGTATTTGAAAGCCATAACCTTGAAGATAAGTCTCTGCCTGTTATTTTTCATCATGACGAAATCACGGTAAATGCAGGCTACGGCGAAAATGGGAATTGGCATAACAATATCGAAATATTGTATATAGACGGCGGAGAGGGCGAAGTGGTAAGCGGTGCATCGGCGTATGCGGCAGCGACGGGAGATATTATCATTATCAACTCCAATATGATTCATACGACAAGAACCGACGGCATGATGACATATTATTGCTTGATTATAGATTCCGATTTTCTGGAATCAAACGGTATACGTCCCGAGCAAACCGAGTATAAAGCTCTTATCCGCGACGAAAAGGCGCAGCGGCTTTTTTTGAGAGTAGTGGACGAATTTGAAAATGAAGAGTCTTTTTTTGAGACCGGTGTAAAGACTGCGGCTTTGGATATGATGTTATATTTTTCCAGGAATTACATTGCGGACGAAGAGGAAAAAAAGACTCAAAACAGCAATAAAACGGAAAATATAAAGCTGGCGATGGGATATATAAAGGCGCATATAGATGAGCCGCTCTCTTTGGAAAAGCTCTCTTTTGAATCGGGACTCAGCAAATTCTATTTTGTGCGCGAATTTAAAAAGGCAACTGGAATGACGCCTGTATTTTACATAAATTTGCTCAGGTGTCAGGAGGCGAAAAAGATGCTTTTGAAAAAGAAATACTCCATTCATGAGGTTGCGCAAAAATGCGGATTTGAGAACGATTCGTATTTTTCAAAAACGTTTAAAAGGTACACAGGACTGCTGCCGTCGGAATATGTACGGGAAAACAGTGCGGAGGAATAATATATGCGCTATGACGGATTGGAAATTATAAAGAGCAAGCGGAAAACGCTCAGTATTGAAATAAAGCGCGATGAGAGAATTATTGTACGTGTGCCGATAAAAACAAAGGATTCGGAGATTGAAGAATTTATATCGGCGCACGCTTTATGGATCAAAAAGCACCTTGCAAAGATAAAAGAGCAAAATGCAAAAGCCGAAAGTGCGGTGAAATTGACCGATGAAGAGATCGGTAAGCTCAAAAAAGAGGCAAAGGAGATTTTTAGGGAGAGAGCAGAGCATTTTGCGCCGATTGTCGGGGTTACATACGGCAGAATCTGCGTGAAAGTACAAAAGACGCTCTGGGGGAGCTGTTCGGCAAAAGGAAATCTTAACTTTAACTGTCTGCTGCTTTTGGCGCCGAGCGAGGTTTTGGACAGCGTTGTCGTACATGAGCTTTGCCACAGGAAATACATGAACCATTCAAAAGAATTTTACGGCGCCGTTTTGGCGGCGTATCCCGAATACTATAGCTGCAACGCATGGCTCAAAAAGAACGGGCGCGCGATTTTGGACAGATATTTTTAAAAATATATTTTTATGGATTTAGTGAATGTGTATAAACTTTTTTATAACGGAAAAAGTGGATTTTGATAGGATTTTCAGTGAATTTAATAATACTATATTTGGATTTTACGCTAAAATATACAATTTAATCGGGAAATATGAAAAAAGTCCATAATGTTATGAAAAAAATCCACTATTCAATTTGTTAAAAATGTGGTACAATCTTATTATAATATAAAATTATTGGATATTGGGGAAAAGAGTATCCGGTAATTAAAAAAAGGAAAAGAAAGGAGTTTTGTCATGAGCGCAAAACAGAAGGTTGTATCTTCAAACGGTACAATCGTAACAAAAAAACGCAAAATTGATAAGAGCGATATACAGCTTTACACGCTGTGTGCGATCCCGGTATTCTTGGTTGCATTGTTCAATTATGTGCCGATGTTCGGTATCATAATCGCATTTAAGAGATACAATTTTGCAGAGGGTATTTTCGGAAGTCCGTGGGTAGGACTCAGAAACTTTGAATTTTTCTTCAAATCTGACGTTTTTGTTCAGTTGGTAAGAAACACGCTGGGGAATAACTTCCTATTTATTGTATTCGGTATAATAGCATCACTTTTGGTTGCTATATTGCTTTTTGAATTAAAGAGCAGAACCGCAACAAAGATATTCCAGACGATTCTTATAACTCCTCACTTTATGTCATGGGTTATAGTTGCCTACATGGTACTTGCTATTTTGAATCAGAATTCGGGTTATTTGAATCAGATTTTAAAAGCTATGGGAATTACAGGGGCGAACGGGCAGAATATAGACTGGTATTCGAAGCCTAACGCATGGCCGATAATTCTTACCATAACATCGGTTTGGAAGGGTGTCGGTATGGACTCGGTTGTTTACTATGCGTCTTTGATGGGTATTGATACATCACTCTTTGAGGCGGCTGAAGTAGACGGCGCTAATAAATTCCAAAGAACAATACATATTGTGCTTCCGAGTTTGGTTCCTTTGATTGTAATTCTTACGATTTTAAAGATCGGTAATATATTCCGTGCAGACTTCGGTTTGTTCTACAACGTAACACAAGACGGCGCTAACGGTAACCTTTATGCAACAACGAACGTTATCGATACATATACTTTCCGTGCATTTAAAGAGGGTACGGGAGATTCATACGGTCAGTCATCGGCTGTTTCGCTGATGCAGTCTATCGTCGGCATGATATTGGTTATCACAACAAACGCTTTGTCTAAGAAGGTCGATAAAGACCTTGGATTATTTTAAGGAGGGATCGGGAAATGAAAAAGAAAAATACGGCGTTACAAGTTGTCCTGATAATCTTCTTTTCAATCTTGTGCTTATTGATAATATTCCCGTTCTGGCTTTTGGTGAGCGTTTCGCTCTCAAGTGCAGAGACGGTTGCAAAAGGTTATCAGCTGATACCGAGTCCTGTATGTTGGGACGCATATAAGTATGTGTTTGAACAGCCGGACGCAATTTTAAGAGCATACGGTGTTACATTTGTTTATTCAGTAATCGCAATGGTGCTTTCGGTGCTTTTCATGGCGATGGTTGCATATCCTTTGTCAAGAAAAAAGCTTAAGGGAAGAAATGTGCTGAACTTTTATCTGTACTTTACAATGCTGTTCGGCGGCGGTCTTGTTCCTTCATACTTATTGGTAGCGAAGTTCCTGCATTTGAATGATACTATTTGGGTATACATTCTGCTGGGCTTGATAAATCCGTGGTATGTGTTCATGATGAGAACCTTCTTCCAGGGTATTCCGGGAGAAATTATCGAGTCGGCGACAATCGACGGTGCGTCGGAGTACACGATATTTGTAAAGATGATTCTTCCGCTTTCAAAACCGGTTTTGGCAACGGTTGCACTGTTCATATTCCTGGGTAAGTGGAACGACTGGAATACGGCTCTTATCTATATTCAGAATGAGAAGCTCTACAGCTTGCAGTATTTGCTGCAAAAGATTATGACGAACCTTGATATGTTAAAGCAGATGCAGCAAACCGGTATGGATACTTCAATGATCGATGTGCCGGGCGAAACGATACGTATGGCGATGGCGGTTATAGTAGCGGGTCCTGCGCTCGTTATATTCCCGTTCTTCCAGAAGTATTTTGTAAAAGGATTAACAGTAGGTTCTGTAAAGGGTTAATAAATAGAGTATGTTATATAAGCAGAAAAGAGTATTTTCCTTTCTGCTTATATATAAAATAAAAAAAGGTAAAAGTTTAAGGAGGAAAAATTTATGAAAAGAATTATTTCAGCAGTTTTGGGTCTTTCGGTTGTCGCAACAATGGCAGTAGGTTTGACCGGCTGCGGCGGAGGAAGCAAATCGGATACACTCACATGGGTGTGCTTGGGTGAAAAGCCTGCCGATCACGACACTGTAATGGCAAAGGTAAACGAACTGTTGGAGCCTGAATTGGGCATGAAGCTTGATATTCAGTACATAGACGGTGCATCGTTTACTGAAAAGACAAAGATGAAGATGGCTTCGGGTGAGCCTGTTGACCTGTACTTTACAGGTTATGTAAATGATTATCAGACAGCTGTTTCGATGGGCGGTTTGTATGATATTACAGAAAAGATGGAAAACATCAAGATGGCTGACGGCTCAACTGTTAAGATGAGCGATGTAATCGAGGATTACTATATTCAGTCCGCAATGGTAAACGGCAAAATCTATGGTATTCCGTGTATCCAGGTTATTTCAAACCCCGGTTGTATTGTAATGAACAAAAAGGTTGCAGACGAGTGCGGAGTTGATTTGGACGGCTTGCAGAAGATGGCTCTTTCAAATACAAACGATGAAACGGCAAAGGCTTATATGGAAAAGCTTACCGGAGAGCTTGCAAAGATCAAGGAAAAGAGACCTGACCTTTATGCGATCAATCCGTTTAACCCTGCAAGAAGCAATATCGATGAAGAACTCATAAGCGGCGTTTCTTTCAGAAGAGACGGTACATCTGATGAAATATATATCCCTGATTTTTTGGATAGCATGAAAGATGCATTTAAGACAATCCGTGACTGGTATGAAAAAGGTTATATCAGAAGCGATATAGCATCTGCAAGTACTGCATCATCAACAGAACAGGAAAATATGTATGCTATGGCATGGACAACATGGAAACCTGGTCAGGACGTTTACTATAAGAATCAGCACAATGGTGATGAACCTGCATACTCATTCTTAGGTGAACCGTATGTTGCACGTAAACAGGCACTTCTTACCATGACATCTGTAGGTGCCAACACAAAGCATCCTGAAGAGGCTATCAAGCTCATATACTTGCTGAACACAGATAAAGAGCTTTATAATACAATTTGCTGGGGTATCGAAGGTAAGCACTATACAAAGAATGCGGATGGAACAGCAACGGAAATCAAGGGTTCGGGTTATGAACAGATTGCTCAGAACGCATGGAGATACGGTAATCAGTTCAATGCATTTGTAATGGAAGGTCAGCCGTCGGATGTTTGGGAACAGACAGCTAAGATGAACGATGAAGCTAGAAAATCACCTGCATTGGGCTTCGTTCCTAACGTAGATAACATCAACTCCGAGATTGCCAATATTTCAAATGTTAAGGCTGAGTTTAAGGCTAAAACAAACTACGGTACATCACCTGTTGATGAGTGGTATGACGATTATGTAGCAAAACTTAAGACAGCAGGTATCGAAAAGGTACGTGACGAGATGCAGAAGCAGTATGATGAGTGGAAAGCATCTAAATAATTAAGTGGTTTAGTAAGCTGCGGCAAGTACGCCTTGTCGCAGCTTGTTTTATAATTACCTATTATAATATTGGGAAAGGGAGATTATTATGATCAAGCTGAAAGAGAGAGCAATAAAAGAAGAGTTTGGGAATACAATATTTGAAAGTGTTGCGGTGGGGAGCGCATATGAGCTTTTGAGGCATGATCTGATGGAGCATTTGCGTGAGATCCAGTCGGAGCTGCATTTTAAATATTTACGTTTTCACGGTTTGTTCCATGATGATATGGAGGTTGTGCGCCGTGCGCCTGACGGCACCCTGGCATATCAGTGGCATCATGTGGATAAGATTACCGATAATATGCTCTCGGTAGGATTAAAACCGTTTTTTGAGCTGAACAGTATGCCGCAGCCTTTGGCGAGCGCAGAAACATATGCGTGTTTTTGGAAGATGAATACAAGCGAGCCGAAGGACTATAACGAATGGGGAAATTTGGTATGGCATTTCGTGAGCCATATGGTGGACAGATATGGGCTTGATGAGGTAAAGACATGGTATTTTGAGGTATGGAACGAGCCGAACTTAAAAGGATTCTGGCCGGCGGGCATGGAAAAATACTATAAATTGTATGAATATGCCGCAAGAGCGGTAAAGAAAGTGAACAGTGAGCTGAAAGTGGGAGGCCCTGCGAGCGCCGGCGGTGATTACGTCGTTGAACTGATTGATTACTGCAGCGAAAATAATGTACCGATAGATTTCATCTCTACTCATGCTTACCCGATCGGCGAATATTGCGAATACCGCGAAAGAGAGGGTTCGCCATACGAGTTGGGCGAGTACTTTGTAGGAAGATTTAAAGAGGTTAAAGAAAAAGTGGAGAAATCCGCTATGCCGAATCTGGAGATACATTGGACGGAATGGAATACACAGTCGGGCAATTCGACCAAGAATATATCATGGGTGTGCAATCCGACGGTGGATCAGCAGTTTGGCGGTGCGTGCGTGGTTAAAAATATGCTTGGCGTGCGCGATTGGTGCGATTCTGTTGCGTACTGGACGGCGAGCGATGTTTTTGCAGAACCGGGGCAATCGCACAGCGTATTCTCCTGCACATACGGATTGGTGAATATCCATGGAATAAGAAAGGCGACCTACAATGCGTATAAGCTGTTGCGCAAAATGCGAGGAACGGTGCTGGATTGCCAAAAAGACAGTGAATATCCCATAGGGTGCGGAATGACGGCAACAGAGGAAAACGGAGTCGTAAGAATTATCGCATATAATCAGCATCTGTTGGAATTTGAAACTCAGCCGGACTGGAAGGAGAGCGTGGAGGTGGCACTCCCCGACGGCGAATATATAGTATCATCGGCGCAAATTGAAAAAGGACACGGCAGCTGCTATGAAACCTGGCTTGAAATGGGTGCACCGCAAAATCTTTCAAAGATGCAGGAGGAACTTTTGAGATATGCAAGTATGCCGAGATATGAATTTTCAAAAGTGACATCTGAAAACGGAAGTCTAAAAGTGAACTTTAATTTAAAGGGCAATGAGGTTATCTATATAGAGATTCAAAAAGCAGATATACGGGCGCTGCCGAGAAATGCGGACGAGGCAACTATGAGTGCATGGAATAAAGCAATGATGCTGGAAGAAAGGGGATGTAAAAAAACTCCAGAATGCAAGAAAAGAAGTTAATCACACATATTATAAAAACTATAACTGTTGCGGTGGGGGGTATCCCAAAGCTAAAACTTTGGCTCAGTTTGTTAATTCCAAAGCTTTTTTCCTATCCCCTCCGAAAAGCGAGGGCTGTAAAAAAACAATTGTTTTTTTACAGCCCATATTGAAACTATTGTAAAAAAGTGGTATAATATATGTGTTTTCGGATTATGATAAATGCGAAAAACTAAAATTTTGAAAGGATCTGAACGGGAATGACAGATAAAGAACTTTTTGAAAAATTATCCTACAAACCAAAGGTTGTTTATGAACACTTAGATGATTCACAGATTAACGAGATGTTTGATCTCACGAACGAATACAAGGAATTTCTGGATAACGGAAAAACCGAGCGCGAGTGCGTGAAAATATCGGAGGAGATGGCGAAAAAGGCGGGATTTCGTGAAATTTCGGGGTTTGAATCGCTCAAAGCCGGCGACAAGGTGTATATAATAAACCGCAAGAAGAATATTTTATTGGCAGTGATCGGCGAAAAGGATATTACGGAGGGTGTAAACCTTGTCGGTGCGCATATCGACTCGCCGCGCTTGGACTTAAAGCAGAATCCGCTCTATGAAAGCAACGAAATGGCGCTTCTGAAAACGCATTATTACGGCGGAATCAAGAAATATCAGTGGCCGGCAATGCCTTTGGCGATGCATGGTGTGATTTACACAAGCGACGGCGAAGAGATTGAAATCAAGATAGGCGAAAAGGACACCGATCCGGTGTTCTGTGTGTCGGATCTTTTGCCACACCTGGCAGCGGATCAGATGAGCAAGAAGATGTCGGAAGGTATCGAGGGCGAGGCACTGAATATTCTGGTCGGCGGAATGGGCGTTAAGAGCGAAGATGTAAGCGAGAAAGTGAAGTATAAGATTCTTTCGATATTAAATACTATGTACGGTATAAAAGAGGGCGATTTTTTATCGGCTGAAATCGAGATTGTACCTGCGTTTCATGCAAGAAATGTCGGGTTGGACGAAAGCTTCATCGGCGCATACGGTCAGGACGACAGGGTGTGCGCATATACTTCTTTAAAGAGTATTCTTGATACAAAAGCACCCGAGCGTACGGCGATGTGTCTTTTGGTAGATAAAGAGGAAATCGGCTCGACGGGTAATACCGGTATGCTCTCAAGATTTTTCGAGATGAGCCTGGCAGAAATTATAGCAAAAGTAAAAGGTAGCTGTGATCTTGTTTCGCTTAATAAAACCATAACAAAATCTGCGTGCCTCTCATCTGACGTGGGAGCGGCGGTTGATCCGAATTATGAGGGTGTTTTTGAAAAGAAGAATGCAGCATTTGCGGGACACGGCATGGTTTTGATGAAATATACCGGCGCAAGAGGAAAGTCGGGCGCGAGTGACGCGTCGGCTGAATTTGTACATGAGATTGCGACTATTTTAAATAACAACGATGTAATTTGGCAGACCTCCGAATTGGGTAAGGTTGACCATGGCGGCGGCGGAACGATTGCGATGTATGTTGCGAACCTCAATATGGACGTAATAGATTGCGGTGTGCCGGTGTTGAGCATGCATTCGCCGTTTGAAGTTACGGCGAAGGGTGATATTTATATGGCATATAAGTCGTATATGGCATTTTTCAAAGACAGATAAATCAAGGAATATAGGCTGTTTAAAAAATCAATTGATTTTTTAAACAGCCCTTGCTTTTTCGACCCGCTAAAATTAAATGGTAAACAACAAAGGTTATTACAATTGTTTTTTTTTGTGCGTTTTGTGAAAAAAATGCTTGCTTTTTAAAGATGTATGTGGTAAAATGTTCTTATCGGGTGATAAAAATATAATATTAAAACAGTGAAAATTTGAGGAGGAATAGATTTTATGAAAAGAGTTATTTCAGCGGTGCTGGGGCTTTCTGTTGCAGCAACAATGGCAGTAGGGCTTACAGGCTGCGGAGGCGGAAGCGGATCGGATACGCTTACATGGGTGTGCATAGGTGAAAAGCCTGCAGATCAAGATACCGTAATGGCAAAATTGAACGAGATGTTAGAGCCTGAATTGGGCATGAAGCTTGATATTCAGTACATAGATGCAGCGTCATTTACGGAAAAGACAAAGATGAAGATGGCGTCCGGTGAGCCTGTTGATCTGTATTTTACGGGTTATGTAAACGATTATCAGACGGCTGTTTCGATGGGCGGCTTGTATGATATTACGGAGAAGATGGAAAATATCAAGATGAGCGACGGCTCAACGGTTAAAATGAGCGATGTAATCGAGGATTATTATATTCAGTCTGCGATGGTAAACGGCAAGATTTACGGTATACCGTGTATTCAGGTTATTTCAAATCCGCAGTGTATAGTAATGAAAAAGTCGGTCGCGGACGAGTGCGGTGTTGATTTGGAAGGACTGGAAAATTTAGCTGTTAACAATACAAATATGGAAACGGGAAAAGCGCTTATGACTAAGCTTACCGGAGAACTGGGAAAGATCAAGGAAAAAAGACCTGACCTTTACACGATTAGCTCATTTAATCCGATGACAACTAACATTAATGAGGAGATTATCGGCGGCGTCGGAATCAAAAAAGACGGTTCATCAGACGACATATTTATTCTCGATTTTGAGGATGAGGCAAAGTACAGCTACGGAGTGATCCGTGAGTGGTATGAAAAGGGTTATATAAGAAGTGATGCTGCATCCGCACCGAGTATGTCGGGCGTCGAATCGGAAAATGCACACGGTATGGTAGTGGGAACATGGAAACCGGGTCAGGATATTTATTATAAGAATCAGCATGATGGAGAAGCCCCTGCATATGCGCTTTTGGCTGAACCGTATGTGGGACGTAAGAGCGCACTTGCCACGATGGTATCTGTGGGCGCTAACACAAAGCACCCTGATGAAGCTATCAAGCTTATCTACTTATTGAACTCAGATAAAGAACTCTATAATACTCTCTGCTGGGGTATCGAAGGAAAGCACTATACAAAGAACGCTGACGGAACAGCAAAAGAAATTGAAGGTTCGGGATATGAAAAGATCGCTCAGAACGCATGGAAATATGGTAATCAGTTCAATGCGTTTGTAATGGAAGGTCAGCCTGCCGATGTTTGGGAGCAGACTGCCAAGATGAACGATGATGCAAAGAAATCGCCTGTATTGGGCTTTGTTCCGAATGTGGATGAGCTCAACTCTGAAATTGCAAATATCGCGAATGTTCAGGCAGAGTTTGCGGCTAAAAAGGGCAGTGGCACATCGCCTGTTGATGAGTGGTACGACGATTATGTAGCAAAACTCAAGACAGCCGGCATAGAAAAGGTACGCGATGAGATTCAGAAGCAGTATAACGAATGGAAAGCGTCCAAATAGGTTAGTGGATGTAAAAAAAGCGCAGACCGCTAATTACAGAAAAGAAAAATTTAGAATATAGCGTATAGCTACGAACTAAAGCGAACCCTCGGAGTACCCATGTACGCCGTCGGGTTCGTTTAGTCCGTTCTGCATCATTTTTTCCAATCCACTAAAGAAAAGAAGTAAAAAAGCGCAGGCTGCTAATTAGAAAAGAAAAAATTAGAATATAGCGCATAGCTACGAACCAAACGAACCATTGGAGTACCCATGTACGCCGTCGGGTTCGTTTGATCCGTTTTGCATCTTTTTTCCCAATCCACTAAGGGAAAAGGTAAAAAAGCGCAGACCGCTAATTAGAAAAGAAATTTAAAAATAATTTCTGCACTTTAAAAGAGCAGTTGTAAAAATTTATTTTTTACAACTGCTTTTTATTTGCAAAAAAACTTGTAATTTGCAGTATGATGTGGTAAAATAATATATTATAAGTATAATGGAGGAAATATGGCGAACTATATAGATAAGCAGGAAATAGAAAGGCAGAAATCTTTTATAAACGAGCTGAAAAGCTTTACCGCCAACTTTTCTGTACAGAACGGACGTCCGCCCCGCGCCAATACCGAAACGTACGGGTGTCAGCAAAATGAAAACGACACCGAGCGTATAAGAGGAATCTTAAAAGAGGCAGGGTATAAATTTTGCGAACGCGCCGAAGATGCGGATTTGGTAGTATATAACACCTGTGCGGTGCGTGAGAATGCCGAGCAGAAGGTATTCGGCAGAATCGGGATTCTAAAGCATATAAAAGAGAGCAAGCCGGATATGATAATTGCGCTTTGCGGCTGTATGGTGCAGCAGGAGCATATAACGGAGAAGATAAAAAAGCTGCACAACCACATAGATTTGATATTCGGCACACATATGCTATATAAATTGCCGGAGCTTTTATGCGAGGTTATAAAGGACAAAAAATCTGTGGTTATGATACCCGATTCGGACGGTGCAATTGCCGAAGATATGCCTATTTTGAGGGATAAATCGGATAAAGCGTGGGTGTCGGTGATGTATGGGTGCAATAATTTTTGTTCATACTGCATTGTGCCTTATGTGCGCGGCAGAGAGCGGAGCAGAAAAACCGAGGCGGTTATTGCGGAGATTAAAAGTCTGGTCGCAAACGGCTGCACTGAAATTACGCTTTTGGGGCAGAACGTAAATTCCTACGGCAAAGATTTGGAGGAAAAGACGGATTTTGCGGATCTTTTGAGAATGGTAAACGAAATAGACGGTATAAGAAGAATACGGTTTATGACATCTCACCCGAAGGATCTAAGCCCCCGCCTGATAGATGCGATGGCTGAGTGCGATAAGGTGTGTCATCAGCTGCACCTGCCGTTTCAGGCAGGCTCGGACAAGGTTCTTGCCGACATGAACAGGCGCTACACTAAAGAGCAGTATTTGCAAAAGATTGAGGCTGTCAAAAAACGTATTCCCGATATATCGCTCTCGACCGACGTTATAGTGGGATTTCCCACCGAAACGACGGAGGATTTTTTGGAAACTCTGGACGTTTTGAAAAAAGTGGAATTTGACAATATATTCTCGTTTATATATTCAAAGCGAGAGGGTACGCCAGCGGCAAAGATGGATTTTGTTTTAAGCGATGATGAGATTCACAAAAATTTTGACAAGCTTTTAGAGGTTCAGAATGAAATATCTTTAAAAAAGAACAGGGAGTATCTGGGGACGGAGCAGCTCATTTTGGTAGACAGTGTGAGCAAGAACAATCCCGAGATGTTGACAGGCAGAGCGGAGTCTTTAAAGGCGGTTAATTTTAACGGCGATAAGTGCTTGATAGGAAAATATGTAACGGTAAAAATCACCGAGGCGCATACGTGGAGCTTAAACGGTGAGCTGATAAAATGAGATAAAAATAAAACGGAGGATTTTATAATGGATATTTTTGAAAAGACAGAAGAATTGGGAAAGATGATTCAGGAAACCGAAGAAATGAAGAGAATGACTGCGGCTGACGTTGCACAGCAGACATCGGAGGAGGCGCAGGCTCTTTTGCGCGAATTTAACCTGGCGCGCATGAATCTTGCAAGAGATATGCAAGAGGGTAAAATCGAAAAGGCGGAGGCTATAAAGAAAAATACTCAGCTTTTTGAGGATATGGTAAATTCAAACGAGATTATCAAAGAATACGTTGAATCCAAAAAGGCATTTGACGCGGTTATCGGCAAGATCAACGGGATATTGAATTTCTATATAACAGGTCAGGATCCGAACTGTACGCATGATTGCAGTACGTGCGGAGGCTGTCACTAATATAGTTTAGGGTGATTTTAATGAATATTGACAGAGAAAAAGTCACTCCGATGATGGCAAAATACCTTCAGACGAAGGATGAATACAAAGATTGCATACTGTTTTACCGTCTCGGGGATTTTTATGAAATGTTTTTTGACGATGCAATAACAGCGTCGCGCGAGCTTGAAATAACGCTTACGGGAAAAAGCTGCGGCTTGGAGGAACGGGCACCGATGTGCGGCGTTCCTTTTCACAGTGCAAACGTATATATTGCAAAGCTGGTGGAAAAAGGCTATAAAGTAGCAATATGCGAGCAGACCGAGGATCCGAAAGAGGCAAAGGGATTGGTTCAGCGCGATGTTATAAGAATTGTAACTCCCGGTACGATCGTCGAGGACGGTATTTTGGACGAGAAGAAGAACAATTATCTTGCTGTTGTCTATTTTAAAGATTCGAGATTCGGCATGGCGTTTTCGGATATATCGACAGGCGAGGTGTTCTCGACCTGTGTAAGTGATTTTGAAAGTGTGATAAATGAAATTGCAAGATATTCTCCGTCTGAAATCATAGCCGACGAAAGAGCATACGACCTTTTTGCGGATATAATTGAGACGAGATTTCACGTCAGAATGCAAAAAAGAGAGGCTGAACTTTTTGAAAGCTATGTAAAGGACGAAAAGCTTTTTAACCAGTTCAAAAAAGAGAGCTTAAATGATTTGGGATTAAGCGAGGACGGACCGGAAACATCAGCGGTTTTTGCGCTTGTATCGTATTTGGAGGAAACACAGAAGGGGAGCGTTCTGTATGTGGATTCGCTCTCGGTGTACAGCGTTGACGAATATATGGATATAGATATTTCGACAAGGCGCAATCTGGAAATAACCGAAACGATGCGCGAAAAGCAGAAAAAAGGCTCCCTTTTGGGAGTTCTCGACAAGACGCGGACATCTATGGGCGCGAGAAAGCTTAAACAATGGCTGGAAAAGCCGCTTGTAAATCCCGTTGAGATAAATAAGCGTCTGTATTCGGTGGAGGAACTTTACAATAATGTAATTTTGCGTGATGATCTGCGCGAAATACTAAACGGGATTTACGATATATCGCGAATTGTCGGGAGAGTTTCTTTATATACGGTAACACCTAAGGATTTGGTGTCACTTCGCGCATCTCTTTTGCGATTACCCGAACTTTACGAAAGTCTTAAAAACACAAAATCACCGATACTTTCGGCATTATATAAAAATCGCGATGAAATGGCGGATATTGCTGAGCTTTTGCAAAGAGCGGTTGAAGATGAGCCGTCCGTTTCGATAAAAGACGGCGGAGTTATCAAAAAGGGCTACAATGCGGAGCTGGACGAGCTGAAATCCGCAAAGACAAACGGTCAGGTATGGCTTGCGGAGGAAGAGGCAAAAGAGCGCGGGAGAACCGGGATAAAGAACCTGAAAATTCAGTATAACAAGGTTTTCGGGTATTATATAGAGGTTACAAAATCGAACCTTTCGGCAGTGCCGGAGGATTATATGAGAAAGCAGACTCTTACAAACTGCGAGCGTTTTATAACTCCTAAGCTAAAAGAGCTGGAGGAGGTAATCCTGGGGGCGGAGGAAAAGGCGATTGCTCTTGAAACCGCACTTTTTGAGGAGCTGCGAAAGATTATCGCGCAGGAGATAGACCGGCTCAAAAACGTCTGCGAGGCGATTTCTGTAACAGATGTGCTGTATTCATTCGCGGAGGTGGCGTATAAGAATAACTACGCTATGCCGATAATGAATACCAAAGGCAGCATAAATATTGTATCGGGCAGACACCCTGTGGTCGAGGATATGATGAAGGATAAGGTGTTTATCCCGAATGATACCTGCCTTAACAAGGACTCGGACAGAATGTTAATAATAACTGGTCCGAATATGGCGGGAAAATCTACATATATGCGCCAAGTGGCGGTAATTGCCCTGATGGCGCAGGTGGGAAGCTTTGTCCCGGCAGAGTCGGCACAGCTCGGAGTGGTCGATAAGATATTTACCAGAGTCGGTGCGTCGGACGATATTGCGGCAGGACAAAGCACGTTCATGCTCGAGATGACCGAGGTTGCGAATATCTTAAAAAATGCAACGGCGAACTCGCTTGTTATATTGGACGAGATAGGCAGAGGAACGAGTACCTTTGACGGACTCTCGATTGCCTGGGCGGTCGCGGAGTATATGAACGATAAAAAGAAAATCGGTGCAAAAACGCTTTTCGCTACGCACTATCATGAGCTTTCCGAGCTTGAAGGACAGTTGGACGGCGTTAAAAATTACCGTATTGCGGTTAAAAAGCACGGTGACGATATTACTTTTTTGCGCAAAATTGTCCGAGGCGGTGCTGATGAGAGCTACGGTATTGAGGTTGCGGCACTGGCAGGCGTACCGAATAAGGTTATAAAAAGAGCAAAGGAGATTTTATCGGACATTCTCTCGGGGAACATGACGGTGGGAGATACGAAAACCTACTCGAAAGAGCAGGAGGACGATCAGATAGGATTTTGCGATATTGCGGCGAATGAGATTGTAGAGGAGCTTAAATTGATTGACGCTACAACATATACGCCGATCGAGGCTTTGAATAAGCTTTATGAATTGACGGAGAAGGCAAAACAATTTTAGAAAGGTGTTGAGATTTTAAGTGGGCATAATAAACCGTTTGCCGAGAAATGTATATGATAAAATTGCGGCAGGAGAAGTGGTAGAGAGACCGGAGTCTGTTATAAAGGAGCTTGTGGAAAACAGCATAGATGCCGGCGCGGATAAGATTTGTGTTGAAATAAAAAACGGCGGAAGTATATATATGAAGGTTCAGGACAACGGTTCGGGCATGAGTGCCGATGACGCGGAGCTTGCATTTATACGCCATGCCACAAGCAAAATCTCGACAGAGGAGGATTTGGAGGCAATCTCCACTATGGGATTTCGTGGCGAGGCTTTGGCAAGCATTGCGGCGGTGTCGCAGGTGGATTTATATACCAAAAGAGCGGAGGACGAGAGCGGCACGCACGTTTTATGCTCCGGAGGAGAGATTCGTACGGTCGAGGATTTTGCCACGACCGACGGGACGATTTTTATTGTCAAAAATCTGTTTTTTAATGTTCCCGCACGAATGAAATTTTTGAAAAAGGACGCAACCGAGGCTGCGGCTGTGTTGAACATTATGACAAGATTTATTCTTGCGCACCCCGAGATATCGTTTAAGTTTATAAATAACTCCAAAGAAAAGCTTTTTTCGCCAGGAGATAATATTTTGAAAAACAGCGTATACAGTGTTTACGGTAAGGCATACGCAAAATCATCGATTGACTTTGACGAGGAATTTAACGGCATAAGAGTATACGGAGTTCTCGGAAGAGGTGAAACGGCGCGCCCGAACAGGGAGTATCAGAGCTGTTTTGTAAATAAGCGTTATGTCATAAGCGGAGTTGTCGCAAAGGCGATTGACGAGGCGTACAAAAATCAGATTATGATAGGCAAATATCCGATGGCGGTGGTAAATATCGATATTAACCCTGCCATGATAGACATAAATGTGCATCCAAAAAAACTCGAGGTGAAATTCTCCGATTCGCATCTGGTATATCAGGCGGTGTATCACGCGGTAAAAGATGCGCTTTATTCCGTAGCCGATGTACCGAAGATCGAGATAAAGGAGCAGACGCCGATTGTGCCGCCGAAAATGGAGGAAGAGGCAAGACGGATTGAGCGTGAATTTGAAAAAAAGAGCACACCGGGCGGAAATGTTTCGGTAAATGAAGATAGGGTTTCGATGATAAAGGCGGTCAAGCCGTCGGAACGGGTGTATCAAAGCTCGTATAATACCGACATCAGCGACGATTATTTTGCAAAGAAAAAAGAAGAATTTGTACGTCAGAGAAATGCCGATATTTTAGGCTTCGGACTCGAGAAAAAAACGCCTGAAACAACGCCTGAGCCGCCAAAGGAGCATATTCAAAGCGCGATTCCCGAACCGGAAAGTGTACCGGCAAAAGAGCCGGAGGAAAAACAGGAGACGATTGAAATCGCACCGCAGGCACAAAGAACGGTTCGTGTGGTCGGTCAGGTTTTTGATACATATATTATCGTCGAGTCGGAGGGCGAGATGCTCATAATCGATCAGCACGCGGCACACGAGAGGATAATGTATGAAAAGCTCAAAAAGAGCATTGCCGCAAAAAAGGTGTTCTCGCAGGTAATGCTGATACCGTCGGTGGTGAATCTGAGTGCAACGGAATTTGCGGAATATAAGGAATATAAAGAAAAGATAGCTGATATGGGATTTGAAACAGAGGAGTTCGGAGCAAATTCGATAGTGGTTCGCTCAACGCCTTATGATTTCAATTCGGAGGATTTGGAAGAGCTGATTGTAAATATAATAAACAATTTTGCCGATAACAAAAATGAGGTCATAACCGAAAAACAGGACAGATTGCTCTATACGATAGCCTGCAAAGCGGCAATCAAGGCGAATCATACGCTTTCTTTGGCAGAGCAGAAATCGTTGGCGGAAAAGGTTTTAAATTTTGATAATATCAACACCTGCCCTCACGGCAGACCGATAACAATTTCAATGACAAAAAAAGAATTGGAAAAGAACTTTAAACGTATTGTTTAGAGATTTGCGAGCATTGCGCTTTTAGGAGAGAACAATGGAGAAGATACCCGTTTTGGTGATAGCAGGTCCGACCGCCTCGGGAAAAACGGCTTTGGCGGTGGAGCTTGCGAAAAAGTATAACGGCGAGGTCGTTTCGGCGGACAGTATGCAGATATATAAGAGAATGGACATCGGCACCGCAAAGCCGGATAAGGCGGAAATGGCAGGTGTTGTTCATCATATGATAGACATTGCCGAGCCGGAGGACAGCTTTAGCGTTGCGGATTATGTGGATATGGCGCATAAGGTGATAGCCGATATTGTAAGCCGCAAAAAGCTGCCGATTGTGGCAGGCGGCACGGGGCTTTATATAAATTCGCTGATAGATGACGCGGATTTTTCAAAAGCGCCGAGTAATGATGCGATAAAGGACGAGCTTTATGAGCTTTTTGAAAAAGAGGGAGCAGAGCCGCTTTTGGAAATGCTTAAAGAGGTTGATCCGGTATCATATGAACGGATACACCCGAACAATATAAAGCGCGTTATCCGTGCGATTGAATTTTACCGCACTAATAACAGACCGCTTTCGGAGCAAAGTGATGAGAATCAAAAAAAGGACAGCAGGTATAATCCGCTGATGCTTATGATTAACCCCAAAAGAGAGGTTTTGTACGAAAGAATCGAAAAGCGCGTTGATATAATGATTGAGCGCGGATTGATTGATGAGGTAAAAAGGCTTTCTGCGGAAGGGTTGACGAAAAAGAATCAATCAATGCAGGGGATAGGCTATAAAGAAGTGCTGGAATACTTGAACGGTTTTATGACCATGAGCGAGATGATACGCATTTTAAAGAGAAATTCCAGACGTTACGCAAAACGGCAGTTTACATGGTTTAAGCGAGATCCGCGCATGATAAACATAGAAAATGACTTGCTTTTTGAGGCGGCGGGTGAAATTGATAAGTGGCTGAAAAATATCCCCAATGAAAATAATATGTGAAAAATTGCTTTTACGGCTGATTTTTACTTAAATAACTTTAAGAAAGGAAAGGTGAAGATATGGCGCTTTTTACAATATCCGATCTGCATCTGCCTCTCGGGATTGACAAGCCGATGGATATATTCGGAAAAGGCTGGGAGAATTATGTGGAGCGAATAGAGAGCGAATGGAAAAGTAAAGTTGCAAGCGGAGATACGGTTGTTTTGGGCGGCGATTTTTCATGGGCGACATATCTGGAGGAAAGCGAGAGGGATTTTGATTTTTTGGATGCTCTTCCGGGAAGAAAAATCCTTTTAAAGGGCAACCATGACTATTGGTGGACGACGGTATCAAAGCTAAAAGGCTTTGTAAAAGCGCATAACTATCACGATATTGAGTTTTTGCACAATAACTTTTTTATGTATAAGGACGCTGCAATATGCGGGAGCCGAGGCTGGGGATATATCGGTGTCGGCGCGCCTAAGAAGAAAGAGGACGAGACTATATTTGAGCGTGAGCTGATACGCTTAGAGCTGTCGCTTTCGGCAGCGATGGCGGCAAAGCCTAAGGAGATTATAGCCTTTACCCACTATCCGCCGATTCTCCCGGGGAGTTTGGATAATCGGATTACGACGCTTTTAAAAAAGTACGGTGTAAAAAGGTGCATTTACGGTCATATTCACGGTGCGCAGAAAAAAAATGCGGTTGAGGGTGTTTATGACGGTGTGGAATATATGCTTGTTTCGTGCGATTGCATAGGTTTTTCGCCCGTTAAATTGTGCGATTAGCATATAATTGTAAACAAAAATTTAAATTTTTCAAAAAACGATTGAAATTAATTGAATTTATGATATAATGGAAGAATAATGCGTGTACTATGTTCATATACCGAAGATACGCGAAAATAATAAATTGAGGAGGATCATGCAAGATGGCGGTTAAATCTGAACAGGTTGAAAAAAATCTTGTAAAGCTTACATTTGAAATATCAAGAGAGGAGTTTGAAAAGGGAATCGATAAGGCATATAAAAAGAATGTTAAAAAGATAAATGTGCCGGGATTCAGAAAGGGTAAAGTACCTAAGGCAGTAATCGAAAAGTATTACGGCGAGGGCGTATTTTATGAGGACGCTCTGAATTTCGCTCTTCCCGACAGTTATGATGCGGCAGTAAAAGAGGCTGACATTATCCCTGTTGCAAGACCTGAGATTGATGTTGAAGAAATAAAAGCCGGCGAGCCTATAGTTGTTACAGCTTTGGTAACAACCAAGCCGGAAGTAAAATTGGGCAAATATAAGGGTATAAAAGTTGACAAAATAGAGTATACTGTATCTGAGGAAGATATTGACAAGGATATTGAGGCAACAAGAAAGAAGAACGCAAGACTTATAACAGTTGAAGACAGAGCGATTGAAAACGGTGACATTGCCGTTATTGACTTTGAAGGTTTCTGTGACGGCGTTGCATTCCCGGGCGGAAAAGGTGAGAACTACGAGCTGGAAATCGGTTCGGGAAGTTTTATTCCGGGATTTGAAGAACAGCTGATAGGCGCTGCAAAGGACGCTGAAGTTGATGTTAATGTAACATTCCCGGCAGAATATCATGCGTCTGATCTGGCAGGAAAGGACGCAACATTCAAGGTAAAGGTTCACGAAATCAAGACAAGAGAATATCCTGAACTTGACGATGATTTTGCATCGGAAGTAAGCGAATTTGAAACAATGGACGAGTACAGAAAGAGCGTCAAGGAAAGACTTGAAAAGGCAGCTGAGGAAAAGGCTAAGACCGAAACCGAAAACGCTATTGTTGAAAAAGCTGTTGAGGCATCAAGCGTAGATATTCCCGACGCTATGATCGGCGCTCAGGTAGACAGAATGGTAAATGATTTTGCACAGCGTCTGGCATACCAGGGCATGAATTTGGATATGTACTTACAGTATACAGGTTCTACAATGGAAACTTTCAGAGAAGGATTCAAAGAACAGGCGGAAAAGCAGGTTCGCAACTCTTTGGTAATCGAGGCGATTGCAAAGGAAGAAGGAATCGAGGCAAATCAGGAAGAAATCGATGAGAAGATTGCTGAAATGAGCAAGATGTACAATATGGAAATCGATAAGCTCAAAGAACTTCTCCGTCCCGAGGACATCGAAGGCATAAGCAAGGAAATTGCGTTTGTTAAGGCAATTGATATGCTTGTTAATAAGGCCACTGTAAAATAATAAGTGAATGGGATGTAAAAAAAGTCCGGATCGCAAAAAGGCAATGACGTGAGTAACTCAGTTGTCAATTAAACTTGATTATTTTAAGCCTTTTTGCTGCGAACAAACCAAACCGCTTGAACGTCGAAACGAGCGATATATAATTCATCGTGAATTTTTAATTCACGATTCAATCATTACGCTGTTTCTCCTCTTTCCCAAAAACCTTTGGTTTTCGGGAGCCCTAATGGTATACTCCGTCGGGTTCGGTTTGTCCGTTCCGAAACATTTTTTCCTATTCCATAGAAAACGGAGCTGTAAAAAGCATTTTTTTACAGCTCTTTCATTCACTCTAAGAAAAAATATGTATGCGTGTAATGCGCGAAAAGGAAAGGGTGTAGAAAAATGAGTCTGGTACCAATGGTAATCGAACAAACAGGCAGAGGAGAAAGATCATACGATATTTTCTCAAGACTTTTAGAGGACAGAATTATATTTTTGGCAGATCAGGTAAATGATGCAACTGCAAGTCTTGTTGTTGCTCAGATGCTCTACCTCGAATCAAAGGATCCCGATAAGGACATTCAGTTCTATATAGACAGCCCGGGGGGATCAATCACATCAGGTATGGCGATTTACGATACAATGCAATACATAAAGTGCGATGTATCGACTATATGTATTGGTATGGCTGCATCTATGGGTGCATTCCTTTTGGCGGCGGGAACAAAGGGCAAGCGTTTTGCACTGCCGAACAGTGAAATCATGATTCATCAGCCGTTGATAAGCGGCGGCTTGAGCGGTCAGACGACAGATATAAAGATCTATTCGGATCATTTGGTAAAGACAAAAGAGCATATGAACCGCATTTTGTCGGAACGCACGGGAAAGACTTATGAACAGGTTTGCGAGGATACCGAAAGAGATAACTTTATGTCGGCTGAAGATGCAAAAGCTTATGGGCTTATTGATGATGTAATCGTGCGTAAAGACAAATAATTGTCTTTTTGGAGGGACTATAGCCAATGGCGAAGAATGAAGAAAAGAAAATGTACAGATGCTCATTCTGCGGAAAAAACGAGGACGAAGTGGAACAGCTTATTTCCGGTCCCGGTGTGTATATCTGCAATGAGTGTGTGGATTTGTGCAACAATATTTTAGAGGGTGATTACAGCGCAAAGCCGACGAACAAGAGCCTTGATAAGCTCCCTAAGCCGAGAGAGATAAAAGAAGTGCTTGATCAGTACGTAATCGGTCAGGAGGATGCGAAAAAGATTCTTTCGGTTGCGGTGTATAACCACTATAAAAGAATAGATTATGCCGATAAGAAGAATAATGATGTTGAGCTGCAAAAGAGCAATATTCTCTTAATCGGTCCGACCGGCTCGGGAAAAACGTTTTTGGTACAGAATCTGGCAAGGATTCTTAACGTGCCGTTTGCAATAGCGGACGCTACATCTTTGACCGAGGCAGGGTATGTCGGTGAGGATGTGGAAAATATCCTATTAAAGCTGATTCAGGCGGCAGACTATGAAATTGAGGCGGCAGAGCGCGGAATTATATATATTGATGAGATTGATAAAATCGCAAGAAAATCCGAGAATGTGTCCATTACCCGTGATGTAAGCGGTGAGGGTGTTCAGCAGACTTTGCTGAAAATTTTGGAGGGAACGGTTGCATCTGTTCCGCCACAGGGCGGAAGAAAGCATCCGCACCAGCAGCTTTTGCAGATCGATACAACCAATATACTCTTCATCTGCGGCGGAGCTTTTGACGGCATTGATAAGATAATCGGCGACAGAGTCGGCAAGAAGGGCTTGGGTTTTGGCGCTGAGATTGAAAGTAAAGGTCAAAAGAAGATCGGTGAGCTTTTGCAGCAAATCACACCTCAGGATCTGCTGAAATTCGGTCTTATTCCTGAGTTTATAGGCAGACTGCCGATTATGGCAAAGCTTAACGAGCTTGATATAAATGCGTTGATAGATATTCTGACAAAGCCGAAAAATGCGCTTATACGCCAGTATCAGACTTTGTTTGATATGGATAATGTTGAACTTGAGTTTGATAAGGACGCAGTTAAAGCGATTGCGGAAAAGGCAGAAAAAAGAAATACAGGTGCAAGAGGCTTGCGTTCTATCATCGAGGAAATTATGACAGATATTATGTTTGAGATACCGTCAGATGATGATGTGGTGAGCTGTATAGTTCATAAAGAATGCATAACCGATAATGTACCGCCCGAGATTATACGCAAAAAAAGAGCATAAAAAATAGGGACTGTAAATTTTTACAGTCCCTATTAAAATATCTACTGATTTAATTGTCCCAAGCTTGCTTTTTTCAAATATTCATTTATAAATCCGTTCAGATCCCCATCCATAACAGCACCGATATTTCCCATTTCATATCCGGTTCTGTGGTCTTTTACAAGGTTGTACGGGTGGAATACATAAGAGCGTATCTGACTGCCCCATGCAATCTCTTTTTGAACACCCTTAATATCTTCGATTTTTTCCTTTTGCTGCTGCTCTGCAATCTCAACAAGCTTTGATTTCAGCATACGCATCGCATATTCCTTGTTTTGATGCTGCGATCTCTGCGTCTGACAGGAAACGACAACGCCTGTCGGCAGGTGAGTGATACGTATTGCGGAGTCGGTTTTGTTGATGTGCTGACCGCCCGCACCGCTCGAACGGTAAGTATCTATGCGCAGATCCTCGGGGCGGATGTTGATTTCAACATCATCGTCAATTTCGGGCATTACCTCGATTGATGCAAACGACGTGTGACGTCTGCCCGACGCGTCAAAAGGCGATATACGCACCAAGCGGTGAACACCCTTTTCGGCTTTTAAGTAACCGTAAGCATTAAGCCCCGAAATCATGATTGTCGCACTTTTTACGCCTGCGTCATCTCCGGGGAGAATATCCAGCGTAGATGCGGTATAGCCGTTTTTCTGAGCGTACATCTGATACATACGGATTAGCATTTCGCACCAGTCCTGTGCTTCTGTTCCGCCTGCACCGGCATGGAATGTCATGATAGCGTTATTTTTATCATACGGTCCCGAAAGCAGCGTTTCCAAAGTGACTTTTTCTATTTCTGCCTCGATTTTTTCTACTGCCGATTTAATCTCGTCGAGCATACTCTCGTCATTTTCCTCATTTGCCAGCTCGATTAAGGTTAGAGTGTCCTCCCAGGAGCCTTTCAGATTGTTGTAGCGCTCGATTTTATCCTTGAGCTGCTTTGTTTTTTGCAGGATCTTCTGGGAATTTTCCATGTCGTCCCAAAATCCGGGTTCTGCTGCGACTTTTTCCAGCTTTTCTACCTCTGTGGTTGTGCCGGCAATGTCAAAGTGAATCCCTCAAATCCAAAATGTTTTTCTCCATGCCTTCAAGGCGGAGTCTGTATTCATCATATTCCAACATTTTATCACATCCTTTATAATTTATTCGACGGTGACAGCCTTTACAATGCCGTATCCTGTGCCGCCTTTTGGGGTGGTGTGCGGATAGTCGGCATTTAGTGTCAAATGCACCTCTCGAACCAATTGCTTGGCATCGGTGACTTTCCCGTCTTTAAATGTTATGTTTTTCATATGAATGTTATCAACTGTGCAAATATCATCGGGGCTGAAAACCTCGCCCCAATCATCGGGATTATCCGAATCGTTCTTCCATGTTGCAGAAAGCGGACCGACGCTCATAAAATAAGTGTTTATCTTATCAAATTCACTCTTATCAAAGTCTACGCTTATATTTTCAAAATATATATCATTGCAGTCGGCGCAAACATCAAAGATACCGTTTGTGGGAAGATCGTGGAATCCGCCGCTTTTCTTTTCGTTTATGACAATATCCTTAAAATATACGTTATAAATTCTGCCGACAGTTCCCGAAACGTCATTATAACCCTTTGTTATCGCATTTTCGATATTCGGCTGACAATAAAGCTTGAATGTGTAAATCCCGGAAAGCTTTTCGATAATCATATTTCTTATATCGCAGTCGACATAGGAATTTTCGTACATTTTTCTCCCCGGGAGCAGACGAAATTCGTTGTTTTGGCTCTCATTATCGTGAATGTACATATACTCAATCGTTCCGTAGGTTATAGCCGAAACGTCCCAGTCCCATGCGTTTATGGCAATCATGTCATCGCCCATGTCGCGCCCCTTTAAGTCATGGATCTCGCCAAAGCTTGCGGGACCGTTTACATGAACGCCGTCTCTGCCGTATTTTATAAATGTCAGATTGCTGACGGAAAAATGCGATACATTGCAGATCTGGAGAGCATAACTGCTGCCGCCGTTTTTAAATTCGGCATTTCTTACGATAATGTTTTCTACATTTGAGAATATCATAACAGACATTGCGCTTTCCAAGAACTTGTCGGGATCTCCCGTACCTAATCGCGCGTCTTGTCTGAGTGATGCAGCGTCCCAAATTCCGCCGTCAACCGAAATGTCGGTATCGGGGTTTTGGTGCAAAACCGCACCCCGAAAGCCGTTTTCTATATTTTCGTTTCTGATAAGGCATTGCTCCTTACCCGGAATATTTGAAATCACTTGATTTTTATCCAGCAAAAGCCGATATCCGCTGCGCATTATAATTGGCTTTGCAAGATAAAGCACAGCTCTTTTATCGATTTTCACACATTTATATTTATCCAGTGCCGCTTGGATGACGGCATCGGAGGTTATATATCCGTTTTCACTGCCCGAAAGGTGAGAAAACTCGTCTATCGATCCCCAGGCAATATTTTCGGGCGAGTATTGAGGAATATTTTCGAGGATTTTTTGTTTTAAGTCTTTCATCTTGACTCCTCAAATTATCTGCCGCAGCAGTTTTTGTATTTTTTACCGCTGCCGCATGGACAGGGATCATTTCTGCCGGGCTCTTTTTTTGCCTTTTTAGGCTGATTTCCGAGTGAACCGTCATTTCCGGTATCCAAAGGCTTTGCAACCTGTTCGCGCTTCATCTCCTCGGCACGCGGCTTTGCAAACATCAGGTATCTTACCGTGTCACGCTTGATTGCCTCTCTCATACCGTCGTAAAGCTCACTTGCTACATTTCTGTATTCAAGCACCGGATCATGCTGACCGTATGCACGCAAGCCGATTTCGCGCTTAACGTGTTCCATTTCGTCTAAGTGATCCATCCAGAGCGTATCGACAACTCTCAGCATGATTACGCGCTCAAGCTCACGCATATTCTCGCCGAAGAGCTGCTCCTGTTCGTCATAGCGCGTATATGCGATATTCAAAAGTCTTTCCTTGATCTCGTCTTTTGTTATGGTGTCAAGCTCTTTCTGCTCGATTACAAACTCGCCTCTTGCATCAAGTGTTCTGTTTGCAAAATCGGTCAAAGCGGCGGTGTTCCAATCCTCGGGGATATGCGAAATGCCAATATAATCGTCCATAGCCGAGTCGATTATCGATTCGATCATATTTCTTATTGTGCCGCTTAAGTCGTCACCGTCGAGAACCGACTGGCGCTGACCGTATATGATTTTACGCTGCTCGTTTAACACTTCGTCATACTGCAAAACGTGCTTACGTGAATCAAAGTGACGTCCTTCGATATTCTTCTGTGCATTTTCTATTGACTTGTTGAGCATCTTCGCCTCAATCGGCTGATCGTCCTCAAGACCAAGTGCGTCTACCATCTTCTTTACTCTGTCCGAACCGAATATTCTCATCAGATCGTCCTCCAACGAGAGGAAGAACTTGGAAACACCCGGGTCGCCCTGACGGCCGGCACGTCCGCGCAGCTGGTTATCGATACGTCTTGATTCGTGACGCTCCGTACCTATGATATAGAGCCCGCCCAGACGTATAACCTCGTCATGCTCGTCTTTTAATTCAGCTTTATATTTATTGTAGTATTCCTGATAGATTCTTCTTGCCTCAATAATTTCCTCATTATCGGTATCGGCAAAGCCTGTTGCCTCGACAATCAGTTCCTCCGGCATATCCATCTTTACAAGCTCATGCTTTGCCATATATTCGGCGTTTCCGCCGAGGATAATATCTGTACCGCGGCCCGCCATGTTTGTAGCTATCGTAACAGCGCCTTTTTTACCTGCCTGTGCGACAATCTCTGCCTCGCGTGCATGGAACTTCGCATTTAAGACCTCATGCTTTATACCCTCGCGCTTTAACATTGCCGACAAAAGCTCGGATTTATCGATATTTACCGTACCAACCAATACAGGCTGCCCTTTTTCGTGACATTCCTTTATCTGCTTTATAACCGCATGATATTTGCCCTGTTCGGTTTTGTAAACGGCGTCATGCTCGTCTATTCTTATAACAGGTTTATTTGTCGGAACCTCAACAACGTCTAAGTGGTAGATTTCCTGGAATTCGGTTTCCTCTGTAAGAGCCGTACCCGTCATACCAGAAAGCTTTGAGTAAAGACGGAAATAGTTCTGGAAGGTGATTGTTGCCAGTGTCTTGCTCTCGCGCTCAACCGCAACGCCCTCTTTTGCCTCTATTGCCTGGTGCAGACCGTCCGAATAACGTCTGCCCGGCATGATACGTCCCGTAAATTCGTCAACAATCATAACCTCGCCGTCTTTTACAACGTATTGCTGATCTCTGTGCATAACTCCGTTTGCGTGAAGTGCCTGATTGATGTGGTGCTGGATTTTCATATTCTCGGGATCGGAGAGGTTGTCAATCTTAAATGCACGCTCCGCTTTTGCGATACCGCGGTCGGTCAGAGCCGCAGTCTTTGCCTTTTCATCTACTATATAGTCCGCATCAACATCTTCGTCGAGCTGTTTGTCGTCATGCTCGGTAACAACCAGCTTTTTCAGCGTCTTAACGAACAGATCCGCAACCTTATATAAGTCTGTTGCTTCTCCGCCCATACCGGAGATGATAAGCGGCGTTCTTGCCTCGTCTATCAGGATAGAGTCCACCTCGTCCACAACGGCATAGTTGTGACCGCGCTGAACCATTTCTTCTTTATAAGTTACCATGTTATCACGCAGATAGTCAAAACCAAGCTCATTGTTGGTGCCGTAGGTGATGTCGGCAGCATAAGCCGCACGTCTTTCGTCGTTATTGAGGTCATGAATGATAAGTCCGACTTCAAGCCCCAAAAAACGGTAAACTTTTCCCATCCATTCACTGTCACGCTTTGCAAGGTAATCGTTAACGGTAACGATATGTACTCCCTTGCCTGATAAAGCGTTTAAGTATGCGGGGAGAGTTGAAACCAAAGTTTTACCTTCACCTGTTTTCATTTCCGCGATACGTCCCTGATGCAGGATTATACCGCCTATTACCTGAACGGGGAAGTGTTTCATTCCGAGAACACGCCAGCTTGCCTCACGCATTACGGCAAATGCCTCGGGAAGAAGATCGTCAAGCGTTTCTCCGCCCTTTAATCTCTCTTTAAATTCATTTGTTTTGTTTTTCAGTTCGGAATCGGAAAGAGCGCTCATTTCCTCGTCCAATGCCAGAACCTTATCGGCAATGGGTCGCACTCTTTTTAATTCTCTTTGCGAATATGTTCCGAACACCTTGTCGAATAATCCCATAAAATTCACTCCTAAAAAATATTTTTGAAAAAAAGGTAATTTATACACCTTAATTATTCTAAAAAAAGATAAACATACCTTCGTATTTTTCATCGCTGCTTGTACATTGGCACAAACTGCTCTCATTATATCACATATTAAAGAAAAATACTACTGTTTTTTGTGAATTTTTTTTTAATTTTTCATTTTTTTGTGAAAATTCTTGTATATCGGGCGTGAAATAACAGAGGATATAGAAAAAGGGCAATATAAATAGGAAGAGAAAAATTAAAAAAATGTGCATACTAACGATTTTTTTTTCGGCGCGTTGAAAAAGATAAAATAATGTGCTATACTTTTTGTGGAGAAACAGGAGGAGTGGCTCAATGAAAATAGAACATTTAAAGTATGCTCTTGAGGTGGAAAAAACAGGGTTGATTTCAAAAGCAGCGGAAAATTTATACATGAATCAGCCGCATTTGAGCAGGGCAATAAAAGAGCTTGAGGAAAACGTAGGTATAAAGATATTCAACAGAACGGCAAAGGGAGTCGTGCCGACCAAAGACGGTGCGGATTTCCTGATATATGCAAAAAACATCGTCGATCAGATAGACGAGGTTGAGCGAATGTACAAAAACCGTGACGAGTATCTGCATAAGTTTGATATATCGGTGCCGATGGCGTGCTATGTGGCGCAGGCGTTTACCGAGTTTGTGACCGAGATTGCAAACAGCAAAAGCATTGATATAAGCTATCACGAAACCAATTCTCTTTTGGCGATCAAAAGCGTTGTAAATAACGACAACAATATCGCGATTATACGCTATCAGACGATTTACGAAAAATATTTTTTACAGTTTTTGGAAGAAAACGATTTGCAGGTTGAGCCGATCTGGGAATTTGAATATCAGCTTATCATGTCTGTTCAGCATCCTCTGGCGGTGGAAAAGAACATAGAATACGCCGATCTTGACGATTACATCGAAATAACGCACGGATACTTAACAATTCCGTCTATTCCGGCAACTCTTGCGCGCGAGATGATGCAGCAGACAAAAGAGCGCAAGGAAATTGCCGTATTTGAGAGAGAGAGCCAGTTCGAGCTTTTGAGAAATATCCATACGACATATATGTGGACATCTCCGACTCCTGCCAATATCTTAAATACGATGCCCTTGGTTGAGAAAAAGTGCAATGTCAGGAATAACCGCTATAAAGATGTGCTTATCTATAAAAACGGTTATAAAATGAACCGGCAGGAAAAACGCTTTATGAACATTGTTAAAAAGGTTGTTCAAAAACTCCAAAAAGAACATCAGGTATGAAAATTCGACAATATACCCCATTTGGAATATCATTATTCTGAATTGGGTATTTTATTTTTTTTGAAAGTGTGCTAAAATGTGTATGTTAAATGAGAAAGAGAGGTAAAATGTATGAGAAACTATGAGCAATGGAACGGCTTTGGCGGCCGTACATGGAAAGAAGAAATAAACGTAAGGGACTTTATACAGAAAAACTACAAGCCGTATGACGGTAATGAGGAATTTTTGGCTGATCCTACTGAAAATACAAACAAGCTTTGGGATAAGCTTCAGGCTTTGCAGAAAGAAGAACGTGCAAAGGGCGGCGTTCTTGATATGGATACAAAGATCGTATCGACTCTGACCTCGCATAAGCCGGGATATATCGGAGAAGATACAAAGGATATGGAAAAGATTGTCGGATTGCAGACAGATAAGCCTTTAAAAAGAGCATTCATGCCTTTCGGCGGAATTAAAATGGCAGAGCAGGCTTGCGAAACCTACGGTTATACTCCCGATCCCGAACTGCACAAGATCTTTACGGAATACAGCCGTACTCATAACCAGGGCGTATTTGACGCATATACACCCGAAATGAAGAAGGCAAGACACAACAAGATTATAACAGGACTTCCCGACACCTACGGACGCGGAAGAATTGTCGGCGACTACAGAAGAGTTGCGCTTTACGGTATCGACGCTTTGATTGAAGAAAAGAAAGCTGACTTTGCAAACTGCGGCGACGGCGTTATGACAGATAACGTTATCAGACAGCGTGAGGAAATCACAATGCAGATAAATGCATTGAAGGGCTTAAAAGAAATGGCAGCTATGTACGGATATGATATTTCCGTACCTGCATCAAATGCGAGAGAGGCTGTTCAGTGGCTGTATTTCGGATACCTCGGCGCAATCAAGACTCAAAACGGTGCTGCAATGAGTATCGGACGTATCTCGACATTTTTGGATATATATATTGAAAGAGATTTGGAGGCAGGAAAAATCACAGAGGCTGAGGCTCAGGAGCTTATCGACCACTTGGTTATGAAACTGCGTATGGTTAAGTTCGCAAGAATACCTTCATATAATCAGCTCTTCTCTGGCGATCCGGTATGGGCAACTTTGGAAGTCGGCGGTATCGGTGTTGACGGACGTTCAATGGTAACCAAAAACGATTTCCGTTTCCTGCATACTCTTGAAAACATGGGACCTTCACCCGAACCGAACCTGACAGTTCTCTATTCACCGGATTTGCCGGAGAGTTTCAAGAAATATGCATCGCATATCTCGATTGAAACAAGCTCGATTCAGTATGAAAACGACGATGTAATGAAGCCTGTATGGGGCGACGATTACTCAATCTGCTGCTGTGTATCGGCAACACAGACAGGTAAGGAAATGCAGTTCTTCGGAGCTCGTGCAAACCTTGCAAAGTGCTTGCTTTACGCTATCAACGGCGGTGTTGATGTAAAGACTCGTGAACAGGTAGGCCCTGCATACAGACCTATTACAGCTGAATATCTGGATTATGATGAAGTTATTGAAAAGTACAAGGTTATGATGGACTGGCTGGCAGGACTTTATGTAAATACCTTGAACCTTATCCAGTATATGCATGATAAATATTACTATGAAGCAGCAGAGATGGCTTTGATCGATACAGACGTAAGAAGAACATTCGCAACAGGTATTGCCGGATTCTCACACGTTGTTGACTCACTGTCGGCTATCAAATATGCAAAGGTTAAGGTTATCCGTGATGAAACGGGTATCGCTGTTGATTATGAAACAGAAGGTGACTTCCCGCGTTACGGTAATGATGATGACCGTGCAGATGATATTGCAGTATGGCTCTTAAAGACCTTCCTTGAAATGATCAAGAAACGTCACACATACCGTGATTCTGAAGCGACTACGTCAATTCTTACAATCACATCTAATGTTGTGTATGGTAAAGCTACAGGCTCTATGCCGGACGGCAGACGTGCCGGAACTCCGCTGTCACCGGGAGCTAACCCGAGCTACGGCGCAGAAAAGAGCGGTTTGCTGGCATCGTTGAACTCGGTTGCAAAGCTGCCGTATGAATGGGCATTGGACGGTATTTCAAATACACAGACAATAAGCCCTGACGCACTCGGTCACAGCGATGGTGAGCGCGTTAATAACCTGGCTCACGTTCTGGACGGATACTTCAAGCAGGGTGCGCATCACTTAAACGTAAACGTATTCGGCACAGAAAAGCTGATAGACGCTATGGAACACCCGGAAAAGGAAGAGTATGCAAACTTTACTATCCGTGTTTCGGGATATGCGGTTAAGTTTATAGACCTGACAAAAGAACAGCAGCTTGATGTTATTTCAAGAACTTGCCACAAGACAATGTAATTTAAAAGAACATTTTTCTTCAGCCATCGATAGTTTTATTACCGATGGCTGAATATTTACGTAATTGCAATACAATTAAAATGCTTAATCGGAAATAAAAAGCTACATCAGATTTTAGCTTTACCCGGTAGCTGAATTTAAGGAGGAAATCATGCAGGGTTATATCCATTCATTTGAATCGTTCGGTTCGGTTGACGGACCGGGAGTACGTTTTGTGATTTTTTTAAGCGGCTGCATTATGCGGTGCAAATACTGTCATAATCCCGATACATGGAAAATGGGAAAAAACGGCGAGAATGCCCAAGACGTGCTGGCGCGTGCGCTTAAATATAAGAGCTATTGGGGAGCCGAGGGCGGAATCACGGTAAGCGGCGGCGAACCGATGATGCAGGCGGAATTTGTTGAGGAGCTTTTCGGCTTGGCAAAAAAACAGGGGGTAAATACCTGCCTTGATACATCGGGGATCATGTTTGACGCCGAAAATCCCGAAAAGTTCGACGGCTTGCTTGATGTGACCGATTTGGTGATGCTTGATATAAAGCATATAGACGATGATAAGCATAAAGCGCTTACGGGGCAGTCGAACAAAAATATACTTGCCTTTGCAAAATATTTGGATAAGAAGAATAAGCCTGTCTGGATAAGACACGTTGTTGTACCGGGTATAACTCTTGATGATGACGCGCTTTTCAGGCTCGGTGAGTTTATCGGTGAGCTTAAAAATGTCAAGCGCATGGAAACCTTGCCGTATCACTCGCTCGGAAAGTACAAATACGAAAAATTGGGGATTGAGTATCCGCTCGAATCCACACCCGACGCGACAAAGGAAGAGGCACAAAGGGCAAGGGAGATTATCCAAAAGGGAATAGACTCAAAGGGTTGTTAAAAAATTCCGGAGCTTTTTTCCTATCCCCTCATCTTTAGATTAGAAACAGGCAAGTATGCCGCACACGAAAGAGTTGAGCGTGATTATTTTACGTTCAGCTCTTTATTTTTAAAATGTATTGACACATATGTTTGTATTTGCTATAATTTAAGTAAAATAAATCAAATTAAGCAGGGAGAAAAGGATATGGATTGGAAAAACATAAGCGGCGAAAAATATGATTGGACAAAAACAAGAAAACCCGAAAGACCGTATATACATGACTACACAAAAACGTTGGTATATAAGCTGTTTTTGGCAATACCCAATGAGGCACATACCGAATCGATTGTTTATGAAACCTTTGAGAGTGCTTTGGAGGTGATAAAAAAAGTCGATCTGATGAGCTTGGGAATGCCGAAGATAGTCTATCTTGTGGGTTGGCAGTATTTGGGGCATGACAGCAAGTATCCGGCATGGGATTCGGTTAATGAGAGCTTAAAGCGCGAATGTGACAAGACTGCAAAGGACAGTCTTTTGTGGCTCATGGAGGAGGGCTTTAAGTATAACACAACGGTAAGTCTGCACATAAATATCCAGGATGCATATAAGGACAGTCCGCTTTGGGACGAGTATGTTAAGGAGGATCTGATCACGCTTAACGCGGATAAAAGCCTTTGCGAGGGCGATGTATGGAATAATCAGCTTTGCTATATTGTGAGCTATAAGCAGATATGGGATAAGGGTGTTATACAAAAGCGCATTGAGGAATTGTGCGATTTTCTGCCTATTCAAAAGGCAGGTACAATACATATTGACGCGATGCACGCACGTGCAGATGTCGGGCATGGTTGGTCTTTGGAGGATATTCAGGCGGCGAGAAATAAGATTGTGCGCTTTTGGCGCGATAAGGGAATTGATGTAACGAGTGAATTTTGCTATTACGAAACCCCCGATTGGCAGGCGAGAAAGGATCAGCTTACGGGACTGATGCCGCTTGCATATCATTTTTCGCAGAATTTGGACGAGTATATTAAAAAGCCTGCAAGCCTTATGTGCGGTGCTAATATATCGCGCCGTTTCAGAGAGGGAATCAGCGATGAGATGGATAAGCTTTTCGGTGCAAGCTTCAATATTGAGGGGATTATCATGAAAGGCGATTGGGAGGACGCATTTTTTGATTCGTTCTGCAAATGCGAGCCGAGATACAGATACCTTATGAGCCTGGATAGAAAGAGCGCAAATATCATGCCCGATGACATAACGGCTGAATTTTCGGACGGCGTAGAAACGCATATTGACGGGAGAATGTATAAAAACGGCGAGCTGATAGGAGATGACAGCTTTGTTGTTGTTCCGTCAAAATATCAGGCGGAGAATGTATATTTTGCAAGAGCCGATAAAGATGTTTCGGTAGATATGAAAAAAGCTTTCGGTGAGGACGGAGATTATACGGCATTTCGCTTTGATAAAAACGGAGTTTCCCGAAACGGCGTAAAAAACAAACTCGAGGACGGAAAGCTTTTGATTAAAAAGGGAGAGGTTCTCATTATTAAGTTTTAAGCTTGGGTAATATGGACAATTATCACCTGCATATCATCATAGTAAATATGATGTGCAGGTGATTTTTTATGTTTGTTGTAAAAAGTAAAAAGCAGATTATAGCGTTTGCGCTTGTGGGGTTTTTAGGGATTTCGGCAGGTGTGATTATACGTTTTTCGGGAGCGGTAAAAACATTTTCGCCGGGTAAAAAGGCGAGAGTAATTCTGATTGACGCGGGGCACGGTATGCCTGACGGAGGAGCTGTGGGATACAGCGGAAATGCTGAGGAGAAGATAAACCTTGCAATTGCAAAAAAGACAGCCGAGGTGCTGGGGGGAAAGGGATATGTCACACTGATGACGAGAGAGGACAATAACAGCCTTGCGGCAGGTGAGAATAAGACAATACGAAAGATTAAGGTGGAGGATATGAGATTGCGCGCGGAAATGATGAAAAAAAGCGGGGCGGATTTGTTTTTGTCGATACATATGAACTCATATCCGAATGAGAGTGTAAACGGTCTGCGCTTTTTTTATTCGGCAAATCACCCCGAAATAAAAACACTGGCGGAGGATATACAAAAATCAATCGGCGGAGTTACAGGGGCGAAAACTCATGCCGTAAAGACTGCCGACCGCGATCTGTTTTTGATGAAAAAGCCGCCGATACCGGCAATTTTGGCAGAGTGCGGATTTATTTCCAACCCGGACGAGGAAAAAAAGCTGATGAATGAAGAATATCAAGCCAAAATTGCATGGGCGATAGGGGACGCGGTGGAAAATTATTATAAATAAATTGAAAATACTCTTGTAAAATCGGGCGGTGTGATGTATAATAAAAATACGAAACATAAAGAAAAGAAGAGGATAAATTATGTATGATGTAGTTATAATAGGCGGCGGTGCGGCAGGACTTTCGGCAGCTTTATATGCGTGCCGAGGAGGAATGAAAACGATTGTACTGGAGGCTGTGACCTTCGGAGGACAGATAAATTATACCTATGATGTCGATAACTATCCGGGATTTTTCAACAACCCCAAGGGTGAGGAGCTTTCAAAAAGCTTTTTAAAGCACGCCGAAAAATTCGGAGCGGAGATCTCGGCGGAAAAGGTTAGGGATATTGAAAACTACGATAAGCCGATAAAGACCGTTGTTACGAGAAAGAATCGCTACGAAACGAAAACCGTTATATTTGCGACAGGTGCATCGCCGAGAAAGCTCGGTGTTAAGGGTGAGGACGCTTTTGCGGGACTCGGCGTTTCATATTGCGCAACGTGCGACGGTGCATTTTTTAAAGGACAGACAACTCTTGTATGCGGCGGCGGAAATACTGCGTTTGAGGATGCGCTCTACCTTGCCGGAGTATCGTCCGATGTGTATCTTGTGCATAGAAGTGAGAAGTACAGAGCAAGCAAAACGCTTGTGGATAAGGTGAAAAATAACCCGAAAATCACACTTATACCGAATACGGTTATTGATGAGATTAAGGGAAAGAGTGTTGTGGAAGGAGCGGTTCTTAAAAATACCGTAACAGGTGAGATAAAAACCGTTGAGACCGCGGCTGTGTTTGTCGCTGTGGGAAGAGATGCGCAGAGTGAGCTGGCGGGAAAATTTGTGAATCTGACTCATGACGGCTTTATTCAGACAGACCGCGAAATGTGCACAAATGTGCGCGGTATATTTGCGGCAGGAGATGTGCGCGACACACCTCTTCGCCAGATTGTGACCGCCGCTGCCGACGGTGCGGTTGCCGCTGTTTCGGCGATAGGATATATAAACGGATAAAAAAATATTTTCTAAATAGCATTTAAATTTTTCATATTCCTTTAAAAAAAGTGTGTGAGATGTATCTCACACACTTTTTTATCTGTTTAATATATTTTTTACTTTGTTGTAAATCTCGTTGTTAATGTCGTCAATTGTTCTGATTTGCCCGTCTTTTACACAGCTTATGCGCTCCCAAGCATATTTGTCGGCGATCATACAGGCATTTTTATAGCTCTTTTCAAGGTATTCGGAATTGCGCTCGTGTATATCCTTTTTCGACTCGTGCGAGAATTTGTTGTCACGCTCCGCCATAAGCTTTATGCCGTATTCGGGCGGCATATCGAGAAATATAGTTATATCGGGCCGCGGAAGCTCGTATATTTCATATTCAAAAGAATCCAGCCAGTCGAGAAATCTGTTCTTTTCGCACTCGCCGAGCTTGCTTGCCTGATGAATCATATTCGCCGAAACATATCTGTCGGCTATGATGATAGAGCCGTTTTTGTAGTCCTTGCCCCAATCGGTGCGAAAGCTTGCGAATCTGTCCGCGGCAAAAAGGCTCGACGCTGCATAAGCGTTCACGTCATCGGGGTTTTCACCGAAATCTCCCGAAAGATACATCTTAACAAGCTCTGATGACGGGCTTTGGTACATAGGAAAAGATATGCGTTTTACCGCCTCACCGTCGTTTTTCAGCTTTTCATATAAAAGTCCGCAGTGTGTTTCTTTTCCGCTTGCGTCCACACCGTCTATGGCTATAAGCTTTCCCAAAATATTCATCTCCTGTTAGGGGACATAAAAACCGCTTTTTGTGTCCCTTATTTTATTCGTATTCCGTAAATCCCGGCATTTTCGCCGTAGCTCTTTTTAACGGTTATTTCTATCTTTTCAATATCCGCATTTATATCAAAATGAGCAACTCTCTGTATGTTGTGAGTTTGCGAAAATGTCTTTATCCCGTCTTTTGTATAGACTTTTAAATCAAATTCTTCGGCAAGAGTAGCGTGCATAGCCGTTGCCTTTTCGTCTACGTCCAAAGAGTTGTCGAATATTATATCAAGTCTGTTGCATGGTTTGGGTGTGTCTGCCGTCAAGGTAAGAGTTGCGGGAAGATTCTCGGGGAGCCATATATTCTGGCTGCCATACGGTCTTGCATAGCCGTTTACCGCACACTTTGCCGCAAACACCTTCTGTTCAGGGATTATGTTTTTAAACAGTATATTTCTGTTCTTCTCATATGCGTGATCCAGATGGGTATATCCCGTTTTCTTGTCCAAAGGTACACTGTCATGATTTTTCTTTTCGTGGTTGCTTTCGGTATGCATTCTCTCGGTAACGGCACCCATTATGCGATTTTTTGCAATTGCAAGCTCGATTCCCGGATTTTCGCAAAATACTACATATATTTTCTCATCTTTGCCTGTGCAACTGTTTACGGGTATCGTTACCCACCCTTCACCGTTTATTTCTACGGCACTGTCGTTGACTACGGTGTCGGGCAAAAATGTTTCCTTGTGTGTGCCTGTGAGCACCTTGAATCTTAGCATACCCTTGCCTTTTGCATATATTTCCAGACTGTCGATTCTTTCGGTGTCGCACATAAGCGCCAGCGAGTAGTCGCGCTCTAACGGCATAAATTCGTCCATATCAGTATTTTCATATACTTTTTCGCTTGTTGCACTTGCCGAGAAACCTTCGGAAACACTGTCATGTCTGTGCAGAATTGTCTGGTCGTCGGAAAGCAAGATGTCCTGCAATTCTTTTATATACTCCTTAGCGATTGTTCTCGGTGTGACGTCATATTTGCAGCAGAGATATGCCGCGGTTCCGACAGCCTGACCGAGCGCACCGCAGGTTGCCATAACTCTCGTTGAGCCGAGCGCTATATGCGTTGCACTTATATTTCTGCCGGCAAGCATAAGGTTTTTAACATCGCGCGAATAAAGGCTTTTAAACGGAATATTATATGTTCCCGTTACCGGTACAAAGTTCGATGCCGGCAGCTTGTCATATATACCCAAAGGCGCATGAATATCCATCGGCCAGCCGCCTATTGCAACCGAATCCTCAAAATCCACTTTATTTTCCACGTCATTCTCGTTTAAAATATAGTCGCCGATGAATCTTCTCGATTCACGCGTTCCGGCTTTGGCAAATACGCGCTTTAGGCGCATATTTTTAGCCTGAGGATATTTCCCGCTGTTTTTCACATAATCCCATATTCCGTATATGAGCTTTCTAAGCTCCAGCTCTGTTTCGTTGTGATCCTTTAAAATATCGAGCTGACCGCCGAATTCGTATGCCCAGTGAGGTCCGTAAACCGAAAAACCGCGGAAGTTTTCGGGTTTATTAATGTCCTTTAAAAAGTCCATTTTTGTTATGTCGTGAGCAAATGCCGGGGGTGTGAATTTCACTTCGTGTCCTGCGTCCTCGGTTTCAAAATATATACTGTTGCCCATGGTGAAACTGTCGTGCTTTTCGGGTGCCCAGAACTCGCCGAACTCGTCTTTTCCCTCACGGCCTATCATAAATTCCGCGCCTGCCGCAAGGGCAAGAGTGCCGTTTCCTGTTGCATCAAGATAATTTGCGGCGCTTATCTCAAGTTCCTCGTTGTTTACGCAGTGCCTTGCACGGCAATAGACGATTTTTTCATTTTCCACGCAGCAGTCCTCAACGAGGGTATTGAGCATGAGCGTAATGTTCTTTTCGTTATATATAAAATCGAAAAACACAGCGTCAAGCATAGCGCCGAAACCGTATCCGCCCATCGATTGGTAATTAAGCATATTAAGGCGCAGCTCCTCGACCAGACCGCCTTCTTTTGCGTATATGGCAGGATTAAGCCCGTGGTGGCTTGCGCCGGATATTCCGACTCCGATCTCACTTGAGGCATTGCCGCCCAAAACCGATCTGTCGTTTATAAGAATTACTTTGAGTCCTTTTCTTGCTGCTGCAACAGCAGCGCACATTCCGGCAATACCGCCTCCGGCAACCAGAAACTCACAATCCAATTTCTGCATTTTTACATCAAAATCCTTTCAAACCGGGCGGAGAAAAAATTACCACCGCCGATTTTTTACAATAATTATATCATGTAAGATATATTGTATCACATAACCGTTTGATTTGCAACTAAAAAAGATAATTTACCGTGTAAATTTTGAACGCAAAATTTAACCAATTTTTATATTTCTTTTTACATATTTTTGTTAAAATATTTTGTTGTTAATTTTTATTTGATTTTTTTTGAAAAAAACTATTGACATTTGTCTGATTTTCGTCTAAAGTTACATTATATGATAATTCAAAATGGGGTTTTGTGTTGTCATATATAAAGAGGCGAAAAGAAACGCTGAAATTTTCGGAGTGATTTTCGTACTCTTTGGGAGTAATTTAATTATTCCTTTTTTTGTGTTGCACGCAAAAAACGGCAGATATTTTTGACCGTTGTGCAATGAATGATTGGAGGTAGAAAGTTGGGAAACATTGTAAGTTTAAAAAACATTGCCGTATCATTTGAAGGCGAAGATGTTCTAAAGGGCATCAATCTTGACATCGGTGACAAGGAATTTGTAACGCTTTTAGGACCGTCGGGCTGTGGGAAAACCACCACTCTTCGGATTATCGGCGGATTTGTCGAGCCTGATGAGGGAACCGTTCTTTTTGAGGGGAAGGATATCAAAAAGCTCCCCCCGTATAAAAGAAATATCAATACGGTTTTTCAGAAATATGCGTTATTTCCTCATCTTAATGTATACGATAATATTGCATTCGGATTACGCGTAAAAAAAGTTAAAGAAAGTTTAATACCCCAAAAAGTTACGTCTATTTTAAAGCTTGTTAACTTAGAAGGTTTTGAAAAACGTTCCGTTCATAAGCTTTCGGGCGGTCAGCAGCAGAGAGTTGCGATTGCACGCGCTTTGGTGAACGAACCCAAAGTTCTTCTTTTGGACGAGCCGTTGGGCGCTTTGGACTTAAAGCTGCGTAAGGAGATGCAGATTGAACTTAAGCGTATTCAGCAGCAGCTGGAAATTACGTTTATCTATGTTACCCATGACCAGGAGGAGGCTCTTACGATGAGCGATACCGTAGTTGTAATGAATCACGGTGTGATTCAGCAGATCGGTACGCCTGTTGATATATATAATGAGCCGATCAATGCTTTCGTTGCTGATTTTATAGGGGAGAGCAATATTTTGGACGGCATTATGATAAGAGATCTTTTGGTGAAATTTGAAAATAAAGAATTTGAATGTGTGGATAAGGGCTTCGGGGAAAATACGCCTGTAGACGTTGTTATCCGCCCCGAGGATATAAAGATAGTCGCACCGTCGGACGATGTGATATGCGGCAAGGTCAGCACAGTTACCTTTAAAGGCGTTCACTACGAAATGGAGATTGACGCGGACGGATTCCGCTGGCTTGTACATTCCACAAAAGCGGCAGAGGCAGGCTCGGTTGTCGGCATGACCTTTGATCCGTACGACATTCATATTATGCATAAGCTTTAGGCCGCGGAAGAAAGGACGTGATGGTGTGGTGAAAAAACTGATTTCTCTTCCGTATCTTGTGTGGATGGCGGTGTTTATAATTGTTCCGCTTTTGATGGTCGCATATTTTGCACTGACCACAACCGACGGACAATTCACTCTTCAATACATCATTGAGGTGAAGAAATACTCAAATATTTTTGTCCGCTCGATACTTTTGGCGGCAATTGCAACCGTGATATGTCTTATAATTGCATACCCTATTGCGATAATACTTGCCAAAGCGGACAAAAGGGTTCAAAGCACGATGCTCATGATTGTTATGCTCCCGATGTGGATGAATTTCCTTTTGAGAACATACGCATGGATGACAATTCTCGGGAATAACGGTCTTTTGAACACGCTTTTGGGATATATCGGCTTGGGACCGTTTAAGATGCTTAATACTCAGGGCGCGGTTGTGCTCGGTATGGTTTACAATTACATACCGTATATGATTCTGCCGATATATTCGGTTATGGTAAAGATCGATAAGAGCGTTGTCGAGGCGGCATCGGATCTGGGCTGTAATTATGCAAAAACGCTCAAAAAGGTGATAATTCCTTTGAGTATGCCGGGTGTTATCTCGGGAATTACAATGGTATTTGTACCGGCGATAAGTACGTTTATCATATCGAGAATGCTCGGCGGCGGCAGCAATATCTTAATCGGTGATTTGATCGAGATGCAGTTTGTCGGGACTTCGTATAACCCGAACCTCGGCGCCGGAATATCGTTGGTGCTGATGGTGATAGTGCTTATAATTATGGCAATAATGAATAATTTCGGCGACAGCGACACCGCCGCTATGATGTAGGGGGTGCGTTTATGAAGAAGATTTCAAAAATATATATGGGACTGGTGATGTTTTTCCTGTATGCCCCGATTTTAGTGCTTATTGCATTTTCATTTAATAAATCAAAGAGCAAGTCGGTCTTTACGGGATTTACGCTTGACTGGTACGCAAAGCTTTTCAAAAATGAGATAATACTCTCATCACTTAAAAATACGATTATAATTGCCGTTGTTGCGTCAATTGCCGCAACAATTCTCGGAACGGCGGCGGCAATAGGCATAAACAGCATGAGGAAAATACCGAAAAAGCTTATAATAGGCGCGACAAATATTCCGCTTATAAACCCCGAGATAGTAACGGGTGTATCGCTGATGCTCCTTTTTGTGTTCTTCTCAGCGAAGATGCACTTTGAGTTCGGATTCGTAACATTGATTATAGCACATATAACCTTTGACGTGCCGTATGTTGTGTTAAACGTTTTGCCGAAACTCAGGCAGATGAATCCGAACCTTTATGAGGCGGCGGAAGATTTGGGCTGTAACCCGATGCAGGCATTTTTCAAGGTGGTATTGCCCGAGATAATGCCGGGCGTGCTTTCGGGATTTTTGATGGCATTCGTATTTTCGCTGGACGATTTCGTTATCAGCTATTTTACAAGCGGTGCAACCTCGCAGACGCTGCCGATAACAATTTACTCGATGACGAGAAGAAGGGTAAATCCGCAGATAAACGCACTTTCTGCGATTATATTTGTGGTTGTTGTAGCGATGCTTACGGTAAAGAATATTATTGAAAAAAAAGAAAAAGAGTAACAATTACCTACAAATTATTAAGAATAAAGGAGATGTCGGATAAATGAAAAGATTAATGGCATTTGCGCTCTCATGCGCTTTGACAATCCCGATGCTTGCCGCTTGCGGCACCACATCGGCATCAATAGAGGTTGAGGACGAGGATTACTACAAAAAATTCGCCGACCAAAATATTTCGATAAATGTATATAACTGGGGAGAATATATCTCGGACGGAAGTGACAGCGAGATACCCGATATAAATGCGGAATTTGAGCGATTGACGGGTATAACGGTGAATTATACAACTTATAATACCAATGAAGAGCTTTACGCAAAGCTAAGAGGCGGCGGCGCGTCGTATGACATAATTATTCCGTCGGACTACATGATTTCCAGAATGATTGACGAGGATATGCTTGAGCCGATAAATTACGATAATATTCCGAATATAAAGTATATTTCGGACGAATACAAAAATAAGGAATATGATCCTGAGAGCAAGTTTTCGGTGCCGTATACATGGGGAACGGTCGGTATCATATACAATAAAAACGAAATCACAGACGATAACTTCGGCTGGGAGATACTTTGGGACGAAAAGTATGCCGATAAGATTCTGATGTTCGACAATCCGCGCGATGCATTTGCCATTGCCGAGAATATGCTGGGGTATTCCATGAATACAGAGAATACGGCAGAGCTTGAGGCGGCGGCTAAAAAGCTTGAAGAACAAAAACCGCTTGTTCAGGCATATGTAATGGACGAGGTGTTTGATAAGATGGGCGCGGAGGAGGCGTACCTTGCACCGTATTATGCGGGGGACGCGAAAACGCTTATGTCGGAATTTGACTTTTTGGGATTCAAGATCCCCGAGAGCGGAACAAATTCATTCTATGATGCAATATGTATCCCTAAGGGTGCGGCAAATAAAGATGCGGCGGAAATGTATATAAACTTCCTTTTGGAGCCTGATGCCGCGTACTACAATACCGAATTTATCGGTTATTCAACGCCGAACAGCGCCGCATATGAGCGTCTTGGCGATGATGTTAAAAATGACGGTTTCTCTTACCCGAGCGCTGAATTTTTAACGAACAAAACCGAAGTATTTAAAAATCTTTCGTCCGATGCAAGCAAGAAGATGCAGGATCTTTGGACAGAGATGAAAACACACGATTGATATAAGTAATTGAGAAGCATTGGCTTTACAATTAGCCACCATTCTTGTGGGGGGTATCGGGGGTGCTAACCCCTGATTTGTAATCAAAAATGACGACATGTGCGTCATTTTTGGCTGAAATAAAAAGTTTCAACCTGCCGTAAAATTAAAATTGGCCGGAACTTTTTATTTCTACCTAAGAATTTTAATTGGAAAACGTTAGTTTTACAATTACCTAAATGATTGATAAGAAAAGGAGAAAAAATATATGTATTATTTGGGAGTAGATCTCGGAGGAACAAACATAGCGGTTGGCTTGGTTACGGAGGACGGCAAAATTATTGCGTCCGATTCGACACCTACATTGGCAGAGCGTGAGTATCCCGAAATAGTTGCGGATATGGCAAAGGTGTGCAAAAAGGTGGTTGCGGACGCAGGAGTTGATATGAGCGAGGTTGCATCAATTGGTATCGGCAGCCCCGGATCGATTGACAGCGAAAACGGAGTTGTTTTATATGCGAATAATTTAAAGTTTAATCAGGCACCGATTGCGGCAGAACTGAAAAAGCATATTGATCTGCCGATAAATATCGAAAATGATGCAAATGCTGCGGCATACGGCGAGTATATAGCTAACGGCAACGGCGCCGATGATTTTGTTTTTATAACACTCGGTACCGGAGTCGGCGGTGGTATCATTATAGATAAAAAACTCTATAAAGGCTTTAACGGCATCGGCGGAGAACTGGGACATATAACGCTTGTTCATAACGGGAAGATGTGCTCGTGCGGAAATCCCGGCTGCTGGGAGGCATATGCATCGGTGACGGCGCTTATTTCGCAGACAAAAGAAGCGATTGAAAAAAATCCGGATTCACTTATGGCAAAGATAGCCGAAGAAAACGGTGAGGTAAGCGGAAGAACGGCATTTAATGCGGCGAAAGCAGGTGATGCAGCGGGTCAGGCGGTTGTTGATCAATACCGTGATTATGTCGCTTCGGGATTGGTAAGCATTATAAATATATTTCAGCCGGAGCGCATTGTTATCGGCGGCGGAATCAGCCGTGAGGGAGAGTATCTGTTGGCGCCGATAAGAGAGTATTGCGATAAATACGGATATAATAAGATTTTAAAAAAAGCCGATATTCAGGTTGCAACGCTCTATAATGATGCCGGAATAATAGGTGCAGCATTGGCGGCACGTAAGGAGTAAGCTATGAGGAAGCTTTTTGAGACGAGGTTTGGGGGACTTGTATTTTCGCTTCTTTCCGGGCTTGCGTATTTCGGACTCATTTTCGGATTTATCCTTGATAACACAAATGCACACGGAGCAGTCCTTGGATTTTTCTTCTTTCCGGCAATAGTATGCGGAATGGCGCTTGTGCTTTTGAAGATGATTAAGCGCCTTCGGGAGGAAGAAAACTATACGAAAATAAATTTTATAGTTATTGCTCATATTATACTTATGGTTTTAAGTATAATATACACAGCAGTAAGATTTATCAAATAGTATCATGCATATCTTTAAAAAAGGAGAACATGGCTATGTTTAAGAAAATATACCGTACGGCATTGCAGACGGTGAATCGCATTAACAAAGATGAAATCTTTGTATATGCCGCTCAGGCATCGTTCTATATCATAACAGCATCAATACCGTTTATGATGCTGTTTTTGGCTTTATTAAAGTTCTTTATACCTATTTCCGAAAAAGAGGCAATAGAGAGCGTTATCCCCTTTATTCCGACGATGCTGCAAGCGCCCGTTGAAACGATTATATCCGAGCTTTTTGCAAAGGCGACGGCTATCATCTCGATAACGAGTATTACGGCGATATGGTCCGCGTCACGTGGAGTTGCGGCAGTGGAGCGCGGAGTGAAAAAGGTATATAAAACACAGCCGAGCCCGAACGTTATAAAAGGCATATCATTTTCGATACTCTATACCGTACTCTTTATGATAGTTCTTTTGGCAACTCTTTTGCTGGTGGTATTCGGCGGAATAATATACACGCTTTTGAATAAACACTTTACATGGCTCATAGCACTTGACCGTGTGATGGGCGGATTTCGGGAGGTTATGTACTTTTTCGGAATGATTATGTTTTTCTCGTTTGTATATAAAGTGTTTGCAGGTAAGGGCGCAAAATTCAAGGATCAGATATGCGGCGCAATTTTTACAACTGCCGGTTGGTTTTTGTTTTCGTTCTTCTTTTCACTTTATGTAGAGAATTTTGCAAACTTTTCTTATGTATACGGCAGCTTGACGGTTCTGGTGCTTATGATGCTCTGGCTTTACAGCTGTATGATAATACTGCTTTTGGGAGCGGAGCTTAATATATATATCGGAAACAGGAAAAATGAAACGGTTTAAAATGCCCCATAGGATCGCAGTGAGGCGAATTTGATTTTTGCGGTCAGAAAGGCTTGAGATTAAGATGAAAATAGGATTTATAGGAACAGGGAATATGGGAGGCGCGATAATTGAGGGGATTGTTAAAAACAAGCTCTTCGATGATATATCGGCATTCGATAAAAATGAAAGCGCGCTCGGTGCTTTGGCTGAAAGACTCGGTATAATTCCAAAAAAGAATGAAAAAGAGGTCGCGGAGGACTGCGATGTTTTGTTTTTGGCGGTAAAGCCGAACGTGGTGTATAGCGTGATTGATAAAATAAAGGATAGCGTTAAGGCAAATACGGTTATAGTATCGATTGTTGCCGGGCAAAGCATAGAAAAACTGGAGAGTGCATTCGGAAAGCCCGTTAAATTGGTGCGCGTTATGCCGAATACTCCGGCATTGGTCGGTGAATCGATGGCGGCGCTTTGCAAGAATGAAAATGCAGGTGATGACGATCTGAACGAAGTATCAAAAATATTTAACTGTCTCGGCAAGGCAGAGATCGTTTCGGAATATATGATGGATGCGGTAACGGCGGTGAGCGGATCCTCTCCGGCATATGTGTTTATGATGATAGAGGCGATGGCGGACGCTGCTGTGATGGGCGGTATCCCACGTGCTAAGGCATATACGTTTGCGGCACAAGCCGTTTTGGGATCGGCAAAAATGGTTCTTGAAACGGGAAAGCACCCGGGTGAGCTCAAAGATATGGTATGCTCGCCTGCCGGAACTACGATAGAGGCGGTAAAAGTCCTGGAAGAGTGCGGATTCAGGAGCGCGATTATTGAGGCTATGCAGGCTTGTATGGATAAATCAAAGAGTATGTAAAATACAGAATGTATTAAAAGTTAAAAAATGGGATGTTAAAAAACTCCCCCCAAAAAAAGTAGGGGCTGTAAAAAAATCAATTGATTTTTTTACAGCCTTTGATTTTTAGGGGATAGGAAAAAAGCTTTGGAATTAACAAACTGAGCCAAAGCTTTAGCTTTGGGATACCCGACGGTGTACATGGGTACGCCAAGTGGCTCAGTTTGTTGATAGCAAGAAAAAATAATTCTACGAAAAATCATTTTTTGATTTTTCTGCTTTAATAAAACTAAATCATGGCAATCATATTTCAAATAAAGCCTCTGTATTTTAATTCTTTTCTTGCGTTCCGGAGTGTTTTTACAGCCCCTATTTTTTATCTTAATTGCGCATTTATACCCGATTCGAGTTTTTTCAAAATCTTATCAAACACAACATTTATTTCCTCGTTTGTGAGGTTTCTGTCGGCAGCTCTGAATGATACTGCGTATGCCACGCTCTTTTTATCCTCGGGTATCTGTGAGCCTTCATATACATCGAAAAGCTTTATTGTGTCTAAAAGCTTGCCCGAAGCTTTTACGATTATTTCCTCAATCTCCGCAACGGGTACGCTCTTGTCAACGAGCATTGCAATATCGCGCGTTACTGCCGGGAACTTCGGGAGCTGTTCAAATTTAATGTTATTATCGATTGCATCAAATACTGCCGCAAGAGAAATTTCCGCAACATAGCACTTTGTTCCGATATCGAACTTCTTGGTTACGTCGGGGTGGATTTCACCGAGTGTGCCGGCATATTTTCCGGCAATAAATACGTCTGCACATCTGCCCGGGTGATAGGTCGGGTTATCGGTTTGCGCTTTATATTGAACATTTTTAACGTTTAATGCGTCAAACATGGCCTCACAAGCACCTTTAAGATCGAAGAAATCCACACCGCCGAACATTCCGAGCGTTATAATCTCGCGCTCATCGGGAAGCTCGCCTGCTTTTGTCGGGATAAATATCTTTGCAATCTCAAAGAATTTTATCTTGTCCGCACGTCTGTTAAAGTTGTATGATAATGTATCGAGCATAGAGCCTACAGAGGTTGTACGCATTGCTGATGTGTCATCTCCGAACGGATTTGTTATCTTTACACAGTTTCTCAAAGGACTGTTTGCCGGAATATTCAGCTTGTCGTAGATATAAGGCCCTGTGAAGGTGTAGGTGTATATTTCGTACATTCCCTGTGCGGTAAGAACTGCATTTATTGCATCACGCGTCTTTTGCAGCGGAGTCTTTTCGCCCTTTGTTGCAGCGCCCGAGAGCAGCGTTACCGGGATCTTGTCATATCCGTAAATTCTTGCGACTTCTTCTGCAATATCAGCCTCGCCGACAATGTCGGGACGGAATGACGGTGATATGAGTTTCATTTTTGCGGTATCAACCTTAAATTCGAGGTCTGTCAGATATTTAACCATATCCTCTGCCGGAATGTCCGTTCCCAAAAATGCGTTGATTTTGTCGGGGCGGAAGTCATGGACACGCTCAACGTACGGCTTTCCGTAAACATCTATCGTACCGCCTACAATCTCGCCGCAGCCAAGCTCTTCAACCAACTGGCACGCGCGCTCAACGGCAGGAATCGTATTTAATACGTCAAGTCCCTTTTCGTATCTTGATGATGCCTCGGTTCTCAAACCCACTTTCTGCGCCGTAAGACGAACGCTTGCGGCATCAAATGTTGCTGACTCGAAAACAACGGTTGTTGTGTCGGGTTTTACTTCGGAATTGAATCCGCCCATAACGCCGGCTATCGCAACTGCCTTTTTGGCATCTGATATAACTAAATCGTTGTGATTTAAAACTCTGTCCTGCTCGTCCAGTGTCTTTATAACTTCGCCGTCCTCGGCGTTGCGGACTGTGATTTTGTGTCCATCCAGATCGCGCAGATCAAATGCGTGCATCGGCTGACCGTACTCTAAGAGTATATAGTTTGTGATGTCAACAATGTTATTGATAGAACGGATTCCCGATGCTTTTAAGCGTGTAACCATCCATTTCGGTGACGGACCTATCTTTACGTTCTTTATCATCTTTGCGGAATATCTCATGCATTTGTCGGTATTTTTAACCTCTACCGATATAAAATCGCTTATATTCTCGGAATTTGAATGAAATGTCGGCTTTGGTACGTTAAACGGCTTTTTGAAGGTTACCGCCGTTTCTCTTGCAAGACCGATTACGCTGAAACAGTCGGGGCGGTTTGATGTAATCTCAAATTCCACAACATCTTCGTTTATGCCGAAATAGTCTTTGATATCCATACCGATCGGTGTATCCTCGGGGAGGATCAGTATGCCGTATTCGGGAGTATAGCCGAGATCGGCGTCGGTTATGCCGAGTTCTTCGTGAGAGCAAAGCATACCGTTTGATTCCACACCGCGCAGTTTTCCTTTTTTGATGGTGATGCCGCCGGGAAGCTTAGAGCCGTTTAGCGCAACAGGGACGATAATTCCTGCTTTTACGTTCGGCGCACCGCAGACAATCTGTAGTACCTCGCCTGTTCCCGCGTCAACCGTGCATACGTGCAGATGATCGCTGTCGGGGTGCATTTCACAGGTCAGTACCTTGCCGGTTACGACCTTTTCTATATCCTTGCCCATATTTTCCACGCCTTCGACTTTAGAGCCTGTCATAGTAAGCGCATGAGCATATTCTTTCGGGGTTACGCCCGAAATGTCTGTATAATCATTGAACCAACTCATTGGGACTTTCATTTTTTATCATTCCTTTCAATTCGTTTAACCATTTATTGACTTGCCGTGTGCTTTTAAATACATACACACTTTTGGACTGTTTCATTTTTTCGACCGTTTCGAGAGTTTTTGTGCGTTTTTTGCGCCCATCGATTAACACCCACTTGGCAAATTCAAGATTAAGCCGTTCCTCACAGCCCTCTCCCATGTCCGGTCTTGTTTTGCCGTTATATTTTATGCGCCGTATACAGGCGTTTTTAAAGCAGGTAAAACGGTTTATATCCAAATAAATAATTGTGTCGCAAAGCTCGAGCCGCCTTTCCCATAAAAGCTTTCTGTAGCTGCCGTCTATAATCCAGCAGTCATTTTCGAGAACCCTTGCGAGAATTTTTTCCTTATTTTCATCGCTGTTTTCTACCCAGCCGGGAAGCCAGTGAATACTGTCTATATATGTCGGTGTTATATTTAAAAGCTCGCCGAGTTTTCTTGCTAAGGTGGACTTGCCGGCACCGGAAAATCCTATAATCATAATGCGTTTCATGATGCTTTTTTAGAATTGCGTTAAGAAACGCAGATCATTTTCAAAGAAGAGTCTTAAGTCGTTGATGTCGTATCTGCCCATAACAATTCTTTCCAAGCCTATGCCGAATGCGAAGCCGGAATATATTTCCGGATCGATTCCGCAGTTTGCCAGAACCTTCGGGTGAACCATGCCGCAGCCGAGAATCTCAATCCAGCCTTCGCCCTTACATACGCTGCACCCCTTGCCGCCGCAGGCAAAACAGGAAACGTCAACCTCGGCTGACGGCTCTGTGAAGGGGAAGTGATGCGGTCTGAAACGTACCTTTGTTTTTTCGCCGTAGAGTGCTTTTAGCATCTCTTCAAGCGTACCCTTAAGGTCTGCCATTGTAACGCCCTTGTCCACAACCAAGCCTTCAATCTGGTGGAATATCGGCGAATGTGTTGCGTCAACCGCGTCACTTCTGTAAACTCTGCCCGGTGCGATCATCTTGATGGGAGGTCCCTGCTTTTCCATGACTCTTACCTGCATAGGCGAGGTTTGAGTACGCAAAACGATATTGTCCTCAATGTAGAAGGTATCCTGAGTATCGCGCGCAGGGTGGTTTTTCGGGATATTCAAAGCCTCGAAGTTGTAATAGTCTGTTTCAACCTCGGGTCCCTCCGCTATATCAAAGCCCATGCCTATAAATATGTCCTTTAATTCGTTCATAACCTTTGTAAGAGGGTGAAGCTTGCCCATTTCGGGAGCTTTTCCCGGCATAGTTACGTCTATAACCTCTTTTTTGAGCTTTTTCTCCTGTAAGGCTTTTTCGATTTCTGCTTTTTTGCTGTCGATTTCCTCGCCCAAAAAATCTCTTATCTCATTTGCAAGAGCGCCGATTGCGGGGCGTTCCTCAGAGGAAAGCTTGCCCATTCCTTTTAGCACTGCCGTAAGTTCGCCCTTTTTCCCGAGATACTTTATGCGTATATCTTCGAGATTATCAAGAGTTTTTGCCGAGGTCAGGAGTTGTTCGACAGTGTCTTTGATTTTGTTTAATTTTTCTTTCATGATACACCAAAATCCTTTCTTTATACTGCTGTGAGGTGTCGGAAAATAAAAAACGCCCCGAAACTTCGGGACGAATAAAATCCGTGGTACCACCCAAATTCTCCTCTTAAATTTAAGGAGCGCTTAATTTTACGCATGATAACGGTTGCCGCCGGCGCAGACTACACATAAAAAACTTCACCTGCGCAGCTCCGAAACGAAGGTTCGGCTTGTACTCTTACCGTCGGGGCTTACAGCCGCCGGCCCCGGCTCTCTTATGGCGAAATTACAGCCTACTGAATTTCTTCACAGCATTTCTAAAATTATATAGGAAATTATAACACATAATTTGACCGATTGCAAGATGTTTTTTTGTTTTTTATTGATTTTACCAAAAATTGAACCGGAAACAGTCTTTTTATGTAGAAAAGTCAAGCGGAAATTCATTTATACAGTAATTTTCTACAAAATACCGTTTTTGCTATTGATTAAAAAGGAAAAGAGTTATATAATAATAAGATAGGACTGTAATTTTTATATTATCGGAGGGTTATGTCGGAAAGGATTTAAAAATTATGAAGGAAACAAAAAAACACTCGTTTATGATAAATGTTATGATCGTTCTGTTTTCGCAGGTTGCCGTAAAGCTTTTGGGGCTTGTCTACAGAATGGTTATTACAAACGTGAGCGGATTCGGAGATCAGGGAAACGGCTATTATAACGCGGGATACCAGGTTTATACGCTTCTTTTGGCACTCTCATCGGTCGGGATCCCGAATGCTATATCAAAAATGACCTCCGCAAGATATGCGGTCGGTGATTTTAAAGGAGCGCATAAGGTGTTCCGTTCGGCGCTGCTGCTCTTTGGGGCGATAGGTATTATATGCTCAGGTCTTCTTTTTGTAACCTCCGGCTTTATCGCTACATATATTATAAACATGGAACGTGCAAAGTATGTGCTTATGGCACTTTCGCCGTCTATCTTTTTTGTGTGCATTTCTTCGGTTATCCGCGGATATTTTACAGGCATGAGCAATATGCAGGCGACAAGCAGCTCGCAGGTTTTAGAGCAGATATTCAAGTGTATTCTGACGATTGCTATAGTGTATGCGATGTCGGCGGTTGTTATGTTTCCGAATGATTTGGATTTGAACTCGGCGGCAATGGCAGCAGGTGCAAATTTCGCATCATCGCTTGCGACGGTTCTGAGCTGTGCATACCTTATTATATTTTACAGACGCCGCCGTAAGGGCTTGAAGGCGCAGATGGCGGCATCGGCTGTTCCGTGCGAAAGTATACCGCTTAAAAAGATGTTTATAAGCATACTTGTAATATCTATACCGATTTCTTTAAGCTCGATTATCGTTGCGATTAACAGAATTGTCGATACAGCCACAATAACGCGCGGAATAGAGGCGGCATTTGCAAACGGTATAGATTCATACGGTAAAATAATTGCAAACCCGACCTTGGCGGAGCTTAAAAAAGAAGCGGTTCGTCTTTCGGGAATACTTTCAAAAAGCGATACGCTTTTAAATCTGCCCATTTCTATGAATATCGCGTTTGCTACGGTTCTGGTACCCTCGATTTCAGGGGCGCTTGCCGTGGGGGATAAAAAAACGGCGTCAAAGCATATTTCTTATTCGCTTTTAATATCAATCCTTTTGATACTTCCGTGCGCTGTGGGGTACGTTGTTTTGGCAGAACCTATCTATAAGCTGATATATCCTAATGCACCGTTCGGGTATGACCTTTTGCAGTTAAGCTCGATTGCACTTATATTCATTGCGCTGAATCAGACGATTTCAGGCTCGCTGCAAGGAATAGGAAAGGTTTTCGCACCGGCTACGGGACTTTTGATGGGATGTATCGCAAAGTTCATATTAAACGTTGTTCTTATACGTCAGCCGTCGATAAACATATACGGCGCGCCGATAAGCTCGATTGCGTGCCAGGTAATATCCTTTACCTACGGATTTTCGGTTTTGGCTAAGAATATGTCTTTAAAGTTCAGCTTTATAAAATATATTCTAAAGCCTGTAGGCTGTGCGGCTCCTATGGGAGTATGCGCTTGGGCAGTGTATAAGCTTTCGATGCTCGCTTTGCACTCTAATTTGATTTCGGTTGCATTGTCTATTCTGGCAGCTGTTGTAATATACTTTGCATTGGTAATAGCCTTTAAGGTTCTTGATGATGAAGAGATAAAGATGCTTCCGATGGGAGAAAAAATCTATAAATTCTTAAAAAGAAACTGATACAAGATAGAGTATACTGCAATAAAAGAAATGCCATATATTGTATGCGGCATTTCTTTTTCAAATTTTTTGAAAAAAATTGAAAAAAAGTCTTGACAAAACACTTGGAATCTGCTATAATTGTTTTTGTTGTCACGGGAAATTCAATATGGGAGTTTAGCTCAGCTGGGAGAGCGTCTGCCTTACAAGCAGGATGTCACAGGTTCGAGCCCTGTAACTCCCA
>CAKSDE010000009.1 GCA_934444735.1 uncultured Clostridia bacterium | reverse complement strand
TTATGGGTAAGTAAGTAGAAGTTGCACGGCTGGCAGGCCAATAAAAGACGCACTTGTGCGTTGCCAGTAGTATTAGGACTATGCCCGAAAATGAAATACCACCCGCTATGCGGGTGGATATTTATTTTGTATCATATTCACTCCGATTTTGACAACCTTTTTGACAACCTCATATTGACACTTTAAGGCATTTTGTGACAGTGTCAGGCAGTGTACAAAGTAATGAAAAACCGCATAAACACTATATTTTCAAGCATTTATGCGGTCTTAGATTATGGTCGGAGTGACAGGACTTGAACCTGCGGCACCTTGACCCCCAGTCAAGTGCGCTACCACCTGCGCTACACCCCGATTGAACGCTTATTATTATACCACGCATGGCGATATTTGTCAAGTCCTAAAAAAGAAATTTTTATAATTATTAAAGTTTCATAGATCTATTCACACATGGCTATATCCGCACCGATTGAGCGGAGCTTGTCGCAGAAATGCTCGTATCCGCGGCGGATATGCTCAATACCGCCTATTGTTGTTTCGCCTTTTGCCGCCATTCCCGCTAATGCAAGAGCCGCGCCGCCGCGAAGATCCATCGCATTTACGTGTGCGCCGGTGAGCGATTTTACTCCCTCGATGACCGATGTTCGTCCGTCGATTTTTATGTGTGCGCCCATGCGGCTTAACTCGCCCATGTGCAGAAAACGGTTTTCAAAAACTGTTTCCACTACAATTCCTGTGCCGTGCGTGACGCACAAAAGAGCGGAAAAAGGAGCTTGCATATCGGTCGGGAAACCGGGGAAGGGCATGGTTTTTATATCGGCTGTGTGAATTGAGTTTTGAGCGTCTATTTCGATTTTATCTTCATAACATTTTACATCTACACCCATTTCCGAAAGCTTTGCCGCGACCGGTTTTATATGCTCGCAGTTTATGTGCGATACCGTACCTTTACCTTTTGTTATGGCAAAGGCGGTCATAAAGGTGCCGGCTTCTATCCTGTCGGGGATAACACTGTAGTCGGCAGGGGAAAGCTCGGATACTCCCGAGATTATTATTGTATCGCTGCCGGCACCAGAAATGTGCGCGCCCTGCTTATTTAAAAAATCCGCCAGATCTACAATTTCCGGCTCGGTCGCCGCATTTTCTATTATCGTTTCACCTTGTGCGCAGACTGCTGCCATTAAGATGTTCTCTGTTGCGCCAACACTGGGAAAATCGAGGTAGATTTTGTTGCCGACGAGCTTTTTTGCTTTTATATCGACATATCCGTGTCCTTGTGATATATCGGCGCCGAGCGCGGCAAAGCCCTTTAGGTGCAGATCAATCGGGCGTGTGCCGATAGGACAGCCGCCGGGAAGAGGGATTTTCACCCTGCCTTTTCGTGCCAGAAGCGGCCCGGCGAGAAGAAATGAGCCGCGCAGCTTGTTGACAAGACTGTATTCGGAAAGCTTATTTGTAATTTTAGCACAGTCTATATCAATGTAATTTTCGCATTTTTCGGTTTTTGCACCCGATTCCTCCAAAAGCAGACACATTGTATCAATGTCGCTTAATTCGGGAATATTAGATATACGTTTTTTGCCGTCGCTTAAAAGACACGCCGCCAAAATCGGGAGTGACGCGTTTTTTGAACCGCTTATATTGACGTTCCCGTGAAGTCCGCCGTTTTGTTTTACAATTATTTCAGCCATATGTTATCCCTCATTTTTTGTTTTTTTAGTTCTTTTTTAAGTATGTCCCGTTTTGAATGAATTTAAATATAAAAATAAAATGAAAAATTTATAAAAAAAGACTTGATTTTGTTTGGAAAATATAGTATAATAACGGTAGTTGTTAACACCAGGTGATAATAATAGGTAGCAACGTGATATTAAATTTCGTGGGGGCGGTTTTGTGGTAAGAACACAAATGAAAAAAGAGCGGCATAAAAAGCTCATGGCAATTATAGAGAGCAATCCGTTTATAAAGGACGATGAACTTGCAGGAATGCTTAATGTGAGCGTTGCCACGATAAGAACCGACAGACGTGAGCTGGGAATTAACGAATACAGGGAACGCATACAGAAGATGGCAAAAAACAGGTCGAAGAATAATACGGCGGAGATTGTGGATATGGAGCTTTTTCATGACGGGGTATCTATTGTGGAAACGAAAGATGCCGCGGTATATGAGGGGACTGACGTCATAAAGGGACAGGAAATGTTCGGTATTGCAGAGGATCTGGCGCTGAATATTATAAATACGAACAGAGCTTTGATATGTGTGGCAAATGTGAAATATATAAAAGAAGTTCACAGGGGTGAAAGGCTTATAGCAAAAATTGAGGTTGTAAGAACCAAAAACAGCGAATATATTGTCTGGGTAAAAATGCGCATGAATCGGGTTGAGGTTTTCAGAAGCAAATTTAAGCTTTCGGTGAAAGAGTAGAGCGTATTTTCGGAAAGGACGGACATATTAAATGAAGATTATTATTGACGCAATGGGCGGAGATGATGCACCGCAGGTGCCGATTGAGGCGGGAATCAGAGCCTCAAAGGACAGAGGCATGGACATCATTTTCACCGGTAAAAAGGAAATTTTGGAACGCGAGCTTAAAAAATATGAATATGACTCAAAAAAAATTGAAATTGTTGACTGCAAAGAAGTCATAACAAACCATGATGAGCCGGTAAAGGCGGTGCGTGCGAAAAAGGATTCGTCTATGGTAGTCGGTGCAAGGCTTTTAAAAGAGGGACGCGCGGACGCACTGTTTTCAATGGGAAGCACAGGCGCTCTCTTGACAGCAGGACTTATGATAGTCGGCAGGATAAAGGGCATCTCCCGTCCGGCAATCGGCACGATGATCCCAACGGGTTCGGGTGCAAGGCTTTTGATTGACGCCGGTGCAAACACCAACTGCAAGGCACGCAATCTTTTGGAATTTGCTCTTATGGGGAGCATTTACATGAATAAGGTAGAGGGAAAGGCTAATCCTAAGGTGGGATTGGTGAATAACGGAGAAGAGGAAGAAAAAGGAAATAATCTTACAAAGGAAGCCTATGAGATTTTGAAAAATAATCCGTATAATTTGAACTTTATCGGCAATATCGAGGGGCGTGAATTTATGGAGGGCAAGGCCGACGTTATAGTATGTGACGGTTTTGTAGGTAATGTGATATTAAAAACGCTCGAAGGTATGGGAAAGGTTGTCGGGAAGAGCTTAAAGGAGATTTTTTCGGGCGGAATTATTAAAAAACTGGGCGCACTCTGTGTTTTTAAAGGATTAAAGGGCTTGAAAAAACAGATGGACTACAGAGAATACGGCGGAGCGCCTTTAATCGGAATGAAAAAGCCGATTGTTAAAGGACACGGCGCGTCCGATACAAAAGCGGCATATACCGCACTTATGAAGATAGAAAAGTTCGTTATGGGTGACATAACGGGAGATATAGAAAGAATACTTCGGGAAGAAAATCAAACAGAAACCGATACGGAAAGGAATGACTGATAATGAGTTATGCAAAAATTATTGGCATGGGGTGTTATGCCCCCGAAAAGGTGTATGACAACACATATATGGAAAGCATTGTAGATACAAGCGATGAATGGATTGTGCAGAGAACAGGCGTAAAAAGACGGCATATATGCGCCGATGATCAATTTACAACCGACATCGCGACAGAGGCGGCAAAAAAGGCGCTTGCAAGTGCAAATATGCCGGCAGACGAGCTGGAGCTGATAATACTCGCAACGGTTACACCCGACTATTTTACGCCGTCATGCGCGTGCGTCGTACAAAAGAATATAGAGGCGGATAATGCCGCGGCATTTGATATAAATGCGGCTTGCTCGGGATTTGTAACGGCGATGAATATTGCAAAGCAGTTCATTGAAAACGGAACATACAAAAATGCGCTTATAATCGGTGCGGACGCACTCAGCAAGGCGACCGACTATAAAGACCGCTCGACCTGTATTTTGTTCGGGGACGCGGCAGGTGCGGTTGTTTTGGAAAAATCCGAAACACCGGGAGTTATGGCGTGTGATATAGGAGCTAAAGGCAAAGACGGTGACAAGCTTACAAGCCTTGCTTACAGAGCAGACGCGGAACAGATAGAAAAGAGAATCAGCGGTAATCCGCACACCGTCTGGATGGCGGGCGGTGAGGTTATGAAATTTGCCGTAAAAGCTATGGAAAAAGCGGCATTTAATGTAGTGGAAAAGGCGGGAGTTGAGTTTTCAGACATTGCTTTGGTAGTACCGCACCAGGCAAACAGACGAATCGTCGAAAGTGCCGTTAAAAGAATGGGAATCTCGATGGATAAGGTATATCTAAACCTTGAAGAATATGCAAATACATCATCGGCATCAATCCCTGTTGCACTTTGCGAGGCGGTAGAAAAGGGATATGCCAAAAAAGGAGATAAAATCGTTCTGGTAGGCTTCGGCGGCGGACTGACATGGGGCGCAGCCTTACTTGAACTGTAAAGGAGAGTATAAATATGAAAACAAGATTATGCGAGCTTTTGGGTATCGAATACCCGATTATACAAGGCGGAATGGCTTGGGTTGCGACTTCCGAGTTGGCAGCGGCGGTAAGCGAGGCAGGCGGACTGGGTGTGATTGCGGCAGGCGGCGCACCGGCAGACGTTGTGCGTGACGAGATAAAAAAAGCAAGAACGCTTACAGATAAGCCGTTCGGCGTAAATGTCATGCTGATGTCGCCTTTTGCGGACGATGTTATGCAGATGCTTTTGGAGGAAAAGCCTGCTGTTGTTATAACAGGTGCCGGGAATCCCGGAAAATATGTTGAGAGCCTGAAAAATGCGGGAATAAAGGTAATGCCGGTCGTAGCGAGCGCGATGCTTGCCAAAAGACTGGAAAAAAGCGGAGTTGACGCGATTATCGCAGAGGGTACGGAAGCCGGCGGACATATAGGCGAGCTTACGACGATGGTTTTAATCCCTCAGGTATGCGATGCGGTAGATATACCGGTGGTTGCCGCCGGCGGAATTGCCGATGCAAGAGGTGTTGTTGCGGCATTTGCACTCGGTGCGGACGGTGTGCAGGTCGGAACGAGATTTATCTGCTCCGATGAATGTATTGCACATGAGAACTACAAAAATGCCGTTATAAAGGCGAAAGAAAGAGATGCTGTGGTAACGGGCAGATCGACCGGTGCGCCGGTTCGTGCACTGAAAAATAAGCTCACACGCGAATATGAGAAACTGGAAAAAGAGGGCGCGGACAGAGAAGCTATCGAGGCGCTCGGAGTTGGCGGCTTAAAGCGTGCATTTTTAGAGGGTGACACCGAAACAGGCTCACTTATGGCAGGACAGTCTGCGGCTATGGTAAAGGCGATAGAGCCGTGCGCCGAGATTATAAAAGAGCTTTTTGACGATAGCGGCGTGATTGAGAGCGTAACGGAAAAATTGAAATAACAGAGGTGTGTCTTTTTTAAAGATATGTAAAACCTTTTAATTTACTAAAGAAAGGATGCGGAAACTATGGGAAAAACTGCATTTGTGTTTGCCGGACAGGGCGCACAGAAAATCGGTATGGGAAAAGAGCTTTCGGAGAATTTCGATATAGCAAAGAGAACATTTGAGGAGGCGTCGGACGCGATAGGATTCGACATAAAGGAAATGATATTTTCGGGAGATGAGAAAACACTGATGCTCACCGAAAATACACAGCCGGCGATTGTCACAATGAGCATTGCTGCACTGCGTGTCTTGGAAGAGCAAGGCGTACACGCCGACATCGCGGCGGGGCTTAGCCTGGGCGAATATTCGGCACATGTTGCATCGGGTACGTTCGCATTTTCGGACAGCGTGCGGTTGGTTAAAAAAAGAGGAAAGTTCATGCAGGAGGAGGTGCCGGAGGGAGTCGGCGCAATGGCGGCAATTCTCGGACTTTCGCCGGAAGATGTAAAAGAGGTCTGCAAAAAGGCGTCGGAGTTCGGAATATGCGAGCCGGCAAACTTTAACTGCCCCGGTCAGATTGTTGTTTCGGGCGAGGTCGGTGCGATCGATAAGGCTTGTGATATTGCAAAGGATATGGGCGCAAAAAGAGCTATGAAGCTTGCCGTTTCGGCACCGTTTCACTGCTCAATGCTAAAAGGCGCCGGCGAAAAGCTGGCAAAGGAGCTTGAAAATACCACGATTTTTGACATGAACATTCCGGTAATAACGAACGTTACCGCGGATTATGTGGCGAAAAAAGAGGACGTAAAAGAGCTTTTAAAGCTTCAGGTATCGAACTCGGTACGCTGGGAGGAAAGCATAAGAAGAATGATTTCGGACGGTGCGGATACCTTTATAGAGATCGGACCGGGCAAAACTTTGTCGGGATTTATCAGAAAAATAGATAAAGAAGTCAGGGTATTTAACGTTGAAGATATGCAAAGCTTGGAAAAAACACTCGAAGGAGTAAAATAATTTAAAAAAAACTCTTTACAAATCAGAGAATAATGTATACAATATATAGGGCACAATATTCTTTTATTTGTATAAGCGAAAAAAACGGAGGATTTTATATGTTAAAAGGAAAAGTTGCTGTTGTAACCGGTGCAGGCAGAGGAATCGGAAAGGCGATTGCCTTAAAGCTTGCCGAAAACGGTGCGGATATTGTGATTAACGATGTCCCCGGTTCGGATTATGCGGACGATACAAAAAAAGAGATTGAGGCGCTCGGAGTAAGAGCGATTGTCGTAAGAGGTGACGTCAGAAATCCGGCTGATGTTGAAGAAACGGTCAATGCCGCAAAGGACACCTTCGGCGGTATCGATATATGGGTAAATAATGCGGGTGTTACGCGCGACGGACTGATGCTCAGGATGTCCGAAGATGATTGGGATTTGGTTATGGACGTCAATCTTAAAGGTGCATTCAACTGCATAAAGGCAGTGTCTAAGGTTATGATGAAAAAAAGGAGCGGCTCGATTATAAATATCGCGTCGGTTGTGGGAGAGATAGGAAATGTCGGTCAGGCGAATTATTCGGCATCAAAGGCAGGGCTTATCGGACTTACCAAGACAACGGCAAAGGAGTTTTCTTCGAGAAATATCCGCTGTAATGCCGTAGCTCCGGGATTTATCGAGTCGCATATGACAGATGTTTTGACGGACGATGTTAAAAAACGCTATTATGATTCAATTCCGCTTTCGAGATTCGGAACGGCGGAGGACGTGGCAAAAGCGGTTCTGTTTTTAGCCTCGGATCTTTCGGGATATATCACCGGTCAGACGATAAACGTTGACGGCGGACTTGTAATGTAAAATACATTAACATAAATTTATGCATTGAAGGGAGGTGAGTAGGATGGAATTTGAAAAGGTAAAGCAAGTTATTGCTGAACAATTGGGGGTTGATGAATCTGCGGTTACAATGGACGCTTCATTTGTTGAAGATCTCGGCGCTGATTCATTGGACATAGTTGAACTTATCATGGGTTTGGAAAGTGAATTTGATATTGAGATCCCCGATGAGGACGCAGAAAAGATTTCTACTGTAGGAGATGCTTATAATTATATAAAGGACAGAGAGTAGAAAGCTTCGGGACGGGGATATTAAAAAACTTCGGAATTGACTTTAAGCGTATCTCTGTACGCCGTAGGGTATTCCAAAGCTTTTTTCCTATCCCCTCCAAAAAAAGCAAGGACTTTAAAAAAAACAGAAAAAGATAATTAAAATTTAGATAGATTAAAACAGATTAATGGTGCCGATTTTTTAGTGCGGCGGAATGGAGATATTTATGAAACGAGTTGTTGTAACCGGCGTGGGAGCAATTACGCCGATAGGAAAAAACTGCAATGATTTTTGGGACGGCATAAAAGAGGGAAGAAACGGTGTGGACACCATAACCGCGTTTGACGTGACGGATTTTAAGTGCAAAATTGCGGCTGAAATCAAGGATTTTGATGCAGCGGAATATATAGATAAAAAGGACGCGCGCAAAATGGACAGATATACCCAGTTCGGATTTATCGCGGCGCGCGAGGCTTTTGAAAATTCGGGACTTGATATGGAAAAGGAAGATCCCTGGAGAATCGGCGTAATAACAGGTTCGGGAGTCGGCGGAATCGAAACGCTTGAAACACAGCATGAAACGCTTATGACAAAAGGCCCGGGAAGAGTAAGCCCGTTTTTTGTGCCGATGATGATTTCAAATATGGCGGCGGCGCAGATTGCGATACATCTGGGCGCGAAAGGTGCAAACGAAAACGTGGTTGCGGCGTGCGCATCGGGTACGAATGCTATCGGAAATGCGTTTAATATAATAAAGCGCGGCGAGTGCGACGCGATTATCGCAGGCGGTGCGGAGGCGACAATAACGCCGCTTGCATTTGCGGGATTTTGCAGTATGAAGGCAATGTCACAGAATAACGATAATCCAAAACTTGCCTCACGTCCGTTTGATCTTGAGCGCGACGGATTCGTTATGGGCGAGGGCGCAGGATTTTTGGTTTTGGAAGAGCTGGAGCACGCTAAAAAAAGAGGCGCAAATATTATATGCGAGCTTGTCGGCTACGGCATAACAAACGATGCATATCATATCACAAGCCCGGCACCGGGCGGTGAGGGCGGTGCAAAGGCTATGGAATTTGCACTCAATTCGGCAGGGATAACCCCCGACAAAATCGATTATATAAATGCACACGGAACATCTACGAAATATAACGACAGCTTTGAAACACAGGCGATTAAGAAGGTGTTCGGCGAGCACAGCAAAAAGCTGATGGTCAGCTCGACAAAGTCGATGACGGGGCATCTTTTGGGTGCGGCAGGCGGAATTGAGGCGATTATCTGCGCGCTGGCATTAAAAGAGGGCTTTGTCCCGGCAACGATAAACTACAATACACCCGATCCGGAATGTGATCTGGATATAGTTCCGAATGTGGGAAGAAAAGCAGATATTGAGTATGCTATGTCCAATTCACTTGGATTCGGCGGACATAATTCTGCGGTAATATTAAAAAAATACGGCGAGTAAGGTGATTTGACATTCATGGTTTTTGCCCTGAATGTCAAATTCTGTATATGAAAAAAAGAAAAGAGATGATTGGGTTGAAGGAAATAAGAAAAATAGCCGATTATGAGTTTAAAAATGTTGCGCTCTTAAGAACAGCGCTTACGCATAGTTCCTATGCCAATGAAAAGAAGTGTGCATGCAATGAAAGACTGGAATTTTTGGGAGATTCGGTTTTGGGACTGGCGGTGAGCAAGTTTTTGTATAAAAGGCTTTCAAATGTCAGCGAGGGTATTTTGTCAAAAATAAGAGCATCACTGGTGTGTGAGGAGTCATTGGCGAAGATCGCAAAACGGCTCGGATTCGGCGAATATCTACGGCTCGGACGCGGCGAGGAGCTGTCGGGCGGCAGAGAAAGAAGTTCCATTTTATCCGACGCGTTTGAGGCGGTGCTTGCAGCGATTTATCTGGACAGCAATTTTAATACGGCGGAAAAGTGGGTTATATCACATATGAGAAATGAGCTTGAAGAGGGCATGAAAGGAAAGTTTTATCATGATTATAAGACGATGCTCCAGGAGGCGGTTCAGAAAAGAAACCGCGGTATCGTGACCTACAAAGTAATAAGCGAGGACGGCCCGGATCATGATAAGCGTTTTGTGGTCGAGGTTCTTATGAACGAGAATTACTTAAACCGCGGCGAAGGCTCGAATAAAAAAGAGGCGGAACAAAACGCGGCAAAAACAGCGTTAGAGGACATGGGTGAGCTTTGATGAAACACTGCAATATACCGATATTTGTTCCGCACAGAGGCTGTCCGTTTGACTGCGTATTCTGTAATCAGAAGCACATAACCGGAGTTTTAAAGGATTTGGACGATGAGCAAATTCGGAGCATAATCGATGAGCATTTGAGGACAATCCCTGAGGATACGGAAAAAGAGATAGCATTTTTCGGTGGGAGCTTTACCGGGATTGAGGAAAGCGTAAGAAAAAGATATTTGCAGCTTGCGTATGAATATGTCAAAAAGGGCGCGGTCTCGGGGATAAGAATTTCCACGCGCCCCGATTATATTGATGAGCATATATTGGAACAGCTAAAAAGCTTCGGTGTGCGGGATATTGAGCTGGGTGTGCAGAGCATGGACAAAGAGGTTTTGGCGGCATCGAACCGCGGACATACTCCCGAAGATGTGAAAAAAGCCTCAAAGCTGATAAAGCGGTACGGATTCCGTTTAGGCTTGCAGATGATGACGGGACTCCCCAAAGATACACCCGAAAAATCGCTCAAAACAGCAGATGAGATTATCGCCCTAAAGCCCGATTGCGTGCGGATTTATCCGACTTTGGTTATAGAGGATACAAGGCTTTGCGAGATGTACAGAGCGGGCGATTATGCGCCGCAGAGCTTGGAGGACGCAGTTGATTTGACGGCAAAGCTTTTGGAGAAATTCGATAAAAAAAATATTCCGGTTATACGCGTTGCTTTGGCGGTAACAGAGGAAATATCGCCCGGGGGAATGTATGTTGCCGGGCCTTTTCACAGTGCGTTTCGTGAGCTTTGCCAAAGCAGGATATTTTATGAGCGCATAAGGGCGGCGGCAAAAATGGATTCGACTGTGACTGCGGCGGTAAATCCGAGTGATATATCGAAGCTTATCGGCAACAAAAAATCGAATATTACCCGCTTGAAAAATGAGATGAATATAGATTTGATTATAAAAAGAGATAAAAGAATTAAAAGGGGTAATATTATTATCAGGGATATTTTGGTGAAGGAGAACAAAAGGTGTATTTAAAACGGTTGGAATTACAGGGATTTAAGTCGTTTGCGGATAAAACCGTATTGGAGTTCGGAAGCGGTGTTACGTCGGTTGTCGGGCCGAACGGTTCGGGAAAAAGTAATATATCCGATGCGATCCGCTGGGTTATGGGAGAGATGAGTGCAAAGAGCCTGAGAGGCTCTAATATGCAGGACGTAATTTTTGCCGGAACAGAGATACGAAAGCAGGTAAACTATGCGCAGGTGAGTCTTGTTCTGGATAATTCGACGCGCCTTTTCCCGATTGAATTTGACGAGGTTGTGGTAACAAGACGCGTTATGCGCTCGGGCGAGAGTGTGTATCAGATAAATAATGCAAACTGCCGATTAAAAGACATTGTCGAGCTTTTTATGGACACCGGTCTGGGACGTGACGGATATTCTATAATCGGTCAGGGGAATGTATCGAAAATCCTTTCCACAAAGGCGGAGGACAGAAGGAGCTTTTTTGAAGAGGCGGCAGGCGTTTCAAAATATAAGCACAGAAAAGATGAGGCGGAGCGAAAGCTTGCCGGAGTTACGGAAAACCTTGTGCGCATAAACGATATAACGGCAGAATTGGAAAGACAGCTTGGCCCTTTGGAGAATCAGTCGAGAAAAGCAAGACGGTATATGGAGCTGTACGATGAGTATAAAGGGCTTGACGTAAGTATGTGCCTGATAAACCTTGAGAAAAACGATGCCGAAAAGAAGAAGGCGGAGGAGCTTTCAAAGAGCGTGTCCGATGAAATAGAGGAACTAAAAGGCAAAGAGGGCGACATCGAGAGAAAGCGTGACGGTCTTTATGAGGCGAGCAAGGCAAAGGACGAGGAACAAAGCGCAAAGAATAATCTGCTTATCGAGAATGAATCGAATATAATGGGCGAAAATAATGAGATTTCGATCGCCCGAAACAATATAAACAATAATGTGCTGCTTTCCGAGAGGATAGATAAAGAAATTCTCTCAATCAGGGCAAAAAATGAAGATACGAAAAAGCAGATAGAGGAATACGAAAAAAGCATTGCCCAAAAGGAGCTTGAATCGAAAGCACTTTTGGCGGGATTTGAGAATATACAAAGCGATAATGAGGCTATATTTGCGCGCCTTTCCGAGTGCAGAAGGACGATTGATACCGTAAAGTCGGACATCATCGAAAAGATGAATACGGCATCGGCTAAAAAGGCAGAGATGTCGGCTTTGGAGGCTTTGAGAAAGAGTGCGCTGGAGCAGCGCGAGAATCTGGAATCGGAGCTGAAAAATCACGGCATGAACCTGGATAATACCAAAAATGAGGTTGATGAGCGCAAAAAAGAAATCAGCGAAAAGGAAAAAAAGCTTTCGGATATGCGCGTGCGTGTGGAGAATGCGCAAAAGAGAGAAAAAGAGCTTGAAGAAGAGCTTTTGAATACAAGAAGGACAATAAATGATTTAAAGGTGCAGCTCAATTCCAAGCAGTCAAAAAGGCGAATGCTTGAGGATATGGAAAATGAGTACGAGGGCTTCCAAAGGAGCGTAAAGTCGGTTTTAAAGGCGCAGGAGCTGAAAAAATGCTCGATATACGGCACTGTTTCGGGACTTATTGATGTGGACGCAAAGTATGTGACAGCAATCGAGATAGCGCTCGGGGCGAGTTTGCAGAATATTGTGGTTGAGAGCGAAGAGGACGCAAAGTCGGCGATTGCCTTTTTAAAAAGAACTCACGGCGGCAGAGCGACTTTTCTGCCTGTTTCGGCAGTGGTCGGAAGAACGCTTGAAAATCAGAAAGAAGTGTCGGCGCATACGGGATATATCGGTATTGCAAGCGAGCTGATAAAATATGACCGCCGCTATGACGGTGTTATGAAGAATCTTTTGGGGCGCGTTGTTATTGCGGATAATATCGATAATGCGGTTTTGATGAGTAGGAAGTTTTCGCATAGGTTTAAGATTGTGACCTTAGAAGGAGAGGTGCTTTCTCCTGGAGGTTCTATGAGCGGCGGAAGTGTCAACAGGACAAGCGGAATACTCTCGCGTGCAAACGAGATAAAAACGCTTGAAAAAGAGGTTGCACAGCTTGATAAAAAATTTCGTGAGCTTTCGCAGAATGCGGAAAATCTGCAAAACGATTCAAACAGCGTAAAGGTTCAGCTTTCGTCATATACGCCGCTTTTGCGCGAATATGAAAACGATGTGCTTATCGGCAAAAATACGCTTGCACATCTGGAAAGTACATTGGCAGACAGTGACAAATCGGAAAAATCGTTAAAAGATGAACTTTTACAGATTGAAGAAAAGCTCAAAGAGTCGGGCGAGAATATCGCGGATATGATAAATGAAGTGCGCCAAAAAGAGAGTGAAATCAGCGCACTGAACGAAAAGACCGAGGCGCTGGAGCAGGAATATGAGGAAATTTCAAGATCGAAAGATGAGAAGTCCAAAGAACTTATGGACGAAACGCTGCGGCTCAGGTCTTTGGAAAAAGATATTCAGAACGAAAAGCTTTTATTAAAACAGCTTTCCGATTCGATTGATGAAAATATTAGAAATATTGAGCAGAAAAAGACGGATAAAGATGAGTATGCAAAGAAAAACGAGGAGTTAAATTCGTTGATTTTGCAAAAAGAGGAAAAAATCGAAGTCTTAAAGGCTGCATCGGAGGAAATAAAGCGCGAGATTGAAAAAATCGAGAACGAAAAAGCGGGAATTGTTGAGGGATTAAAAAATATCCAAAATGTCAACAAGGATTTGACCGACAGAATGATGATTTTACAGCAGGAGCTTTCAAAAGCAGATAACCGACTTACGAAAGTCACAATGGAAACCGACGGTATAATAAATAAGCTTTGGAATGATTATGAGCTGAGCGTGAGCGCGGCGGAGGAAATAAAGCTTGAGATTGAAGATGTAAAAGAAACGGCAAAAAGAGTGCATGAGCTGCACGCGAAGATAAAGAATCTCGGAAGTGTTAACGTTGATGCTATAGAAGAATACAAGCAGGCAAAGGAAAGATACGACTTTTTGACAACGCAGAAATCGGATCTGGAAAAATCGCAGGATAATCTGAATAAGGTAATTGCGTCGGTTCAGGAGCTTATGGAGGAACACTTCAAGCAGCAGTTTGCCGAGATAAATAAAAGCTTCAGCCATGTATTTACCGAGCTTTTCGGCGGCGGACGCGGACGGCTTTATTTGTCCGATCCGGCAGATGTTATGGAAAGTGGCATTGAGATCGAGGTTCAGCTGCCGGGTAAGGGCTTGCAGAATATTAACCTGTATTCGGGCGGCGAGAAGTCGTTTATAGCGATTGCACTGCTCTTTGCAATTTTAGAGGTTAAGCCAACGCCGTTTTGTATTCTGGACGAGATTGACGCGGCGCTTGACGATGTAAATGTATCGAGATTTGCGACATATCTTAAAAATTACCTTGCTCAGACGCAGTTTATCGTAATCACGCACCGCCGCGGAACAATGGAGGCGGCAAATGTCATGTACGGTGTAACGATGCAGGAAAAGGGTGTTTCTAAGCTGCTTTCACTGCATATAGACGATATAACCGACGAGATGGCAAATTAGAAAGGAAAATGAGAAGATGGGATTTTTTGAAAAGTTAAAAGGCGGTCTTTCTAAAACAAGACAAGCTATATCCGAACAGGTAAACAATGTATTTAAGGTGTTTGTCAAGGTCGATGAGGAATTTTTTGAAGAGCTTGAGGACGCTTTGATATTGTCGGATCTGGGTGTGGAAACGACAGAATATATAATCGAAGAATTGAGGGACAGGACGAAATCCAAGCACTTAAGCGACGGCAATGACGTCAAAGAGGAGCTAAAGGAAATCATCTCCGAGATACTCACCGAAAATGACACATCAATGCATATAGAAAGCACACCGGCGGTGGTGCTGGTAATAGGTGTAAACGGCGTCGGAAAGACGACTTCAATCGGTAAGCTCGCATCATACTATAAAAGCATGGGCAAAAATGTTCTTTTGGCAGCGGCGGATACTTTCCGCGCCGCCGCGATAGATCAGCTTGATGTATGGGCGAAAAGGAGCGGCTGCGAGATAATAAAGCATCAGGAGAACAGCGATCCGGCGGCGGTCGTGTTTGACGCCTGCAATGCGGCAAAGGCGAGAAATACCGATATTTTAATCTGCGATACCGCCGGCAGACTGCACAATAAGAAAAATCTTATGGCGGAGCTGAACAAAATTGCGAGAGTTATAGAAAAAGAGCTGCCGGGTGCGTCAAAAGAGGTGCTTTTGGTGCTTGACGCGACAACCGGACAGAATGCTCTGAGCCAGGCAAAGCTTTTTTCGGAAACGGCGGATATTACCGGTATCATATTAACCAAGCTTGACGGTACCGCAAGAGGCGGAGTGGTTGTTGCAATATCGAAAGAACAGCAGATTCCGGTAAAATTTATAGGTGTCGGCGAGGGTGTGGACGATTTGCAGGAGTTTAACCCCGGTGATTTTGCAAGGGCGCTGTTTGAAACAGATGACGAAAAAGAGGAGGAGTAAAGATGTTAAAACATATTGTTGCATGGAAGATTCAAGAAGAAAATAAAGCGGAAAATATGCGTAAGATGAAAGAAATGCTTGAATCGTTGGTAGGAAAAATCGATGTGATAAAGTCGATGCAGGTGGGATTTAACGAAAACGGCGGAAAGTATGATGTCGTTTTGGTAACCGATTTTTCCGATAAGCACGATCATGAGCTTTATGATAATCACCCTGAGCATCAGGCGGTGCGCAAGTTCATAAGGAGTATATGTGTAGAAAGGGAATCGATAGATTATAATTATTAACGGATTGGGCTGTTTAAAAAAGCAAGTGTTTTTTTAAACAGCCTTTATTTTTTAGGGGATAGGAAAAAAGCTTTGGAATTAACAAACCGAGCCAAAGCTTAGGCTTTGGGATACCCGACGGCGTACATCCATAGGGCTCCCGAAAACCAAAGGTTTTTGGGAAAGAGGAGAAACAGCGTAATGATTGAATCGTGAATTTTCAATTCGCTATTCAATATATGTCGCTTGTTTCGACAACCGAGGGCGAGGTTTGTTGATAGCAAGAAAAGGAATAATTCTATGAAAAATCATATTTTTTGATTTTTCTACTTTAGTTGCTATAACATTCATATTTCTTATAACATTTACTTTTTTCTTCTTTTCTTGCGTTCCGGAGTTTTTTTACATCCCCTCCTTATATGTCGGAAACTTTAAAATATGATTAAGAATTATTACAAAGTATTGTAAAATCAGCCGTTAAATGATATAATCACAGTGGTTAGGTGTGCGCAGTTGTATTTTTGCGCCCAAAACCGGAAAGGTTGTGAAGAAATGATAAGAAAATCGCTTATTTCCCTTATATATGAGGCAGTGTCTATCCAGAGATGGAATGACCATATTCGCCCCTGGGTGGGATTTACAGAGCTTGACAAGCAGGCACATAAGATGTTTTATGCATACGTTCTGGCAAATTGCGAGGAGGATTGCGACCGCTTGCTTCTTTTGGAGGGCGGCATATTTGAATTTCTGCACCGTATTATACTGACCGACATAAAGCCGCCGGTATATCACAGCCTGATGAAAGAAAAGGGCGAGCAAATCAACAAATGGGTTTTAAATGAGTTGAAAGGTCAGCTCGAGTGCCTAAAAGGCGGATTTTACGATAAAATGGGAGAATATTTCTTGAATCCCGAATATGCTAAAAAGGAAAAGCAGGTTTTGCGCGCGGCGCACTACTATGCGACCGATTGGGAATTTAAGATTATATACCCCTTAAATCAGACAACCTACGGAATTGAGCAGGTAAAATTTGAGGTCGGAAGAGGACTTTCCGCGTGCAACACTTTCCGCGGCTTTAACGTATTTTCCGAGAATTTTTATTTGCAGGAATTTTTGTCCCTGATAGGCAAGCTGCGCTATCAGCAGCGCTGGAGCAGAGCGGTGAGAATGCCGCAGACCTTTGTTATGGGGCATATGCTTGTCGTTGCGATACTTTCATATTTTTGCTCTTTGGAGATAGGCGCGTGCGATAAAAGACTTGAAAATAACTTCTTTGCGGCGCTTTTCCATGATTTACCCGAGGTTTTGACGCGTGATATAGTATCCCCGGTAAAAAGCTCAGTGTCCGGACTGGACGAGCTTATAAAAGAGATTGAAGATGAGCAGATGAGAAAGGTTATATATCCGCTGATTCCCGAAAGCTGGCAGAAGGAGTTGGAATACTTTACGAAGAATGAGTTCAGCACAAGAATAGTAAAGGGCGGCGAGATTTTGTATGTAAGCTCGGACGAAGTGAATAAGCTCTATAATGACGCAAAATATAACCCGATAGACGGCGAGATTATACGTGGCTGCGATCATCTGTCGGCATACCTTGAGGCATATATGTCGATAAAATACGGAATACAGTCTGAGCAGATTCAATCGGGCTATCATAACTTATTCTCGAAATACGAGAATAAAGCAATCGCCGGAGTGGATTTCGGTCAGCTGTTTGATTATTTCAGAATTTAATGTATAATTTGATAAAAGGATAGGTAAAAGGTGATGAGTGAAAAGGTTTTGACGTTTAAACAAGCGAAAAACAGGGCATTAAAAATACTTGAATACAGAATGCATTCGGAAAAGGAAATATATGATAAATTAAGGCGTGCCGGGGCAATGCCCGAGGATATTGAAGAGGTACTCGAATTTTTGCGCGAGTACAATTTCGTGAATGACTATGAATATGCGAAAATGTGCGCCAAAGATTTAAAGGAGTTTAAGAAATACGGCAGAAAAAGAGTTAAAATGGAGCTTTTGAAAAAAGGAATTTCACTGCCGTATACCGAAAATGCATTGGAAAATATAGAATGGGACGAAGAGGAAACGCTCTATCCAATGATTAAGAAGAAGCTCGATGGCGACTTTGACAGCAAGAATATTGATAAGTGCGTGAGATATTTTATATATAAGGGGTACGGTATAGGCGATATTAAGAGGAATATTGAGAAAATAACGGCGGAGGAATAGATAAAGTGGGATATAATATAGGCATGGTATCCTTGGGGTGTGCCAAAAATCAGACAGACGCCGAGACGATGCTCGGTATACTAAAACAAGACGGACATATGATAGTGGATAATCCAGAAACTGCAGATGTTATAATCGTGAACACCTGCGGGTTTATCGAACAGGCCAAGCAGGAATCGATAGATAATATCCTGGAGATGGCGGAATTTAAAAAGGGAAGATGTAAGCTTTTGATTGCAACGGGCTGTTTGGCGGAGCGGTATCACGATGAGATGTTAAAAGAGCTTCCCGAGCTTGACGCAGTTGTCGGAACGGGAGATTATGTAAAGATTGCCGAGGTCATAAAGGCGGCTTTTTCGGGAGATAAGCCGGTACTGTTCGGGCATAACGATTATACGCCGCCCGAGGGCTTGCCGAGGATTCTCTCGACGCCGTCCTATACGGCATATGTAAAAATTGCCGATGGCTGCGACAACAACTGCACCTACTGTGCAATCCCGATGATACGCGGAAAATTTAGGAGCAGAAAGATTGAGGATATTGTAAAAGAGGCGGAAGAACTGGCGGATCAGGGCGTAAAAGAGATAATCCTAATCGCGCAGGACACTACAAGATACGGCAAGGATATCTACGGCAGGTACAGTCTTGATAAGCTTTTGGCGGAGCTTTGCAAAATAGAAAAGCTTTCCTGGATACGTGTGCATTATTTTTATACCGAGGCTGTTACCGAGGAATTGGTAAAGGTTATGGCGGAAAATGATAAAATCTGCAATTATATTGATATGCCTATTCAGCATATAAATAACAGAGTGCTCAAAAGAATGGCGCGCAGAACAAACCGTGATGAGATTATCGAAAAAATTTCCATGATAAGAAAATATATGCCCGAAAGTACAATACGTACATCGATAATTGTGGGATTCCCGGGAGAGACGGACGAGGAATTTGAGGAGCTTTACGATTTTATAAAGGAAATCCGATTTGACAGAATGGGTGTATTTACTTATTCACAGGAGGAGGATACGCCGGCGGCGGATTTTGAGGATCAGATTGATGAGAACATAAAAAAGGAACGGCGCGAGCGCCTTATGGAGCTGCAGCAGAGAATATCTTTGGAGGAGAACCAAAAGAAGATAGGGAATATTTTAGAGGTTATCATTGAGGGCTATGATGAAGAGAATTATATGTACTTCGGAAGGAGCCGCGGCGACAGTATCGGGATTGATTCGAGAGTTTATGTCGCGGCGGAAGATGAGCTGAACCCGGGCGATATTGTAAAGGTTGAGGTGCTTGACGCATCGGAGTACGATTTGACGGCAAAGACCGTGTGATTTTGGAAAGGAATGATTTTTGTGACTACTGCAAATAAACTTACACTTTTAAGGGTGATTTTGGTGCCGGTATTTATGGCATTTCTTCTGATAGACAGTATCGGCTGTCAGATTGCCGCGCTTGTGATTTTTGTTATTGCGTCGGCGACCGATGGGATTGACGGGTATATCGCACGGCATTACAATCAGATAACGACTTTTGGCAAATTCATGGATCCTCTGGCGGATAAGATGCTCACAACGGCGGCGTTTTTAGTGCTTTTGGAGCATGGCAGAGTAAGCTCGGTTGCGGTTATGATAATTCTGGCACGCGAGTTTATGGTTGCAGGTATAAGAATGCTTGCGGTTGCGGACGGTAAGGTGATTGCCGCGAGTATGCTCGGGAAAATCAAGACGGTTTCGCAGATGGCGGCGATAGTTGCGGCGATAATACTGATGAATCCTTTCTTTTCACAGGGCGCGGCGGTTATTATAACAAACATTTTGGTTTGGATTTCCACCGTTATTACCGTTATATCGGGAATCGATTATCTTGTAAAGAACAAGTATATTTTAGAGAACAAATAAGGAACCAAAGATGAAAAGAATAATAACCTGCGTCCGAAAGGCTGTGGAAGATTACGACATGATACAGGACGGCGACAGAGTTGCGGTCGGGGTGTCGGGCGGAAAGGACAGCTTGGTGCTTTTGGGAGCACTGGCGAATTTAAGCAGGTACTATCCGAAAAAGTTCAGCGTTATCGGACTGACCGTTGATATGGGATACGGACTGGATTACACCGAGATAAAAAAGTATTGCGAAAGCTTCGGTGCAGAGCATAAGGTGAAGTATACCAATATAAAAGAGATAGTATTTGATGAGCGCAAGGAGCCGAATCCATGCTCGCTGTGCGCTAAGATGAGGAGCGGCGCACTGAATGATTTTGCAATAGAGAACGGCTGTACCCGTGTTGCTTTGGGGCATCATAACGAGGACGTTTTGGAAACGTTCTTTTTAAGCCTTATGTATGAAGGGCGAATAAACTGTTTCCCGCCTGTTACATACATGGACAAAACCGACCTCTACAGAATCCGCCCGCTTATCTATGTGCGTGAGGGTGATATTAAGGGCGCGGTAAGACGGTTAGGCGTGCCGGTTTTGCATAATCCTTGCCCGGCAGACGGAAATACCAAAAGAAAAGAGATGAAAGATCTTATAGCCCGGCTTAATAAAGAAATGAACCCGGGACTCAAAAAACGCTTGTTTACCGCAATCAAAAACAGTGAGATTGACGGTTGGAAAAGGTGAGGGAATGTAAAAAATGAGGTGCAATTTGCACCTCATTTTTATTCACTTAAAACTTATCGGTTTTCCTTGTCTATTATATCATTTGTAAGCTCTTTTAGCTCATACTCGTTCCCTTGATATGATATAACACTGTATGAATAAACAGTATCGCTCTTTTCAATTGAAAATTCGGTAAAAATTGAATTTTCCGTACGGTAGATATAAACCAAAGAGCCGTTATAGAGATAATTCTCGATTTCTTCACCGCCGTCAATGCCTGAAATGTTTGCATCTCCGGGCATCTTTCTGAGCACGTACCGGTCGGAATCGTCCGACTGATATATGATTTCGCCCAGGGTATCGCCCAGTTTTCTGTAGTTTTGCGCAATATAGATTACCGAATTGCTGAATTCGGGCATCTTAAATCCGAGAGCGCTTGAAAGCTGTGCGATTGATTCGTATTCTGTTACTTCAAGATCATTCGGGAGATTGCTATCATTTTGGAAAATCGAAACAGGCTCCTTATCCTCCTTTTCGCCGGTGAGCATATTTATCTTGAAGTATTCCGGCGTGAAGGAATATTTAAGAGGAATCATGCTTTCATAGCCGTATTGTGAATAAAAGGCGGTATCCGACGTAAGCGCAAGAACGAGAGTATCGTCGCTCATAAAGAAAGAATACATCGAGAGCGCCTCGATTTCGTCCTGCGGCACGTTTAAAACATCTTCAAGAGTAAGCGTATTGCCCGAGGTGAGATTGTAATTTGAGATGTCAAACGAAAGGGTTGTGCTTTGAGTGCCGCAGAAATATTGCGCCTGATCCAGAACAGAGACCATATTGAATTTGTCAAATACAACAGAGCAGTCATATACAAGGCAGTTGTATTTTGAGGTACTCTCAAGCGGATCTAAGCTGTCCTCGTTCGCAAGATTCTCTTTTAACATATCGATAAACGACTGTGCGCGGTTTTTGCAGTCCTCATTTACCGTAGAAATACCGTTTTCACTTCCCGAAAAAACAGGATAACCTGCACGCAGCGTCACAACCGTTCCGTCAGTTAAAACGGTCGAGTCATTTATGTAGCTTATATTGCCGCCATGCTCGGTCTGCGGTGTGGTTATGATTACTTTCTGCGCTGCGCCGTCCCAATCAACGTTGCCGCCCAAAGCCTCGACTACCGCTCTTGCCGGGAGCATGGTGCGCGAATTTATGATTTGCGCCGGAACATCAATAGCGGCAGGTACGCCGTTTGAGATGATGTTTGAGTCATTTATGCGGATTATAACGGTGTTCATATCGCGCATTGCAACTACGGCGCGCTCCTCTGCTAACCAGTCTACCTCTGCGCCCATAGCCTCAAGTACATCTCTTACCGGGATAAGGGTGCGGTTGTCTATGATTACCGGCTCCTGGTCGGTAAATTCGATTGCTTTGCCGTTTAGCTCGACGCTCGGCGCTGCGTGTGCCGAGATGCCGATAAGTGATGCGAATATTCCAATGCATACAGCTGATTTTAATAATATTTTTTTCATGTGCTTTCCCTTTCTCTTATTTGATATGTATATTTTACGTTATTTTTTATATATTGTCAATACTTTTTTAAGCGGGGAAAATAAAACTCCACCCGAGAGGTGGAGTTTTATGGTTAGCGTACCATATAGATATATTCATATGTGTAAATGTCGCCGGTGCTATATTCTTCATAAATTCTATTGCCGCTTTCGTCATATGTATATTTATCCCAAGATCCGTCAGAATATTCACGATAGGTTAAATTGCCATATTCATCATATGTATATTTATCCCACCATCCGTCAGAATGTTCTCCATAAGTTAAATTGCCGTTTTTATCATATGTATATTTATCCCACCGTCCGTAAGAATCTTCATAATAAGTTTCATTGCCGTTTTCATCATATGTACGTTTTCCCCAATTTCCGTCAGAATGTTCTCCATAAGTTAAATTACCATATTCATCATATGTATATTTATCCCAATAATCAGAGGAGGATTCATAATAAGTTAAATTGTTATTCTCATCATATGCATATTTTTCATAATTTCCATAGGAATTTTCATAATAAGTTTTATTGCCATTTTCATTATATGTATACTTATCCCACTGACCGTAAGAATCTTCATAATAAGTTTCATTGCCATTCTCATCATATATAGATTTAGACCAGTGACCGTCAGAATCTTCTCTATAAGTTTCGTTACCATATTCATCATATGTAAATTTAGACCAATATCCGTCAAAATTTTCAACATAGATTTTTTCGCCGTATTCGTTAAATTCTGACTTTACCCAAAATCCATTTGGGTAACTAATATATGTTTGATTGTCATTTTCATCGTATTTGTATATCCAAGAGCCCTCACTATCTTCTTGATAAGTTAAATTGCCGTTTTTATCATACTGATAAGTGGCAGTAGTGCTCCCATTTCTTGCCCTTTTACTCACAAGCCATATGCCTTTTTTAACCTTTGCGACTCTTGTTTTATCATTCCAGTCAACCTCGAAGCCGAAGCTTTCGGCGCAGGCACGCAGGGGTACAAGCGTTCTGTTGTCCTTTATTATTGCCGGAGCGTCAATCTGCTTTTCTTCACCGTTCACCTTTACGATATTGCTGCCGATTGTCAGCTCAAATGTTTTATCGGCGCCCTTTGCCGTTATGGTTTTTGTTGCGGCATCGTAGTCTACAGCTATATCCAAAGCCTCAAAAATCGCACGCAGCGGCACGAAGGTTCTGTTGTTGATAATCTGCGGCGCAACATCGGACTCGATTTCCTCCCCTCATACTTTAACGATAGTCGGGCGTGCCGCAAATGCTGTTGCGGACATTGTAAAGCTTGCGAGAGCCGCAAGCGCAAAAATTTGTTTTTTCATAAAAAACTCCCCTTTAAATTATATTGATTTTATTATATCATAAGTGTAAAAAAATACAATATATTTTTTGAAATATATTGTATTTTTTAATTCTTACTCATTTTACACTGCCGCTAATCTCTGTATACCGTGTTCGGCAGGGTATACTCGATTTTTGCGCCATGCTCACAGGGTACGATTTCAAGCCCGTAGCTCTCGCCGTAGATTAACTGTATGCGCTTATGTACGTTCGCTATGCCGATGTGCTTTTTGTGCGACATTGTTGACGATTTGAGTGATCTTTCAAGCTCAATTGCCTTTTGCGGCGATATTCCCGGTCCGTCGTCCGATATTATGATTTTAAAGCTGTTGTTTTCTACGTATGCTTTTAAAGTGATTGTCCCGAAACCGTCGGGGTTATGCATGATGCCGTGTTCGATTGCATTTTCTATTATCGGCTGGAGCATGAATTTGACGCAGGATAAATACATGACGTTTTCCGAAATGTCCTTTTCAAATTTTATGTGGTTATCGAACTTGATATTTTGCAGCTGAACATATTTGTCAACATATTCAAGCTCCTGCCTGAAAGAACAGGTATAGCTTTCGGTGTCCAAAACACCCTTTAGAATATCCGAAAGGAGCTTTATTATCTTTGTTATGTTCGTTTGTTTTTTATGCTCCGCCATGTCGGTCATTGATATGACGTTCAGCGCATTGAATATAAAATGCGGATTGATCTGCTCCTGGAGAGTCAATATCTGTGAGCGTTTGAGTGCTGAAATTTTTTGCGAGAGAACCTCCTCGATTTCCGCATTTTTTTCTTTTAGCTGCAATACGTTATTTATTATACTGTTTACCTCAACCGGGATATCATCTGTATCGCCGAACTCATTTCTGAAAATGTTTATTATCTTAAAGAGAGATGCGTAAAATTTCATGCTTATGTAGCACGAGATGAATATAGTTGCGATAATCGCAAAGACAATACTCAGCACGATTGAAATAGACGAAAGCTTTTTCTGCTCGCTGAATGCACTGAAATCAAACTGCACAATGATGTGGTAGAAGGATTCTATGCAATCGCGCTCGAGAGTAAGAAAGTCGCGCCCGGCTTTTTGGGAATCATCAAAATCGGAAAATACGGCGTTTCCGGTTTGTGATGTGATTTTTATTTTTGCGGAATTACTGTCCGATAAAAATATTTTGCGAAATTCATCAGCGCGGAAATTAAAGATTATCAGCCCGGCGAAAAAATCACCGTTTGCGTCAACCGTGCGGCATATTGTCACATAGTCTGTTCCGTTAAAGCTGCGGAAATATATAAAATCCTTATTTGAATTGTTGGCAAATTTCCCGTACCATGAGTTATCGTCAAAACGTTTGAGCGTATTTGAATTATTGAGCGAAAAAACATAATCGGTGCTTTTTTTATACAGGTAAATCGAATTGAGGTGCGGAATGTTCAAAGAGGACATAGAAAGCTGCTTGGTAATCTCGTAAATATCCATTGCCTGAGCCGTAGATTCCGTATATTCCACAGTGTTTAGCCAGTTTATAAAATTATAGTTTGTCGAGATAGCGTTATAATTGCTGTTTGTAATGTTTATAAAGTCGTTGAACTGGTTGCTTATCTCGTCCATTTTGCTGTTGTAGTATGTAATCATATTCTGCTCGAAATTTTTGTTGTAGTAAACGGAAAATATAACGGTCAGCGCCGAAAGAGGTATGCATACGAGCAGAAAAACCAGTATCATGTTACGGAAAAATATATTGTTGCGCTTGTATTGGAAAATGGTTTTCCACAGCAGGCGGTTATTCAAGTGAAATCACTCCTTTGAGGTTTTGTTTGCCTGGATATATTCTTTCGGCGTGCAGCCGATATTGTGCTTGAAAACGCGGTGAAAATAATTTCGGTTCATAAACCCGGTCATTTCGGCAATCTGCGATACGGTGTAGTTCTCCGTCTTTAAAAGCGTCTGAGCATATTCGAGCCGTTTTTTTAAGATAAAATCCGAGAATGTTTCGTTCTGATATGCCTTGAACATTCGGGAAAAATGATACGGCGACATATAAATGCTCCCGGCAACGTCCGAGAGTGAAATATCGGAGGAAAGATGCCGGTTTATGTATTCGAGTGCCTTTTCCATGACGTTTGCGTTTTTCTGCTGCGGAGAGTCGTCCTCTGCTTCTGAGCCGAGCGCGGAAAGCTTGACATCGTAAAGCGAGTTTAGAGTAGTGCATATTTCAATCGACGCATCGAGTGTGAGTTCGTCTTTGCATATTTTACAGAAATTCTCCTTTGTTTCGGTAAGCCGGCGGGCAAATGAATCGCAGCTCGGCGACTGTGAGGAAAACATGAGAATATCGGCACTGTGGGCCGAGAGCGTAAGAGGGATCACCTCTATTGCATCACTTTCGAGAAATCTGATAAGACAGGAATAGAGCCTGTCTATACCGTATGCCCATTTTGTTTTTAAAAATTCTACCAAGCCGTTTATTTTTATCGTTACCGTTGCGGCAGGAGAATTTTCGGGGGAATATTCGGGATCCAGATTAAGAGCGCTGCAAAAATCCGCAGAACTGATTTTACCTGAGATGAAATCAATCAGAATTTGCTGTTTTTCATATATGGTATAGCTGTTCTGCATTTGCTGCTTTATGGAAATCGACTTTGAAAGACGCTTTAGCAAACGGTCAAGCTCATCAAAGTCCAGGGGCTTTGTTATGTAGTCAAAAACACCGTATTTTATGGCGCTTTTGGCATATTCAAAATCCTTGTATGCCGAAAGGAAAACCACCGTTATATTAGGGTAGAGCGCCGAGAGATTTTGAACGAAATCTATTCCGTTCATGTTCGGCATACAGATGTCGGAGATTACAACGTCAACGTCATTTTGCGCAATGTAATCGAGAGCGGATTCGGCAGAAGAAAATGTCTTTGTAAGATTACAGCCGTATTCGTTCCAGTCTATTATATGCGGCAGCAGATTGAGAACGCTGTATTCATCATCTATTGCAATTATGTTTATCATGTATAACCCCTCCGTTTTTTTTGTTCCCACATGTTCATTATACAATAAATCGGTGTTATTTTCAATATCATACACAAAAAAACAGCAACAAAAGATACAAATAGCAAAATTTTACACTGTTTTTTACTGTGCAAATGTGATACAATTATGGTAATAATAGTGAATACAACTAAGATGAGGCAATGGAGGTCAGCAGATGTTAAAAAACTGGAAAAGCATTTTTTTGGCACTGTCCCTGATCCCGTGTATGGCGGCTTGTACAGCCAAAACGGGTGAGGAGGATAAAGCCGAAGAAAATATTCCAAAGCTCACGTGGATAGTACCGGGTTCGGAGCAGCGGGATATGGCGTCGGTAACGGAGGCGATAAACGAGATTACGGTTCCGCGAATCGGTGCAAAGGTGGATATACAATTTGTAAATGAAACGCTTTATGCCGACAGAATGGTTATGAATATTGCAATGGGCAGCGATTTTGATCTGTGCTTTTCCGGGTATTTAAATTCCTATGTGGATTCGGTGCAAAACGGAGGGTATCTGGATATTACGGACTACCTGGCGGAATCGGAAAAGCTTAAAAGCATATTTCCCGATTATGCGCTTGAGGGCTTAAAGATGGAAGGAAGAATTTACGCCATACCGAATATGCAGATCTTAACAAGATCGACCGGACTTTTTATACAAAAGGATCTGGCGGAAGAATATGGGTTGAATCCTGAGGAGGTACATTATCTTGAAGATATTGAACCGATGCTCGAATGGGTAAAGCAGAACAAGCCTGATATATATCCCTTTAAAACGGGAAGATACGGCGGCGGATTAAAAAATGAGAATTTAAATCAGTATTCTTATTCGAGCGAGGGGATAGTGGCGGTTTACGATTCGCAGGGGAATATTTCGTTTATGCCCGAATTTGATGCCGATGATTGGTCGGAGGGACCGAAGCTTTTGCGCAGATGGTATGAAAAAGGATATATCCGTCCCGACATTGCGGATATAAATGATGACGAGAATGAAATATATGAGAAAAAATATGCTGTATGGAGAGGTGCATATAAGCCGGGCGGCGAGGAGGAGTTTAACGCAAACTATAACTTTGAATGTATTGCGATACAGTTGACGCCGGAGCGGCTGACAAACGGAGCGCCGTCGGCGTGTACGGCGATAGGTAAAAATTCAAAATACCCCGAGCTTGCATTTAAGCTTTTGGAGGAGGTTAATACCGATCCCGAGCTGTTTAATCTTATAGCGTTTGGAATTGAGGGAAAGCACTACACGAAAAATGCGGACGGTAAGCTGCATTTGAAAAAAGACGGAGGGTATCTGGCAAGAGGTGCATGGAAGTTCGGGAACGCATTTAATTCATATATTCTCGAAGGGCAGGATAAAGACGTCTGGAGCAAAACGGAACAGTTCAACGATAACGCGAAAAAAATGCCGATAAACGGCTGGAATTTTGACAGGAAAAGTGTAAGAAATGAAATCAATGCGATTACATTGATAAAGAAAAAGTATTCTGTACTTTCAAACGGTTCCGAACCGTTGGATAATTATATAGACGGTTATATCCGCGAGCTGACGGAAGCAGGAATTTACAAGGTTTCGGAAGAGGCGGCGCGGCAATATGAACAATGGAAGAAGAATAATGAAAGATAAGGTTTTAGGTAAGGAGCGGAGATAATAATTCGCGATTACATAAATTAAGGTTTTAAGGAGGACAAAAATGAAAAGAAAGATTACGGCATTAATGCTGGCGTTGACAACGCTTACATCTGTATCCGCGGTGAATGTATCCGCGGCGGAAAACGGCTACGTTGAGATATTCGTATCACCTGCGGGTTCGGACGATAACCCCGGGACGGCGGATAAGCCGCTTAAAACGGCAATTGCCGCAAGAAACAAGGTAAGAGAGCTCAAAAAGAGCGGCGGCTTGGGAGAAAAAGGCACTGTTGTGAATTTCCGCGAGGGTACATATGCTTTTTCAGAGGCATTGAGCTTGAATGAAGAGGATTCGGGAACCGAGGAAAGTCCGATAACATACCGCGCATACCTTGATGAGGAAGTAAGCTTTATCGGCGGTGTTGATATTGCTCCGTCAGCTTTTGAGGAGGTAAAGGACGAGAGCATATTAAACAGGTTGGTGGACCGCAATATGCAAGGCAAGCTCTACCGTGTAAATCTGTTCAAAGAGGGAGTAAAAGAAATTCCGAAACCGTATCTTTTGGGAACATACAGCTATTGGCAGGTTGCCGGCACTCAGGGCGAGGGCGACTGCGTTATCATGGCGGATCTTGTTGAGGCTTTGGGATATGACAGAAAAGCCGCAAAATCCCCCGAGCTTTTCGTTGATGATGAGCTTATGGAGGTGGCAAAGTACCCGAACAGCGGATATTTGAGCGTTGAGGGTATAACCGAGCCGGGACCTTTTATGAGAAACTGGAACGATGATATTGTCGGAAGCTCGGACTGGGTTGCGCCTGCCGACCGTATACCTACACCGTTTAGGTTTACGGCAAAGTCGATCTCGGAAAGACTGAAATACTGGCAGACGGCAGATCAGGCGATTATGTGGGGACGCTGGTACTACGATTGGGCAACACAGTCGGTACCTTTGGCAAAGGTAAATCCCGAATCGTGCGAGATAACGTCGGCTGTTCCGTCGGCATTCTCGATAAGAACCAACCAGGCTTGGTATATATATAATCTTTTGGAGGAAATAGACGAGCCGGGCGAATATTTTATGGATCAGAAAACGGGCTACCTCTACTATTATCCGACAAAAGATATGAGCAGTATAAAGAGTGTGGTGCTAACACTTTTGGACGGTAATGTTGTAGATATTCACAATGCGAAATATATAAACTTTAAGGGAATAGATGTAGGACGTTCGAGAAGATCGGCATTTAATGTGGAAAACTGCGATAATGTACATATTTTGGACGCAGATATTTCCTATACGGCGTCTATGGCGGTAAAGATTTACAACAGTACAAACTGTACCGTTAAGGACTCGTATATTTATGATGTTGACGGCGGTGTGGATATAAAGGACTGCGGCGACAGAGCAAATCTTATCCCGGGCAACTGCGGAGTGGAAAATTGCGAAATCGAGAATTTTGCAAGACTTACGAAGACATATACGACGGCGGCAAATTTATCGAACGGCTGCGGAAACTATATAAGAAATAACGAGATTCACAATGCGCAGCATATGGCGATAGGTTTTTCCGGTCCATATCATGAAATTTCATTCAATAATATGTATAACGTGTGTCAGGAAGCGGATGACTCGGGAGTTATATACACGGGACGAAGCCTTGCAACACACTGGGGCAGTGTTGTGAAAAATAACTATATACATGACTGTACTCCGAACGTTACATATCGTATCGGAACGATTGCGGTATATTTGGACGACTTTTTATCGGGAGTTACAGTTGCCGGAAACGTTATAGAGAATATGCAGCTGGCCGGGATGTTCTCGGGCTATAACAATATATGGACAAATAACATCTTTATCAATTGTACAAGTAACAGCGTTGTTACGGCATTTTCGGCAAATATTTCAGCGGCGGGTTTGCGGCCGACGCTGATAGACGGATGGAAGGCTGCTACATATAAAACAAATGATGCATGGAAAAAGGCGTTTCCTGCACTTTATGCACTGACAGAGGATAATTTGAAAAATGATATTGTTACGACCGGCAATGTGGTTGCAAATAACTATTCATGGAATTCGGCGGGGTATGATATTATAGAAACAATGCGCCAAAGCCCGGATAATGTGATAAAGGATAATGTTGAATCGGTGAGGGATCCGGGGTTTGTCGATGCGGAGAATAAGGTGTATCTGTTAAAAGAGGACGCACAGATTTTTAAAGATCTGCCCGACTTTAAGCCGATTCCCTTTACCCGAATCGGAAGATATGAAAAGCGTGCACAGGAGAGAATTTCAAAAGCGGTTGTAATGACCATCGCATCTCCTTATGTATTTGTTGACGGCGAAAAGAAAATGATAAATGACAGTGAACAAGAACAGATGCCTGTTATAATAAACAACTCGACATATGTGCCTTTAAGATTTGTGGGAGAGGCGTTTGATGCAGACGTGAGCTTTGATGATGCGACACGGCAGGCACAGATCAGCAATGATGAGATAACGCTTAACTTCTCTTTGGACGATCTCGCAAAGGTTAGCAAAAACGGCGAGGAAAAGGCTTTGGAAAATTCGCTCCGAGTGATTGGCGGAAGAACATATGTGCCGCTTCGTGCGGTGTCGGAACTTCTTGATAAAGAGGTTTTCTGGGACGATTCGGGATTCATTGCAGTAAGCGATACGGAAAATTTATTTAACAGCGAGGCAGACGGCAGCATGATTGATTATTTGCGCAATAAGCTGAGCATATATTAAAACCGATGAATGGAGAAACGATATGAGTAAAGCAAAAAGAGTAATTGCCGTATGTATGGCAATAATGATGATTGCATCTTCGCCTGTATTTGCAAAAAAATCGGGAAAGACCGATTTGACGCTGCATGATTACAACGATTTTTCACAAGTTTCGGATAACAAATGGATTGCCGCTGAAAATCTTTTGGAAGAATATTCGCCCGGAGTTTCTCTCAAACGAGTTGATACCGGGGAAGATGTACTCAGTATGGGTGAAAGTTTGATTGATACGGATAACAATAAAATGCCGTATATTGTTCGTATGATGGATGATGCAATAGAGTTTTGCGACGGAAGAAAAATCGTTATTGACGTGAAGTTCCAAACTGCAACAGATACAACCAACCTCGGTACAGACGGGCGCGGAGTGCGTTTTCAGATGAAGTTTAATATGGAGAAAGACTGCAGTGAACTGAAAAACGTAAAATATTTCGATGCGGAAAAGAATAGTGAAGTATCATATTCAAGCGGTTCAAATCATCTGGCGCTCTGGCAGGTGTCGGACGGCAAAATCCAAAACTTTAACGGAAAGTACGGAGGCGATACGTCTGTATGGACTCAGACGAGAGTGGGGAGCAATCTTATCAGCTGCAATGTCGGCGATTGGTGTGTTGTGAGAACCGTTCTGGACGTTAAAAATAACAGCGCGGATTTTTACACCGAAAACCTTACTACGGGCGAGAAAAAGAGTGTAAAAAATCAGGCTCTGCATTTTACGAACGGCGACAGTTTGAAAAGTATAGCTTTTGCGAATTTCTATCCGAAGACCGACCCGACATTTGATACCGAATCTGCTCTGGGGGAAAATAATATTGATTATGTAAGAGTTTCGGAAAGTGACGATGTTGATGAAAAAGGAAATGCGACGGGCAATGTCAGGGTCTGCATGAATGATGAGTTTTTGCAAAAGAGTGAGGACTTTTCGGTTGCGACAGGATTTTCGGATAAAACCTCGGTTTCCTACGGCAGTGATAATGACGGCACGACATATATGCGAATGTCAACAAGCACTGCCGGAAACGGAAACAGCAAAACGCCGTACATATATATGCCGGTCAAAGGCGGTGCGGGTATAAGCACAAAAGAAGGCAGAAAGATAGCGGTTGAGGTGAAGATGAGGACGGATTTACAGAGTCAGAACTGGAGTTCCAATGCGCGGCTTCAGCTGAAATACAATCTGCCGAAAAATTCCGCTGAGCTCGGAAATGTCGCAAATCCGGATCCGAGTGCACCGATAAATCACAAATACTACAATGCAAGTTTTAACGATTGCAATCTTTGGGAAGCCGCAAACGGACAATTCCGTGTGGCCGACGGGTATACGTCATCGGCACGCCAGACGAGCATGATAAGTACCGGTATACCGCAGAATAAAGATACGTGGTATATTGTAAAAACGCTGATAGATCCGATAAAAAATACCGCAGATTATGAAATTACCGATTGTGCAACCGGGACAAAGTATGAGTCAATCGGGAAAAAGCTTTATTTTCCGATCGGAGACAGTTTAAAGAGTATTGCATTTACCAATTTTATCAGCGCTGTACCAAACGCAGATTTTGATTATATAAAAATTTACGAGTATACGGAGGAAGATGCTAAAAATCTTATAAAAGACCCGGGCTTTGAAAATATGAGCGGATCTGAGCGTATAATGACAGGTAACGGCGAGTTTTATGTAACGTCGGGCGAAGCGAAAAACGGACGTTTTTCCGCGTATGTTTCGGGTAATTCGTATTACATTCCGCTCGAAGTCGAAAAGGGAGAAAAATATATCGTATCAGCGGCATGGAAATCCGAAAACGGTGATAACTTTGCTATGACGCTTGACGGTACGGCGGTTTTGCAAAGCACAAAAACAGATGAATGGAACACAGCATCTTTTATATACCGTGCGGACAAAACGGGAGAGATAAAGCTTTCGTCACAGTGCAACGCGCCGTATTATATAGATGACGTATACTTTGCGCCGATAAATGCGGACGGTCTTGAAATCTCGGGAGCGGATAAGGTATATCGCGGCGAAAATGCGAAGTATTCTTTGGTACTCTCAGACGGTGAACATAGGGTGGCGCTTGATAATATAGCGTATGACTCCTATCTGACAAATTCAAAGGGTGCAAAATTTGCCGACGGTATATTGAGTATTCCCGAAGATGAACCGCTCGGGAAAATAACGCTTAATATAGATATTAAATCCTTAGGTATTTCGGCTGCAAAGCAGATTGAGATATATGATGCCGTAGAAAGCGAGATTATATATAAAGACGCGGCGGGAAATATCTTGCCGGGTGTTAACAAGGACTATGCCGAATGCAGTGTTAAGCTTTTTAACAAAACCGACTCGGAGCGCCGCGTTACGGTGACGGGTGCGATATATGAAGATGACAGACTTGATGAGATTTTCGGAACAACGGCGGTAACACTTTCGGCAAAGGGAAGTGCAGAGGTCAATTTGGGAGAAATCCGAAATTTGGGCGAAAAGAGCGTTAAAGTTTTCGTATGGCAGGAGATGAATCCTTTAAATATTACGAAAAATGAGCTGAAAAACACTGCCGTAAAGGAAATCTATGTCGCTCCGTGGGGGGACGATAATAACGACGCAAGCTTCGATATGCCGCTTCTGACTCTTGAGGCGGCAAGGGACAAAATAAGAAATTCGGAGATTGCAGACGGTGGCGTGACGGTATATATCCGCGGCGGAGAATATAAAAGAAACGCTGTATTCTCACTTACCTCAGCAGATTCGGGAAGTAAGAAAAAACCGATAATATATAAAGCATATGACGGCGAAAAGCCCGTATTTACACAAGGGTGCGAGCTTAAGATATCAAATGCTGATAAGGTGACAGATCAGGAGATATTGTCAAAGCTTGCAACGAACGATGCAAGAGAGCATCTTTATGCGTTTAACCTTGCCGATTTCGGGATTACGGCTTTGGCGGCGCAGGATTATGTCGGCAGATATACGGATTACGTAAATTCATGGATTAATAAAATGAAAAAAGCGGGCAAAACCAATATGGACGAAGTCCCGCTGACTCCGACAAATGAAGTCTTTTATGACAATGCACCCATGACGGTTGCAAGATACCCGAACGGCGATAAATGGCTTTCGATAAAGAAGAAGACGGACGTTATAAACGGCGGCGCAGTGCCGCGGTACTGGGAAGAAAATATGAAAGGGTATGCGGAATATGTGCCTGAGGAGAACCGTGATATAAACGATTGCTTTACCTTTAAATACGAGGACGAAAACCCGGAATATATGAAGCGTTGGCAGAAAGCGGACGATGCTAAAATGTTCGGATTCTGGTATCATTCATGGGCAACCCAATCTGTCGGAATAAAGAGCATTGATGCCGAAAACGGTACAATTACATCGGATATACCGAGCTATTTCGGACTTCGTACCGATGTGAACGATTATGCAAAGTATTATGTGTTTAATTTGATAGAGGAGCTTGATACTCCGGGAGAATATTATCTTGACCGCGCCAACTTGAAACTCTATTTTTACAAATCGGACGGTATGACGGCGGATAAAAGTCTTTATATAAGCGACGGCAGTTACAGCTTTGTAAATATTAACAATGCAAGATTTGTAACGCTTGACGGCTTGGACTTTAATATGGGCAGAAGTACGGGGATTTTTATAGTTTCAAACAATGTTACTGTAAGAAATTGTAATGTGCGCAATTTATCGGAAAATGCAATGACCGTAATAGGTGAAAATAACCTTGTTGAAAACTGCCGGATTTTAAATACAGACGGTGGAGTGACGATTTACTCAATGTGGGGCTCAGGCCCTCAGACCGGATTTAAACATTCAAATTCGGTGGTTAAGGACTGTGTAATAGAGAATTTTTCAAGAAGAAACCTGGTTTATACAAACGGAATTACGCTCTCTGGCGTGGGAAATTCGGCGATAAACAATACATTGAGTGATTCTTACCATATGGCGGTCGGAATAAACGGACAGGATAATCTGTTTGCGGGAAATGAAATATATAATGTGTGTCATCATGCAACAGACGCATCGGCGGTATATTTCGGACGCTCGTGGGTATATCGCGGCAATATGATTGTCGGAAACTACATTCACGATCTTCACCCCGATCCGTCATGGGCAAAGACATTCGGTGTAAATGCGGTATATGCGGACGATAACTTTGCCGGTGCAAATATCATAGGAAACATATTTGAGAATATTGACGGCTGGGCAATTAAATTTAACGGGTGTCAGGATAACAGACTGGAAAACAACGTGTTTATAAATTGCCGTAACCGTGACACGCTTTTGGGCGGCGCATTAAATGCAGGCAAGACAGGTGCGGATCTTTCAAGACTTGATACTTTAAAAAGAGATTGTATAGATCAGGTGAACGGACTTTTCTCGGCAGAGTATTTTAATGATTGCTGGAAGGATTCCGTATGGGCAAAGGAAACCACCGAAACAATAAGCGGAGTGACGTCTACGGTATCTGCAAAGATGAATTTTGTTGCGGCAATTTCGGGAGCCGAATGGCGGGAAAATGAGGCGGAAAATATAGCAACGTATATCAATGCCGAATGGCATGAAAAATATCCCGAGATTTACGAGCATTTGAAGACTTATGCGGGTGAATCGCAGAATAACAAATTCATCAATAATATTCTTATAAATTGTGATGCCGACAAGATCGACCAAAGGCTTAACCAAGAAAATCGTCTTATACAGGATAACAAAGTTTTGGATGCATCGGTATTAAAAAGCGGTTTTGCAACTGTGGATTATTCAAAGATAACCGATGAAGAACTGAAAAAGATACGTGTATCGGCTGAAAATGCCGGTGCGACAGGTATTGAAAAGCCGAAGCCTGAATACGGAATGATTGTAGAGGACAATTGTACGGATATTTCGGGTTGGAGCAACTATAATGACGATATGGGAAGCATTACGTCTGGTGTTGACAGTGACGGTACAACGTATGTACGGCTTTCGACAAAGAAAGATTCAGGGGGAGGCAACACAAATGCGGCAATGCTCTACAATATCACCGATAAGAACATAAGATTTGCAGAACATGAGAAAATAACAATCGAGGCAAGGTACAGACTCCAAACGACAGACGAGGACGAGAGCTCAAATACAGGACCGTATCTTGTAATGAGATATAATATGCCGAGAAACCCATTGTCGGGATTTGAGGTTTTATCGTGCGATGAATCGGGTGCGGATGCGAAAAAAGCCTACCAGAACGGGCATTACGATTTGGCTTTGACAGCAATTTCGTCGGGAGAGTTTGCGTATATGAAGGGCAGAGAAGTGAGAGGGAAAACTTATCTGCAGGTTGCAGGAATGAAATGGACCGGAAATAACGACTACATCTCTGTCGGCAAGCGTACAAAATGGCTCAGATGCGTTGTCGAGATCGATAAGATACAAAAGAAGCTTTATTATAAATTCTATAACGAACAAAATACGCTGATTTTGGAAACGCAAGGGATTTTGGTAAATCATACTCTTGACGATTATCTGAACAACATAGCATTTTCTACAATGAACGGAAATAGAGGCACGGCGGAAATCGACGTGGACTATTTAAAAATAACAAGAACAAAAAAGTAAACATTGAAGGCTTTTTAAATGTGTCGGGGTAAGGCACGGAAAGGACGGTAAAAATGAAGCATAATAAACTTATCGGCGCACTCATCGCGCTGTCACAACTGGCAGCTTTTGCGGTATACCCGCTCGGTGTTTCGGCAGAAGAGATTCGGGATCCGGCAGTTATTGCATACAGCGACGGTGACGCCTCCGACTGGCGCGCGGTTGATTCAAACGGTACGGTGTCCCAGATAGAGGAGGACGGAAACAAATGGGTTCGTCTTACAACGGAAAATCTTGCTTGGACAGGCAATATGTTCCCTAAGATGATATATGATCTGGGAGATAAAAAGATAGAGTTTAAAGACGGAGAGAAAATTGTAATTGAGACGCGTCTGCGTGCACAGGGTTCAGAAACCGCAGGACGTGCCGCAATGCATTATAATATAACCGATAAAAAGGTTACGTATAACGGAACACAAGCAGATAACAGAATCACATGGAATCATTTGATTTTATGGCAGTTATACGGCTGCGGACCGGATAAGCCGATAGAATTCGGTTATGCCGGCGGTGTAACACAGGGACAGACAATGAATTCATGGAATACTGCTTGTACCGATCCGTTGATTAAAGATTCGGTATTTAAGGTTACGATGGTTTGGGACGAAAAGGCGAATACGGCAGATTATCTCCTGGAAGAGCCGTCAAGAACGGTAAATATAAAATCAGGCAGCTTAGGCTATCAGACAACGAGTGAGTATCTGGAGAATGTGTCGATCAGCAATATTGTTACAGCGTGCGAGTACATTGATGTCGATTACATGAAGATAAGCGTTATTGCGGAAAATGCCGAGGCGGAGCTTATTGGCGCAAACGAAAAGGGCGAATTTATAAAGGACAAAAAGTTCTGCGTCAAATTTAACTACCCGATTGATGAGAAAACCTTAGACGGCAATCTTTCGATTGTTGACAGCGAGGGAAAAACGGTCGGGCTTGAAAAAATCGAATATGACAGCAAAAATTATACTGCAACGCTCATACCGTCGGGTGAGGATCACGTCCTTGATAACGGAAAATATAAAATAATTGTTGCGGACGGCATAAGAACTACAGATATATATGCCGATTATGCCGAACTGGGCTATTCGGCATCGATTCCGGTAAAGAGCGCGGAATTTGAGTTTACATACTTTGCAACCGATCCGCCCGAGGTTAAAGGTATACCCGTTATAACCGGAAAATCCGAAACGGGAGAAAAGCTTTCGGTGCAGTATACATACTATCACGCGGACGGAATCGCGGAAGATGAGGACGGAACTTCGATAGAGTGGTTTGTGAGTGACAAAAAGGACGGCGAATATAAAACTACAGGCATAACGGGGCGCGAGCTTGAGCTTTTACCCGAATATGAGGGCAAGTTTATAAAGGTCAGAGTAACTCCGAAAGATGCATCGGGCATGGTGGGAAATACAGCGGAATCGGAAAGCTTTGCCGCACCGTCTGCACCGATTGCCGAAAATGTTGTAATTTCCGGTACGCTTGTGTGCGGAGGTACGGTGAAGCTCGGCTATGATTACTATGACGCGAACGGAGATGCCGAGGGTGAAAGTGAATATCGCTGGTATATCTCGGATTCGGCTGACGGCAGCTTTGAGCCGTTGGAAAACAACACAAAAATGCTTGTTATAACCGAAGATATGAGCGGAAAATATTTAAAGGCAAGCGTTCTTCCTGTTTCCGGGAATGCACCGTTTGAGGGTGCGCTTGCGGAAACAAAAGTGTACGGACCGATTCTTTCCGATTTGAGAGATGCTACAAATCTTGTTAAAAACAGCGGCTTTGAATCGGGAAATACCAATGGGTATGCGACAAGCGGAAAGAATCTTAAAATTGAAGCTGTAAAAGATCCGGAAAAGGCACATTCGGGCGAATATTATATGTATGCGACAAACAGAAACGACTCGGGCGACGGCTGGGGATATGATATGCCGATTGAAGATCATACGGCATATCTGGTGTCGGTATATGCAAAGATTGATACCGCCGCAACGGTAGGTTACACAGTATATTCATGGCGAGGTTCGCGTGAATCGGATTTTGACGTGATGGACTATCCGAACAATATAACGGTAACCGGCAGTGAATGGTCGGAGGTGTCGGGAATACTTGTCGGAATGACGCCGCATGACGGCAGACCGAGTATTACAGCATGGGGCGACACAAACAATATAATGATAGACGATATGTATGTCGGAAAGCTCGCAATTTCGGATATTGACGCGGAGGTTCCGGCAGAAATCAGTATTCCGTCGAGCGGTGAAACGAGGATTAATATTACAGCAAAGGCAATATATAACCAGTTGGATACCGATGTCGGTATTCTTAATAAAGCAACGGGCAAGTATCCGTATGTAAAATATGAACTGCCCGAGGGCGTAAACGGAATGAGAGTAGAGGAAGAATACGATAAGGACGGAAATGTTAAGGCGGTATACCTGGTAGTAAACGACATGGCAAATGCCGGAGATGTTGAACTTTTTGCAACGGTTGATCCCGAAAAGACGGAAAAGAATGCAGGCAGAAGATACTGGGGAGTTGAGCCGTTTACAAAGACGTACACAATAAACCTCAAAGGAAACGGCATAACGACACCGAGAGTGACAAACGTAAATTTAAGCGGTACGGTAAATGCCGGAGATGTCTTAAATGTGAAATATGATTTTTATCAGCTCTATAAAGCAGAGGATAAGTCGGAAATAGCGTGGTTCTATTCGGCTGACGGAGAAAACTCATGGGAGGAAATCGCAGGTGTAAGCGGTACGGTGTATACCGTTCCCGAGGATAAAGCAGGCGGATTTTTCAAGGTAAGAATCACCGCAAAAACAGCTGATGAAACGGGCAATACCGAAGAGTCAAACTTAGTCGGACCGCCTGCCGCACCGTATGCGAAAAATGCAGCAATTTCGGGAGAGCCGTTTGTCGGCGAGACCTTGACGGGAATGTATGACTGGTACGACTTTAACGGCGATGAACAGGGCGAAGATTTATACAGATGGTTCAGAGCCGACAGCGAAAACGGCGAATTTAAGGCGATTGAAAATGCAGCCGGGAAAACCTATACACTCACAAACGAAGATATAGGAAAATACATCAAATTTGAGGTAACGCCTGTTGCAAAGACAGAACCGACAACGGGTGAGGCTGTAAGGAGCGGCGCTTTTGAGGGGCCTGCAAAACCTGTTGCAAAAAATCTTTCAATAAGTAAAAACAATAACGTTTTAACCGGGAGCTATGAATATTATCAGCAAGGCGGTGCGCGCGAGGGTGCATCACAGTATCGCTGGCTGGTAAACGGAGCGGTGGTATCTACCGGAGTGACATATGTTATGGATTCAAAAAAATCCGTTACCGTTACATTTGAAGTAACACCGGTTTCTGTAAAAGAGCCGACAACGGGTGATGCGGTAAGCATCACAAGAACATTCAGAGGAGAAGGCGGATCGGGAAGTTCAAGCGGCGGCTCGGGCGGAGGCGGCGGATATGCCGGCAGTTCAATCGGCAAAAACGGAACCGCAACGCCTAATGTCGTTCCCGGTCTGGACGATAAAAAGACAGAGCCGAGCGCGGCGGACGCTTATACCGATATTAAGGATCACTGGGGTAATGAAGCGATAAAATGGGCAGTTGATAACGAAATCATGACAGGAAAGACGGAGAAAACATTTGAGCCGAACACATTTGCGACAAGACGTGAAATGATAGAATATTTCGGAAAAGTTCTCGGATTTACAGGGACTGAATATACGGGAATATTTGAAGATGTGGAATCCGGCGAATTTGCAAATCTTTTGCAGACCTTTGTGGATAAGGGTATTATAAGCCGAGATGTTCGTTTCAGACCGGACGATAATCTGTCAAGACAGGAATTGTGCAAGCTTTTGGCGATTTCTTTGGGAATGGATACCAATAACGGCACGGCAACGGCTTTTGCAGATAATGATGAGATAGGCACATGGGCAATTCCTTATGTAAATGCGGTTTCGGCAGAAAAGCTTGTTCTCGGAGTCGGAGAAAACAGATTTAATCCGAAAGGCAAGGTTACAAGAGCACAGACAGCAACGCTTTTGATGCGTGTAAGCGAGTTGATAAAGGCGAAATAGGGAGGATTCAATAGATGAGAAAATTTATAGCTAAGGTTACGGCTTGTGTGCTTGCGGCGGCAACATTTTCGCTGAGCGCCGGTGCGGAGGTGTACTATGATGTTACATATCCGTGGATGGATGATGTTTACAGGCTTGACCTGACAAACGAGGAGGGCGCGTCGGAGAGCGTGACATACGAGGAAAATGTCCTTTGTATGTTGGGTGTAATGTCGAGAAATGCACAGGGCAGATTTGAACCGAATAAAAAGCTTTCAAAGGCGGCATATGAGGCGGCGGTAAGAGTGATATATTCGGGAGAAAAGGTCGATTTTGCAAGATATGACGAGGTTTACGCAAACCAAAAGGTCTATCAGAAAGAGGTTGTAAAGGGACTCTTGCAGCTGATTGAAAATACCGAGATTGAGGACGATGCTGACATAAAACAGTTGGCGGACACGGCAGGTATCCTAAAGGGCGTGACATATTCGGCGGCAAAGGAAATGACAAGGCACGAATTTGCCGTTATCGCATGGAACACATTAAACAGCGAATATGTTCAGTATAAAATAGACGGCGAATATATCGATATAAAGGTTGAGGACGGCAAAACCATATTAAACGATCGGTTTGATGTGTACGAAGTAAAGGGAATGTTAAACGCTATCGCAGGATTAAACATTTACAGTGCACAGTCGCCGCAAAATGAGTATATCGAGATAGACAGAGTGACCTATAATGCAATGGGGTTCGGCAACTTAGATGAGCTTTTGGGCAGAACCGTCCGTGCATATGCAAGACATAACGAGAAAACCGATGAATTTGAACTTTTAAATGTTGAGGTAGATAAAAAAGATGAGACGGTAACATTTGATTTGAGGGATTTTGAGTCGCTCGACGGGAGATATTTAAGCTACAGTGAAAACTCAAAGCTTAAAAAGGTGAAGATCTCCGAAATGAAGAATGTTATTTATAACGGTGATTTTGTAAACGGACTGAATAAAAGTATGTTTGACGGATTCGGTACGGTTGCGGTATCAAAATCCAAAAAGAACGGCGATTACGATACTGCGATAATTAAAAATTACAGCCATTATCTTGTAAAGAGGTATCTGGCAAGCGACAGAAGGCTTTATTTGAGCTACGGCGCAAAATTCGGCGGAGAAAACTGGATTGATCTGGATATTGATGAGGGCACGGTTGTATGCGAAATCGAGGGAGTGCGCAGTATTATCGATTCTCTGAAACAGAATATGCCGATTGCGGTTATTCAGAATAAGGCGAAAACGTATACCGAGATTATCGCGGCAAATCAGAAAATCAAGGGTTCTGTTTCGGGGAATACCGAGGACGGCTGGATGATCGAGGGAGAAGAATATTTCCTCGATAAGCAGTATGATGACCTTTCAAAGGACAGCTCCAGCGGTGCGGGTGTTGTGAAAATCGGTGCGGCAGGAACGTTTTACGTGACGGCGGATAACGTAATCGTAGGATTTGAGCCGGAGGGTTCGGCACAGTTCGGACTCTTAAAGCGTGCATGGAGCGATGATATTGACGATGAGATTTTATATGTGAGAATATTCACCATGACGGGCGAATGGAAGAATTTTGAGCTTACAAAGCGTGTTGAGGTGGACGGTAAAAAGGTTGATTCGGCAGCAGCGCTTGCAAAGATTCAGGACGCTCTGACTAAATTCAAAAGCCCGACGCCGATAAGATATAAATTGACGGACGATAAGGTTAAATTTATCGATACGCTTACCGATGATCCGGCAGAGGCGCTCGATAATGAGCGAATGATTAAGAGCGGAAGCTTTTCGGGAAAGACATCTTGGGTTAAAGGCTGGGATATGGGAACAACTGCCGACTGTCACGTGAGTGACGCGACTCCGATGTTTGTTGTGCCGAGTGAAAAAGACCGCGATAAGGAAGATAAATATTCGGTAACACTCGGTTCGGCAATTCCGAGTGATACAGTGGGTGTAAGTTTTGAAGCATACAATGCCGATAAGTTTAAGTGTGCAAGACTTGCCATTTTAAACGGCGAAGCGGAAACCGCGTCGGGTGACGGTGTGTTTATCTACATAAAAGACGTAACCGAAAGAGTGGTTGATGACGAAATCGTAACAGGTGTAGACTGCTGGCTCTTTACAAGAGGAAAGGTTGAGCTGGACGAAAGATTCTATGAGATACCTGAGAATTGGCAGGAAAGCTGGGGAGTTACAAGCTTAAAGAATTGCTTTGTTGAGGCTACAATCAGCGGAACCGAAATAACAAAGCTCAGCTTTACTCCAGGACGTTATGTTAAAGACTTCAAAGTTGCACCGAATGCAAGCGGCAAAACAAGCTTCTTTGACCGTGAATCATCAAGAAATAACGACTGGGTGGCAGGAACAATCATAGATACCGATCCGGCGAGAAACTATATGCTGGTGGATTGCGGTGAGGACGGAGTAAAATCGGTTGTAAATGCCGTATTCGTAATGGGACGCGTTGAAAAGGGTGCGTCTAAAGTAAAGGTTGAGGGTATTACAACCGACGCGGTTAATCCGGGAGATAAAGTGTTCTATTTGGGATCTTTGAGAAGAGCATATTATATCCTTATAATGCCGCAATAAAAAACGTTCATTTTTACGCGACGGGGGCTTAAAAAATGCACAGACTGCGCAAGGCGCAGAGCAATAACAGCTGCATTATTCTAAAGCTCCCTGCCTGCGTAAATGATTATAAAAATAAAATTAAGGAAAGGAATGACTGAAAAATGAAATTCAAGAAGAATCTGAGCCTTGCGATTGCTTTGGCTCTCGGATTGCAGACAGGAGCAGTTGTACCGAACGCTTTTGCTGAAGCTGCAACGGTAAAAGTAGGACTTGTTGCAGAGGCAACGGACGTATCCGATTGGAGCAATATGTATGAGGACGTTGCGGCGGTATCGGCAGTGGAGGACGAAAACGGCAACAGCTGGACAAGGCTTACGACCGACGCAAGTAAGTTTGCGTGGGCATCAGCCATCGGTGCTATGAAATTTGATTTGGGGGACAAAAAAATCAAATTTGAGGACGACAAAATCATAAAAATCAAAACACGCTTTAAGGCAAAAACGGCAGACGGAATAAACGGACGTATGGCAATGCACTACAATTTGCCGACAGAAACGGCAACGGCACTGGTAAACGGTGAGGCAAAAACAGAAACATTCCAATGGGGATATAACCATATGATTTTATGGGCTGTGGAGGCAGAAGGTATAAACGGAGATTCATATCCTGCATATTCAAACGGTGTTTCGGGAAATGAAGCAAATCCGACAAATCAGACGTATCTTAAGTGGAACGGAAGATCGGGTGCATTTAACGGTGAGGATGTTATAACCGTTACAATGAGTCTTGACAAGAAAAACAATACCGCAAGATTTATATTTGAAAGCGACGGAAAAACGACCGTTGATGTTCAGAGTGACGCGCTCGGATACGGTACGGACAGTGAATATCTTGAAAATATCGTTATAGACAATGTTGTCAGACCGACAGAATATATTGATGTTGACTATGTTAAGGTATGGAATCTGTCCAAAGACGATGCTGCGGACAGCGAGCCGGAAACAACGGGCGATGACTGGAAGATTTCCGATGTCAATGTTTCGGATAACGTTAACGGCGTGGTTTCATTTGCAGGTGCTCCGGAAAATGCACAGATTAGCGTTACAAAAAGAGGAATCGATGATGACGAGAGCGCTGCAAACCCTGTAACTGCTTTTGAAACATCATATGATAACGGAATTACAACGGTTAACTTTACGGAATTTGATCTCAACTCGGTATATACCGTAAAGGTAAACTCGGTAATTACAAGATCATTCACATTTGAATCGAAGTTTAATGCTGCAACGGGACTTATCGCCGCGGCAGACACTGCGGCGGACTGGAGTGCACTTAACGAAAACGGTGACGTTTCGGAAGTGGTTGATGCTGACGGAACGACATGGGCAAGGCTTAAATTGCCGGAAGGTAAAACCTATGGTTGGACCGGAACCGTTCCGCAAATGAAGTTCGATCTGGGCAGCAAAAAGATCAGATTTGCAGATGATAAGATTATAAGAGTTGAAACGCGTTTGCGTGCAAAAGGACAGTCGAGTAGCCGTGCGGCTATGCTTTATAATATGCCGGCATCAAGAGTTGGGGCGGCAGACGGTACAGAGCAGGCATATACGATGGGCTGGAACCATTCGGTTTTATGGCAGTTTTATTCGAGTGGCTCAGCACCGGCAGATTTCGGTTATACACAATCAATTTATAACGGTCAAAATAATCTTACGTGGGCAAAAGGTGATGTTCAGGCAAAAATGAATGGTGAGGACATTGTAACAGTTACTATGAATCTGGACAAAAAGGCAAATAAGGCTGCTTTTAAATATGAATATAACGGAGTATCGTCTAAGCCTATATCTACAGATCTTGGTTACGGAACCTTAAGTGATTATCTTGAAAACATCATAATCGGCGATTTTGTTGCACAAGCTGATTTCATTGATATTGATTATGTAAAGGTGTATAATCTTGAAAAATCAAATGTGGTTAATATTGATTTTTGTGCAGCAAACGACATCAACAACATTGACGGTTATGTTGAATTTATCTGCGGCGCTAATCTGACAGATGAAACGGTTAAAGATATGTTCAGCGTTACCGATGAGTACGGAAATATCGTATACAGTGAAACTGCGATTGAGGACGGCAAGGTTAAGGTTATAATTGCGGCACCTGCCGGCAAATATACCGTTAATATTAAAAATAGCGGAAAGATTGATATTATAAAAACTACCGATACATCTGATTTGGCAGACATCGGCAAACCGGTTATCAAAAACGGCACATATGATGTTGATGTTGTTGAGGATTACGTTATAAATTATAAGACTGCGGAGAAAGCGGCCGGCTCTGTAATATCTGTTGCAGGCATGAGCGAAGGAACAGACTATACAATAGTAAGAAACGGCACAACAGTAACTGTTGAATTTGCAAAGGCGCTGGATTATCAGACGGCGTATAATGTAACAATAGACGGCTTGGAATATTTCTTTAAAACGGCAACCGACGGCAAGACGCTTTTTGCAGAGGATTTCTCAATGCCGAACGCACTGACAAGATTTGACGTTGAAAAGCTCGGCGTTACAGATGATATGGACTTCGCGCAGATTACATCGGACGGAAAGCTTATGCTGAAAAATGTCGGCGGAGCAGATTTGCAGGGTAGAGGCTACAGACTCGTAACCAAGAATGACGATGACTGGAGTAACTATGAGCTTTCATTGAAATCAAAGCAGACTGAGACAAATGTTCAGGAGGCTTTCTATTTGAGAGAATATTATGCTATAAGAAGATGGGCTAATTTCAGCGGCTGCGGAAATGAGTTTGCGGCTGTTCCTCCGAAATTCGATGAAAATGGTGTTGTGATAGGCTGGATTGCCGATGATGACCTTGAAGGATCGTGGAATCAGTATATAAGACCGTATACATCAAATGAAGTGATGGGCAATGAGTATACTCTTAAGGCTTCGATTGTAGGAAATAATATAGAATACGGCTTGTATGACGCAGATACTTTCATTCAGCATACAAACGGCAATGACGAGGCTGTACCTGTAAATGAAAACGGTAAGTATTATGCGGTAGCGGACGGCAAAAAGAATAACGGCGGTGTTGCATTCAGCACAAACTTCTCGACAACACCGACATATCTTGACGATATCGTTATTACCGATTTGAATCTCGCATTTTTGGCTAAAGACGTTAAGAACAACAACGGCAAATTTACGCTTGAATTTACAATGCCGGTTGACGAGGCAACTTTGAGTGCGATAACGGTAGACGGTGCTGAAAGCTATAAGCTGCTTTCAGCTGATAAAAAGACTGTTACGGTTGCGCTGAAGAATGCGGCAGACGGAAGATATACCGTTACGGTCGGCGATGTTAAAGCAGCGGACGGCACGGGCGTGACACACGCAAAGAGCTTTGATATAACCGTTAAAAATGCCGAGGCTAACTATATAAAGGTTATAAAGGACGGCACAAAGGCGACTATCTCGACAAATCTGGGAGAAGAGCTTGCAAATGCGGGAGCAAGGCTCTATGCTGCGGCATATGATGCGGACGGCAGACTTGCAGATGTTAAGTCGGTTGCGGCTGCGGATAAAGCAGAGGCAAGCGTTGGTGCGGCAGCTACAGTTAAAGTGTTCTTGTGGAACAGCAGCAATGCACCGATAGATTTTGAATAATACGAATAATGAGCAGGGGCTGTTTAAACAGCCCTTGCTTTTTTCTTCTTTTCTTGCTTTGCGGAGTTTTTTTACATCCCCCTTTTTGTATAATTATTTTATATTCGATTGACTTTGAGATGAAAATGTGATAAAATAAATGTATTATATTATGAAAATTGACGAGGAGGATATGTATTATGAAATGTATTTTGTTGGCAGCGGGATATGCGACAAGACTTTATCCTTTAACAAAGGATAAGCCTAAGGCACTTTTGGAGCTGGGCAATAAAACAATTCTTGACAGAATTATGGATAAGCTTGAGGAAATCGAGAGGATTGACGATGTATATATAGTTACAAATCATCGGTTTGCCGATGTATTTACCGAATGGAGCAAGGGTTATTCGGGTTCTAAAAGGGTAAAGGTTTTAGACGATAACACAACCGATAACGATAACCGTCTGGGCGCTATCGGAGATATGCATTTTGTCATAGAAAAGGAAAATATTGACGATGAGCTTTTCGTTCTGGCAAGCGACGTTATCTTTGATTTCTCTTTGAAGGGACTTTTTGAGGAATACGATTCGCATGACGGGGACGCAATCTCGGCGAATTATATAGAAAGCATTGAAACTCTGCGTACGATGGGTGTATTAAAGATTGATGAGGACGGCAAAGTTACCGATTTTGAGGAAAAGCCCGAAAATCCGCAGTCGCACTACGGCGCACCGCCTTTTTATGTGTACAGAAAAGGCACTATAGCGCTTATAAAGCAGTATCTTGATGAGGGAAATAACTGCGACGCACCGGGATATTTTATACCGTGGCTTATAAAGCATACGGACGTTTATGCATATAAATTCGATGAGCGGATTATCGATATCGGAATCCCCAAAGCGTATTATGAGGCATGTGAAAAGTATAAAGACAAATAATTAACAGTATGTTCAAAAAATTTATGTTGATTTTTCACCGAAAAAGTGTTATAGTTATATGGTTAATATAAATTATGGCATTGATAGAATTTTATTGGGGGCAATAAAAGGGTAAACGCAAAATACCCATTAAAGAAGATTGAAGGGAGATAACAAGATGAGCGAAAGAAAAGCTAAACAGATAAGAAAGGAAGAGGTCAGAGAACCGCACAAGAAAAAAACGGATAAAAAGACGATATGGTTCAGAGTTATATCGGTTGTATTGATTGTTGCGCTGGCAGGACTGGCGGCTTACGCTATCGGAGATTCGATAAAGACAAACAAAGCCGATACCGCAAATACCGAAACCACACAGACAACCGACAAATCCGATACACAGTCAAATGTTGATACATCAACTTTGGCAGGCGTTGCGGAATCTATGGGAATAACATATGATGAGCTGGTTGAAAAATGGGGACTTGATGCCGAAAAGTTCAGCTCGGATATGGCAACACAGGAAGCGTATAATCAGATGACGTTAGAGAATATCGCGAAGATGAGCGAGATGGAGGTTGACGAATTTAAAAAGCAGTACAATCTGCCCGATGATGTAGATACAACCCTGCCGAATATTCAGCTTGCGACAGACGTTATGATGAAAGCGTACGGAATACCGTACACAATCGAGGATTTGCAGGCATACGGACTTGCCGAGACTATCAAAGCCGATACTCCGTGGGGAGATGCACAGGAGGCGGTAATGACTGCGGCAAATGCGAAGATGTCGGCAGAACAGCAGGCACAGAGCAAAGATAATGCGGACACGTCAGCAGATACGGCTGATACGGCAGATAGCACACAGACCGATTCTTCCGATACGAGCGCTAAAGAGGGAGAATAATCATGAAAAAGATTGCCTCACAGCCGCCCAAATATACATTTGGCGAAGAGCTGTTTAATTCGATTTCGCATGGTGTGGGGGTAATTTTGAGTATTGCCGCGCTGGTGCTTTTGATAGTATTTGCGGCAGTAAAAAAGAGCGGTTACGGCTTGGCATCGGGAATAGTATACGGAATATCCCTGATAATACTCTACACGATGTCGATGGTATACCATATAGTTCAGAACGAAAAGGGAAAAGCGGTTTTGCGTATATTCGACCATTGCTCAATCTTTGTGTTGATTGCAGGAACATATACGCCCTACCTTTTGGTGACGCTTGATAAAACCCTCGGCTGGGTTATGTTCGGAATTATTTGGGGAATGGCGGTTATAGGGATAGTGCTCAATGCCATTGATCTTGAGAGATTTAAAAAGGTTTCTCTGGTTTGTTATGTGATTATGGGCTGGGCGATAATTCTTACGATAAAACCGCTTGTAAGAGCGATTCCGTTTATGGGAGTATTTCTGCTCATATTGGGCGGAGTGTTCTATACGGTGGGAGTTATATTTTATGTTTTGAAAAAGTACAGATATATGCACTCGGTTTGGCATCTGTTTGTATTGTGCGGCAGTGTTTGTCATTTTTTGTCGATACTGCTGTATGTAATATAGGTAATTAAAGATAAGGAGATTTTAAAAAAATGGACGAGAATAATTTGTTTGAAAACGGCAACGGGGAAACGACAGACGAAAATATGGAAAATACGGAAAATACGGAAATTGCAGAGGATACAGAACCGGTTCTGGAGGACGGCGAAAAAAATGTAGCAATCTTAGGCGATGAGCCGACAGAGGATGGTTCGGAAGAGCCGGCAGATGAAGATTTTTCGCAGGACACCGACGAAAATGGCGAGGGCGAAGAAAGTGCTGATGGTACAGATGATGAATCGGAGACTGCGGCAGATGATGAGATTGTGGATACAGAAAATGTAGCAAAGTCTGTGGCTATAATTGAAGAAACACCTAAAAAGTCTAAAAAGGGACTTATCTTAGCGATCGTTTTAATCATTATAGTTGTAGCACTGGGCGCGTATATTGCATATAATTCACTCGGCAACAAGTATAATAAAATGGGTTATCTTGACGTTGAGGGCGAGACTATCGAGGATATATGTCAGCAGATGAACATGACCTTGGAGGATTTCAAAGAGCAGTATCAGCTCCCAGAGGATATGCCGGCAGACACTTACTCAAATGCGGCGTCGAATCTGATACCTATCAAGGTGTTCGTTGAAATGTACAACACAGACTTTGCTACATTTAAGGAAAGTTTCCACTTGCCGGATACAACATCACCGTCAAAGCCGACCAATATCTTAGGAAAGATTAAATCAATATTTGTTCAGGACAAGCCGGTTGAAATAACCGAAGATACACCGATCGGCGTTGCACAGGACGAGGTTGAGCTTAAGTATCTTGTCGGCGAAGAGAATATAGATAAATTAAAAGAGCTTTACGGATTCGGCGACGAGGTTACAGGCGAAACAAAGTATAAAGAAGTACGTCCTGCGATGGAGAAATATTCAATAAAAGAAAGATTGCAGCAGGAAAAAGAGGCGGCTCAAAAGGATTCTGAAGAAAATACGGAAGATCAGAATACAGAAAATACCGACAATGCGGACAATGCAACAGATACAGCGGATAATGCAGATACCGCACAGGAGGGAACGGACGCACAAAGCACAGATACCGCAGCAACAGACAGCACAGCGGAATCTGACGATTCAAACAGTGCAGAATAAGCAAAAAATGGGCTGTAAAAATCAATTGATTTTTTACAGCCTTTGCATTTTTAAAGGGGATAGGAAAAAAGCTTTTGAAAGGATTGATTTATATGGCAAAAGGAAACATATCGGTTAGTTCGGAGAATATTTTTCCGATTATTAAAAAGTGGCTGTATTCCGACAAGGACATATTTTTAAGAGAGCTTGTATCTAACGGCTGTGATGCGGTTACAAAGCTTAAAAAGCTTGCCGGGATAGGTGAGGCAAAGGTTTCACCCGATGAAAAATACAGAGTTGACGTTATAGTTGACAAGGAAAACAAAACCCTTACCGTAAAGGATAACGGTATCGGTATGACGGCAGAAGAAATTGACAAATATATCACGCAGATAGCCTTTTCGGGGGCAAGTGATTTTTTGGAAAAGTACAAAGATGAGGAAAATAAGGACGGCGGTATAATCGGTCATTTCGGTTTGGGTTTCTATTCGGCATTTATGCCTTCGGATAGTGTTGAGATTGACTCTCTTTCATATATTGATGGAGCAAAACCGGCAAAATGGTTCTGTGACGGCAGTATGGAATATGAGCTGACTGAAGGGACAAGAGCAGCTCGCGGAACAACGATCACTCTGCACATTGCCGAGGACAGTAAGGAATTTTTGGAAGAATATACGGTTCGTCAGGTACTCAATAAATACTGCTCATTCCTGCCGGTCGAGATTTATCTTGAAATCGTCGGCAAGGAGGAGGAAAAGAGCGATAAAGAGGAAGAAAAGAAAGAAGAACCAAAGCCGATTAACGATGTTTCACCGTTGTGGATAAAAGCTCCGAAGGATTGCACCGATGAGGAATATAAGGCTTTTTACACAAAAGTATTCATGGACTTCAACGAGCCGCTTTTCTGGATTCACTTGAATGTGGATTTCCCGTTCAACTTAAAAGGCATACTTTACTTTCCAAAGTTAAATCATGAATTTGCGACGAATGAAGGGCAGATAAAGCTCTATAACAATCAGGTATTTGTTGCGGATAACGTAAAAGAGGTTATACCGGAATTTCTGATGCTTTTAAAGGGCGTTATCGATTGCCCGGATTTGCCGCTTAACGTATCGAGAAGCTTTTTGCAGAATGACGGATATGTTAAAAAGATTTCCGCACACATAACGAAGAAGGTTGCGGACAAGCTTTGTGAGCTTTATAAAAAGGAGCGCGAGAGCTACGAAAGATACTGGGACGATATAAATATGTTTATAAAGTACGGCTGTATCCGTGATGAAAAGTTCTATGAAAAGGTCAAGGACGTGATGATCTATAAGGATCTTGACGGCAAATATATAACTTTGCCGGAATATTTGGAGGGTAAGGATAATAAAGATGTATATTATGTATCGGACGAGGTTCAGCAGGCGCAGTATATAAGCCTCTTTAAAGAACAGAACATGGACGCGGTTATTCTGCCGGCTATGATAGATAATCATTTTATTTCGTTTATCGAAATGAAAGAGGAGGGAGTCAAATTCAAGCGAATTGACTCGAATATATCGGACAGCTTAAAGGGCGATGAGGCGGCTGATGAAGAGTTTGACAAGAATATTACCGAGATATTCAAAAAAGAGCTGAATAATGACAAATTGAAAACCGAGGTTCAATCGCTTAAAAATGAGGACGTCCCGGCAATGATGCTTTTGAGCGAGGAATCGAGAAGAATGCAGGAGATATATAAATCGTACGGTCAGCAGTTCGCGGGAATGAGCGGAATGTTCAACGATGATTATACGCTTGTTTTAAACAGAAATAACAAAATCGTTAAAAAGATTCCCGAACTCTCCGAAGATGATCAAAAGCTTGTCTGCGAGCATCTGTATGATTTGGCGATGATAAGCAATAAACCGCTTTCGGCAGAGGAAATGGTGAACTTTATAAAAAGAAGCAATCTGATACTGACAAAAATAATATAATATAAGCCGCGGGGCGGCTAAAAGGGGTGGAAATAAACATGAAATTTTTTACAATGGAATATGCAGAGTTTTTGCTGAGGATTATAATTGCTGCGGTGTGCGGCTTTGCAATCGGATATGAGCGCAAAAACCGCGGAAAAGGAGCCGGTATAAGAACTCATATGATAGTGGGAATCGCCTCGGCACTGATGATGGTCGTGTCGAAATACGGGTTTGCCGATTTGGTAGATTATCCGGGCAGCAGGGGGGCGGATTCATCACGGATCGCCGCGCAGGTTATAAGCGGAGTCGGATTTTTGGGTGCAGGCATGATTTATGTTCAGCGCCAGGCTGTAAAGGGACTTACCACCGCGGCAGGTATCTGGGCGACATCGGGCGTAGGGCTTGCAGTCGGTGCCGGAATGTATTTTATCGGAATAGCAAGCTCGGTGTTTATAATTGTTATGCAGGTGATTTTGCACAGAAACTATAAAATCTTGCAGATGCCGAATGAGGAGCAGCTGTCGGTGACTTTGAAGGATACGCCCGAGAGTATGGATTATTTTGAGTCGATTTTGAATGAATTTGACATAAAGATAATGGATGCGGAATTTAAAAAGGTTGATGACGGGTATGTGAAAATAGAGGTTACGGCTAATGTACCGCATGAGCTGGACGTTTTGAAGTTTATGAAGGAAACACAGAAAAGCGAGAATGTACGTTCTGTAAGAATATAAGATAGCTAATTGGAAAACTAACGTTTTCCAATTAAAACTCTTAGGTAGAAATAAAAAGTTCCGGCTGATTTTAATTTTACGGGAAGTTGAAACTTTTTATTTCAGCCAAAAATGACGCGCGTGTCGTCATTTTTGATTATAAATCAGGGGTTGGTACCCCCGATACCCCCATAAAAACGGTAGGCTAAAAAGTAAAATTTACATTTTACTTTTTACCTAAGAATATAAGCGAAAAGGAGAAAGCAGAATATGTTGACTTTGAAAATTTACGACAAAAACAACAATATACTTGCCGAAAAAAGCGGAGAGAAAATAGAGCTTTTGTATGATAAGAAATATAACGAGGGCGACAGAATCGAAATTTCGGGAAGTGAATTTATGACGGTTCGCCTGAGCGAAAAGCTCAAAGAAAGCATTGTATATGTGCCGAAAAAGGTGCTTTCATATACGATACCGTTCGGTGAAAAGCTTGTTGCCTATGCCGACGGCACATGGGACAGCGATAAAAATAAAATAAGCGTAGAAGAGACGGGCGATGATGAAATTTATGCAACAAGAAATATTGCCCTAAACAGTGCGGCAAAACGCTTTGAAAAGAGCTATTTTCCGTATGCCGAGGCAAACTATGTAACGCGCGATGAGGCAGGATTTGAGGAGAGAAATGCGATAGACGGCGTTATCGAAACGGCAGGTCACGGTGTGTATCCGTTCCAATCGTATGCCGGCGGCGCACGAGAGGATTTGGAATATTATCTTTATTTCGGCAGAAAGGTCGAGATTGAGAAAATCGTATTTTATCTGCGCGCCGACTTTAAAGATGATCACGATACTTACTGGAAGAGCTTGAATGTTGAATTTGACGACGGTGAGAAGGTTGCGGCGCACTTTATAAAAAGCGGAGATGCGCAGGAGCTTAAATTGGAAGTACCGAAAGTGACCGAGAAAATTCACCTGACCGATTTCAAGCAGATTTCATATCCGCTTTCGTGGGCGGCACTGTCACAGATTGAAGTTTACGGGAGAATAATTAAATAAGGGAAAAAGCGGGATGTTAAAAATTTCCGGAATACGGGATAAAGAAGAAAAAGCTATCCTTTCCCCAAAAAGTTAAGGCTGTTTAAAAATCAATTGATTTTTAAACAGCCTTTGATTTTTCTGCCTTAGCCAATTCGAATTACAATTTTTATATTTCTTGTAACATTTACTTTTTTCTTCTTTTCTTGCTTTGCGGAGTTTTTTTAACATACCCTTTTTTAGTTTACCAGGTCGTTCAGCCATTTCCCGGACTTAAACCGTACGACTCCGCCGATCGCTTTTACAATTTCCTCCGAGACGAGGCAGAGTGCGATTATCCAAAACGGAGCTTTGAAAACGAATGCGGCGAGAAATACCGAAAATACGCCGATTGCCCAGACTGCGCCGGCATCAAGCAGAAAACAGAACTTTGTATCGCCGCCGCTTCGCAGGATTCCGACTATATTCATATGATTAAACATTTTAACCGCCATAAATATCCCGAATACCGCGATTAACTGTGATGCGTACGTTTTTGCCGTGGCGGAGATTTCGGAGTAAAGGCTCAGATACAAAGGCATTGACGCAAGCATGATTATACCGAGGAAAAAGCCGAGAACGGTAGATAAAATTGCGAATTTCTTTGCATACAAAAATGCGGACGGCTGATTGCGTTCACCAATCTTTTTGCCTATAATCACCGCACCGGCACTGCCCAAGCCTATGCAAAGAGCGGTCGTTATCGATTCGAGATTTCGTGCGATTTGATTTGCGGTAACGATAGAGTTGTTAAGGCGCCCGAACATTGCGTTATACATACTGATTCCAAGCCCCCACATCGTTTCGTTGCCGACAACGGGGATAATGGTTTTGATATATGCGGGCAAAAATGTTTTGTTTATTTTAAAATGATGCGCCTTTAAGCGGATTTTGGATTTACCCGAGAGCATCACGGAGACTATCACGATTGTTTCAAATACACGTGCAATGGTCGTTGCGATTGCGGCGCCGCGAACCCCTAAAGCCGGTGCGCCGAAATGACCGTTTATAAGAACATAGTTAAAGAATGTATTTACGCAAAGAGCAGAGCCTGTAACTATAAGCGGCACAACGGCAAATCCGGTTGCACGCATGGCAGAGGCAATCGGCAGACTTATCGCGAGCATCAGGTAGGTAAATCCCGCAACCTGCAAATACGGTATGCCGCAGGCTATAGTCTGTGCGTCGGTAGTAAAAAGGCGCATGACAAAGCCGGGGAAAACTATAGAACAGGCGGCGAATATTGCCGATGCGGCAAAGCATAAAAACATAGAATATGCAACGGGCAGCTGCATAGAGTCAAAGTCGCGCTTGCCGTAGAATTGTGAAATATATATGGTCGAGCCGCTGACTATTCCGAATACGACAAGATTGAAAATGAAGAACCACTGATTGGCAAGCCCGACCGCGGCAACGGCACGGTCACCCAAAGATCCTATCATAACGGTGTCTATCATATTCAAAAGCGATGTCAGTAGATTTTGCAGTGCAACCGGCAGCGCTATCGATATGAGTGCATTTTTGAGTTCCTTATCCTTAAACATTTCCTCACCTCAGAATAATTTTATATGTGCTCAAAACATGATAACATAATTTAATGATAAAGTCAATGAATAAAGCGAAAAAGGGCAAAATAACTATAGAAAAAAGGTACAGGCAGGAGATAATATTGTAAGTTTTTTTAAAATAAAATTTAAGGGGATATAAAAAAACTTTAATTCCAAAGCTTTTTTTATCCCCTCCAAAAATCAAAGGCTATAAAAAATTGTAAAGGGGACGCGTGCGGAGAGACGGATATGATAAAAATTTTTTCGGGCATTTATGTGCATTTTCTGACGGTTGTTCTTTTTGCGCTTTGCTTTATTACGCGAAAGGCACAGACTCTTACGGTTACATATATAATTATGACGGTACATGAGTGTGCGCATCTTTTGGCGGCACTTTTGATAGGATTAAGACCTGAGAGAATGGTTTTTTATCCGTTCGGGGTTAATCTGAAATTGAAAAACCGCCTGCTCCCGTCTATGGCAGATGAGTTTATTCTCTATATTGCGGGACCTATGGCAAATATCGTTATGGCGCTTTTAGCAAAGCTTTTTTTGAACGGGTTTTCGTGGCAGGAGGATTTTTACATAAAGAATCTTCTGCTTTTTGCGATAAATATCTTACCTGTTCTGCCGCTTGACGGAGGGATTCTCGTAAAAAGGGCAATGTCGTATGCATGGGGTGAGAAAAGCGCGGTTCGCTGTATGCGTGTGATTTCGGGATTGGTGATTATATCGGGAGGTGTGATTTTATGGCGTGAGAATGTTCTATGCCGAAATTTTTCGCTGTTTTTCTTTTTCCTGTTTTTATTGGGTAATTTGTTTACGGCAAAGGAAAAGTATAATGTAGATCTTTTGCGCGGACTGATGTTTTCAAAAAGAAAGGTGAAGTGCGCTAAAGCGAGGGTGGTGGTTATGGCGAATGATGAGAATCTGCGCAATGTTCTGAAAGAATTTACAAATACGCACTATAATATTTTGTGTGTAATTGGTGAAAATGGAGAAATAGAAAAAATCATGTCGGAAAGAGAGGTAATTCAGGCTCTTACGTCGAATTAATAATACAGGGACGTGAAAAATCTCCGGAACACAAGAAAAGAAGTAAATGTTATAAGAATTAAGTTTGGCTAAGGCAGAAAAATCAAAGGTTGTTTAAAAACAATGGTGACAGAGTTTTTTTTGAAAGGGTGTTGTTATGTATATCGCAGCGTTAAACGGAAGCCATAATGATAACGGAAATACAGCGTATCTCTTAAACAGCATTTTGGAAAAATGCGCCGAACGCGGTGCAAAAACGGAGATAATAAACGTATACAAAGCGGTGAGCGATGCTAAATATCCTTTTTGCGTGAATTGCAAAAAGACCTGCGTCGGGGACTGCTACCGAAATACACTTCTGATGGACGCGTATGACAAGGTGAGCGCGGCGGATTTTGTGCTGATCGGCTCGCCGGTATATTTCGGATCCATGACAGCACAGCTAAAAGCTTTTTTCGATAAGACGCGCGCGATCCGCGCCGGAAAAAAGTGGCTCGGAAAGCCTATGGCGGCGGTGACTGTCGGAGCGTCAAAATACGGCGGACAGGAGCGCACGCTGGAGGCGATTCACTCGTGTGCGCTGGTTCTCGGCATGACGATTGTCGGCAACAGCTCGGGGCTTTCAAACGGACATTTCGGAATATCGGCACAGCGCCCGGCAGAGTCGGACGAATATGCAAAAAAGGAAACAGAGAATCTGACCGCGCGGATTTTTGAATATTTGGGGAAATAAGATCAGTCGGAATTTGAAAAACGGATTGTGCCAAAATCAAGAATTAAATGTATAATTTAGAAAAAAACGGAAAAATTACAACTATAAAAAGGATTTTCGGCCGTAAGAGCGGAAATAATCAGTACATAGAAGAAAAATACAGAATTGCAAGGAGGTGGGATTTTGCCGAGATATTCAGAGGATATAATAAATGAAGTGTTTGCGGAAAATGATATTGTGGATGTTGTTTCGCAGTATGTGCACTTAAAGCGCGCAGGAAAGGACTACAGCGGACTATGCCCGTTTCACGGTGAAAAATCCCCCTCATTTCATGTAAACCGTGAAAAACAGCTGTTTCACTGCTTTGGCTGCGGCGCGGGCGGAAATCTGGTGCAGTTTGTTATGAAGATAGAGGGACTTGATTTTGTGGAGGCGCTGAAACTTTTGGCGGACCGCGCCGGGATAATACTTCCCGAGGATAACGGTGTGGCAGACGATATTATCCATGAAAAAAAGCAGAAGATTTACAAAATGAACAAGTTCAGCGCACGGTTTTTCTATAAAAATCTTGTAAAAGAAAATTCGGGAAGAGAGGCGCTTGCCTATTTCAGAGAAAGAAAAATCAGTGCGCGGACGATAACCGCCTACGGTTTGGGATATGCGCCGAACGAGCGCACGGCGCTTACAGAGGCGCTTATAAAAGAGGGATATAAAAAAGAAGAAATTATAGAGGCGGGACTTGCAACAGAGCGCGAGGGAAGAATGTCGGACAAGTTCCGTAACCGCGTAATGTTCCCGATAATCGACCTTCGCGGAAATGTTATCGGTTTCGGCGGCAGGATAATGGGACAGGCTAAAGAGATAAACGGCTTTAAAATCCCGAAATACTTAAATTCCCCCGAAACTCCGGTATTTAATAAAGGAAGAAACCTGTTTTCATTAAACTTTGCGAAAAATGAAGGCTCGGGAAGAATTATCCTGGTGGAGGGGTACATGGATGTAATATCGGTGTATCAGGCAGGGGTTACAAACATAGCGGCAACTCTCGGAACAGCAATAACCCCCGATCAGGCAAAGCTTTTACTGCGTTACTGCTCCGAGATACTTTTATGTTACGACAGTGACGAGGCGGGTGAGAAAGCGACGATACGCGCGATTGACGTAATAAACGGTGTGGGAGGAAAAGCGCGGATTATACGGCTAAAAGGTGCGAAAGACCCGGACGAATACATAAAGAAAAACGGTGTCGGTGCATTTAAGGCGGCGCTTGATATGGCTATCCCCTCGACGGAATACCGGATATCAAAGATACGGCGGCAGTTTGACACCGACACCGCGCAGGGGAAGGCAGAGTTTGTGACCAGTGCGGCAGAATCGCTTTTAAATATACAAAACGATATTGAGGTTGACGCGTATATCAAGAAAATGTCGGAGGAAACAGGCATACGCGCCGACGCGATATACAGTGAATATAACAAAAAGAAAAAGGGCGCAAATATGCGCACCGAGCGCGAAGGCGAGCTCAGGAGGACGGCATTTACAAAGACGGATCCCGAAAAAGCCGAAATACCTGTTCGTCCACCGAAAGCGGAGGCGCTTATTTTGAACCTTATGGTAAAGAATAAAAAGTATGTGGATATTGTAAAGGAGCATTTTGCGCCGGAGGACTTTTCCTCGGCAGTATCGAAAAAGCTTATGGAGATAATATATAATATGCGCTCGGAAAATAAGCCTTTGGAGCCGGCTGTGATACTCTCGGAATTTTCGGGAGATGAGGCAACGGCCGCCGCGGGTGTGTTTTACGAAAGCGAAGTATACAGTGACGATGAAAAGGCGTTGCGGGATTTGATTGTTGACTTGAAAAAGGACAGGTTAAATAAGCAAATCGCAAAAACCACCGATCCGATTAAGCTAAAAGGGTTAATTGAAGAATTGAAAAATCTTGGGAGGATACAATAATGGCAGATTTGGAAAGTAAAAAAAATATAATAAGAGGACTCATAGAAACCGGTAAGAAAAACGGTATGCTTTTGCATAAGGATATTGCCGCGGCACTGGAGGAAATCGAGATGGCGCCGGAGGAAATCGAAACTATTTATGAGGTCTTTGAAAAAGAGGGAATCGACGTTGTTGCCGACCTGGATAAGGAATTGGAGGAAATCGAGGTATCCAAAGAGGAGCTTGAGGATCTGTCGATTCCCGAGGGCATCAATCTTGACGACCATGTAAAGATGTATTTGAAAGAAATCGGTAAAATCAGCCTTTTGGATCCTGCGCAGGAAACGGAGCTTGCAAGGAGAATGAACGAGGGTGACGAAGAGGCGAAAAAGCGTCTTGCCGAGGCAAATCTGCGACTGGTTGTAAGTATTGCAAAGCGTTATGTCGGACGCGGAATGTTGTTTTTGGATTTGATTCAGGAGGGAAATCTCGGTCTTATAAAAGCGGTGGACAAGTTCGATTATTCAAAGGGCTACAAATTCAGCACGTATGCAACATGGTGGATCAGACAGGCGATCACAAGAGCGATTGCCGATCAGGCGAGAACCATAAGAATCCCGGTTCATATGGTGGAAACGATAAACAAGCTTGTAAGAGTGTCAAGACAGCTTGTGCAGGAGTTGGGACGTGAGCCTACTCCGGAGGAGCTCTCAAAGGAGCTTAATATGTCAATTGATAAGGTGCGTGAAATCTCTAAAATCTCACAGGAGCCGGTATCGCTGGAGACGCCTATCGGTGAGGAGGAGGATAGCCACTTGGGCGACTTTATCCCTGACGATGACGCGCCTGCACCGTCCGATGCGGCAAGCTTTGTGCTTTTGAAGGAGCAGCTTGTTGACGTTTTGAAAACGCTCACACCGAGAGAGGAAAAGGTTTTAAGACTGCGTTTCGGACTCGACGACGGCAGACAGCGCACTTTAGAGGAAGTGGGCAAAGAATTTAACGTTACACGTGAGCGTATACGTCAGATTGAGGCGAAAGCGTTGAGAAAACTGCGCCACCCGAGCAGAAGCAAGAAGCTTAAAGACTATTTGGAATAAGGTGATTTGATATGGATTGGATAAAGGTTATTATTTACACTACAACAGAGGGCATTGAGCCGCTTACGGGCGTTCTTTATCAGATAGGCGTGACGGGATTCGAGATTGAGGACGAGGCGGATTTTTACGAATTTTTGGAGAATAATCATCAGTATTGGGATTACGTTGATGATGAACTGAAAAGGGAAAAGCATAAGCCGACAAGTGTTAATGTTTATGTGAGCGATAATGCCGCGGGACATGAAACACTTATGGATATAAAAAATGAGCTTAAGCTTTTGAAGATGCGCGATACCGATGATGAGTTCGGCAGACTGGAACTTGAGCTTGAGAATATCTCGGAGGAGGACTGGGCGAATAACTGGAAAAGCTATTTTCACCCGATCGAAGTCGGCGAGAAGATACTCATAAAGCCGGAATGGGAGGAACTGACGGCACCGACCGAGAGAGTTGTATTTAATGTAAACCCGGGAATGAGCTTCGGTTCGGGAACACACCACACCACTCAGCTTTGTATTGAGGCTCTGGAGAAGTATGTGGACGGCGATACATATATGCTTGATATGGGCTGCGGCAGCGGAATACTCTCAATTATCGGGATAATGCTCGGTGCTGAATCCGCCGTGGCGGTGGATATAGATCCGAATGCGGTGGATATTGCCTATGAAAATGCCGAAAGAAACGGCGTCGGCAAGGATAAGTATACGGTTCTGGCGGGAGATGTTACGAGCGATACCGAGCTGATTGCCAAGCTTTCCGAGAATAAATATAATGTGATTGCGGCAAATATTGTTGCTGATGTAATTATTGCGATTGCGCCGTCTGCGGCAAGGTTTATTGATAAGGACGGTGTGTTTATCACATCGGGGATTATCGAGGAGCGGATAGACGATGTTCGGGACGCTTTGGTGAGCTGCGGATTTGATATAGTGAATATCGAGCAGAGAGCCGACTGGGCGTGTATAGAATCGAAATTGAAACAGAATGTATAAATCGGGGGAAAAGTGTGAAGAATGTATATGACCTCACAAAATACATTTACCCCCAAAAATGGGATTTAAAAAAACTCCGCAAAGCAAGAAAAAAATCATTCCTTTTCTTGTTGATTTCAAAGTTTTTTCCTATCCCTTTTAAAAAAAGAGAACTGCTGAAAAATCAGCAGTTCTTTTTTTACGTTCTCAAAATATTCAAACCGAAACCGAATGATAAACAAAAGAAAAATTTTTAAAGGGAAATAAATCCCCGAAATCCTTTTTCAAAGGCTTAAAATCCGGGTGCGGAAGAAATACTCCGAAAACGGGTATTCCTCCTGCAGCGCCATACCTCCTTTATCCGCCGCACAAAATCAACTTTGATTTTCGCGCCGGAGTGGGGTGACGGCAAAATGCCGAGTCCGACCCTACGATCGCGGAAGATTTTGATTGGTTTCAAAATTCGGCATGCCGATACATTTGGCGTACCATATCTATTATAATATGTTTAGAGCAAAATGTCAACAAAAATGATTATCAATTTTTATATTTTTTTGTAATAGCATAATAAAAAACAATTAAAGAGGTGAAATGCTGTTGCTCATTTGGTTTATAAGCGAGTATATTTCATGTGTGTTGCAGAATACGTCATAGTTATATGCGGTACCGTCTTTTAAGAGTATTGAGAGACGGCGGGGATTATATATTACTTTTTGTACATTGCCGTACTCGGCTTCAAAAATAAGAAAATTGCCGTCGTAATCTATTGTAAGCCCCTTTATCCCGAAAGGTGATACCTCCAAAAAGATTTTGCTTATTTTCTCACTGTAGCTGTGCAGTGTGTTCGGAATTGTAAAGAGCTGTATCACTGACATGATTGCGGAACAGAATAACAGTATGTCAGAAATATAGTAGAAATTATCACTGCCCGAAGATTTTGCCGCAAAGGTGAGTCCTAAACTTATTATGAATGAGAAAAGAAAGAAGATCAGTCCGATTGTATTTGAACGTACAACTCGGGTTTGATGTGCATTTACGATGTTCGGATTGGCTTTGAAAATTTTCCCGCCATTTTTGGAAGGACCGGGAAATGCCGGCAGCTCCGCCGGATCTAATTTGTGTATCTTATTTTGCATGAGTATAGTTCCTTTTTAATATTATACAAGATCTATTATATTACAGAATGGTGCAAAAATCAATATTTAATTTCAAAATCCGGTTTCTGCTATTTTTTTGTCTTGTAATAATTCTGTAACTGAAAAAACGGAGCCTTGGAAAAACAAAAAAAATAATTGGGTATTTTTTTCCACAATTTATAGTTAAAAACCGCTTGTTTTGCCCTCTGTAACACAAAATATAGTTAAATTGTAATGAAAATAAAAAATTATTTAAAAATTTTTTAAAAAATTTTGTGATTGCTATTGCATATTTGAAGAGATTGGTGTATAATTGGAATATGAGGGTAGGTTTTGGGGCGAATGGGTAGAAAATGTAAGTTTTGTCTTAAAATCGATACCTTTGGGAAGAATACTTTATTATGAAAAGAAAGGCGGTGTTTTTGTATGGTATATTTTGTGGGCGAATATGCGCGTCAGCTTGATGACCGCGGACGTTTTGTTCTGCCGGCTAAAATAAGAGAAAAGCTTGAAGGCACAATATACATAACAAGAGCACCTGCCGAGAAATGTCTGAACCTTTACACCGAAAAGGAATGGGAGGCAATTGCCGAAAAGATGCGTATGCTCCCGACGGGGATAGATGAGAATGCGGCGCGTTTTCAGAGAAAGCTTTTCGGAAAGGCGGCAAGCTGTGAGGTCGATAAGCAGGGAAGAATTTCTCTTACCGAGGAGCTTATGGCATATGCCGGTCTTAAAAAGGATATTATGCTTGTTGGTATGAATACCAAGCTTGAAATCTGGGATGCCGAAGTCTGGGAGGCTATGGAGAATGATGATGACGACATTATCCTTGAGGGCATCAAAGCGTACGGCATTAATATATAAGAGGTCAGATTATGGAGTTTAAACATTTTTCCGTTATGCTCAATGAAACGGTGGACGGGCTTGACATAAAGGACGGCGGCATATATGTTGACGGTACTATGGGCGGCGGCGGACATTCGTATGAAATATTATCGAGGAACAATAGCATTTCGCTGATCGGTATCGATCAGGATAAAGAGGCAATCGCCGCGGCAAGCAAACGTTTGGAGCCGTTTTGCGGCAGATTTAAAACGGTAAACGGTAATTTCAGCAATATAAAAGCAATTTTAAAAGAGCTTGACATTGCGGGAATTGACGGCGCGGTTTTGGATTTGGGAGTTTCCTCGTATCAGCTGGACAACAAAGAGCGCGGATTCAGCTATATGCAGGACGCGCCGTTGGATATGCGCATGAACCAAGACGGTGAATTGAGCGCATATGATGTGGTAAACGGCTACAGTACAGAAGAGCTGACGCATATCTTTTATGAGTACGGCGAGGAAAACTGGTCTAAAAGGATTGCAGAATTTATTGATGAGAGACGGAAAAAATCACCTGTAAAAACAACGGGTGAGCTGGTTGAGATAATAAAAGCGGCAATACCGCAAAAAGCGCGGATAAAGGGTTCGCACCCGGCAAAGCGCGTGTTTCAGGCAATACGGATTGAAGTGAACGGCGAAATACGGATTTTAAAAGACGCGGTCGGGGATTTTCTGGACGTATTAAATCCCGGCGGCAGACTTTCTGTTATCACCTTCCATTCGCTGGAGGACAGAATTGTAAAAAATGTATTTTCCGAACGTGCAAAAGGCTGCACTTGCCCGCCGGAGTTCCCGGTGTGCGTATGCGGCAAAAAGGCAGATATTAAGGTTATAACCCGAAAGCCGATATTGCCGTCGGCAGAAGAATTAAGCGAAAACTCGCGCTCAAAAAGCGCAAAACTCAGAATTGCAGAGAAGATTTGATTATATAAAATTTACTAAAGAGGTGTCTGTTTTTGGAATACGGAAATTTAGCATATAAATTGGAAGAAAAACAAGAAGAAGTGAAAATAGTTAAAAGAGCACCTAAGCCGAAGCAGAAATTAAATGTAAAATTTATAATGTACGCAATAGTTATATCTATGGCGGCATATTTTATGATATCAAAACAGGTGGCTGTATTTGAAACGGAAAAAGAGGTTTCAAAATTGCAGACGCAGTTGGAAACACTAAAGACTACCGAGGTTCAGAAAAATTTTGAACTTGAACAGAGCGTGGATTTATCGACAGTTGAAGAAATTGCGACAACAAAGCTCAATATGCAGCGCCCCGAGCAGAGCCAAAAGGTTTATATAGACGTTACCGGCGAGGACGTGACAGAGGTTACGGCAAATGAAACCGAGGGCGTTAAAAACAAGGTGAGCGGCGCGGCAAAATCGTTAAAAAAGAATATAATGGGAATATTCAGTCTGGGTTGGTAATAAGCTTATTTAAAAGATATGTTTTTTTGAATGGAGATTGATATGGCAATTGGTTTAGGTAAAATGCGCAAACGATGCCTGGTGCCATTCGCTGCTGCGGCTGTTATGCTCGGCGTGTTGATTCTGCGTATCGGTTATTGGCAGTTCGTGCGCGGTGAGGAACTAAAAAACAAGGCGGTCGCTCAGCAGACACGATCATCTGCCGTTACGGCAAACCGCGGCACTATATATGACAGAAACGGCAAGGTGCTTGCCGAGAGCGCATCGGTAAATACGGTGGTGTGCAATCCGAAAAAGATAACAAGCTACAAGGATTCGGAAGGGAATGTGAGCGATATTGCCGCAAATACTATTTCCGACAAGCTCTCCGAAATACTCGGTATGGACAGAGATGAAATATACAAGCTTGTTACAAAGGACAGAAGCTACCAGGTTATAAAGAAGAGAATTACTGTCGAACAGACAGACGAAATAAAGAAACTAAAGGACAGCTCGGTCGATAAGAAAATGGCAGAGCTTTTTTCGGGCGTATATTTTGAACTGGACTCAAAGCGCTTTTATTCTTATAGTATCGCATCGCAGCTTATCGGCTTTACAGGGTACGACAATAACGGTCTTTCGGGCGTTGAAAAGACCTTTGACGGACCTTTAAGCGGTAAAAACGGAAGTATATTAAGTCTTGCGTCTGCTGCCGGTGTGGATATTGATCTGGAGTATGAGGAGGCAAATCCGGCAGGAAAGGGCGCGGACGTGGTCTTGACTGCGGACGAAACAATACAGCATCTTTTGGAGAAGCATCTGGAAAATGCGGTAATTGAGCAGCAGTTAAAAGAGGGTGCGGCAGGAATCGTAATGAACCCGAAAACGGGCGAGATATATGCTATGGCGTCAAAGCCTGATTATGATTTGAACGATCCGTACAGTATCGACACATTTTTAAAATATGCAATTGATATAAAGGACAATGAGGAGCTAAACGGTTACGATTCGGACGATGACGATATTAAAAATAAGGCAATTGCGGCGATAAGAAATAAAATGTGGCGTAATAAGGCGATTTCCGATACATATGAGCCGGGTTCGACCTTTAAGATTATAACCGCCGCGATTGCGCTGGAGGAAAATGTGGTAAACCTCGATTCGCAGTTTTATTGCAGCGGATATAAGCAGGTTGCCGACAGAACGATCCGATGCCATAAAAGAACGGGACACGGTGCGGAAACCTTTGTACAGGGCGTTGAAAATTCGTGTAACCCGGTATTTATGGAATTGGGCTTAAGAGTCGGCGGCGAGAAGTTCATGGAATACTTTAAGGCATTCGGCTTTACCGAAAAGACGGGAATAGAGCTTATCGGAGAGTCGGGCAGTATCTATTATAAGCATAAGCTGAGCGAAACCGACGTTGCGACAAGCTCGTTCGGGCAGGGCTTCAGTATTACACCGATTCAGCTTATTACGGCTGTTTCGGCGGTAATAAACGGCGGCGATCTGATGAAACCGCATATTGTAAAAGAAATCAGAAACGATAACGGAATATTAAAAAGCTATCAGCCTGAGATTGTGAATAAGGTTATTTCAAAAGAAACCTCCGATATGATGAAACAGATACTCGAAGGCGTTGTTTCAAGCCCGACAGGCTCGGGACGTAACGCATATATTCAAGGCTACAGAATCGGCGGAAAAACAGGTACATCGGAAAAAGGCCGTAATAATGATAAGCGTATCGCGTCATTTATCGGTTTTGCACCGGCGGACGATCCGCAGATAGCAGTGCTTATTATGATGGACGAACCGCAGGTGGCGGTAAGATACGGCGGAACGATAGCCGCGCCGGTTGTAGGCTCGCTTATCGAAGAAACGCTTGATTATATGGGCGTGGAAAGACAGTATACCGAAACAGAGGCGCAGAATGCGTCAACTACAGTGCCCGAGGTGCGCACGATGTCTGTTGACGAGGCGAAAGCGGCAATCGAAAAGGCAGGATTTAAGGTCAGAGTTAAGGGTGACGGCGATACTATAGCAGATCAGCTGCCGAAGCCCGGAGTAAGTCTTATTGCGGATTCTACAGTTATTTTATATACAGAAGAGATACCTAAGGGAAGTACGGTTGAAGTGCCGAATGTTGTGGGAATGACCGCGGCTGACGCGCGTGCAACTTTGGAAAATTGCGGACTGAACTTTGCGGTATCGGGAGCGGGAAGAGCGGCAAGCGGCGCTATTGCGGTAAAACAGAGCATAGAGGCGGGCGATTCCGTTGCACCTGCGACTGTTGTGAGTGTAGAATTCAGAAATGAGTCATCAGATTAAAAAGGAGTAGATAGTTATTTTAGCAAGTGAATTGTTCCGATCACTTAGGACGGACGAAGATTTTGAAGTTCAAGGTCTTTCGGATAATTCACAAATGATAAAACCGGGATATGTATTTATCTGCAAAAAGGGCAGCGAAAAGGACGGTGCGGATTATGCGGCGGAGGCGGTGGATAACGGCGCTGCGGCGATAGTCTCGTACCGTACTCTCGATAATGCCGAAAAGCCTGTTATCGTAGCCGACGATCTTAGCAAGATGACGGCGGAGCTGGCGAAAAAATACTATTTTCCGGGTGAAAAAACTTTTAAGCTTATCGGGGTGACGGGGACAAATGGAAAAACAACCGTCACCCATCTTGTTAGAGACATATTGATAGCTCAAGGCGAAAATGTGGGTATAATAGGAACAAACGGAGTTTTTTTGAATGACGAGCGAATCGGAGTTGAAACAAACACACCGACTACACCGAATCCGATAGAGCTTTGGAAGATTTTCGCAAAAATGCGGAGTATGGGCGCGGCATATGTCATAATGGAGGTATCGTCCCATGCGCTTGTACAAAAGCGTGTGTGGGGGTGCGAGTTTGACGTTGGGATATTTACCAATCTTACGCGTGACCATCTGGACTTTCACAAGACTTTTGAAGAGTACAAAAGGGCAAAAGCACTGCTTTTTCCGATGTGCAAAGAGTGCGTCATAAATATAGACGATCCGACAGGTGCAAGATATTACTCGGACATAAAAGGGAAAAAGCTTTCGGTAGGCTTTCATGATGCTGATCTTGAGGCGGCGGTTCTGAAATCGGACGCGGACGGCTCGGAGTTTATACTTGAATATAAAGGCAAAAAAGTGCGCACGAATATGCCGCTTTGCGGACGGTTCAATGTGTATAATATGCTCACGGCGGTCGGCGCTTGCATATCCTTGGGATTGGATTTCGGGAAAGCGGCCGATGCATTAAAAACCGTAAAGCCTGTTTTGGGAAGAATGGAAAAAATCGATACGGGAAGAGATTTTTCGGTTATAATCGACTATGCGCATACTCCCGACGGACTGGAAAAAATCATACATACCGCAAAGGGATTTTCAAAGGGCAGAGTGATTACCGTTTTCGGGTGCGGCGGCGACAGGGATAAAACAAAGCGCCCGATTATGGGTGAAATCGCCGGGAAGTATTCCGATTATACAATAATCACATCGGATAATCCGAGATGCGAAGATCCGCTTTCGATAATTTGTGATATATATGAGGGGATAAAAGCGACAAAAGGTGAGTATTGCATTGTCCCCGACCGCAAAATGGCGATAGCTCATGCGATTTCGCTTGCAAAGCCGAATGATGTTATTCTGCTTGCCGGGAAAGGGCAGGAAACCTACCAAATAATAGGAAAAACCAAACTCCCCTTTGACGAGCGAAAAATAGTAAATGCGTGCATCTCACAATTATTCAGCACTTGAAGTATCGTATACGTCGGCGTGCTTCATAACCGCAATCTGCACGCATTTAGGAAAAAAGGAAAGCGTGCATCTCACAATTATTCAGCACTTGAAGTATCGTATACGTCGGCGTGCTTCATAACCGCAATCTGCACGCATTTAGGAAAAAGGAAAGCGTGCATCTCACAATTATTTGATATTTGAAAGTAACTTAACAAAAGATATATTGACGCCGTGTGTACGGTGTATATTGGAGGAATAGATTTATGCAGAAATTTTCGGGAAAAGACATTTTGAGAGCAACAAAAGGCGAGCTTTTGTGCGGCAATGATGATTTTTCGGTGAAACGTGTTGTGACCGATTCGCGAATCGTACAAAGCGGCGACTTATTCGTGCCGTTTTGCGGCGAAACCTTTGACGGCCACGATTATATAGATAACGTACTGCAAAACGGCGCCGCGGCGGCATTGTCGGAAAAGGATATAAAAAGCGAAAACGGTGCGGTTATAAAGGTGAAAAGCACTCTTGACGCTCTCGGTGCGATTGCCGCCGAATATTTAAGGTTTTATCCGATCCCTGTTGTGGGAATTACGGGGAGTGTCGGCAAGACCTCCACAAAGGATATGATTTCTGCGGTTTTAGCAAGAAAATTTGATATTTTAAAGAGTACGGGGAACCACAATAACGAGATAGGAATGCCGCTTACAATCCTTGAAAAAGAGGAAAATCACAATATGGCGGTACTTGAGATGGGAATGTCCGCATTCGGCGAGCTTGATTACCTTGCAAGTATCGCAAGACCTGATGCGGCGGTTATTACCAATATAGGAATGTCGCATATAGAGAACCTCGGCTCGCAGGAGGGGATTTTAAAGGCAAAGCTTGAAATATGCAATTATTTTAATGATGAGAATGTTCTTATTGTAAACGGTGACGATAAGTTTTTGAAGAATATTAAGAAAGATTTTCCGATTGTACGCTACGGATCGGGTGAGAATTGTGATGTGCGTGCTGTGGATATTAAAAATAACGGAATTTTAGGCTCGAGCTTTACGGTGAGTATGGACGGTAAAAAATATCCTGCCGAGGTGAAAGCTCCGGGTATGCATAATGTTTATAATGCGCTTGCCGCAATTGCGGTCGGAGTGCATTACGGAATCTCACCCGAGGAATGTATAAAAGGGGTTGCGGCGGCAGAGATGACCGATATGCGAATGAGCATAGAAAAATCGGGGGAAACCATTATTTTAAAGGATTTCTACAATGCCGCACCCGACTCTATAAGAGCTTCTTTGGAGGTTTTAAAGACGGTAAAAGGGCATAGGCGCGTCGCGGTTTTGGGCGATGTTTTGGAAATGGGCAGCTTTGCCGAGGAGGAACACAGAAAGCTCGGGAAATCGGTTAATGATGCGGCTGACGTTTTGATTACCGCGGGTGAGAATGCAAAATTTATTGCAGAGGGTGCAAAAGACGCAGGAATGAGCGAGGTTATCAGCTTTGACGATACCGATGCCGCTGCGGAAAATATAAAAAATATTGTAAAAGACGGCGACTGTATTTTGATAAAAGCGTCAAGAGGTATGAAGTTTGAGAAGATTTACCAAAAGATAAAATAAAATCGAGAGGATTGTTTGAAGATGAATATAATTGGACTTAGTTTTATATTGATTCCGTTTTTGGTTTCGTTTTTTGTGGCGGTTGTTTTGGGACCGGTAATGATTCCGTGGTTAAGGCGGTTAAAGTTCGGTCAGCAGATACTGGAGGACGGCCCGAAATGGCACGAAAAAAAGGCGGGTACGCCGACTATGGGCGGATTTATATTTATAGCCGGAGTGATTGTTGCGGCGATTGTCGCGCTTTTAATTAAATTTGACGTGCATCTTATGATGATGCTCCTGATTGCTGTCGGATTCGGTGCGATAGGATTTGTGGACGATTATGTAAAGGTTATAAAAAAGCAGAACCAGGGATTGACCGCACCGCAGAAATTTATCCTGCAGGTGATTTTGTCGGTTATATATATTGTTGTCATGAATTATACGGGGGATCTGAACACCGAGATTATTATTCCGTTTGCGCACACATCATGGTCTATGCCGTGGTGGCTCTATATCGTATTTACCTTGATTGTTGTTACCGGAACCGTTAATGCCGTAAACCTGACAGACGGTCTGGACGGCTTGGCGGCATCTATAACTGTGATTGTTGCGTTGTTTTTTACGGCTGCGGCGGTATGTCTGGATTCGTCTGCCGCGACAATCTTCTCGGCGGCGGTTGCAGGCGGTGTTTTGGGATTTTTGATCTATAATCATTACCCGGCAAAGGTGTTTATGGGAGATACGGGTTCGCTTTTTTTGGGCGGTGCGATAAGTGTTTTGGCGGTAGGGTTAAAAATGCCGCTTATACTTGTCATTGCAGGATTTGTATATCTTTTTGAGGCGCTCTCGGTTATATTACAGGTGGCGTCGTTTAAGCTTACGGGAAAGCGCATATTTAAAATGTCTCCGATACATCACCATTTCGAGATGTGCGGCTGGAGCGAGGTTAAGATTGTAACGGTATTTTCAATTGTAACGCTTTTGCTGTGTGTTGCAGCATTTTTGGGACTTTATTTATAAATCGGCGAAAGGAGCGGACGTATGAAAAGGAAAAATGCGATAAGCGGTCGCACGCGTTTGGAAAAGCCGGCGGAAAAGATTTTGAAAAAACGCAGAATGGGACAGATGGATTATACGTTTTTGACTATACTTATAGTTATTGTCTGCGCAGGTCTTGTGATGCTTTTGAGCGCATCTGCACCGGCGGCAAATACAAAGTTTAAAAATTCATATCACTTTTTTGTGCGTCAGCTGATATACGGCGGAATCGGTTTTGCCGCCATGATTGTTATTTCGAGGATTGACTACAGAAAATATAAAAAACATACCGGGACATTTATGCTTATATGCGTGGTGCTTTTGGCTATGGTATTTCTGCCCGGTATAGGCTCAAGTCATAACGGCTCAAGACGATGGATTAACCTTTATTTTACCGAATTTCAGCCGTCCGAGCTTATGAAGGTAGTTATTGCAATGTTTTTTGCGGCTCAGATTGAGGACGGACGGCATGATTTGAAAAGCTGGAAAGGACTTAAATTTTACTTTTTCTGGATAGGAATTGTTGCGGCTTTGATGATGCTCGAAACTCATTTGAGCGGTACGATTATCATATGCGGTATTGCGGTTGTGGTAATGCTTGTCGGCGGTATGAGCTATAAGCTTGTCGGAGGCGGCTTGCTTGTTGCGGCGCCTTTGGGATTGGGAGCTGCGATGCTTCTGCGTTCCGACCGATTGACGAGCTTTCTGCACCCTTTTGAAAATGTTCAGTCCTCGAGCTATCAGCTTATTCAGGGACTGTATGCAATCGGCTCGGGCGGACTTTTCGGAGTGGGACTCGGTCAGAGCGTGCAGAAATATACATACCTCCCCGAGCCGTACAACGACTTTATCTTTGCGATTATCTGTGAGGAGCTGGGATTTGTCGGGGCGGTGTTTGTAATTGCGCTTTTTGCAATGCTGATAATAAGAGGAATAAAGATAGCTTTAAATGCGCCGGATGTATTCGGAATGTTGACGGTAGTCGGAATTATGGCGCAGATTGCGATACAGACGGTATTTAATATTGCCGTTGTTACATCAACAATACCGAATACCGGTGTTACGATGCCGTTTTTCAGCTACGGCGGAACAGCGTTGATGGTGCTTTTGGCAGAAATGGGAATCGTTCTCAACGTATCGAGGTATTCCGAAAAATAGAAAGGAATGAATATAAGTCTGAATAAAATCGCCCATAGCACAACTTTTTGCTCGGGGCGGTACCATTTGTACAGAGCAGTGGCGTTACCTAAATCAGTGATTTAGAACGCTGTTGCATGGCTCTCGTTTCCAAATTAAAAATTTGGACTCGGGCTCAACCACTCGCTGCAAAGCAGCACTCTGAACGATTTTCTCTCAGACTTAGGTTTTGTGCCCTGTGGCACGGAAAGGAATGAATATAAAATGAAAGTGGTATTTGCGGGCGGAGGAACCGGCGGACATATAAATCCGGCAATATCGGTGGCAAACTATATAAAGAGCAAAGAGGAGAATTTCGAGGCGCTTTTTATCGGCACGAAAAGAGGCTTGGAAACAAGACTCGTACCGAATGCCGGGTATAATATAGAATATATTGATATATGCGGCTTTGACAGAAAAAACATGATAAAAAATATAGCGGTTGTAAAAAAGCTTATAAAGGCAGATCATGACTGTGTAAAGCTTATGAAGGAATTTAAACCCGATGCGGTTGTCTGCACCGGCGGATATGTGAGCGGCCCTGTCGCATTGGCAGCGCATAAGCTCGGTATTCCGTCGCTGATACACGAACAGAACGTCTACCCGGGACTTACCGTCAAGGGTTCGGAAAAATATGTGAATTATGTTGCGGTGAGCTTCCCCGAAACGGTAAATCATATGAAGATGCCCGAAAAATGCGTTGTTACAGGAAATCCGATAAGGGCAGAGCTTTTAAAGACAGATTATGTAAGCGCGAGAAAAAAGCTGGGATTATCGGATAAACCATTCGTTTTGGTATTCGGAGGAAGTCTTGGTGCGGAAAAACTCAATAATGCGATGATTGACGTTATTAAAAAAATCGGAAATGATGACTCGGTTCAGCTTTTATTCGGCACGGGCGACAGAAATTACGAAAAGGTACAGAGTGCGCTAAAAGGCGTTGGATATTCAGAATGTATTAAGGTTGTGCCGTATATAAATAACATGAGCGAGGCGATGGCGGCGGCGGATCTTGTAATTTCAAGATCGGGCGCGATAACTCTCTCCGAGATTGCCGCATTGGGAAAAGCGTCGGTTTTGGTGCCGTCGCCGAATGTGGTGAGAAATCATCAGGAACAGAATGCGCGTGAATTTGAGCGCATAGGCGGCGCGGCTGTCGTTTTGGACAGCGAGCTTTCGGGAGATCTGATGTATGAAAAAATCATGTCGATGACCGCGGACCGCGATATGCTTAAAAAGATGTCGGAGAATGTGAAAAAGCTTGCAAAAGTTGATGCATTGGAAGAGATATACAGATTGGTAAAAAAGATGCAGAAATGAGGGAATGTAAACATGAAAACAAAAGAATTTTACCGTGAATGTGGATATGAAGATATAGGATATATGCCGCAGCCGCTCTCATCGGAGGAGGAGTACCCCGATTATATAGAGCGTGAGGTCCTAAAAAGCGTTGATGAGATTCAAAAATATCAGAATGAGAAAACATCGACGGTTGCATTTATGACCGACATTCACTATGCCTTAAATCACAATCATACGGTGCGTTTTAAAAGGCTTATGCGTGCGTACAGAGAAATCGCAAAGCGTGTTGCGCCCGATATGCTGATTTTCGGCGGCGACTATACAAATGAGGGGTGCAAGGAGTATAAAACAAAGTGTTTTCGTGAGCTTCGGGCGCTTGTTGACCGCGAACCGTATTTCCCGGTAAACGGCAACCATGATGACGGCAGTATCTGGGATAAGGCATACATATGCGCCGACAAGGCAACCAATCACTTAACCCATACAGATTTGTACAAGCTGTTTTACAATCATCTCCCCAAGCTTGGTGCCAAATTTGATGAGGACAACCACTCGCTTTACTATATGTATAACGACTGCGCGAAAAAGGTGAGATATGTATTTTTGGACGCTTGCGATGTGCCGTACGTTTTCGATGATGAGGGAAAGCTTAAATATCATGCACAGTGGCTTTTTGCAATGTCGCAAAAGCAGCTGGACTGGCTGTGCGGCAGTGCGCTCAAATTTGATGAGCCGGGTTGGAGCGTGATGTTTGTGACACATTCGCTGCTTTTGCCGGAGGAGATGGAAAATCCGCCCGAAATAGCAAAGAATATGGAGCTTTTAAGACAGATTGTTTTGGCATATAAAAAGGGCGAAAATTACAGCACAAACTTCGGCGAGGGTGATTTTGAACGCAAGATAGACGCACCGTTTGAAAGTTATACAAGAGGTGATATTATCGGATTTTTGGTGGGAGATTACCATTGCGATGATGTGTTTTACTATGATGATATTCCGCTTATTCTGACCGGTAATGCGGTTATGTATGATAAGGGCGCGAAAAACCGTGTGCGCCGTGACGGAGATGAAACCGAGCTTCTGTTTGATGTTATAACTGTGAATAAAGAAAAGCGGAAGATTTACGTTGTCAGAGTCGGCTCGGGCGAAAACAGGGAGATAGAATACTAAGGCAAAAACAAAAGGGTGATAAAAATGGCAATAGAGCGTGTAAAAGAATTTTTCAAACAGTATGATATGGACAAAAATATAAAGGAGTTTGATGTGTCGAGCGCGACCGTTGAGCTGGCGGCAAAGGCGCTCGGGTGCGAGCCCGAACATATTGCCAAAACTCTTTCGTTTTCGGTGAACGATGAACCGATACTGATTGTTATGGCGGGGGACTCAAAAGTGGATAATCAGAAATATAAAGCGTACTTCGGCAAAAAGGCGAAGATGCTCTCGGCAGATGAGGTGGAGAGCAAAATCGGACATGCTGTGGGCGGTGTATGCCCGTTTGGGATAAACGGCGGAATTACGGTGTATCTGGACGAGTCGTTAAAACGCTTTGAAACGGTATTTCCCGCCTGCGGGAGTACAAACAGCGCGATAGAGCTGACTATTGACGAAATGGAGAGGTTTTCCGGCTACAAAGAGTGGATAAATGTGTGCAAATTGGCATGAGATGTGGAAAATAAGGAGCTGTTTGTTAGTGCGGCTTCTTATTTTGCTTAAAAAACAGTTGAAAAATAGGCTGAATTATTATATAATATATAATTAGATAATTGTAACTTTACAGTTGCTTATATATTTAATCCGAGAGGGACTCGGACACGAAAGGAATGTAATTATTTGAACGAAAGATATTTAATGCCGGCATTGGCTTTGCGCGGAATTGTGGTTTTCCCGAATTCAACGGTTGGCTTTGATGTGATAAGAGAAAAATCCGTAAAGGCGCTTGATGAGGCGGCAAGTAAGGATAATATAATTTTTTTGGTTACGCAGAAAGACGTTAATATTGAAAACCCGACAGAGCTTGATCTTTATAAGGTCGGGACGATTGCACGCATAAAAAAGGTGATGAAATTGCCGGGCGGTGCGGTGCATACCGTGGTTGAGGGGTTGGAGCGTGCGCATCTTTTGGGCGTGGAGTATTGGAATCCGCATATTGCGGCAGGGGTAGAACCCTTTAAGCCTTTGGACGGTGAAGTGGATAACCCGATTTCAACACAGAGCTTTGCAAGAACTTTGCAGATGCAGTCGGAGAATTTTTTGGAATTTAACAGACGGTTCCCGATAGATCTGATCGCCGGCGCAACCGAGAGAGGCGATTTAGAGGCGCTTACCGATATAATCGGCGCAAATTTGGGGTGCAGTTATACGGTAAAACAGGATATTCTGGAAACATTTGATTTATACGAGCGTGCGCAAAAGCTGATTGTCCTTATGCATGATGAGATAGAAATTGCAAAATGCAGAAGGGACATAAATGAGAAGGTAAAGAAGAATATAGATGACAATCAGCGTGAATACTATCTGCGTGAGGAAATGCGCGTTATAGAAAAAGAGCTGGGCGATAAGGACGGATATTCCGAGGAAGCGGCGGCATACAGGAAGAGGATCACCGAATTGAAGTTTTCCGAAAAGGATGAAGAAAAGCTTTTAAAAGAGGTTGACCGATTATCGAAAATGCAGTCATCTTCTCCCGAGAGTGCGGTGATACGCTCATATCTGGATCATGTTCTTGCCTTGCCGTGGAATAAGGTGAGTGAGGAAAATACGGATATTGCTCATGCAAGAGAGGTTCTTGAGGAGGATCATTACGGACTTTCCGATATAAAAACGAGAATAATAGAGCAGCTTGCGGTGCATAAGAGGACGGGCGGCAAAGACGGTACGGTTTTGTGTCTTGCAGGACCTCCGGGGACAGGGAAAACGTCGATAGTGAAGTCTATCGCAAAGGCGCTTGGGCGTGAATATGTGAGAATATCCCTGGGAGGAATCCATGACGAGGCGGATATACGCGGACACAGAAAGACGTATATCGGCTCGATGCCGGGGCGTGTTATGGCAGCGATAGAACAGGCAGGTGTTAAAAATCCGGTTATTCTTTTTGATGAGCTGGATAAAATGGGCTCCGATTTTAAGGGCGATCCGGCATCGGCACTTTTGGAGGTGTTAGACACCGAGCAGAACCACGCATTCCGCGATCACTATATAGAAATCCCGTTTGATCTGTCGAATGTGATGTTTATTGCAACGGCGAATAATCTGGGCACCGTTCCCGCACCGCTTTTGGACAGGATAGAAATAATTGAGCTTTCGGGATATACCGAAGAAGAAAAGCTGAATATTGCAGAAAAGTATCTTGTGCCGAAGGAGCAGGAGAAAAACGGACTCTCCGACATAAAAGTGCGTTTTGATAAAGAGGCATTAAGGACGGTTATCAAAAAATACACGCGCGAATCGGGTGTGCGCAATTTAGAACGTAAAATCGGCGATATTATGAGAAAGATCGCGGTTGATATTGAAACAGAGGATAAAAAAAGCGTCAAGGTCAGCAAAAAAAGTATAGAGAAGTATCTCAATAAGCCGGTGTTTGACTTTGACATGATGAATAAAAAAGATGAAGTCGGAATAGTGCGTGGTCTTGCATGGACAAGCGTCGGCGGAGATACGCTCTCGATTGAGGTAAATGTCATGGAGGGCAGCGGCAAGGTTGAGCTTACAGGAAATCTCGGCGACGTCATGAAAGAATCGGCAATGACAGCGATCAGCTATGTGCGTTCGGCATCGAAAAAGCTGCATATAAACGACAGCTTTTATAAAACCAAGGATATACATATTCATGTACCGCAGGGCGCGACGCCGAAGGACGGACCGTCTGCCGGCATAACAATCGCAACGGCTGTTGCCTCAGCCTTATCCGAAGTGCCTGTCCGCCGCGATGTCGCAATGACGGGCGAGATAACTCTGCGCGGAAGAGTCCTTCCGATAGGCGGCTTAAAGGAAAAATCGCTCGCGGCGTACCGTGCCGGTATAAAAACGGTCATTATCCCGGAGGAGAACAAAAAGGATCTCGAGGACATTCCCGAGGAGATCCGCGGCAAGATGAATTTTATAGCGGCACAGAGTATGGATTCCGTCCTAAAGACAGCGCTCTCACGCGCAAAATAAGCGGCGCATCTCACTAATATTCACAGTTCGGCGTATGTGTATACGCCGTCACTGTTCATATCAGTAATCTGCTTGCGTCTTTTGTGCGTGAGTGTGGAGTGAATAAGCGGTGCACTTCACGAATATTTACAGTTCGGCGTATGAGTATACGCGGTCACTGTTCATATCAGCAATCTGCTTGCGTCTTTTGTGCGTGAGTGTGGAGTGAGAAAGCGTTGTGGTTCGCCGATAAGGGACAGTATAGTGCATAGTACAGTTTTTAAATAAAAAAACAAGAGAGGAAAAATGTATGAATATACACAATGTAAGTCTTACGGTTTCGGCTGTGAGAAGAAATCAGTATCCGACAGACGGTTTACCGGAGTTTGCATTTGCGGGACGTTCCAATGTCGGCAAATCTTCGCTGATAAACAAGATTTTAAACAGAAAATCGCTTGCCAGAGTCAGCGGAACACCCGGAAAAACGGCAACGATAAATTTCTACAATATAGATGATACGATTCATCTTGTGGATCTTCCCGGATACGGCTATGCGGTGCGCTCGCAAGCTGAGATCGCGAAGTGGGGAACCATGATGGAGGATTATTTAAGAAACCGTGAAGAGCTTATCCAGACGATTCTTTTGGTGGACAGCCGCCACAAGCCTACAAAGGACGACCTCATGATGCTCGACTGGATAAGAGAATTTCACCCGCAGGCGATAGTGATTGCGACCAAAGTCGATAAGCTTAAAAAAAGCGAGGTTGAAAAGAACCTCGAGATGATATGGAATACGCTCGAGTTGGGAGAGGACGACATTTTAGTGCCGTTTACAACCAAAAATGACGAGGGTAAATTCACGGTATGGGATATAATTCAGATGATGCTTGCAGGAGAGAAAGAAGAATCGTAAAAAAGGATTGATTGCAATGAAAAAAGGAGCTTTTATTGTATCGGCTTTGGCTGTTGCCGCGGTTATATTTTACGGTGTAAGGTATGTGAAAAGCCCGGTTGATACCATGACCGCACAGGCACAGACTAAAGAGAGCAGAATTTCGGGCGAGGGGATTATTGTATACGACGAGGCGGTATACACCTGTGAAAATTCGGGTACCTTCTACAGCTACACTCCCGAGGGTGAAAGAGTCGGTAAAAACCGCTGTATCGCGACATCGTATAACGGAGTGGTGGACGAAGAAGTGCTGCAATCGCTTAATAATATCAATAAAAAGATCGAAGAAGCCGAAAATCAGACCGGCAGCGATGCGCAGTATGTATCCGATGCATCATCGAGAAGAGCAGTGGTTGAAAACGTCAAAAACAGCATCATTTCGGACGTTTTGGAGGAAGATGTATCGCAGATTTCAGAGTACAAGGATAAACTTAAAAATACCGCAGGCGAGAGCAGCGCTGCCGATGTACAAAAAGAACTGTCGGATTTAAAAAACAGCAAAAAAAGCATAGAATCACAGATTTCACACAGTCACAACGATATATATTCGACAATATCGGGCATATATACGACCTCTCTTGACGGACTGGAGGGGAAAGTAAAGCCGGCGGATTTAGCATGGTACATGGTAAATGACTATAAAAACCTGCCTGAGCCGCAAAGCTCGGTTGTGGGCAGCAGAACCGTTTCAAAGGGCGAGCCGGTCTGCAAGGTCGTGGATAATCATACGTGGTATACCATAATGATTGTGCCGGCAGAGGAGATCAAAAACATAAAAGTGGGCGACAGTGTTCAGGTGAGAGTAAAAGAACTCCCGGGCGAGATGGCAGATGCGAAGATCGATTATATATCACCCGAGGCGGAGGGCGCAGCGGAGTATCTTATTTCGGTTAAAAGCGAGAGATATTTAGAGGGCGTTTTCAATACCCGCAAAAGCGGAATAGAGCTTGTTTTAAACAGCTACTACGGCTATGAAATACCGATATCGGCAGTCTGCGTAAAAGACGGTAAAAACGGCGTCATGGTACAAAGCGGACTTTCACAGATTTTCAAAGAATGTAACGTCTTAAACAGAAATGACGAAACGGGTATGGTTATTGTTGAGCCGCAGGGGGACACAAATCTCTTAAAAGACGGCGATAAAATTGTTCTCGGAGAGAAATAGAGAAAGGGTGAAAGATATGTCAGAGTTAAAAAAACGCCTTGAAGATGTACGAGAAAGGATAAAACGTGCGGCTGAGAGTGCAGGAAGAAATGCGGAGGATATAACGCTTGTTGCAGTAACGAAAACGCATGAGCCGGACGTTATAAACGAGGCGATAGATCTCGGAGTTACAGATATAGGTGAAAATAAGGTTCAGGAGATCGTCAGAAAATATGACGCGGTAAAGCCTGTCAGATGGCATCTTATCGGGCATTTGCAGACGAATAAAGTGAAATACATAATAGATAAGGTTGCGATGATTCACTCGGTAGATTCAATTCATCTTATGGACGAGATTGAACGCCAAGCCGAAAAGCATAATCTTACGATGGATATTCTGATTCAGGTGAATATTTCGGGAGAAGAGAGCAAGTTCGGAATATCACCCGACGAAATTGATACTTTTTTAGAGCACGCATCTTGTCTGAAACACGTGAAAATTAAGGGATTGATGACTATTTTGCCGAAAAATGACAATCCTATGAATAACAGATTACATTTTGTTAACATAAATAAGTTATATCTTGACATATCAGGAAAAAAATACGATAATGTAAGTATGGAGTGCCTTTCTATGGGAATGAGCGGCGATTTTGAGCAGGCTATTCCGGAGGGCGCGAATATGGTGCGTATAGGAAGCGCTATATTCGGAAAAAGGGTTTATGTATAGAATAAGAGTGTAGGAGGATAAGAATATGGGTTTTGTAGACAAAATTAAGGATTTGACCGGTTTCGGCGACATTGATTATGATGAAGAATTGGAAGAAATGGCAGAAGCTGAAAATGAAGAAAAAGCTTTGCGCAAGCCTTCAAAGAAAAAGATAGTATCAATCAATTCAGCCGAATCGCAAAACCGAATTGTTGTATTAAAGCCGAAATGCTTTAATAATTCGACAGAGGTTGCCGATGAATTAAAACAAAGACGTCCGGTAATTATTGATGTCGGTGCGCTTGATCCCGATGAGGCAAGACGTGTTGTCGATTTTATCGCAGGTACTGTTTACGGAGTGGACGGAAATATGCAAAAGGTTTCGGGCGGAATCTTTTTGGCAACTCCGAGTCACGTTGATATAACAGGCGAGATATTAAAAGACGGCAGCGGGAACTTTGAATGGAGTATGTTTTAAGGGACTGAAAATGCCAATTATGTAAAGTGATAAAAAGAAGATGTAAAAAGCAATTTTTACATCTTCTTTTTGTGTACGGTAGTTCCCGATTTAATTTTTCTTGTAGTATCTTTTTTTATATTGTATCGGCGTAATACCGACAATGCGCTTGAAGGTCTGCGAATAGTAGGCTTGCGAGGAAAAGCCGTACAGATCGCTTATATAAGACATTGATTTGCCGTTTTCTATCATCTTTTTGGAATCGTTTATTTTCATGTTCAGAAAATGAGTTATAACACCGTGACCGGCATATAGCTTAAAAGTGTTTTTTATGGTCGTAGTCCCGACATGGCAGTGGTCGGCAATATCCTTTAAGGAAAGTGTGTGGTAGATGTTTTCGTTCATAAAATTTATCGCCTGATTATACGTAAAAGCGTATTGGTTCTCGGAAAATTCGATCGGAGAGCGTTTGTTGCTGATTATTTTGTAAAGCCACGCTTCAATAAGCTTTTTTGTTGAATCGGGAATTTGATGTGCAACAAGGTATGGACGAAACTGCTCGGCTTCCTGAATACTTATCTTTTTTAAGTCATTGTTTATTATATTAAAAAGAGCAAAAGTTTCATCGGACATTTTGTAAACCTGCGGCGAGGTGCTGTATTGTATATTTGCAATATTTGCCTGAATGATAAATGCCTGATTTGTCGGCGTTCTGTTGCTTTTTAAAAGATGAAAGGTGTTCGGCGGAATTACAAGAACGTCACCCTTTATCAGAGTGAGGATAATATTCTCGTAAACATGGTCAAAACAGCCGTCGATAATTGCAACAATTTCACATTCCGGGTGCGAATGACCGTTTAAATACGGATCGCCCGGAGCAGCGCAAAGAGTTAACATAGCACTGCTTATAATTTCGGGAGTTTTATTGATTATTTCCATATACATTCTCCGTTTTTTTAAAAGTGTATCAGAAAAAAATTTTTACTCTGATTTTTGACTGATATTATAAAAAATATAGCTTATATATAAAAAACTATCTCTTTTTTATAGTATAATACACTTATAAGCTAATGTCAAGGTGTAATTTGGCTAAATATTTTTATATAAAAATTATCAATAAAGAAAGGAAAGATTTTGCATGAAAAAAAGAGTTGTATTTATGTGCATTTTATCGGCAATTCTTTGCGCACAAAGCGCATTTGCGTCTGATGAGATAGGAATATCTTTGGATTCCGATAAAGTTACCGTGACTCCGACATACGAGGGCTGGGAGAATCAGCCGATTTCAGTACTGATTTTTTCAAAATCGGACAGAGAGAACAACGAGATAGAAGAAAAGGATATAAATGAAACAAACTTCGCGGAGCTGGTGGTATACGCCGATGTTTTGGATAAGCCGCAAAGCTTTACATACCTTATGCGCGATGATGACATAAGCGGCGATTATAAGGTGAGCATTTCTCTGGCGGACGGGAGCGAGATACGCGAGGAAAGCTATTATTACGCTGCAAAAGCCGACCGTGACAGGATATTGAAGGAGATAACGGCGGCACTCGGCGAGGAAGATATATCAAAGCTTAAGGAAATCTTTGCAAGAGAGGGTAGAGATTGCAAGATTTTAAATTCGCTCGGGTGTCTGACTGAGGAATATGCGGAGTTTTCGGAGGAAAGCCGTGAAAAGGTACTCAAAAGATTTAAAAATATGAATAACGAGGATTTGGCGGCGAGATTTAATGAGGCGGTAATCGTGGAGAAGATTAACATTGCTGCCGCAGATACGATTGAGCAGGAGTTAGAGAAGTATAAGGATAAGATAGGCATAAAGCTTGAAGAAAACGACAATTTTAAAAAGCTTCGCAGCAAGACCTCTTTCTTTACCGCTTTTGCAGATACGGAATTTGAGAGCTTTGATGCAATATGCGCATCGGTAAACAGCGTTGCGGCACTTTGCCGTGTGAATGATGAGGGAAGTTATACCGAGATTTACGGTATATTAAAAGAAAACGATGATGTTTTCAATATTTCGTTTGCGGATTATGATCAGCTGAACGACTATTACAAAAGTGTGGTTTTAAAGGCGATGGTCGGAAACAACTTTAAAAGCGCAGACGAGGTGAAAGCAAAGTTTGAGAAGGAGTCGAAAGACGCACTGGCAAAGCAGAAGGACTCCGAATCCAAATCGAACAGTTCGACAGGAGGCAGCTCAAAGGGCGGTTCCGGCGCTGGCGGAGGAGTTATGCTCGGAGATGTAACCGTAAAGCCGGACACGGGCAAGGACGAGAATAAAAAGGATGACGAAAAGCCGGAGGTAAAGGACGAATTTACGGATCTGGAAGGTGTTGAATGGGCAAAGAGCGCGATTTCGGCGTTATACGAAAAAGGAATTGTTGCCGGGGACGGTGAAGGAAAATTTGATCCGTCGAGAAATATCAAAAGAGAAGAGTTTGTGAAGATGATAGTCCTGGCATTCGGAATTGAGCCTAAAACAGGAACAAACGAATTTTCCGACTGTATCCCGGGCGCATGGTATGAAGAATACATAAATGCCGGAGTTGACGCAGGACTTATAAAAGGAGTAAGCGCGGAGGAGTTCGGAGTCGGGCGCAACATTACGCGTGAGGATATGGCGGTGATTGTTGCGCGTGCGATGAAGCTTGATATAAGCGCTGAGAGTGAAACATTCACTGATGATGACGAAATAAGCGATTACGCAAAAGACGCGGTTTATGCGGTTAAGGAAAAGGGAGTTATATCAGGCTTGGGTGACGGACGCTTTGCTCCGAAAATGTTTGCAACAAGAGCGCAGGCTGCGAAGATTATTTATATGGGAATGGGAGGCGACATTTAATGAAACGATTGGCAGCGTTGATTCTTACTACAGGTATGTTGTTTGCGCATATGACATATGCTTTGGGCGCAACCGATATTGAAAACACTAAATTTGAAAAGCCGGCAGGACTTCTTACAAGCCTCGGGATAATCGAGGGGACAGATAATGAGTTTGGCGTAAGTGAAAGCGTAAGCCGCGGAGATTTCTGCGTAATGCTTGCAAAAACTTTCGGGTATGGATCTAATCTGGCAACGGGAGAGAAGATATTTGCCGATGTTGATGAGACGAGCAATATGGGTAAGGCGATAGATGTTCTCTACCATAAGGGATATATTTCAAAGGCGGAAAATTTTTCGCCCGAGAGAGATATAAGCTTAAATGAGGCGGTAAAGCTTGCGGCATCGGCTCTCGGTGCAAAGTCGGTCGCAGATCAAAACGGCGGCTATCCGACAGGCTATCTTTCATATGCCGATGAAATCGGATTGATGAAAAATCTCGACCGTGCCGAAACGCTTACTAAAGGCGATGCGGTAATGATGCTATATAATGCGCTCAATACCGATGTATATACCGCGTCGGACGTCGTGTTTGACAATACCGACAATGCGAAAACGCTGATGTATCGCGTGTTCAAACTGGAAAAGGGAAAAGGTGTTATAACGGGGACAGATAAAACAAAGCTTTACAGTACAAACGGCGCAGGCGACGGCATGGTTGAAATTGACAATAAAGCATACTTTACCGACAGTGCCGATATATACGGATTCTTGGGATACAGTGTGGATTACTGGTATAGTGAAGAAGATGGGGACAGTAAAGTAGTATTTTTTGATGCGGGATCAAAAAATACGGTTACGGTGATAAACAGCGAGAATATAGTGAAAGCGGAAGGCGACAGGCTGATTTATGAAAATCATTACGGCAGAGAAACAGCGGTGAAAATCAATAAAAACGTTGATTTCATCTTAAACGGAAAATGCGCACCGCTCTCGGACAGGGCCGCACTCAAAATAAATGACGGAACACTTACCTTAATCGACAATGATAACGATAATACGGCAGATGTTATTGTGGCAAAAAGCTATATAAACTATGTTGTTTCAAGCTACAGTAACGGAAAAGTGTATTTCAAAGACAGCTCGGATATACTCGATTTGGATAAATTGAGCGAGGACGGCGTTTTGTCGACAGACGCGGATACGCTGAAAAAAATATCCGAATGGACGGTTCTTTCGGTATATGCCGATAAATTCAAGACGGAAAACGGCAAGGCGGTTTGTGATTTTGAAAATTCCGAAATCGTGAGCTTTGACCTTTCAAATAATTCGGTATTCGGGAGAATAAACGGCAAAGATGAGGAGAAAATCATTGTTGACGGTGTAGAATATTTGTACAGTTTCGGTGTGTGGGAAAAGCTTAAAAATGAGAGTATGTCGAATAATGAATATATGCTCTGCTTTGATATAAATAACAAGCTTGCAGCATTTGATAAGCAAAAGACGGGGCAGCTGCAGTCGGGTATATTGGGCGGCTTGTACATAAGCGAGGAGGACGAAAAGGATTCCGAGTTGAAAATATTTAATGAAAACGGTGAATGGACGCGTTATAAAACGGCGGATAAGATTACGATTGACGGCTCAAAGGGGAAGAGAGAGGAAATGCTGAATAGTTGGCAAAACTCGGACGGCGGCAAGGTCAAGGCACAGTTTATCCTCTTTAAAACCAACACGGAGGGACAGATAAATTATATCGATACGACCTATATGGGCGAAAAGGAAGACGAAAAGCACAGCCTGAGTCTGGGCGAAACATTAAACAGAAAATATAGAACGGGCAGCTGCACCTTTGAAGGTGTCGGCGGAGTGAACGCGAAAACCAAGCTTTATGTGGTTGCCGGAAACAGAGCGGCATACACCTTTGATACCGAAAAAGAGGATAAATTCAAGTTCTATTCAAGCGCAAAAAGCTATCTGAGAGATAACGCGGTGTATTATACAAAGCTCTATAATGTAGATGATGCATATGTTGCCGAGTATGTTCTGGCATGGGTGGAAAGTACTGCTCAGGCAACGGTGGACACAAGCTCTGCGGTAGGCATTTTTGACAGTATTAATATGGGACTCAATGATGAAGAGGAAGTTGTTTACAATATAAAATACGTTACGGTAAACGGCGCAAAAGAGGTAAGTGAGCAGACAACGCAGGAGGTTGTGTTCTATAAAACCGAGGGCGGTAAGGACGTTAATATTGCGCCGTCCGATCTGAAAAAAGGCGATCTGATTCAGGTGGATTCCACAAGCGGCGCGGTCGGTGCGGTGAAGTTCGTAAAAAGACTCGATACCGACTCGCCAACCTTCGGAAATATAATTCAGATGGGTGCACAGGCAGGATATATTCAGGAAAAACGTGTGGCGGCAGGCAGAGTTTATGCAAAAAATGATACCATGTATTCGATATACTACGGTGACAATATAGCATCGCTGAAAAACACACAAAACGCATATAAGCAGCTTGAGGCGCAGAGCATGGGCAGTGTTTCGGTGATTGTGTTTGACCGTGAAAGCAGAAGGATTGAAAAAGGGACAGTAAATGACATAACCGATTATATTTCTACGGGAGATGCGAATCCGTACATTTTGGTATATCAAATCTACGGAACACCTAATGCCGTTGTGGTTGTAAGATAGGAGGTAAAACGTGAAAAAAATACTCAGTATATTTACGGCTCTTGCAATTACGCTGGCAAATGCCGCAGCTTTTGCGGAGGATTTTGAAAATATCAGTGACACATCTGCCTTTCGCGGAATGACGGTAAACGATACATTAAGTCACAGCGGCAAAAGCTCGCTGGAAATGACGCAGGACGTGGCATCGGCAAGCTTTTCTGCTCCGAGGGACGCAAAAACGGCGGTGTGCTGGTTTTTCGATAATACGTCAAATAAAACGGTGAACACAAATGCACTGGTTAAGGCGGGCGGCTGCATTATCGGCGTTTACGGCAATGTTTCGTGCGAAAATTACCTTGTAAAGAACACCGAGGACGATGTGTGGTATATAACCGATATAGCGAGGAGCGGCGGCTGGCATCAGTTTGTGTTTGATACGTCAAGTGGAGGAACAAGGCTCTATATTGACGGAAAATTGGTGAAGAATTTTAAAAAGAGCTCGGATATAACCGAACTGCGGGTATATGACCATCTGGGAAACGGGAATGTTTCGGGAATGTGCATAGATGATGTGGAGTTTTTCACCTCGATAAAGGAAGTCGAGCTTTCGGGAAGCGGTGCTGCATCGAGCGTTACCGACTACGATTTCGATAATCTGATGTGCGGCTCGGTTGTTTTGAAGGTGGGCGAAAATATTGCCTATGTTAAAAATTACAAGACCGACATCGACGTATCGCCGATGATTATAAATAACAGAACATATGTCCCGGTGAGATTTCTGTCGGAGGGATTCGGCGGAGCCGTGACATGGGATCCGAACAAGAAATGCGCCGATATAATTTACGAGGACAAAGAAATCAAAATGACGCTCGGCGAGGATACATTTTGGATAAACGGCGAAAAAGCGGCATTTGATGCGGCTCCCGTCATACGGGATTCGCGCACGTTGGTGCCGATCAGGGCATTTTGCGCGGCTGCCGGCTTGAATGTATACTGGGACGAGCGTGGATTTGCGGTGATAACCAAGCCGGATTCGACTCTGACCTCGGCAAATAAGAGCATATTAAACCAAATCGCGGCTCTTTTCGACGGTGTTAAAAAAAGTGAAGTTATGGCAAGGATTTATGTGTCCCCTGATGGCGATGATGAGAATGACGGTAGCGAGAATATGCCGCTTAAAACGATAAATAAGGCAAAAGAAAAGGTAAGGCAGATTATAAGCCGCGGCATGACCGGCGATATTGAGGTAGTTTTGTCGGGCGGAACGTATGCCGAGAATGTTACATTTACCGAGGCGGATTCGGGACTCGGGCATTATAAGGTGATATATAAAAATAAAGACGGTGAAAAGCCGGTTGTTTACGGCGGAAGTGTTGTTTCGGGCTGGGAAAAATACACCGATGATATTTATAAAACGCATATCGGAAAAGAGGAATTTCATGTATTGACCGAAAACGGCGAGCTTTCGACAAAGGCGAGATTTCCGAATGACGATTATGCACTGGTAACGGAAAATGCGGCAAATGTCACAACGAGCTTTTACTTTGACAAAGGCTTGAACGCTCCGAACGTTAAGGATAAGAACAATCTTGAAGTATATATGTGGGGCGGCGGAGGAATCGCATGGGCAGCAAATATCAAAAAATGCGAAAAGTACGATCCCAAGACGGGTTATGTCGAGATGGATTCTGCCGGAAGCTATAATATGACGGTAAATTCGAGATTTTATTTGCAGGGTGCGTTGGAATTTATCGATAAGCCGGGCGAGTTCTACTATGACAAGAAAAACGGTGATTTATATTATTATCCGAAGAATCTGCCGATAGAGGACCAGGAGATTGCGATACCTGCAAAGCATAACTTTATCGAGTTTTTGGGAGAATCCGAGGATAAGCCGATAAGGAATATAAAAATTACCGGAATCGAGCTTAACACCTGCGATCGCGATTGCTATGGAATATATATGCACTCGGCAAGAAATATTGAGATCGACTCGGTACGGCTTTTGAATATCGGCGGAATCGGGATAAATATGAGCTGCTATAACTACGCGAACCGTATTGTAAACTGTGAGATCGGAAATATCGGATACAACGGAATTACTATGTCAAACCTTGACACATCGGATTTGACGACGACAATGTACGGAAAATTCAATGAAGTCAAAAATTGCGAAATTTACAGCGTAGGCAGAGTTATCGGTGACGGTTCGGGAATAAATATCGCTACCGGATACAATACTGTTCAAAACTGTCTTATCCGCGACGGTCACAGAATGGGAATAAGCGTTGGTTCTTCGCGACCGGGGACGATTATCGGTAAGGTGGTTGACGGCATAACGCTTGACCGCTCGAATGTGCGCCTTGCTACTCATTCACAGAACAATGCCTTCATGTTCTGCGATATTTACGATGTTATGAACGATTCGCAGGACGGCGGCGCGATTTATTCGTGGGGCGGCGACGAAGGCAATATTGTCGCATACAATCATATTCACGATACTATGACTCCTTTTAGTGAGGGATTCGGAATATACTTAGACGATGCGGCAGATGTGTTTACGGTGAAGAATAATATTGTGGATAATATGTGGCGCGAGGGCTTCGGCGGAAAGACGATGGCGTCGATATTTGCCAAGGGAATAAAGCATACCATAGATAATAATTTTGTGGTGGAAAGCCCGAAAAATATGTATGCGTGCATGACCGAATCGATGGTCGGCGAGCCGTGCTACGAACAGAGCTGGTACAGAAATATCGTGAGTAATTCAGGCCCTTATACATATTTTAACAAAGCGTTTACAAACAGCCGATTCAAAGCTGCGGATTATAATTTCTACTATAACCCGACCGGCGAATATAAGATAGCGATGAACGGATTTTCGGGAAAAGCGGCAAGTGATGTTTATGCATGGCAGAGGTGGTTTGCGGACGGAAAATACGATCAGTTTGCCGAAATAAATCAGGATCCGCTCTTTTATGACGCGGCTGCAAGGGATTACAGACTTACCTATAATTCAGACACCTATAAATTGGGGATAACGGATATTGACGAGGGAAGAATCGGACTCACAAAGGATTATCCTTATGCAAAAGATGAGGAATTAAAAAAGCTTTATCTGGACACATCGGACTCGAGAATCTACGGCTCGACAATAAATCTGGGGACAGATGAAGAAATTGCATTAAAACCGTACGCAAGAACAAAAATTGCGGGATATATTGTTGATGCTGCGGGAGCGGAGTATAAAACCGACAATGCGGCAGTGGCAACTGTAGATGATAAAGGGACACTAAAAGCAGTGTCGAAAGGCATAACAAAGCTGACGGTAAGCTTTGGCGGTTTGGAGCTTTCATGTGACGTTATCGTAGGCGATAGCTGGAGCGAGGGCGTGATTTATTCGGAGCCGACAGAGAGCATCGAAAAGGGAAAGACGATACCAAGCAATGTTTATGTAAAAACCGAGATGGGACAGACGGTAAAGAATTTCCTGAGCATAAAATACGAGAGCAGCGATGAGAGTATAGCAACGGTCGATGAGGCGGGAAACATAACCGGAGTAAGCGCCGGAAAGTGCGATATAAAAGCTGAGATTACCGATGGCAAAAACAGCATATCGGCGCGTATGACGGTGAATGTTTTGGATAAGGCAGTTAGCGGATTAAAGATTAAAGATGACGAGTATCTGACAATCGTGCGCGAGAAGAGCGAAACCATGTCACCGATCTTTGAGGCGGTATATTCGGACGGAACCACTGCTGATATAAAGACGGAGAATGCGAAATTTGAAAGCAGTGACGAGAGCGTATTCAGCGTTGACGAAACCGGTACAATTACCGGACATAAGCTCGGACGTGCAACCTTGAATGTTACATACAGCGAGGACGGGATCACGAAATATGCGGACTTTGAAGTGAGAGTACGTGAAGTGGGACTGCGTGCCGATACATTTATCTGGGCAAGCTCGTGCGATGATAAATACGGTGTTGTTATAAATGACAGCATGGAAGGTGCGGCAGGTGACAATGATGCGAACGAATGGCTTTTGTATAAGGACGTTGATTTCGGAAACGGCGGATTTACAGAGTTCTGGACGAGTTATTGCTTGACAAATCAGTACGGCGGAAAAATCGTTCAGTGGCGCTTGGATAGCCTTGACGGTCCGATTATCGGCGAGATAAAGGTTACGGCGAGCGGAAGCTGGTCGGAGTATCTGGATCAAAAAATTACGATGTCGAATACCGATCTGATGCGCGGTGTGCATGATGTATACGTATGCAATACACAAGACGGAACAGGGTCACAAAAAGGCTGGTATCTGAAATAGAAAGGGGACATAAAACATGAAAATCGTAAAATTTGCGGCGGCTTTGGCGGCAGTGCTTATATTGGGCACTGCTACCGCCTCGGCGGAACTTATTTTTGAAGAAAATTTTGAGAATGAAAGTTCAAAGGACAATTGGGCGGGTACGGTTACGACAACTACCTCCGAATATTTAAGCGGAGATAAGGCGCTTTATTGGAATGACTGCAACATGCTGAAAGAAATAAGCGGTGTGACGGCAGGAAATTATGTTTATGAAATGTGGATTTACGATACGGTAAAGGCAGAGGGAGAGAATAACTCGGGCTGCATGATGTTCGGCGTGACTTATGAGGAGGGCGGTGTTTGTCAGATCGGATTTAAGTCGAATGCGTGGAACGGCTGGTATCTTATCGGACACAGGCTCGACGGAGATAATATAGATACTGCCGGAGTAAAGCGTTCGCCGGGGTGGCATCAGTTTGTTATCGACCTGACCGAATCGCCGAAAGCCTCCTATTATATAGACGGCAAAAAGGTTAAGGAAAAATCAATCGCGGCAGCCGGCACTGTTAAAGGTGTAGCGGTTATAAATCCGTGGAATGCGGGCGGTGCATATTCGATTGACGATATAAGGGTATGGGAAAGCATAGACGAAGTGCCGCCATACGAAAATGCAGAGGTAGTAATTGAAAATAAAAGTGCCGTACCGATTGAGAGCGCGGATATAAGCGTATCATTTAAAAGCGAGATGAATACCGAAAGCTATGACGGTGCGGTTATACTGGAGGATAAAAACGGAAATACGGTTGCAGCAGAGATTGCGGACGCGGACAAAACGTCCTTTAAGGTCGTACCGAAAGAGCCGTTAAAATACGAAACAAAGTATAAGCTGACATTAAAAAGCAGCGTACGCTCAAAGAGGTTCAATTCAAAACTGAAGGGCGATATAACGGCGGAGTTTACGACAGAAAAGAACCCGTTTCAGATTACAAGCTTCGGGTTCAGAGATGAAAACGGGAATCTGAGCAATAAATACAAGAGCGGATCATTTGCTCTGAGCGCTAAGTTCACAAATAAGTCCGACAAAGAGATTCCGGTGACGGTTTTCTGCGTACTGTACGAAGTAAAAGACGGAAAGCTTTGCCATGTGGGCGGTGCAATGAAAAGTGAGATTCTTTCAAAAAGCGATGATGCGTATATCCTGGAGTGTGCACCGGTTACGATTCCCGATGAGGGCGAATATGTATTAAAGGGCTTTATATGGTCGGGATTGGACAATAAAAACGTATTGAAAAAGAGCATTGTTGTAAAAAAATCGTAAAAAAGGAGATGTAAAAAAGCTCCGGTTTGTAAATTCCAAAGCTTTTTTACTATCTTTTTAAAATAAAAAAAGAAAGGATTGAAGAAAATGAAAAAAATGGGGAAAACATTAAGCGCGCTTTTGGCGCTGAGCTTGATGGCACAAGGAGGCTTGGCCGCACGTGCGGAAAATACCGAGCTTTTCAGCGAGGATTTTGAACGCTCGGGATTTGTCACGAACGAGGCAGACGGCACAAGCGACTGGTACTCAAGTTTGGGTTACGGCTTTTCGGAGGATACGTCAATAGTGCATGACGGAGAGAAGAGTCTTTCGCTTTCGGACGCAATGACGATTATCAAATACCGCGGTTCAAAATCGGTCGGGAACTATGTGTACGAATTTTGGTTTTATGATGACGGAAATGTCGGCACCGGAATGGTTGACCTGACCGGTACAACGGCGGACGGAACGGTGAAATCGGAGCAGATTCTTTTCGGACCAAAACAGGGTGCGTGGGGTACAAGATACATTTTAGGTCCGTATCAGGCAACGGATTTTGACAGGACGGTCGGCTGGCATCATGTTGTGCTGGACACAACAACAAACGGCAAGCTTACGGCATATGTTGACGGAAAAGCGCAGTCGATGGTGCAAAATAAGAGCGTTTCCGTATATAATGTTACGGGAATTGAATTTATGAATAAATGGTATGCCGGAAAAGGCTACAAATTCAATATCGACTCGATGAAGGCATACAATTCTTATGATGAAGTACCGCTTTACAGAAAAACGGTTATGGAAAGTATAAAATTCGATTCGGGTATTGACGCCGAGGGTGCGGACGATATTGTTTTATCGGACGGAGATTTGAATATAAGCTTTTCAACCGATATGAGTGCGGCGGAGGAAACGAATTTCAAACTTTTAAAAAGAGTTTCGTCAAGCAATAACGATGCGGAATATGAGGACGCGTCATTTACCCTGAACGCTGCGGATTCAAGGTCGGTGAGCCTGAGCATAGATGAGCTTGAGGCGGACACTACCTACAGACTTGCTTTTTCGGGACTGAAAACCGCAGAGGGCAAGAAAATCGCCGATGATTTTATAACCTTTACGACATATGACGATCTGACATGGAACAGAGAGGGCTTAAAGGGGCTTGTTTTTGAGGACGGCTTTGAAAATACCGAGTTCGGAGATAACTGGACTGCCTCGGAAGGCATAACGCTTTCATCTGCACGTGTTCATGACGGTTCACAGGCGATGGTTTTGAATAACTTCTCCAACAGCGGCGCAAATATACAATACACGGGCGAGCAGAAAATGGGCAATTATGCGTATTCATTCTGGTTCTATGATCCTTACCAGGGCGCTGACTTTGCGTCAAAGGGTAGCTCGGGTTGTTCTTTGGCTGATCTTACCGGTACAAATGCCGACGGAAGCAGCATTACCCAAAAAGCCATGTTCGGTGTAAAACATGATGCATACTACGGAAATTATATCATGGCAAATACCCAGACAAGCGGCATCAGCAGAACGCAGGGCTGGCATTATGTTGTAATGGACGCAAGTACGGCAGGAAAGCTTACTGTATATGTTGACGGTGTGGCGTCACCTGCTAAAGGTATACATAATCCAGTTACGGGATTCAGAATTTTCAGCGGCTGGAATAAGGCGGCGGTAAATTTTGTATACGATAACTTTAGGGTGTTCAAGACATACGAAAATGTTCCGGTATATAAAACAAATATTATAGACGCGGTTAAGTTTGATGACGGACGGAACGCAGACGGCGCGGCTGATATAATAAAGATTGACAAAAATATAAACGTTACCTTTAAAAAGGCGATGAATGTAATCGGTGAGGATAATATCGAGCTTTTATCAAGAGATATTTCCTCCGAAACAGACTCTGATTTTGCGGCGGCAGGCTTTAGCATTGTAAGCTCCGATGAAAACGGATTTACGGTATCGGTTGACGATATGCAGCCATCGAAGGAATACAGACTGCGCTTTAAAAACTTTACTGCTGCTGACGGAACACTGATGGCAGATGATTTTATCAGCTTTAAGACGGCGGAAAATATAGATTTGGCACAGTCGGTTGTGGAAAAAATCGCATTTGATAACGGAGTGCGTATTCCGAGCGTGGGAATCCCCGAAACCTTCGGTGATCTGATAGTTCATTTTTCGGAAAAGATGAATCCGGATACAATCAATAGCGATACAGTTGTAATAACAAAGGCGGACGGAACCGTTATAAATTATCTGGCGAATATGTCGGATAACGCATATACCGTAAATTCGGCAAGCCTGGGCTTGGAGCCGGAGTCGACATATACAGTAAAAATCACACAGGGCGCAAAGACCGAAACCGGTAATTACGCTATGCAGGACGAGGAATTTTCCTTTACGACAAGTAAGGATTTGGCGCATCAGGATCCTATTTTTGCAGAGGATTTTGAGGGTGATGTGACACTTACGCAGAATAACACAAAGACTGTTACCGATAATGTTCACGGCGGAGAAAAGGCGATCGGCATAGGTCGCGGCGGATATGTAAAATACGATACATCAGCTTGCCCGAACGCGGTTTATGAAGCATGGCTTTACGATACGGGGGATGGAAGTGACAATATTGTTTTGCATATAAACGGAACGGACGCGTCGGGCAATGCGAAAACAAGACAGTTCGGCACGAAAAACGGCTGGGGCAATAAATATTGGATAAACGGTGATATTCTTCTGGGCGAAAGATCAGCCGGCTGGCACAGATTTATAATAGATTTCAGAAATCCCGATGAGGTGGACTATTATATAGATGATGAATTGGTTGCAACGAGAAAAGAGGATATCCAAAAAGTCAGCGATGTAAGTATATATAATCAGTTCAACAACGGTTATATGTATGCGGACGACATGAAAATCTGGAACGCAGTGGACTATGACGTAATAAGCAGAATAGAGGAAAATAAGGCATTTATATGTGATGAGAACTATAACAGCGTTTTAGGATACAAAGCAGGCGATAAGGTATATATTGCACTTAATGTTTCAAATCAGCAGCCGGAGCTGCAAGAAGCAGTGCTTTTGGTGGCAGAGTATGAAAACGGTGTGCTTAAAAATGTATATTCGAGCGAAGATACATGGATTCCGGCAGGAGAGTCGGTTAATCTGAGAACAGAGTATACAATCCCCGATAACTTTGAAAATATACAGTTGAAAGCTTTCTGCTGGGATTCAAAGAAAACGATGAAAGCGTTGATGCCGGCAAGTGATCCGAAAGGGGTTACGGCAGTATTTTTGGGCGGTTCGATTACAGCCGGGACGGGAGCGAGCGAGACTGCGAAAAATTATGTTTCCTTGGTGGGAAACTATATGAAGAATACCTACGGCGCAGGAAGTGAAGTTAATATTGTAAATTCTGGAGTCGGCGGAAAAGGCTCGGCATTCGGAGTGAGCTATTTTGATTCATATGTTGCAAAATATGCGCCCGATGTGCTTTTTGTGGAATATGCGGTAAATGACCGTGTTCTTAGTGAGGCAGAGGTTACGGCATCGATGGAAAAGTTGGTAGAAAAAGCGTACGCCCTTGCAAAACGTCCGCAGATAGTATTTATCTATACAGCAACCTACAGACTTGACGCTTGCACTTCATGGCATCAGGTGGTTGCGGATAAGTATTCGATACCGTCAATCAATTTGCAGAGTGCGCTCGAAGAAAAGGTGAACGCAGATATTGCGGCAGATCCGTCAATCGAGACAACCTGGAAAAATAACGGTATGCCGTATCTTTCGGACGGTGTACACCCGACCGATCTGGGATATGCATTTTATGCAGAGAATATAATAAATGCTTTAAAGGCAGATATAAAATAACAAAATAACAAGGGGCTGCAAAAAAAGTACGGAACTTTTTTTCTTATCCCCAATAAGCGAAAGGGCTGTTTAAAAAATCAATTGACTTTTTAAACAGCCCTCGGATATAAGCGTGTATAGGTAATCGGAAAACTTTAGTTTTCCGATTACCCGATAAATTTATATATAAAGCTATTTTTAAGCTTAAAAATAATCTTATATATAAATTTATCTGAAGATTTGCCATACGGATAAGAGAAACTTAAATTACTATTTATGCCGATGTATGGCGGCGGAATGGAGATTTTTATGAAACGTTTTATTTTAATACTTTTATCTTTGAGCATGGCGATTTCGGCTATGCCCGTTTTTGCCGAAAATACGGATATTAACGATTGTCTGCACTCATCAATTGCTGTAATGCGAGGAAAGACGCAGTGCATGGTTAAGGGGTATTGCGAGGATTTGGAGAAAGCGCCTGTTGAGCTTGACGGCAAAATATGTATTGCGGCAAAGGATTTGGAAAGGTTCGGTGCCGAGGTCGATATTTCAGATGATGAAATATCGGTGATTTACGGTGCACATTCTTTTTTTGAAGACCAAAAGGACGGTTTTTATTATCGGGATAATGTGCCTGTTTGGGGCGCGTCTTTTATAAAAAAGACAGACGGCGCATTTTTTGCGGAGCTTGAGGGATATGCCGAATGTATGGGATTAAATTATGCCGAAAAGGACGGTGCGGCGGTTATGTCGTCGGAGTTTTCAAAAGAAGAAATACCGATTTCGGAGGTGTCGCAAAAGCTTTCGGCTTTGAATGCAAATAAAACGATGATGCATATATATGTTTCGCCCGGTGGAAACGATTCGGGGACGGGCACAAAGTCAAATCCGTTTAAGACTGTAAATAAGGCAAAAACGAGAGTCAGCAACTATCTTAGCGGACAAAATGGTGATATTTATGTCCATATCGCAAAGGGTGAATACAAAGAAACACTGGAATTTACCGTAAAGGACAGCCCAAAGGGGCAGTACAGAGTAATATATGAGGGAGACGGTGCAAAAATCAGCGCGGCGGAGGATATCGGCAGTTGGGAAAGCTATAGCGGAAATATTTACAGAACGTATATCGGAGAGGGGAAAAGCGTTGATGTTATTACCGAAAACGGTGAACTGTCAACAAAAGCACGATTCCCGAACGAGGGATATTTGTATTCAACACAAGGCGACAAAAATAGCTTTTCCTATGCGGAGGATATTCCGAGCGTTTCGGACATATCCCAAACCGAGGCGTATCTTTGGGGAGGCGGCGGAAATGCATGGGCGGCAGACTGCATAAGGGTTTCGGCATGGGAGGATAAGACAGTATCGCTTGAATCGTCTGCGTCTTATGCCATGAGTGCAAATTCAAGATTTTTCGTGCAGGGCGCTTTGGAATTTTTGGACAGCCCGGGTGAATTTGCGTACCGTGACGGATATTTATATTATTATCCGAAAAATCTTCCGATTGCCGAACAGGATATAAGGCTTGCAAAGGATTCCTCGCCGATTAAATTTTCGGGAAGCTCAAAGAGCAATCCCGTAAGAAATATTGAGTTTTTGAATCTGGAATTTTGCGAAACGGGAAGAACTGCAAATGCAATCGTTATGACAAATTGCGAAAATATCGAAATATCGGGGTGCAAATTTAAAAATATCGGGAAAAATGCGGTGTATATGAGCGATTATGCCGCAGCAAACAGGATAGTGAACTGCTCTATGACGGATATAGGCGCGTCGGGGGTGGCGATGTCGAACAGGTCTGACGGGGAGGAAACTCTTTCGATGAACGGCAGGCAAAATGAAGTAATAAACTGCGAGATAGAAAATTTCGGCGTGTTTGACGGCGGTGCGTCGGGTATAGGAATCAATACGGGTTATAATACGGTGAAAAACTGTCTTATTCACGGCGGAAGAAGAATGGGGATAAGCGTTGGTTCTTCGCGCCCGGGGACGCTGATCGGGAAAACCGTAGACGGTACGTACATCACGCGCGAAAATGCGCGCCTTGCGACACATTCGCAGAACAACATTATCATGTTTTGCGACATTTACGATGTTATGCGTGACTCACAGGACGGCGGCGCGGTTTATGCGTGGGGCGCGGACCATGACAATGTAATCGCGTATAATCACATACATGACACCTGCTCGCCGTTTTCCTTTGCGTTTGGAATATATATAGATGACGGCTCCGACGGTTTTACCATAAAAAACAATATTGTAGATTTTATGAACAGCTATAAAGACGGCTCGGTTTATTCCGCGATTTTTACAAAGGGTACGGACAATAAAGTGTATAATAATATTCTGGCGAATAACGGGGCGCAGTATGCTTTTATGAGCGAAACGATGGTATCCGAGCCGTGCGATAATCTGGAATATGAGCGGAATATCGCATATAATTCGGGAGATAAAATGTATCTTCATAAGTCGTATTCCGAGGATAGAATAAAATCGGCGGAGAAGAATGTGTATTACTCAAAGGACGAAAATTACGGAATAGACGGAATCGCAGCGGTTGAGGATATTTACGAATGGCAGAATTACATGGGTGCAAAGTTTGATAAATATGCGCTTATCGATACCGATCCGAATTTCTTTGACGCAGAACACGGAGATTATCGGCTCAAATATAATTCGTCTGCATTGAAAAATAAAATTGAGAATATTGACATATCAAAAATCGGCTTGAAAGATGACTTTGGCTTTGCAGATGAGAATACGGCAGGAAAAGTATATCTGAAAAATTTCGGAGATTCTTCGGTTTTTGCGGATATAGGAGAGAGTAAAACGCTTTCGGCAGTATTTTGCACAGACAGCGGATACAAAAAAGAGGTGCAGGCAGAGTATGCAGTTGCGGACGGGAACACAGCGAGGATAGAGAACGGCAAAATTGTCGGTATGGCAAAAGGCAGGACGGTTTTGAACGTTTCATATAACGGCAGCCGCACCGATTATGACGTGATTGTCGGCGATAGTATAGGCGAGCTTGCGGTTGAGTGCGCGCCTGTTTCGGAGGGGAAAAGCGTATGCGCAAATGTGTATGCCCGTGCGGAATCGGGGGCGGTCAAAAATTTACCGTTTAATTTTAAAAGCAGCGATGAGGATATTATGACCGTCGGCAATGACGGGGTGATATACGGAAAAAAGGCAGGGAGCGCGGAGCTTATTGTCGCTTTCGGAGAGAAAAAATGTGAATATACGGCAAATGTTTTGCCAAAGCTTAAATTTTCGGAGGATTTTGAGGACTCGGTAAATTGGACTTTTTCCGATTCCGCTATAGCTTTGGATAATTCGAGAGTGCATAGCGGAAAGTCGAGCCTGGGATTCGGCACAATCGGTACGGCGGAATTTGTCGGGGATATGTCTGTTTTCGGGAATTATGCATACGAATTTTGGATATATGACGATATGCAGCAGGGAACGGCTCTTTTGACTCTTTCGGGTACCGATAAAGACGGAAACAATACTGAGGTGCTTTTCGGGATAAAAGCAAATGCATATTCGGGGAAATATTATGTCGCAAACGGCACGCTCTCAACAGGCACGGAAAGATCGCTCGGCTGGCACAGAGTTATAATGGATATGACGGTGGACGGCACGGTGAGCGTTTACATTGACGGCGAGCAGACGGCGGTTAAAAAGAGTGCGCACAACCTTAAAAATATCACGCGTTTCAGAATTTACAATGCGTGGTATAAAAAGGGCAGCTGGAAATTCAACTTTGACGGGTTTAAAATATGGGAGAGTATTGATGATGTGCCGAGAGATAAAGCGCTTTTGTCGGCTGAATTTTCAGACGGCAGCGCAGCGAAAAATGCGGAAAATATCACGCCGCTATCGGGTAGCATGACCTTGACCTTTGCCGATGCCATATCAGATTACGGCACGATTTCGCTTTTGAAAAAGCCAAAGGAAAGCGAGAGCGATGCGGACTTTTCAAAGAGTGATATAGTTTTTACCCGAAAAGATGAAAAGAGCATTACGCTTGTGCCGCTCGGCTTGGAAATAAATACAAAGTACAGACTTTGCATGAACGGTATAAAGTGCGGAAATTATGATGCTGCGGACGGCTTTTTTGAATTTACAATGGGGGAATGGGAGCTGGACGAAACGAAGATGATTGAGGATATTTATTTTTCAAACGGAGCAAAGCTGCCGTTAAACGGCGCCTCAAAGCATTTCGGGAATATCTTTGCGAAAATAAACGGGGAAACAGATAACCTTTCGGCGGTGATAAATGACAGCCACGGAGATGTGATTGAATGTACAAGCAGAACACAGGATGGGATTTTGGAGATAGATGTTTCGTGGGATAAAATATGCGCGTCAGAAAGTTATAGAGTGTGTATTACGGGCGAGAAAACCGAGACGGCAGAATTTACAACGAGCGCGGATCTGCGTTGGCAGGAGGCGAATTTTTATGATAGCTTTGAGGACGGCTTGACAAATTGGAGCGGCAGGTGCTTAGGGTTTGACAAAGCCAACGCAAAAAGCGGCGGACAATCGGTAAGGCTTGATAAAAACAGGCTTGTGCCGAATTTTGAAATCCCCGAAAACGGAGTGTATGAGGCGTGGATTTATGATGCAAACACTTCGCCGCTGGGGTGCATGATAATTGCGCTTGAGGGGACGGACAGCAGCGGAAACAGTAAAAGTATTCGTTTCGGGCAGAAAAACGGCTACAACCAATATATCATTTCAAATGCGGATTCAAATCTGAGGCAGGTTATGCCACGCAGTGAGGGTTGGCACAGGTTTGTGATAGATTTTACCCAAAAGGGACACGCGAAGTATTATATTGATGATGTGTTGGTGGGGGAAAGAGATGAGCCAATAGAGAGCGTGAGCTCAATGTGGATAGGAAATCCGTGGAATGACGGTGACTACGGTATGCGCTTAGATGATGTGCGGATATGGAATACGATGGACGCGGGCGTTATAGAGCGCTTTTCGGTATCGGACGCGGTGTTTGACAGGGAGGCTCGAAAGGTAGGATTTTCGGCTGATAATATGACTAAGTCGGAAAAAAGCGCGGTTATCGCTGTCGGAGTTTATGACGGTGACAGGCTTATTGATTTGAAGATCGGTGAAAAGATCGGCATAGATGCAAATGATAAGGCGGATATTTCAATTGATTTACCCGATACGAACGGTACATATAAGGTGTTTTTGTGGGAGGATATCGGAAGTATGAAACCGATAAAGAAAGCATCTGAAATATAGGGGGTGTTAAAAAAATAAAAGCAGTTTGATCTGATAATTTTTATGGGGAGGTGGGGTGCTGATCTTGGATTTCTGCCCCCAAATATAGATAAAGAGGAGCTGCGGCAAGATGGATTTACTTGCTTGCAGCTCCTTTTTTATAAAATTTTAAAAAAATTTAAAAAAAGACTTGTAATTTCGGAAAAATAGTTGTATAATAGAGAAAGCAGAACAAATGTTCTATAAAATGCGATGAAAGGATAAAAAAATATGGCGGAGAAAACAATTTCAACCGATGATAAGAAGAAAGCGCTCGGCGCGGTATTTGATATTATAGAAAAACAGTACGGAAAAGGCAGCATAATGAAGCTTGGTCAGGCGACTGCCGTAAATGTGGACGTTATACCGACAGGGTCGATGACTTTGGATATGGCTTTGGGAGTAGGCGGAATCCCGAGAGGAAGAGTTATAGAGATATACGGCCCCGAATCTTCGGGTAAGACGACTGTTGCGCTGCATATCGTCGCAGAGGCTCAAAAACGCGGCGGAGAGGCTGCATTTATAGATGCCGAGCACGCACTTGACCCGGTATATGCAAAGAACCTGGGCGTTGATATAGACGATCTGATAGTGGCACAGCCCGATACAGGCGAACAGGCACTGGAGATTGTTGAGGCACTGGTAAGGAGCGGCGCTCTGGACGTTATTGTAATCGACTCTGTTGCGGCGCTTGTGCCGAGAGCGGAAATCGACGGCGAAATGGGAGATGCTCATGTCGGACTTTTGGCAAGACTTATGTCGCAGGCATTAAGAAAGCTTACCGCAATCACCAGTAAAGCCGGCACTACCGTTATATTCATAAATCAGCTGCGTGAGAAGGTAGGCGTGGTTTACGGAAATCCCGAAACGACTCCGGGCGGAAAGGCGCTGAAATACTTCTCGTCGGTACGTCTTGATGTAAGACGTCTGGAGGCAATCAAAAACGGCACCGAATTTATCGGAAACAAGACGCGCGTAAAGGTCGTTAAAAATAAGGTTGCACCGCCTTTTAAAGAAGCGGAATTTGACATATTGTACGGTCAGGGAATATCCAAAGAGGGTAATATCTTGGACGTTGCGGTTAATATGGGTATAATCCAGAAGAGCGGCGCGTGGTTCTCATATAACGGCGACAGACTCGGTCAGGGCAGAGATAATGTGAGAAAGTACATGGTTGAAAATCAGGAGTTTACGGCGGATATCGACAGACAGATTCGCGAGAAGATGAAACCCCAAAAAGAGACGGTTGTTGAAATGAACGAAAAAGATGTATAAAATAATCTAATATAGGGTATTCTTACTAAAAATTGCTTTTGAACCCCGAATAAGGGGGGAAAAGTATTGACGATACCCGAAAAATTGTGTATTATATTCTTATATCATGGTTCGCTTTTTGAGGTGTGGACCGGTACATTATTTTATTGTTATACGAACTGAAACGGGGGATTACTATCATGTTTTCAAAAGAAGTAGTAGTGCAGAATCAAGTAGGTTTACATGCGAGACCGGCCACTTTCTTCATTCAAAAAGCAAATGAATTTAAATCAAGCATTTGGGTTGAAAGAGAAGAAAGAAAGGTAAACGCAAAGAGTTTGCTTGGTGTTTTATCTTTGGGAATAACAAAGGGTACAACCATAAATATAATCGCAGACGGTGTAGATGAAGAAGATGCGGTAGAAGCATTGATTAAATTGATAACATCTAATTTCACGGAATAATTTGCCGGTATTTTATAATGTTGGAGCATGGGGCTGTTTAAAAAATCAATTGATTTTTAAACAGCCTTTGATTTTTTTGAGGTTAATTATGTTTAATTTGGAAGATGAATTGAAAAATCTCCCCGATCAGCCGGGAGTATATATAATGCATGATGCGAGCGATACCGTAATATATGTCGGCAAGGCGAAGATTTTGAAAAACCGTGTGCGGCAGTATTTTCGTAGCACCGAAAAGCATACGCCGAAGGTTAAGGCGATGGTCGCAAAGGTCAGCTACTTTGAATATATCGTTACGGGTACCGAAATCGAGGCGCTTGTTTTGGAGTGTAATCTGATAAAAAAATACCGTCCGAAGTATAATATCCTTTTAAAGGACGATAAAAATTATCCGTACATTAAGGTGAATATGCAGAAAGAATACCCGAACATTGAGGTGTCGCGTATTTTAAAAAATGACGGAGCGAAGTATTTCGGACCGTACGTAGGAAACGGCACGGTGAAAAATAATCTGGAGTTGATCCAAAAGGTATTTAAGCCGCCTACGTGCAGCAGAAAATTTCCGCAGGATATAGGAAAGGGCAGACCGTGCCTTAATTATCACATAAAAAAGTGTATCGCACCCTGTACGGGGAGTGTGAGCCGTGAGGAATACAGACATCTTTATGAGGAAATATGCGAATTTTTGCAGGGGGACCATACGGCTTTGGTGAAGGATATGACAAAGCGCATGAATGAGGCGGCAGAGGAGTTTGATTATGAGACGGCGGCGGCTTTGCGCGACCGCATAAAGGCGATAAAGGCACTCGACGAAAAACAGCGCATAATCAATTCGGACAGACAGAACGATCTGGATATAATCGGTGCGGAGATTTACGATAATAAGGCATTTGTCGAGGCGTTTTTTATAAGGAGCGGAAAGATTTTAGGCAGAGAAAGCTATCGGCTGGACGATGCGGAAAATGATGCCGGTGCGCTTTTGGAATTTATAAAGCAGTTTTATTCCGAGAATATGTATATACCGCCGCTCATACTGCTCAGCTGCGAGATTGAGGATTCGGAGCTTATTGAGGACTGGCTCGGAGGATTGGCAAAAAGACGTGTGAAAATCCACGCGCCGAAGATTGGTGAAAAAGCCGACCTGATGCGGCTTGTAAAGAAAAATACGGCGCAGGCGGTAACAAACTACCGTGCTATGAAAGAGCGTGAGGAGCAGCGCTACAGAAACGGTGAACAGCTTGCAAAGGTTTTGGGGCTGATAAAGCCCGTAAAACGAATCGAGGCATACGATATTTCAAATATTTCGGGGACGAACAATGTTGCCGGAATGGTTGTTTTCGTAAACGGAAAGCCGTATAAATCGGCGTACCGCAAATTCAAGATAAAATTTTTTGAGGGTGCGGACGATTACCATGCGATGAGAGAGGTCATTTACAGGCGTTTTCGTAATGCACTTGATGAAGAAGAGCTGATAGAGTCGGGTGAACTTGATGAAAAGGACGCAAAATTTCTCCCATTTCCCGATGTTATCTTTGTCGACGGCGGCAAGGGACAGATGAGCGCGGCTAAGAGCATTTTGGAGGAAATCGATGTGGATATACCTGTTTACGGGATGGTCAAGAATGATAAGCACAAGACGCGCGGGCTTTTGAGCGAGGACGGCGAGGCAGAGGTCAGTATGACGTCGGGGATATTCAACTTTATTACAAGCATTCAGGACGAGGTGCACCGTTTTGCGATAACCTATCACAGAACGCTTCGTACTGCCGCTGCGGTGAAGTCGGAGCTTGACAATATTGCCGGTGTGGGCGAGAAAAAACGCTCGCTGCTTTTGGAAAAATTCAAGAGCATAGAGAATATCGAAAAAGCAAGTGTGGAAGATTTAAAAGATGCGGGGATAGATTCAAAAACCGCGCAAAATATAGTGGATTATTTTAAAGAAATGTAAAAAGGGAATGTAAAAAAACTCCGGAACGCAATAAAAAAGTAAAATACGCAACATTATTGGCAATATGATTGTTGTGGTTTAGTTTTGTTAAAGTAGAAAAATCAAAAAAAGTATGATTTTTCATAAAATCATTTCTTTTCTTGCTATCAGCAAACTTCGCCCTCGACGTACCTATGTACGCCATCGGGTATCCCCAAGCTAAAGCTTTGGCTCAGTTTGCTAATTCCAAAGCTTTTTTCTATCCCCTTACTAAAGAGTATGGAGCTGTTAAAAAATCAATTGATTTTTTAACAGCTCTTTTTTGTTGCTTTTTAGGGGCATTTGCAGATTTTTAATATATATATAAATATTATGGAGAAATAGGAGATACGAAAAAATGTGTTCGACAAAACTTACCAAAAATCTTTCAAGGATTTTTGTATAAATGCGGTGAAGTAAGAAGTATTGAACAGGTAAAAGTATAAAAAACAGGAGGGAAAAGTATGGACATCAGATTGATCGGGGACAAGCATACGCTGCTTGTGAATATTGACGGCGAACTGGATCATCATATGGCAGGCAAGCTGCGTGAAGCTGTTGACCGCAAGATAAAAAGCACGAATGCGATAAACATTATTTTTGATTTCAGCAAAGTGGGATTTATGGACAGCTCCGGAATCGGCGTGATTATGGGCAGATACAAAATCTCAAAAATGCTGGGCGGCAAGGTGATAATTTTCGGTACGAAAAAACAGACGCGGCGGATAATCGAAATGTCGGGTATCGATAAAATTGTGCGTATGTGCGATAAGCTTGAACAGGCTTTGGAACTTGTGTGATGAAAAGGGGTGAATTAAATGGAAAACGTTATGTGTCTGGAATTTATAAATAAATCTGAAAATGAAAGCTTTGCGCGCATGGTGGCAACGGCTTTTGTGAGCCAGTTAAACCCGACTCTGGAGGAGGTTGCGGAGATAAAAACGGCAATATCCGAGGCGGTTACAAACGCGATTATACATGGATATGAAAATACGGTCGGAATGGTGCGGCTGGAGGGGAAAATATCGGGGAACAAAATTGAGTATACAGTGTCGGACAAGGGATGCGGAATAAAAGATGTGGAGAAAGCAAGAGAGCCGCTTTATACGGGGAAACCCGAGCTTGAAAGATCCGGAATGGGCTTTTCGATTATGGAGAGCTTTATGGACGAGGTTGAGGTGTCGAGCAGCTTAGGAATGGGCACAAGTGTAAAAATGACAAAGGTAATAGGAAAATGAATGAATTATTATTGGAGCGCTTAAAAAAGGGGGATAAGGCGGCGGAGGACGAGCTTGTTGAGGAAAACATGGGACTTGTTATGAGCGCAGCAAAAAAATTCACCAATCGCGGTTATGATTTTGAAGAGCTTGCACAGGTGGGTGCAATGGGGCTTATAAAGGCGGTTAAACGCTTCGACACTACATATGACGTCCGTTTTTCGACGTATGCCGTACCTATGATTATGGGGGAAATACGGCGCTTTTTACGGGACGACGGCTTGATAAAAATATCGAGAAAAATAAAGGAAAATGCGATAAAAGGCTGGAGAGCGGAGGAGCTTTTGAGACGTGAGCTGAAGCGTGAGCCGACAATAAACGAAATTTCCCAAAAATGCGGAGTGACAACGGAGGAGCTTTTGGAGGCATTTGATGCGGCGGCATACCCCGAATCGATATATTATGAGGGTGAGGACTCGCCCGTGGGTGAGCGGCTGAAGGCTCCGGATAATGAAAATATTATCATAAATAAGCTCATGATACGTACGATGCTCGATAAGCTCGACAAAAGAGAACGGCAGATTATTGTCCTGCGATACTTTAAAGAGAAAACACAGTCGCAGGTTGCGCAGATTGTGGGGGTGTCGCAGGTGCAGGTGTCGAGGATAGAAAAGCGTGTTTTGGAAAAGATGAGGGATATGTGCACAAAATAATTTTTTTCTTGACAACTCATACTTTATGGGTTATAATGTAACTTGTACAGATGAGTTGGAGGGAAAAATATGTATTATGCATTATTGGTTTTTGCAACCGTACTTTTTGCGTTTGCATTTTATTTAAATCAGAGAGTGGAGAGAGAATGTGAGAGCGGATTTGATACGGCGGTTCTTTTTTCGACGGTATCGTGGGCGGAAACATTTGTGCTGTTGATGATTCTTATGCGCGCACAGGTGCAGTTTACGCCGTTTTCACTGTTTTGTGCGGGCATACATTCACTTTTTTTGATATTGTTTGCTGTTTTGAATTTAAAGGCGCTGTCGAAGGTGGATTTATCAAAATATTCGATGTTCACAATGCTCGGAGGAATGCTTGTGCCGTTTGTGGCAGGTATTCTGTTCTTCTCGGAGCCGCTTACTTGGGGCAAGGTTTTATGCTGTATCTTGGTTATAGCAGCGCTTTATTTGGACAGCCGCGGCGGGAAAACAGACAGGAAAGCAATATTGTATCTGATAGCGGTATTTTTTGTAAACGGATCTTTCGGAGTTATTACGACTGTTCATCAGAACAGCGGAATGCAGGTTGTGGGATCGCTGCAATATATGTGTATACAGGCAGTGATTATATCGCTTTTCGGTATAATATGGCTTGCGGTAAAACGCATAAAAACAAAGAAGAACAGGATTGTGAAATCGAAAAGAGCGTACATAAGCATGTTGCTGTACGGAGTGGTTAATAACGGTGCGGAGTTGATTCTTCTTGTTGCGATAAAGCACGTTCAGGCAACGGTGCAGTATCCGATTGTAACCGGCGGTGTGATTATCTTCTCAACGCTTTTGAGTATGCTGATCGGAGAAAATAAAAATTATAAGAGCCTTATTCCTGTAGGGATAGCTTTTGCCGGGCTTTTATGTTTGCTTTAAAATTTGTAAGTTGAGTGAAAAAAACGATTTGGTTTTGCACTCAACTTCATTTTTTTTATGTAAATGTTTTGTGTATAAACTGTAAACTCTTCCGAACGCTATTGACATTGCTTGTAAAATGGTGGTAAAATGAACTTGAAAAAAATGTTTAATAATCAGTAATCAGGAAAGAATAAATTTAATTGAGATATAGCGGGCGCGGAAAGGAACGGTTATTGTTATGAAGGATTTGAATAAAAAAATATTGATGGCGGCAGGTATAACGGCAGCGGCGGCAGCAACTGCGGTCGGTACGGCATATCTTACAACAAGATTGTGGGTGAAAACGGCGCTTGACCGGGAGCAGCCGAAGATAATGAAAAAGGCGGGCAAGTATATAGCCGGAAACAGTCAGGACGAAGAGTTTGTTATGATATGCAAGGTGGCATCGGCAAACTTAAAAGAGCAGGTGCATGAAACGGTAAAAATCGTAAATGATGAGGGACTTCAGCTTATCGGTCATTATTATCATTGCGATGATGCGAAAAGACTGATTATTGCATTTCATGGTTGGAGATCGTCATGGGATCGGGATTTTGGTTTGATTTCGGATTTTTGGCATAAAAACGGGTGCAGCGTTTTATACGTTGAACAGCGCGGACAGAATAACAGCGACGGTGATTATATGGGGTTCGGGCTGACCGAGCGATATGACTGCAAGGCATGGGTGAAATGGGCAATATGCCGTGCGGGAAACAATATACCGATCTACCTTGCCGGAATATCAATGGGTGCGACAACCGTTTTGATGGCGTCGGATCTGGATTTGCCGGAAAATGTACACGGGATTATGGCAGACTGCGGATTTACATCGCCGAAAGCAATTTGGAAGCACGTGGCAAACAATAATCTGCACATGGCATACGGTGTGCGCAGTGCATTTGCCGACGCTATCTGCAAACGTAAGATTTCTATGGATTCGGGAAATTATTCGACTGTGGACGCACTTAAAAATACCACGATTCCGGTATTGTTTGTGCATGGGACAGACGATCATTTTGTGCCGGTTGAAATGACATATGAAAATTATAAGGCTTGTATATCGCCGAAACGGCTTTTGATTGTGCCGGGTGCGGATCATGCGATGAGCTACTATGAGGATAAGTACAATTACGAAAGAGCGGTTTTGGATTTCTGGAATACATTTGACAAATAAAATAGAGGCTGTTTAATTTAAACAGCCTCTTCTTGTTCCGGAGCTTTTTAACACTCCCTTTTATTTTCCTACGCAGAAATTGTGGAATATCTCGTTTACTATATCTTCCGATGCAACAGCTCCGGTGATCTCTCCGAGAGCATTTATCGCGTCATTTAAATCAATTGAGAGAATGTCGCTCGGAGTACCTGCCGATGCGCCTGAAATAATATTTTTTAAGGATTGTTCTGTGCGGCACAAAGCAGCGGTATGGCGCATATTGGTGACAATCGGCGCATCGTTTGTGCCGATTTCGCCGAGATTGTACATATCTCTGATTCTTTTTGAAAGCTCGTCTATACCATTGCCGTTTTTGGCTGAAATTCTTATGCCGTCCGATGGAAAGTCGTCTTTTTCGCCTAAGTCGGTTTTGTTGATTATTATAATTCTTTTTGAATTTTCGGTATCGGCAAGGATATTTCTGTCCTCTTCGCTCAAAGGCTCCGATGCGTCAAAAACGGCAAGCACCAAATCTGCCTTTTTTATTGAATCCATTGAGCGCATAACTCCGATTTTCTCCACACGGTCGTCTGTTTGGCGGATGCCGGCAGTGTCCATAAGCCGCAGAATAACTCCGTCGAGATTTACCGATTCCTCTATAACATCACGCGTTGTGCCGGCAATATCGGTAACTATTGCGCGCTCCTCACCGGCAAGAATATTCAAAAGCGAGGATTTGCCGACGTTCGGACGTCCCACTATGGCGGTCAAGATTCCGTCTGTTATGAGCTTGCCTTGCTCGGAGCTTTTTATAAGCTTTTGCGTTTTTTGGAGTTCTTTTTCACAAATGCTTTTTATGTCCTCGATTGTGACATCCGCAAGATCCTCGTCGGGGTAGTCTATAAGAACCTGCATTGATGCGGCAAGGCTTAAAAGATTTTGGCGGATATCTTCGATTGCGCGTGAAAGTCTGCCGGAGGCTTGACCTACCGCATTTAATTCCGCCGTTTCGTTTCGCGCATTTATTATATCGATTACGCCCTCTGCCTCGGATAGGTCGATTTTGCCGTTTAGAAAGGCGCGTTTTGTAAATTCACCGGGTCCTGCAGGTGAAGCACCGTTTGCGATAAGCGCTTTTAAAACCATTTTTGATGCGGCGATTCCGCCGTGTGTGCCGATCTCCACAACATCTTCACCGGTAAAGCTTTTGGGTGAGCGCATTATGCTTACAAGTACTTCATCTATTATTTTGCCGTCGGTATCTGCGATATGCCCGTAGTGAATTGTATGCGTCGGGGCATTTATCAGATCGCTTTTGCCGACATATGCGCTTGCTGCGATTTTTACAGCATCGGTACCGCTTATTCGTATAACGGCAATGCCGCCGACGCCGGGCGGCGTTGATATTGCCGCAATTGTTCTTTCGCTCAAATTATAACACCTTCTATTTATCGTTTTTAAGCTTTTGCAGTTCTGCCATAAAGGTTTCGATGTCGGAAAAATGCTTATGTACCGAGGCAAAGCGCACGTATGCGACTTCGTCAAGCTCCTTTAGGTGATCCATAACCTTTTCACCGATTTCGGTGCTGGTTACTTCCTTTATCATAGATTGATAGAGATCCCCCTCAATTTCATCGGCGATAAGTTCCATTCTGTTAAGAGAAATCGGACGCTTTTCGCAGGCTCTCATGATTCCGCGCAGGACCTTTTCGCGGTCATACTGCTGACGTGAATTATCCTGCTTTATAACTGCAAGGGAGATGGTTTCGAGCTTTTCGTATGTTGTGAATCTTTTCTGGCATTTAAGACATTCTCTGCGCCGTCTTATTGCATTGCCTTCCTCTGTCGGGCGTGAGTCTATAACTTTACAGTCGCCGAAACCGCAATATGGGCATTTCATAGCTTAACAAATCCTTTCCGATAGTGTGATTACATATTTATCTCAGTCTATTATACTATATTTAATATTAATATTCAATAACCGTTTTATTACAATTATCTTACAACTTCAACGCTGTCAAGCTCCGTCAGAACCAAATCCTTGCCGATAGTGATTATCTTATCCCAGGGAACGGAAAAATCCTGATGCTTGCCGAAGAGACCGGAGATCCCGCGGCGCACCGGAACTATAAGCGATTCAATACAGCCGGTGTCGGGATTCATCTCGATATCCGAGATAAATCCTATTCTTTCGGCTGTTCGGATATTTATAACTTCTTTTTGGCGCAGATCTGCGGTACGCAATAAAATCAAATCCTTTCATAACATAAAGAGGGACACAAAATATTTTTAAAACTTTTGTGTCCCTGTATTTAAAATCACACATATTTTCTCATGCGCTTCAGAGCGCCTTTTTCGAGCCGTGAAACCTGTGCCTGACTGATTCCGATTTCATCTGCCACCTCCATCTGCGTTTTCCCTTGAAAAAACCGCAGACTCAATATTTGCTTTTCTCGCTCGGACAGATGATGCATTGCCTCGGAGAGGGCGATATTTTCGAGCCAGTTCTCGTCTGTATTTTTACCGTCCTTGACCTGATCCATAACAAATATTGCCTCGCCGCCGTCATGGTATACAGGCTCGAAAAGACTTATCGGATCGGCGATTGCATTTAGCGCCGTAACGATGTCCTCTTTCGGAATATCAAGCTCCTTTGCGATCTCGGCGATTGTCGGTTCTTTTGAATTTTTGTTGGTGAGCTTTTCTTTTACGTAAAGAGCCTTGTAGGCGATGTCCTTCATGGATCGGCTGACGCGTATGCTGTTGTTATCCCGAAGATAGCGGCGTATCTCGCCGATTATCATGGGTACGGCATATGTTGAAAATTGTACGTTTTGGTTTAGGTCGAAATTATCGATTGCCTTTATCAGACCGATGCAGCCCACCTGGAATAAATCGTCCGCGTTTTCGCTCCGGTTGCTGAAACGCTGTATAACGCTTAACACCAAACGCAGATTGCCGCGGACGAATTTTTCGCGTGCAAGCTTATCGCCTGCTTTGATTTTTACAAAAAGCTCGGCTTTTTCTTCTTTTGAGAGCACCGGCAGCTTGGAGGTATTTACTCCGCATATTTCCACTTTGTTGATCACAAAAATTCCCCCTTCTTAAAGTATGTACAAATTGCATTTTTTAGGGAAAAATTTTGTTATTAACATAATTTAGGTAAAAATAAAAAGTTTAATTTTACCTGATTAACTTATCTGATTAAAGTATACCCAAAATCAATCTAATTCATTCGGAGAATTTCCTTTTTTAATCTTTTTATTATTCTTTTTTCAAGCCGTGAAATATATGATTGTGAAATTCCGAGCATATCGGCTACCTCCTTTTGCGTTTTTTCTTTTTGATTGTTCAGCCCAAAGCGCATTATCATAATCTGCTTTTCACGCGGCGAGAGTTTATCCATTGCGGTGGCTAAGAGCATACGGTCCACCTCGTCCTCAATACCGCGGTAGGTAATGTCGTTTTCTGTCCCCAATATGTCGGACAATAAAAGCTCGTTGCCGTCCCAATCGACGTTCAGCGGTTCGTCTATCGATACTTCGCTGCGCTGATTCTGATTTTTGCGTAGATACATCAGAATTTCGTTTTCAATGCAGCGCGACGCATATGTTGCAAGCTTTATATTCTTTTCGGGATTAAATGTGTTTATCGCTTTTATCAGCCCGATTGTACCGATAGAAATTAAATCCTCCACATATACTCCCGTATTTTCAAATTTTCGCGCGATATATACGACCAAGCGCAGGTTGTGCTCTATTAAAACTCTTTTGGCTTCATTGTCTGCCGAAATGTTTCGTACATATTTTTCTTCTTCGTCCTTTGAAAGGGGAGGCGGAAGAGCGTCACTGCCGCCGATATAATAAACTCCGTCGGCTTTGCTTATATCGGAATACAATTCCCAAAAACATTCGCTTATTTTTTTTACCAGACCAATCAATATCTACACCCTCTTATTATAAAATTCCGTTGCTTATTAAAATACCGCAATCCAGTCTGTTTTTGTTTATCGCAATGATAACGCCGTCAATTTTTTTCTCGCCTATCTCCACGTATTCTGCCAAAAACCCGGTCATAACGCTTTTTGAGTCGAGAGTTTTATACGGGATAATCCGAATATCGGTGACATCGATCCACTCGTTCAGATTGCAGATTCCGCAGCCGGGCGAAAAGAGCTTGTGTAAAAGCGTTTCGTCGGCAACTATTACCGGCCTGCCGCTTATCGGATCGCTTAAGTGATTGCCGGTGTCGAGAATTCCCGGGAGGACGGCGGTGTTATCCTTGTATTTCACCTTTATATTATATTTCCCCGATTTTGTACGGATTCGGCGTATTGTTTTTACCGCAAAAAATCCGACAAAAAGAGCAATGGCGATAATCAGGTATGTATTTGCATATATTATACCGTTTCGGACGATGCCGCCGCCGAATATCGGAAGAAGCATATATTCCGCGCCCGAAAGGATAAAAGACGATATGTAAAATGCGGAAAAACATCTTAAAAAGTCTTTTTTGGAGCAGGGACAAACCGATGTAAAAACCATCAGAGCCGAGAACAAAAAAACGAATAAGGCGGAATAAAGAAGTGTCAAATCAGGGATAAAAACACACACTCCGTATATTGCGCCCAAAAGGCTTGCGAGCAGCCTTCTTCGTTTTTTTGACGGCATATGGCAAAGTGCGGTGCAGACCGTAAGCAGGATATAGTTCATGAAAAAATTGATTGAAAACAGAACATCTAAATATACAGTCATAAAAATCTCCACTCTTTGCACGTTTGCTTTTTCTTTATTATACCACCTATATGCCGAGAAAAATGTCAAAACGGCTTGTAGAATTTAGTCAAGCGTGCGACAAAATTTTTACGTTTGACAGGCAAAGGGTGCAAATTCGCGGTTTGTTGGGTTAAAAATTACAATACAAACAGCCGCTATATGTTATCTTCAACAAAAATAAAAAAATTCTTACAAAAAATTTGCCCAATCTATTGATTTTTGTGATGAAAAGTGTTATCATTATATATGTGTGTATACATATATGTATGTAAACTCTGATATATATATGTGCAAACTCAAAATGCTGCATAATATGGCATTTATATAATAAAAGGAGGAGATTTCATTGGCAAGAAAAATGAAAACAATGGACGGTAATAATGCTGCGGCTTATGTATCATATGCATTTACAGATGTTGCTGCAATTTACCCCATCACACCGTCGTCAACAATGGCGGAGGTAACAGACAAATGGGCTGCCGCAGGTCAGAAGAATATCTTCGGTCAGACAGTTCAGGTAACGGAAATGCAGTCCGAGGCGGGCGCTGCAGGTACGGTTCACGGCTCACTTACAGCCGGTGCGCTGACAACAACCTACACAGCCTCACAGGGCTTGCTGCTTATGATTCCGAATATGTATAAGATCGCCGGCGAATTGCTGCCGTGTGTATTTAACGTATCGGCAAGAGCGTTGGCATCTCATGCGCTTTCAATCTTCGGCGATCACCAGGACGTTATGGCCTGTCGTCAGACCGGTTTTGCGATGCTTGCATCGACAAATCCGCAGGAGGCTATGGATTTGGGCGCTGTTGCTCATTTGACAACAATTAAGGGAAGAGTACCGTTTTTGCATTTCTTTGACGGTTTCAGAACTTCTCACGAATATCAGAAGGTTGCTTGCTGGGATTATGATGATCTGGCAAAGATGCTTGACTGGGACGCTTTGGCTGCATTCAGACACGGTTCGCTGAATCCGGAACACCCGGCACAGCGCGGTACTGCTCAAAACCCGGATATATTCTTCCAGGCAAAGGAAGCTTCAAATAAATATTATCAGGCTATCCCTGCTCTTACACAGGAATACATGGACAAGGTTAATGCGCTTATCGGCACAGACTATAAGCTGTTTAACTATTACGGTGCAGCTGACGCTGAAACGGTTATTGTCGCTATGGGTTCGGCTTGTGACACTATCCACGAAACTGTTGATTACCTGAATGCAAACGGCAAAAAGGTTGGTATGATAAAGGTAAGACTTTACAGACCGTTCTCGACAGAGCATTTGCTTGCCGCAATCCCCGAAACTGTTAAAAAGATTGTTGTACTGGACAGAACAAAGGAACCGGGCGCTATCGCAGAGCCTTTGTATCTTGATGTTGTTGCGGCTTTGGCAGGCTCGAAGTTTGCAAATGTTCCGGTATTCGGCGGACGTTACGGTTTGGGTTCAAAGGATACAACTCCTGCTCAGATTATCGCAGCATTCAAAAATGAAGATAAAAAGCATTTCACAATCGGTATCAACGATGACGTTACAAACCTGTCATTGCCGATAGACGAGAATCCCGATACCACACCGGCGGGTATCACAAGCTGTAAATTCTGGGGCTTGGGTGCGGACGGTACGGTCGGTGCTAACAAGAACTCGGTTAAGATTATCGGCGACCATACAGATATGAACGTTCAGGCATACTTTGATTATGACTCCAAAAAGTCGGGCGGTCTGACAGTATCTCACCTGCGTTTCGGTAATGCTAAGATCACATCTACATATCTTATCAATAAGGCTGACTTTGTTGCCTGTCATAAGGCATCTTATATCAGACAGTACGATATGGTACAAGATGTAAAGCCGGGCGGCGTGTTCCTTTTGAACTGCTCATGGAATCAGGACGAGCTGGAAGAGCATATCCCGGGACAGGTTAAGAGATATATCGCTGAAAATAATATTCAGTTCTATACAATAGACGGTGTTAAGATCGGTAAGGAAATCGGTTTGGGCAACAGAATCAACACTGTATTGCAGTCGGCATTCTTTAAGCTTGCAAACATAATTCCGGCAGAGGACGCGATTAAGTACATGAAAGACGCAGCTACCGCTTCGTATTCAAAGAAGGGTGACGCTATCGTTAAGATGAACCATGACGCTATAGACATGGGTGCGAAAGAGGTTGTCAAGGTTAATGTTCCCGATTCATGGAAGAACGCAAAGGACGAAGATCTTTCAATCAAGCATGACGGCGAGGGCAAGCTGATCGATTACGTAAATAACGTACTCGTTCCGATAAACGGTTTCCGTGGAATGCAGCTGCCGGTATCGACATTTGTTCCTTATGCTACAGGTGAAGTACCTCTGGGTTCATCGGCATTTGAAAAGAGAGGTATCGCAATCGATGTTCCTACATGGAACGGCGACGCTTGCTTGCAGTGCGGACTTTGCTCATATGTATGTCCTCACGGCTGTATAAGACCGGTTGTTCTGACCGAGGAAGAAGCTAAAAATGCTCCCGAGGGCATGAAGTACGTTAAGATGAGGCAGGTTGACGGCTTGTATTTTGCAATTGCCGTTTCGGTTCTCGACTGTACAGGCTGCGGATCATGTGTGAATGTGTGTCCTGAAGTTAAGGGTACAAAGGCTCTTACAATGACTCCGCTTGATGACAACTTGGGCGAACAGGCAGGCTTTGATTACGGCATTAAGCTTGATGATAAGGTTGCTGTTATGGATAAATTCCCGATTACAACGGTTAAGGGTTCACAGTTCAGAATGCCGTATCTCGAATTTTCGGGTGCGTGCGCAGGCTGCGGCGAAACACCGTATGCTAAGCTTATCACGCAGCTCTTTGGTGACAGAATGTACATCGCAAACGCAACAGGCTGTTCGTCAATCTGGGGCGGATCGTCACCGTCAACTCCGTATACCGCAAATAAAGAGGGCAGAGGTCCTGCGTGGGCTAACTCACTCTTTGAGGATAACGCAGAATACGGTTATGGAATGTTCTTGGGACAGAAGGCTTTGAGAAATGCAAATATCGCAAAGCTTGAAAAGATTGCAGAGGACGAGCCTTCGGTTAAGGGCGCTGTAGATAAGTTTATCGAAACAAAAGAATGCGGCACGGCAAATAAGGTTGCAACAGAAGAGCTTTTGAAGGCTATAGCAAATCTCAACTCAAAAGAGGCAAAAGACGTTCTGGCTGATAAAGAATATCTTGCAAAGAAATCTGTTTGGGTATTCGGCGGCGACGGCTGGGCTTATGATATCGGCTTCGGCGGTGTTGATCACGTATTGGCATCGGGCGAAGATGTAAACGTAATGGTATTTGATACCGAGGTTTACTCAAATACAGGCGGTCAGTCATCTAAATCTACACCGACAGGCGCAATCGCACAGTTTGCGGCAGCAGGTAAGCAGGTTAAGAAGAAAGATTTGGCAGCGATTGCAATGAGCTACGGCTATGTATATGTTGCACAGATCGCACAGGGCGCTGATTATAACCAGTGCTTAAAGGCAATGCTTGAGGCTGAAAGCTACAACGGTCCTTCATTGATTATCGCATATGCTCCGTGTATCAACCACGGTATTAAGGGCGGTATGTCAATTGCACAGACAGAAGAAAAGAAAGCTGTAGAGGCAGGATACTGGCACTTGTTCAGATTCGATCCGAGACTTGCTCTGGAAGGCAAGAATCCGTTCCAGTTGGATTCAAAAGAGCCTAAGGCAAGCTACGAAGACTTTATCATGGGCGAGGTTCGTTACAATTCACTTGCACGTTCCAATCCTGAAAGAGCAAAGAAACTCTTTGCTAAAGCTCAGGAAGAGGCTAAGGCTAAGTACGATCGCTTGGTAAAGCTGGCAGAAGATAAATAATAATTATAATAAATATCCACCCGCATAGCGGGTGGTATTTCATTTTCGGGCATAGCCCTAATACTACTGGCAACGCACAAG
>CAKSDE010000008.1 GCA_934444735.1 uncultured Clostridia bacterium | reverse complement strand
TCGGTTTATTCGATTGAAGATAATATGTTCCGCTTTTGGTATCGGTTCGTGTTTGAAAATAATTCAATTATCGCCCGCGGCGCCGCAGATTTGGCATATAAGCGTATCGAGCCACAGCTTTCGGACTATATGGGCAAGGTTTTTGAGGAAATCTGTAAACAGTATTTGTGGAAACAGCTCCTTTCCGGCAACTGTCCGGTTGAGTTTACGGCTCTCGGTCGCTGGTGGGGCAATGATCCAAAAGAAAAGTGTCAGACTGAAATTGATATTATGGGCGAACAAGATAAAAACACAGCACTTTTTGCAGAATGTAAGTGGACTAACGAAAAGGTTGACCTTGGCGTTTTAGAAACACTTGTAAAACGGAGTAACTTGTTCTCGTATAAAACAAAACATTATTACCTTTTCTCAAAATCAGGATTTACAAAAGGTTGTATTGATAAGGCTTATGAGATGGGGAATGTGAGTTTGGTGAAGTATTGTAGAAATATGATACAATAGTATATTTTTATCGTTGAGTTTTTCATGTATATTCTAAAAGATACATGCTGTATTGCATGTACCTTTTAGAATATACATCCAATTGTATTTAATGCACCAGCTAAATCTTTTTTGCCTCTGCGAATCTTACCCTGATAATTCAAAACCGATGAAAGGATATCCTTGCAATCTTCATCGCTCAGCACGGCAGCTATTTCAAGTTTGATACGGGCACGAGATGTACCTACATAGAAGATCAAAACATTTTCCTGTTCAAAAGTGCCTTTGTCAACATCCATTAAGACTATCACATCGGCTTCCAGTCCTTTGAACTTTCTGCAAGTGGTGAACAAATACTTGTTTCTATACTTACCATCTTTTACAGCATTGCTCAAAATGCTTGTTGATTCTGTTTTGCATGTCAAAAGAACAATGTCTTTGTAACCGTCGGCAGCAAGTTCACTGATAAGTTTGTCAACTCGCTCTTTTTCGCTCTGTAGAGATTCGCAGAAATGAAGTCTTGCCGGAGCACCTTTTACTGCGCCCTCAAACAATTTTGGCTTACGCTCTGTTATCGGTCTCAGAGATGTCATCGCGATGTTTTCAGTATTTCTGCAATTTCGATATAGAGTAAGTCTACAATCCAAGTCCTCAATAAATTTGGGCATTTCTCTCGCCTGTACCAATTGAAATCGGTCATAGAACACATAAAAAGTTCCACCTTGATCAGCATCAACGATAATGTCATGAATGAGCTGAATGATGTCGGTTTCTTTAATAACATCACTTCCAAAATCCTGTCCTTCATCTATTATGACATGCTTAAACGGGAAATTTCCGGCAATATAATAATCTTCAAGCTTTGATTTTAACTGCTCATAATCCGGTTTCACGGTATTACACATTTTACAGGCAAAGCCTGCAATGGTGTAATAACCGACAAGGTCTTGTGCATAGTTTTCCTCTAAATACTCTTTTAATTTAACATTAAAGCATAAGAACAAGACCCGCTCACCGGCAGATGCATGCCGGCGAGCTTTTTCTACGGCAATCATTGTTTTTCCGGTTCCGGCAGCTCCGTTAACGGCTGCCGTCAGCTGCTCATCCAAGAAATCCAAAATTCCGACCTGCTCATCCAAAAGTCTGTGGAACACAATCTTTTTCAAGTCCGATTCAAAAGAAGCAGTAGGGAAAACATTAAATTGCGGGCAGAAGATTTCTCTAACCAGCCGCTTATATTCAATCTCGCTCAAATTCGTTTCAATCCGGCTCGGCAGTTCCAGCGCATATATTCTATTCAAAAACTCTTCCGGATCAGACAATGCTTCTTTTGTCAGAACAAGTGCTTTGTCTCCTTCTGACGGAAGAATCATAGTTCTTAACCTATTATTGCTTACAGACGGGAACCATACGGCGTGAAAGAACTTGCACTTTTCCAAAACGAATGCCATATTGCTGTTAGATATATATCGCATCAACCTATATTTATTGGCACTCGCCTGATTGAATGGTCCTCCGTTATGCATCGGAAGACCGTTGCCGTATAGCCAACAGCCATTCTCATATCGCACCTGACCGGCTTTAGCTTCTAAACAGATAACACCTTTAAACCGGTTCAGAATAACGAAGTCGGTTTCATTTTCATGAAAGATTCCTTCTCGGGTGTCTGTGATTCGGAAAGAATGGAATACATAATATTCTTCCGAAAGCAATGCCAAAGCATCGAAGATTAAACCCTCCTGACTGGCAGGATCAAAACTTCTGGGTTTTTCCGGAATCATTATCGACATATCATCGCCACCTTTAATGCGTCGAGTATTTTTTTCGGAGTAACCGTACTGTCGATGCTATAAAAGCATTGCATATTACTATCCTTTGCTGCCAAGTAACAGTCCTCATTGTCCGATGTGAAGAACGCAACATTAGATTCTTTCCAAAGCAGATCGCACTTATATTGTTCTTCATCTCCGCTAATTTGGAAAAGGCAATCCCGATACGGTTTTTCTTTTTGTGAAAAAATATCGTTCATTTTTTCTAATTCGGACAGCAATGCAATTTCTTTTTTATTATCAGACCAAGCTCGAAGATCTTTCCAAATATCAGAGTAATCCGTATCTCTTAAATCTATCCCCGGATTGACAACTATGACTTCTCGCTTATCTTGATGTTTTGTATCGCACGAGTTTTCGAATGCGCTCATATCTTTCCACGGAGCTGTACCATACAATTGCTTGCAGTAAAATCCCATTTCGCGGTTTTCGTACGTTCCCGCAATGGTTCCTCTGTCCAGAAAGATGTTAAACTCCTCACAACTTGTTTCGGGAATCAGTAAACATGAATGGCACGCAGATAGATTAAGTGAATCTCGTCCCTGCCCCATGCTTAGGCTGCACACAGGATCATTGGAACAAGTCATCGCCGCTTCCATCGCCTTTTTGAATATTCCCGGAAATGTGTCGGCACAGCCTTGACGTACCAATCCACCCATAGTTCCTTCCGAATCACCGCTTGCAGTGTATATGAAAATACCTGCCATCTGTTTGCCGTCTCCAATCTCACTGCAGTACAGGCGTTCTTTAAGTGATGCAATACTATAACCGCACTCGAAGCTCAGTTGCTTAATTAGGGCGTGAGAAATAGTATGAAGCAAGAGAAACTTTGCTGTTATTTTTCTCGGCCTTGACTGACCGATAAATGATTTTTGATAATTCTCATTCAGGGTATTTACCCGGTGTTGAATTTCGGGATGTTTCTGCTGCCATTCAGAAATTGCAATTTCATCGAATTCCAAAAAGATGCCTTCACCCCGAACCTCATAAGCCGGATACCAGTTTGTTTCTTGCTGTTTAACCGGGACAATATGTTCTCGGGAATCATCACCAATGTTTGCTTCTGCCGGTTTAAGACGGGAAAAACCGATTAGTGCCTGTACTTCACGGACTTTATGTATGAGTGAAATGTTCTTCACAAACGGAATCGAATAATTTGTAATTTCAGTTCCTTCACGAAGAAAGTCACCATACTCGTCGGTAGGCATTGATACTTCTCTGCTAAGTGCTTCATACTCCTCTGCTCGGTATCTTACACTTGTTGTTGAATACTCCTCATCGTCAGATGCAGCTACCCATTTTCGTTCCAAAATAGGGTGTATTTTTTCTACAGGCACACCTATCTCAAGAGCAATATCTTTGGCATAAGTATCTATACCGTTTTGGATAAGAGACGCCAGTAACTCCTTTGGAACATCAGCTCGTTTGTACCCGGCAATAACATTTTTGCAATTTGAAAAAGCTTTACTGCTGTCAATCAATCTTGTAATCAGGCTTGAATAAGGAGGAATAACCAGCGAGCTTGCAGTGATAGGGAAATATACCGAGGAGCTACCTCTTTGCAGAACTTTTGGATACACCACGCATTTATCTTTTGTATGTTTCCACGGATGCCTGCCTGTACACCTGAAATTATATTTGCCTTCATATTTCTGATCTAATTCCTGCAAAGCATCTTTGTCAAATGCTCCTTTTAATGTAGCTTTAGCACCACATGTTTCGCAAGAAACTGTAAGACCTTCAAGCCCTTCGGTTGAAGAAGCGCTGGTCTTAAATGTCAATGAAGGGTGGGCACATACCGATTTTGCACCGCCGTACATATTTTTGCAGTGAACCCATTTTACCCAAGGGAAGTCATCTATATGTCCACATTCACAGGCTGTGACAATTCGGGTTACTACGAGATCCTGTCCGCATTTCGGACACTGCATATATTTAACCATATTGGGGTCAATACTTAATTTGTTTTGCTTTGCCTGTTTTTTATAGTCGAAAACCCACTCACTTATAGGTTGAAATTTCCTGCATTTTGGGCAAAAATACCACTCCGGAAAGCGAACATATGAAATGCCCTCACGGCAATGCGGATCATCCTGTCCGCCCGGAAGTCCAAAATAATCGACATGCAGAACTTTTTCAAGACGTTCATCGTGTATTTGTACAACCTGCTCCTGCCAATATTCCGGTGCAGCAGTCATTAAAGTCTGATTTGGAAAGTCAATCATTGCGCCAACGCCGTACTGTAAAACCGCCTGAGATGCACGAACGGAATGAGTAATTCGGTTTAATGAAACTTTCTTAGCTGATTCTAATTCCATTGAATTATTCCTCCTCCCATATTAATACATTTCCCACAACCGTAGAATCCACATTTCTCATTGATGTCATAGTATCAAATGCCGGATCGCTACGGCTTGTGTTAAATGGTTTCATGAGTCTGCCTTCTCCATCATCAGGATCTTTAATCAAGAATTTCTCCCCGTAGTAAAAGTGATCTTCATCGTAATTCTCAGCAAGCTGTTCCCATTTTTCAAAAACAGAGTCAATTTCAAGAGCAATTTCATAAGAATCATCTTTCATGTCTGAATTCATCCGCTTTGATATAGATGCAGCTCTCGCAATGATATATCCTTTGAGGTGGGCAATTCTTTCTGCATATTCTTTGCGCTTGAAGTTGGCTGCCCCCCTTTCCAGGCTCAATTCGCTTTCAAGAACTCTTGTCATTGCTATCATGACCGCATGAAGTGCACGATCTCGTGCCGGTTTTGAAAACGGAGTTGCTCCAGTAGGTTCTACATGCTTATAAAATGATTCGTGATACGATTTAAACTGCTCATAATGAGAACGATCTCTGCTTTTTGAGCCGTCATACATAGCAAAAGCAACGCCGGGGAAAGAACGACCGACTCGACTTGACGCCTGAATATACTCACTGGTCAATTTTGGCTGTCCTACCAGCAACATAACATTAAGTCGGGCAACATCGATACCCACAGAAATCATGTTTGTAGCCAGCAGTACATTCGAAGGGTATCGTTTATTCTTAAGATTTTCCTTTGAGTAACACAGTTTTTCAAGCTTGTCTAATGTTTCGTTGAGTTGTGTGGTATTGATACGACTCGTCAACTCATCTGCACGAGCAATCATTCGGGCATCTTTGGCACTTCCGAGTCTGTATGCCGTTCTCTTAATGAAGTCCTTAACATCATCGTCAACCAATGTTGAGCATTTACCCAAATCTTTCAGACTGTTAAAATAAACCGTAAGGGTCCAGAACTTATCTTTAATATCATCAGGCAAATCCATAGTGTTGATCTCCTGCATAAGAGCTGCTATTGAACGGACCTCCATCATTGCTTTGGTTTTTCCTGATGGCATTAACCCGACATACTTGCGTCCATAGATATTCTTTTCATAGTCAATTTTTGACTCTCTTGCAAAAAATGAATCTTCTGCATCCAATCCGGGATTTGGAAATTGACTGACCTCTCGATTGTACAAGGCTGAGCACTGTTCTTTTGCTCTGCGAATTGTTGCTGTTGAGGCAACGATTTTTGAATGAACTCCGTTCTTGGTGCACAGAGCATCAATCGCCGCTTCATACAAGCCAACCATTGTACCTAACGGTCCGGAAATAAGATGCAATTCATCCTGAATAACTAAATCAGGAGGACGATTGTCGGTATCGGCAGCGAAAAATGCCCCAATATCTTTCTTCCACGGAATCATTGCAAACTTGTCCACTGTTCCGAAAAGAAGCGTGGGTGGGCAAGAATACAATTCCTCATCAATAATCTGTATCGGTAACTTCCCTTGCTGATTGAAGAAACAGCTCTCTTGCGGACAAAACAGCTCAAAGTGTCGATTATTTCTCATCCTGTACCCGAAAGTACCGATCATTTTTCCGCCGACTCGATCTTTTACCAGCTTAGTTCCGCACCACGGGCATTTCAGAACCTGGAATTTATTATGCTGCTCTTTAGCGTATTGAAGGTTGCTGATTTGTGCGTCTGTCAGTTCTTTCAAATGTTTCTTCGCATCTGCATTTGTATTCGGTATATGCTCCCGACCGATCCACAAGCCAATCGTGATTTCAGAGTCACCTAATGAATACCTACCGTATTTCGGGTGCCTCGACATAGCGTCATCACGAATATATTCACAAGCACAAATAAGTGTTGAAGCTCTTGTGAACTGCTGTGCAGCAAGCAAACGAAGTGTATAGCGCATTATTACGGTTGTCCCGTCAGAGTCGGCAAGATGCGCAAGCCGCCTGTAGAAAATAGTGAAAGCAGTCAGTCCGAGGTAAGCTTCCGTTTTTCCGCCGCCGGTCGGAAACCAAATCAGGTCAACAATATTCCGTTCGGGAGCCGAATCATTTGAAATCGACTCTATGCACATCAGAAGGAATGCAATCTGAAATAGACGCCACGAGTAGTTGTCTCCTGTAATGCCTTCAGGCACATTGTAATCAATATTTTCCAAAAGTTTGGAAAGTGTTGCATCTCCCGGATAACGATCGACATCTGCTGTTTCAACCTGCAGTTTAAGGTGTATCCTCTGCATAAACATCGCCCTGTTTGCAAGCAAAAATGCCTTCCATGCAACCTGATTATCAGCTAAAATTCGAAGTCCTACACTCATTCTGTCTCTTGATTTCCGACAACCTTCTATATTTATTTTGGCAGCGGGCTGATAGCAATCGGGAAGGCTTTTTTTCTTTTCATCCAACAAGTCTATCCACTTGCTGTAAGCGTCAATCACGCTTTTAAGTTCTGACAGCTTTTGAGCCTTCGGAGTATCATCCAAATCAGACAGATGCCGCATAGAAAGAGATGATTTAGCAATGCCCGAACCTTCCGGAATCGAAAAATCCATCGACGGCACTTCGACCTCGGGGAAAAAATCATTATATATTACGCCATTGCCATCTGCATTGATGTTCCAATTGACCGATGTTCCCAATCCTGTTCCGTACACACGCTTATTTCGGTATTGCAGCTCCAAAGATTGTTCTTCGTGATCTAACAGATTGAAGTCTACCAGCGAAGAAAGCTCTCGGAATCTAAAGCCGTTTGCTTCTGAGTTGATTTTGACTACCGGTTGAAAAATGCAACGGGTGCCATTGGATTTTTCTTCATCGTCATTAACGAGCATAATAGTAATCGAATAGAGATTATCGGTAATTTTCCGCTTAAGTGCCGTCACTTTAGCATATGTCTCGTCAAGTTGTTTATTGTCATCGACATAATCTACGGATGAAAAGTCGACTGTGACCTCAACGGAATGAGGAACTCTTACATATCCACCTTTCAACTGGTCACAGAGTTTGTACATAGCGGGAAATATACCAAATTCATCCGAATCAAGGAGATCTCGCTCATACAAGTCTCTAACTGTTTTTCGATTCAATCCTGTACAAAGTTTCAGGCATCTCTCTTTGGCATCAAAAAAAACATAAGATGCCAACTGTGTTGGAACAGAGTACTTATCAGGAGAATCCGGATAGAACGGAATCCTGCAATCGGTCATCTTTGCTTTACGGTATGTAGCAAAGCTGACTTCACATTTTAAGCTGTTTAAATCAGAAGATGACAAAAAGGTTAAGCCGAGTGAAGACGGCATATTCTGTGCCGCCAAGCTTATTTCCTCATCTAAGTTTTCCTCTTCCGCAGGGGTAACAGGCTCTGCCTTTTCAGAGCTTTCAACTTCGGCATTTTCTTCCTCATCAGGTTCTTCATCATGCTCTTCGGATGACTCTTCAACTCTTGACGAGTCGTCGTTATCTGCGTTCAACTTATTGTTTTTGGGAAATAGAATCCCTATCGAATAGCGCACATCAGGTGAATTGGTAATCAATTCATGTTCTGCATCAGGAATTGATATTTCCGAGCCCGGACCAAGCAATTCCTCTTTTACTAATTTAATATACTCATTTCGAGCTGATAAATAATCTCTTGTAGAACTCATGTATCATATCCTCCATATTAATCAATAGTTAGGGGACGATTTATTGTGTTAATCGGAACTTCATCATCCAAGAAGGTTATCGATTCTATTTGAAGTGTAACCGCCGCATCTTTGATCCGCTCAGCTATAGCTTCTGACATTGAATCGGAAGCATCGACTTTGCCTGTGACCTCACCCAAAATAGCTTGTCCAATTGTTTCCAGAATCTGACGCCGAATCCTGTAAATCTGCCCTCCGGCAGCAAAGCATTCCTCTGCGCTGTCAAATAATTCATCGTTTCCGGCGATTAAGGCAATCTGTTGAATTGAATCCAGTCTCTGAGGACGGACGGTATGCGATTCCTCGTCTAACCACCCCCGAATTGTTATTTCCTGAACACTGACACCGTTGGCAATCATCTCATCTGCAATGACTTTTGCACTGCTTCCGGTTCTTTTTATGTAATCAATCAAAGTCGTTTTCCATTCACGAGATTTGTAATAGGCCCGTTCAACTTCTTCGGAAACAAGCCGGTTCTTTATCATATCTCGCAGAATTTCTTCAACAATATCCCGGGTTCTTGATGTGCTTCGTGTAAACACAATGACAGCGCCTTCGGTTAAATCGGAAACCGCAACTTCTTTAACTGAGCTTTCTGCCTCATCTAATATGTATGCCTTATAGTTTTTTGTGAAAAATGCAACTTCATCCGAATCAAATTTTGCCACCGCCACGATGTTCGCCATGTTTTTTGTGTCGTCAGAGCAAATACAGTTCCTGACAGCTTTTATTACTGTTGAACTCACATAATCAGAAATCTCACTGTCAATTACCGCCACTTCTTGTATCTCATCTTCATCAATTTCGAGTGCATCTTCCACATATTCGTCATCCGTAAAGATTGTAGATCGCTTATTTAATAAATGCTCTGCGGCTTTAGCGCCTCTGACCTGTTTTTTGTATTGGTACTTTTCGGCCTCATAAAGCAATACATTAATTATTTGAGATGAACGACATCTAAGAGCATCGAATCGTTTCCCGGATATATTGCCTACAACAATAATCAAGTCATATAGCCGTGCATTATCAAAACGGTTAGCTGTAACAACATGGAAACCGGTCAAATCCTCAACACCTTTAGCACGCAGCATTCTTTCAATCACTACAGCATAGTAAGCTTTAGGCACAACAACAGCAATTTTCTTTTGTAGATTATCTTTGATTATCTCCGAAAAAGAGCTTTCTTTCGGGGTGCTGTCATTGAGTTCAAAATACGCATCTTCCAGAATACCGACAGCAAAGGAAGCGTTTTCCTTTAAAAACTCCGGGAATGTATTTTTCGCTTCTTCTAAGCGCTGCAAACGCAATTCAGGCTTTTCAACATTATCAACAACTCCCACATCAATAAGCTCTTCCAAAAAACAAATCGGAAATACAGAAGTCAAGAACAGATTCATCAATGAATGAGCTTGAACAATGAAATCATCCTTCTCGTCAGAATCATATTCTGAAGTTTTGATAAAGAACATCGCTTTCTTAAATGCTTTGTATTTGTCCCAATCAATAAAACCGGATATTATCGTTGCCGATACTTCTTTGTCAATGATTGCGCTGATTTGAGTGTCCATCTGCTCCGTAAACGAATTTTTTATAATCGGAGGCCGACTGTTGGACAGCAGAAAATCCTTCGTGCAGGCAAAAAGATCGGCATCATCATACTTTGCAATCAGTTTTGCGGACATTTCGGAGTCAAGGTGCATACTCAAATACACATATTGAATAGATTGCCTTTCAAGCAATTCCGGAAGCTCTGACTCTCCGCGGCGATAAGATTCTTCTCCGAGAACAATCAAACCAACATGCCTATTTCCGCCTTTTTTGAGTAAGAGTTTTCTTGCGACGGAAACTTTTCCGGTCAGTTTAATCACCGGCTCATTTTTTGATGGGTTTGCCCCGTACTGATATTCCTGATTGCTCTCAGTAAAATACGAGACCGGCACTAATTCCGTTAATTTCACATCTGTCCCGTTGAACTTAAAAGACAAATCGTTAACTAACCTGTTAGCTTCATCACGAGATATAACAATCACGGTGGATGTATCTATTGTTCGAGGTATATCTGTATCATGCATATCTAAAACATAACTAAAAAACTGTCGGCGCTTTCCGCTTTCACGGCGAATACCTCTACCATCCATAGACGTTGAATTACCCAGATACGGAATAATTCTACTCCGCCCTTGGTGCGGAACATAAGTTTTATTGCTTTCTCCCTGCTCCAAAAGTATATATGCCGCTTCTGATACAGAGGGCTTGTCTCCGGGATTATTCACGAATCCCATAAAAGTATATCTTTGAGCATGTGCATGCTCCTTACTGCCGCTGTAATATAGGACTAAATCTCCCGGAACCAGCGAAGCAATAACATCATCGGCATAAGTTTGATTGTACATGACATCAGATATTGCTGCATATGCGAGGAGGACGGCGTCAAAACAGATTGAACCCGTATGTAAAACAATTCCTATATTGTGTTTTTTGTTTTCAATTGTAGTGGATATAAAATCGGAAAATGTTCTGATAAGCAATTCTTTGGAAATTACATTCCCTGCAAGGCAAACATCACATTTTTCGATAACTTCACTAATTGCCTTGTGAATCGAATCCATTTTGTGCACACTTCCTTTCACTTGCTTAAAGATAGCAAATCTTTAAAGCGGTAAGTTCCGTCAGGTTCCTGCCGTACACATTCGATATAGGTTAATTGCGTCACAATTTGTGTTGCTCTTGACGCAGAAATGTCAAGGTAGGATGCCAATTCTTTTACTAGAAAACGCTCTGACTTAAAATGATACACAATGTCAAAGTAGAAATTTATTGTTTCAGCTCTAAGTTTTTTTGAGAGGCTTTTGTTAATTAGCCTGCAAAGCAAAAACTCGTTTCCGTACATGTCGAAAATTCGCTTTTCAATCGGAGAAAATTCATTGTACATGGCATCACAGCAATGCTGAATAAAAATGGCATATTCCTCAATGACGGGGATAGTGACTGAATTGCCAAACTGCTTAAACTTCTGAACATTGGACATTTCTTTTGGAAAAGAGAAGTGATCAATACCGTTTGCGTCCATAAAAGCATAGCCGATAAAACCCTGCAATCGTCCCCATTCATTCGGGGTCATTGTCCTGATAAATTTATCGTTTATCGGTGAATACTTGCCCTTTAGACTCATACCGGCATAGGCAGCACCATTAATCGGATCATAAATCAAATTTCGTTCTTTTCCGGAACCGCCTGTTGCCAAAAGCGTATTTGCAATCGGACTTTCAATTCCCGGTGCATTTACGATGCGATAGCCGAACCCGTACCCCTTATCGTGCTGAGTAACAATATGCTTCTCCAATGTTTGAAGATAGCCGGAGGATAAGAAAAAGCGTGGATCAACTTTTTTATCCAACACATCATTCAGATTTTCAAATATATCCTTTCGTTCCCGTTTGACAGGAGCCTCGGCAGGTAAAAGTCTGATATGGTTTCCAAAGTATTCTCGGCTGAATGCAACAATATATACACGGGGTCTGTTTTGCGGAATGCCAAAGTTACGGGAGTTTCGTAAAAATGCAGATCTTTCGTATTGTTGTTTGCCGTTCTCATCGTGAGTAACACCCAATATGTGATAATCGAGTTGTCGGTCAAGTGTATCGACAATAGTTTTGAATGTTGCTTTTTTGTCGTGCGAAAGCAGGTTTTGGACATTTTCCAAAAATACCACTTTGGGACGAGTCATTTTTATTATTTTCGCAATATCAAAGAAAATGGTTCCTTTAGTTTTATCTTCAAATCCTTGTTGTAATCCCACGCTGCTAAAAGCCTGACAGGGAAATCCAGCCAAAAGTACATCATAGTGAAGCATTTGTAACCGCTCCTTGAACGCTTCACTTGTTACATCATTGCGAGGGTTTTCGTGAAATAAGTGCTCATATGTTTTGCAAGCCATTTCATCTATTTCGGCAGATGCAATGTTTGTATAACCTCCGGCTAACTCAAACCCTCTGCGTATACCGCCTATACCTGCACACAGATCAATTGTTTTCAAATCCATCAATCTCTCTCCTTGAGAGCAGCCACGATTAAATCCGCACAGGCTTCTACATTTTTCTTTATCTCATTACCCCAAAAACGCAGAACCATCCATCCTTCCGCCTCTAATGCAGCATTAACCTCTTTGTCTCTTTTAATATTTTTTTCTATTTTCGGAATCCAAAAATCACGATGACTTTTTATCTCATCCTGCTTTTCTTTCCATTTATATCCGTGCCAAAATTCACTGTCACAAAATACTGCAATTTTTTTGCTCTTGAATACAATGTCGGGCTTTCCAAATACCTCTTTAACGTTTTTTCGATATCGAATACCTCGTGACCATAATTCTTTACGTAACTGAATCTCAATTTTTGTGTCTTTGTTCTTTATGGCTTGCATATTTTTGTGACGTTGTTCTATGGTATGATTATCCATTGTTATATCACCAACTCAATTATATTATATCACAAAATTGCTGAAAATGCAACAATTTGGCAACAGGTGTCGGATTATCAGCATTTTTGATAAAAACACGTATCACTAATGTATATATTTATCTAAAATCATCAAGCCATGCTTGGAACTGTTTGAGGGTGATTTCGCCGTTATAGCATCTTTTTCGCTCTGCACGGGCGAGTTTGCCGAACTCTTTAAACTCGTCTTTGGTAATGAGCTTGGCACGCTGGCGGGAGTCCATACGGCGGTAGGCGGTGATATACGCCTTATGGATATCGTCGTCTTTATGGACGATATCAAAGGTTTTAAGAGCGCCGATTTCGTTGCAGGGCTTGGTTTCGCCGGGCATAATTCTATCGCAGTATTCGCTGTTTACACGGCCGCCGGGGATAAAGTAATGTCCACAGCATTTACAAGGCTTAAATCTGACCTTGTTTACAAGCATCTGCATCATATCAAAGCGAATTGCATCGTCCATAGTTTCGAGTGGATAGGTAATTACTTCATTTTCATAATCAAAATAAGAATCAAATTCAAAATCAAACAATTTGCTCTCTTTGCCGCGTTTCACAAAGCGTTGTGTAAGAGAGCCTTTTTTATCCTTCATAATATCATCAATATAGAATTTTATCTCGGCTTTTTTCTGCTCGATACTTGCAACCATAGCATTGATAAAATTCATCATATAATGGGCAGACCCTTTTTGTGGTGCAGAAAAATCACTGCCCATAAATGAGGTAAATCCCGTTAAGGCTTCATACGCATTTTCGGCAAGGTAATCAATAAATGTTGCTATATAAATCGTCAAATAGCTGTTTTTATCAACAAACGGAGCGGCTATGCTTATTGCTTCTCCAACTCTGCCGGAAGCAAAAGCGGAAAGTATATCTGTAAATATTGTTCCAAAATCGTTTCCGTCAATCCACAAAAAATCAAAAACAGCTTTGCCGGAAACAGAGCTTACAACGGTTTCTTCTATTTGGTCAAATTTCAATTTGTAGTATGTTCGGTTATCTTTGGAATAGCCGAATATTTTTATATTATCTTTCATAACACACCTGCTTTGCATAACGAATATATTTAATGCTTGTAACTATTATATCATATCGTTTTTCAAATGTCAATAAATACACAAAACGATTATTAAAAACTTTTTGAAAAATAATACTTGACAAACTGAAATGCGCATGCTATACTATAAACGACGATAGAAATATTTATATACAATAATCGTCATAAACAGCCGGTGTCCATTTTTCTGAAGGAGGTGGAAGTATGAACATGATGAACTACACACAAAAGCTGAAGCACTATCCTGATGTTCTGTCCGCAGATCAGGCGGCTGAAATTCTTGATGTCAGCAAGAAAACGCTATATAAGGCTATCAAGAATAAGGAACTGCACGCCGTGAAGGTTGGACGGGAATACAGAATAGTGAAATCTAAGCTTATTGAAATGCTGATATAGTGAGGGGTGATGATTATGAAAAAAGAAATTAAGGTTTCAGGGCATCTTGAAGTAATCAAGGGCGTATATCACATGAAGCTCTCTTGGGTGTCCGAAGATGGTAAGCGGCATCGAAGGTCAAAAAGCACCGGCTTGATAGAGCGAGGCAACAAAAAGCGTGCGTATGATATGCTGATTGACTTCATTCGTGAGCAGGAGGCGGAGCTTGCTTCAAAAGGGAGCAGTGCCAAAGACATACTTTTCACTGATTATATGAAGCAATGGCTCGAAAGAGTTAAAATGCAGATTCGTCTGACTACATACAGCGGTTATCAGGATAATGTGAACGGTGTAATCGTACCATATTTTGAACCGATGGGACTGAAGCTCAGCGAAGTTACTCCACAGCACATTCAGGATTTTTACACTGAGCAGTTAAAGCGTGTCAAGGGGACGACTGTGAAAAGCTATCACGCAAATATCCATAAGGCATTTAAGGATGCGCGCAGATTGCAGCTTATTGACTCTAATCCTATGGATTGCGTTGACCCTCCGAAAACAACTCCGTTTCACGGGCAAGCCTATACGGTGGAGGAAGCACAGAAAATACTCACCTTGGTAAATGACACGATTTTTGAAATTCCGATAACCGTAATGTTGTTTTACGGACTTCGCCGCGAAGAAGCGATAGGGCTGAAATGGTCGAATATTGATTTTGACAATGACAGCCTTTTAATCGGACATACAGTGACGGAAACAAAGGTTGACGGTCATTTGCAGGTTGTGAAAGAGGATTTAACCAAAAACAGCAGCAGTTACCGAACACTTCCGCTGGTAGCTCCGATTAAGGCTTTGCTTGAGGAAAAAAAGAGAAGCATCTGCGAATACAGAAAGCTTTTCAAAAAAGGCTATTGCCATGAGGATTCGGACTATGTATGTGTGAATGAAATCGGCGAGCTGATTAGACCGAGAACACTGTCTGATAATTTTAAAAGGATTATCAAGAAAAACAATATCCGTAATTTAAGACTCTACGACTGCCGGCATACCGCAGCAAGCATAATGCTGAAAAACGGAGTCAGTATGAAGCAGATTCAAATGATACTCGGACACAGCGACTATTCGACAACAGCAAATATTTATTCTCATCTCGATTATTCAGACAAAATCTCAGCGACAAATGAGATGGAGAATATACTGTACAGTAACAGCTGATGGAGAGGTTTAGGGCAAAACAGGGCAAATTTCTGCAAAGTAAATGCGGGTTTGCAAAAGCCTGCAAACCCGCCAAACAGAGCATCCCGAAAAGCAAAGCTTTTTGGGAAAAAGGAGCGGCAATCCGCACAGTGAAGCCGTTTTCAAACGAAAACGGCGAACCCCAAGGATTCGCCGCGACGTGGCGGAGAAGGTGGGATTCGAACCCACGTGTCCGTTAAGACAAACGCATTTCGAGTGCGCCCCGTTATGACCGCTTCGATACTTCTCCGAATATTAATTTTTTATATGTTAAACCCTCGAATTTGACAAAACGAAAAATTAAGGCAAAATTCAGGGCAAAACAATCAGAAATTGCTGAGATACAAAATCTCAAAAACCTTGAAAATACAAGGCTTTCAGGTCACAAGAGTTCTCTTAGATGTATAACCTTTCGAGTCAGGGCCGTTATGACCACTTCGATATCTGTCCATATATATTTATCATCGTGATACAACTCTGTTATTATATCATAAAAATACCAAAAAGTCAATACCTAAACCAAAAAATATTTATTTTGTTTTGTAATACAGAAAAACCGATACGGAAAATAAAGATCCGTATCGGTTTTTGTCTTAAAATCCTGTATGAATTATCCTGAAACACTTGCACGACATGTCATAAAAAACAACATTCTTATTACCGCCCCAATACAAAGTCGGAGCAATGTTTGCCACATTAAACGGCTTATAATCATTTACCGTTATATCGTTATAATCCAACTCATTTTGTATTTCTCCGTCAAAACCGACTCTTATCAGCTTTGTTGCATCCATAAGAAATATTCCTCTTTCGGTTGCAGTATGTGCCGTATAGTTTGAAACGGACATAATATCGGTAAGCCCCTTATAATCGTACTTTTTTATATAACGGTCTGAGCAGAAATAAATATTCCCTTTATCCTCTGCAAAAGTAGTGTACTCATCCCAAGCAAATTCAGGAGCGGTTATATCATTATAAAGCGGCGGAGTGCCGATAGCTCCAAAACCGACAGAAAGCAAATTTTTTCCGTTATTTAACATCCCAAATACTCTGTACCTGCTATATCTCATCAAACCCTCTTTTGCAACTCTGTCAACCGCTCTGCCTTTATATTTGCAATCCGGAAGTGAAAAGGTTGCACATCTTATTAAATCCGACTGCACATATCCCGTGCTCTCCATATCGGCAATACACATTAGCTGTTGCTCTTTTTTGTCATAGTACAGACTGCTGAACTCACATATTTTATAGTTTTTTGATTCAATAAAGACGCTGATATCTTTAAGGTTTATTATAAATTTATTTTTCTCCGTTTTTGTATCAATTTGATATATGTTGTCCTCGGTATCTATATAAAATATAAACCGTCCGCCGCTGTATATTAAATAGTCTCTATATGCAATATCTTTTACATGAGCATCGCACAGCGTATCAATAGTTCTTGCCGAGAAAGATGCCGCCGGTTCGTTTTTTTCAGGTGTGCTATCGGGTGTTTTTTCGGGCGGTACAAGCTTTGCCTCCCCCGGTACTATGTTGACTGTATTTCCTTCGCATTTAACCACATATCCGAGCGGTGCGCAAAGCATATTCAAATTAACCAACGTATAGTTATCTACAATTTTACAGCACGGCACACCAATATCAATTTTCTTTGCATCTACATACATAGACGAATTATCCACCTGCATTACAATTTTTTTGTCCTCTTTTTCAAACATAACCGTTTGGGTATCACTATCCCATGCGACCGACAAACCAAACACTTCGGAAACAGTACGCATAGGGCAATAAACAAATTCATTTTCCAATAACGGTTTTCTTCCCATATAATCGGTATCAATTTCTGTGCCGTCTAAAAATATTTTTATATCATCCGCCGGTTTGTCTTGCGGAAACTGCGGTTCTTGAGGCTCCTGCGGTTGCGGAGGATTTACCGTGTTTTCTTTTTTGCTGTTCTCTCCGCCTTCTCCCCCGCCGTTTTCATTTTTTTCCGGCGTTTCTTCATTTCCGACCGTTTTATTATCATCTCCGATTTGAAACGCTCTGCACAAAAGAGTTGCCGCCTCTGCACGTGTCAAAGTGTCCTGTCCTCTGAATGTTCCGTCATCAAAACCGTCTATAAGATTTTTTTCGACTGCAACCGTTACATATCTTTTGAGATTGTTGGATATTGAGTCTAAGTCAGAAAACTTGTTTAAATATGAGTAATCCACATCGTCAACACTATAGCCTTTCATTTTAACCAAGCTCACGGTAACATCTTCTCTCGAAGCTGCCTGATTCGGCTTAAAATACTTTTTGCCGTCTATATTATAAAAATTCATATACGGCTTTGACGCGCCCACATACTGATAAAACCAATCATCAGAGGATACATCATATATATCGCTCATATCCTGTTCGCCTATCGGTATATTAAGCGCTGTAACCATAATCTTAGTCCACTCGGCACGTGTGATTGTACTGTTTGGCTTAAAAGAACCGTCAGAAAAACCGTTAATTATTTTCTTATCCGTAAGCTCCGATATTGCCGCATACGCCCAATGTTCCTTTGTTAAATCCCAAAACTTCTGCGGATAATCTGAATAATCTTTGGCAAATGCAGAACAAGATACTGTCAGCATTGCAGTTGTTAAAAACAATGTAATAAATTTTTTCATATCCCATTACCTCTTAATTTATTTATTAGCTATATAATACCACATTTTTCCCGATTATGCAATATTTTAAAAGCTTTTTCTTTAAAAATGACTTACAAAACCTCTTTTCCGATTTACTGCTGCCTTTTCTCACTCGAAAAGTAAAATCGGCAAGCACTTTCATACTTGCCGATTTTTTGGCACCCCCGACCGGAGTCGAACCGATGACTAAGTCTTAGGAGGACCTTGTTATATCCACTTAACTACAGGGGCACGGTTAATATTCAGTTGTTTTATAGAATTTTCCTGCGGAATATATCCTCTATTCAAGCGATATATCGGAACACAACAGATTTATTATATCATATATTACTGCACATTGCAAGTATTTTGAAAATATTTTTTTATTTTTTTCAAAAAAACTATTGACATATGCATTTATATATGGTATACTATATCAGTAATCTAAATAGCGCGGAGTAGAGCAGTCCGGTAGCTCGTCGGGCTCATAACCCGAAGGTCGTTGGTTCAAATCCGGCCTCCGCAACCAAGTAAAAATCGCTTAAACTTAATGTTTAAGCGATTTTTTTATGCAAACAAAACAATTCGGGGACATATTTTATGTCCCCGATCTTTTTTAATAATCCAATACCACCATTTGGTGACACTCAAATTTATCTACCTTGAACTTGACTTTATCGCCGTCTTGTGTAAACTCAATCGCTTGTTTCTGCGGTGCGAGATATACATTTTTGATTTTTTTCGGGAGTTTCAATTCCACCTCGGTATCCAATATAGGAAGAATATCCTCGATTACTTCGGTATCTTTGCCTCGTCTTACAGGTGAGGCATAAAGCAGATGATTTATGTATCTTCCCTCCTGGCGCATCAGCGTTACAACTCCCTGTGCTCCCAAATTCGTCTTGATTGTCTTGTTGTCCCCCAAGAGCAAATCCAAAGCGTGAGTTACCGTTCTTTTTAATATAAGCGAGCCTTTTTCGGCATACTCCGAGAATATCTGCCATGCTATATATATGCCGTCTTTTCCCTGTGCCATGCCGGAGCCGCCGTATTCAAACGAATCAGGCGTATGCTGATGCGAGCAGAAATGATCAACATCGCGGTTAAAATACGGATTCTCGCGTTTTCCCAGCTCAATGCCTCCCGAAAGCTCAACCTTTGTACCCTCGGAATACATAACATATGCCGTTTCAAAAAGCCCTTCCATTTCAAAATTCGGGCGGAAGTAATCGGGGTTATATGGGTTCTCTCCCACGTACTTTACACCGAAATCATACGCAAATGCGTCCTCATTGTCCATAAGTCCGCTCTTCCCGCTTGCAAGGATTTTACCGCCATGCTTTATAAAATCATCAAGTTTTTCTTTCAATTCGGGATTTATTCTTATCATATCGGGCAGAATCACAACCTTGTAGTCGTTAAAATCATTTTCCATATCGACTACATCAAACAGATATTTTCCCTCTAAAAGTATCCTTGCCACACCTGCGTCAATGCCCGTTACGTTTGTCGACTGCCCCACTCCGAAGCTGCCCGAATAGGATTCATACGAAAATACAGCAATATCGGTAACTTGCTCTACATTGTCAAGCCATTCCTCTTTTTCCTCCAGCTCCGAATATGCCGCGCCGATAAGCTTATATGTAGCCATATCCATCTCGCCGCTCGGGTGCAGCTGATCTCCGATTGAGCTTTTTGCGCCGTTTGCAGCTGCAAGGCTCACCTCGTATCTGAGCGCATTCGGGTGCTTGAATCCGCCAAACTCACCCCATGTTGTGTGGAATTTGCCGGTCATGCCCAAAAAGTCCATGCCAAAGCACTGTACCAATCTTGCCGAAAGTGGGAAATGATCATATCCCCAGCCGCCTGTCGGGAGCGATTCAAGCTCTAAATGCGTGTTCATCTTAGCAATATCACGTCTGCCGCCGCGGATATGTCCTCCGTTATGGAAAACGGGCAATCCTGGTTTTACGGAATCTATAGTTTCTCTTACGCGTCTTGTATAATTTGCATATACTCGCTCCGCCAAATCCAAAACGTCATCGGGATTTTTGCGGCTCTTTCCCTCGTCCTCAAGCGTTTTTAAGCAATTGTGGCAATAGCACGGGAATACACCGACAATGTCCAGGAAAATCCCGTCCGCGTCATATTTTTCGCAAACTTCCTTTATCTGCGCCAAGAGATAGTCCAGATACGGCGAGTTCATGCACATTCTGTGATACCCCGGTTTCATAAAGCTATCTACCCATGCAGTATCGTCATTTATGTTCCTTACCAGCCATTCCGGATGTCTTACCGCCATCTTCTCATCAAGTCCCGCAGAGAGATAAACCGGTGTTTTTACCCCTATCTCATGCGCCGCCTCGATTTGTGCTCCCAAAAGGTCAAATTTGAGATTCGGGTGCATCTCGTTTTTCTCCGACGGATGATATGCCCAGCCGTGATGGCATTTTGAAAATACCGTTATCGAATTAACGTGTCCGGTTTTCAATGCCTCCTGAAATTGTTTCTTATCAAATCTTTTTCCGATGCCGGGAATTTTTTCACTTGTGTGAAAATCCAAATGTACTTGTCTGAAGTTCATCTTTGCAGCTCCTTTTCTTTTCAGCAAAAGCATTCTTTGTATCTTGCAATGCTTTTCTTTATTATTTCTTTCGCCTCTTCACGCCCCAAAGCTTCACTCACAACGGTTTCTTTGCCCTCCAAGGATTTATAAACCTTAAAGAAATGCTTAATTTCATCAAACGTATGCTCCAGCAGCTGTGAAATATCGTCATAAACCGTCAATGACGGATCATTAAAAGGAATTGCGATAATTTTTTCATCTTCCTGCTCATCATCAATCATCTTCATAACGCCTATCGGATAGCATCTTACCAACGTCATCGGTACGATCGATTCCTGACACAGTACCAGCACATCTAACGGATCGTTATCGGCGGCATATGTGCGCGGAATAAAGCCGTAATTTGCCGGATAATGAGTGGAAGTGTACAGAACTCGGTCAAGACACAGCATACCTGTTTCTTTATCCATTTCGTACTTGTTCTTTCCGCCCTTCGGAATCTCAATACATGCCACAAAATCTTCGGGCGATATTCTCTTCGGGCTAATGTCATGCCATATGTTTGTCATAAATTTGCTCCTCCTTTTATTTCATATACCAATTTAGGTAATTGTAAAATAACAATTTCGCAATTACCTATTATACATTATCCCTATTGTACCACAAAATCACCCGTTTGTAAATATCTTTTACTCCGTTTTTGATTTTGGCTTGAAAATTATTGCCGCAATCAAGCCGAAAAGGATTGCCGCCGTAATTCCTGCCGCATTTGCTGTAAGCCCGCCGGTTAAAACCCCTATCAATCCCTTTTCGGCAACCGCTTTTTCCACACCCTTTGCGAGATTATATCCAAATCCGGTAAGCGGTACGGTTGCACCGCAGCCTGCAAAATCAACAAGCTTTTGATACCAGCCGAACATTTGCAGAAATACTCCCACAACCACATACGCAACCAATATTCTTGCAGGCGTAAGCTTTGTTTTGTCAATGAATATCTGCCCGATAACGCAAAGTAATCCGCCCACAACAAACGCTTTTAAATAATTCATAACATTTACTCTCCTTTTTAATTTTCCGCCGAAATTTCCAATGCGTGCGCAATAACAGGTATGCTTTCCCCTTGCTGGACAATCGTAGCATTCATAAGAGCGCCTGTTGCGACAAGCAATATCCTTTTTAAAGAGCCTTTTTTAAGTTCATCAAAGATATGTCCGCAAAATACGCTCGCACAGCAGCCGCAGCCGCTCGCCCCGGCGTGAACATCGTCCTTTTCAAGATCGTATATCAGCTTGCCGCAATCCTCATGCTGCTTATATATATCGATGCCGTCTTTATTTAAAACATCGCACAATATATCCGAGCCGATCATTCCCAAATCTCCGGTATAGATTTTATCGTAATATTCGGGCGAAACATTCCTGTTTTTTAAATGAGTGCTTATTGTATCGGCGGCAGCAGGCGCCATGGCCGTACCCATGTTGTTCAAGTCGGTAATACCCATATCCACAATTTTTCCCGGTGTGGCATATTTGACGCTGATTTTCCCTTTCTCTTTAGTAAGAACTGCACATCCGCCGCCAGTTACCGTCCATTGTGCCGAGGGCGGTCTTTGTCCGCCGTAATCGAGCGGAAAGCGGAACTGTTTTTCTGCCGAGCAAAAATGACTCGAGGTTGCACATACAACATTTTGGGCAAATCTTCCCGAAATCGTCACCGCACCGAGAATCATGCTCTCTACCATAGTGGAGCACGCGCCGTACACTCCCAAAAACGGAATATCAAAGCCGCGCATAGCGTAATGCGAGCTGACGCACTGATTCAAAAGATCACCCGCAAAGGCAAAATCAATATCATGTTCCTTTAACGAGGCTTTTTCTATTGCCCTCTTTATTGCCTCATGCTGAATTTTGCTTTCTGCTTTTTCCCATGATTTTTCGCCGTAGTAATCGTCCTCCAAAACCAAATCAAAGCAATTTTTTAAAGGACCTCTTCCCTCTTTTACTCCTGCCACTGCCGCCGTTTCTTTGATACTTACGTTATTTTTAAATTCAATCGTCCGCATATTTCTTTTTCCTTTCTCTCCAATAAAAAGAATTTTATTTATTATTTACCGCAAATATCATTTGTATACAAAAAATAAACGGCAGTAAACTGCCGCTTATTTTTATCTCTCTTTGTTCCTCAGTTTAGGAATGTCTATCCTTATAATTCCCACGATTATCGAGCAGATTGTCAGCAATTCGCATACGCAGCCTGCATAGGATTTTACAATAAAATTATATGTAAACCATGAAACGCTTGTGATAAATATCATAACCCGAACGAAAAACACATTTTTACTTCCGTATGCAACCGTTGAAAGCACCTTCGCCGCACCGACCAAAATGCTTTTTCCTCCTGCCCATGTAACGCCTGCAAATATCAGAAAAATAACGCTGAATACTCCTCTTGCAAAAGATGTGCTTTTACCTTTTTCCACCATCTTTGAAAAAACAATATTTCGGACACAGCCTATGAGATTCATCGCAGCGCCGGTATATGCCCCCAAAAGAATATACTGCATTGCAAAGAAAAATTCATTCGCAGTCCTTAGTGCGAGCAATTTTTTGTGTCCCTTGCACTGAAACGACAAAACGCTCGCCGTTATTCCTATAATTCCCAGTCCCTGAACCAACCAAACATTTTCACTTAAATTCATCTTATTTTACCTCTTGTCAAAATTCTCTTTTTATGATACAATAACTTCATGAAAATGTCAATAAATGTTTGAAATGTTTATAAACGAACATTTGAGCAAACATAAGGAGAAAAAAATGATTTTAAATGAACGTCAGGAACAAATTATAGAAACCTTAAAAAAAGAAAAGCGCATATCGGTCAAAAAGCTTTCCGAGATGTTTTTCGTTTGTGAAATGACAATACGGCGGGATTTAAAGGAGCTTGAAGAGAGCGGATATATCAAGCGCTACAGCGGCGGCGCTATGATAAATTCCGAAGAGGATCTTATGCCGATAGAATTTCGCCGCCTGCTTCATTCAAAAGAGAAAAAGCAGATCGCCGCACTGACAAAAAAATATTTAAGCGACAATATAGCCGTCTTTATTGACAGCTCCTCCACCTCCCACTGCATAATTCCTCTTTTGGCTGAATATAAAAACATAACTATAGTTACCAATTCCGTCCAATGTCTGCTTATTGCATCGAAATACCATATAAAATGCATAATTGCCGGCGGAAATTATTATGAGCGCGACAGATGCTGCGTTGGTGCAAAAACCACCGATTTTCTCTCATACATCAATGTTGATGTTGCTTTCTTCTCCTCTCTCGGCATATCCGATGACGGAGTAATAAGCGATATTGACGAAGAACAGATGGCAGTCCGCAGAGTTGTAATGAAAAATTCCGCTAAAAAAATATTCATGTTCGACAACACAAAGCAGCATAAAACATATATGTACAAGCTCTGCCGAGCCGATGATGCAGATGATATTATAATTATCTGACAAAAAAACAGCTTGACCTTTGAGTCAAGCTGTTTTTTGTTGTCTACGCACGTTTTTTCTTATTTATAAAAAGCATAATCTTTTTTCTGAATATAAATGCTAATATCAGAAGCACTGCCACAACCGAAATTCCGATTATCAGCCCCATTGTCCGCGCTGCATCGGTATATTTTACGCATATCGTACTTTTCGGACTGCCGAGCTGCATTTTTACGTATTTTCCGCGGTTTGAAGTATCAAGCTTTTCCCATTTGCCGTCCGAATACTGCCACACCTCCGCCTTTTTCTTATCGCTGTTAAGCATTCTGAAATTGAGCGGATCACTCTTTTTAAGGTTGGAACCCAACAGAGTAACATCGTAAACCGTTCCACCCGATACCGGAGTGAGCGTCTTATTTTCGGTAACATGAAGAACCGTATCATCTTTAAACTTACCCTCAGCAATTCCTATTGCAAGATTTCCCGTATCGTTATTTTCACTGCTCTCAAGAATTGTAACCCACGGCACATACTCCGCATTTATTACCATATCCTTTGTTACTGTTTTCTCGTCAGGCTCCTCCCATTTTCCGTAATATTTATCCTTATCGGAAATGTCGGGATATACTATATCGGAAATCTTCGCGCCATATTCGGCATCCTTCGTTTCGACTGCCTTATCATCAATCATGAATGTTATATTAAAGCTCTTGAATCTTTTCGGTATCTGATCCGCATTTCTTAATTTTTCATACGAAATCGGCTCTGCATGACCGAGATAGCTTATGCCGTCGATTCCACCGACGTTTTTATCAACATAATAGCAGCCTTTTACATTGTCATTGCTGTCCGTTTCACCAATTACCGCGCCGATATATTCATCACCCTTAACATCGCTTATAGCATAGCATGATGACATACTGTCAATTTTTCCGGCAATACCGCCGACATAGCTTTTCCCCTCTATACTTGCTTTTGAAAAGCTTTTTTTCAGCGAGAATTTTCCCAAACCCGCAACGCCGCCGACGTACTTTCCGTCGCTGCTGCTGACATCGGCATAATTTTCGCAGTAATACACCGTACCTAAATCTCCGTCACCGACAACACCGCCGACGCAATCTTTTTTGCCGTTCACTTTCCCTTCATTTACACACTTCTGCAATATCGCTTTGGTTCTGTACGTAAATTTCAGAGAATCCGGCTTATCTATATCGTCCTCGGGGTCCTGTGCATACTCTATCGCCATAGCGCCGGCTATACCGCCTATGTTTCTGTCGGCACTTACCTCGCCGTAATTGGTGCACTCCATAATTTTACCCTGACGTGTATTTGAGATGTCCTCTTCGGAAACATCCTCTATCAAATCCTCAAGGCTGAAATTGGCTGTACTGCTTTCCATATCCTCGACCTGACCGAAAATCAAAAATGTTATTACATCAAACTGCTCAACTATGCTTTTTACATCATTCTCTATCTTCTTTTTCTGATTCTTGGTCGTATCCTTCATTGCGTCAATTTCATCGGAAATCGACGAGAGCGAGTCAAAAAGATTCTCACTTGAAATTTTAATCTTATCGTTCGATTTTATAAAGAAGTCGGGTTCATCAAATGAAATTTCCGACAATATATCGCTTATATCTCCCGAAAGATCGGCAATGCCCGAAATGCCGCCCGAAAGTGTATTCATTGCTTCACTTAACTGTTTTTTTGTATTATTAAGCTTTGACATTGTATCGTCAAGATAATCGTCCAGCCTGTCATATGCATTGTTTATTCCCGAATTTATGCCTTTTATGCTGCTGTTTATCTTATCCATTGCCAATTTCAGATTTTTCGCGGCACTCTTCATATCGGTCATCGCGTCTCTTAGCGCGCTGCCGTCAATTTCCATATAATTCGCCAAATCCGAAAGTGCGTCACTCATATTGGATAATGCAGTCTGAGCGCTCTTTAGAGCGTTTTCTATATTATTCAAATATTCCTGCAATTTTTCTACGTTATCGGTAAGATCCTTTACGCTGTCCGGCTTATCGGTTATAATGCTGCGGATATTTAAAATATTGGTTTCGATTTTTCTTTTTGCCTCATTTAAAAGCATAATTGAATCGCGCAGGTCTAAAATTGCATATTTGACTTTATCCTTATTGTATATTACCACTGCATCGTCCAAATTCTCCAGAGCCTTTTGAATCTTATCGCACGCTGTCGACAAATAATCCATTCCGTCGGATAAATCGTCTAAAGCATCGCTTAATTCGTCCATCGGCTCTTTTAAATCGGGACGAGAAAATTCAACGCCGTCAATTGCCTCTTTCATCTGATCTATGCTCTTTGAAATCAGCTTTGCCGATTCTCCCATATCCTTAAACACAGGGCCGAACTTATTTATACTGTTTGTTATATTGGCAATGTTTGCAAAGGTATCGGCAACGGTATTATTGACGTTTGTTATATCGTCATTTATAGTATCTATCGTGTTGTTGACAAAATCCTTTCCCTCGTTCAAGAGCTTTTCCGCCTCATCACCCGCATTTTTTGAATATTGCGAAATAGTGTCCAGATGATCGGAAATTTCGTCCATTGCATTATCGTTCGTATCGACAAAATTATTAATCATAGAGTTTAATTTATGCAGCTCATCTTTCAGTGATGTAAGATTATTCTCGCTGATATTCAATATAATGTACGGTTCCGCCTGACCGACAATTCCGCCGACATCTTTTCTGCCGAACACTTTTGCGTTATTCTGGCACCCGAGCATATATCCCGACTGTCTGCCTGCAATTCCGCCTATATTATATCCGACGTGCTGATAACCTACCGTTCCGTTATTTATGCACCCTTGTATAACTCCGTTCGATATTCCCGCAATTCCGCCTATATCGCTTGTTCCGGACATTATACCTTCGCTTTCGTTATCGTCTTCCGAATTTTTGATGTTCTCAACCACCGATTCAACATCGGTTTCGGTATTCATGACATTATTTTCGGATTTCTGTTCAACGGTATTCACCTCGCTGTTATTCTGCGCCTTTAAAATAAAGCCCGAATTTTTTCCCGCAATTCCGCCAACCATAGTTTTCGCGTCAACCTTGCCGCCCGAAATACAGGACTGTATTTTTCCCTTCTCATTGTTAAAGCCGACAATACCGCCGACGGTGCTTTCACCCTTTACAGTTCCCTCAAAGTCACAAAACTGTATAAGTCCGTTATTCTCGCCTGCAATTCCGCCTATATAATTTTTACTGCCGTCGGGCAATATCTCTCCTTCCAAGTTCAGATTGCTGACAGCTCCGCTTTCCTGAATATATCTGAAAAATCCCTGATGAGAGCCTGTTGTCTTTAATTTTATGCCCGAAATGGTATATCCGTTTCCCTCAAAGGTTCCTCCAAAGGTCGGAATCGGGAGAAAATCACATTTTTTAGAAAGCTTAATGTCATTTTTTAAAACAACCGTCTTGCCGACCGACCAACTGTCTAACGTGCATTTTTTAGAAAGCTTTTCGAGATCCTTTTCATCTGATATTATAACCGTATTACTCTCGGCAAAAACCATACTTGGAGCAACAATATTAAATACGCATATAATGCTCACCAGAAATGCGTTCAATCTGATATGTTTTCTCATTTCTCCTCTTCCTCCTCTTTCTGCACATTACCGTTTAATACGCTTGCATCAAAATCTCCCTTAATCCGTCCCTGGAATACACCGTCCACACGTCCGTTTATATATCCGTGTACATGACCGTCCACCAATACGTTTCCTTTCATGGTATGCCGCTTTATCTTTCCTTTTACCTCAAATGATGTCTTTTCGATTATAAAGTCACCCAAAAGCAGGAGCTGCGGAAGTATACCCATAACAAGAACTATCGAAATAAGAGTTCCACGTCCCAGACATATTCCGATTGACGAAATCGCAGCATCGGAGGACATAAGACCTATGGCAAAGCCGGCGCAGGCAAGTATCGAACCAGAGGTAAATATTGTCGGGAATGCCTGCGAGAGCGATTCTATTATCGCCTCTTTTATAGGCATTTGCGTTTTTAATTCGGTGTATCGGTTTGTTATAACAATTGCATAGTCGATATTCGCACCCATCTGAATTGAGCTTACAACCAGATAGCTCAAGAAGAACAGATAATTATGTTCAAGATACGGGAACGAAAAGTTAATCCATACACTTCCCTGGATAACCAGTATCAGAATCAGTGGTATACCTGCCGACTGGAAGGTGAACAAAAGCACCAGCACAACAAACAAAACCGAAAGAATACTGATAAGTACATTATCCTCTCCGAATGTCGCCGAAAGGTCGTAATCGCTCGTTGCATTTCCTGCCAAAGTCACGTTATTACCGTAATATTTTTTAGCCGTATCCCGTACCGTATTTAAAAATTCAAAGGTTTCTTCGCCCTCTTCAGGGATAAGCAAATTCAGCACAAGTCTGCTGTAATGCTCGCCCTGCAGCTGCTTTTTACCGTCCTCCAAAGCATCATGAATATCGTCTATATCAGACATCATATTGTCATCTAAAGTAACATACTCATTCTGAATCTGTTCATACAAAAAGTCAAACATATCGGCTAAAGGCACACCGTACTCATCAATACCGCTTACAACCTTGCCGTATTTCTCGTGATCTATCGCATATGCCGAATATATCAGCCGTATTTTTTCAATGTCCATATCGGTCAGCTCTGCAAACTGGCGCGGAGTCAGCCGATCGCCTACGCAATAACCGTCCAGAGCCTCTACCGCCGCAAACGCGGTAACACTGTCAATCTCGTCGTATTTTTCCAGTTCTCGCGCGAGTTTTTGCTCCTTTTCGTAATTCCCCTTAGGAACAATTACTGCCAAAACATTCGTATCCTGGAAAGTATCGTCAATCATCTGCTGCGCTATCTGAGAATCGTTGTGCTTTATTGTCGTGAGGTTTGTGTAACTGTACGCATACGGGCATTTATTCGAGAAGATAAAGCCTGCAATAAGAAGTACGAAGAATACCGCCGGCATAATATATCTCAATTTTATAACAATTTTTCCCCATGCGTCAATCTTCGGTACAAAGCTCTTATGGTGTGTTTTATCGATAAGCCCGCTAAAGGAAAATATAAGTCCCGGCATCAGGGTAAATACGCACAAAATACTCATAAATATCGCCTTTATAAGCACAAGTCCCATATCAAAGCCGATTTTAAAATGCATACACATCATTGCGGCAAGTCCCGAAACCGTTGTAAGACAGCTTCCGGAAATCTCGGGGATTGCTTTTTTCAAAGCGATAATTACAGCATCGCGTGCATCATGCGTTTCTCTTTCCTCGGTATATCTGTGACACAAAATGATAGCGTAATCTATCGCCAAAGCCAGCTGCAGCACCACCGCAACCGAATTTGAAACAAAGGATATTGTCCCAAACATATAGTTCGTTCCCTTATTTAAAATTGCCGCCATAACGAACGTCATCAGAAGAACCGGCACCTCCATATATGTTCGCGATGTCAAAAACAGCACGCTGACAACAATTACGGCAACAATAATCATGACAATATTTATCTCCTTGGCAATATTATCTGCTTTTGAATTGCCCAGTTCTGCCGATACATACAAATCGTACTCCGACAGTTTATCTTCGACTTCCGCCAAAGCCGTTTCGCATATCTCGTCTTGATCCGTACCGTCGAAAGTAATCGAAAAGAGCGCCGATGCGTCAACAAAGTGCTTTTCGGTATCGTCAAAAGCTACTTCTTTTACTCCCTTCACTTCCTCGATTTCGGTTTGCAATTCCTCCGCCTTTTCAAATGAAATATTATCTACCATTACCTCCGCTGTGGCATATGTAGTAAATTCTTCGTCCATTATGGTAAGACCGCGCTTTGTTTCGGTGTCATCTCCCAGATAATCGGTCAGCGTATTATTAACCTTTACCCAATTTGTCGAAACAAGGCAGAATATCACCAAAATAATGTATACTAAATAAAAGCCTTTTCTTTTATCCACTATAAAGGCTGCAACTTTATCCAAAAATGATTTTGATTCTTTATTTTCTTTATTCTCCATACGATACACCTCAAAAAAATAATTGACAAAATTCTATTAAACGATTATAATATAATTATAACCACAATTTTCGGCAAGGTCAATAGACAATCACGTTGTTTATGTATGTTAATGTACAAAATCGAGCATTTTGTTGAATAAAATTTCATTTTATATATATTACCTATATATATAAAATAATCCGGCAAATATTTAGATAAAAGAACATTTTGAAAGGATATGAAAATAAAAATGGAAAAAACAGAGGACAGACGAGTAAGAAAAACGAAAAAGGCAATGTCCGCGGCTCTTGCCGCTCTTTTGCAGAAAAAGCCTTTAAAAAGCATAACGGTTCGTGAAATATCCGAGCTTGCCGATATAAACCGCGGAACATTTTATCTGCACTACAGCGATGTATTCGATATGGTGGAAAAGCTGCAAAATGATATTTTTGAAAAGTTCAACAAGATCATATCCGAATATGAGCCGAAAAAAAATATAGACACACTTTTTCCCGTACTGGTTAAAACATTTGAACTGCTTGCCGAAAATGCCGAATTGGCAAAATGTCTTATCGGCAAAAACGGTGATGCCGCGTTTGTGGACAAGTTAAAAAATGTTTTAAAGGAAAAGTGCTTCTCCGAAGTGAACAAGATTTTAAAAACCGATGACGAGGCAAAGTTCTCCTACTTCTTTCAATTTATAGTTTCGGGGTGCATCGGCATTTTCTCCACATGGTTAAATAACGGTATGCCCGAATCTCCGAGCGAAATGGCTCGTCTTACCGAGGATTTTATCGTAAAAGGAATATATGTATTAGAAACCGACTCAAAATAAAATCATTTTGAGCCGGTTTCTTAAAGTGGCTGTTAAAAAAACAATTTTTTTACAGCCACTTTTTTATTTTTTCCAAGTGTACGGTGACAACAGCACCATAACCGGGAATATTTCCAGTCTGCCGACAAGCATATCAAATGTCATAACGAGCTTTGACAGCGGTGAGTATATGGAAAAGTTCGCCGTCGGTCCCACCTTTGCCATACCAGGTCCTATATTGTTTATTGTTGCCGCAATCGCGGTAAAGTTAGTTGTAAAATCAAAATTATCAAAGCTTATAATCAAAAGCGATACGATAAATATCATAAAATAAGCCGCATAAAACACATTTATCGAACGAACTGTTTCATGCTCTATAATTCTTCCGTTCATTTTAATCTTATGAGTACTTTTCGGGTGAACCGCAATTTTCGCCTCTTTAATAATGCTCTTTGCCAAAATCATAATTCGCGACACCTTAGTTCCGCCGCCTGTACTCCCTGCGCACGCACCGACAAACATCAGTATAATTAAAATGGTTTTCGAGAACTCGGGCCACCTGTTAAAGTCACACGTAGAGTACCCCGTTGTTGTAATTATCGATCCCACCTGAAACGCTACATGACGAAGTGTTTCAAAAAATCCGGTAAAGATTCCGTGGCAATTTATCGTGATAGCCACAATCGAGAGAAATATAATTCCCAAATAAGCTCTTACCTCCTCCATCTGCAATGCCGATTTGAATTTTCTTATTAAAAGCAAATAATAAAAGGAGAAATCCACGCCGAATATTATCATAAATATCGTAATAACAACCTGCGAATATGCCGAATATTCACCTATTCCGGCATTTGTTATGGCAAATCCGCCCGTTCCTGCCGTACCGAATGAAAGCGTTAATGCCTCAAAAAGCGTCATGCCTCCCAAAAGCAGCAAAACTACTTCTATTAAAGTCAGCAGTACATATATTCCGTAAAGTATCTTTGCGGTTGATCTGACCTTCGGAACCAGTTTTGTAACGGCAGGTCCCGGGCTTTCGGCTTTCATCAGGAAAAGATTGTTTCCTCCCGAAAGCGGCAGCACCGCAACCAAAAATACCAGAACTCCCATACCGCCTATCCAGTGCGTAAAACTGCGCCAAAAAATCAGTGCTCTCGGGAAAAAGTCAATGTCCTTAAATATTGATGCACCGGTGGTTGTAAATCCCGACATAGTTTCAAAGAGCGCATCAACAAAGCTTCTTGTTACGCCCGAGAGCACAAACGGCAGAGCGCCGAATATACTTATAACAATCCAGCTCATTGCAACGATTACCAATCCCTCTTTTGCATACATCGTCTTGTTTTTCGGCGGCTTTAATGTAAACAGTGCCCCAATTACCGCACAAATTGCAATACATTCCAAAAACACAACAGTTATCGGCTCATGATAAAGTACAGCGCACAAAAGCGGCAGCAGCATACATACCGCCTCACAGTTTAACACCCAGCCGAGTATATATAAAATCAATCTGCGATTCATATTTTTCTCCTCATTCCAAAATATCGCTTATGTCTTTAAAACCTGTATTCGTTGTCACAACGATTACCGTATCGCCGTATTTTATTGAATCATGTCCGCGCGGTATTATAATTTTTCCGTTTCTGTTTATGCAGGCAATCAGCACATTTTTCTTAATTCGCATTTTTTCCAAAGAAATATCCGATACGGGCGATTTTTCTCCTATCCTGAACTCCAAAGCTTCAGCTTTCCCGTCCAATATAATATGCATCGTTTCTATATTGCTCCCTATCGAATTTCTCTTTGCACGAACAAATCTTACGATATATTCGGCAGTTATATTTTTGGGATAAACAGTCGTTCCCAGCTCCAGACTGTTTATGACATCATCGTATTCTATACGGTTTATCTTTGTAATAACCTTGCCGTCCGTTTTCGTCTTTGCAAAAAGCGACAGCATTATGTTCTCCTCATCGATATTGGTAAGCGAGATAAAGGACTGCGCATCTTTTATGCCCTCCTCCGAAAGCAACTGTGTCTCGGTTCCGTCCCCGTTTATAATTGTCGCTTTCGGCAGATACTGACAAAGCTCATCACATCTTTTCGGGTTCTGTTCGATAATCTTTACACTGATACCCGTCTGCAAAAGCTGCTTTGCAAGATAAAGTGCAGTATCTCCTCCGCCGACGATTATCGCGTCTTTTACACTGTTCGTCTTTATCCCTATCTTTTTAAAGAAGTATGTCGCATTTTTTATCGTTGCGACAAAGCTTACAAAATCTCCTGATTTTAAAACAAAATCACCGCCCGGAATGAACGCCTCGTCTGCGCGCTCCACGCCGCACACCAATATATCGCAGTTAAGCTTTTTCATAACATCCGCAATTTTTAAGCCGTCCAGATCTGAACTTTCGGGGATTTTGAACTTTAAAATCTCCACCCTGCCTTTGGCAAAAGTATCGATCTGAATTGCCGACGGGAAACGCAAAAGCCTTGCCATTTCGCTCGCGGCGGTCTGCTCGGGATTTATTATCATTGCCAGCCCCAAGTCCTCTTTAAAAAGATTCAGCTCCTTGCTGTACTCGGGATTTCTAACTCTTGCTATTGTCTGACAATTACCTGTTTTTTTGGCAATAAGACAGGTCAAAAGATTCAGCTCGTCAGAGCCTGTAACCGCGATCAGGATGTCGGCATTTTTGATTCCTGCCTCCATAAGAGTATCAAAATTCGCACCGTTTCCTATAACGCCCATTATATCATACTGATTTATCAGATCCTCAACGGCATTATTTGATAAATCCACAACGGTTATATCGTTATCTTTCTCACAGCTCAATCTTTCGGCAAGCTTTCTGCCTACCTTTCCGCAGCCCACAATTATAATATTCATAGCTTTTTTAAATCTCCAAATTCGTCCGAAAGGGCTGTTACACTCGGAAACAGCCCTTTTTATTGTTATTATTTTTTAACCATGTACATTATAGCAAATCATGCTATATTTGTCAATACATTTAAATAATATTATTTACTTCACTCTGAATTTTTAATCGCAATTATTTTATTTTTACATTACCCCAAAAAAACATTCATTATCATTGAGTTGTTGCCCGTCTGTATGCAGACGGTGTATATCCGTTTAATTTCTTAAAAACTTGCGAAAAATTCTGCGAATCTGGATAGCCGACAGATTTTGCTATATCGCTTATCGATTTGTCGGTGTTCGCTAAAAGCAATGACGCAATATCAATTCTGTAATGCATTATATATTGCTGCAGCGACAAATTAAACGCTTCTTTAAATATGCTCGACAGATAATTCGGCGTCAGATGAACCATATCTGCAAGCACATTTACCGCCAGTTCCTCCTGATAATGCTCGTCAATATAGTCTAAAATGATATTTATGTATGGATTTTTAATCCTTGAATTTTTCAGATTCCCTCTTATCGCATGATTTCTTATATTTTTCCTGTGATAAGACATAATGCTGTACAATAAACCTGTCAGAAGATAATCAGTATCGCTTTTTCGGTAATCGGCATCTATCGCGTCGGAAATAAGCTTGGCAATCTCTCCTGCATACGGGTGCGAAAATTCTTTTAAATCCGCTTTCAAATTATTCGATTCTATAAAATTTTTCGCCGAGACTCCGGCAATTGTAATGCAGACAAATGAAGCACCCGATTTATCATATGCCTTTACGCAATAGCGCTCTTTTGAAACAGGTGCCGTAAATCCGTCGCCTACCGACAGAATTTTATTATTAAACTCATACTTTCCCGACAAAATATAATATATACTTATCCCTTTACTGTTTATATGAGGTGTTTCCTCCGCAGGTGATGATATATGTCTGCGTATCGAATAAACAAACAAATTCTTGTTCTCCGGATTGATATTATATACCGTCTTTATCGGATAAAGCCCACCCCTGCTCATTATTATCGCCGCCTTAAATATAATTTTAATGTAATTTTATAATAAAATCGTTGATTTGTCAACATAAAATCGGAAGCCGCACCAAAATGATTTCTTAGTGCAGCTCCCTGAACAGTTTATACATTAATTATCCTTACATCTTTCTCTTCTAATGCTCTGTTCCATTCTTCATCAAGCTTTATATCGGTAATGATACAATCAATCCGATCAAGGCTCGAAATAACAGGCACGCCGAGTCTGCCGAGTTTTTGTTTGTCACAGAGAAATATCGCCGATTCCGAACTCTCGATCATCGCTTTTTTTATCTCCGCCTCTGCCTCGGTCGATTCCATAAGTCCGCGGTTAAGTGTTACCCCGCGGCAAGAGAAAAACACCTTATTCGCATAATAATTCGCCCTTATTGTTTCTTCAACAATTCTTCCGATATATGACATATTCTTTTTATGCAGCATTCCGCCGGTGCATATAACACGTATATTATCACACTCCGCCAGCTCCGCAACAATTTTTTCGGCATTTGTTATAACCGTGATTCCTTTTTTATCCTTTATATTTCTTGCCAAATGCAGGCTTGATGTACTCGCGTCCAAAAATACGGTTTCGCCCTCTTTAATCATATCCGCGGCACATTTTCCGATGCTTTGCTTACCCTCAAAATTAACAGTATCACGCTTGTGAATCTCCATATCAGGTTCAAGCGTTTCAACTAAAGTTGCACCGCCGTATGTGCGCACCAAAACACCCTGTTTTTCCAGTTTTTCCAGATCACTTCGTATCGTTTCTGTGGTTACATCAAATTGTTTTGCCAATTCCAAAACCAGCACACTCTTATTTTTCATTATAAGCTGTTCAATTCGTGCGCGCCGCTCAACTGCCAACATAAAAATTCCCTCCTTTTTTATCATGTGTTAAAGTTTACTGTACAGCAAAATGCTGTCTAAAATAAAATAATGTTCCGGCAATTGCAACAGCATTGAAATCTGCCGCCGACGTTTTTTCCATTGCCGGAACATTTAAAAATCTTTAATATTTTTCTTACATTATTGCCTGCCACAAATCGGGATGCGGATTTGCAATAACTTCTTTATTTATAAGCACGCCTTCGTGCTCCGCAATTGCCGCGCCTGCATCAACCGCCGCGCGAACATCTGCAACATCTCCCGTAAGAGTAACAAAGCACTTTCCGCCCATACCTCTTGCGATACGTACCTCGATAAGCTGTATCATAGCTGCTTTTACCGCAGCATCAGCCGCTAAAATTGCAGTTGCGGCGGTAAATGTTTCGATAACGCCCAGCGCCTTTTTCTCTTTAACATCAACTATGCCGCACATAGCCTCAAAGACTCTTTCTCCGAGATTACCGATAACAAAGCTGTCAATCAGTGCATCATCGGCAATCATTACCCCTCTGTCCACAGCCGCTTTAATTGATGATAAGTCACCGCCGACTATTGAAACAAACTTTCCCGGGCATACAGATCCTGACTGCAAAAGGTTTATACCTGCGCTTTTTAACATTTCATCCGTAACGCGTATACCACGGCTTACATTTTTTACTTCAATCAATCCTATAGAATTCATAAAAAACCGAACCCTTTCTCTAATTAGTCAAAATCTATTTCTTTCGCTCAATTACGATATATTTTTTATCTATGTACTTAACCGTACCGTCAACGCTTGCGTGCATTGTTGTCCCCAACGCGTCCGCACTTGTGCGCGCAACTACATCGCCGCGCTTTACAACATCTCCCGGCTTTACAATCGGATCTGCCGGCTTTCCGACGTGCTGCGAAAGAGCAATATACACTTCATCGGGATAAAAATCCATATACCGTCTTTCCACTTTGCCTTTAACATATTTTCTGATTCCCAGCCTGTCGATAAGCTTTTCTTCCGGCACAAGCCTGCTTCTTCTTTCGGGACGCGGCGCACTCGGTGCAATTCCGCCCTTTCTTCTGTAGCCTTTTCTTGCCAAAGCGCCTTTCGCCGCCATAGCAATTGACTGCGGATCAAGCATTTGCTGACACGCCATGACCGTACAGACACCGCACCCGCTGCAAAGTGTACTCTGCAAAAATGCTTCACTGTCGTTTACATCTGAATGAGACGCTATATTTAACACCTTATGAACCTGCAAGGAATATCCTATCAAATGTCTCGGGCACATATCGGTACACATCGTGCAGTTGCAGCACGCAGCCGATGCACGCTTTAGCGTCATTGAAATAGGAGCTTTCTTTCTCCTTATAACGCTATGCTCCTCCGGGAACACCAAAAGCCCCTTTGTTGTTTTTGTAACAACATCATGCTCAATATCAACAAGCTTTCCCATCATAGGTCCGCCGTTTATAACAGCCTTTCCTGTCAAATCGGGATAACCCACTTCTTTAAAAAGCTCTGATATCTTCATTCCCACCGGAATTTTTACCGTTATATCTTCCTTTACATCTCCGGCAATAGTAACATATTTATCAACTACCGGCTCTTTATCAAAAATCGCTTTTTTGATGTTATAGAGCGTTTCGGTATTGATAACCATAACTCCTACCATTATCGGTATTGCACCTTCCGGAATAATTTTCCCGGTTGTTTCGTACACCAAAACAACCTCGTCACCTGCCGGGTAAATATCTGGGATTTCATGGATTTTTATTCTGCTGCCTTCCAGTTCCCTCAATATTTCGGGATCCAAAAGCGCCATATTCTTCCCCTTGATGCCCATTATTGCCTCTTCTGCTCCGATAGCGTCAAGCATAAGGTTCATAGTTTCTACTATCGCACGAAAATGCTTTCTGAATATGTGGTGGTCAACCATCATAAGAGGCTCACATTCCGCCGCATTTATAACTATCTGCTTTATTCCCGGTGCAATTTTTTTATGTGTGGGAAAGCCTGCTCCGCCGGCACCCACTATACCTGCATCATATATAATCTGTTGTAATTCCTCTGATGTCATAAAGGTCTCACTCCCTTGCTATCAGCCTTGTTTTTCATCTACAATCCCTACTATTGTCGCATCAACCGGTGCCTCGGGGTTTGATATTGCAAGTCTTGCCGCACTTCCCATTGCAACCAAAACCTTCTCGCCCACTCCTGCTCCGATTCCGTCTACCGCAACAAAGTATTTATCCATCAATTTATCATTTTCAATAGGACGTACAATCATAAACTTGTACCCCACCAATTTTTCATTTTTACTTGTGGAAACAATACTTCCCACAACCTTAGCCAAAACCATTCAATTCATTCCTTTCCAAGAAAACCGGGAATGTTTATTTTGTAAGAATCTCAACGTGATCACCGGTCTTTATTGCCGCAGCATTTGCATCATCTGTATCGATATGCATTTCCGTATCAAAATCCTCACGAACTCTCACCTGAACATTATAATAACGTGTCGGTTTTGAGTTTTGTATCTCAACATCAACGATGTCATTATCTTTTACTCCGTATTTTGCTGCATCTGCCGGATTCATATGTATATGACGGTTAGCTATAATGCAGCCTTCATTTAAGAATATGCTGCCTTTAGGGCCGACCAAAGCCATAGGTGCACTTCCTTTTATATCTCCCGACGGACGAACCGGCGGACTAACTTTCAGCTTAAATGTATCTGTTCTTGAAATCTCAATCTGTGAATGTGAGCGAACAGGACCCAACACTCTTACGCCTTCGATAGTTCTGAGTGACGGACTTACCAGTGTTACGCATTCTTCTGCCGCAAACTGACCGCCCATAAGCATTTTCTTCGGTGTCAATTCATGACCTTTCCCGAACAATGTTTCCAAATCCTCCTGTGAAAGATGCACATGGCGCGCAGAAACTCCGACCTTTATACCGTCGTCTTTCTTTTGGAGAACCTCCATTACAGTCTTTGTAACAATATCAACTATATTTTTATCCATTCTAACGAACCTCCGTATTACTATTTATAATAACCCGAACAGAATAAGAAAATTTAAAACATACAGAGGCGGCAAATCCACGGGAAGTAAGGTTTTGCCTTACTTCCCTACAGAGTTACCTTCTCAATATCGGTTTTCTTACTTTAATGAAGGAAGAATCTTCTCAACATCTCCGTGAGGTCTCGGGATTACGTGTACAGATACCAATTCGCCCAATCTTGAACCGGCAGCAGCACCTGCGTCTGTTGCAGCCTGAACCGCACCAACGTCACCTCTTACCATAACAGTTACCAAACCTGAACCGATTCTTTCTGTTCCGATAAGTGTTACGTTTGCAGCCTTAACCATTGCATCAGCTGCTTCAATTGCAGCTACCAAACCTCTTGTTTCAACCATTCCTAATGCTTCTACAGCCATTTTAATAATCCTCCTGTTTTTTTATTTACATCATTTTTCAGATGCAGTTGACTTATTTGTTTTTGTCCCTCTCTTTTTCGGAGCGGGTTTATCTGAAACCGCTTTTACGGTTTTAGAGCTTTCTTTTTTTGCCGCTTTTTTAGGTGCGGATTTTTTTGTTTCGGGAGTTTCGGCTTTCGCCTCCTGTTTCTCCGCCACAGGTCCTACATGAGTCGCTGCCATTTCGGAATCCGGCTCTTTTTCATTCTTTTCATCAAGATGAAGGAATTTTAAAATTTCCGGGTGAGGACGCGCTATAACCTCTGCCGCTTTTAAGCAGCCCAAGCCTTTTGCCTCCTCGCGTCCGGCGTCGATTGCCGCCGTAACGGCAGATACACTGCCCTTTACAACCAAAGTAACCAATCTTCCGCCCAATCTTCTCTCAACCGATGCAAATTCAACATCAGATGCTTTTAACATGGTGTCGAGAACCGAAATTGCGTGTCCCAATGCCTGTATCTCAATAAGACCTAACGAAAAGTCCATTTTTGATACCAACCTTTCCTATATTTTACTTAGATGGAAGGCAATATCTTTTCAACATCTGCATGCGGACGAGGTATTACGTGCTTTGCAACCAATTCGCCGAGCTTTGATGCAGCGTCTGCACCTGCCTCAACAGCAGCCTTAACCGCTCCGACGTCACCTCTTACGATAACGCTTACCAATCCCGAACCGATTTTCTCGGTTCCTACCAATGTAACATTTGCAGCCTTGGTCATAGCATCCGCAGCCTCAATTGATGCGGTAAGACCTCTTGTTTCTATCATTCCTAATGCTTCCATTACATTTATCTCCTTTCATAAATCACGCATTGTTCTTTATATGTCCGAGTCTGTCTCTTCCGACGCTCTGTCTTAAAGCCATCTTGTGCGAATCCTCGGTCGGTCTTGCAATTATATGCTTTTGTATAAGTCCCGTGCAGCTCTCTGCCGCCTCTGCCGCTGCCTCAACACCTGCTTTTACCGCGGCAACCGAGCCTTCCATTTTTATGCACATTATAAGCGGCACTTCAACAGTTTCCGCGTGTGCGGGCTTATTTGAATCAATCGCTATAATTTTAACATCTGCCGCTTTCGCAGCAGCGTCTGCCGCTTTTATCGCACAAACATAACCGAACATTTCAACTATACCGATTGCATCCATAGGTTATATCTCCTTACTTACATACGCAATCTTCAAACCTTTTTGTGAAAGATTCGTCTTAAGCGCTTCATTCATTTCATCAAGGCTGAATCTGTGAGTGATAAGCTCTTTTATCGGGAGTCCGATCGCATTTGCTCTCTTTAAGAAATCAAATGTTGTAGCATAATCTCTCAATGTATATACCCATGAACCAACCAGTGTTATTTCCTTTGAACACAAGTCAAAATGCGGATTTATCGTAGCATCTCCGCCGTTTATAAAGAATCCGAGTTCGCAAAGTCCGCCGCCGTTTCTTATAAACTTATAAATATTGCTGTGAGCAACCGGAGAACCTGTGCACTGGAATGCAAAATCTGCCGGATGTCCGCCGAATGCGTCCTCAACAGCTCCTGCCAACGCTTCAATCCCCTTATGGTTCATGAAGTTTACGGTCTTATCCGCTCCCATTCTCTTGGCAAATTCCAATCTCTGTTCATTTCCGTCAACAGCAACGATATTCTCGATTCCCATTGTTCTTAAAACAGCAATACAGATAAGACCGATAGGTCCGCAGCCCTGTACAACAACTCTTGAGTTAAATCTGAGAATATTTGTTGTCTTTGCTCTTTCAACTGCGTGTACCAAAACCGCACACGGCTCAATAAGGATTCTCGAATCAAGATCCAGATCGCTTACATTAAATACGGTCGAACCGCCTTTTATCAATATGTAATCACTGAACCAACCCTTTAAGTGGTTGTTTTCATCATCGTCCGGAAGCAATCCGTAAACGTCGGCTCCGCCGACATTCTGCTTATTCAAGTCGAACATCGTAATATCCGGATTATCCTTGAATATCATACAGGTTACAACCTTATCACCGATATTAAGCGGCTTTCCGGCGCTGTCCTTTTTAACATTTTTACCCATCTTGACGATTTCGCCTGTACCCTCATGTCCGAGTGCAACCGGGATCAATCCGAATGGGTCGCGCTTAAACTCATGTGCGTCTGTTCCGCAAACGCCGCAGCCTTCAACCTTTACCAATATATCGTCATCGCCAATCTCCGGTATCGGATACTCTTTAATGTCGAAATGCTCAAGTGAAGTAAGCATTGCTACTCTTGCAGTCTTGGGAACAGCTTTGTCTGCTTTTTTTGCGGCAGCTGCCGGCGCTTTGCCGTTCATTTCACTTATAACAGCCTGCACCAACTGCGCAATATCTTTTTCATTAATATCCATTCCGCTTACACTCCTTTATATTATTGATAAATTATCTACCAATACACATCTTCTCTGTCTTGTAAAGCTTCTTGCCGAAGTGATTCCCTCACCTGTCGGTCCGGCGATAGTGAAGGTTGTATGTCCCTCACTGTTAAATCCGATACCTGCATAGCTCGGTGCGTTCTTTACAAAAATAGTAGTGCATATAGCCTTAGCATATGCTGTCATATGATCAACATTCTTTGAATGCAGATGTGCCGAATGTCTGTTTCCGTGTTCTGCCTTAACAGCCATATCCATTGCCTCTTCAAATGTGCGGCATCTTACGATTGCAAGAATCGGCATCATAAGCTCTGTCTGAACGAATGCCTGCGAGAACTCTGTTTCGCATATGATACAGCGAATGTCATCTCCGACCGTTATACCGATCTGCGCCAAAATCTTTTTAGCGTCACGTCCTACCCAGTCTTTATTGATAACGCGTTTCGGGCTGTCCGACGGGCTTTTTGGCGGAACTGTCACCAAAACAACATCTTCCAAAGCCTTAACCTGTGCGGCATTTATAAGATATGCACCATGCTTTTGCATATTCTCTATCAGCTCGTCCGCAACGTTATCCATAACAAAACATTCTTTTTCCGCAATACACGGCAGATTGTTATCGAAAGTACATCCGTCAATGATGTCCTTTGCAGCCTTTTTAATATCTGCGGTATCGTCAACAACGACCGGCGGATTTCCCGCACCTGCGCCGATTGCCTTTTTACCCGATGACAAAAGCATCTTTACAACACCCGGACCTCCTGTTGCAACCAACATTCTTACCGAGGGGTGATTAACCATCATTTTTGATGTTTCCATTGTCGGATTTGCAACTGTAGCCACGATATTTTCGGGACCGCCCGCAGCCAAAACGGCACGGTTTACCAAGTCAACCGCATATGCCGAAATTCTCTTTGCGTGCGGATGCGGATTAAATAATATTCCGTTTCCGGCAGCGAGCATTCCGATACTGTTACAGATTACCGTACAGCTCGGGTTTGTGCTCGGCGTAATCGCGCCGATTATTCCGTAAGGCGCCATCTCAACCAATGTAAGACCGCGGTCGCCCGAAAGTGCTCTTACTTCCAGGTCCTCTGTTCCCGGAGTTTTATCGGCAACCAGATGATGCTTTAGTGTTTTATGATAAACATTACCCATTTTTGTGTCCTCAACAGCAAGCTTTGCCATTGTTTCAGCCTCTTCATGAGTAAGTTTTCTGATTTCTTTTATAATGTTTTCGCGCTGTTCCTTATTATAGTTTCTGAAAACCGTATAAGCTTTATTGCAGGCATCTATCGCCTCTTCCATTGTATCGAAAACACCGAGCTGCTTTCTTTTCGGTTTTTCTTCAATATTCATATCAGACATAACCTTTTTAACAATTTCGCTTATCTGTTTTTCGTCTATCATAATTCCAGCCTCCTTTCTAAATACATTGCTCCAAATTCAGAGAAGTCCGTATCCTCCTCGGCAGTACCGCCCGAAACGCCGATACCTCCGACTATACGTCCCTTTATTGTAAGAGGCATTCCGCCTCCCAAAAGCAATAATTTGTTGTTATCTGTAGGTGTAAGCCCGTCCAAAGCGCCGCCTCTCGATTCTTTTAAAGCTATATGAGAAGGCATTTTCAGTGCCACCGCCGTATATGCTTTATCCTGTGCGATCTGTACGCTTGCGATGTATGAATCCTTCATTGCGTGCAAAAGCATAAGCTTTGCTCCCGAATCCAGAATGGCAACAACCACTTTTTTCCCTAAACTCTCGGCACGTCTTTCAACCGCCAATGAAATTTCCTTTGCCAACTCCAGTGTCAGCTCATCACCGCTCTCCGGGACAGCAGCCGGGATCTCGTGTTTTTTCTCCTTTTTGGAGTATTCTGCCATGGCATATGCCAAATCCGAAAGTCGGTTTAAATAAACAAGCGTTACCCCTCTGATTCTGCCGCTCATATTGAGCTTTACGGCAATTCTTTCCGCGCGCCGAATCACGGTCCGCGCAAGATTCAGATTTGCCGAAACGGGATTATCTCCCGAAAGAGTAAAACCCGAAAATCCGTTTTCGGAATATCTGTCAATCATGCCTTCAACGGTCTTTACGCAAGCTTCGGTAACAGATGGCTTTGCTCCTGCGATTTCACCCATAACCTCAATCAGTTTTTTCTGAACCGCCTCAATATCACGAATCAGCTCCTTATCGAACGAATCTGCTTTCGCAACGCCGATTGCCGCCGAAAACTCGTCTATCGTACCCAACAGATTTATCAAATCGTCTGATTTTAATATATGTTTATTCTTCAGAGTCTGCGTATATCCTTTATCGCCGAACCCTGTATATAAATCGGAATTACTCATACCGTATCTTCCTTAAATTATTTTTTATACTGTTCCAATACTCTTCTTGTAACCTCTGCTACGATATCTTCAATCTTAGCGTCGGACTGAGTTGAGCAGCCGCAGCTTGAACCATACTTTTCGTGAGCCTCTGTCGGAGTTAAATCATCAACATCGGCACCCTTTGCATAGCACTCGGGGCAGATCTTTTCCATCGGGTGATGTCCCGGTACCTTAAAGTCTTTTCTCAAGTCGATAAGCTTTTTAACCTGGCCGCAAGGAATTTCCTTTTCTCCGCCCAAAAGTCTCGAATACATAAGAAGCTTTGCGTAGAACTCTGTTGATTCCATTCTGAAGAATGCTGTATTCAAATCAACACCGAAGCTCAATGCACCGTGATTTGCAAGCAATATAGCGTCATAATCCTGGATATAAGGCATCAAAGAATCGGGGATTTCCATTGTTGAAGGTGTACCGTATTCAGCGATCGGCACAGCACCCAAGAAAATTACAGCCTCAGGCATGATAAGCTTATCCAGCGGAATACCTGCGATAGCAAATGATGTTGCGATCGGAGGGTGAGCGTGAACAACAGCTGTTACGTCCGGTCTTTCCTGATATACTCTCAAGTGCATCTTGAACTCCGATGACGGTTTCCATTTATTCTGCTCCTTGAGCTGCAAATTCTTATCTACCTTACAGATCATATCCGGGGTAAGATACCCCTTACTTACACCTGTAGGTGTTACGAAATATGTATCATCATCTATTTTAACGGAGATGTTACCGTCATTTGCGGCAACGAAACCGTCATTATAAATTCTTCTACCGATTTCGCAGATTTCTTTTTTGATTTCATAATCTGATTTGAACATAATTTTGACCTCCTATGTATCTTGATTTTTTTGGTTTTGTTTTGTTTTACTTTGTTTTCCCTTTGATTATATACTATTTTCTTTATTTTGTAAAGAGAATTAAAACAAAAATACTGCAAATTATATGTCCCTTTTTGTCAACATAAGGCATATATCTGCCAACCTATTTCATTATACCACAAATTTCTGCAAATGTATATAGTTTTTTTTATTTTTTCCCCTCTTTTTTTCTAAAAAATTCACAAGATATTGTGAAAACAAAAGGGGCTGTTTAAAAAATCAATCAATTTTTTAAACAGCCCTTACTTTTTTGAAGGGGATAGGAAAAAAGCTTTGGAATTAACAAACTGAGCCAAAACTTTGGTTTTGGGTTACCCGACGGCGTACATGGGTACGCCGAGTGGCTCAGTTTGTTGATAGCAAGAAAAGAAATAATTTTACGAAAAATCATATTTTTTTGATTTCTCTGCCTTAGCTAAATCGAACTACAATATTTATATTTCTTGTAACATTTACTTTTTTCTTCTTTTCTTGCGTTCCGGAGTTTTTTAACATCCCCTTTTTTGTCTGCATAAACTCAATCAACCTACCGGTTCATTCGGATCATCATATGCCGGAACAGATGTATTGATTGAGATAGTTCTCGTTTTTTCATTCCACTCAACACGGGCATCAAGTGCGTCTGTAATATCGCGCAGCTTAAAATAGTTATTGCCATTAATGTTATAACAGGTTGCCTGAATCGGAATACCGTCATATGTCAGGAAAGCCGATGATGCGCGCGCCGTACGTGTAACACCGTCGCCGGTCGCAAGTTCCCCTCCCACTTCGGTATAATTGAAAAAGCTCAGCATATCTATAGAATTGGTCGCTTCGTCATATTCCAAATCAAAGGTTTTCGGTGTACCGGACAGCATTTTTGCAATATCTCTTAGCTTAAAATAGTTGTTGCCGTTAATATTATAGGCAAGGACATTGTACTCTGTGCCGTTTACATCAAGCGCCTGTGTTTTGGAAACAGTCTCTTTAGAATAACCGTTTCCGGGATAGTAGGTAAATGTCATATACTGCTCCACGTTTTGAACGATATAGCGGATATTGCCGCCGTACAGAACGGTATAAATCTGCAAATGCTCTTGTTCATCGGGATAGTCCGGATCCGGCGCATACCAAAAATCCTCAATTTTGTAGACATTTGCCCAGTCGCGGTCCTCCATAAGCACTGCCTGCCCCGACGCATATAAATCTTTTAATGAGTTTTTCAAAGTGTAATAATCCATACCGTAGTTGCAGGCACGCAGTGTTTCCAGTCCTTCGGCAGTATAGGCAACCTGACCGTTGCCGCTCCACGGCGAATCGAGCACGAGCGCGCCGATAGGCGCACCGAGTGCAGCCACACCCGAACCCGAGGCAGTCTTTTGGAAATCTGTCAGGTTCGCCGTTGCGATATAACATTCCTTTGAATTAAACCATATTTTGCAGTTGGTATCACCTTTTTCGATAATATCAAGTGCCGCACCGTTTTTTGCAACACCTGCCTGCGTCCCATCGGCATAAGTGATGTTTACCGTCTTTGCCCCGTTTGTATTTACCTCTGCAGTATATGCAATAGCCGGTTTTTTAATATTAAGCTCTTTTAAGTTTACATATTGAGTTTCTACATAATATATACCGTAGCGGTAGTAAACCTTATAATGACCGTTTACCGGAGTGCTATCGACAATCGGGAAGGACTGATTCACTTTATATACGCCCGATTTCACATAATCGTCCTTATCGGGCGAGGTCTTGATGATTGTCGTCCCGGTCGCTTTACCCATAGCGGCAATTTCAGGCTCCTCCGAAAGTGTATTGTTAATATCCAGAATATAGCAGTACTTTCTCGGGAAGAAATAAACGCCCGGTTTCCAGCTTGCATACATAATGCCTGTTGACGCACCGCAGATTGCCCCCATGCCGCGGCTTAAATCGACAGCTCCCGTTGACCAGACTGCAACCCACTGTTCATTGTACGCAACCACCTCAAATTCACTGGTCGTCGTACACAAAAATGCGAAATTTCCGGCACTTTTGTTGTTGAACACAGGATCATATCCGATCTCTTTTAATTCTTTTAAGCGACGCTCATGGTAATTAACCGAGGAAGTTCCCGGTGTAAAATAAGCTTTAACATTTGTGATTTTGCCCTCATCACCGACATGGATAACGGCGCGTCCAACAAGCGGCAAAGATTTCGGCCGTTTATGCGGACGCCACTCGCTCGGAAGGTTCTTATATACGACATATTCCTCGCCTTCGGTCGATTTTGAGCCGCCGTATAAATAATTGGACAGAAATGACATATTAATATCGTGCTGATATTTGTCATCGGCAGGTCTTGCTGTCTTTTTATCAGCCTCAGCCGTATCTTCAAGCGTTTCACCGTTACCATAAGCGTAAACATAACCGACAGTACCGTCAGACATTTGAATCTTATGGTAGTTATCGCTTCTGCTTTTGCCGTTCGAGTACGCCTCAAGAACCGTTACTATTTCACCGTTATAGACAACACCGACAGATTTTGAATTTACTGTGGGCTTGCTGTACACCGTCATACTTCCCGGCTTAACATATGCCGTGTTTCCTGCCTGCACTGCCGCAAAAACACTCGCACTGCACATCATTATTACCGCGAATATAAATGCAACAAAAAACTTTTTAAACATTTTAATCCTCCATTCCGCCGCCGTACGGCGACACATCTTAACGTGTAAAAAATGCCGGGCAGGTTATCTTTTTAGAGGTAACGGCGTAAGTTTATACTCCTCCTCGAACAGGGGTAAGATGCACAGCAGACTTTTCACATTAAGTCCTCCCAAAAACTTTTTACCAAACACCTACCCCTAAAATATTGCTCTTTATTTTATTTTCAATGTACTTGCCGCCGTATCCCATTCGGCGTTATCCGAAAAGTTATCGATAATAAATTCAAGCGGCACAAATGTTCTGTTCTGCAAAATCTTTGCCACAGGCTTTACTTCAATCATGTTTTCGCCCAGAAAAGCATTTTCCGAACCGACCTGGAGTGCAATAAATTCACTCGTTTTCGGATCTACCATTATAATCGTTCTTCTTTCGGGATCCCAGCTGACGCTCATGCCCATACTCTCAAAAACAGCGCGAAGAGGTATCATAACCGTTTCACCGTCTTTGTATGCACTTACGTCACTTACAATTTCCTCCGTACCCTTTACAAGCTTTATCGCCTCATCGGCATATGCGGTTGCGGAAAAGGTGAGAGCCGCCAAAAGAATCAATATTGCTTTTTTCATATGTATTCTCCTATTTGTCTATTACGCAGCCTTTTTTCAATATAACGTTCGCGTACTGTGATCTTTCACTTGTATAAACTACAGCAAATGCCTTTTTCGCTCTTTCATAGTACGCAAATCTTTCCATATGCTCAATTTTTGCGTCAGGCTCATGCTTTTTAATGATCTCTTTATATGTATCCCATATAACCGGTACAAAATCATCCCCCGGCACAACCTCCATGAGAGCCACCTGCTCATCAACATACTGATCCAGCGGCATAACACCGAGTATTGCATCCAAAACCTCCGGCACGTTCAAGCCGTCAAGTCTTACAAGTCTTTTTGCATAAGCGGTTGCCGGGAAGTTACCGTCCGATATAACGATTTCATCTCCGTGTCCCATTTCCATAAGAATTTTCAAAAGATCCGGTGTAAGAATAGGGTTTATTCCTTTTAACATAATTTTCATCCTCCGTTTTTAATTTATTTTTACCTATAATTTATTATACTTTTAAATTATACTACTTTTTCTCAATTAAATCAATAGCTTTTTTAATTTTTTACCAATGCCTCGGCACACTTTATTCCGTCCGCCGCAGCCGACATAATTCCGCCGGCATATCCCGCACCCTCGCCGCACGGGTAAAGCCCTTTTACCGATACCGACTGCAAGCTTTTAGGATCGCGCATTATACGCACGGGCGATGAGCTTCTCGTCTCGGGTGCCGTTAAAAGCGCGTCGGGATCGGCAAAGCCTTTTAACTTTTTATCAAATTCCGGCAGTGCCTCTTTGAGCGATTCCGTTACAAACCGCGGAAAAATATCATCTATCCTGCAATATTTAACCCCCGGTTTTATTGTCGGCTTTATTTCGGCACAGTCGACCGAATCGGCATTTTTCAAAAAATCCCCAACTTTCTGGCAGGGTGCAAAATATCCGCCGCCAAGCTCATACGCTTTTTTCTCGATTTTTTTCTGAAAATAAAAGCCCGAGAGAGGATTTTCCCCTTCAATATCTTCGGGAAGAACGCTCACCAAAACCGCACTGTTTGCATTTTCTCCGTCTCTTTTGCTGTAGCTCATACCGTTTGTGACAATCGAGCCTTCCTCCGACGCCGAATTTACCACATATCCCCCGGGACACATACAAAATGTATACACTCCGCGCCCGTTCGGCAAATGATACGACAGCTTATAGTCGGCATTTTCGAAATACTCATAAAAATCGCCGTACTGGCTTTTGTTAATCATTTCCTGCTTATGTTCGATTCGGACACCTACTGAAAATGCCTTTTTGCACATATCAATATTTTCATCATAAAGCATCTTAAAGGTTTCAAACGCACTGTGCCCTATGCATAAAACAATATCCTCCGTTTTATAGGTATATTCGCCCTTTTCGTGATCGGAAATAACCGCACCGATTACTTTTGAGTCTTTAATCAAAACCTTTTCAAGCCGATTTTTAAAACGTACCTCTCCTCCGCACTCGATTATTCTTTTGCGTATATTTTTCACTGTCTTGCACAGATAATCCGTCCCTATATGCGGCTTTGCCTCATATAGGATTTCCTCCGGCGCACCGAAACGCACAAACTGCTCCAAAACAAATCTGCATCTGACATCTTTTATGCCCGTATTGAGCTTACCGTCGGAAAATGTACCTGCTCCGCCCTCGCCGAACTGAACATTTGTGCGTGTATCAAGTATACCGTTTTTCCAAAAATCCTCCACTTTTGCTTTTCTTGTGTCCACGTCATCACCCTGCTCTATCAAAAGCGGTTTGTACCCTGCCTCCGATAAAACCAATGCGCACATAAGTCCGGCAGGACCGCTCCCGACAACAAGCGGCGGATATTTTTTATCGGCACCTCTTGTAAATTTATATTTTTTCTCCGTTACCTTTTCTCCGTATTTTGCCTTTTTTTCATCTTTTAAGAGAACGTCAAGAGTGTAGACGTAATGCACATCATTCTTTTTTCTTGCGTCTACGGATTTTTTGTAAATACGAAAACTTTTTATCTCGCCTTCGCCGACTCCGACAGCCTTTGCAACCTTTCTTAAAGTCAACTCATTTTTCGGCGATACTTTTATATTACTTATTCTTATCATTTCAATCCCTCGCCGCACTCCTTCCGGCAATATATCCGCTCGACCACGCCCATTGCAGATTAAATCCGCCGCAATCGCCGTCAATGTCAAGCACCTCTCCCGCAGCATAAAGTCCTTTTGTAAGCTTTGATTCCATCGAATCCGCGAAAAAATTCTCCGTCTTTATTCCGCCTGCCGTCACCTGTGCATTATTCCACGACATTGTCCCCGAACATTTTACACGGTATGCCTTTATTTTTGACGCAATCCTTTTTATGTCCGCGTCGGTTATTTTTTTTATATCACCGTTCATCTTCAGATCCGTACACATTTTAGTGATAACCTGTCCGATACGCTTATTTAAAACTCCTACAAAAAGCTCGTCTGCAACAGACATTATTTTTCTTTGCTTTTTAAGTATTTCGACCAAATCGTTAAAGGAATACTCGGGCATCATATCAATTTCCGCAGTCGTATTCTCCCCCTCGCCGACAATACGCGATATTGCAAATACCACAGGCCCCGATATTCCGTAATCCGTAAAAAGAAGTTCGCCCGACGCTTTTGCCGACGAGCTTTTATTCTCAAATTTCACTTTAGCATCAAGCTTTAAACCGTTAAGCGCTCTCAATTCGTTTTTCTCCAGTTTCACCTGCACAAGCGACGGAAAAACTCTTGTCAATTTATGCCCAAAGCTTTCCAGTATCTTGTATCCGCTGCCGTTTGAGCCTGATGCCGGTGCCGCCTTGCCGCCTGTTGCGACAATCACCCTGTCGCTCTCTATCTGCTTTTTACCGTAGGAGGAAATTATAAACTTGTTCCCTGTTTTTTTTACCGATTCCACGTCAAATCCGTATTCCGTCTTAATATTTTTCCTTTCGGTTTCAAAACGCAAAACATCTAAAACAGTCGATGCGGCATTGCTGTACGGGTACACCTTTCCGTCTTCTTCCACTCGGTATAAAAGCCCCATATCGGAGAATTTATCCAATGTTTCAGCTACCCAAAAATTATTTTCCGCATAATTTATAAAGCTTGTATCTTCTCCGTGATAGTCAGATATATCCGCATTTATATTTGTCAGATTGCAGCGTCCGTTTCCGGTTGCAAGTATTTTTTTCCCGATCCGATCGTTCTTTTCAAGCAGGATAACCTCTGCTCCGTGCTCTGCGGCGGCAATCGCCGCCATAATTCCTGCCGCACCTGCACCAACCACAGCTACTCTCAAGTCTTATCTTCCTCTCTTTCAATCTTTAACTGCTTTTCCTTTGCCGCCAAAATATCCGTAAATATCATCTTTATCACGATCATGACAGGCACGGATAACAAAAGTCCCACAACACCGAAAAGTCCGCCGCCTATCGTTACAGAGAATATTATCCATAAGGGACGCATATCGAGTCTGTCGCCTATTATTTTCGGGCCGATGAAGTTGCCGTCCACCTGCTCCAGAATCAAAAGTGCCACGCCTGTCCATATTGCCGGGAATACTCCGCTCGAAAAAATTGTTATAATAACAGCTATCACACTTGATATTATCGAACCGAAATAAGGTATCAGATTCATCACGCCTATCATAATTCCCAAAAACAGCGCGTACTTTATCTTCAGAATTGCCAGAACTATAGTTGAAATAATTGTTATAATAAGCGTTTCCAAGAGCTTGCAGTAAATATATTTTGAGAATATGTCGTTTATTTTTTCAATGTAATCAAAAACGCCGTTTGCGTGCTTCTGATTGAACAATATCGAAGTGATTCTTCTCATTGCACGGTATATGCGCTTTTTATCTATGCACATATATATCGATACTATAATCGCTATAAAAACATTAAACAGTCCCGAGGTTGCGTTTATTACCCCTTCCGCGTATTTCCCGAACTGATTTAAGTCAATTTCTTTTACAAAATATTTTATGGCATTCTCAACCGAAAATGAGTCGGTATTGATAAGGCTTATTCCGAGATTGCCCTGAAAATCCTCCAGATATTTCACACCCTCATTTGCATATGTCGGCAGGTTATTGCACAAATCCACGATATTTTTATAGAGTGCCGGAATAATCTTTTGCATTATCAGCACAAAAACAACCACCGCAATCAGATATACCGCCAAAACGCCCAGTCCGTCCGCGTGCTTATTTAAAAATTTATTTTTCGATTTTCTGCATAGTCCCGCGATCGAGTTTGAGGGCTGATTAACCAAATATGCGATAACAAATCCCAGTATAAACGGATTTAAAATTTTTATCACATTTCCCGCAAAGTTAATAAATATATCCAGATGATCGATTATTTTATACACCGCAACAACAGCGACCGCCAAGACAAAAATATATATCCACGGTCTGTATCTTTTGCTGAATTTCATAAAAATCTCCATTCTGCCGCCATACATCGGCAATTATTTTAAAATCCAAAGAGGCTGTTTAAAAAACATTTTTTTAAACAGCCTTTGCTTTTTGGGGAGAGTATCCCTATAAACCTCTTATTTATCTTCAATCAATATAACCGATGCGACAAAATCGCCGTTATCGATCGTACCTCTTATTGTAAGCTTGCTGCCCACTTCAATATCCGAAAGCTTTACGGTCTTACCGCTCGCATTTATAACCGTTGTGGTTCCGTCTTTACAGTATACCGTCTCATTTTTAGCAACGCCGTCCTCACTGTACGAAACATTTATGAATCCGTACGATATATTAACCGCTTCAACATGACCGGCTGTGATACTGTCGGCAACACCTTGAGAAGATGTCACCTCCAGCTCGGTCGCTGTCATGCTCTCGGCAACAAGCGCAATTGTATCTCTTATGCGGAAATCATATATTGCCGCCTCTTTGCCGTCTTTTGTCATCTTTGCTGTTTTTGATATATCATACTTGACGTCCTTGTTATTTACCTCTACCACAACATACGGCGCGGTTGAAATATGAATTTCTTTTATAACTCCGTTTACCGCCTCCTTATTCGAGGTTGCCGTCATTTTTTTAACATATCCGTCCTCGGTTATGATATTCACTCTGTCGCCGCGGTAAATATCGGAAAGCTCTGCCGCCTTGCCGTTTTTTACCACCTCAACGTCCTTTGCCAGGTCAAGCTTCATTCCGTCATATTTTTCATCGGAATGAGATATTTTTATAACCAAATCCTTTGAAATTCCTATTTCCTCAATATACGCTCCGTCAATGATTTTTATATTTTTATCAATTGTTATTCCGACAATTTTATCGTCCGATATTTCAACGGCAACCACATCTCCGTCCTTACATTTATCGATGTCAGACTCCTGTCCGTCAACCGTTACCGTAAATCCGTCTGCACATTCAAGATTCATAATCTCGCCGGTTTCGTTCTCTATAAATTCTACCGTTGTCTTATCGGCATCTTTTGTAAAACGCTTAAAGGTTCCGTATACTTTCTTATCCGTGCTCTCGGAAAGTATATCCGCAAATACCGCCTTATCATTCTGCACGGTCAGTATAATTTCCATACCTGCCGCAGCGCCTGATATTTCCGCTTTTTTTCCGTCCTTATAAATAACCGTAGTACCGGAATATGTAAATTTTCCGTCCTTTGTATCAAATGCCGATTCATCAACGCCGTTTAATGTTGTTTTGACAATCTTCATTCCCATCGCATCAACCGCTCTTGAGAGCATAACCGCCATTTGACTCCGTTTTAATGAGGTATTCGGCGAGAAAATATCGCCGTCCATTCCTGTCATTATCTTATTCTGCGTAACAAAATACACATAGTCAAATGCACTCTCGGGAATATCCGCTGCATCGGCATAATCAAGAGTTATCTCTGGTTCCTCCACTTTAAAATCCTTTGCCATTGTTTTGGTAATGATTTTTGCCGCCTCGTATCTTTTAAGAGGCGTTTTCATATTTTCCTCAGAAAGATACTCTGTCAGCTCATCTTTTGTGAATGCTCCTCTATATAAAAGATAGCAAATTTCCTTATCTCCGTACGGCAGATTCCATTCCGCCGCAGTGTCCTTATATTCTTCATATGCAAAATTCAGAACCTTCTGAATGTTTTTATCCTTCGTTCCCATCGCTCTTGCAAACAATACAAGCCCCTCTATATGAGTAATATCTTTATTGGGCATAAAAATCCCCTTGCCGTAACCCGATATGTATTCCATCGCCGCCATCTTTTCAATATCTGCCGCCGCCCATTCAAATCCTGCCAGATCGGTAAACTGATTTTCGGCTAAAGCAACACTTGCCGCAGACATCAGAAAAGCCGCAGACATTACCACGCTAATTAACTTTTTCATTGGAATCCCTCCTAATAGTACATTTTTGATGAATAATCCGACTATCCATACTACCTATAGTTGTATGATATCATATTTAACAAAAAACTTCAACCGCTTACACAAATTTGTATAAATATTGTAATATTTCTTTTTCCCTCGGTTATAAAAATGAGCTGTGGGAAAATAATTTCCCACAGCCCCCGTTTTATTTACTTTTTAATACTTCTATCGCCTTTTGCAGCTGTACATCTTCCTCCGCCTCAAGCTGTGATATTGATTTTTGCGTATCCATGCTCACCGCAACATCAGGCTCTATGCCCTTTTCGTGTATACAGTTTCCCGACGGAGTATAGTATCTTGCCGAGGTAACGGTCAGTCCCGAACCGTCATAAAGCGGAAATACAGTCTGAACAACACCCTTACCGAAAGTCTTTTCTCCCACGAGTGTAGCTTTTTTGTGGTCTTTGAGCGCACCCGACAAAACCTCCGATGCAGACGCACTCCCGCCGTTTACCAAAACAACCATAGGCAAATCAACCGATTTTGCATCGGAATTAAAATATTCTTTTTTTCCGTTTTTGTCCTCCGTATAGGTTATAACGCCCTCGGGCAGAAGATAATCCGCGATTTTCGTAACAATATCCAGATCTCCTCCCGGGTTATTTCTCAAATCGATTATAAGCGAGGTTATGTTATTGTTCTGTAAATCTGTCATATGCTCTGAAAACTCGTCATATGTGTCCTTTGAATCCGCAACATTGTTATCTTTTGCCTGGAACTGATTGATTCTGATATAACCGATTCCGTCACCCAAAAGCTTGGACGATACACTTTCTCTTTTTACTATTCCTCTCGGTACGGTAATATCCATACTTTCGCCGTTTCTTTCAATTGTCAGCACAACCGAAGTACCCTCCGGATTTTCAATCGCTGTTCCCTTCATCGCCGCAACAGCCTCGTTCATCTCGTCACCGTCATATTTTACTCCGTCTGCCGCAATTATATAATCGCCCGGCAAAACTCCGCATTTTTCCGCAGCCTGCCCCTCTACAGTCGATACAACAACAAGCTTATTTGTATCGGTATCAACGCTTATTACGATACCTATTCCCATATAACTCGTATGCAGCTCACCCATCAGGCTGTCATAATCTTCCTTTGTGTAGTAATTTGTATATCTGTCTCCCAAAGAATACACAATCGCAGCCGATGCATTATCCGCCATCTTTTTTTCATCGATATCATATATAGAATATTTTTCAACAATATCCGTAACCGTTTTCAGCTTTTTGCCCAAGCCGTTATTGGCATTTGCATCTATCACATCTTTTACTGTGCTTGTAGCAAGGCACGTCACCAGTGCCGTAACTATAACGGCAATAACCGTATTTTTTGATTTCAATATATTTCCTCCCTTTTAGCAAAAGTTTTTATATATTCTATTTCCAAAAACATAAAAAAATTCAAAAATATGGAGAGAACTCTAAGAAAGCCCAAAAGCCGTCAAAGATTTCTCTCCCCGTATACTTTTTAGAAGAAATTCATCGGATTTACCACACTGCCGTTTTTCGACACCTCAAAATGTACATGAGGTCCTGTGGAATTTCCGGTAGAGCCGACTTTGGCTATAACCTGTCCTCTTGACACCGACTGGTTAACACTTACGCAAAGTCTGCTGTTATGTGCGTAAAGAGTTGTATATCCGTTGCCGTGATCGATAACAACGTAATTTCCGTAACTTCTGTTACTTCCGGCAACAATTACCGTTCCGGCATCTGCCGCAACAACATCTGTTCCGCTTGCAGCACCTATATCAATGCCTCGGTGATTGCTTGTTGCCGCCGCATTTGGTTTATCTCTCGAACCAAAGCCCGATGTAACCCTCGTCGATGCGGCAGCAGGCCAGGTAAACTGTCCTGTTCCTTTTGTAACCGTTACCGTTTTTGATGCGGACTTTGAACCGCCGGAGGACTTTTGAGCCGCTGCCGCCTCCTCAGCCTTGCGCTTTTCTTCCAATTCTTTCTGCGCTTTTTTCACAGCCGCCATCATAGAATTATAATCATCTTCGGCTGCCTTTTCTTCCGCCTCCAGAGTCTTTATATCTGCATTGATGCTGTCGATAATCGCCTTTTTCTCATCGCTGAGTTTCTTTAACTCGGATTTTTTCGACTCTAATATATCCTTTGCGCTGACCTGCTCCGCTTTTTCATTTTCCACTACCGCTTTTGCGTCCTCAATTTCTTTTTGCGCCGCGATATACTGATTTATTATTTCCTTATCATGGCTTACAATATCCTTTAAAACAGATATTCTCGTCAGTAAATCTCCGAACCCATCCGCCTCAAGCAATATTTCCAGATACGATGTGCTGCCGTATTCATACATTACGCGCACACGGTCCTTTAGAGTATCCTCCGAATCATTTATTGATTGCTCCAGCTCGTCTATTCTCTTATTTTTTTCGTTTATTTCTGCGTCCTTTTGCTTGATAACGTCCTCAACATCATCAATATCCTCTTCAAGTCCGCTTATTTGCAAATCCAGCTCCATGCGCTTTGCCACATGCTGCTCTTTTTCGTCCTGCTTGTCCTGTATCTGGGATTTTTTCTCCTCAATAACCTTGCTGCGTTCTTTCATACCCTGCTGAAGCTCGCTTATGCTTTTTGCCGCCATAGCCTCCGTTCCGATACAAAGCGCCAAAGAAAGAGACATCAGTACAGAACATACTGATCTTATTTTTTTCATACAAAAATCTCCGTTTCCGCCGCAATTTTACGGCTAATTCACTTATACATTAAGATATTTTCGCATCGAAATCAAACTTCCGATCATACCGATAAAGCATCCTGTTACTACAAACAGTCCCCCAAATATCGGCGCAATTTCTTTATATGGCAATAAGTCAAAAAGCTGTAATGCACCGGTAACATAATTTGCTAAAGAAATATACCCCCACGACATAATCCCGAATGAAATCAAAGCGCCGAAAAAGCCTATCATTATTCCCTCTATAATAAAAGGTATTCTTATAAATCTGTCGGTCGCCCCGATATACTTCATTATATTTATTTCTTTTCTTCTGTTAAATACTGTAAGCCTTATAGTGTTTGCCATAATTACAATCGCTACAATCAACAGAAGAACCATAACCAAAATGCTGAGCTTTTTCACAACCTCGGAAAAGCTTATAACCACATTCACCGCATCTTGTTTATTCTGCACGGAAGCCACATTCTTAATAGCCTCAAGCTCTGCAACGGTATCTCCCGATTTTTCAATATCTACCATAGTAACCTTATATGAATCGCGGAATGCGTCCTCCAATCCCGACGCCAGCTTTTTATCTCCCTCAAACATATCGTCCACTACGTAGTTATATGAATCTTCCTTTGTAAAAAGCGAAATTTCTTTAACATTGGCAATTTTTAAGATTTCATCGCCAATCTCGGAAACGCGTGTCTCGTCCGTTCCGTCCTCTATGTAAACCTGAACCTCACATTCGTCCTTAATCTGATTGGTTATGTAATTAACATTCAGCGAAAGAACCGTGAAAAGTCCCAAAATCAACAAACAGCAGGTTACGGTAAAGAGTGACGCGATTGTCATCAGACCATTTCTGAATATGTTTTTTTTCGCCTGTGAAAGTGAATACTTCAATTTACTCAGTTTCATTTAAGTATTCACCTCCGATTTCATCTCTTACAATTTTGCCGTCCGACACCTCAACAACCCGCTTTTTCATCGCGTCAACGATCTCTTTTGCATGAGTTGCCATGATAATCGTGGTTCCCATGGCATTTATGCTTTCAAACAGCTCCATTATTTCCATTGCAGTCCCCGGGTTCAAATTTCCCGTAGGCTCGTCCGCAATAAGGATTGAGGGGTTATTCACCAAAGCTCTTGCAAGAGCTACTCTCTGCTGTTCACCGCCCGAAAGCTCTTTCGGGAACACCTTTGCTTTATGGCTCAGTCCCACCTGATTTAAAACCACGGGGACTCGCCTTCTTATTTCCTTTTTTGTCGCACCGACAACCTGCATCGCAAATTCCACATTTTCGTATACCGTTCTGTCCTCAAGGAGTCTGAAATCCTGAAACACAACGCCCATTTTTCTTCTCAAATACGGAATTTCCTTATGTGTTATTGTCGTTATGTCCTCTCCGTACAAATACACATGACCGGAGGTGACATTTTCTTCCCGCATGATAAGCTTTGTAATCGTCGTTTTTCCGGCGCCGCTTGTTCCAACCAAAAACACAAACTCGCCGTTTTCGATTTTTAAGTTCACACCGTCCAAAGCCAGCGTACCGTTATCATACTCTTTTACTACATCCACCAATTCAATCATACTAAAATCCTCTTATGTTACTTTCCGTCTTTTAAACCAAAGCGGATTAAATCTTCATTGAGTTTGAAATCAGGTACTTATGCACCATCATTGCAACCTTAAATACAATCGCCTGATCAAACTTCCTCAAATCCAATCCTGTAAGCTTATAGATCTTTTCCAGTCTGTACACAAGAGTATTTCTGTGTACAAACAGCTGTCTTGATGTTTCCGATACATTCAGGTCATTTTCAAAGAACTTATTAATTGTAAGTATCGTTTCATTATCGAGAAGTGTAATATCTCCCTTTTTGAATACCTCCTGCAAGAACAGCTCGCAAAGCTTTATCGGCAATTGATATATAAGTCTGCCGATTCCGAGATTCTGATAATTCAGGATATATTTCTCCTCATTGAATACCTTGCCGACTTCCAAGGCAATCTGTGCTTCTTTATATGCACCGTTTAATTCGTTTATGGTTTCGGCAACCGTACTTACTCCGACCAAAACGGTCAGCATTGTTTCCGCGCGGATTGTATCCAGAATAGACTGTGCAATCGAGTCAAGATATTCCGACGACGTATTATCCCCGAGTTCCTTTATAAGAACTATATTGTCGCTGTCAATATTAACAACGAAATCTCTTTCCTTATCCGGGAACATATTGCGGATAACTTCATATATACCGCTGTCGCCGCGCTTTTGCACCTTAACGTAAAATACGGCTCTTGCCACATCTGTTTCAACGTGAAGCTCATGTGCCTTCTGGTGCAGATCATATGCAAGCATATTATCAAATATAATGTTCTGTATGAAGATGGTTTTATCATACTTTTCATCATAATAATATCTGACATTGTTCGCCGCAACCGTTACCGCATTACAGCAATACTTAGATACTTCATCAATTCCCTCTACATATACTATGTATTCGGGATAGGGCTTGCCGGATAAAAGTCTTACCGTATATCCGTTTTTAAAAAATATCTTGTCGTCATTCGGAACGGCATAAACGAGCTCTTCAATAATATCCTCCGATACTTCGTTTCCATTCGACGCCAAAACCAACCCCTGTGCATCGGCTATACCGAATCTTCTCGGGAAAACCTCTGCCATCTGCGCAACAATGTTTTGAAATGCTTTGCTAATCATAATCCAACCTCCGTTTTATATATTTTTACATTAAAAATGCATAAAATTAGCGTAGAATAAAATTCACACAAAAATATTATATCACACTTGAAAGCATTTGTACAGTTTTTGGCGAAAAAAAAATTAATTTTTCCGTAACATTTACATTCTGTTAACAAAAAATTCCTTTTTTCTATAAAATATTACCGAAAAACTCAGCGAATTTCAGTAACTTTTCACCAATATATCATTTGTACACAAAAAGGCAGTGATTATTGCAGCACTGCCTTTTTATGCATATTTATTAAAATGCTTTGTCCAAATTAACCGGTGATTCGCCCATACATTCAATTTCCCCGAAAAGCGCTTTTACAAAAGCCTCGCACGACGGTTTCGAGTCGGAATAAAAATTCATGTATGTCGGATAGTGCCTGTAATACTGATTGTACAAAAACGGTGAGCCGAAGCTTACCGCCACCGTCTTTTCCTTATCGGCAGTCTGCGAGGTCCAGACGCTTGCACCGTTTTCACCGTTTAAGGTAATCGGCCCCGGTGTCACGCTCGGTCCTTCAAAGCAGGCAAATACTGTAAGATCTGCCTCTTTTTCCGGTTTTTCAAATCGCGGAATCCATGTATCTCTTTGAGTTGCAACCTCAATCCCGCGCTTTTTAAAGACCTCCTCGAGATATGTAAGCTTTTTATATGACGTTTCATCTTTTGCAACGTAAATCAGCAAAACTTTTTTTATCTTCTCGGGATTTAGAGGAATTACGTTTTTGCGGTTATTTAACAGAGTGGCGGACTTTTCGGCGATTTCTGAAGTTTTTGCATACGGCTCATGATTATCCGCCGCTCTTTTTTCTCCCGCACCGACAAACTCTTTCAGCCTCAAAATTCTTCTTACCGCATCGTCTAAGCGCTCCATAGGTATCTCTCCGCTTTTGATTTTTTCCTCCAAAACATCGACATACTCCAAATCGGGCCATAAAAGCATATCATGTCCTGCGCAAAACGCGTCTATCGCAAGTTCAACATTATTTCCGCCGGCACCGCCCATGATAAGCCCGTCCGTTACAACCACACCTTCAAATCCGAGGTCATCTTTCAAAAGATCGCTTATAAGCTCCTTCGATACCGTAGCAATCGGTGTTTCTCCGTATTCATTACATTCTTTTTGATAGCACGGCAGCGACGCGTGCGCCGTCATGACAGCCATAAGTCCGTGATCTATCATGCTTTTATATATCTTTCTGTACGTCTTGTCCCATTCTTCCTTGCTAAGACCGATACTAAGACGTGTAAGATGCGTATCAACCGCCTCCTTTCCGAAACCCGGGAAATGTTTTGCCGTTGCCGCAACTTTTTGCGCACTCATGCCCTCTATCATACGGCATAAAAGCTTTGAAACCTTTTCGGGATCATCTCCGAGCGAGCGGATATTTATCGGCGCAAAAATAGACATTGCCAAATCGGCAACAGGTCCGAATATCCATTGTCTGCCGGCATTGGCAAAAAGTCTCGCGTCCTCTCTTGCGCTCCTATAGGCAAGTTCTTCATCATTTGCCGCACCAAGCGCCATTTCATGTATCCCGTCACTGCCGCCCTCAAAATCTCCGCAGTAGATCGGCGGAATTTTTAATACTTCGTTCCATTTTTCCTGTATTTTAAACGTTTCCCCCGTTCCCGGCATATATCCGCCCACAATCGATCCGCCGAGATATATTCCGCCCACCGGATATTTTTCAAAAAGCTTCTCATATCCGCCGTATTTTTTTATAAGCTCATCAGGATCATTTATAATTACCGTCTGACATATCTTTTCCCTCAAAGTCATTTTGTTTATGTCTGTCACTAAAACCCATTCCTCTCTTATTCAACCGTATTCACATCTCTTACGGTCTTTTCATTTGTTACCGCGTCAAATATCTTTATAACGACACCGTCTTTGCAGTCCGTATAGGAATTTCCCTTGATTACATTATATTTCGGCATTCTGACATCATCTTCCAGAATATTATATAATCCCGGATATTTCAGATACGGCGTCGATTTATATACACCGTCCGAAAGTCCCATCGTGTTTATAAACTTCTCATCATTTCCGTACCAATCCGTCATGCCTGCCGTTGAAAGTTCAATCCCGTTTTCGGAAATATTTATAAACGTGTTATCTGCCGCCTCATTGTTTCGTCCGCCGTTTATGAAAATACCCGTTCCCGAAATATTCTCAAAGCGGTTTTTCCTCATGCTTATACCGCTCATGCAGTCATCAAGATAAATTCCGTATATGAGTCCGTAGTCTGACGAGGTTTTCAGGTCATGAATATAATTTTCCGTAATCTCGGTTCCACGCCTTATCATGCTCCGTCCCGAATATATCGCTCCCGAATCAGATGAATCGCACAACACATTATAAATCTCGTTTTTCGCGATAACATGATCGTTTCCGCCGAAAATAACCGCGCAATGCGGTGCGTTATATAGCTTATTCATTTCCACTTTTACTCCCACACCTTCAATTCTCAGATTCGGCGTATATCGCGTTACAATTTTGGACGTATCATAAATTCCGTTACCGCGTATTACATTTGCACATGGCGTAAGCGATGCGGTACTTCCGCCGCCTGTGCCAATTCCGCTTGTACCTGTGGAATGAACCGTATTTTCCAAAACCGCTATATTATTTCCGTATGCCTTAATTCCGTATCCTGCCGTATTCTTTACTTCGCAATTGCTTACAGTAACAAACTTGCTGTTTCTTATACTTATTCCGTCATATCCGCTGTTTTCCAGAGAAAGTCCACGCAGTTCAATACTTTGCGCTCCGAAAATATCTATCAGATTGCAGCTTTTGGAGCATACCGTGATTTGTTCGCAATTTTCGGGCGGATATATGAAGAAATCGCCTGTTTCTTTATCATAATACCACTCACCGGGTACGTCCAGTTCTTCGAGCAGATTATATATGTAGAATTTCTGTCCCTCTCTTATGCCGTATCCCGACGGCACGGTTGTCGTAATCACATTATTCTCAATTGATGCAACGGGCGCGCTTTGATCCGACCAGTCATAATACCAATAGCCGAAAACCATTGCGTTTTTATCGCCCCATTTGCTTGTGTCTGTATCAACGCTGAATTTCATCGGCTGCTTATTTGCCGCACTGCCGTTTTGCAAAACGCTTTTAACTGTCATATACCCCTCATTCGGGTATCTTGCCGGGCGCAGCATTTCGCCGTTTACCGTAACAATCGAATCGGTGCTGCCGGCAGAAAAACCTGCGCTTTTCAATTCCTCCGTGCTGTGCCCTATTATATTAAGCTTCGGAGCCTCTATTCCCTTTTCCGAAAGATTTATTTTATAAACCTTTCCCTTTACCTCATCTTTTAATCTTGCATCGTCCGAGACCGAAAAATCAGTGAGTGACAAAACGTTTCCTCCCGATAAAACAGGGGTATCGTTTCCGTATGCACGATACAGTGTGTAGTTATCTTCTTCGCCGAGACTGAATCCGTCTTTAATGTTATATGTCCCCGATTTGATAATAATTTCTGCTCTGCTGCTCTGTGTTTTCTGCGTTCTTGCATAATCTCTTGCTGCCGTAAGATCATTAAAGGGACGCTCTATCGAACCATCGCCGCCCGATTCGGCGGCGATGGAAACATATATTTTCAAATTACTGTTTTTTTTTACAAGATCAAGTCTGTTCTGTAACGGTTTTTGTGAAACGCTGTCCCAAATAAAACCTTCTACAACATAATTTTCATCTGCGTCTTGGGGAACGTCAAGCTCCAGTGTAACCTGACTGTCCTTCACGTTCTCCGAATTTATCAGCGCTGCGTCTTTTATAACGCCCTTGCTGTCTTTTATTACCGCGATGAAGGTATATCCGTCCAGATTCGGGTTGATGCTTGCCTTTACGTTGATTTTCTCACCCTTGTATTCGCTCAGATCCTCAATTACAGCGCCGTTTGCATTAACAGCCTCTGCCAGTAAAACAGCATCGGGGTTATCTTCGGTCGTAAACTTGAATATGTAAGAATCCTTACACTTTTCACCCGTTACCGATTCAATCGTGTTATCAAACACAATCTCATAATCGGTCGCATACTGCAATCCCTCCGTGATTGTAACGGTAACTGTTCTGTCCGAATATTGCGTCCGGTATTCATCTTCTCCCAAAAGCATACCGTTTTTATATACATGAAGATTGCTGTAATCCACGCCTGCTATATCTCTGTCAAAGCGATATGTAAGCGCCGAATCACATGCCACCTTCTCCGCGCCGTTTGCAACAGATGAATCGACTATTTCGGGATATGTGTAGGAATATGCGGATATATCGTCTATCCAGTATACTCCGTTGCCCGAAAGTCCCGTCTTGAATGCTTCACTTGCTCCCCAAGCATTGTAGTTATCGGATATAAGCATCTTGATCTTTGCCAGATCCGCTGTCGTATCGGAATTTGAAAGCGGAACGTTTTTAAATCTTATAATACCGTCAACCGCGGCGCTGTATGTACCGTTATCCAAATCTGCCGTAATATCGATTTTCTGATATTTATCGCTCATTGTTGTAAACTTATAATCCTGCCATTTGATTGCGCCGTACAGATACAGATCGTTTTTGAACTGCAAATACGCGGCTCTGTTATAGTCATTTGCACCGGTAAGCGTAAAGCCTGTCAAAAGCGAGCTGTTATTGTCAGTTCTGAGTTTATATGAAATTTTCACTTTTCCGCTCTTTTTACTCTCAAACGGAATAATTATTCCGTTCTCGCTCATATTCCCCTCGGGATTTACAATCTTTAACGCTTTATCTCCCGTCGTCGGATCATTTTCTACGCTAACAGCTCCGCCGCCGTTTTCTTTAACCGTCCAATCCGAGTGCGCAGCGGCAATATCTTCAATATCGTTAAAGCTTTCATTTACCAGTTCCGTCTGCGATTTTACGGTAAATGCTTTTTCGCTGTCGGCAAATGTATCCATATATGAAGTGTTTGCCGCTTTGATACCGCTTTTTAAAACAACATTGTAGAAAACATCGTATTCCGCGGCATCTTTTAAGCTCAATATAACTCTTTTCGGATCGGTTTCGTCTTTTCTAATCGTTACGTCCGACATTTCATTACCCTTTGAATAAATCTTGAAAAATTCGTTCGTTAAAGAGCTGTCGGCGGGTTCTGTATTAAAATCAACATAAAACTCTCTGCCGCTGTTGGAAATCTCGGTTACATCTATGCACTTTTTCTCGATAGAAATATCATCTACCCAGTAAACCGGATCTCCCTCACTGCTCATCCAGCCTTCTCCGCCTTCTCCCAAATTTGCGGAAATTCTGAAATTTAATGAGCTTACCTCGGATACCGCATATGAAGATTCCTTACCGTTTACCGTAACCTTTTTATCGTCCAGATTAAAGATTATATCAAAATCAACATATGTATCGGACACCAACCTTTTACCGATGTATTTTGTCCATGATCTGTCAAAATACACATCTCCCAAAGTCTGATAAATGTATACCGCAGCGCTGCCGAATCCTCCTTTGCCCGTTACAAGCTCCGGATTTAAAAGTGCGGTTTGCGCATCGCATCTTAATTTAAACTTCATTTCAACTATTCCGCTCGTCTGTGCCGGGAAATCAATCTTAAAGCCGGTATAAGGATTACCGCTTTTTGCCGGAGTTTGCTTGCTTTGCGTGATTTTAACCGCATTCGTATTGTTTTTCGGATCTTTTTCAACCGTTACCGAATCGCCCTCATTTGAATCGCTTATTATCCAGCCGTTGTTGATTTCGGAAAGCTTTGAACCTTCTTTGTACGAATCAAAATTTTCCTTTGCAATGACATTCGGCGCAATTATTTTGATTGTTTTTGAAAAATCCTCCGAAAGCGCTTTAGTCGAGCCGTTTGCCGCCGCAATTCCCGACTTTACCTTAAGCGTATAGTTTGCGCCGTACTTTTTGATTGAGTTCATCGAAACAAGAACTGTTTTTGCGTCACTCGACAGTTTTGTAACTGTATAATCGCTTAATTTTTCGTCCTCACAATACATTTCAAACCAATCGGTATTTATGAATGTATCCGCAGGTTCATCATTAAACATTATATAAAAATCATTTTCCGATCTTTGAAGCTGTGAAACCTCAAGACTTTTAATTCTCACGCTAATATCGTCCACCCAGTAAACCGGCGGTGTTTGCGTCGACTGATTGATATACCCCTCCGCTGTATTTGTCCAATTTGCACTTATCATAAATTTCAGTGCGGATATGTCCTTGATTTCCTTATCTTTTGCAAATGTATACTCCCTTGATCCGTTTGAATATTTTATGTCGTATTTGTTATTTGTCATATCATACGTGATAACAAATGTTACATACTTATCGCTTGCAAGGTCTATCAGATAGTTTCCCATACTCTCTGCAAAAATAGATTGATTATGCTGATAAAAAATTCCGCATCTGTTGTTGTCGCTGTCGAATATAAAAGACTGCCCCAAAACCGAAGTCGGCGAATCGCATCTGATTTTAAACGATGTTTCGACCGTTCCCTCACTCACTGTCGGAATCGGGATTTCAAAGCCCGTTTCGGGATTTCCGCTTTGTTTTTTCTCGTAGAATTTCTGCGTAATTTTTGCCGCCATGCTCCCGGTCACAGGATCTTTTTCCACCGTTACCGAATCACCCTCGTTTGAATCTTTTACCGTCCATTCGCTGTTCACAAGCTTTAGTGACATACCCTCCGAATACATCGGGTTTTCAAAATCTTCGCTTACGAGCAAATTTTCGTCAGTTCCGACATATGCCGCCGCAGGCACGCTCACCAAGCCTGCCGACAATGACAAAGCCGAAATAACCGACACTAATTTTTTTCCTATCATTTTTATTCCCTCCTTAAATTAACTCTTTCCTTTTTATATATAAGCTCTTTTTGCGCGCTTAAAAAGAGCCTAATATACCCAAATCATCTTATAATATATATATCGCACACTTGAGAATACTCTTTTTTCAAGATAACGGTATCTCCTGGCATAAGCTCGGAGCTTTGTAAGTTTGTTACCTCCATAGTCTTGCTGTCCAAAAGAGTATATGTGTTCTGCCCGTATACATTGCTTATATAATGCGCCTCCTGATACGTTTCGTCATTGCCGCTGTCCGAAGTATTGACCAAAAGAATACTGTCCTTTCTGTCTTTGAGTTTACCGTATACAATCGAAATACTCGCCATATCCTTTGCCGAATTTTTAGATATCGGCTCAACGGTTGATGATGTCCCCGACTGAATCCTGTAATTTCCGATATTTTTAAATTTTACCAATATCTTGACAGATTCAATTTCACCGGTGGCGTTTGTTTCAAACTGAATAATATCACCCTTTGTAAGCGACTCGATTTTAGCGTCTTTTGTGCCGTACCAGCCTTCTCCGCTTTCCGGCTCGACTTTAACCGCCTCGGTGCTGAAAGTCTTTTTAACAAGACTTCCGCCCTCATAAACATAAATATTCATTACCGGTTCATCGTCCGCATCAAGCCCAATCTCGCTTTTCTGTATCATATAAGAACGCTTTTCCGCCGCAAGCGTTGACGTATCTATCCCCTGTTTTTCTATTACCGCAAAATCGGGGACATAAAATTTATCGGCATTATACAGAGTAACCTTTTCATTTTTGAAATAGTAATCCGAGCTTGTTCCCAGATTCGTCTTTACCTTATACGCTTTTTCATCATCTTTAAATCCCTCAACGGACGGCATCTCAAACGTCTTTGTGCTGCCGACGTAGTATTTTGCGCCCAAAAGTTTCATATAAAGACGTGCGTCCTCGCCGCCGTTTGTGCATACATAATCCTTTGTAAGCGGATAATCGATTGTCCCTGGAGTCTTTCCGACACGGTCCAGCGGCTGTGCCAGCTCGCTTATCTTACCGTCTTTCTGTTTAAATGTTACAATTGATTCATTTACGGCTCCCGAGTCCGATAAAAGCTCTTCATATACTGCTTTATCGGATAATCTTTCACCTTTTAATTTTTTCGGCGAATAGAATTTAAGCTTTGAATCAAGTTCAAAACGCTCAAATTTACCGTTATCGGTATACATTTTCACAAAATACTTATCGGTTTCCTCATCATAGAACGCGCTTCGTAAATATCCGTACTCCGCCTCATCCGACATCTTAACGGCTGCGACCTTTCCGTTTACGGAAAGATAAAAATCTCCCGATTTTCCGATTTCAGGCACTTCTTTTACTGTCCCTTTTTCAATCGCATCTTCAAAGCTTTTTGAAAGATAATATTTTTCGCCGTCTATTTCGTAAAAGCTCCCGTCCTCGTCCGATGCTTTTGCGCTTACCTTACCGTTTACACCGTCCTGCGACACTGAAATATTGTAAATCGCATCCTCATTTTTCGGTGTTATTTTCTCGATTGTCGCGATGTTGTATTTTTGCAGTGCGGATAGCTCGCACGCTTTTCCGTTCATAGAAAGCGTAACATTACCGTTTTCTGTTTTTATCGGATCGTTATTGTACATAAACGCAATAATTTTTGAAAGCTCCGAGATGCCGTCAATCGCAAAATCCTGATATTCATGCAGGAAAACCGCGTCCGCAATATTATCGCGGTCATTATCCACAACCTCAAAGTTTTCCGATTTTTTAAGCATATCCTCGCCTATGTTATCCGCACGGTCATAATATATCCCGTTATAAAACACAAATGTTTCGCTGTCGGTTTTAACATAATAATGCTTCTTTTCATCATATGCCGAAATTTTTCCGTCTTTAAAACTTTCAAAATCCGATTTTGCAATTTCCCATACGGTATTTTCCTTGCTGTTTTCCCATACACATATTACTTTATCCTCATTTCCGCCGCAGTCGGCATACGCAAAAACCGCCTTTTCAAATAAGCTCAGATCCGCCGTACCGTTCATTTTAAAGCGCCGTTTATTGATTTCTATCTCATCTTTTCCCATTACAATATTTGGGTTCAGATTCATATAATACGCACCTGTAACAATACCCTTTTGCAGCACAATATCATGCTGTGAAAGATAGCTTTCATTCTCGCTCTCGCTTATCATCATTCCGTCTGCATTAAATGTCACCTCCACCGTTTCGGCATTTAATGCGTTTTCCAGACATACGAAAAATTCTTCGTATGTCATCTGCTTTTCGGGAGCATATGAAAGCCCTTTAAAAAAATCATGCTCAGCGGCATATGTATATGCGTCTTGGTTTAAAAGGTCATACCTTATTATGTGTGAAAGCCACTCGCTGAGTTCTCGGTAGGTGACATTTCGGTCGGGATAAAAGTTCTCACTATCTTCAAGAATACCGTGATTTTTCGCACACGCTATCGCTGATGCATACACATTTGCGGTATCCACATCATTATACGGTTTTTCCGAGATCTCTCCCAATTCGGGCGAAACCATTTTCGCCAGCGTCTTTGCCGCGTATGCTCTTGTGACATTCTTGCTCATTTTCAGATCTTCAATCGGCTCATCTATCAGCTTTAAATAAGACAATAAGGAATATATTCCTTTGTATTGACTGTTATCCGAACCCGCCTCGTCCGTGAGAAATCTTCGCGGTACAGGCACGTCATCTACCGCCGCATACGCAGAACAGATACCTGTTGAAAGGATAAGAATCACCGCCGTTATTTTATTGAACTTGTTCATGTTCCACCTCACTATTCTCCAATACCCTCAAAATGATTACCAGCGATTCCGCTCTTGTCGCGTTATCCTTCGGCTTAAATAGGTTATCGCCTTTTCCGCTCACCAATGCCGATGCTTTTGCAAAATTAACCGCATTCTTTGCCCATGCCGATATATCCTCGCCGTCTGCAAACCCGGCATCGCTATACTCACCGTCAACCGTGCAGATATTGGCAATTGCCACGCATATTTCCTCTCTGGTTATCTTATCGTCAGGTCTGAAAAATCCGTTTGATCCTGACATCATACCTTTATCAGCAGCATCTTTTACCGCATCATGATACCATTTATCGCTTTTAACATCATCAAATTCAACATCTCTGATCTTTTCTCTATCCGGAAATGCTTTTGATATCATCGCCGCAAACTGCGCTCTTGTAATACTGCTGTCCGGCAAAAACTTTTTATCCCCCATGCCGTTTACTATGCCTTTTTCATACATTTTAAGGATCTGCTCTTTCGCCCAGTGTTCCGAAATATCCGTAAAAATTTCCTTTTCCTCATTCGTATCGCCGGTAGGCTTCTCATCGGGCTTTTTACCGTCGTCGCTTTTTTCGGGTTCTTTTTGCGGCGGTGTATATGCTGCTCCTCCGCCGCCCTTTGTTCCGCCCGTTCCGCCTTTTGCAGGTTTTGGCGAAACAGTTACACTATCACTTTTTACCGCATCTCCGTTATACGGATAATTTTCCGAAACAGGCGTAACCTCCGCATACACCTTATCACCCGACATAGAAGATGTAAGCGTCAGACTCTCACCGTCCGACTCAAATTTTCCGTCAACATACCATTTTACCGAGCACTTAACCTCATCGCCGTTTAAATCCTCATAATTATATGTAACGAAAATTGTCTGATCGACCTTAGCCTCTCCCGAAATCTTCACATCTTTTACCGTCGGTTTCATAAGTCCGTATATAGGTGCGCTGTAGCTTTCCTTTCCTGTCGCCGTTGATTTTTCGGGCGTAACTCCGACTCTTATGATGCAGTCGGTATCGTTCCTTGTTACTTTATACGTGCTTTCTTCTCCGATTTTTGTGTATGTCTTTCCCAAATCGGTACTTTTATACCACGCATATTTTTCTTCTTTTTTGTCCTGATTATTTCTATCGATATAGTCAAATTCCGCGCTCAAAATGCTGTCCTCTTTTGCCTCACCGATAATCTTTACATTTTGCACCTCGGGCAGGAAAAATCCTGTAAATATCCCGCTCATCACCTCTTCGCCCTCATACGGTGCCTCGGTCGATACCGGTGTAACCGAAAACTTAAAATACTTATTTAAGTCGTTTTCGCCAATCTTATATTCCATACCGTCTGCACCGTCAATCGGCTCAAACACGCCGTCCTCAGAATCCGCTGCATACCATTTATACTTGCTCTTTCCTTCCTTTTCCTCTCCGGGCTTATCATTTATATCTTTATAAATATAACTTCCCGACAAAACCGAATCAGCCGCTATATCTCCGTCAATGCTTATTTTTACATCTTCCGCAGTCGGTGCCACTTCTCCTACTACGCTGAATTTATATATATCGGTCTGTGTTTTTTGGGTTTTTAAATCTGTTCCGGTAACGCTCAGAATGTAATCTCCGAGCTCGGTTATTTCCGTACCTGCCGTAAATTCGCTCTCTGTACCGTCCGGGAGCGTGAGCATTGCCGAAATTTCTCCTTTTTCATTTTTCGGCAAGATGGGTGTTATTTTTGAGTAAACACCGCCGTCCTCGAGATTTTCGATTTTACCGAACATTCTTTTTGTTCTGAATGTATACTCATTATCCTGCGCCGTCGGCAGATAATTCTCCTCTGTTGACTGTAATCCCTTTTTGATTACAACTTTGTACTCACTGTTATATTCGAGTCCCGATAAAGGCAGAATCTTCACAGTCTTATCATCAACCGCAATTTCATATTTATCATTTTCAATCAAACTACCGTTTTCAAGAACCGAAATATTGCTTTTGGCACTCGTTTCCGATATACCTACATTAAATTCGGCAGTAATATCCGCGTCAATATCCGCCTCTTTTTCCGGCATGAATTTTACGAGTGATACACCTTGTTGTCTGACATAAACATCATCTATCCAATATACCGCATCTTTATCGCTTTTGTCTATCCATCCGTCCGAGCCGTCGCGCCAATTTGCCGCTATAAGAAAGCTCACCGCCGAAATATTATCAAGCGTTGCCTTTGCATCAAATACAGTATCTCTGCCGTTTTTTGTTGTCACAACCTGATATTTATTGTTTGTAAAGTCAAACTTTATATTAAATTTAACATAACTGTCCGCACCGAGCGTTGTAAGATAATTTCCCATCCCGTTTATAAACAGGGAATCCTTGTAGTGATAGTACGTCCCTACTCTCGATCCCGTTGATGTAAGTACAAAAGCATTATTAAAAAGCGCCGGAAAAGATTCCGCTCTTATCGAAAATCCTACCTCTGCAATGCCCTGCGTAATCGGATCAAACGAAATAGTAAAGCCCGTTTCGGGATTTGAATTTTTGGAAGGCTCCTGATGCGCTTGTTTTATCCTTACCGCATTTGTTCCGCTTATCGGATCCTTTTCGATTGTAACGCTGTCGCCCGCTGTTTCGTCTTTTACGGTTAACCCTTCGCTTCCTGTTTCCGAAAGCTTTGTCCCTTCGGCATATTCTTCAAAGTCCTCATCTGCAAAGGTAAAACTGTCTTTAGGCATTGCAAATGTATTTATATTAAGAAAAAGCGCCGCTGAAAGAATAAAGGCAATTTTCTTCATTATTTTTTACCCCCGTTTCATATTTAAAGTCTGTCGGAAAGATTTTGAATCATATCCTCGTCAAGCAAATCTTCCATATCCTTTGAGCTTATTACTATCACGCCCGAATCGTCCCAGAAAACCTTTTTCCCGAAAAGATCGCTTATTGAGCGGAGCGGTACAAGCGTTCTCGAATTTTCTATAAAGCACGCGCCCGGCAAGGTAATTTCCGCACCGTCAATTACCGCTTTATCGCTGTCTTTTTCCAATTCAAGCTTTTTACCGTTATATTCGATAACGATTTTTCCGTCATTATAGTCCACATCGGCACCGAGCATCTCGCCTAAAAATCTTATCGGCACATATGTAAGATTATCCTTGATTTTTGGTGTAATATCAATGTTATTTTCATCTATAAGCTTTTTATTCCAGTTTACATACGCGCACGGTTTTCCGACCGAGAGAACTACAGCATCATCAGAAAGTGTGTTTTTCAGTCTTGACGTTATAAGCCCGGCTTTATTGTAGTCTACCGTTTCAAAGCCCGGCAATTTTTTACTCAAATCTGCCGTAATCTTATAGTTTTCGTTATCGGGATCTTCAAATACATTCATTCCGACCGTGATGCCGTCATCATATTCCGACCAATTCTTCATCATTGCCACCGTAACACCGGTTGACATCGGCTGCAAATCAATAATCTTTCCCACCTTGCAGCTTACATTGTCTTTTACAACATTATACTTCGGTGCTACCGGATTATCATCTTCTGCAAGCTCTGCTAAGTGCGGGAATTTCATATACGCTTCATTCGGCTTGTAATTGCTTATATCGGGTATCCCGAGATTCGGCAAGTACCCTATTCCGTAGCCGACTCCGATCGCCGACACCAAAATTGAGCTTGATTTATTGTTTACGAACACATTATCGGTAACGGTATTATCTCTTCCGCCGTTTACGAATACTCCCGAGCCATCAATATTATAGAATAAATTCTGCACAACCGACACACCGCTCTGCACGTCATCAAGATATATTCCATATTGTCCCGAATGATCCGAGTTTGAATTTATATCATGAATGATATTCCCGCGCAGAACCGTTCCGCGCTTTACAAGACTTCGTCCCGTATAGCAGGCACCCATATCCGCCGCCTCTTTTAAAACATTCGATATGTCGTTATACTCTATCGTCTGCTCCAGACCGCTGAACTGGATCGCCAGGTGCGGCCCGTCATAAAAAGTGTTAAATCTTGCGGTATTTCCGCAGCCGCTTATTGTCAGCGCTCCGTAATAGGTTTTATTCAAGCGCCCGAAATTATGGATCCAGTTATTTGTAACAAGCACATTCCCCGGCTCAAGCGTTTGCTCATTTCCGCATTCTGCCGCAATTCCTCTTCCGCCGACATTATAAATATGCGAGCTGTCAATTGTAATATTTTTAGATGTGTATACGTTTATTCCGTTACCCGACACGTTTTTTACGGTATTTCCGAAAAGCTTAATGTTCTCCGAATCCAATACGGATATACCACTGCTTCTCGTCCCCGCAAAATTCAAGTCGCGTATCTCGATATTGCTGCAATTTTGCATTCTTATCAGATTATTTGAAGAAAACCCCAATAAAATTCTGCTCTCCGGGTTATTGTCTTTTGGGTATATGTAAAATTCGCCTGTGTTTTTATCGTAAAACCATTCTCCCGGTGAATCCAACTCGCACATCATGTTGTACACATAAAATCTCTGTCCCTCAACACAGCCGAAGCCTGACGGGTATTCCGACTCAACCGTCATATCCGAAGTATTGACCTTCTTTATCGGGGTTGTCTGATCCGACCAGTCATAGCGCCAATATCCGAACATCCAGCCGTCCGATTCCCTGCTCCAATTCTCAAGCCTCTCTTGAGAAACATTTACACCGAAAATCATAGTCGGCGCGTCTTTTAGAGGCGGCACATTATTTTTATCCCTGAGATATCCGTCGTTTTTAACAGCTCCCACCCGCAAATATTCATCACCGTTCGGGTATCTTGCAACCGTTGTGACTTCATCATTATAAAACACCTCGGGAGTCGAAAGCGGCTCTAATGAAATCTCGGGCCAATTCTCACTCAGCGCCCATATACTGTGTCCCGTAACGTACAGCTTATCATATGCCGCAATATTATTATCACGCAGATTATATGAGTAAACCTTGCCTTTTGCGCTGCTTGGGATTGCGCTGCTGTCGCTTATTTTGCAATCTCCCAGATTAAGCTCCGTACCGCCGACAATGTTTACCTCTTCAAGCGGATATGCACGGTATACAACCGGTGCGCCGTTCTCTCCGCTGTCCTCTTTGCCGAATGTGATTGCATCGGCTACGGTATAATTTCCGCCCCTGATTGTAACGGTAACACCGCCTTTAGGGTATGTGCCGTTCTTTTTTAAAGCACGTACTGCCGCTTGCGCCTCCGCAATGCTCGAAAACGGGCTGCCAATGCTCCCGGTACCGCCCTCTGCGGCTTTTGCATCAACATAAAATTCACATTTTTCTTCCGCACAAACACTGACTGCCGGCGCCGATAACATTGAAAAAGATAAAATCAGCGATAAACATTTCTTCATTATTTCAAGCCTCCTGTTTTTTGATATTGACTTTCCTTTAAAGTTATTATATAATATAAAATATCCATCGTCAACACACAATAATGCTATACACTACTCTTAAAATGCTATTTTGTATGTTATTTTTAATATCTAAACAGTATCAAAACGCTTAATTTATTGTGTATATTTTTTAGGTAATTGTAAAACTAACGTTTTCCAATTAGCCAGTGTATATTTTTAAATAGGAGAACTAAAAAAATGCCGAACATACGCTATGAGCCGATTATGACTCCGGGACTTCCCGTAACCTTTTGGGAAACCACAATATATACAACAATACTTTCCGAAAACTGGCATGAAAACATTGAACTTATTTTTGCTGTTGAGGGCAGCGGATATGTCAAAAGCGACTTTTTGCAGATCCCTATAAAAAAAGATGAGTTTTGTGTTATAAACTCGAATTGCCTGCATAATGCCACCGGTAATCCGTCGGGTCTGTCTTTTTACAATATTCAGATTTCAAATGATTTCTGCAATCAAAACGGAATTGATATACAAAACTATGTTTTCGACAATCATTTTGCCGATGATTTTTTAAAGGAAAAATTACTGCTGATGTATAATTCAAATAAAAATATAACCGATCCGCTGCGCCAAGCACGTATCAGCGCGGCTCTTCTTGAATTTACGGTTCACCTGATTGAGCACCATTCGCACCGCAGAGTATCCAACTTCACAGGTGCTGGCGCAACCTACGACATCAATCTTGCCATAGGGTATATAAAATCTCATTTAAATGAAAAAATCACGATTGATAAGTTGGCTTTGCAGGCAGGCTTGAGCAAATATCATTTTCAGCGCAAATTCAAGCAAATCACGGGATATTCGGCAATAGATTATATAAACTTTTTAAGATGCGCCGATGCGTGCAATTATTTGAAAATTCACTCATATTCCGTTCACGACGTATTCCAGATGTCATGCTTTAATAACTATTCTTATTTTGCGAAAATGTTCAAGAAATATATCGGAGTTTCTCCGTCGGAGTATAAAAAAATGTTATTTGAGAAAAAAGAGCTGCCCGACTTTAATATTATGTATAAAAATATGAATGAATAAAATTCACGTTATTTCATTGGATAAAAAATAGTTGCAAAAATATTTTTGCAACTATTTTTTATCCGGTAAACATACTTTGCACGGCGAATAAGATTTCATTTCCTCTTTGGATATCTTTCTTATATCCGTTCTGCCTTTTACGTACATACAATCTTTTCTGTGATATTTTGCACCGCTCGGCGTGACATAATACGCACCCGACTGTGTACCCCAAAATGCATACCCTGCAAAGAACATAGCCGCCGCCAGTACGACTGTTGATGTTATCATAACGATTCTGCCGTTATGCTTTTTTATAACCCTTACCGCCTTATCTGACAAATCGGGCGAAAGCAGATGATGGGAAAATTCATTTGCCTCCCATTCATCGGTTATTCCCTGCCCCATAATCACGTTTTTGCCCATATGTCCACATTCTATATGTCCGATTTCATGAGCCAAAAGCACTGCCTTTTCCTTGTCGGAAAGATGATTTTGAATAAAAACCAGGCGATAATCGCTGTCATGATATGTAAAAGCCTTATGCACCGATGTCTCGCGCGTCAAATCCAAAGCCGAAATCAAAAGCGATGTATTCTCATCGTTTGAAAAAGGATTAAATTCAATAATCGTAAAACCAAGGCTTTCAAGCATTTTCTCCAGAACACTCACAGACGGAACCTTTACATTAAATTTGCTGCAAAGATCATTCGCTTTGCGTTTTATGATGTTCATTAAAAACCCCACTCTTTAAAAATCCGATATGGCGCAAAGAAACTCTTTGCGCCATATCAACTAAATATCTTTATTTTGAAAGCTCTTGGAGCGCCTTCTCCAAAGCTGCACGCGTTCTTTTCTGAACCTCATCCTCCGCCGAAGCCTCATTGCCGCCGAATGCCGCAATTCTCTTCACCGTAAGAGTCTCATCTGCGGAAACATTCATGAACTGAATCAATTCATCTGTATATAATCCCATGAAAATCAGCATGTCGCGTGTTTCATCATTACTTCTGAAAATATACATTATGCTCATAAATGTGTCCCACATCATAGGGCGGATTTTCCTTTCAATAAGGCTTAACATCTGACGTGAACTTCCGATAAGCTCTGCAAGCTCATCCTGATTCAAGCCCAAACGCATTCTGAGTGTAGGAAGACTTTCCGCCATAAGTGTTGTGTACTTCTCTTTTGGAAAATCAGTTCTTACTTTTAATTTTTTCTCTTTCATGTGCAATTCCTCCGATTCTAAAATATTACTTCCACTCACTTTTTTAATACCCGACGACACTGTCCATCCCGTCTAAATCAGAAATCTGTATTTCTCTTTTTTTCTTTAAAAAAAGAGGGGGTCTACTAAGATATACCTTAATACAGTCTCCACCCCTTATGTTATATTATATCATTATAATAATTTTTAGTCAATACGCATTTGCGAATTTTGTATAAAATAGATTCTTTTTCAAGAATCCTGTCGAATATTTTAGTAAAAAATCATAACATTCTGAAGCAAAAAAATTGTTTATTCTCAAAAAATGCTTTCAGAGGGCAAATTTACTCATATCACTTTTTCTTCAAGCTTTTGCAGGTATCGTCTATTATTTTATTCAAAAGCTCGGTATCCTCCGCATTCTCCGGCATATACATAGGCTTTGCGCCGTCATACGGCAGCTGCTCCGGCATATTATATTTTTTATTTTCCCCGGTGATCTTTACCAAAAGCCTGTTATCATAAATACCGCCGAACAAAATGCCGTCGCGGTACAAAAGATACTCTCCCATCATCTCGCGTGACGTGATGTTTCCTTGCAGGAGTTCTAATATAAAATCCCGATATTCTTTTGTCGATGCCATTTTAATCCCTTCTTCCTCTTTTTTGAAACCTTGGCGGTATATCCTCCGTTTTCATATGCTTATGTATATCGCAGGTACCTGCTTTTTTTGCCGTTTCATAATACCAGTGCTTATAGTCAAGCGTTTCAAGCGTACTTTTTAACTGTTCCATCTGTTTTAGGACTTCCTCCCGCTGCTTATCTATCAGCTCCAGACGCTTATCTATGGTAGAATCCCCCTCAATACACCAATCAACAAATTTTTTTATTTCTTTTATAGGCATACCTGTCTTTTTCAGACACTCTATTATAGACAGCCATTCCATATCCGAATCCTTGAATATCCGTTTTCCTCCCGCACTTCTCTCTATAAAAGGCAAAATGCCTTCCTTATCATAATATCTTAGAGTCGAAGACGCAACTCCGACTTTCTTTGCCATTTCTCCCACCGTATAAATCATTTTGCTCTCCCTTTTTAAAGTTTACAATTAGGTAATTGTAAAACTAACGTTTTCCAATTAAAGTTCTTAGGCAGAAATAAAAAGTTCCGGCTGATTTTAATTTCATGTCAGGTTGAAACTTTTTATTTCAGCCACAAATGACGCACATGTCGTCATTTGTGATTATAAATCAGGGGTTGGCACCCCTGATACCCCCATAAGAATTGTGGCTAATTGTAAAATTTGCATTTTACAATTACCTATAAAGTTTACAATTTCTTAAAAACTTTTTTCAAAAAAACCCTTGACTTAAAGTCCACTTTAAGTTGTACAATATATTTGAGCTTTCGGAATAATTATAACATTTCCGAGAGAAACTGTCAATAAGGAGGAAATCAAATGAAAAGAAAAATCAAGCAAACAGCAGGCAGAGACAGCCTCGGTGAATTTGCACCCAAATTTGCCGAACTGAATGACGATGTACTCTTTGGCGAGGTCTGGTCGGATGACGGGCTTTCTCTTAAGCTCCGCTCTATTCTGACAATCAGCGCACTGGTAAGCAAAGGAATGATTGATTCATCATTTGAATACCACGTAAAAACCGCAAAAACTAACGGAGTTACAAAATCTGAAATGGCAGGAATTTTAACGCATCTTGCCTTTTACGCCGGCTGGCCGAATGCATGGGCAGCATTCAGAGTGGCAAAAGAAATCTATAAAGACGACTCCTGCCAAACACACGGCGGAATATTCGGTCAAGGTGAGCCAAATGTCAATTACGCAAAATATTTTATCGACAACAGCTACTTAAATCCGCTTACAGATCCCAAAAAGACTGTATTTGCCGCAAATGTAACATTCGAGCCGGGTTGCCGCAATAATTGGCACATTCATAAAGCGTCAAGCGGCGGCGGTCAGATTCTTTTATGCACCGACGGCGAGGGTTGGTATCAGGAGGAAGGAAAAGCGCCTCAAAGTCTCTCCCCCGGCGATGTGGTGACGATTCCTGCCGGAGTAAAGCACTGGCACGGTGCAAAAGCAGACAGCTGGTTTTCACACATTGCAATAGAATGTCCCGGAGAAAACACTCAGACCGAGTGGCTTGAAGCGGTAGAGGATAAAGATTATCCGACAGAAAACGAATAAACGGAGGTTTTTAAAAATGAAATTTGATTTTACTTATTATAATCCCACAAAAATCCACTTTGGAAAAAACGCGCTTGATAATTTATCCGCCGAGCTGGAAAATTACGGCAAAAACATTTTGCTCATGTACGGCAAAGGCTCGGTAAAAAAGAGCGGTTTATATGATAAGGTTATAAAAATACTGAACGACTCGGGTAAAAATGTTACAGAGCTTTCGGGAATCAAATCAAATCCGCCTTATAAACAGCTTTTAGAGGGCGCGCGTTTGGTTCGCGAAAATAATATCGACCTGATACTTGCGGTCGGCGGCGGCTCGGTTATCGACTGTGCCAAGGGCATCTCGGTTTCCGCATACTGCGAGGGCGATCCGTGGAAAAAATACTGGATAGATTTTGAGCCTATCGGCGAAAAAATCGTGCCTGTAGCATCAATCCTCACAATGGCGGGAACAGGCTCCGAAATGAACGGCGGCTCGGTTATCACAAACGAAGATGAAATGATTAAAAACGGCAGAGTATTCCCTGCAAACGTCAACCCCAAATTTTCAATATTAAACCCGGAATATACCTATACCGTCCCGAAATATCAGATGTGCAGCGGCATATTTGACACTATGTCTCACCTGATGGAGCAGTATTTCTCCGGCGACGACGACAATACAAGCGACTATATATTAGAGGGCGTAATGCGCTCGCTCATTCACAGCGCCGAAGTTGCCGTAGATAATCCTACCGATTATGAAGCACGCAGCAATATCATGTGGTGTGCAACAATAGGGCTTAATACCATAACAGGGCTTTCAAAAGAACAGGATTGGGAGGTTCATATGATTGAGCACCAGCTCGGCGCATATACAGACTGCGCTCACGGTGCCGGTCTTGCCGCAATTTCTGTTCCGTACTATAAATATATCGCACCGTACGGCAAGGATAAGTTTGTTCGCTTTGCAAAGAATGTATGGGGCATCAATACCGATAATATGTCGGCTGATGACGCAATTTCGGCTGGAATCGAAAAATTGAAGGAATTTATCGTTCTTCTCGGTCTGCCGCTTACACTGCGTGAGCTCGGTGCAACAGAAGATATGCTTGAGCCGATTGCAAATTCAACCGTTTTGGGCGGCGGATACAAGCAGATGAAACCCGAGGATATTTTAAAAGTGCTTAAGGAATGTTTTTAAAACATATCAAAATGATGAGAGTCTCAAATGAACTCTCATCATTTTTTATTATCATTAAAGTATAACTTTCACAGTTCATTTAATTTTGGGCTTTATATTGACATTTGTGCCAACATTATGCTATAATTAGAATAAGTTACCAAACGCTGATGCGTTTGTGATTTTTTAGTTAGACAGTTACAAAGCAAGATGCTTTGTATCTTGCTTTTCTTATACAAGAAAAGCAAGTGTTTACATGATTCAGAGTAATAATTCCAATAAAAATATAAGGAATTTCAGAAAGGAAAATACCAATGAAAAAGACTGTAAGCATAGTAGTTCCCTGTTATAACGAGGAGGAATCAATACCTCTTTATTATGATGCGGTCAAAAAGCTTTTCGATAATGAGCTTGCCTCATGCGAGCTTGAAGTAATTTTTGTGGATGACGGCAGCAGAGACAAAACACTTGAAGTAATGAAGAAATACGCCAGTGCTGATAAACGGATAAAATATATTTCTTTTTCCAGAAATTTCGGGAAAGAATCAGCGATATATGCAGGGCTTGAGCACGCCTCCGGAACATATATCGCCGTAATGGACGTTGATTTGCAGGATCCTCCTCATTTATTGATCGATATGATTGATTGCCTTGATAATGAGGATATTGACATTGTAGGCACAAGACGCGTAACAAGAAAAGGTGAGCCGCCGGTGCGCTCATTTTTTGCACGGCTTTTTTATAAATGGATAAATAAGATGTCAGATGTCCCTATCGTGGACGGCGCAAGAGATTACAGGCTGATGAAGAGAAAGGTCGTAGACTCGATTCTTGATGTAAAAGAATACAACCGTTTCTCTAAAGGTATTTTCAGTTGGGTTGGTTTTAAGACAAAATGGCTGGAATATGAAAACATCGAGCGCGTTGCGGGTGAAACAAAATGGTCGTTTTTCAAGCTGCTGATTTATGCAATTGACGGTATTGTCGCATTCTCTACGCAGCCCCTGACCGTAAGCGCGGTCGTAGGAGTTCTGATGTCGATAATTGCTCTTATATCTCTGATATTCATTGTGGTAAGACGTTTGATTTTCGGCGATCCCGTTGCCGGCTGGGCGTCTATGGTAAGCTTTATACTGTTTATCGGCGGAATCCAGATGTTCTTTACCGGAATAGTCGGAATATACCTGTCGAAAACATACCTTGAAACAAAGCACAGACCAATATATATTTCACGGGAGGATAATATTTCAAATGACGAAAATTAAAAGCTTTATCACCGGAAAAACTACATATTTATGTACAGCTGTTTTGTTTGCTGTTATCATATCCGCGATTTATATAGGCTTCGGGCTGTCACCGTTCGGTTCAAAAACGCTGCTCACTTCCGATATGAGATGTCAGTACATAGACTTTCTTTCCTGGCTCAAAAGAGTCCCCTCATCAACATACTCATTCGGCTTGGGCACGGGAAACGATACTTTATCATTTATAGCATATTATCTCGCATCACCGGTTAATCTGCTGATATTTTTATTTAAAGACATTTCTGCCGCTGCCTCTGCAATTTTCATAGTAAAACTATTTTTAGCGGCAATGTCATGCAATTTATGGTTGGAAAATACCATTATCGTACCGCACAAAGGCATATTAAAAAAAGCAACACCTCTGCTTTCTCTTGCGTATGCCTTTTGCGGTTTTACAATGATGTATTCCATGAATATAATATGGTTTGACACGGTATATCTGTTTCCTTTTCTGATACTGTCAATCGAAAAATCATTATCGGATAACAGAAAATCAATGCCTATTGCGGTAATGCTGATTATTGTCACAGGATTTTACACCGGAATAATGGCAATTTATTTTTCTGTTCTTTACTGCCTTGCATTATATATAACTTCCGAAAAAAAGATCAATTTTTTCAAGATGATATATAATTATTTTTTGGGTATATCAATGTCTGCCGTTATATTGATGACAACCTTGATACGTTTATCTGTCAACAAAATGTCGGCGGATAATTTTCTGTATAAATTCGCATTGTCACTCAATAGAGATGTAGCCGATATTTTTAAATTGGTATGCTTGGCATGGATTGTTGTCCTTGTTATTGCGCTTGCATTAAACATTATCGCAAAACTTAGCGGATTCAAACCGAAATTCATAACAAACCTCCGGCTCAACAAAACATTATTCATCATTCTCGGTTCTGCCGTAGTGATATTTAATGTCATTTTGTTGATCATCTCTTTCAGAAAAAGCGCATTTAACGATTTAAAATACTTCTTCCCCTTTGTCAATAACAAAGACGCCCCTCAGCTTTACTCCGGAATTGTCACATATATAGGTATAGTTTTGGGAATATTGACGGCTAAAAAAGATTTATCAAAAAAATACATAATATTATTGGGTTTGTTGGTAATATCCGCAGTTCCGCTCTTTTCGGGGAAACTGGACGTGCTCCTTCACTCCGGTCAGGAACCTATATCCTTTCCGTTCAGGTATACATACATTATTACCTTCTTCCTGATTGCAGCATCTGCCTACGGCTTTGCATCATTTGAGGTTAAAGATACATCAAAAGCTCTTTATGCTTCGCTGGGCTGTGTTCTGGTAATCGAGATCTTTGCAAACTCCCTCGGCTCATTTAGATACAACGAAATACACTGGTTCGGATATACGGAAAAAAATGCATTTGACAGCTTTGTTGAAAAAACAGGCGATGCAGTAAGTAAAATCAATGATGACGGATTCTACCGTGTCGAAAAACACTTCAACAGGAACGTCAATGATGCAATGCAGCTGGGATATAACGGCATAAGCCACTATTCGAGTATGTATAATCATGAGATGATTGATTTTCTGCGCAGAATCGGTTGTATATGTACAATACACTACGGAACATATATAGGTCACACTACGCTTACCGACTCTCTTTTCGGGATTAAGTATACGTTAGGCTCTAAAAATACCGAATTTCTCGACCAATGTACAAGCTCACCCAATGACTGTTTTTCGTATTATGATGACGCATATCAAAAGATTTACTCAAATGATACTGTAGATCTGTATCAAAATCCAAAAGGAAGTAATCTTGCGTTTTATACCGATAAAAATATATTGAACACTCAATTAACAGATGATCCTCAAATCGAATCCTTCGACAACCTCAACAGTGTATTCAATTCAATTGTCGGGTATGAAGAAAATCCGTATAAAAAGCAGCAGCTTGTCGGTACAGATACAAACACCTTCAAATCCACGCTCACCTCTGACGGACGGGTATTTATCAGGTCAAAAGCAGGTGTTGAGCACACTGTTGTATACGTAAACGGCACACTTGTCGGAAGCGGTTATTACGGAATGTTCGGTTATGTAAATCCTAACATATACTGCGGCACTTTTTCGGCAGGAGATGAGTTGACGCTTAAACTTGAAAGCTCCGGTTCAATTTCACCAGATGATATTTCACTGTATGTTGAGGAAATTTCCTCATATGATAAAATAACGGACTATATGTCTCAGCATAAAGCAGACTATACATTCATTTCCGACAGCAAGATTGTCTTTAACGTTTCGGGCAGTGATAATGTGATTTTTACAGGTATTCCGTTTGATAAGAACTGGAAAGTCATATCCGAATCGGGCGCATCGGTAACAAAAGTTTACAATACATTTCTGGGAATTGAGCTTCCCGACGGAACGTATACGGTAACTCTAAAATACGTCCCCGACGGATTGGCGCAGTCTGCCGCCATAAGTATTCTTGCACTTTTGGCATATATAGTATACATAAAGAAAAACCGAGTGGAGAAACGAGTATGAAAAATTTTATAATTACAATGATAAAAAAATATAAGAGCGTTCTGCTGTATCTGATTTTCGGTGTATTAACTACCCTGATAAGCATTTCGACGTTTATCCTTTTCAATATGAAATTCAATGAACATATATCAAATATATTGTCATGGATTATATCGGTGCTTTTCGCTTTCATTGTCAATAAGCTGTTTGTATTTTTTAACACCGAGCATAAGCTTTCGGATATTATCCGCCAAATGCTGCTGTTCTTCGGTGGGCGGATTTTCACATTGCTGACAGAGGAGGTAATTATATTTGTATTTATAACAAAATTATCATATAATTCAGCAATCGTCAAAACCGCCGCCCAAATTGTAGTAATAATTTTAAACTACTTTTTAAGTAAAAAAGCATTATTGAAGAAATCGGAGAAGAAAAACAGTTAAAAGAGAGCTGTTACAAAATAATTTTGATATGCACTCCAAAGATCAGACACTTTTGGAGTGCATATTTTTATCGCCAAAAATGTTATTGAAAAGTGTAAAATCAAACTGAAACCGGAAATCCTCCCTGCCAATGCAGAAGTGACTCTTGAAGATGATGAAAACGCCGCAGACTATTTTCGTATCAACACAATCGCACTATTAATGTTCTTGAATATTGCCGTAAAAACGGCATTCAACGTGTAATTTCAAATTGCTCCTATGCTGATGTGCGCGGTGCATGGGGCAAAAAAACAATTACGGAGGATGAGCTGAGAGATTTTATCTACAAAGGTGACCATGCCGTCTATGTATTTTCCAAAAATGCGGCAAATGATATATTGGAGTACTATAATCAACAGCATGGCATGAAAAATGCATGGTTTCGTTTTCCGCCGGTTTATGGGGTGGGTCCTCATGACAGTTTGTTTATTAATGGTGTATTGAAAAAGTCAGGATTAAAGATTTTTATTGATAATGCTTCAAAAGGTGAGGATATTTGCATCTTTGGCGATCCTAACCTCAGCCGCGATGTGGCTTATGTGAAAGATGTTGCTCACGCCTTCTACCTCGCTATGAAAAGTGAGAATACTTACGGACTTTACAATATGACTTCCGGACGAGGGGTAACATTGCAAGAACAAGCTGAAGTTATTGCAGAAATTTGGAAACCTGACTCCGGCAAAAAATCAAAGATTACATACAGACCTGAAGTGCAGAACAATACACCTTCTTATCTGTTCTCTATGGAGAAAGCAAAGCGGGATTTCGGATTTGAACCCGCTTATTCGGATTTTCGTGTAATGATGACTGACTACAAAAAAGATTTGGATGTAAACAAATATCAGGAGTTGTTTTGCTATGTTAAATAATATTTCAAATAATATGAAACCCTCCGGAAGCCTTGTGTTCCGATTTATTAAGCGGCTTTTTGATGTGATTGTATCCGCCATCTTGATGATTCCTGTTGGGATAGTAATCATTATTTCTGGAATTTTAATAAAAAAAATTATGATTTTGGGAGCCGGTATACTTCAGCTCCCTGCAATTGAGAGAGGCCATAGAAATGGGACTGGGAGTTATTGCTGTTGATATGAACCCAGCAGCAGTAGGATTCGGTGTACCCGGGGTTGTAAAAGAGATTATCAGCACCATTGATATTCCGGCTATTTTGGAAACAGCAAAAAAAGCATCAGATTGACGGAATAATAACTCTTGCTTCTGATATGCCGATGCAGTCTGTAGCTGTGGTGAGCCATGAAATGGGGCTTGTAGGGATAAGCAAAGACACTGCTCTTAAGGCTACGAATAAGGCGTTTATGCGTGATGCATTAAAAAAAAGCCGAGGTACCGGTTCCTCTGTATTTTAGAGTGAACGGGAAAGAAGCATTCATTGATGCCGTAGAAAAGGTAAAGGCGGCAGGTTATAAGTGCATTGTTAAACCTGCGGATAATTCCCGAAGCCGCGGTGTTGATCTCCTAAAAGACGGTACTGATCTTAATGCCGCATATGAATACACTGCTCGGTATTCACGCAGCGGAGAAATTGTTGTTGAAGAATTTATGGAAGGTTCGGAGGTCAGTGTTGAGACTCTTGCCGTGGACGGAAATGTTCATGTCATCCAAATTACAGACAAACTGACCACAGGCGCTCCCTACTTTGTGGAAATGGGTCATAGCCAGCCGAGTCGATTAAGTGATGAGATGAAAAGTAAGATAGCAAAGGTCGCTATTGCAGCCAATAAGGCTATTGGTATACAGAACGGTCCGTCACATACCGAAATTAAGGTTACAAAAGACGGACCTAAGATTGTTGAACTCGGTGCAAGGTTAGGCGGCGACTGCATCACTACGCATCTCGTACCGTTATCTACCGGTGTTGATATGGTTGAGTGCTGTATAAGGATTGCCCTCGGAGAAAAACCTGATATATCACCAAAGTGGAACAAGGGTTCTGCAATAAGATATTTGAAGACGGGGACAGGGATTGTGAAAGAGATAAACGGAATTGAAGAAGCACGGGAACTTCCCGGAATCAGACAGGTTTCTATAGTTCACGGTGTAGGAGAAAATGTCGGTGAAATCAAAAGCAGTGTTGATAGGGTTGGATTCGTTATTGCACAGGCAGATAATGCAATGCTTGCTATTGCTGACTGTGTAAAGGCGTTAGAGAAAGTAAAGGTTGATATAAGGTGAGAGGATTAATTTATAGTGCGTATTATGAACCGGAGATTGCAGCCAGTTTATATCTATCGACAAATCTTTACGAAGATTTGGCTAAATCCGGAGTTATGGTTTCTCTTTACGTTCCAACACCTACAAGAGGTGTAACAGAGGACGAGCGTAGAATATATTCTACTTCTAAGAAAATCGAAAAAAAATGTGAGGGGAATCTTGTTATTAAAAGGGTTTCACTTCCACGTGAAGGAAAAAATACCATAAAAAGAGTTTTGAGGTATCTTCTTTTGAATTTAGCATTTATAACTAAAAGTTTTCGAGAAAAGACTGATTTTATTTTTGTGCAAAGTACACCGCCTACACAAGGAGCTATGGCTGCTCTGATAAAAAAAATAAAAAAGGTTCCGCTTATTTATAATCTTCAAGATATCTTTCCCGATTCATTGGTTGGAACAGGAATTACCAGTGACGGTTCTTTAATTTTTAGAATAGGGAAACTTGTTGAAAAATTCACTTATAAGAATTGTGATAAAATAATAGTGATCTCTGAGGATATGAAGAACAACATAGTAAGAAAAGGGGTTCCTGAGGATAAAATTACGGTTATACGGAATTGGGTTGATATTGAAAGCATTCATCCGATCAATAAAACAGAAAACTATTTATATGAAAAATTTAAAGTCAACAGAAATAATTTTAATGTGGTGTATGCCGGTAATTTGGGATATGCACAAAATATAGAAGTGATTTTGCAAGCTGCCAAGAAACTACAGGCATACCCGGATATTCAGTTCTTTATCTTTGGAAAAGGTAATCAAGAAGAACAGTATAAAAAAGCAGCGAAAGAGCTGCAATTATCCAATTTAAGGTTTTTTCCTTTGCAACCATATAGCGAAGTTTCATATGTGTACAGTTTGGCTGATGTCTCAATAGTTTCATGTAAGAAAGGTTTTGGAGAAAGTGCAATGCCAAGCAAAGTCTGGAGTATTCTTGCTACGGGTACACCGATAGTGGCTAGCTTTGACAAGGGAACCGAATTAGAATTTTTGATAAATAAAAATAATCTGGGACTATTTGGGGATGCAGATGATGCAGATGTTATGGCTCAAAATATATTGCAATTATACAATAACAGGGATGATATGACTCAATTAAGTGACAATGCATTAAACTATGTTATTAATACATCAAGTCGTCAAACTGCAACAAAAAAATATATAGATGTCATTAAAGCAATTGTTCTAAAATAGACGAATGTCATATGTGTTATTTGTCCAAAATCTAGCGGGACAAAAAGTTAAAGAAGCATATTCCATTTCTTTAAGTTCAACTATAGCAAATCAGAGAAATGGTTAATGGTTTATTCAAGAAGTTTCCTGCTGATGCAAAACCTTTACAACAATGAAAGAATTTTTATGAAGCTAAAAGGAATGAGTCCGGTACAATACCGAACTCATTCACAATTAATTTAATATTTTATTTTATCTAAACTTTGGTGTTCACTTCTCTGTTACAGCTCATTTTTCTTATCTATCCAAAACCGTCTTTAACGCCTCAATATAATTGTCTTTTTGTGTATCGTCATAAGTTATGGTTTTTCCGATCAATACCAATCCGCCGTCATGATAATCCACACTGCAATCAAGGCTTTCTGCCAAAGCGCGCAGCGGAATCATTGTGCGCGAATTTATAATCACCGGCGCTTGCTCAAAGAATTTTTCCTCGCCGTTTACCGTATACCGTGTGCTGTCGATATAAAACACAATCGTTTTTCCGTCTTTTTTAATCTCGGCGCTTTTGTCGTTCTTATTCCATGTAACGTCCGCTCCCATATTCTCCGAAATAAATCTCAAAGGTACAAGCATACGGTTATTTACAATGGTCGGTACTGCGTCCTCAAAATACAGCTTTTCATGATTATACAGGCACTTGTCCGAATCCTTCTTCATTATCATCAAGTCCTCGTTTTTGTCGAAAATCCGGTCAGCGGTATATTCGGTATCATCTGTCTGAATATACTTAATTGCCGAAAACGGCATAAGTCCGTTTCCGCTCGCGGTCAGCGTGGAGGTTATAAATATATCGGGAAGATTTACAACCCCAACTCTTACCCAGCCGGCATAACCGCTTGAAAAATCCAATTTTTTTGTAATACTTTCGGTATTGGTTACAACGTTTATCACAGCGTTTTTATCGCCGTCTCTCAATACACTTTTCCAGACATAAAACTCCTGCTTATATCCGAGCTGATTGGGGCGCGCTTTAGACACAGCCATCGCCCCCGCCTCATTTGTAACCCGTACCTTTGCATTATTGTATCCGGTAAACTCGCTGTCGCTCCAAGCTCCGTTTTCCGAAAAGTCCGTATAGACTTCACCTTTTTTATCGACCGTATATGAATTACCGTTCAAAGCCTCGCCCCACGCAGTTACACTCATAAGTGAGCAAACGGTTAAAATGACCGATATTCCTTTAGCTAATCTCTTCATTTATTTGTCTGCCCCCTTTTATCAGTCGTTAATTACAATCATCAATCTTTCATGCATATCTATACTTACCATAATTACTTTAGAGCATCTTGAACCTGCATTTTTGTATGTTCTTATATCCGATTCACTTCCCGAAGTAACCGTATATGTCTTGTTATCCACCGTAATAAGTGTATTTTTGCTGTACGGACGCCACTCTGTCATATAAGTTGTGCCCGTATTGTCATAATATGACGATACGCTGAGATCTTTGGTTGTAAGCTCCATAACTCCGCCGATCATATCGTACACAAAAGCGCTTAAAACCTTGTTCCCCCCCGACCATGAGCTTACCTTATTAAGGTTTCCGTTATTGTAATTTACCGAAAACGGATTTGTGTAATAATCGTTCGGCTCTGTCAGATTGCTGTGCGTTCCTGCCAAATATCCTTTTCTGCCGCCCTCAAATTCGGGGTTATCTCTCTGTATACCGTAAACAAGCTGTGCAACCGTTATGGTTGAACCGTCGGCGTCGAGCGCTACTCTTATAATATCGCCTTTCTGAATTTTATATGTGTTATACTCGCCCTTTGCGTTCTTGCTCCTCGGCATATCCTGCGCAATATCTAATGCTGAAACAATATTTCCCTTACTGTCGGTCTGATCGCATTTTGCATAGTATGTTACATTCGTAAGACTCTGCTCATAGCCGAACAGTTTACCTGTAATCATCTTTGTTTCGTCATCATCGGCATCGATTGTGGTTGCAATATCCTCAACCAATATAAATTTCAAGGTCGATGTGCCGTATTTTATTTCATTTGTCGCATCTTTTTTATAAACCATATAATCGGACATACGGCTTTCGGGATTTAATGCATACGCTACAACGCTGTAGCTTTGGTCTGTTGCAAAAAGATCCGAATTTACGCCGATTTTATAGTTTGAATCATCAGCTTTCGCCTCTGCGCTCACCGGTATTACGAAGATTTTCGTACTCTTTGAGGCGAACACCTTATTTCCCAATGAAGTAATCGTTCCGCTTTTGCAGCCCAATGTCGATGTACCGCAATCATAGATCATATGCAGTGTTTCGTCATTGCTTGCCTTTGCGCGCGGAATTATGATTGCCTTAACTTTGTTTTCATCATTTGTTTTATAGCTTATCACGCCTTCATAATCATTAAGACGGTTCTTGGCAACCTCGGAATTTATCTTATCGGTCTGCCCCTGCGCATTTGTATATGAAACTCTCTCCTCGGCTACAAGCTTTACGACATTTCCCTCTTCTGTCAGGATCTTCATGGTGTACTGTTCGTCATCGTCCATATAACCTTTTATATAATACGCTACTTTTTCGCTTTTTATATAGTTAGATTCAATCCATACAATTACGCCGTTTCTGTTAAAATATGCCGTATATGACTTTCCGCTCTCCAATCTTACAGTATTTAAAGCAGTCAAAAATGATTTTGATACTTCATATTCGTTCTCGCCGTCCGATACGGTAAAACGGTATTTTGAATCCGCACCGTTTGAATCAATCTGTCTGATCAGCAAATCGTTTTTCGAGTCGGGCGAGATAATCAGCTTTGCATAATCATCATTTAATATCATATCGATTTCCACGCCCTGCTTTATATCATTTACGGTCGCGGCACTTCCGTCTTTAAAGCTTATAAAAAGACGTTCTTCTTCGATTGCTTTTGTAAGATCGTACATTTCATCGCCGTTATCCAATGTATCGTCCTGAGCTTTGTTATAGATTACATTATTTTTCGTATCGTACGATGATACAAATATATTACTGTAATTTTCAACGATAACAACATCATAGTCGCCGCCGTTTTTGATTACCTTAATTGTACCGTCGGCAAAATCAAAGTCTTTCGCCGACCATGACGCTTTCTCCTTACCGTTGTAAATCAAAAACATCTTTTCCTGCAAGCTCACATTTTTTCTTGAAGATCCCGACATATAATAAATCTTGCGGTTTTCGTATTTGTCAAAATCGGCGGAATCAATCTCCGTAACGGTATTTTGACCGTTTTTTATAACCGCATACATCGTGTTTTCGGTATCGTTTGCAGTCGATATATAAGCCTTTACCTTATAGCCCAGCAACCCAGTGCAGTCAGCCTCAGCGGTATAAACATCGGAGCCGATCATAACACGCTTATTTCCTATGCTTTCCTTTCCGAGTGCCGATATACCGTCATCTGTCATAATACCTTTAACTACAGTCAGATCCATCCATTTTTCGGTAAAGGTCAGGTCGCTTTCTTTATAGGTAAATTTGCCGTCCGAGAGATACCCCTGGGTAAAATACCCTTCGGTAACATTCTTATCGAATGCCGAATACAAAAGCTTACACATATCATTTACCGACATCTGATCATTAGCGTTTTTCGTGTATAAATTCAGTGTCGCACCGTATGCCATAACACCGTCGGGGTATCCTCCTGCAGCATTTACAAGCGCACCCGTTCCCAAAAGCTTTAAAACCTCTTCAAGCATTTGAGCATATGTTATCTTTTTATCCGGCTCGAAATTACTTCCCGTCACCTGCATCAATCCGAGCGAGGTTATGTACTTTATTTCATTATTATATTCGGTAGCACTGTCCACATCGTCAAACGCGCCTTTACTGGTAATTATCTGCGCTGTCTGATCCATGCTGTAATCTCCGAAAAATTCGTCTTTCCACGGTTCGTCGGAGGTCGCCGAACTGTTTGAAGTGAATTTAATAATGTTATATAACACCGATGCAAACTCGCCTTTTGTGATACTTTCTCCGTCGGAAAGCTTTTCCGAAATATTTTCCGATAAAAGCCCCATCTCATTTACCACTTTGTACTCATCGCAAACGGTTATATCCGTAATTTCTTCTTCGGCAATGACAGTCTGCGGTATCATAGACGCGATAATTCCCCAAGAGAGCATAAAAGCAATAATTTTTTTCATTTTCACAAATCCTCCCATCATTTCCCGATAAGTACACCGTAGAGAACCTTTGCCGCCTGTGCTCTTGTGCACAAAGCCTTCGGAGCAAAAGTTCCGTTTTCAAATCCGTTTACAATTTTCAGCTGTGCAAGATAGCTGACACCGTCCTTTGCATAATCGCTTATATCTGCGCTGTCCGAAAACTCCGGTGCATTTTCCGCAGCGTTCCCCTTAAAATATGCACGGTAAATCATTGTACACATATCTTCTCTTGTGATCTTCTCTCCGACACCGAAACGCTTTTCCGAAATACCGTTTATTATCCCGTGCTTTTTAGCCGTTTCGATATGCTTTGCATAATAGGCACCGTCGCTCACATCTTCAAAAATACCGGAATATTCTTCCAAGTCAAGCTTTAGTGCATTTACAAGCATTACGGTAAACTGTTCTCTTGTAATTTGATTCTGCGGTGCGAATTTATTATCTCCCACACCCGAAATCATATTATTGTTATAAAGATACTCAATAGCCTCTTTTGCCCACGAAACACTCTCAAGATCGTCAAATGTAAGGTTCTTATCAATCTTTTCAATCGGAACTATACCGCTTGACGGATTTCCCGAGCTGCCCGACGAGCTGCCGCCGCCCGAGCTGCCGTTACCGTTAGGTTTGTTCTGTCCGCCGGTTGAGCCGGAGTATTTTTTCACAAGCTCATCAAGCTTTTGCGCCAGCTCTTTTGCCGAGGAATATGTACCTTTAACAAGCTCTGTCTCAACGCTCTTTTTCTCGACCGCAGAACTCATGTTGATATACGAATCAAACGACACTCCCAAGGCAGCCGCATTTTCCTTTGTCAAAAGCAGTGCAACGTGACCTGTTCCTTCCTCTTTCGGATTGCTTACGCCTACTGTCACAACAAGCTCCAAAAACTTATTTTCAGCATCCGAAAAGTTTGAGAAGCTGTTATTTAAAAGTCCCTCGCGCACCTTAGACTTTCCCGCCTCGCTCAAAATTGAAGAATATGACGTATATGCAGCGGTTTTCGTGAAATCCAATGAGTCGGCATGCTGAAATTCACCGTCTTTAAAGCATATATCGGATAATCCCTTGTTGTATGCGGTAAGGATCATAAGCCCTTTTAACTCCTTTGCCGCCGTTTTCGGATCGTCTTGCGAAAGCGGTGTCTTTTGCTTATAATCATAAACAAACTTTGCAATATCCTCCAAGCCTATTTTATTCACAAGCTCCGTATCAATCGCCAAGGGATCGATTGCCGAGAGTATCATATCGGCGATAGTATCGCTTCCGGCTTTATTTATATTTTCCACGACCGTTTTTTTGTAATTATCGTCGGCATAATATTTTTCAAACTTCTCCGGCTTTTCAGTATCATCATCCTGAATATATACCGTATACTCTCCGCTATCCGCGCCGTCGGCAAGAATTACCGAAAAAGCGTATTCACCGTTTTCGTCGGTTTTGGTTTCGTCCGCCAAATACAAAGCTTTTGTAAAATCATCACCGTTTAAATCATCTATCGAATATGCGGGATTCGTAACAATCAGTTTAACCGATTTTCCCGAAAGCTTTGATTTAACTGCGCCCTTGATTTCAAAGCTGTTCTTTTCCAGATTGACATCGACGCTCTTGACCTCGGCAAATACATTGATCGGCAAAGCAAGTGCCAGTACTGCGGCTGTCAGCATTTTTAGTTTCATCTTATAACCATTCCTTTCATGTTTGAATCGTAAAATCTCAATCCGCCGGTTTTTATCTTATTATACCAATCGGTGCAATCGAATACCTTTTCGGAATTTACATAAAGCACCACTCTTGTACCGTCCTTTGAATCGCAGGTGAGTATACGTATATCGGCAAACTCGCCCGATTTTACATATTTGTTGTCAAAAATCGCAAGCGGCTGTGTTCCGTCTTTTGATATTCTTCTCAATTCGATTTTTTCGCTGTCGAAGATGACTCTGTATTCACTGTTTTCATCTTTTCCGCGTATTCCCAACCCTTGCGAGCCGGAGAATAAATCAAATTTTGCAGAAAAATCGAATATTTCATTTCCCGCAAGCTCTGTATTTAAGCTGAATATTCCGCCCGAAAGCGTAATCCCCTCTGCCGTACTTGTAACCTTTCCGTTATCGGAAACTATATTTTCGGCTGTCAGCTTTGATTTATCGAAAAGCTCGGGTTCTTTATATTCACCTTCAGAACCGATAACAATGCTGTCGTCAAATTCGCCCAAATCATCCGAAAGTGCGATATCCAAAGTATCTCCGGCACCGTACGTGCTGAATTGCAGATAACCGTCTTTTGTTATCATTCCGGTGTCGTCAAAATAGTTGAATATTTCTTCGTCATTAACCTTCATATATATCTGAACGCCGCCGGTAACATCTAAAGCACCGACCTCAATATCCGCCCATTCGCCGGGTTTTAAAACGCCTGTATTTTCTTTTGTTTCTATAATTCCGCCGCCCGAATTATATCTTTGCAGCTCAAACAGATTTTTCTTTAAATACAGAGAATATCCGTAACCTGTCCACGGATTTCCGGGGCCTTGAATTTTCAGAGCTATAACAAACATATTGTTGAGATTCTCGGCTTTTGCCTTGAATTTATAAATCTGATATGTTTTCATTAAACTGTTTGTAATGGCATGAGAGCTTGTCGCCAGATGCAGTATATTATCTTTTACACCGCACTCGTCACTGCCCACAAACTGCCATTCTTTATCTGATGAAAACCAGTCTTCCAACTGTGCATATCCTTTGCGAATGTGCTGCGGCATAGAGAGCGTTGCATTTTTCAGCTTTTCGGTAATCGCATCTATTGTCGATTGATCTCCGAATTTCTCTTTATTAAGCTCTTTCGCCGCCGAAATAATAACATCAAATTCATCAATATATTTCTGCTCACACTGTCCCGGTGCAGTTCCCGGACTCAGTGTTTTAAAGAGCGCCTCGGCGTTCTGGAGAGTTTCTGTGAGAACTATCTGGTTCAGTCTTTCTCTGTTCGGCGTCTGGAAGCTGTATACCGCACCGTATGCCGCCTTTTCGCTTTTGCCGCTCGTAATTATCATATTTTCCGCCGTGACATTCCAGTAATATGTCTTATTCCCCGACAAAAGACCGTCAAAGAACGCATAATTTCTCGCCGTTTCCGTCTCGAATACGACATTTTTCAATTCGGCATCTTCCGCTATCACCACGTGATACAGAGTGTGATGCTCCGCAGGCTGCCACTTTACATAAAATTCCGACGAGCTTACGTTCTTCTCACCGTTTTTGGGATATATCTTTATAAATTTGTCATTTTCCACATCTTTTGATATATCCTTTTCGAGTCCTATATCTTCCATCTTTATTGATTTAAGCTCGGGAATTTCCGTTAAAATTTCCGCGTCCGGCTTGATTTCGTAATTACCGTTTTCGGGATCGACAAATGCCGAATAGTCAAACTCTACAACATTCCCCTCGCTCTTATTCTGCCTTGCGGGATTATCCCCCCAATACTCCGTATTGTCGGTATCGGTCACCGCAGAGCCGTAAGAGTTTACCATATAATTATAAGTTATTTGGTTATTATGAACCCTTGTGAAATTAACATCGATATTCTTCATATCCGGGAATTTTTCATAATATATCGGGCATCTGGCCGCCAGTTCAACCGCCTCGATGAAAATATCCTGATTCGGCGTAAGCGTACTGCCGCCGTATCCCATCTGAATACCGTATTGGCTGTCTATTACTATATTGTTGTATGTAAGGTTATCGCAGCCGCCGTTCTGGAATACCGCACGCGGAATATTTTTGAAGATATTGTGGTGTACTATCTCTCCCGACAAGCTGTCGTCCCAGTATACACCGCACAAAAGTCCTGCCATGCCCTCTGCCGGGGTAATATCATGCACATAATTATATGAAATCTCATTCCCCCGCCAATATGCCTTTCTTCCCGAATATATCGCGCCCATATCGTTTGATTCCTGGCATACGTCGGAAATTTCGTTGTAGCGTATCTTATTAAGCACACCGCTTATACCTATTGCCTGGTGCGGCATATCGTAAAATACGTTATGTTCAACAACCGTTCCGATACTCTCTAATCTTATTCCTCCGGCATAACTTCTTTTTATCTGTCCGCATCTCGAAAACTGATTATTTTTTATCAAATTGCCCGATTCCTCAAGTGTTTTAAAGCTGCCTCCGGATAAAATAACTCCTACCGAGCCCATATTTCTTATAATGCTGTTTGATATTTCTATATAATTGCTGCCTTTTTCATAGGTGTCTCGCACAGCCGATCTTCCCAGATCATGATAGTTGTTGTTGGTAAATTTAATATTGCTGCACTCCGAAATGGTAAAAGCATCAAGCATACATTGAGTAAATTCCAAACCGTCAAAAACAAGATTGGATGCCCCGTTCAAATTAACGAATGAATCCTCTAAAACCGTCATTTCAAGCTTGCTGTTCTCTATCGGATACATCGGATAATAGTATAACATTGAGGTATTCTGATCAATATACCATTCTCCCGGCTCGTCGAGCTCCTCAAGCAAATTATAAACAAAGTATCTCATAGAAGAATTTTTTATCTTTTTATCAAAGATCCTTGCCGTGTTCAATTTTATTTGCCTTGTTTTTGTATCAACGGATATTATATTGGTTCTGTCGTATGCCCAATCCCATGCAGGAAAACCTGCAAGCATTGCAGCGTCTGCCGTTCCCCAGTTTGCGGCATTCGGCTCATTCATGGCAAATATACCGCCTGTTGCATTTACAACTTTTCCGACAACTGCAAACCCGTTATTCGGCCATCTTGACAAGGTCTGTGCGATACCGTCCAAATAAAGCTGATGATAATCTTTTATATCACTACCGTAATTTGACGGTCTCGGAATACTCGTAAGCGACGTTATTCCCTGCGACTTCAGATTCAGCTGTGCCACCTTATCTGCCGCTTTGTCGGGGATTCTGTTATATATCGATTTATCAGTTATTCCCGTAAATTTTGATCCGTCCAGGACAACCGAGCCTTTAAATACCGGCTTTTCACCCTCTGCCGCCATGTAAATGATCGGATTATCTTCATAACCGCTGTCATTTCTTGTAAATTTTGTGCTTTCGGTCATTCTGTATTCGCCGTCATGGAAAATAACCTTGATCTGTTTATCCGGATCTTTAACTTTTAAAACTCTTTTTCTTGCGCCATCAAGCGTTTTAAGAGGATTTTCCGGAGTTCCGTTATTGTTGTCCGCGCCTTTTGGCGAAACGTGTATTTCAATAACTTTCTCTGTTGAATCTGCATTTTCCTGTGCATATATGCCCTGCGGCAACACACACACCGAAAGCGCAAACGCACATACGGCGGAAATAAGTTTTTTCATGTAGTATTCCTCTCCTTTGTCTGATATATTATTTCGTTACAAGCGGTTTCATTTTCGAATCCCATATAAAATATTTCGCTGTGCAGCCGGGATTATCATCTTTTGAACTCTCAAAAACAAACTCAATATCCTTTTGGTCAAATATTTGCTCGGATTTTACCTCCAAAAGAGTTCCGTCGGCTGAATACAGCGCACAGTACGCTGTTGCATCTGTTTCATAGAGCTTATTTAAAGTAAGCTCTGCTGCGATTTTTCCGTCCTTTTCGCCCAACGAAAAGCCTGTCACATCAAATGCGTCGCTCAAGCCTTGCAGATCCTCGTTGGTTTTCAATGTAACCGCATAGATAGCTGCGGTATGGGTAAACGTAAATCTGCCTGCGCCCTCTCCCCTCTGCGTCAGATACTCTCCGTTTTCATCTTTTTGATATTCTCCGTTTTCGTCCTTAACAAATTCAAACCTATCGTTTAATATTTCTATGCTGTCAAGCGTCTTTTCGGTATCGAGAGCTACGCTGTAGTGAGTAATTCCGCCGTTTGACGAAAGATCCTCCGCACTTGCGGCATTTTTATCACAAAGTGTGGATTTTATTCCTCCGCAGCCTGTCTTGTTTAATCCGTTAGTTATGTATTGCAGCGCAAACTCTGTTACTTCTGAAGTCCCGTCGGTATAGTTTACCTTGATTCCAAGCTTCTTTTTTTCTCCCTGGTCGGAGTTTGCCAAAATCTGCACAGAGGCATATCTTCCGTCTGATATTTCAAATTTTGAGTATCTCTCATCATCGTCTGTCTGAGTCTGATTTTTGAAAATCATATTTCCCGTACTCTTCCAGCTGTCGTGAGGTATTACCCTTAATCTGAACGGTATGTTTTCACTTGTAAGCGTATTTTCGGTCATGCCGTCTGTCCACGGTTTTACCCACGGTACATATTTATCCGAGATAAAATCATAATAATAGAATGCTCCGGCAAATCCGGCATTCCCCAAAAGATTTATTTTGCTTGAATAGATAAGTCCTGCATTGTAAAGGTTCGACATATCGTATATGACATATTTCGGCTCAAGCTTTTCCATACGTTTTTTCGCCTGCACGAATTTATCATAGTTTGAAATCTGCGAAATCACAGAATCAACGTCCTTAAACGAGTTTATTTTAGCATCAATCTCGTCAAGCTTTGCCTTATCCTCCCATGTAAGCTTATTAACCTCGGGAAGTGCATTTATTAACGCTGTTATATCCTCCAAAAGCAGCGCCTCATCACTGCTTTTATCAGCCAGTTCTTTATTCTGCGTCATTGTAACCGCATATATAGCAACCGAGCTTTTATAATTGGTTCTGTTTGTTCCCGAATCCAATTCCGTAACAAAATCACCGTTTTCGTCTTTTACAAAGCTTCCGTCCTCACCTGTCGCCAAATTGTATTTTTCATTCAAAACATCGATTGCCAAAAGCTTTTTGGAATTGTCTACAGGTATTGAGCGGTGTGAGATATAGCCGAAATCTGTCAGCTCATAATCGTCTCCCACGCTCTTATCGTCAACCGTTCTGGTCGAGCTTACAAGAGATATTTGAGACGGTTTGTTGCAGAAATAACTCATACTGTACTTATACGCCTCACAGCTCCCGTCCCCGTAGCGCAGAACCACCGTCAAGTATTTTCTTACAGTTGTCGGTCTGTCGGCATTTACAAGTATTTCCGCCGTGTTATAGTACCCGTCCTTTACATCTATTGTCGTATATGTGCTGTTTTCATCGTTATTCCACAAAACACAGTCGCGGCGATCCGTATGCTTTTTATGATCAACCACCCTTAATTTAAACCGTATATTATCGTTTATCAGAACATTGTCAATCATGCCGTCCGTCCACGGCTTTGTCCATGTTATATATTTGTCCGAGATAAAATCATCATAGTAGAATGCTCCGGCATATCCGGCACTTCCGACATATCCCTTTGCCCCCGAATATACATCATGCATATTATAGTCAAGATCCAGCATAATGCAGCTCATATCCTCATACTGCGTTCTCTGCTCCACGCATGAGATATAAACCGGATTCTGCAAAAATTCATCTCTTAAAACATCGTTTACCTCGGCTTTTGCAAAATATTCCTCCACAGTATCAAAATAACTGTAATCTCCGTAGGACACATGCTTATCCATATTATCCACTATTGCTGTTATTTCGGCTTTTAAAACATCTTCATAGTCATAGCCGTACTCATTTTTACTCTCTGCTCCGATTTTTGACATATCAATCATCGAAAGATTCGGCATTTTCTGTAAAATCTCATGCTGCGGCACAATAGCATAATTTCCGTTTGCTGCATCTGTAAATCCGTCAAAGCTATCACAGATTTGATTGTTGATTCTTCTGTTATTTCTTCCGCCTTCACCGAATTGCAGCGCCGAAACATAATTATTATCGTAAAGCTTGCAGCCTGATGCCACAATTAAATTATCGTAGATAAAGTTTCCGCGGGCAAGTGTTTTTTCGGTGTCTATTTTCTTCAGCGTCGGGAAAATTTCCAAATATTCGGGATGTTCGCTCACAAAATCCTCGGCAGCCTTAAAGAGTGAATAATAGCTATCCTCTTGTCCGTTACTCTGCGAAAGCGTTATTGCGCTGTTACAGTCGGTTATAATATTGTCATGTATGCTGTTGTCACTTCCCGATGCAATAAACATTCCCTCATTTGCATTCTTTATTACATTGTGATGAATCTTCTGTCCTGCCAGACCGTCATCGAGATAAATACCTGCCGTCAAAAAATAATCGGAATATTTTGACCTTATATCATGTATGTAATTATACGCTATCTCATTTCCTCTCCAGATAACACTTCTTCCGCTGTATATTGCACCCATATCGCCCGAATCGGTGCAGGCATTTTTTATATCGTTATACAGTATGCGGTTATATGTCCCCGAATAGCCGATCATCTGATGCGGCGTATCTGCCATCGTGTTGTTTGCGACAAGATTTCCGCAGCCGCTGACCTTCACCGCTCCGTGATACGAACGGCATATCTGACCGACTTTCTCAAAATACGAATTTACTATCTTATTGTTCGCCTGCGTAAGCGTATCACTGTCACCGCCCGAAATACGGGCTCCGTTTGAGCCGATATTGTAAAAACTCGATGAATCAATGCTGAAATTCGTGCAGCTTTCGGCAATTACCGCATTATTTCCGACATTTTTAAAATTACAGTTCAAAACCGTTATATTATCGGAATTTTTCGCCTGTATCGCATTTCCTCTCGTATTTTCAAAACTGATGTTCTTTACAACTATATTTGCCGATCTGTCCAAAGAAATCAACGGTTCCGAAAGTACCGACAATTCATATTTATCGCTTGCTGTGATTCCGTCTTCGGGATAATAATACAAGATTTTTGCAGATCTGTCTATAAACCACTCTCCCGGAATATCCAGTTCTTCCAAAAGATCCGCAACATAAAACTTATTTGAACTTGCAGCGCTTACATCCGAGATGCGGTTAAATGAAACATTTGAACCGTCAACCGCTGTTATATACGTTCTCGCATACGCCCAATCATATTTCAAATATCCGTTTAAGCGCACTCTCTGATATTCATTGGCACTTTTCCAAAGCGCCGCTTTATCCGCCGAAACTCCGAGTGTATCGCTCGATACGACCGTTCCCGTTATATACCCCTCGTTCGGATAGCGCGAAAGCGTCTCTGCCGCAGAATTTTTTATAAACTCATAATAACCTATTCCGTCCGGTCCGTAATATCCCGTTGTATGCCCGTCAAAGCTTTCGCTTATATCCGAAATGTCCATACAGTACACATTATCTCTGCTCGATTCGGGTATGCGGCTCAAGATCGCCTCATCGCTCACTTTCTGAAATTTCGAGCTGTCCAGATTCTTTGCGCCGCGAAATACAACCTCTTCTCCCTCTTTTGCGGTATATGTTACCTTTACCGCATCTTTTCCCGAGGTAAGCGTTGAGCTTTTATCGAAATCATAAGTTCCGCCGCCGAAAACAACCTCAATATCCTGTCCTTTAAATACATTCAAATATGATGAAACAAGCGTATTGACTTTATCCAGAGTCTTTACCGCTTTTTCTTCGCTCCGTCCGTTATTTGAATCCGAACCGTCGCATGAAACATAAATACGCTGCACTTGATTTTCCGCCATTACAGGTCTTACCAACGAAACGCACATACACGCTCCCAAAAATATTGAAGTTAATTTTTTCATATAATCACCGTTTCCTTAAAACTTTTAAATAAACCCTTAATAAAATTGCTTATTATAAAGATAAGCAACTTTATTAAAGGATCGGGCCGCTGCGTAAATTATCAGCAGCCCGATAAATTATCCTTTATTCTTCAACCATAAAAGAACCTACTCCGAAGCTTATATCGCCGCTTGCATTTGTATTCGGCTCAACAACCTTGAATGTTACCGTATGTTCTTTATTTTCAAGCCCTGTCTTTACAGTTTTTGTCATCTTATACATACCGCTTGATGCTGTATATGTATCAACAGTTCCCGAATATACTCCGTCTATTTCATATTCCGCTTTTCCGCCGTTAGGTCCGATAAGCGTGAAGATGTAGAGAGATGTTCCCGAGAACTTAAATGTCATCTCAGCACCTTTTACGTTTGATGCCATATATCCTTCGGGGAACGGATTTTCCGATACCGGATACCAGTATCCTTCCGTTACAGTATCAACCGCAATATTTTTCCAGTTACCGTCGCACTGTGCGTAAGCTGACGGTACGAGTTTCGGTGCGGCATATGTGATGCTCTGGAAATCAGCAGCGCCGAATTTCGGCATCTTCACATAGTCCGATGCGTGATTAACCAAAAGATCATACATCCAGTCTGCACATATCTGACCGCCCTTTGATGTGAAATGCACATTATTCGATGCAATTCTGAAATCGTCCCATGTGTACTCACCTGTTTCGATAAGGCTTCTTGCATATGCATCAAAATCCATTGTCGGAATATCATAGTGTGAAAGCAAATCAGCGAGCATCTTTACTACCTGAGTATTATAGCTGTCCTCGCCTTCTGCGCTTTGCTCCATCGGGTTCATGTAGATAATTACGGGCACATGATCCAAAGCATTTAATCTCTTTATGATATTTTCATGATATGAAAGCAGCTTTGCAAGCTCTGCATTTGCCGCAGCCGTATCCTTTCCTTGACCCGATATATTCCAGTCATTCGGATAAAATTCAACAAATACCAAATCCGGATTATATGCTATAACATCACTGTCGAGTCTGTACATTCCGAGCTGTGAGCTTGTTCCGCCCACGCCCGAATTGATTCCTGTGTAATTTGCGTTATTTATCGATCTTTGCAGTTCAAAAGAGCTGTCCAAAGGAGTTGTGAAAGCTTTTCCCTGCGTCTGCGAATCACCGAAATATACAACCGTCAAATCCTTTGTCTGATCAACAACATTATCATATCCGTAAGTCTTATTTATTGCCTTTGCCTCTGTGTACGGGGTCATTCCGTCCCATACATAATATTTCAGCGTCCATGCACTGTTCATTTCGTCCGAAACAGTAAATGTAACATCGAGATTATCCGATACGCTTACCTTCTTTGCAGATACCAACGCATCTTTATCGTTATAAAGCGCAAGGTAAATATCTGCCGTATCAACTGTCTTATTAACATCAGCCGTTACCTTAAACGAACCTGTTGCAGCATCAAAGTTCTTTATCTGTGTACCGTCTGCATTATAGTATTTAACATTTTCCAATGTATAAGGCTTTACAAGCTCAACAGGCTGCTTATAGTCTATTACGCCGCCTACTTTTACCGCAATTTCCCATTTAGCGTTATATGCCAAACCGTGTGCAAATGTCAGTTTTACACCTGTAATTTCAGAATCTGTCAAAATTTCTTCGGCAGTTAAGCCAGAAACCTCATTGCCATCCTTTAACAGTGTAAATGTCGCTTTTGACATTATATCTTCCGTTATTGCTCTGTCAAATGTAATTTCAGCATATGCGTTCTTATTGTCGTTCGATACGTAAGCATCTGCAACAGCAGCATAATTTTTGCTGATTTCATTAAATCTTGCGATATTTTCAATGTCTGCTGTATCTATTCCGCGATCCTCGCATGAATCGATCATCGCCTTAACTGCCGCATAATTTGCATAGTCAGCCTTTTCCCCTGTAAGAGCAGCGATCTTTTCGTTTATTTCATTAATAAAGCTTTCGTTTGCAGATGCAACCGCACCCTTATTCGATACAAGCGTCATAGCGTAAATATTGATTGCGAAGCTATTCTGCTTGACTGTTCCTTCAACCTTATATCCGCCTTCTGCAGTTGTATCTTCTGCCAAGGTGCAGCCCAGACTCAGAATATCATAGCTTACCAATGTTTTTGCTGAATCAACAGGGTATTCTATACAAAGAATTCCGCCGCGTTTGCCGCTTGTTACCGGTGTAAATGCCGATGAAAGGTGTGCGTTGGCATTTGAACAAAATGCTGCTTTTTTGCCTGTTAGATATTCAAAGCTTCCATCAGAATAATTCAATCTTGCCGAAAGGATATATCCGTTATCTGAGCCTGTACTCGAACTGTTTGCCAGGAATTTTACCGCAGAATAATTATTGTCGTCAACATCTACATTAAGCCATGTTTCGCCGTTATTTTTGCCATTGCTCATTACAACATTTGACCTATCCTTATCGCCGCTGCCGAAATCGACAACCTTTAACTTGAATGTTGTATCTTTATATGAAAGCTTGTTTGTTTTCATACCGTCGGTCCACGGTGTGAGCCAGTTCGGGAGTGCCTTAAAAGAATCATAATCAAATGAATTTGCCCAGCTTACAAAACCTGTATGATCTTGGCTGCTTGTATAAATATCGTTCATGTTATAGAGGTCTGTCATATCAACTATAACCTCAACAGGCTCTAAAAGATCAACTATAGATAGCATCTGCAAATATACGGAATAATTGTATATCTCATCTTCGGTAACACCCATCGCTTTTGCTTCCGCTATCAATTTTGCGATGTTTTGGAGCTCTGCTTTATTATCAAGCGTCGGAGGATTCGGAATACTGTCGATTGCGTCCTCGATCGTTGTAATGATTTCGTTCTTTCTTGTACCCTTTGTACTCTCAAGAGTCATAGCATATATATTTAAAGCATATGCTGCATTATCCTTTGCAGTACCTGTAACACTGTATACTCCGTCTGCTTCTGTCAGCGTGCAGCCAAAGCTTAAAATATCAATACTTTTTAATGTCTTTGTAATATCAACCGGGTAGCTTATAAATCTTACGCCGCCCTTTCTGTTCTCTCCGCCTATTCTCTTACTTGATATATCAGTCACTGCATTGGTTGTGTTGGGAAAATATGTTGCTTTTGTTCCGGTAGCATAACCTACTGTTCCGTCGTCATAATTCAATCTTGCTGAAAGGATAGATCCGTTATTGCCCGGAGAAGATGAGTTTGCAAGGAATTTTACCGCAGTATAGTGACCGTCTGTAACATCAATATTAACCCATTCATTTCCGCCGTTTACGCCGTTTGAAACTACAACTTCTGACTGATCCTTTGTATAATCCGCAACCTTAAGCTCAAACAAAGTATTTTTGAATTTCAAGGTATTAACGCTCATACCGTCTGTCCACGGTGTTGTCCAGTATTGGAGTGCCTTAAACGCTTCATAATCAAACGAACCCGGGCAGCCTGCAAGACCTTCAGATGTACCGCTTGTGTAGATATTGCCTCTGCTGTAATATCCCGAGAGGTCAACAATAGAGTCAACCGGCTCTAATCCCTCAACAGTCTTTTTCGCAGCCTCAAAAACAGCATAGTTTGAAATATCAGCCGTTGTACCGCCTGCCTTAATCAAATTCTCTACTTTTGCCGAAATCGCATTGATTTTTGCCAAATCGGCATATGTTAAAGCATCATTTTCAGGCAATGCCGCAATGTCCTCGGCAATTTCGTCTGCAAGCTGCAAGCGTGCATTTTCCGCAGTCATTGTAAGAGTTGCCGCATAAACAGCTGCCGCAAATGTGTTTGAGCTGTATCTTGTAAGAGCCGTTAATGCACTCTCACCTTTTTTCTCTCTTTCGGCATTTATTGCTTCGAGCGATAACGGCGCAATTGTAACGTTACCCTTATCATCTGTTGCATATGAATATGTATCGTTCAAAATTGAAAAGCTTGCCAAAGTTTTATCGGTATCAACCGGTATACTGAATTTCGGAATAACACCAACGCTGTACTGTTTAATTTCAGCGGTTATATTGGTGCTCAATCTTGAATAAATACCTACATTAAGTCCTCCGTTTGACAAATACGGCAGTGAGTTCAATGCATACTCAACCGAACCGTCGGTATAATCGAGCTTTACAAGCATTTTCTTTGCCACTCCGCTTGCATCATCATTTGCCAAAAGCTCAAGAGAGCTGTATTTTCCGTCTTTTACGTCAAATGTTGTAAAGGCAGACTCGGTTGATGTGTTTTTCCATACGCACGGCGTGTTATCTTTTGTTGTCTCATTATAATCGACAACTCTCAGCTGAAAATCAACGTCCTGGTAGGAAAGCGTATTATCGATCATGCCATCGGTCCACTGCTTTTTCCAGTTAATAAAACATTCCGCGCCGTCCTTGCCTGTAAACTGCTGATAATAGAAAGATGCGGGATACCCTGCATTTCCTTGATATCCTTCTTGCGAGGTATAAATTGAGCCGGTATTATAATACCCCGTCATATCCACCGGTATCGATATGAGATTGCTCTCAGCCGATACGATTGCCGGCATCTGTGACGCTAACATTGCTATGCCGAGCGTTACAGATAACACTTTCTTTGAATTTTTCATTTTTTTACCATTCCTTTCTTTAATTTTATCTCTCGTCCTACTCTAAATGTCAAACCGCACTTAAAGTAAGTTTTCATATACAATTGTATTGTATATGAAAGGGGTATACCCCTTTTTTTTATTTTATCACAAAGCATTTTTGCATTTGTGGATAAAAATCATTTTTCAACCGTATTCAAAACGGTTTTCATTGTGCCTGCGGAATCAAGCATTATAATTTTAAGCTTATCCGCGTTGTTCTTGTCTATCGATTTATCGATTGTTTTTGATCTGCCCTTCTGCAAAGTTCCGACCTCGCGCTCCGCGCCGACCAAAACTCCGTTTTCGTCATATGTGCATATCAGTATAAAATAGCTTTTATCTTTTGACGTGTTATTTGAGAATTTCATCATCAGATTGATCTTTTCGCCGGTATAATCCGAGAGCTTTTCTATTTCTTTTCCGTCATCTCCGGTAAACTGTATGCTTGAAATGCTCATGCTGTCGGTTGTTTTGAATGAGTAGCTTTGGTCGCTGCCGATAACGAAATCTTCGCCGTAATCGGAATATGCGTCCTTTTTCACAACAACCTTATATTTGTCCGCGCTGAATTGGTTCGGGAAAGTTATTACCGCTTTGCTGCCGTTTTGTGTGAGAGTGAAATCCTTTATCTCACTGTTTGCGCATTTTACCGCAATCTTCCCGGTCAAATCTCCCATATCTTTATCAAAGCTTATCTCGGCAGATATAATATCATCCGATTCTGTAAAGCTGCCGCCCGAAAGTGACGGTATCGCCTCTTTTATCAGATTATAGTTTTTAAATCCTGCCTCGTATTCCGCATCGCCGATAAAGTCGAAATATTCGTGCATCTTATAGTAAAGATTTCTTCCGCCCTCGGTCACTGCCGAAATTCTGCCGTTTTGCAGCTCGATTCTCTCTGAAAGCAATTCTTCGGATTCGTTAAGTTCCTTTGTGAGCTTGCTCATATAATCGTTATACGGCATCTCCAAAGATATTGCATATATTGTCGCGGAGTGGTGTCTGTTATAGCGGCTCGAACCGTATTCAACAACAGCCGGATCCCCGTCCGAATCATATTTAAAGCTTCCGTCCTCGTTTAAAACAAAATCGTAATTTTCATTCAAAACCTGCATATCGGTTAAAGTTTTGGTAATGTCCGTTTTGATTTCTCTGTAAAATATTCCGCCTGTGCTTGCTGTCGGATTTCCCGAAGTAGGTGCCGAAAATCCGTCTTTACTGCCTATATTAGGGAAAAATGGATTTGACAAATCATACAGATCAAACGTACCGTCACTGTAGTTTATTTTTAAACCGATTTTTTTATATGCCGGGTTTGTCTGCACGTCCGAATTTTCGAGCATATAAATTTTACCGTAGTTTCCGTCCTCAAAATCGATTGTTGTATATACGCTTTCTGTCGGGGTGTTTTTAAAGACGCAGTCTCCTTTATTTGTATCACAGTCAAGAACTCTCATCTTGAAACGCGTTCCGAAAATGCTTATATAATTATCGACAACTCCTTCTCCCCACTCTTTTTCCCATTCTTCCTTTTCAATCACTGCCGGATAATAAAAGCTTCCCGCATATCCTGCCGAGCCGTTAAATCCGATTGTGCTTGAATATATATCGCCGCAGTTGAAGTATTCGGACATATCAAACGGAACAACCACCGGAGTAAGCGATTTTATCTTATTTATCGCGGCTTTGTAATCGTCGTAGTTTGGAACGGTATCTTTTGAAACCTCAATTTCCTCTGCTGTGGCAGCGTCAATCATGGCTTGAATTTCGTCGAGCTTTGCGCTGTCCTCTGCAGTCAGAGAATCAATATCGCCGAGAGCTGTTATCTTATCCGAAATATCCTGCAATTTCTTTTCGATTTTAAGCTGGTCTATTCTCTTTAGCGCCGCGGTGTAATTTTCATAGTTGCTTATTGTATCGGCACTTATCTCAACGCCGTCCGCTCTCGCCTTTTCAATTTCCTTTGTAATATTTTCGACCTTTCCCTCATCGTCAAGTGTCAGTGAACCGATGTCGCCGAGAGCGTCTATCAGATTTTTTATGCCCTCCTGCGCCTCTGTCACCTTTACCTCTTCGATTTTATCGAGCGCCTTTAAATATTTATCGAAATTCTCAACCGTTGAAGTGTCTGCCGTAAATCCGAGGGTTTCAACCTCTTTTATCAGCTTTGTGATGTTATCGACATCGGCTTTTTGCGAATAATGCAGATCGTCAATATCACCTAACGCCTCGATAGCATCGTATATCTCTTTGAAAAGCGCTTTTGCCTTTTCTTCCTTTGCCTTGTTTATAAGCTCCTCATTCTGTACAAGCGTCATTGCATAGATTGCAGCGGTGTGAGTAAGTCTGCTGCGGTTTGTGCTTGATGCTTGGGAGGTCAGCACCTTGCCGTTTTCATCAGTTTTGTATGTACCGTCCGAGTTCATCTGAAAATCGAACTTATCATTTATAATGTCAAAGCTTTCCAGCTCCTTTGTAGCGTCAACATCGATACTCAGATGTGAAATCTTTCCGGTCGAGGTAAGCGCCTCGCCCTCTTTCCATGTATTGCTCGTTGCCGTACTCTCAAACACCGACGTTCCGCCGTTTGCAAAATAATTCAGCTTGTGTTCGTAAATCTGCTCTGTGCCGTCCGAGTAATTAAGCTTAACCCCGATTCTTTTTTCAACTGTAGTAGGTCTGTCACTGTTTACCAAAAGCTCGATTGATTTGTAGAAACCGTCGTCAATCTCCACGTTTTCATATACGTCCTTTCCGTTGTTCCAAAAAACGCAAGGAGCCTGGTTGTTGTATTTTTTATGGTCGATAACCCTCATATTAAATTCAACGTCATCATGTACCAGAACATTGTCGGTCATGCCGTCGGTCCATTCATTCTTCCATGTATGCTTTTCGGAGCTGATAAAATCATCATAATAAAACGCTCCGGCATATCCCGCACTTCCCAGCTCTGTTTTTATGCTTGTGTAAATATTTCCCATATTATACATAAGTGACATATTGATCGGGATCATAATATCGTCCTTCGTAATTTCCGCCGCGCTTACCGATATCCATGTTGATGAAAGTATCGTAAAAGCGGTTATTGCCGAGATGGTCTTTTCAAAACTTTTCATTTTTTTCTGTCCTTTCCGTATAATCTTATAAATTTAACATAATTTCTCAGAAAAACATACAACCTGATTTGCTTATAATTAAATTATACATAAAAGTTGCACAGTTTTCTATAAGAAATCCGTTCTGTTATGTTAAAAAATCCGACATTTGATTTTTTATATTGATTTTTCTTTTAAAATGTTGTATATTAAAAACATATTTTCACAAGTAATTGTACCTGATTATATTTTCATTTAGGAGGTCTTTAAAGTGGCACGAGAGGGTAAATATAAAATAGATAACCTTTACAACCTGAACCCCGAAAATAAGAATTTATATGTACTTGAGGCGGCGTATCATGTATTTTCGCCGGACGAGGCAATGGCTCATGCCGCTTTTAAGGATACATTCTGCATACATTACATATCCTCCGGCAAGCTCAAATGGAACGACACAAAAATCCTCACCCCCGGCGACGGTTTTATTCACACCGGGTATCCCGATCATTTTTGCCTTGAGCGTTCAAGTGACAAGCTTGAATATTCCATAATCAGAATAGGCGGATTTTCGGCAAAATCATTTTTAAAAAGCTTTAATCTGCCTATCGAAAACAGCTGGTTCCGTCACCCCAACACGCTTACAATCGCAAAGCTTATAAAAGATGTCGTTTCCGAAGATTCCACCGAGAGAAATACCGACTGTGTTCTTACCGCGCTTTTATATAATGTGATGAGCTATCATAAACCCGAAACCATTCAGAAGAATGCGGTATTCGCACCGAATATAGCGCACCCGTCATATAAGAATAAGTACATTCTGGAAACGATAGCCTATATAGATAAACACTATAACGAAAATATCACCGTTGAAACAATCGCCGAAAAGCTGCACCTTTCGCCGGATTATCTTTCAAAGCTTTTCAAAAAGTCTCTCGAAAAGTCGCTGCAAACCTATATCATTGCCTACAAAATCGAAAAGGCAAAATCATTTTTAACCACCACCGATTACTCTATAAGCGAGATTTCCGCAATGGTCGGCTATCCCAATTCGCAGTATTTTTCGCAGGTCTTTAAAAAGTATACCACATATACACCAACAACGTATCGCGATCTTACAAACAAATAAGCAAAAGCTTATTTTGTGCTTATTTTTCATCTCTTGACAAATTAAAACAATTCAGTTATAATGTAATTATGCATTGCTTATAAAGAATACCCTGCTTTATGATTTGATTATAGCAAATATATCTACACAAGACAATGCCCGTACAAGCATTTTTCAGCATTATTCGAGCCTAATTTATTTTTGAAAAGAGGTATTTTTATGAAAACAATATCAATGTCCGAATTTACACCGTATAAATATATTCTTTCGGAAATAAAACCAATGCACTTGTGCTTTCCCGATATAGAACACATTTCCCATTACAGATATTGTATAACCAAAGAGCAGATGTGTTCATATTTTATATACACTCTAAAAGGTAAGGCTTTTATAAAAAATAACAGAGGATTAAATATCGTCTGTACCCCGGGAACTCTTTCATATATACCTCCCGATTACATAATCGATGACTACAGCGAAACCGATGATTACGAATATCTCAGGCTGGAATTTACCATGACGGATATAGCATCTCGCGAAATTGTGCAGTTCTTTTCCGAGCCAACCGTTCTTTTTGATAATGCGGCGGTCGAGCTGAAAAACATCTTTTACAATTCACTGAACTTCTACCTGAATACAAACGAAAATCAGACGCAAATTACCGCATTGCTCCTAAACTGCATTACCATGATAAATATGCAGCTTTCTCCGATTGAAAGTCCCGCGGATATAATGCCGGGAATAAATAAGGCGATAAAATATATCCGCGATAACTGTCTGCGAAATGACGCTGTCGAAGTTATTGCAAAAAACTCCGGTCTGTCCGAGCCGTATTTCAGAAAATGCTTTAAGCGCGCAACGGGAATGACCCCTGTTGAGTACCGCAACTACATACGAATCCAAAGAAGCAAGCAAATTCTGTCGCGAGGTCACTGCGATACTGTTGCAAAAATTGCATCTCTTGTAGGATTTGAGGACAGTAATTATTTTTCAAGAACATTCAAAAAATTTGTCGGTGTATCACCGCAAAATTATCAAAAAAATATTATTCAAAACGGCGCTGATCAGAAAGTATCCTTTTACTAAAAGCGGTTCTTATTTTATAAGTGCTGTTTTTTTATAACAGCTATTTAGATTTTTTTCTAAATAGCTGTTGACATTTAATTTTATCGGTGATATAATGTATTTAGAAAATTTTCTAAATAGCTTTTTAAGGAAGTGATGAAACAAAATGGGAATGAATGAAACACTAAAGGCAATTTCCGATCCTGTCAGGCGCGATATTCTGGCGATGCTAAAAAACGGCAGAATGTCGGCAGGCGAAATCGGAGAGAAATTTAATCTCACCGGTGCGACCGTATCATATCATTTATCAAAGCTCAAATCCGCGGATTTGATAACGGAGGACCGTCAAAAAAACTTTATTTATTATGAGTTAAATTCATCGGTCTTTGAGGACGTATTAACATGGATTTACAGTTTGGGAGGTAAAAACAATGAAAAAAATTAAATGGAAAATATTAATTATCACCGGGCTTTTGTGCCTTGCTCCGATCCTTTTGGGTATCGCAGTATATGACAAAATGCCCGCACAAATGGCAATACATTTCAATATTAACAACACACCCGACAGATTTGCGCCCAAAAACATTGCGCTGTTTCTTATCCCTGTACTTATGCTTCTTTTGCAGATATTCTGCTGTGTATTAAACGATATAAACGCCGCAAAAAAGGGTGATAGTAAAAAATTTGAGACGGCAATCAAGCTGATTATCCCGATTACTACATTTATAATATATACGGCAACAATCAGCTATACTCTCGATTCCGGCACCGATATACGGCGCATTGCGATGTTTATTATAGGTTTTACTTTTGTAGTAATCGGCAATTATCTGCCAAAGGTCGGATATGTGAATAAAGCAGGATTTAAAAAGCTTGCCGGTGATAAAGCAAGAAAGCTCAATCGGATAATGGGATACGAAATGGTGGGACTCGGAATACTGTTTTTTATAAGCATTCTTCTTCCCTTTTATGTGTCTGTTGCCGCATTGATTTTAATTATTCCGTGTGCAGTTATAAACAGCTTATATGCTATAAAACTAAATAAGAATAAGTAAAAAGTCCCCTTTTGGGGGACTTTTTACTTATTCTTGCTATATTAAAGCTTGTTTCTTTGAATTTTTCCGCTTACCGTTTTCGGCAGGCTTTCTTTAAATTCAACTATTCTCGGATATTTATACGGAGCGGTCTTTTCCTTAACATAGTTTTGTATTTCCTTTTTAAGCTCGTCCGTTCCCTCTGTTCCGTTAACCAAAACAATGCTTGCCTTGACAATCTGTCCTCTTACCTCATCGGGAACAGCCGATACACCACATTCCAAAACGTACGGCAGCTCCATTATAACGCTCTCGATTTCAAAAGGCCCTATACGGTATCCCGACGATTTGATAACATCGTCAACACGTCCGACATACCAATAGAAACCGTCCTCATCACGCCATGCGACATCGCCTGTGTGATAATATCCGTCATGCCATACCTCTGCCGTTTTCTCGGGATCTCCGTAATAACCGGTAAAGAGTCCGCACGGTGCACCGTCTTTTACTTTTATAACAATCTCGCCGTTTTCACTCGTTTTTACGGAATTTCCGTCCGAATCCAAAAGATCAACGTCATATATCGGAGCAGGCTTGCCCATTGAGCCGATCTTATGCGGTGCGCCTACAAGATTTCCTATAATCATTGTGCTTTCCGACTGACCGAATCCCTCTAATATCTGCAATCCCGTTGCTTTCTCGAACTGACGGTATACTTCGGGGTTCAGCGCCTCGCCTGCCGTCGTCATATGCTCAACCGACGAAAAATCGTACTTTGAAATATCCTGCTTAATCATCATTCTGAGCATTGTAGGCGGCGCGCAGAATGTAGTTATATGATATTTTGCAAACATAGGCAGAATATCCGCCGCATCAAAGCGGTCGAAGTCATAAACAAAGGTTGCCGCCTCGCAAAGCCATTGCCCATAGAGTTTGCCCCACATCGCTTTCGCCCAGCCGGTGTCGGATATGGTAAAGTGAAGCCCGTCCGGATCAACATTGTGCCAATACTTTGCCGTGTGGAAATGTCCGAGCGCATATTTATAGTTATGCGCCGCAATCTTCGGATAACCCGATGTTCCCGATGTGAAGAACATAAGCATCAGGTCATCTCCGCCCGGTGCATCGTCCTCACGCAAATAATGCGTACTGTAGCGCTTATATTCTTCATCAAAGTCACGCCAGCCGTCATGTGCAGCTCCGACCACAATCTTATGCTTTAATTCGGGATAATCCTTTGCCGCAATATCTACCTGATGCACCGTATCTCCGTCGCCGGTACAGATAATCGCACGTACACCCGCCGCTTTAAAGCGATATTCAAAATCATGCTCCTGCAATTGGTTTGTTGCAGGGATTGCAATTGCACCGATTTTATTTAATCCGAGCATCGCAAACCAGAATTGATAATGACGCTTTAATACGAGCATTACTCTGTCGCCTTTTTTTATTCCCAAGCTTCTGAAATAGTTCGCACATTGTGCAGACGCCTTCTTCATGTCCTTAAACGTAAATCTGCGCTCTGTCTTGTCCTGTGCAATATGGAGCATCGCCAGCTTATCCGGCTCACGCTCCGCAAGCGCGTCAACCAAGTCAAATGCAAAGTTGAAATGCTCGGTATTTTTAAATTTGATTGATGTCGGTGTTCCGTTTTCATTTTCCTCAACATCTATAAATTTTTGGTATATTCTCTCTTTATTGTCCTTGTGCATCTTAGCCGACGATATTTCGGGTATAATCTCGTCCAGGCTCATATCGGGGATATTTTCGCCGCTGCTCTTTAATACGAATGCGTAAAATGTGCAGTCCTGCCCGTCTACCGCTATCATTCCGTGCGGTGTGTCACTGTTATAGTAGATGCTGTCGCCGGGACCCAATACTTCGCGGTGTTCGCCCACCTGAACCATTAAGTGTCCCTCGATTACAACGTCACACTCCTGACCGGCGTGAGTGGTAAGCTCTATATCCTTGTGCTGTGCATCTTCGTCATATACACTTCTTACATATAACGGCTCAGCAACACGGTTTTTAAATGCATATGCCAAATTATAATATGTCATTCCGTGAGCCTGCGCTATCTGCTGCCCCGCACCTGAGCGTGTAAGAATATAAGATTTCAGCTTTGGGCTGTACCCCTCAATAATATCAGTTACGTTTACATTTAAAGCAAGTGCGCAGCGATATATAAATGCAAAGTTCAGATCGCTTTTGCCATCTTCGCATTTTTTGTATTCCTCTACCGATATGCCTGTGCTTTTTGCCATATCTTCGGGAGTGAAGTTCTCTATTTCGCGAAGCTCTCTGATACGGCCTGCCATTTCCTTGATTTTAAAATCCAGTCCTGTCATTTGTTTCATAAAATCATCTCCATTTCCGGGACAAAAAAACTCGTCCCAAAGTTATTACTCTGAGACGAGTGTAATCTTTCACCCGCGGTACCACTCAAATTGCGAAATAAAACTTCGCCACTCTTAGGGTCCATCAACCCCTATGCCTTAACGCAGCAATCACGGAGAGGTTCTACTTGCCTTCAGGCTTTCTTCCTCCCGGCTCAGAAGCTACAAACACAAAAACTGTTCCGATGGTCTTGCACCAACCGCCATCTCTCTTCAGGGCATATTTTTGCGCACTCTTCGTCAATGCCTTTATCTTTTTTTAACATTATACCACCCACGGTAAATTTTGTCAAGAACTTTTTTTGATTTTTTTCCTGCTTTTTCATCAATCGCCTGTCCAGAATCTCAAAATTCCTTTTTGACCGTCAATATCAACATAGAAAGAATAATACCCGTCTACATCCGATTTTTCATAATCGATTATCTCGACGCTCTGTCCCTTCTTAAATTCGGTCATATTTTCCACATTGTATTCGAGCATAAATTTTTCGTTGTCCATATCATCCGGTTTTGTTTCGGTCGGAGTGAAAAATGCCTGAAATCCTTCCGATATTTTATATTTTTTCGGGAAATAATCAATTTTATCAAATTCCACTCTTTTGGCAATATTGTCACTGCCTATTTCATAACCGCCCAAAGCAATTCTTTTGTCGGTAAATCCGATATTTTGAAAAGACGTTATCATTCTTCCCTTTTGATTCACCCATAGTGCACCGTAAAAAGGCACAACATCTTTTTCATCTGCGTCAAAATATCCGTAAAATTCTTCATATATTACATCATCATCAATTTCTTTGATAAAGTGAATATCGCTGCCGTCATAGCGGATAAATACAACAGTCGGATCGGCGCTCGGGCCGTCGGCATAAAGAACCAGCTCTTTTAAATTATCTGTAATGTCCAGATCCACTATATCCGCGCCCTCAAAAGCATCAAGCCAATACTCAGTCTTATGTCCGTCAATATCTACATACACCTTCCCTGAATCATACACCTTTCCTGCTTCAATTGTGATTTCGGAAGTTATTCCCTCTATCAATTCAGCCTTGGTTGTCAAATGCATAGGGTATTTAAAGTCTCTGTTCGGTTCGGGAAAATCGGATTCCACTGCTGCTTCTTTTAGCGGTATATAATGCTGATTTAAATTTTCAAAAACCTTTACACCTGTCTGTACATTTTCTCCGGTATTTTGCAAATCGTCCGTATTCTCCTTTACGGGAATCGAATAACAGCCGCAAGCCCCTGCTAAGATGCATAAAGTTAAAAATATTTTTAACATAAGCCTTCTCCTTTAACAATATATTATCTATCCTTCAAATCTACGTATTTTTCTTCTTTTTTTACGCTTAAGTATGACGGTCTTATAATTTTTCCGGCATTTTGTATTTCTTCAATTCTGTGTGCACTCCAGCCTGCTATTCGTGACATCGCAAAAATCGGAGTATAAAGTTCATACGGCAGATCAAGCATCTTATAAATCATACCGGAATAAAAATCCACGTTCGGGCTGACGCCTTTATACATCTTACGCTTTTCGGCTATTATCTCCGGCGCAATTTTCGCAACCGTCTTATAGAGCTCGTATTCCTCCTCGCAGCCTTCTTCTATAGACAAATCCTTTGCGCACTTCTTCAAAATATCGGCACGCGGATCGGATTTTGAATAAATCGCATGGCCCATTCCGTATATCAAGCCGGCTTTATCGAACGCGTCTTTTTCCAAAAGACGCACCAAATAATCTTTTATCTGTCCCTTATCGCGTACATCTATACTTTGTTTCATATCGTCAAACATACGAACCACTTTTACATTTGCGCCGCCGTGGCGAGGACCTTTTAATGAACCCAAAGCCGCCGCAATTGCAGAATATGTGTCGGTTCCCGAAGATGTTACAACGTGTGTTGTAAAGGACGAGTTGTTTCCGCCGCCGTGTTCTGCGTGCAACACAAGAGCCAAATCAAGAATCTTCGCCTCAAGATGCGTATATCCTCCCTCACCGCGAAGTATATGCAAAATATTCTCCGACGTTGAAAGCTCCGGTTTCGGCAAATGGATTGACAAGCTTTCATCATTATAATAATGCTGAAATGACTGATAGCCGTATACCGCCAAAGACGGGAAAAGCGCGATCAGCTCCATGCATTGGCGCAGAACATTCTCAACCGAAATATCGTCCGGGTTTTCGTCATACGCATAAAGCGCAAGAACGCTTCTTGCCAATATGTTCATCATGTCGTTTCCGGGCGCTTTCAAAATCATATCGCGCACAAACGATGTCGGAAGATTTCGGTAGTCCGCAAGAGTTTCTTTAAAGTTTTTCAGTTCATTCTCGTTTGGCAGTTCTGAAAACAACAGCAGATAAACCGTTTCTTCAAAGCCGAAGCGGTCATCTTTTAAAAATCCCGCGACCAAATCGCGTATATTTATCCCGCGGTAAAAAAGCTCACCGTCGCACGGGACTTCATTACCGGACTCATCATAAGCTTTAGCCTTTATGTTTGAAATTTCGGTAAGCCCCGTAACAACTCCGTTTCCGTTTAAGTCACGCAAGCCTCTCTTAACATTATGTTCTATATACATCTGAGGTTCAATATGGTTGTTGCCGTTTGATTTTTTTGCCAGTTCTTCAATATAAGGTGTTATTTCAGAATATCTCTTTTTCATTATCTCTCCTCCTGCTTTTTTCTAAATTTGTTTCATTCCTTCAAAGGATTCTATATAAAGATCGGAATTTTCTTTTAATTGCCCGACAAAATCCCTGCCCGATTCATCGTATACCCCGACAGTGTATAATCCTGCCTGCGACGCTGTTTTTACCGCCACCGGATTATCATCGAAAAATACGGTATCGCATTTCTTTGCGCCGATTTTCTCCACAGCGCGCTTATAAATCCCGGCATCTGATTTTGTCGTATTAAAATCGTCACAGCTCCACACATTATCAAAGAGCTCATATATGCCGTTTCTCTTTAAGCACGGATCAAGCATTTTATGCGGACTTGCCGTCAGCACATTCAGCGAACAGCCACGACTTTTAAGCATACTTAAATATTGCGCAACACCGTTTTTCAGCTTGATTTCATCGCGGTATTTCGGCAAGGCATATTCGTCCATCCGAATGAGCATCTCATCAATGCTCAAATTCACATTCAGCACCTCTTTAAAATACTTTGCCGTCCCCAAATCGCCCAAAGGTGTTATTATTTTTATAATATCCAACGGATACTCTATGTTATTCTTCTCTAAAATATTTATCATTTTCTGCGACCAGCACGGCATGGAATCAACCAATGTGCCGTCAAAGTCAAAGATATATGTTGAATATTTCAAAACTTCACCTCAAAAATCAAGTTATCTCCAGTTAAATGTTGCCAGTCCGTAAATATATAAAAGAATAATTACAACAGGGACAATATATGTAAAATGAATCCTCATCCAATTCTTTACTTTTAAGCCTTTTCCCTCGTTCGCTTCTTTCATAAACGCCTGCCAACCCCAGCCGTAACGCTTATTGCAGCAGAAAATCGCAATAACCAAAGATCCCAGCGGCAAAAGATTCGTGCTTACCAGAAAATCCCAGAAATCAAGCCATGCGCTGCCCTCCGCAAACGGAACAAAGCCGGAAAATGTGCTGTATCCCAAAGCGGTTGTTAATGCCAAAAGGAATATCCCCGCCGCGCATATTAAGCACGCTTTAGGTCTGCCCCAGCCTGTCATTTCTCTTATGCATGCAAGAATATTTTCGCATACCGCAAGCACTGTCGAAAGCGCCGCAAATACCATAAACAGGAAGAACAGAGTTCCCCACCAGCGTCCTCCTGACATATTGTTAAATACCGACGCCATAGTGTCAAACAGCAGGCTCGGTCCCGAATTAACCTCAACATCAAATGTAAAGCATGCCGGGAAGATAATCAGTCCCGAAACTACCGCAACAAAGGTGTCCAAAATTACAATGTTCAGCGACTCTCCCAAAAGCGAGCGTTCTTTTCCTATGTAGCTTCCGAAAATTGCCATCGCGCCAATACCCAGGCTCAATGTGAAAAATGCCTGATTCATCGCACCGACGATAACATCGCCCGTTATTTTTGAAATATCGGGAACAAGGTAAAATTTTAATCCCTCTTTTGCTCCCGAAAGCGTTGCGCTGTGAACTGCAAGAATTATCATAAGCGCAAAAAGAACCATCATCATATATTTGGTTACACGCTCCAGTCCTCCCTGCAATTTAAAGCAGAGTATGCCGAATGCCAAAATAACCGTAACCGCCAGATATATGACATTGACTGCCGGATCGGTAATCATCGTCACAAAACCCAGTTCTGCATTTGCACCGGTCAGAAATTTTGTAAAATAATATATCATCCAACCGCATACAACCGTGTAAAACGACATAAGCGCTATATTTCCTATCAGCGCCACATATCCGTGCGCGTGCCACTTTGTTCCGGGCTTTTCCAGCTTATTATACATACGCACCGGGCTTGCCTGTGAGGCGCGCCCCAAAGAAAATTCCATGGTCATTACCGGTATACCGAGCACTATAAGGCACAAAAGGTATATAAGCACAAATACGCCTCCGCCGTACTGTCCGCACATCCACGGGAATTTCCAAACATTTCCGCAGCCTATTGCGCACCCTGCGGATAAAAGAATAAATCCCAATCTTGATCCCAATTTTTCACGTTCCATAAATAAAATACCCCTCTTTTTAATTTTTTACGGCTCTGTGCCGCAACCCCCGTAAAACACATTCGATAATATACCGATATAGAGTAATTATACCATAATTTGCACAAAAAAGCAATCCGGCAACTATGAACAATCTGTAAATTTTAAAAAAGGGGATGTAAAAAAGCAAAGGCTGTAAAAAAATCAATTGATTTTTTACAGCCCCTTTACGAATTTGCCGTTCCCCTCTATACCTCTATATAGTACGGGCATATATCCTCGAAATGTCCGTCTTTCATTCTGAATCCCTTGGGGATAGTTCCCAATTGCTTAAATCCTATGCGCTCATAAAGATGCCGCGCATGGATGTTTGTCGCCACAACCGCATTAAACTGCAAAATCCCAAAGCCTGCGATATGTGATTGAGCCACACAGTCTTTAACGAGCTTTTCTCCTATATGAAGTCCGCGGTTCTTTTTTGCTACCGCATAGCTTGCATTTGAAATATGTCCGCATCTGCCGACATTATTCGGGTGAAGTATATAAAGTCCGAGGATAACGCCGTCCTTTTCAGCCACACCGCAATATGTCTGCTTTGCAAAAAATTCCCGTCCCTCCGATTCGGAAAGTGTGTTCTCCTGCGGAAAAGCGATACCGTCCTCCACAACCTCATTCCATATCTCCACCATTTCGGCGACATCTTTTTCGGCATATTTTCTTATGATGCAATCCATATTATTCATTCTCCATTTTTACCCATTTTTTCTTACCGTCGGGCCATGCTTTAAAATGCTGATCCATTAAAGCCCCCCAATCACTTCTCGGCGGTTCGTGGTATCTTCCCTTAATGTCCTGCCACGTAACCAATTCCGTAGGCTCTTCGGCATACATTATTATAACATTTCCGTAGTTAAAAATCGAAAAGAATTTGTCACATTCGTATTGGTTTGAGCGTTGGTGATCCACATGATAAAAAATGTAGCTTGCAACCTTGTCCATATTCAGCTTGTTGATTCTGAATACCGGCGTTTTGCCCTCAATCTTTCTTTGCCATTCACCGTCATTTTCCGGTGTAAAATAGTGGAAAATTTCAGGCATTTCAAACCATTCGTTTCCGTTCGGAAAAGGCTTTAAATCACCCTCGGCAACATCGGTCGGCAAAAGCTCACTGTCCTTTGTTTCAAAATATAAAAATGTCATATCTTCAAAAGATGCCGCAGACGCGGTAATAATCCTGTCGTCTTTTTTTATCTTCACCTTGCCGCTGTTTTTGTAGCCGCAGTACATATGCTTATATATCATTTTAAAAATCCTCTCTTATTTTAATTTTGCACACGATAAAAATTATATACCTCTTTTTGCCAAATGTCAATAAAAAAATAAAATATCTGCCTATATCCAAAAAACCACTTGAAATCTTTACTTTTTTTTGGTATAATAAAGGTATATCATTTTAAGGAGGATTTTTTATGAAAATTGCATTAATCAATGAAAACAGCCAGGCAGCAAAAAACAGTATCATTTACGATACCTTAAAAAAAGTTTGCGATCCGCTGGGACATGAAGTATTTAATTACGGAATGTATTCCGCTGATGACAAAAATCAGCTTACATATGTACAGGCAGGAATCCTTGCAGCCATTCTTTTAAATTCGGGCGCTGCGGATTTTGTGGTAACAGGCTGCGGTACGGGTGAAGGCGCAATGCTCGCCTGCAACTCTTTTCCGAAAGTTCTGTGCGGTCATGTGACCTCGCCTTTGGACGCTTACCTTTTCTCACAGGTAAATGACGGCAATGCCGTGAGCTTGCCGTATGCTCAAGGTTTCGGCTGGGGCGGAGAATTAAATCTCGAATATACTTTTGAAAAGCTTTTCTCGACTCCGGGCGGCGGCGGTTATCCGAAAGAAAGAGTTGAGCCTGAACAGCGCAACAAAAAAATCCTTGATAAGGTAAAAGAAGTTACTCACAGAGATCTTTTGGATATTCTTCCGAATCTCGACCAAGACCTTGTTAAAGGTGCGGTTGGATCTGAAAACTTCAAAAAGCTGTTCTTTGAAAACTGCAAATGTGAAAAAATTGCAGCATACATAAAAACACTGACTGACTAAAGTTTTTTACCGGGTATCCCGCATATTTTGCGTGATACCCCGTTTTTTGTATAAAGAAAACCACGCGATAGTCGCGTGGTTCAAAAAAGGTTAACCGATGAACAAAAATTCCTCCTATG
>CAKSDE010000007.1 GCA_934444735.1 uncultured Clostridia bacterium | reverse complement strand
TTCTCATATTTAAATTCTGCCGCAACAAAAGCATATTTCTCTTTAGTTTTGTCAAAAAGCGTTATTTCGCTTTTTTGATACTGCGGATATATTTTCTTATCAAGCCATATCCACTTTGCATTTTTATCCATCACAATGCCCCTTACTATATTTTTTACAGTTAATTGTAAAACTAATATTTTTAATGTAACGAATCGCTGTTCGTAAAACCTTAGTTATTATATATCAATTTCGGGGCAATGTCAATAACGGAATTGTCTTTATAAATCAAATAAAGCTATTTTATTTCAAAAATTCTGATCATTCCTTTTTGCGGTGCAATTTCAGCCAAAGAATCGGGAATTATTTCGATTCTTTTATCGGAAAAATTAACAAGCAGACGCTGCATTGCATTTTTTATTTGGTTTTTTCCACCGATAATTACGTCTTTTTCCGCACATTTTATTATTTCCTTTATTTCATCGTGCAAAACAGCTCCCAAAAAGAAACTGTATCTCTGATTTTCGTCGGCTTTATAAATATTGTCAAGTATTCTCACCTTAAAAAGTGCCTCATTTAAACCGTGCTTGTCACAAAAAGAAAATCCTTTGCTTAAGTACTGCTCATCAATATCGGTTTTATCGAGGTTGACGGAGCTTTTAAGAATTGTACCGCCCGATAGTGCCGCAATCATCTCTCCGGTAAGCAGGGTTGAAAAATCTTTTATTCTGCCGCATTCATCAGTTTTTATTATTTTTGAATGAGATCCCGGGAGTATATAAAGGCACTCTGTTTTTACTTCACGGCACAAACCGAAAAGCTCTGTTTCCTCCCCTCTCATCATATCCGTTTTTGAAAGCTCATCTCCGAGTATTTTTACTCCCGGGATAAAATAAAACGGAACGGAGGATATATCGGGCAGACTCTTTTTGCATATGTTATCATGAAGCTCCTTTATTCCTGCCGGTGCTTTTATATGAGGAACATTGCAAAGCCCGAACTCGGAGGTTATCATACCCGAGGATAATATCGCGTCAATCCCCTCCGTATTTTCACTCAATTCGTCAATTGCCTTTTTTATATGTTCGCCTAATGCGGCATTGTTGTCAATTCCGGCTTTTGCGCCTAAATGGATTTTTACGGTATCTTTAATGCAGCCGTTTTCCGCAAGGCTGACTCTTGTATTGGTCGTTCCGCCGTCTATCGTTATATATCTGCTCATTGCTCATTTCCTGCCTGTAACACATATTTTTCCGCAAGCTTTTCTATTGCCGCAAAGTCCCCTGCATCTATAAGCTGCTTTTTTACAATATTTCCGCCGATGCCGAATCCGCAAACCCCTGCTTTTAAGTATTCCGGCATATTGTTCTCGTCAATTCCGCCGACAGCAAGCAATTTTACATTGCAAAGAGGTGCTGTTATCGCTTTTATATAAGCCGCACCGAGATTGTTGGCAGGAAACAGTTTTACAAAATCCGCGCCCGATTTTACCGCTGTTGTTATTTCGCTCGGAGTAACAGCACCCGGGATAGAAATCATGCCGAGTTCCTTCGTTTTTCTTATGACCTCGGGAACCGTATCGGGCGAAATAATAAACTGTCCGCCTGCTTTTTTTGTAAGCGCAACCTGCTCCTCTGTAAGCACCGTTCCCGCACCGATATACATTCTGCCCCCGAAATGCTCCGAGAGCATTTTTATATTCTCCGTGGTTTCTTCATCGCTTACCTTTTTATCGGCGCTGTAGGTAATTTCCAAAAAACGTATTCCGCCCTTATACATAGCCTCCGCAAGCGGTATGAGCTTATTTTTTTCCACTCCGCGCACAATGACTATGATTTTTTTCTCTTCTATTTTTTTTATAATCTCACTGTTCATTTTAATACTCACGCCCCATCTCTTAAAATCCGTACCGTTCTCTTTTATCCGAAAGAAGTACTGCGCCGTTGTCCATAATTATTGTCGTCCCGGTAATTGACGCAGCAGCCGGAGAATCCAGAAAGATAACGGTTTTTCCTATTTCTTCAACCGTTGCCCATTTTTTTAAGGGGATTTTGTAGTATGTTTCTTCTTTAGCGTCAAGACGCGCGGCTCCGGTATCGGTCCAGCCGGGAGCAACGGTATTTACGCGTATTCCGAACTGTGCAAGCTCTATTGCCGCGTGTTCCGCCATCTTCCCCGCAGCCGCCTTTGCCGAGGCATACACCGACACATCGGCAAAGTGCGCAATCGCATTATTCGATGATATAAGCACAATATTTCCATTAATGCTTTTGTCAACCATGATCTGTGCCGCTCTTTGCATACAGAAGAACGCACCTCTGTAATCCACAGCACATATCTTATCAAAAAGCTCGGGGGTGGTATGTAAAAAATCGGACTTTTCGGTTATCCCTGCATTATTTACGAACAAATCAAGACGTGAAAACGTACTTGCAAACTCTTCAAACATTCTGTCAATTTCATCGATTTTGCTCAGATCCGCTTTTAATGCAAGAGCTTTTCCGCCGAGCTTTTCAATCTCTTTTACGGTCTTATTTTTACCGTCAACACTTCCGCAATACGAAAATGCAACATCATAGCCGGCTTTTGCCAATTCAATCGAAATCCCCTGCCCGATTCCCGTTCCGCCGCCTGTTACAAATGCGACTTTTTTCATAATATCACCACCCGTATTTTTCTGAGAGTACCTTGTAAAACTCGTCAAAAAGCTTATCAAAGTATTCATCGGTATCATATGACGGCTTGCGGCAATAATCTGACGCGATGATTCCGCGGCGTTTTAAAATTCGCTTTTCAAATGATATAATCTGTTCTACATTCTGACGTATATGGTTAAGCATCGGAAGCAGGAGATTATGAATCTCGATTGCCTTTTCCCTGTTGCCGTTTACATAATTATTGTAGATATCGATATACACATCAAACATTGAACAGCCCGGCATTGCACCGATTGCACCCCTGTCCATGCATTCGATAATCTGAAATCCCGCATTACCGACAAATATTTTCATTTTGTTATCGGTAAGCTTCATTAAATTCGTAACATACGGACCTGCCGGTTTGCACTCAATCTTATAGTAAATCATATTCGGGCATTCTTTTTCAAGCTTGCAGAAGGTTTCGGGTGCAATTGCAACTCCCGTCTGCTCCGGTGCGTACTGCGCCATGATCGGTATCTTAACAGCGTTTGCGATAGATTTCATATGCTTATATAAATATCCCGCACCCGGCTTTAAGAAAAACGGCGGTAAAAGCATAAGACAGTCTGCGCCCATTTTTTCAAAATACTGCGCACGCTTTACGGCAACCTCCGTAGCATGGTCTGTTACAGAAATAATCGTCTTGCCGCCCTCTTCTTTTGCGGCTTTTACCGTCACTTCAACCATTTTTTCGCGCTCATCATCGGTCAGCTTGTAGTATTCTCCGGCAATGCCGAACAGTGTGACCGCACCGCAGCCGCCTTTAATCAAGTATCTTACCAATTTATCCAAGCTTACATAATCCCCCTCGCCGTTTTCATCAAACGGTGCGGCGATTATCGGACATATTCCCTGTATTTGCGTATAACTCATTTTATTTACTCCTTTTTTCATTTTATTTGTAAAACGTTATTTTTCCAATTATTCTTTATACTGCATATATGTTAAATCGCAGCCTTCATCTGCCTGTGTTACGTTATCTATGAAGTTGCGTACAAATCCTCTTTTTACATCCTTGTGCTCTTTGGGCTTAAATTCACTCAAGCGTTTTTTCATTTCTTCATCGGAAATTTCAACTTCAATCAAATTTCTGTCAACGTCAAGATGAATTATATCTCCGTCACGCACAGCCGCCAAAGGTCCGCCGACAGCGCTCTCGGGTGCAACATGCAGCACTTGCGTTCCGAAACAGCCGCCCGACATTCTTGCGTCTGTAATTCTGACAAAGTCATTAATACCCATTTTGTTAAGTTTTGGCGGCAGCGGCATAAAGTTTCCGTTTTCCGGCATTCCCGGTGCGCCCACAGGACCGTATCCGCGCAGGATTATAACCATATCAGGAGTTACATCCGAATTTTCATCAAGAAGATATTTCTGACATTCTGCCAAATCCTCAAAGACTTTCGCAGGGCCTCTGTGATTCATAAGCTCGGGACTTGCGGCACTTCTTTTTATCACAGCGCCGTTTGGTGCAAGATTTCCGTATAAAACGGCAATTCCGCCTTTTTCCTCAATCGGATTATCCAGCGGACGGATCGTATTTTTATCATACGGCATATCGATATCCGCCAAGTTTTCACGCACCGTTTTACCCGTAACCGTAAGACAGTCACCGTCGAGCATATCCTCCATTTCTTTCATCAATGATGCCACGCCTCCGGCGTTATGGAATCCCATTCCCACATTTTCCGTACCGTGCGGCTTAACATTAACCAGAACCGGTGTTTCTTTGCTTATGCGCTCAAAGTCGTCAAGCTTCAGATCAATATTGGCGCGTCTTGCGATAGCGATTAAATGAATAATCAGATTTGTCGAGCCGCCCGTTGCCATCAGAACCCGAATCGCATTTTCGATTGATTTTCTGTTTATAATATCCAGACACTTTATATCATCTTTTACAAGCTCAACCGCTCTTCTTCCGGTTTCCTCGCTTATTCTGAGTTTTTCCGCCGAAACACCCAGGCAAGACGCTGAATTGGGGAGCGCAATTCCCAAAGCTTCGGTCACTGTCTGGCAGGTATTCGCCGTCCCCATAATCGGGCAGGCGCCGGCACTTCCGTAAAGACACCCCTCGTGTTTGGTCATCTCCTCAAGAGTAATCTTTCCCGAAGTATAGTCATTATACAGATAAAAACTGTCTGTTCCGCAGGCGAGAGTCTTGCCTTTGTAATTTCCCGGGAGCATCGCACCGCCGGGCAGGTATATTGTCGGCTTATTCGCCGATACGGCAGCCATAAGCTGTGCCGGAACATTTTTGTCGCATCCGCCTATCAACACCACACCGTCAAACGGATGCCGCGCTATAAGTTCTTCCGTGGTTATCGACAAAAGATTTCTGTAGACAAGGCTGGAGATGTCGAAAAACACCTCGCATATCGACATTGTATTGACCTCAAGAGGAAATCCTCCCGCTGCCCATACTCCGCGTTTTACCGCCTCCGACAGCTGTCGGAAGTGTATATGCCCGGGGTTTGTTTCCGCCCATGTATTGATTATCCCGATTATGGGCTTTTCAATATCCGCATCGGTATATCCCATGGATTTTAGCAATGCATTTCTTATGAGTCCGGTTCTGTCGCCGCGCTTTTTCCATTCTTTTGAGTAATTATTTAACATGATTTCACTCCTTCAAATTATTACGTTTTCTATAAGTTATCATACAATATAACAGAATCATATTCAATATACAAATATGACTTATTCATACACAAACTTGACTTTTAAAAATTTATATGTTATAATTTTTTTAGGAAGGATTAACATGAACGTTTCTTTCCATACGAATAAAAGAAACTTGGAATTACTGTTTGTGCCGACATATTGCGGCGGAATGGAGATTTTTATGGATCGATATATTGAAAAAAGGTTTTGTTATACATTGCCGTCAGAGCTTAATATGTATTATTGCGGAAAAAGAATCAATACCGAAAATCACAGCTACGGCCCGCAGGTGAGAGAGCATTTTTTGCTTGTGTTTGTTAAATCCGGCAAGGCTCTTGTTACATTAAACAATAAGCACTATACACTTTGCGCGGGGCAGCTTTTTTGTATGTATCCGCATGAAAAAATCTATTATAAAGCATATGAAAATACGTTATGGAGCAATCTGTGGCTCGGGATTTACGGTACACAGACCGAGCTGTATTTAAAAAATTTGGGAATATCGCGTGAATATCCGATATATACCTGCCCTAACCCGGAAAAGACCGAAAAAGCGATTGATGATATAATAACATCGGTAAATGACAGTTCCTCATCGGGAAAAATTCTTACCGTTTCAAAGCTATACACTTTTTTCAGTACATTATATGCCGACTCGGACACGCGCTTAAATGCCGAACCGAAATATGACATTCACAATTACGATACCCATGAAATTGATTATTTTTCAGAAAACATCTATATTCGTGATGCTGAAAATTATATCCGCTTTCATTACGATAAAGACATCAGCGTTCAATCCTTGGCGGACAGATTCAATTTATCGCCCGAATATTTCAGCCGCCTTTTTAAAAAAGAAACAGGAAAAAGTCCGAAAGAAATGATAATCGAATATCGCATAAATACCGCCTGTAATCTCTTAAAAGGAACAAATCTATGCGTCAGTGAGGCCGCAAACTGCGTCGGTATACATAACTCGCATTACTTCTCCAGGCTTTTTAAAAAGTATACAGGTCTTTCGCCTGCCGCTTACAAGAAAAAACATTCTTGATGGAGGAAAAATCAATTGTTTTTTTCATTATTTGCTTTCAGAGGGGATTGAAAAAAGCTTTGGAATTAACAAACTGAGCCAAAGCTTTAGCTTTGGGGTACCCAACGGCGTACATGGGTACGTCGAGTGGCGAAGTTTGTTGATGGCAAGAAAAAAATCATATTTTTGATTTTTCTATTCAAATAAAACTAAAACGTAACAATTATATTTTCAATAATGTGTGTGCTTTTTACTTCTTTTCTTGTGTTCCAGAGTTTTTTTCATCCCCAAATATATGCATTTTTAATCTCTTGCTTTTAATATATAGTATGTAACAAGATATACTGCCAGTTCAAAACACATTACATACGCTATCAAATTAGCATAGTATGTTTTTTTCAAAACTCCCAGAATAATAAGTAAAACGGTTTCAGCTATAAGAGTTATCCAAAAAGCATATGATTGACTCTTTCTTGCCAAATGTACATTTCTCTCATCTTTGTTTGCTATAATATATTCTTTATATTTTTCTTTATTTAAAAATATAGGCAGCAGTTTTATAAGCCGCGCGATGGTTACTGCCAAAAGCGCAACTCCCATATTGCTTATAAATTCATTCTCTCTTAGCAATATCATTCCTACAGATAGACATGCTGTTATTATTGTCGATACTATAAATTTTTTCTTGCTCAATTAAAACTCCTCCTCAAAAACGAATATTTCTTCAATAGTTTTATCAAATCTCTTTGCTATTTTATATGCCAGATTGATTGACGGGTTATATTTTCCATTTTCCAGAGAAATGATGGTCTGGCGCGTTACGCTGACCATATCTGCTAATTCCTGTTGTGTTATCCCCCGCTCTTTTCTGAGTTGCGCTATAATATTTTTAATCACAATCGCCTCCATACCATATATTGTAAAGTTAACTTTACGTATAGTATACTATACATTTCGTAAAATGTCAAGCGTATTTTACATTTTTGTGAAAAAAATAATATTTTTTTCAACAGTCGGTATTTCCAACGAGGGCAAAATGACACGAAAAATCCTAAAATTATAAACAAGAAACTGAGCGTAAAATAATTTTATATTACGCTCAGTTTCTTTAGGTTTTTTAATTTATTTATATAACATCTCTTCTGTTCCGCCAAATAGCTGATATGCTTTTATGAACTGCATATCAACTGTTTCTTCCAGTTGTGCAAACTTATTTTCAAGCTGTGTTTGCGTTGTAATATCCAGCACTCCGTAAGCGAAAAGCCCTGAATCTGCCTGGAATTTCAATACAGCATTAAAAAGCTCATCATTAAAATCATCGTTAATTGCCGTTATTCCGTAACCCAAAAGATAAAGTCGCTCTTTTGCGGCACGTACAAAATCATTTTTATCACCCAATCGGCATTTTGTTTTATAATCAAATTGAGTGTATCTCGAAGTTGTGATTTGCTGTTTCGGATTAGTTATTTCGTAATCGGGTGTAATGCCGACCTTATTAATATCCTTGCCGTTTCTTGTCAGATATTTTCCGGTCGTGAGCTTAAATGCACAGCCGTCCGGGAGGGTTATCATCTCTTGTATAAGCGCCTTGCCGAAAGTTTGCTGACCGACCAATACGCCCACGCCCGAATCCTGGATTGCAGCAGAAAGTATCTCGGCAGAGCTTGCAGTATTTTGGTTTACCAAAACAGCAAATTTAAATTCGGGATTTTCCAGCTCCGAATAAAAGTTCTGATTGTTTTCCTCCTGACGGTACATTGTCTGAATAAGCAATCCTTTGGGGACTATCATTCTTCCTATTTCAATTGCAGCAGACAAATATCCTCCGGGATTATCCCTCAAATCAAGTATAATATTCGTTACTCCCAAACCTTTTAATTCGTCCAATACATCTTCAAACTCCCCTGCGGTACTTGATGCGAAGTTCAGCATCTCAACATATGCAACATTTCCCTCAAGGATTGAATATCCGACGGTTTCGGTTGATACAGGACGTCTTATAAGCGTATAATTATACTCTGTTCCATCTCGCAGAACGGTTATATTAACCTCCGTTCCCAATTCACCGACAATCAAAGACTGCACCGTATCCAAGGTTTCACCGATAACGCTCTCGCCGTTTATCGAAATTATTTTGTCGCCCCCTTGAATACCTGCCGCCTGTGCGCTCCCCTCATCAAGACAGCGTACAATATTTACATAGTCACCCTCTTTTTGAATTACCACTCCGATTCCGTAAAAGGTATGATTCATATCATTTAAAAACTTCTGAAATTCGGGATATGTATAAAATTCACTGTAATCATCAAGGCTTGAAAATCCAAGCTTTAAAACCTTCTCAACCAAATCGGGATTTTGCTCCAAAAGCTTATCAAATCCCATCTTCATAATATCTTCCTTTGTAACGGTATCGTCTATGTACATTTCGGCAGCAAATCCCGACACCTTATCAAGATACTCATATTCAGCACTCGTTTCTCCCGTATCAAACGCAAATGCCGTTGTCATCGCGGTACTCAAAGAAAAAGCCAGCATGGCAGAGATTAGTTTTTTCGTCATTCGTTATCATCCTTTCTTTTTTCTGACACTGATAGTCAAATCATTATGAAAGCACTCTTCATTTACGGACAATTCATAAATCAGCCGCAGTTCTCCCCCATTTTCCAGATGATTATCAATTCGGAGCGTTTTTAATGCCATAGTCATATCCCCGTACGGCGTATGATAAATAATCTGCTCCGTTTTTCCCTCCTGATAATACATCTTTGAGCCAAATTCACCTTTTCGCGTCAGAGTCACGTCTTTATCCGTAATGACCATCATGACGGTGGAATTACTTTCTTCGCTGTCCTCTTCGTAAAATATATACTGCTTTTCATTATGTATATAAAATTTTCCTTCGGTAATAAGCTCGGTAATTTCCGACTCACCGTCCATAGTCTGAAGGTTCTTTATAGTTATTATAGCATCTTTATCAGTATTTTTCAATGTCAATTTTTTTCACCTTTCCATTGATATTCTTATGTAAAAGTACAGATGCCAGATCTTCAAAGTCCTCGGCACTGTCGCTTACAAAATATTGGTAACGGTCACTGTCAAAGCTCTGAGAATGTAAGTCCTTTTCATCAAGCGAATTTTTAAGATACTTTGCAATTTCAATTCCCGGATCAATAAGAGTTACATCTTTTCCCATAAACTCACCGATCACTTTTTTTAAGTGAGGATAGTGCGTGCAGCCCAATATAAGCGTATCGATGCCCGCATCGCGTATCGGTGTAAGATATTCCTCTACAACCAACTTTACCACCTGCGTATCAAAATGTCCGTTTTCAACCAGCGGCACAAAAAGCGGACACGCTTTTTTATATGTATCTATTCCGTAGCTGTGTATGATCTTCTCATATGCTCCGATTTTTATTGTGCCGGCTGTGCCGATAACTCCTATTTTGCGGTTTTTTGTAGCTCTCACAGCCGCCTCGGCAGTCGCCTCGATAACACCGATAATCGGTGTCTTAAACTGACTTTTTATCTCGGGCAAAGCCGCGGAGCTTGCTGTACCGCAGGCAATAATTATAAGCTTTACATCATGACTTTCCAAAAAGCGTACATCATTCTGCGAATATTTCATTATAATATCTCTTGATTTTGTGCCGTACGGGACTCTTCCGGTATCACCGAAATAGATAATATTTTCATGCGGCATCTCATTCATAATCTGCTTCATTACCGTAAGTCCGCCGACTCCCGAATCAAAAATGCCAATGCTTCGATTGTCCATAATAACCTCACTGTTTTCTTACTCTTTTTAAGCCTAATTCGATAAGTTCATCCAAAAGTCCCGAATATGACATTCCCATCGCCTGCCAAAGCTTGGGGTACATACTGATGCTCGTAAATCCCGGCATGGTATTTATTTCATTTAAAATAACCGAATTATCCGAATATTTTACAAAGAAATCCACTCTCGAAAGTCCTGCACCGCCGAGAGCCTCAAATGCTTTTACGGCATATGCGCGTATCTGTGCGCGTGTATCCTCGGGCAGATTTGCAGGAATTTGCAGCTTTGTCGATTCATCGGAATATTTCGCGTCAAAATCGTAAAAGTCAACTGTGGGCATGATTTCGCCGACTTCCCCCGCTTTCGGGTTCTCATTTCCCAAAACCGAACACTCAACCTCATGACCGTCTATAAATTCCTCTATCAGTATCTTGCGGTCAAATTCCGCCGCGGCATGAAGTGCATTTTCGAGCTCTTCTCTGTTATATGCCTTTGCAACGCCTACCGACGAGCCTGTATTTGCAGGCTTTACAAAGCACGGATAACCGAGCTTTTCTTCCGCCTCGTCCATTATTTTATCAATCTTGTCAAATTCCCATGTCTTTGCTATAACCCAGTCCGCCTGCGGAATACCGGCATTGTTCATTATAATTTTCGTATATGTTTTATCCATAGCCGTAACCGACGCCAAAACACCCATTCCGACATATTTTAAGCCTGCCAGCTCAAACAACCCTTGGATCGTTCCGTCCTCGCCGAACTCACCGTGCAGCACCGGAAATACAATATCGATTTTGATAATTTCTTCGTTCTCGGGAAGTATTATTCCTGCGTGCTCCGCATCGGGCGAAATTATTGCACGCTTTAAGAATTTTTCGTCCTCCAGCCACTTTCCGCCGATTATATTTTCGGTCTTGCCGCTATATAAATACCATTTTCCGTCCTTTGTAATACCAAGCGGATAAATTGTATACTTTTCTCTATCCAGATTATTCAAAATTGATGTAACCGAAATTTCGGATATGTCATGTTCGGGCGACATACCTCCGAATATAACACATACTCTTATTTTTTCTTTCAAAATAAAACATCTCCTTATTTTTGCCTTTTGTCAAGCTTATTTAAAATATCGGAAAAATATTCCGGAAGTTCCGAAGAAAATTCCATATAAATTCCTTTTGACGGGTGATTAAAGCCTATTGTTTTTGCGTGCAGCAGCTGCCCGTTGAGCTTAAATTCTTCTTTTGTCTTTCCGTAGGTTTTATCCCCGACTATCGAATGTCCGACCGATGCCATATGCACTCTTATCTGATGCGTTCTGCCGGTTTCCAGAATACACTCCAAAAGCGTATATCTATCATAATTTCTCAGCACATTAAAATGAGTTACCGCATCACGTCCGCCTGCAACAACCGCCATTTTTTTGCGGTCCGACGGATTTCTTCCTATCGGCTTATTCACAGTGCCGTTTTCCTTTACGTTGCCGTTTACCAAAGCATAATATTTCCTTACGGCTTTTTTCTCTTTTAGCTGCGCGGTCAGTGAAATATGCGCGTCGTTATTTTTTGCGACAACCAAAAGTCCGCTTGTATCTTTATCGATTCTGTGCACTATTCCCGGGCGGATTGTCCCGTTTATCGCCGAGAGATTATCCTTACAGTGATACATCAGAGCATTTACAAGCGTCCCGGAATAATTCCCCGGTGCCGGGTGAACCACCATTCCCTGCGGTTTATTTACAACGAGCAGGTCATCGTCCTCATATACAATATCAAGCGGTATATTTTCGGGCAAAACGTCTGCCACCTCGGGTTCGGGCATATCTATATTTAAAATATCGCCCTCTTTTACCTTATAGTTTTTGCCGATTTTCTCACCGTTTGCCAAAACCCTTCCCTCCTCCAAAAGCTTTGCGGCAAATGAGCGTGATATTTCAGGTACCTTTTCGCTTATGTACTTGTCGGCACGCACAAAATCCGTTTCAATAACTGTAATTTCCATCGGCTATTCCTTTTTATTGTCAAAAAACATTAAATATATAATAAACAGCGCCGCACCGACGGTAATTGCAATATCCGCAACGTTAAATACCGGAAAATTGATAAATGAAGTTTTGATAAAGTCAACAACAAAACCTCTGAAAACCCTATCGATTGCATTTCCCAAAGCTCCGGCAAAAAGCAGCATCAAAGACACTCTGCACATTTTATTCTGCGGCTTTTTTACTATCATATACCAAATCACGCCTGCGGCAAAAAGCAGCGAAATCAGGCTCAAAAATCCCAGCCGTCCCGAGAGTATATTAAACGCTGCGCCTTTATTCTTCACATAAACAAACTCAAACAGTCCTGGAATGACTGTTATAATATCACTCGCACTTATGTATTTTACAACAAAAAATTTGGTTAATTGATCAACTGCCATTATAACTACGGCAAAAAGTGACCATAAAAGCATTTACTTCTATCCTTTCTAAAAAAATTATCCTCTACATACTAAAACTATTATATCACAGTATTTTTCCAAATAAAAGTATTTTTTACATTTGTAATATAACGGTAAAACACAAAAAAGATGTCATAAAAAGCCGATACTTTCGCTTTCGCGAAAGCTCAGCTTTTCTGATTCTTCTTTGTACTGTCCTTTTCCTGCTTTTTCGGGACATCGCTGTCCTCCTCGGCAACTTCTTCGGGAGCCATCGCCTCGATATTCTTATCCGCAATCTCCGCAAGTTTTTTAAGCATTTCAATCTGCGCGTCATCTCCGCCCGAGCCTGCCGTTATAACAACATAATATCCGTTTTTATAAAGATAAACGGACGGAAACGCGATAAATGAGTTATCCGCCCCCGTTTCGACCAAAGAAGAATATTGTTCACATTTCTTCTTTTGCTCATCGTAGAGCTTTTTTAAATCGTCCGGCGAATTTTTCGTATTCGGCGGATATACCTTTACGTTAACAATATCGCTTGCGCCCCTCGTTTCGTTTTTGTAGGTTATTTCCTTACAAACCCTGGTCAGTTTTTCTTCTTCTTTTGGGGTATAACCTATAATCACGGATATTTCATTTTGCGGCAAAACGGTTTTAGCCGTAACCTCAACGGCTTCTTCTGTCTTTTTGCAAGCCGTCAAGGTCAAAAGCAGTAAAATTGCTATCAATAAATTTCTTATTTTCATTTTAATTTTATAACTTCTTTTACATTCTTTACAATATTTTCAGCTGTCAAGCCGTACACTTCAAAGAGTTCGGCAGGCTTACCCGACTGTCCGAATCTGTCTGTACCGATGATTTTCACCGGGCATGGATTTGTCTTGCATACAGTTTCGCATACCGCACTTCCCAAGCCCCCCATGATATAATGCTCTTCGGCAGTAACAATCGCACCTGTTTCTTTGGCTGCCTTTGCAATAATTTCCTCGTCCAAAGGCTTAATGGTATGAATATTTATAACGCGTGCATTGATGCCTTCTTCTTTTAGCATATCATGAGCCTTCAAAGCCTCCTGAACCATCAGACCTGTCGCGATAATCGCCGCGTCATCTCCGTCTGTAAGCTGCACTCCCTTGCCCATTTCAAACTTATAATCCTCACCGTTTACATCTTCAACGGCAAGTCTGCCGAATCTCATATATACAGGACCGTCATGCTCAATTGCTGCTTTTACGCACATACGCGCCTCAATATCGTCAGCCGGGTTCATTATAACCATTCCCGGGATCGAGCGCATCAGGGCAATATCTTCAAGACACTGATGTGTAGCTCCGTCCTCTCCTACCGATATTCCGGCATGGGTTGCGCCTATTTTAACGTTTAAGTGCGGATATCCGATTGAGTTTCTTATCTGCTCGAATGCACGTCCTGCCGCAAACATCGCAAAGCTTGATGCAAAAACAATCTTGCCGCATGAAGCCAGACCTGCCGCAACGCTCATCATGTTTCCTTCCGCAATTCCCATATTTATAAATCTTTCTGGATATTTTTTCTTGAATACTTCGGTTTTGGTTGATTTTGAAAGATCTGCATCAAGCACAACTATTCTCTCATCAGCGCCGAATTCCGCCAATGCGTTTCCGTATGATTCTCTTGTCGCTTTCTTTGCCATTATAACTGTGCCTCCAATTTCTTTATTATTTCATCAAGCTCGCCGATAGCCTGTTCATATTGTTCCTTGTTCGGTGCTGCGCCGTGCCATGCAGCATTGTTTTCCATAAACGAAACATTTTTGCCCTTTATCGATTTCATAACAATAGCTGTCGGCTTGCCCTTTGTCTTTTTAGCCGTTTCGATTGCCTCTGAGAGTTCTTCTATATTATGCGCATCAGCCGTCAAAACATTCCATCCGAAAGCCTCAAACTTTTTATCGATAGGAGTCGGATTCATTACCTTTGTTATATCTCCGTCAATCTGTAAGCCGTTGAAATCGATAAATGCTGTCAGATTATCCAATTTATAGTGAGCCGCAAACATAGCCTGCTCCCAGACTTGTCCTTCCTCCAGTTCGCCGTCACCCAAAACTGTGTAAACTCTGTAATCCTTGTTATCAAGCTTTGCCGCAAGTGCCATTCCACCCGCTGCCGATACACCTTGTCCGAGAGAGCCTGTTGACATATCAATACCCGGAATGTGTTTCATATCGGGATGTCCCTGTAAATAACTGCCTGTCTTTCTGAAAGTCTTTATATCCTCTGTCGGGAAGAAACCTCTTTCTGCCAGTACACCGTAAAGTGCCGGAGCTGTGTGTCCCTTTGATAAAACGAATCTGTCCCTTGTATCCATCTTCGGATTTTTCGGATCAATATTCATCTTTTCAAAATACAAAAGCGCCAGTAAGTCAGCAATCGAAAGCGAGCCGCCGGGGTGTCCCGAATTTGCGCTGTAAACAGCCGTCAGTGCGTGCTTGCGGACTTTATTTGCAATAATCGAAAGTTCGCATAATCTTTTTTTGTCCATTTTATTTCCTCCCAATGTTCATTTATATTAGTTTATGTTTTAATCCCAACATCTTTTATTCATTCAAGGTCGCCTTTGAATGTTCATACGCTGTTTTCATAAGTGTATCAAGACGTTCGGATTGTTTGCTGATGTATAAATATCCGAAAAGCGCCTCCAAACCCGTTGCACGTCTGTATTGCGCAACATCTGCATTTTTCGGAACCGTTGCCGACTTTGTATTTCTTCCGCGCTTATATATAGTAAGCTCCTCCTCTGTCAGAATCGGCTCAAGCTTTAGCATAGAGTTACTCTGTGCCTCGGCTTTTACGTGCTTTATCGCCTCAAGGTGCAGCTTATGCGGCGGCATATCGCCATGCTCGCATATAATTCTCGACCGCACATAAAGCTCATATACGGCATCTCCCATATATGCCAAAACCAACGGCGGATATAAGCCGGCTTTTTCAAATGTCAAATCAGTCATCTGCTCTGCTCCATTTCACACCCATCGGAGTATCTTTTAATATGATGTTCATAGCTTTTAGCTTATCTCTGATCTCATCTGCCTTTGCCCAGTCCTTTGCCTTTCTTGCGGCATTTCTTTCTTCAATCAGCGCCTCTATTTCCGAATCAAGAGTTTCTTCCTTTTCAGAAACGAAAAGTCCCAAGACACCGCCCAATTCCTTAATGGTATCAATGCATTTGTTAACTATCTCCACTGAACTTTCCTTTTCCTTTGAAAGCCCGGTATTTGCGGCATAGACAATGTCAAATATCGCAGCAATCGCATCGGCAGTGTTTAAATCATCGTCCATTGCGGCGATAAATTTATCCTTACATTCGTCAATTTTCTCCGAAAGCGCCTGTTCTTCGGGGGTAAGCGCACGCTCTACCCCATTTTCAGCTAAGAACTTCAAGTTATCAAGACAGGTATAAACTCTTTCAACCGCAGACTTTGCCTGCTCCATCAATACATCACTGAAATTCACCGGATTTCTGTAATGTGCCGAGAGCATGAAAAAGCGGATTATTTCGTAATCGTATTTTTTTGCAATATCTCTAACCGTAAAGAAATTTCCCAAAGATTTGCTCATCTTTTGGTTGTTTATATTGATGTAGCCGTTATGCATCCAGTAATTGGCAAAAATCTGACCGTTCGCACATTCACTTTGCGCAATCTCGTTCTCATGGTGCGGAAAAATCAGATCTTGTCCGCCCGAGTGTATGTCTATCGTTTTGCCGAGATACTTGTTCGCCATGGCAGAACACTCGATATGCCAGCCGGGACGTCCCATTCCCCATGGGCTTTCCCATGCCGGTTCACCTTCTTTTTGCTTTTTCCACAAAGCGAAGTCCATAGCGTCACGCTTTTTCTCATTAACGTCAATTCTTGCCCCTGCCTCCAAATCTTCAAGGGGTTGTTTGGAAAGCTTGCCGTATTCATGGAATTTCTTGGTTGCAAAGTAAACATTTCCGTCCACATTGTATGCAAAGCCCTTATCCTCCAGCGTTTTTATAATATCAATAATAGCATCGATATTTTCCGTAGCTTTCGGGTGAACGGTTGCCTTTTTTATCCCCAGAGCGCCTGCATCTTTGAAATACTCTTCAATAAAATGCTCACCCAGTTCTTTTACCGTTATGCCCTCTTTATTTGCACGGTTGATCATTTTATCGTCAATATCGGTAAAATTCTGCACAAACTTTACCTTGTAGCCTCTGTATTCCAGATAACGTCTCATTGTGTCAAAAATTATGAACGGGCGCGCATTTCCTATATGAAAATAATCATATACTGTCGGTCCGCAGGAGTACATTTTTACCTCATTTTTATCAATCGGTACAAACTCCTCTTTTTTTCTTGTCATTGTATTATAAATTTTCATTTGTTTCACCTTCTGCACTGCATTTTCCCGTTTCGGGAGCGATTTTTTTTAATTCTTCGAGCTTTTTCTCAAGATTTGCTATATGAACCGAAAGCGTACACATCTCCATAGATACGGGATCGGGAATACGGATCTGATCTAAGTCAATACACTTATCAACTCTTACCCCCTCACGCTTTACTATCCTTGCCGGGACTCCGACACAGGTAGAATTCGGCGGCACCTCCGAGAGCACTACCGCGCCTGCCGCAATTTTTGAGTTATCTCCTACCGTAAAAGGTCCCAAAACCTTAGCGCCGCTGCCGACCATTACATTATTTCCCAAAGTCGGGTGGCGTTTGCCCTTTTCCTTTCCGGTGCCTCCCAATGTAACGCCCTGATATATCGTACAGTCATCGCCGACCACCGCGGTTTCTCCGATTACAACACCCATTCCGTGATCTATAAATAATCCTTTTCCGATTTCGGCACCGGGGTGTATTTCTATTCCCGTCCAAAATCTTACGCACTGTGAAATCCAGCGTGCAAGGAATTTAAAGTTTTTCTTGTATAAAAAATGTGCCGGACGATGCCACATAACAGCACTGATTCCGGGGTAGAGAAAAAACACCTCAAAACCGTTTCGTGCCGCCGGATCGCGTTCCAAAACAGACTTTACATCATATCTTAAATTATCAAACAATATTGTTACCTCCTAAATTATGGATAACATTTTTACACACCTATACATTATAATTATAACGCAAAACTTTCAAAAAAACAACCAATTTTTTTCAACTTTATAAAATTTTTTATTTTTTCTTATATGCACCCTGTTTTTTTGGTTATATCAACTGAAAAAACAGAGGCTGTTTAAAAAGTAAATTGACTTTTTAAACAGCCTTTTCTTGCGTTTCGGAGTTTTTTTAATCTCCCCTATAATATATGATTCTACGCTTGCGGATGATAACTGTAGTTCGGTGCTTCTTTCGTTATATAAATATCGTGCGGATGGCTTTCTTTGAGTCCCGCACCCGAGATTTTAACAAATTTGCCGTTCTCTTTGAGTTCTTTTATTGTCTTTGTTCCGCAGTAACCCATACCCGAGCGAAGTCCGCCCAAAAGCTGAAATACTGCATCTGCCAACGATCCCTTATAAGGAACACGTCCCTCAACACCTTCCGGAACAAGCTTTTTCGAGCCTGTCTGGAAATATCTGTCCTTTGAGCCTTTCTCCATTGCCGCCAAAGAACCCATTCCGCGGTAAACCTTAAATCTTCTTCCCTGATATATTTCAAATTCACCGGGGCTTTCCTCACAGCCTGCAAGCAAGCTGCCCATCATGATTACATCGGCACCTGCCGCAATCGCCTTTGTGATATCTCCCGAATATTTAATACCACCGTCCGCAATTACCGGAATATTGTACTTTTTAGCCGCCTCGCTGACATCGTAAATCGCGGTAATCTGAGGAACACCGATACCTGCAATAACTCGTGTCGTACAGATAGATCCGGGTCCGATTCCGACCTTTAAGCAATCCGCTCCTGCTTCGATAAGCGCAACCGCTGCCTCTGCCGTTGCGATATTTCCGACAATCAGCTGAATATCCGGATATACTTTTTTAATTTCCTTAACTTTATTTATGATATTTGCGGAATGTCCGTGAGCCGAATCAAGAACCAGTACGTCCACTCCGGCATCAACCAAAGCCTTAACTCTGTCTAAAGCGTCATTGGTAACTCCGATAGCCGCTCCGCACAAAAGTCTTCCCGATGAATCTTTTGCGGCATTCGGGTATCTTACCGCCTTTTCAATATCCTTTATTGTGATAAGCCCTTTTAAGTGATAGTTTTCATCGACCAAAGGAAGCTTTTCTATTTTAGCATGTCTTAAAATTTCCTGTGCATCTTCCAAAGTTGTCCCTACAGGTGCGGTAATAAGATTTTCGCAAGTCATCGACTCCTTTATCTTCTTGGTAAAATCCGATTCAAAGCGCAAATCACGGTTTGTGATAATTCCCAAAAGACGTCCGTCATCATCGCAGATAGGAACGCCCGATATTTTGTATTTCGCCATAAGGTCATCGGCATCCTTTAAAGTATGCTCGCAGGATAAACTGAAAGGATTTGTAATTACTCCGTTTTCAGAACGCTTAACCTTGTCCACTTCAATCGCCTGTTCTTCGATTGTCATGTTCTTGTGTATAATCCCGATGCCGCCCTCACGTGCCATTGCAATCGCCATCGGTGATTCGGTAACCGTATCCATTGCCGAACTCATCAGCGGAATATTCAAATGAATCTTCGCCGTAAGATCAGTTCCCAATTCCACCTCATTCGGTGTGAAATCAGATGCCTGCGGAACTAACAGAACATCGTCAAAGGTCAACCCAACTTTTTCAAATTTTCCTGCCATAAAAAAGCCTCCCATAAAGTTATTTCTATTATTGTAACAGATTTTACAGATTTTTTCAAGACCTTTTAATAACTAAAATAAAAAAAATTCTGTCTTTGCTTTTGGCTATTTCCGACACTTTATTAAAAAAAACAGGAGTTTAATCCTTTTTCAGATAAAACTCCTGTTTTTTTCTATATTATATAAAATTCTTCTTTTTCTCTTATTTCCCATGGTTTTATTAAGTTCTCGTCGGCAGACGGCGGAACTTGTTCAGGGAATTTATCCAACTCTCCGAATTCTTCAACGCTCTCGCACAGCTTATTATTCTTGAATACCGCCGTATCGGTTCTGCACAGCATATTGCAATATTTATATGGGCGCGTGGTTTTAAACGCAACAACGTTATCCTCAAAAAGATTCTCTCCGTAAAATGCAGAACCGTAGCACTCAATCTGAAGTCCTCTGCCCTCTTCGCGGCTTGTCCACGAAAGCGGTTTATCCTGGAAAATTCTGTTTCCTTTAACAACACTTCCGGTACCTCCGCAAAGACCTATTCCGCAGTTTTCGCTGTAGTATACGGTATTATCCAAAATGTGATAATATTCTCCGCCACAGTCTCCTGCCATTATCCCGGAGTTCGACGAGCTGCCGCTGCCGCCGTAGATATAATTATTCCGAATCACTATAGGCGACTCCTTGCAGCCGAAGCAGTGATTACAGTTTATATGATCCTCACCGCCCCATCTTCCGTTTGTCATAAATGCTCTCTGGATTGGGAGATTTCCGTCTATGTATGAGAAATTATTCTCTATCCTAAGATATGTGTCGGGTGTGGTATTACATTTGTAGAATTGGCATATCTGCCCTCTCGGGAACGGACCGAACTGGTTTTTGCAGAAATTTCCGTCCACTTCGATATTGCCTTTTGCACCGACTATATATACTCCTGTCGAAACATTCTCAAAATAATTGCCTTTTACGGTTATATCGTGCGCACCCAGTCCCTGGTCTTTAAATATTCCCTCCGATTCGGTTGTGCTTACACCTGCAATTTGCTTTGCAGTGAGAGCATCACAGTTAAACTCGAAGTCATGGATAAAATTATTCACAATTGTAATGTCATGAACTCCGCCGTAAAGGTTTATTCCGCCACGAAGATCACATTCTTTAATCGTTACGTTATTCGCTTTTACGATAATCGCAAATCCGCTCGGATTTACAATCTTTAGTTTTTCAATTACTGTATTATCTTTTTCTATTATAATAGGGTTGCCCTTTTTCAGCAAAACATATCACTCCTTATTCCATTACGGCTGTTTGCCTATATATGCCAGTATTCCGCCGTCAACATAAAGAACGTGTCCGTTTACGAAATCGGATGCGTCCGATGCCAAAAATACGGCAGGTCCCATAAGATCCTCAGGCGATCCCCAACGTGCCGCCGGTGTTTTCGATACGATGAACTGATCGAACGGGTGTCTTGAACCGTCCGGCTGCTTTTCTCTTAAAGGCGCGGTCTGCGGTGTTGCAATATACCCCGGGCCGATTCCGTTACACTGGATATTATGTTCGCCGTACTCCGAGCAGATATTTCTTGTAAGCATCTTCAAGCCGCCTTTTGCCGCAGCATATGCAGAAACAGTCTCACGTCCCAGTTCGCTCATCATCGAGCAGATGTTTATAATCTTGCCGTGTCCTTTTTTAATCATCGAAGGGATAACGGCTTTTGAAACGATAAACGGTGCATTCAAATCAACATCAATAACCTGTCTGAACTCCTCGGCTGTCATTTCACACATCGGGATTCTCTTTATGATTCCGGCATTGTTTACCAAAATATCTATGACTCCGACTTCTTTTTCAATTTTTGCCACCATTTCGGCTACCTGTTTTTCATCGGTAACATCGCATACATAGCCTTTAGCGTCTATATTATCTGCCTTATAGGAGTTAAGACCTCTGTCCACAAATTCCTGTTTAATGTCACAGAAAGTGATCTTTGCTCCTGCTGAAGCATATGCTTTTGCAATCGCATAACCGATTCCGTAAGAGGCACCGGTTATAAGCGCTACTTTTCCGTCTAAGCTGAATGATTTTAAAATTTCCATTTGTACAACAAATCCTTTCTTTTTATTCTCCCGATAAATTTTTGTTATCGGATTAAAATAATTCTTTATTTCCTGCCATTATCCTTTCTCGGTGTACGAGGAAAAACTCCGGCTTGAAACCGTCATAATATTTTGTCATAGCGTCAATTACCGTTTCGGGCTTCAGATTGTAATTATTGCCCGCTGCTATGCACATTTTTAAAGTTATCGAATTTTCGTCTTGCGAAAGCTTTTCGATACTGTATATGTACGGGCGAATATCCGCCTCTTTAATGCCGCTTTTACTCTTTTTCATAACCAAAAGCGATTTATTTTCCAAAAAGCTCTCGGGTTCAAACTCACTCTCCGTTTCGATTGAAACTATGTATTCGGCTCGGTCGAGCTTTTTAAAATCGTATTTTTTATCTTCATCAATTTTAATGTCGAGTATCTTAAACCCTTCCGGCATTGCGGCATTTAAAGTATCTTTTATATATTCGGGTGAAAAATCGCCGTCAAAACCGATTTTCATATATTCTCCGTTTGACGTCACCCCAACCGACAACGGCATTGCCACCGTCATTATCGGGTGCGGGTTAAATCCTTTAGAAAATTCCATCGGAATCCCGGTACGCCGTATGACTCTGTGGATAAACCGCATAAAATCCAGATGTGAAATATATTTAACCTTATTGCCGCGGCTGTATTTTAATATATAATTACTCATAGCAAACACCTACCCCAAATTCATTTGCGCCGCACCCGGCACATTTTTCGCGGCAATTCGGTGTTGTTATGCCGGCTTTTGCACGCTCAAACTCACGCTTGAAAAATGCCTTTTTGACGCCGACATCGATATGATCCCACGGCAGTGTTTCGTCTAAGCCGCGTTCTCTTAAATAGAAATCCGGATCGATTCCGCACTCTTCAAAGCTCTTTAGCCAGACATCAAACTTAAATTCCTCGTCCCAGCCGTCGAATTTGCAACCGTTTTTAACAGCCTGTAATATAACCCTTGAAAGCCGTCTGTCACCTCTTGCAAAAACACCTTCCAAATAGCTTGTCTTGTTGTCATGCCACATATAACGTATGCGTTTTGAGGTTATATGCTCCTTTAAATAACGCTGGCGCTCTATAATCTGATCGCGCGTTATCTGCGCACACCACTGGAACGCAGTAAACGGTTTCGGAACAAAGCTCGATGTGCTGACGTTTATATTTATGTTTTTTGCGCGCTCCTCTTTCGGAATACTGAAATATTCGTTCAGAACCTTCAGCGATAAATCCGCAATTCCCGAAAGATCCTCCTCCGTTTCGGTGGGAAGTCCTATCATAAAATAGAGTTTCAGGTTTGTCCAGCCGCCGCGGAACAAGCGTGCCGTCGATTCCAGAACGTTTTCCTCGGTAATGTTTTTATTTATAACATCTCTCAGGCGCTGCGTCCCTGCCTCGGGTGCAAACGTTATGCCTGATTTTCTCACCTTTTGCACTTTATGCATCAGCTCAAGAGAAAAATTGTCAATTCTTAAAGACGGCAAAGATAAACCGATTTTTTTCTTTTCGGTCATGTCCAAAAGATTATCGGTAAGCTCTTTTAAGCCGGTATAGTCGCTTGTGCTCAAAGATGAAAGCGATATTTCATCATATCCGCTGCTTTCCAAAAGCTTTCCGGCAAGACAGGTCAGTGTTTCGGGCTTTTTTTCACGCACCGGTCTGTAAATATACCCTGCCTGGCAAAATCTGCACCCTCTGATGCAGCCGCGGAAAAGCTCCAGCATAACTCTGTCATGCACAATCTCGCCGTACGGAACAATTATGCTCTCGGGCGTATCGGTTTTGTCAAAATCCTTCATTATGCGCTTTTTTACAGTTGCCTTTGCGTGCGGATTGTTCGGCGTTACCGATTTTACCGTACCGTCCTCAAAATATTCCACATCATAAAATGCAGGGACATAAATCCCATCAATTTCCGCTATTCTTTCGAGATAGTCAATCCTCTCTGCTCCCGACTTTTTCCATTCAATATAGACATCGATTATTTCATTTATAATTTCTTCGCCCTCGCCCATCATGAAAAAGTCGATAAAGTCGGCGATCGGCTCACCGTTATACGCGCACGGTCCGCCGGCGCAGACAAACGGATTTTCTCTTGTCCTGTCCTTGCTATAGACGGGAATATCCGCAAGCATAAGCATGTTTACAACGTTTGTGTAACTCATCTCATATTGCAGTGTAAACCCAACCATATCAAAATGAGTAATCTCATCTCCCGACTCCAGCGCAAACAGCCTGATATTTTCCTTTTTCATCTGTTCTTCCATGTCAACCCACGGCGCAAAAACTCTTTCGCAATATGTATCTTCTCTTTTATTCAATACATGATAAAGAATTTTTAATCCCAAATGAGACATGGCTATCTCATAGACATCGGGAAAGCAAAAACCGAATCTGACCGAAACATCTTTCGGATTTTTAATGCACGCGTTCAGCTCACCGCCGGTATACCGCGTCGGTTTTTGGACATTCATCAGTATTTTGTCTCTCTTTAAAAACTGCATATTATTTCTCCATATGTAATGCACGGAAAATCCGTGCTTTTTATTCTTCGCTCACCTCAACGGTTATATCCTGTTCCTTTTCTTTTTTCTTCTTTTTTGCGATTTTTTCCGCAACAGAAGATATCATATCGTTTGCCTTGTCAAAAATTTCGGGAATAAGGCTTGCGAGCTTGTCTGCCGAGGATGCGTTCGGTGTTGCCGGCAAAAGCTTGATTGCACCGTTTCCGACAATCATAAATGCAACAGGCTTAACACTCGCACCGCCGCCGCAGCCGCCGCCGAACATCGGTGTCTCCGCTGCCGGCGTCTCTTTTGTGCCCTTAAATTCGCTTCCGCCGGCACCAAATCCAAAGCTCACCGTTGAAATCGGGATTATAACCGTCCCGTCGGGAGTCGTAACCGGATCTCCCACAATCGTGTTTACGTCAATCATTGATTTGATGTTGCTCATCGCTGTGTCCATCATACCCTGAATAGGATGTTCTGCCATTTTTATCGTCCCTTTCTTTTCTTTAAGTTTAATATTTTTAAATACATTTTAAGTACCTTAAAAGCTATAACCGTAATATGCACGTTTTTTACCTTAATTATGCATTTCGTGTCTATTTCAAACAGCGGTTTTTCAAATACCGGCACAATCGAAACGTCGCAATGCTCCACAGTAAAAATGTTATTCAGAAGAAAGATCAGATTGTATGACGCCGCATATGCCGCACCCGTTGCAATCCCTGTTCTCATAGCATCGTTTGTCCCGAACCGCACATAAAGCTTAAAATCATTAAGCGTGACCGCCTTTTTTGAAAAATAATATAAAATGTCCGCTATATCGTCCTCTGTATGCTTATAAACAGCATACAGTTCTTTTAAATCCCTAAAAGAAATTCCTTTTTTCTTCTTGCTTTTTTTATTATTTTTTCCGTTTTCCGCCGCATTGCTCTCAGACGGATTTTTCTTTTTCTTTTTTTTCTGCGGATTGATTTTAAAAAATAAATATCTGATTTGTACCGTCAGTTTTTCAGATTCGGGTTTTTTTAAAAATTCAACCGAGATATAAGCCGGAATTGAAAGTAAAATTATAAGTAATATCAATACGGAAATTATTATAAATAAAACTTTCATTCCTCCGTCTCCTTCTATTCTTCCTTTTTTTCCTCTCTTGAGGGTTCTTTTTCCGCAATCTCTATTTCGAGTTGCTCATATTCCGGGCTTATTTTAGACATATCCACAGGCGGCAAATCGCTCGGATTTTTCAGACCGAAACAGCGCAGAAAATTTTGTGTTGTTTTATATAAAATCGGTCTGCCCGGAGCATCAAGTCTACCCGACTCCTCGATTAAGTTTCGCTCGACAAGTCTGTTCATTGCGCCGTCACTGTTTACTCCGCGTATGTATTCTACCTGTCCGCGCGTTATCGGCTGCTTGTATGCCACAATCGCCAGCGCCTCCATTGCCGCATTTGACAATGCCTGTCTGCGCTGCTCACCCAGTATTTCCTGAATATACGCGTAATATTCGGGGCGCGAGCATAACTGATAGCCGTCATCAATTTCGATTATTTTTAAACCTCGCAGGTTTAAATCGTATTCATGCCGCAAAAGCTTTACAGCCTCATTAACCTTTTCGATAGGTTCTTCTAAAACCGCCGCAAGCTTAGACGCTTTCACGGGTTCTCCCGCCGCAAACAATATGCCCTCAATTGCATATTGCAGGTTGACCTTTTCCATTATATTCTCCTACTTTTCATATATTTTGGAGGGGATAGGAAAAAAGCTTTGGAATTAACAAACCGAGCCAAAGCTTTAGCTTTGGGTTACCCGACGGCGTACATCGGTACGCCAAGAGGCGAAGTTTGTTGATAGCAAGAAAAGAAATAATTATATGAAAAATCATATTTTTGATTTTTCTACCTTCCCCCACCAAACTGCAACATTTGTATTTCTTGTTTATTTTTTTCTTCTTTTCTTGCGTTCCGGAGTTTTTTAACATCCCCTTATTCATGTATTATAAAGTCTTTGCTCTCTTCATCATAATCCGCCGATATCTTGTTAAGCTTTATCATTTCGAGAATTGCAAGAAATGTTGCAATCATCTCGGGTTTTGAATCGGATTTTTTGAAAACAGTCGAAAATCTCATTCTCTTATTTTTTAAAAGCATTCTCTCGACCTTTTTTGCCATATCCTCAACCGATACCTTTTCTCTGCCGACAATCCCGGCAAATGCCTTTTTCTCGGGTTTCTTTTTCCTTATCTTTCTCTGCATTATCTGATCAAATGCGTCCAAAAGATCCTGCACCTCATGGTGACGGTCGTATTCGGGGACAGGAAAATCGATATTTTCGGCTTCTTTAAAGAACATATATCTTGACCAGAATTCATTTTTTCTGAGTTCCTGCGATGCCTCTTTATATTTCTGATACTCCAAAAGTCTTTGTGCCAGTTCTTCTCGCGGATCTTCTTCTTCCTCCTCAGTCTCATCTTTCGGCAAAAGCATTTTCGACTTTATATAGATAAGCTGAGATGCAAGCACTATAAATTCACTTGCATTTTCAATATCCGAGTGTTCTATTCCCGATATCGCCTCAAGATACTGGTCGGTTATTTCAAGTATCGGAATGTCATAGATGCTGACCTTGTTTTTGGATATAAGATGCAGCAAAAGATCCAGCGGCCCTTCAAAATTTTCCAGTTTATAACATATCTTTTCCATAACTTACAAAACCTATACAACCAATCCGAAAATTGACGTTATTCCTTTTAATATTAGATTAAAGAAGAAATTCACGCCTGTTCCGATTATTCTATCGAACATTCCGGTAAGCGAGAGGAGCATGATTAGAATCATCGAATATCTCTCAAAGCTCAAAAGCGAATAATAAGCTTTATCACGTAAAAACATACCGATAATTCTTGAACCGTCCAAAGGCGGAATCGGAATCAGGTTAAATACCATAAAGCACAGGTTTCTTATAATGAAAAGATACATAAAATAATTAAATCCGTTCGCAAACCACTCGGGCAAAGAGCCTCCGGCAATTTGTGCTATAAAATACGGCAAAAGCCACAAAAATGTGCCGACAATCGCTAAGATAAAGTTTGCTATAGGTCCTGCAATCCCAACCAATGCCATGCCCTTTTTCCTGTCTTTATAGTACATCGGGTTTACCTCAACAGGCTTTGCCCAGCCGAAACCCGTAATAATCATCAGAATTGTTCCGAAAAGATCAAGATGCGCCAAGGGGTTCAAGGTCATTCTCCCTTGTATTCTCGGCGTCGGATCTCCGAGCTTTGTCGAAACCCAGCCATGCGCCAACTCATGAAAAGTAAGCGCTATTAAGGTTATCGGAACATTTATCAGAATACTCAAAAAATTATATCGCAGCATTTCATCACCTATTTTAAAAAAATCTATACATTTTATATTATACCATTAAATCCCGATAAAGTAAAGAGTTTTATTTCATCGGAATATATTGTTTTCATTGGGTTTACAAATTGTTCAAAATTTCATTCGTTATAAATTATCGGTGATTTTTTAAAATCCCTCCCCCAAGCGGCATACGGATTTTTTGACAAAGCCGCAATATCGCTCGCCAAAATATCCTTTTTTAATATATCCGAAGAAAAGTCGGCGGTCTTTACAACAATCGGCAGCTTTGCCGATTTCCTCATCATTTTCAAAATTTCCATACCTTTTTTGTTCATTCCGAGAACTCTTATATAATCAGGTTCTTTGCCCATAATATCTTTATCCAGATCAAGAATTATCGATATAAGTATTCGTTTTATCCGAGCCATGGTATATCGCTTGCTCTTTATATACCCTGCTATATCCTCAAAATTTCCGCCGATTTTTACCGCCTCATAAATCCGGTTTTCCAAACCTTCCGAAACATCATTTATTTCCTTTATTTTTTCGGGAACGGATAAAACTTTATATCGCAGCAATGCCGTAAGATCGTCATTTGAAAATTTTACAGCATTTTTTAAAATATCATGCACATTTTTAGGGGTATAAGCCTCTGTATTCTCACCGTTTTTTATACGCTCACGTATACCTGTCGCGCTTTGAAAAATTCCGTCATATCCCGACTCATTATATCCTGCTCCTATGCGCTTTACCGTCCGCGGTTTTATACTTGATTTGTATTTCATCAGCGCCTTTATATATTCGACGGCTAAAATGTTGTTCGGATTTTCTATAACCGATGTATCGATTTTTCCCGTCCATGCATTTTTGACGGCTGTCGGATAGCTCATGCCGCACTTTAGATTTTCTTTAATCTTTTGCTTTATCATCTCAGGTTCATTTAAAATCATCTCGGCTGTTTTTTTCAGCAAATCAATGTCGCCGCACTCGCTCCCGAAAAACAGACTGTCAATCACGCCTGTTTGATCTGCAACAAAAACACCTCCTCTTGCAAATAATTCCGCGCTGTTTAATGCCGAAATCACAGGGAGTTCTAAAACGAGGTCGACGCCGTTTTTTAAAGCCATATCGGCTCTTGTCCATTTATCTGTAAGGGCAATATCCCCTCTTTGCACAAAGTTTCCGCTCATTATCGCGACAATTGCGTCAAAATCTTTTTTTATCGTATCGACTTGATATTTGTGCCCGTTATGAAACGGGTTATACTCTGAAATTACCGCTGCAATTTTCATAAAATTGTCTCCTTTGGTAAATACTAAATTAGGTGCTTGTAAAATGTTTTTATTTTGCATTCAATCCCCTATCTTTCAACACTAATATTATACACTAAAACTTGGCAGTTGTATAGATGTTTTTATGCAAAAAAACAATTATTACATTTATTTATTGACAAATTGCAGCAGGAGTTGTAAAATATGAATGAGTATTCAAATGATAGAGTACTCGTCAAATGACAAAAAAGGAGATGTGCAACATGAAATCTGTATATATGGATAACAATGCAACAACATATATGAAAAAAGAAGTGTTGGACGCAATGCTTCCCTATTACACCTCATATTTCGGCAATGCTTCTTCTAAATTTTACGAAGTGGGACGCCAAGCCGAAAGCGCTGTGTTAAAATTCAGAGAAAGCATCGCAAAAGAGATAGGTGCCAACACAAACGAAATTTATTTCACCGGTTCCGGCTGTGAGGCGGATAACTGGGCGATAAAGGGTATTGCAGACGCTTACCGTGCAAGGGGAAATCACATTATAACAACATCGATCGAGCATCACGCAATATTAAACACCTGCCAGTTTTTGGAAAAACACGGCTATGATGTTACCTATCTTCCGGTTGACGAATTCGGAAGAGTCAATCCCGAAGATGTTGAAAAAGCAATAACCGATAAAACAATACTTATTTCAGTTATGACCGCAAATAATGAAATCGGTGTAATTGAACCGATTAAAGAGATTTCAAAAATCGCGAAAGCTCACAAGATCATTTTCCATACCGACGCTGTACAGGCTATCGGACATATGAAGATAAATGTTGATGATCTGGGTGTTGATATGCTCTCCGTTTCCGGGCATAAATTCCACGGTCCTAAGGGCGTAGGATTTTTATATATCAGAAAAGGCATAAGAATAACAAATCTTATCCACGGCGGCGGACAGGAACGCGGCAAGCGTGCGGCAACCGAAAATGTTGCCGGTATGGCAGGTATTGCAAAAGCTCTTGAAATCGCAAATGCTGAGTTGGACGAAAATGTTGCAAAAATGACCAAGCTGCGTGATATGCTTATCGACGGAATCGAAAAGCGTATTCCTTATTGCAGACTAAACGGCCCGAGAGGCGATCAAAGGCTGTGTAATAACGTGAATTTCTCGTTTAAATATATTGAGGGCGAATCAATATTGATGCTTTTGGATATGAAAGGCGTTGCGGCATCAAGCGGGAGCGCGTGTGCATCGGGTTCACTTGATCCTTCACATGTTCTTTTGGCAATCGGCTTACCGCATGAAATCGCTCACGGCTCTTTGAGACTAAGTATCGGTGACGACACTACCGAAGATGACATCAATTATGTATTGGAGGTACTTCCCCCGATTGTTGAGCGTTTGAGAATGATGTCACCGCTTTACGAAGAAGTTTTAAGAAAGGAATGATTGTTTATGTATAGTAAAAAAGTTATGGATCACTTTGAAAATCCGAGAAATGTCGGAGAGATAAAGGACGCAAACGCAGTCGGCATGGTCGGCAATGCAAAATGCGGCGACATCATGAAGATATATATGGATATCGACAACGATGTAATAAAAGACGTTAAATTCAAAACCTTCGGCTGCGGCGCCGCAATTGCGACGAGTTCAATGGCAACCGAAATGGTAAAGGGTAAAACAGTTGACGAGGCACTGGAGCTTACCAACAAAGCCGTTATGGAGGCTCTTGACGGACTTCCCCCCGAAAAAGTTCACTGTTCGGTTTTGGCTGAAGAGGCTATCCGCTCCGCAATAGATGACTACCACAAAAAGCAAGGTGTAACTCTGGGCGAAACCGCTCATAACTGCGATGCTTGCTGCGGCGGCTGCGGGAAGAAAAAAGACGAAGAATAAATTTTCCAAAAATCTAAAAATGAGCTGCAGTAATAAATATCCACCCGCATAGCGGGTGGTATTTATTGTAGTTCCGCTCGTTTTTTTCTTTCTCCAGTGGAACCGGGGGTTTATCTCCCCGTAAAGACACCAACTAAAAGGAATGAGTCCGGTGCAATACCGAACTCATTCACGAGCAAGTTAATATTTAATTTTGTTTAAACTTTTGGGTTCACTTCAAAGAAAAATTCTTTTGATACTGTTTTTTATTATTTCCTTTTAAATACAACAATCTTACTCTTAAAGTCTGCATTTTCCGATAAAATCCGTAATGCGTCCAAGCCGACATTGCTCAAAAATCCGCCGCTAAATTCACGCTCTCCGTCTGAATAAAGCGCTGTATCGTCCAATCCTTTGAATTTAACATAGGACGACTTTTCCTCAGGCCTTTTTAAGACCCTGTAAAGGCAAAGAATAACCGTTTCTTTATCCTCCGAGATAAACTCCCATGCGACAACATTTGATGAAAATGCCGATTTCAAGCGATATACATCACCCTTGTGGAACACTTCATCATATTTTTTGTAAAACTTAATCTGCTCTTTTACCTTTTCGATTTCATCTTCTGTAAGAGTAGCAAGATCCAGCTCATAGCCGAACTGTCCAGGTTTTGCCACGTCTCCTCGCATATCTATATCGGTCACTCTGCCTACCTGATGATTCGGCACAGCCGAAACGTGCGCACCCATAGCAGAGAACGGATAAACCATGCTTGTTCCCTCTTGTATATATAATCTCTCAACCGCATCACTGTCATCGCTTGTCCATATCTGCGGGAAATAGTAGAGCATTCCCGGATCAAACCGTCCGCCGCCACCCGAGCAGCCCTCAAAGAGAATATCGGGAAATTTTGATGTAAGCGTTTCAAGAACACTGTAAAGTCCGAGCATATACCTGTGTGCAGTTTCTCTTTGATGCTCTGCCGATAATGCGAGCGAGCCTATCTCCGACATATTTCTGTTCATATCCCACTTCACATAGGATATTGACGCATTTTTGAAAAGCTCCGATAATATATCGATTATATACTCACATACATCATCTCTTGAATAATCAAGAATATACTGGTTTCTTCCTACGCTCTTTTCTCTGTTTCTGACTTGCAGACACCAATCGGGATGCGCTTCGTAAAGCTTGCTTTTCTCCGATACCATCTCAGGCTCTACCCAAATTCCGAATTTCATTCCCAAATCGTTTATCTTCTTTGCTAATCCGTCAACACCTCCGGGGAGCTTATCACAGTTTACAAACCAATCGCCCAGCGATGTGGTATCGTCATTTCTCTTGCCAAACCAGCCGTCATCTAAAACCATCAGTTCAACACCGCATTCTTTCGCCTTTTTCGCAATATTGACAATCTTGTCCTCGTCAAAATCAAAGTATGTTGCCTCCCAGTTATTCAGAAGTACCGGGCGTTTTGCATCTCTGTATTTTCCGCGTACAAGTCTTTTTGCATAAAGCTTATGATAATTTCTTGACATATCTCCGAATCCGTTTGCCGAATAAACCATAACCGCCTCGGGTGACTGAAATTCTTCTCCCGAATCAAGCCGCCACGAAAAATCAAACGGGTTTATTCCCATTATTACACGTGTAACATCATTTTGATCTGCAATTGCCTCGGCGATAAAATTACCGCTGTAAACCAAGCTGAACCCGTATGCATCGCCTGTATTTTCCGTTGCATTTTCAGAGGCAAGTATAACAAACGGATTAAACATATGGCTGCTTGAGCCTCTTTTGGAATCAATACCGCAAAATCCGTTATTAACAGGCACTTTTGAGAGATGACGTTCTCTTGCCCACGCGCCTTTTAATGAGTAAAAATCGAAATCTGTCCCGTCAAAATCAACACAAGTACTCATTACAGACTTAATATCCGCAAAATCCTTGCCGCAGTTCTTTATACGCACACTTCTTGTAATCGCGTCAAAATCATAAAAAACACTGTACTGCAGATAGAAATGCAGCCCCGTGAGCTTGTCCTCCAGCTCTATTTCAAGGCTCTCAACATTGTCATTTTCTTCAGCATAAGTTGCCGGCAAGCCTTGCAGCTTATCCTTGCCTTTATATATTCTGTGTCCGACATATGACCAATCGGTAATAGATGAACCGTCAGGGTATTGTGCATGAAATGACGGTGTGCGCAAATCCGGGCTGCCGTAATTTGAATATTCCAATTTCTGCGACTCCGCCGAATAAAGCTCTCCCTCTATCATTCTCTGCGGCATAAATCCTCTTGCGCCTTTTTCAAAATATTCCGCACACGGCACATCCACAATTTTCTTGCCGTAATGAATATGTATCAATTCTTTATTTTTAAAAATGCCGAATATGTAACTCGTATTTTGGGTATGTAGGTAAAACACTTGCTTTTTTTTATCATAAATAATTGCCATGTTCTCTTCACCTTTCTTTTTTTGTTATATTATACAATATAAACGCTGTAAAGTCAAGAAATATCAATACCAAAACACATGATTTTTATTCGTATAACCTCATCATTCTTCTTACCGTATCAAAACCGTTTAAGCACGCGGTATACCTTATCCTATCGCGATCGCCGTTTAATTTAAGCTTTTTCACTTCTGTCCTGTCCGCTGTGCTCACTGCCATAAACACAGTCCCCACGTCATCTCCGCCGGGGCCTGCAAAACCGGTAAACGATACGCCTATATCCGAATTTGCAATTTTTCTTACACCTTCCGCCATCTCTTTTGCGCACTCTTTGCTTACAACCGTATATTTTTCAACCGTTTCTTTTTTTACGCCGAGTATGCGGATTTTCGCCTCAGGCGCATATGTCACATAGCTCTCGCCCAAAATCTCCGAGGCACCCGAAATATCGGTTATCATCTTTGCAAACATACCCCCGGTGCAGCTTTCAGCGGCGGCAATTGTAAGCTTTTTCTTTCTTAAAAGCTCAACCGTAACCTCAGGCAGATTTTTATTATCCAAGCTGTAAATATACTCGCCGACGCGCTCGGTTATAATTTTTAGAGTATCGGAAATCTGCTTTTTTGCCTCGTTTTCATCTTCCGATTTTGCAGCGATTCTAAGGCGCACCTCTCCGGTAAGCGCATACGGCGCAACAGTCACAGCACCGCCTTTTGATATCAGATCGTCCAAAATTTCCGCCGCCTTTGATTCACCTATTCCGAAAAGGCGTATATTCTGTTCGTAAATTTTTGCATTGATCCCGAAAAATCCTCTTACGCTTTTTTCAAACATCGCCGTCATCTCGCTCGGAGGACCGGGTAAAATTATCGCAGTCTTGCCGTCTTTTTCTATAATGCACCCCGGCGCCGTACCGCAGGTATTTTCCAGAACCCTCGCGCCCTTCGGCATCATTGCCTGCTTCTTGTTCGACTCGGGCATATCTCTTCCCGTACTTTTAAAATATGCAAGCATTCTTTTATACGAGTCCTCATGAAATTCCAGCTCGCACCCCAAAGCCTCCGCAACCACTTCTTTTGTAATGTCGTCCTGTGTAGGTCCCAAGCCGCCTGTGGCTATTAAAATATCGGCACGCGAGAGCGCTGTTTTTACCGCCTCTTTCAAGCGGTTCGGATTATCCCCGACCGTTGTCCTGAAAAAGACATCAACGCCCAGCGCCGCCAGCTCCTGCGACAAATATTTTTCGTTTGTATTTAAAATTTCACCCAATAAAAGCTCTGTTCCGACTGATAATATCTCTGCATTCAATTTTTTCGGCACTCCTTTTTACGCTTTTGGGTATACGACAATCTTTTCCACACCCTCAAGCGCTTTTTCTATCAATTCCTCTACCCTTAAATTGCTTTCCGATTTTTCTATATTTTTCAGTTTCGGATTTGTTGTCGGGTGCGACGGTGTAAATACCGTGCAGCAATCCTCATACGGCAAGATAGAGGTTTCGTATGTTTCTATCTTATATGCTCTCTCGATTATCTCCAATTTATCCATGCCTATTAATGGCTGCAAAATCGGCATATCAACAACCGCATTTGTAACGTTCAGCGCCGCCAGTGTCTGACTTGCCACCTGCCCCACGCTCTCGCCCGTAACCAATGCCTCCGAGCCTGTTCTTCGTGCAATCCTCTCGGCAATTCTCATCATATATCTGCGCATCAAAAGCGTCATATGCTCCTCCGGCGCATTATCTCTTATCTCAAGCTGAATATCGGTAAAAGGAACAATATAAAGCGTAATTCTCGAGGTATATCTTGCCAAAATGCTCGCAAGCTCAATCACCTTTTCCTTTGCACGCTCGCTTGTATACGGAAAACTGAAGAAATTGACCGCATTAAGCTCCACTCCGCGCTTCGCTATCATATGCCCGGCAACAGGGCTGTCCAATCCGCCCGAAAGAAGCAGTGTCGCTTTACTGCCTGTGCCTATCGGCATACCGCCCTGACCTTTTATTTTTCTGTCGCTCGAATATACATATGCCGCAAAGTCGCGCACCTCAACCTTAACCACTATTTCGGGATTATGCACATCAACCACAAGTCCCTCGCATTTATCATGCAAAAATCCGCCTACCTCCATCGCAATCTCTACCGAATTTAACGGAAAAGCTTTATCGGAGCGCTTTGCCTCAACCTTGAATTTCACGCCCGGAGTCAGAGCATATCCGCAATATTCATATGCCGCGCTTTTTATCTTTTCAATATCCTTTTCCACAACGCCTGCGCGTGTAATCGATACAATCCCGAAAATTTTGGTAAGACGCTCACAGATAATATCGATATTATCATCATTTTGCGGCTCAACATATATCGTCGCCTGCATTACGCTCACTTTAACATCATCTATATTTTTTACCGCATCTCTTATGTTTTTCATCAGTATTTTTTCAAAACGCGGTCTGTTTCCCTTTTTTAATATTATCTCCCCGTATTTTACAAGTATTATTTCCTTCATTTTCCTACCTCACATATTTTCTGATCTGTGCCGTTTCTTTTTTGAGTGCCGATACGACCTCGTAAATATCCTCTTTTTTAAGATCATTTCCCAGGCTAAACCTTACCGCGCCGTCAATCTCGCGCTTGGCGCACCCCATCGCCGAAAGGACATGGCTCGGCATCGGCTTGTTTGTCGAGCAGGCTGATCCTGTCGAAACAAATATATCATACCGCTCCAGCGAATGCAGCAAAATCTCTGCCTTGACTCCGCGAAACGACACATTTAAAACATACCCCGAATTATCGTGTTCTCCGTTTATTTTAATATCGTCTATATTTTCTCTTATACCACGCTCCAATAAGCTCCTGAGCGCACTTACATATTCGCGGTCCTTTTCAATGTTAAGCTCTGCCGCCGCTTGTCCCAAGCCTGCGATCCCGACCACATTTTCAGTTCCCGAACGCATATTTTTCTGCTGCGCACCGCCTATAATATACGGATCGATATTTACATTATCAACATACAGTGCGCCGCACCCCTTTATGCCGTGGATTTTATGAGCGCTCAGTGAGAGCATATCAACTCCGTATTTTTTCGGCTTACATTCGATTTTCCCGAAAGCCTGTACCGCGTCTGCGTGCAGTACCGCCTTTGGCGAGCGGCTCTTCATTATATTTTTCAGTTTTTCCACCGGCTGAATACTTCCGGTTTCGTTATTTACCCACATACAGCTGACAAAAATCGTATCTTCACGAAGTGCATTTTCAAATTCGTCAAGTTTTATTATCCCGTTTTCGTCCACTCCGATGTATGAAACGCAAAAACCCTCATCTTCCAATTTTTTAAACGGCTCCAAAACCGACGGATGCTCGATTTTTGTTGTTATGACATGGGTTCCTCGTTTTTTGTTTTTTCTGCAATACCCAAGAATTGCGGTATTGTTGGATTCGGTTCCGCCTGATGTAAAGTAAATATTTTCGGGACGTACGCCCAGAACTTTTGAAACATTTTCCGCCGCATTTTTTATTATTTTTTCCGAATCAATCCCCAATCTGTGCATACTTGAAGGATTCCCGAAGTTTTCCATAGCGTCAATTACCGCTTTTTTGACGCCCTCCGACGGCTTGGTGGTTGACGCATTATCAAGATATATCATAAACTCATTCCTTTTTTAGTCTTTGCTTTTTATTATCAGAGCGCTCCCGTTTTTTACGGTGATTCTGCACTCATCACCGGTCATCACATTACTGACTCCTCTGCCCTTTCCGAATTCAAGCGTTTCGGAAAAAAGCGGATAATCAAGTCCCTCTGTAGTTATTCCCGAAACATCTCCTCCAATCGGTATTATCGATACAATATCGCCTTTTTTCCCGCGGATAATGTTCTCTTTTTCGGCATAATGGATTATATTATGCTCATCAATAATTTCCGCCCTTACTCCGCGCTCCGATATACCTTTTAGTAAAAACAGGTTAGTAAGCGTGTGATCTGTTCTTGTGCCTGTAAACCCAATCAGCACAAGGTCTGAAAATCCGTTATCTATCGCATAATTTACCGCAATTTCGCTGTCTGTAAAATCCTTTCTGACAGGATAAACTATCGTCTTTTCGCCGTGCAGATCGTCTTTAACCGAGTCCATATCCCCGATTATAATATCAGGCGTCAGTCCGAGCTTATCCATATGCCTGAATCCGCCGTCTGCGCATATCACATATGCATTTTCGGGCAAAAGCGGCTTTATTTTTTCGCTCACTTCACCGTTTCCGACTATCAGCGCCGTCATCATCTGCACTCCTCTATAAGCTTTTTAACCGATCCTTCAATATCCTCGTTAAATACGGCAGAGCCTGCAACCAATATGTTTGCGCCCAAATCATATACCTTTTTAATATTATCGCTCTTTATGCCGCCGTCAACCTCAATATCAAAGTCATCTCCCATGCGCTTTCTTAAATATGCTATCTTCTCGTTTACGTCCTCAATATATTTCTGTCCGCCGTGTCCCGGGTGAACGCTCATTACGAGAACCATATCCGCAATATCTAAATATTTTTCGATTTCTCCGACAGGTGTTTCGGGATTTATCGCCAGTCCGGCTTTAAGCCCGAAAGAGTGAATCATATCTAAACATTTCTTTACTTGCTCTGTAGCCTCAACGTGTATCGTTATGCCGTCCGCACCGCTTTTTACAAAATCCTCGATATACCGCTCGGGTTCTACAATCATCAAATGCACATCAAAAAAGAGCTTTGTGTGCTTTCTTAATGATTTAAAAACGCACGCGCCAAAGCTTATATTCGGCACAAACATTCCGTCCATAACATCAATATGAACCCACTTTGCACCGCCATTCTCCGTTTTTTTCACATCTTCCGCCAATTTTGCAAAATCCGCCGACAAAATCGACGGTGCAAGTGTCATTTCCTTCTTCACTTACTCCCAATCCTTCCTTTTCTTTAGTATCTCGTAAATATTTTTGTAGCTTTCGTAACGCTCTTCCGATATTTTCCCCCAAAAAAGCGCCTCTTTTACGGCGCAGTCGGGTTCTTTTATATGCGCACAGCCTTTAAATCTGCAATTATCCTTTATATCCCGCATTTCCGGAAAATACATACACAAATCCTGCGCCTTTATATCCTCAAGCTCATATGAGCTGAAACCCGGAGTATCAAATATAAAACCGCCGCCGTCAATTTCAAAAAGCTCCACGTGCCTTGTCGTATGTCTGCCGCGCTTTATCTTCTCGCTTATATCCCCCGTTTCGGCATCAGTCGCAGTAAGCGCATTTAAAATGCTGGATTTTCCCACACCCGAAAGACCTGCAAGCGCGGTAATTTTACCCGAAAGAAGCTTTTTTAGTTCATCTGTTCCCCGATCCTCATAAGTGCTCACAAAAACAATCGGGTATCCCGTATCTTTATAAATCCGCGCGATTTCGGATCCGTCGTCCAGATCGGTTTTATTTACGCAGATTATCGGCGATATGCCCTTATATTCCGCCGTTACAAGCATTTTGTCCATAAGTCCCGTATCGGGATCGGGATTTTTCGCCGCCGCGACAATCATAATATTGTCAATATTGGAAACGGGAGGGCGTATCAAAAAGGTACGCCTCTCCCAAATTTCAATAATATTTCCCTTGCCGTTTTCCACAGAAATATCCACCTTATCTCCGATTACCGGTTTTACGTTTCTGTTTCTGAAAACGCCTCTCGCCTTACATTCATAAATCACGGAATCCTCGGCTTTCACATAGTAAAATCCGCCGATTCCTTTTATTATTGTACCGGTCACTTTTTCACCTCAAAAATACTTAATTGAATTTGATTACCGTTTCTTCAACCATCTCATCACCGAAGTAAACCTGCAAATCAACGTCCTTTTCCGATTTTATCGGGATTGTCACATTACCGTCCGTTTTCTGATGAGATTTATTGTAAATCTCCTTGCCGTTTGCAACTACCTTTACCTGTATTGTATCCTCGCCGTCCTGTGGGAGCGGTATCGTGATATTTTTAGTCTGTGCAACAGGCGTTTCGGGAGTTGTTGTGTTATTATCGTTTGTGTTATTTGTATTATTGTTGTTATGGTCGGTCTGATTTGTTGTATTGTTCGTGTTATTTGTATTGTTTTCGCTGTTGTCTGCGGTGTTGTTGTCAACCGTTTCCGGCTTACCCGAGCTTATAACAATATCAATATACGTTCCGGCAGGCGATTCACTTCCGGCTGACGGATCCTGATTTATTACGGTATCGATTTCTTTATCCGAGGTTTCCTTCTTGACATTGCCTACCTTAAAGCCCGCATTTTTGATTGCCGCCTCGGCAGCCGATTTGCTCATTCCGATAACGCCCGGGACCTGCTTGGGTTTTGCGGGGTGTGACGTACATACATAAAGCGTAACAACGCTTCCCTCGCTCATCTTAACGCCCTTAGCCGGTGACTGCGCCATTACCTCGCCTATCTCGGCATTTTCGTCCTCTCGGTCAATGGTTTTAACTTTAAGTCCCATGTTTTTCAAAAGCTTTTCCGCGTCGTCAATCTGCTCGCCTATAACTCTTGTCATTACGATATTACCCTCTGTCGCGCCCTGGCTTATAACCAAAGAAATCTTTTTGCGCTTTTTAACAAAGGTATTTGCCCCCGGCTTCTGCTCCATGATCTTGCCTTCTTCGACATCTTCCGAAAGCTCGTATTTTATATGTGCCTCATCAATCTTTAAGCCCTCTTCTTCTGCCAGAACCAGCGCCTCCTCCAGCGTTTTATTGTAAAGATCGGGCACTTTAACCTCTTTTACATTCCAGCCGTTTAAGTATACAAAGAATCCTACGCCTATTAAAATGATTGCCGCCAAAGTTCCTATAATAACATTTATAATCATTCTGTTATTGGCTGTCTTTTCGCTCTTTTCTTTTCTCTTTTTTATTATCTCCTGACGTTCTTCTTCTGTTCTTATCACCGTCTGTCCCTTTGAACCCTGCGATGTTCCGAGCTTTCTTAGTGCAATCAGCATCTCCTGAACCGTCTGGTATCTTGCGGCAGGATCTCTTGATATCGCTCTCATGATTATCGCTGCCATATCCTGCGGTATGTCAAGGTTTATTACCTTACAGTTTACCGGATCTTTTTCCAGTTTCATCATTGCAATAGATATTGCATTGTCCCCGTCAAACGGCAGCTGTCCCGTTACCATCTCATACATTATAACGCCGAGCGAGTATATATCGGTTGTTTCGGTAACATACCCGCCTCTTGCCTGCTCGGGTGAAATGTAATGCACCGAACCCATCGCGGCGTTAGATCCACCAGCAACAACCGTTTCTGAAGAAACTGCGCTTGCAATTCCGAAATCCGCCACTTTTATAACATTGTCCTTCGTTATCAGAATATTGTGCGGTTTTATGTCCCTGTGGATTATTCCGTTTGCATGTGCATGCTCCAGAGCCATTCCGATCTGTATCGCAATATTTCTTGCAACTTTCCAGTGTATCGGCTTATTCTGACTTATGTATTCCTTTAGTGTAATGCCGTCAATGTATTCCATAACAATGTAATTAAGACCATCAATCTCGCCGACATCGAAAATGGATACGATATTATTGTGCGAAAGCTTAGCCGCAGCCTGTGCCTCTTTATTGAATTTTTCCTTTAAATCCAAATCATATCTTAAAGAGTCCTTTAAGACCTTAACCGCAACATATCTGTTCAAAAGCTTACATTCTGCCTTGTATACCGTTGCCATGCCGCCGCTTCCGACAACCTCCAGTATTTCGTACCTATCGTTTAAGACTTTCCCCACTAAACTGTTTTCTTCATACATAAGTTAAAACCATCCTTTCGTTTTTGTAAACTTATTTAGTCTTTTTATTCGTAAAAATAATAACCGTTATATTATCATTGCTGTTGTTCAGCTCCGCATATTCCACCAGCTGCTCCGCTGCCTCCTCGTAACTGTGACTGTTCTTTACAAGGTCATATATCTCTCTGTCGGCAACATATGCCCAAAGTCCGTCGCTGCACAAAAGCACCGTTTCGCCGTTATATTTTCTTACATCTATATCCACCATAATACTGCGCTCCGTTCCGACCGCGCGTGTTATGCAGTTGCGCTTAGGGTGCCTTTTTGCCTCCTCCTCGGTTATACTCCCGTTTTCCACAAGCTCACCCACAAAGGAGTGGTCTCTCGTTATGCGCTCAATTCCGGTATCGTTTAAAATATACGCACGGCTGTCGCCCACATGAGCCGTTATCAGCCAGTTCCCGAAAACCATAGAGATTGTGACGGTCGTCCCCATGCCTATGCATATAGGATTTTTCACCGATATCTGATATATTTTTTCGTTTGCTTTTACAACCGCCTCGCGCATCATTTCGGAAACGTCAAATGAATCCATATTTTCGCGAAAGTGCGACATTATATGTTCTTTTATAATATTTCCGGCAAGCTTTGATGCCACATCGCCTTTATTGTGTCCGCCCATGCCGTCGGCAATCATTCCGCCGTAAAGTCTGTCGTTGCAGTATTCAAAATAGCTGTCCTCATTATTTTTCCTTCTGCCTTGTTCCGTACGCGCAACAACCTTCAAGTTTACCACCTCCCGAATCGTTATTCCAATACTTTTTTCCTGAGCTGTCCGCAGGACGCGCTTATGTCACTTCCCAGCTCGCGCCTTATAGTAGCGTTTACGCCCAAATCATTCAGTGTTTTTGCAAATTCAAGAATATCTTTTTTTCTTCCTTTATGAAAATCACGTTCTTCAACATGATTTACCGGTATCAGATTCACATGAGCCAACATTCCCTTTAAAAGATGTGCAAGCTCAATTGCGTTTTCGCGGCTGTCATTGACGCCGCCTATGAGCGAATATTCAAAGCTTATCCGCCTTGTTGTCTTGTTTATATAATCCCTGCAAGCTTTTATAAGCACCTCAATCGGATATTTTTTGTTTATCGGCATTATCGAGTCGCGGATTTCATTATTCGGTGCGTGCAGAGACACCGAAAGCGTAATGGGAAATTCCTCTTCCGCCAGCTTATATATCCCGTCAACTTTTCCGCAGGTCGATAAAGAAATATGTCTGTATCCTATGTTCAGCCCGTTCGGATTATTCACGTTTTTCAAAAATTTCACTACATTTTCATAATTATCCAACGGCTCGCCTATTCCCATCATTACAATATTGCTGATTCTCTCGCCTATATCCTTTTGGGCGAAAATCACTTGGTTTAAAATCTCGCCGGCTGTGAGATTTCTGTAAAGTCCACCGATTGTCGATGCGCAAAATCCGCATCCCATACGGCAGCCCACCTGTGACGATATACACAGGGAAATTCCATGCTTATACCGCATCACAACGCTTTCAATACAGTTGCCGTCCTCCAAAGAAAAGAGATATTTCACAGTCCCGTCTATCTTGGATACATATTTTTCGCGTATTGAAAGCTTTGAGATAAAGCTGACTTCTGATAATTTTTCGGCTGTCTTTTTGGAAATATCCGACATTTCGGAAAAATCGGTCACTCCTTTATGAAGCCACGAAAAAATCTGCTTTGCTCTGAATCTCGGCTCTCCGTTTTCCTTTAAAAAGCTTTCCAGCTCTTCAAAGGTCAAATCTTTTAAATCAATCATCTGTACACCTTTTTATCTTTGCTATAAAAAATCCGTCAATCCCGTCAATATTCGGGTAAAACGTTACATATCCCTTCTCCGCCTCATCTTTTATTAAAGGCTTAGGCAAGTTATCTTTTATCGAAACAGCGCAAAAGCCGCTGTTATTTTCCAAAAATTTCTCTATTATGCTTTCATTTTCCGCACGGTTTAACGTACAAGTGCTGTACACAAGTTCTCCGCCTGTTTTTAAATATTTTGCGGCATTTGAAAGTATCCTATATTGAATTTCACTTATTCCGTCACCTTTGCTTTTTAGCTTTATGTCCGGCTTTTTGCGGATAATTCCCAGTCCCGAGCATGGTACGTCCGTCAAAATCTTATCAAATTTTTGCACCCATTCTTCATTCAAAACCGCCGCGTCCGCCTGCTTGGTTTTTATTATATCCATTCCCATACGGTGCGCATTTTTTTCGATAATCTCGAGCTTATGCTCATGAATATCGCAGGCATAAATCTCGCCGCGGTTTTCCATAATCTGCGCAAGATGCGTTGTCTTTCCTCCGGGCGCGGCACAAATATCCAAAACGCGCTCCCCCGGTTTTGGTGCCAAAACACATGATGCCATCATCGCCGATATATCCTGTGCAATGAACTCACCGTTTTTGTATTCTTCAGAGTTTTCAACATCAAAGCCTTTGGCAATAACCGCATTTTCATAAAGCTTACTGACCTCACCCTCGGGAAGCTTTTGCGCCAGTTTTTGCGGTGTTGTCTTTAGCGTGTTTACCCTCAGAATCACTTTAGCATCACGGTTCATCGATTCCATAAGCTCCTTGGCAAAAGCCTCACCGTAACTCTCAATCCACAATCTGCATATCCATTCCGGGAATGAATATTTAACACACAGATTTTTTATATGCTCTTTCGGATAGTCTATCTCATTTTTTGCGATATTTCTTAACATCGCATTTACAAATCCTGCCGATGCGCCGTGTCCGTATCTTTTCGCCAGCTTTACGCTCTCGTTTACCGCCGCATTTTCAGGTACTTTATCCATAAATTTTATCTGATATATCCCCATGCGCAGGATACTCAATATGTACGGCGATATTTTTTTCAGCTTAACTTTTGAATTACGCTCAATAATATAATCTATTGTAATACGCCGTCTTACGGTGCCGTAAACTATCGCCGTTATAAATGCTCTGTCCTGCGGCGAAAAGTCCCTGTTTTTGTGCAGAGTATCCTTTAGCGCCATATTGACAAATGCATTTTCTCTGTCAATCGAACAGAGCGTCAAAAGCGCAGCCTCTCTTACTTTATCCATTTAGTCGTCCCTCTTTAATATCAAAAGGAGTCTTAAAAGCTGCAGCGCTGTTGATGCCGTTGCGGCAACATATGTCATAGCAGCCGCCGTGAGCACCTTTTTTGCACCCTTTATTTCATCATCATACAAAAGATTTCCGCTGTCCAGAATCTTTATTGCGCGTCTGCTTGCATTAAATTCAACAGGCAGTGTTACCAGTTGGAATAAAAGTGCCAGTGAAAAGAGTATCACTCCGACATATGCAAGCTGTACAAATCCTAAAATCAAGCCAATTATAAAAAGAGGCATTGAAAGTGATGTTCCTATATTCACAACAGGCACAAGCGCGTTTCTTATCCCTATCGGCGCATAATTGGTTGCGTGCTGTACTGCGTGTCCCGATTCATGCGCCGCGACTCCGATTGCCGCAACGGAATCCGAATCGTAAACCGACTCCGAAAGTCTTATAACATTAGCTTTAGGATCATAATGATCGGTCAGATTACCCGAAACTCTTTCGATCCTCACCTGATATAATCCGTTCATATCAAGAATTTTTCTCGCCGCCATACTGCCTGTCATTGCGCTGTGATTCCGCACCTTTGAATATTTTGCATATGTTGCTTTTACGCCGAATGATGCAAACATCGAAAGGAAAAATGCGATTATCACCAATATATATGTGCTGTCATACCAAAAATAAGGCATATAACTCACTCCGTTTCTCTTGTTAAAATTTCACCGATTTCAATACTGTGTCCCTTAATATATTCGTCAACCGAGAGTTTTTTTCCTCCCGCAAACTGAATATTTGTTATATATAAAGTCCCGTTTTTGCACTGAACCTTTATTCCTTTTCCTTTTTCGACTGCCAGAATCTCTCCGGGTTTTCCCGAGATTTTATCATCTCCGAGCCTTGCCGCAATCACCTTCATCAGCTCACCCTTATAGTAAGTATACGCCAAGGGCCAGCTGTTCATTCCGCATATAAGCTTTGAAATTTTTTCTTTTTCGGTGTCCCATGTTATATTTCCCATCTCTTTTGTGATCATAGAAGCATATGTGCTTTTTGAATCATCTTGTGCGACAGGTTTTATACTTTCGATATTCTTAAGCGTTTTTGAGAGTATATCCGCACCCATTACAGCGATTCTCTCAAAAAGCTCCTCCGAGGTTTCATATAAACCTATTTCCGTTTCTTTTGATAAAAGCATATCTCCGGTATCCAAGCCCTTATCCATAAGCATGGTGGTAACTCCCGTCACCTTATCGCCGTTTATCACCGACCATTGAACAGGTGCCGCACCCCTGTATTTCGGCAGGAGTGACGCGTGCATATTGATGCAGCCGTGCTTCGGATAATTCAGCACATACTCGGGAAGAATTTTCCCGTATGCGACAACCGCGGCAATATCCGGCTTTGTTTCGTCGAGTACCGCCTCAAGCTCACCATTTTTTAAGCGCTCCGGCTGATATACCGGAATATTTTTTTCCTCCGCAAGCACCTTAACCGGCGGCGGTGTGAGCTTATGCCCTCTGCCTTTTGGTTTATCCGGCTGGGTAACCACTCCTATAATTTCAAATCCGTCACAAATAAGCTTTTCAAGCGATACCGCCGCAATATCCGGCGTTCCGAAAAATAAAACCTTCAATATATTACTCTCCTTTAATTCTCGATAAATTTCGTAACTTTCTCCAAAAAGAGTTTTCCCTCCAAATGCTCACATTCATGGCATATCGCGCGCGCAAGCAATTCTTCGCCCGTAACGCTTATTTCGTTACCGTTTCTGTCCTGTGCCTTGACCGTCACCTTATACGGTCTTTCCACTTCACCGAACACTCCCGGCACGCTAAGACAGCCCTCCGAGCCGTTTTGTGTACCCTCCTCTTCGGTAATAACGGGATTTATAAGCTCTATTTTACCGTCTCCGACATCAATAACAACGGCTCTTTTTAAAATCCCCACCTGCGGTGCCGCAAGCCCCACGCCGTCGCGCTCTTTCATCGTATCATACATATCGTCCAAAAGTATTGCAAGCTTTTGATCAAATTTTGTCACCTGCTTGCAGACCTTGTGGAGCACTTCATCATCTTTTTCTCTTATCTGACGTATTGCCATTTTAAATACACTCCTTTAATATGCGTTGTTCGGATTTTTGTCTATCGCAATTGATACGTCTTTATAATTCGCATTTTTATGGCATATCATTTTAGCGTCCGCCAAAATATTTGTCAGCTTATCCGAATCCATACACTTTATCAAGATTCTCCATCTGTATTTATTGTTTATTTTAGCTACCGCGGCAGGAATCGGCCCCAAAACCTGAACCTTCTGCGGCAGTTTTTTTACCTTTTCAATATTTTTTGCAAAAAAGCGTGCCGAAAGCATCGTCTTATTTTCCGATGCCGACGAAAACAGTATGCTCACCATCTCGCAAAACGGCGGATACCACATCGCCTTTCTCGACGCGATCTCATAATTATAAAAGCTAATATAATCATGCTCTTTTGCCATTGTGACCGCGTAATTTTCCGGGGTATAGGTCTGAATAACCGCACGCCCCTCTTTTTTTGCGCGCCCGGCTCTTCCCGTCACCTGTTCTATCAGGTCAAACGTACGCTCTCCGGCGCGGTAATCCTGAACATTTAACATGACATCTGCCGAAATAACCCCGACTAAAGTCACATTGTCAAAATCCAAGCCTTTTGTCACCATCTGCGTTCCGACCAGAACGTCAATTTTTTCCTTTTCAAATTTTTCCAGTATTTTCTCGTGCGAATTTACCTTTGATGTAGTGTCTACGTCCATACGGACTGTTGTAATTCCCGGTATCAGATTTTGAATTTCTTCTTCCACCTTTTGCGTTCCGCCTCCGAAAAAACGAATATATTTACTGCCGCATTCGGGGCATACCGTATAATTCTTCCTTTCATAGCCGCAATAATGGCATTTTAGCATATCCGAGTATTTGTGGTAGGTTAAAGATATACTGCAATTCGGACACTTTGCCGCAAATCCGCAGTTTCTGCACGATACGAAGGTCGAATACCCTCGTCTGTTCAAAAACAGAATACTCTGCTCTTTATTTTCAACATTCTTCTTTAGCTCTTCCAAAAGCTTACGACTGAGAACACTTCGGTTCCCTGCCTCAAGTTCTTCTCTCATATCCACCGTCACAACAGACGGCATACTTTTGCGGTTTACCCTGTTTTTCATCTCCAAAAGTTCGGTTTTACCCTGAAGCGCCCTGTAATAATCGCCGACAGCAGGCGTTGCCGAGGCTAAAATCAAAACCGCATCGTTCTGACGCGCCCTGAACTCTGCCACATCTTTCGTGTCGTATCGCGGCATCATGTCGGACTTATATGTCCCCTCATGCTCCTCGTCCACGATAATAACACCGATATTATCAAAAGGTGCAAATATCGCAGACCGCGCGCCGATTGCCACCTTTACTCTGCCGTCACGTATCTTTTTCCATTCGTCATATCTCTCGCCCAAAGACAATCCGCTGTGCAATACAGCGATGCTTTTCCCGAAACGCTTAAGGAATCTGTCCACCATCTGCGGTGTAAGCGATATCTCCGGTACGAGCATAACCGCGCTTTTTCCTTTATCGATGCACTCTTTTATTATCCGCATATAAACTTCGGTTTTGCCGCTTCCCGTAACTCCGTGCAGCAAAAAGCTTTTATATTCTTCCGCTCTCACCGATTCTGAAATTCTCTTGCATACCCTTTTTTGTTCATCGGTAAGCTCGGGAATAACTGCGTCCTTTTCCGGCTCTGTTTTTCTGTGCTGCCTGTCCACAACAATATCGAAAGTCTTTATATATCCTTTCTTTTCCAGTGCCGAAATCGCATTATAATTGCCTTGCGAAAACTGCACCAGATCAGCCAGTGAAATCCTGTCGTTTACCGAAAGGATTTCAAACATTTTAAGCTGGACAGGGGATCTGCCCTTAGAGAGCAGCTCGCAAATCCGGGCGACCTCCTCCTGTTCAACCGCAATTTTCGCAGCTCTGATTTTTTTATCCTTGATTCTGTCGGGTTCTCTGTATTCTTTTTTTATAACCCCCGAATCACACATCTTCTTGATTTTTGCAGAAATATTGTTTTCAAAACAGCTCAAAAGACTGTTTGTTTCCATCGCACCGCCGTTTTCCGAAAGTCTTTGCGATATCGGATCATTTGCGGTATTATCGCAAAGAACAATCCATTCTTCGGGTTTTATACTGATACCGCTCGGAATAATCGTTTTTATAATATCCAGATAACTCGATATATATTTTTCGCGCATCCATTTTATCAGTTCTGCGGTTCTTTGGTCAAATACCGTATCCTCCAAGCGGATAATGCTTTTTAATTTTTTTGCATCGGAATGTTCGGTTAAACCCATAACAAACCCCTCGCATTGCTTATCCGACCTGCCGAACGGCACTATTACACGTCTGCCGATTTCCGCTTTATCGGATAAATCCTCGGGTACGAGATAATCGAAAAGCTTATCCGTCTTTTCCGAACGGTGATTTACAACAATCTCTGCAATCAAATCAAGTTCTTTCCTTTCAAAAATCATACTGCCGTACAAAAATTTTAAAGATTTGCATTCTCGGGGATTTCCGTTACGGCAGGCTTTATTTCATGTCTTATATATCCCACTTTTCCTGCGTCAATTTCCGCAACAGCGATAGATACCGGGTTTTTAACATCACACTTAACCAAGCCTTCGCCGCTCTCGCCTATCATTCTTGCTCTTTTTGCCGCCATTGTAACCAATGTGTATCTGCTGTCAACACAAGTCGACAATGTGCTTATTCCGGGTTTTATCATCATAATAATCAATCTCCTTTAATACTTTTCATTTAATAAATCCTTTATCAGTGTTCTTTTTTCCTCTGTCTGTCTTATAACGTCTCTCATCTCCTCCACGCAATTTTCAAGCGTGTCGTTTATGATAACATAATCGTATCGCGGTGCCAGCTCCAGCTCACGTCTTGCCGTTTCCATTCTCACCTTTATCTGACTTTCGCTCTCCCTGCCTCTTTCGGTAAGGCGCTTTTTAAGCTCCTTCATCGACGGCGGGACAACGAATATCATAACCGTTTCGGGGAAAATCTCCTTTACCTTGAACGCGCCCTGAACTTCAATCTCCAAAATAACGTTCTTGCCCTCGTTTAACATCTTCTCTACGTCTTTTCTCGGCGTACCGTAATAATTTCCGCTGTAAACCGCCCATTCGAGCATAGTATCCGAGCTTATCATTTCTTCAAAGCTGTTTTTGGAAATATAATTATAGGTAACTCCCTCAACTTCACCCGTGCGAACCTCACGCGTCGTTGATGAAATCGACAAAAACACGTTTTCGTCCTCTGCCAAGACCTTGCAGACTGTTCCCTTGCCGGTTCCCGACGGTCCCGATACGATATACAAACATCCCTTATTCGTCATATACATCTTCCTCCTGAACATCTCTTTCGGACAGTCGGTTTGCCACCGTTTCCGGCTGTATAGACGAGAGTACAATATGACCGCTGTCCATTACGATAACGGCTCTTGTCCTTCTGCCATATGTGGCATTAACCAAAATCCCTTTGTCCTCAGCCTCACGTATAACTCTTTTTATCGGCGCAGATTCAGGACTCACAATCGCCACAAGCCGATTAGCCGAAACCATGTTGCCAAAACCTATATTTATCAGTTTCATAACAATTTTACATCCCTTTCTTTAGTTTGGTGCAAGCTATTCAATGTTTTGCATCTGCTCTCTCAATTTTTCAATCTCCGCCTTGAGTTCAACCACCAGCTTTGCAATCTCAATGTCGTTAGCCTTTGAACCCGTTGTATTAACCTCACGGTTAATCTCCTGAATGAGGAAATCGAGCTTTCTTCCCGACGGTTCATCTTTTCCTGCGATATTGTAAAATTCTTCAAAATGACTGCAAAGACGTACAATTTCCTCATTTACCGCAACCTTATCGGCAAAAATCGCAACCTCGGTCAAAACCCTTGCCTCATCAATCTCGCGATCCTCCAAAAGCTCCTTAATCTTTGCATAGAGCTTTTGTCTGTATTCCTCAACCGTTTTCGGCGACCGCTCATCGATTTTCTGCGCCAGAGTTTTCATATATTCAACTCTTGCCGCCATATCGTTATAAAGGCGCTTACCCTCGCGCGCTCTCATTTCACAGAAGCTATCCAATGCAGGTGTCAGCACATTTTTAACCAATCTCCATATCTCTTCATCGTCCTCTTCCTTGCGCTCGGCATTAAAAATATCGCTGAACCTTGCAACGCTCGATACGGTAATATCATCTTTTAAGTCAAAATCCGCCGCAAGCGTTTTCAGTACGTCTATGTAATTTTTAGCAAGCTCGCGGTTAAGCGTTATTTCTTTATCCGCCTCATCATAGCTTTCTATCGAAACATAAATATCGATTTTTCCTCTTGCTACATATTTTGACACATATTCTCTTATCTTATCCTCAAGATACCCGTAATATCGCGGTACTTTGATATTATAATCGGAATACCTGTGATTTACCGACTTAATCTCGACCGTTATTTTCTTGCCGCCGTCGCAAATCTCATGCCTTCCGTAGCCGGTCATGCTTTTAAACATTCCCATTTCACCCTTTCCGCCGTTATTCTTCTTTTTTATCTTCCTCTATATCGTATACAACCTTTGCCACTTTTTCGCTCAAATCAAACCTTCTGTATCCTGCAAAATATCCGAGTCCCGCCGCAATTTCCGGAACGATTATAAATGCCGCAATCGCCGCGGTGCTGATATGACCGTTGCTTAAGTTTGCCAGTCCCGTATAAATAAATGTCCAGAAAACAAACAGCGTATTATTTATAAATCCGGAGGTTGTATCTATTATATTGTATTTCCACGTAATACTGTAGAGCAGATACAAAAGCGCCCCGACAACAAAAATCCCAATCGGCAGCAGCAATCCCTTTGCCGCATACGGAACCTCTTTTGAAAAGTTCTGTCTGTCGTGCTGTGCAATATCCGCGCTCTTGCTGTACAGTACCAGCATATATATCAAAATAAATACGCCGGAAAATATATATTTCGTTATGCCTCCCGTTGAAAAGGAAACCATTATAAGTCCCATAAACATCGCTGCAAAACTAACGTACAAATGCATCTTCACAAGCTGTAAAATCTGCTTAAAGCTTATATATTTACTCATTTCCAATCACTTCCCTATAAAAGCCATACACTTAAGTTACTGTCACGTTTTGTTGTATTTTCTTCCGTCTTTGGTACTTCTTCTCTTTTTTCCTTTTTTGCGCTCACCTTTCTGCCCAAGCCGAAAATCTTATATATTCTCGCAGCGCCTATCTTTTTCCCGTCCGAAATCTCCTGCGCCATATCCTGCTTTTCTTTTTTTGTCATTGCCGAAATTTCGCACTTAAATATATTTTCTATATAGCTTTTGAGTTCATCATCCGTCATTCTGCAATAATCGTCTATGTAATTCAGCCCGACAAGCTCGGAAAATCCGTCCACTCCGCCTTTGTAATCTGCCGGAACCGTATTTAAAAAGGCTTTTAATCCGTCAAGCGCCGTATCATCATTTATCGGCTCGCTTTTATATCTGTCATAAAAAAGCTTTCCCTGCAAATCATGCACACGGTTAAAGTAGCGCGCGTAACTTGTACATATCGGCTTCATTATCATCGATACGCCTTTTTCGCCTTCCTTTATAATCATATGAACTCTGTTCTTCATCAAGGCATATCCCAAAAGCTTTGTATCGGTATCCTTAAAGTAATACTCCAGCAGCTCAATAAATTTCTTAAAGTCTGCATCGTTTGAAAAAAGCTCATTGACGCCTCTTAAAAGTATGTGATATATTCTGTTCGGGCTTATCTGTCTTTTTTCTCTTGCCATTTCGTTCCTCCCTTTCCGATTTTTTTACACCAATCCCAAGTATATATTATTTATTATATCACATACCTTTCCAAAAATCAATAGGGACATAAAAATTTTTAACATATAATATTTCATACTCAATAAAATTATTATAACAGGCAAGCATCTTAAAAATGACGTTCATTCCGTCATTTTTGATTTCAAATCGGGGGTTAGCTCCCCCGATACCCCCGGCGAAGGGCAAATGTAAAATAAGGAGGCAAAAGACACCATGCAATGGCACAGTATAACTGCTAAAGAGGTCATAAATCACTTAAAATCCGATGAAAAAAACGGACTGTCCGAAAAAGAAGTACAAAAAAGGCTCAAAATTTACGGCAAGAATATAATTACCTCAAGAAAGAAAAACGGAATACTCAAAAATTTTCTTGCTCAGTTCAACGATTTCATGATAATCGTCTTAATTGCCGCGGCAATCATATCCTTTTCCGTTTCGTTCATAAACGGAGATGCGGATTTCGCCGATCCGATTGTCATACTTGCAATCGTTATTCTAAACGCATTTTTGGGAACTGTTCAGGAATCCAAAGCCGAAAAAGCGCTTGACGCGCTAAAAGAAATGTCCGAGCCGACAGCATTTGTAAAGCGTGACGGCAAAACCTGCGAGATCCATGCAAGCGATGTGGTGCCGGGAGATATTGTGATATTCAAAACAGGCAGCCGCGCCCCTGCCGACTGCCGTCTGATTTGGGCAAATTCCATACAATGCGATGAATCAACACTCACCGGCGAATCTATGAGCGTATCAAAAAATCCGGACGCGATCCCCGAGCCGCTCACGCCCCTTGCCGACCGCACGAATATTATTCATGCCGGCACCTCGGTCGTTTCGGGAAAAGGCGAGGGAATCGCCGTTTCATGCGGCATGAATACAGAGCTTGGGAAAATCGCAAATCTCATTATGGACAGTGCCGACAACGAAACGCCGCTGCAAAAAAAGCTTGCTCATGTCGGTAAAATTCTCGGCATACTTTCCCTTTCAATCTGTGTAATCATCTTCTTTATCGGCATACTAAAGCATTTTCCGCCGTTTGAAATGTTTATGATTTCCGTAAGCCTTGCCGTTGCGGCAATCCCCGAGGGGCTCCCCGCAATAGTCACAATCATGCTTGCAATAGGTGTTCAGGCAATGGCAAAGAAAAACGCAATTGTAAGAAATCTGCCGGCAGTCGAGGCTTTAGGGAGCGCCTCTGTAATATGCTCCGACAAAACAGGCACGCTTACGATGAATAAAATGGAGGTATCTAAAGTTTTTGCGGACGATGTTTCCTTTTTATGCCGCTGCGCCGTTTTATGCTGCGATTATGATGAATCGGCAGGCGCAACACCTACCGAAAATGCCATAATCGAGTACGGTCTGAAGAATGCCGCAAATAAAATCAGACTCGACCGCAAATATCCGCGCCTTACCGAAATTCCGTTCGACTCGTCCCGAAAACTCATGAGCACCGCTCACAAAACCGAGTCCGGCATACGCATAATATCCAAAGGCGCGCCCGATATACTGATAAATCTCTGCACCCATGTCTACAAAAACGGTAAAAAAACACCTCTTACTCCCGAGTTGAAGAATGAAATACTAAAAAATAACTCTCTCATGACCGATAATGCTCTAAGGGTTATTGCCGTTGCTTACAAAGACGGTACAACCGCCTCAATCAGCGAAAATAATCTTGTATTTTTAGGGCTTTTGGGACTTTCCGATCCTCCGCGCCCCGAAGTAAAAGCAGCCGTAAAAGCCTGCATAGATGCCGGTATCCGCCCTGTCATGATAACAGGCGATCACCTAAATACCGCATCGGCAATCGCAAAGCAGATAGGAATTTTAAAACCCGGTGAAAAAGCGATAACCGGAAAAGAACTGGATTTAATGCCGCAAAGCGAACTGGAACGCACTATCGGAAACTACAGCGTTTTCGCACGAGTAACCCCCGAGCATAAGGTGCGCATTGTTAAAGCCTGGCAAAAACAGGATCAGGTAGTTGCCATGACAGGCGACGGCGTTAATGACGCGCCGAGTCTTAAAAAAGCGGACATCGGTTGCAGCATGGGAATGTGCGGTACAGACGTTGCCAAAAGCGCGTCGGATATAATCCTGACCGATGACAATTTTGCCACTATCGTTGCCGCGGTGAAAAAGGGCAGGGAAATTTATGAAAATCTGAAAAAGGCGATAAAATTCCTGCTCTCAAGCAATATCGGCGAAATCTTTACAGTATTCGTGGGGCTTTTGTTCGGCTGGTCCGCCCCGCTCTATCCGATACAGCTTTTATGGATAAACCTCGTCACCGACTCGCTCCCGGCAGTAGCACTCGGTCTTGATCCGGTGTCGGACGACATCATGCACAATAAACCCACAGGTCACTCGGCAAAGATATTCGACCGTGAAATGTGGGCGGATATTTTCACAGAGGGTGCAATGATAGGCGCGCTCGCGATACTTGCCTATACACTCGGCATGATCTTTTTCGATCCCGTCGGCTCATGCGCAATCGGGCGCACAATGGCGTTTACCGTACTTGGTATGTCGCAGCTCTTTCATGCATTTAATATGCGCAGCCGACATTCCGTTTTCAAAGCAGGCTTTTTCAAAAACAAATTCCTCGTCCTTGCGCTAATTCTGGGAATTGTTCTGCAAGTTACCGCAGTTTCATATGCTCCGATCTCGGTATTTTTTAAAACCGTCCCCCTCGGCGCATACGAATGGATAATATGCGCCCTGCTATCCTTTATGCCGATACCGATTGTCGAGCTGCAAAAGCATTTTATAAAATAATAATGCGAAAAGCTGTTAAAAAAGATTTTATATAATATATAAAAAGGAGTTGTAAAAATAATTTTTACAACTCCTTATAGATTTTTTCATATATTTTTTTCATCGTCAGCGCATCTTCCGGCTGCGTGCCTGCCGATTCGCATATAAATACGGGCGAAAGATTCTTCTTTGCGGTAATCTCCGCAACAAAATCAAATTCCGGGCCGTAAAGCGTATCTTCAAAGGTCAGATGCTTCTTCTCTCCGCCCTTTGTATACTCTATTTTACTGAAATGACTGTGGAAAATCTTAAGTCTGTCCGAGCCGAGATTATTTTCAATCGCGTCAAAAATTTCCAGAAAATCGTCATAGCTTTTTAGTCCGCCGAGAGTTCTTGCGTTCAAATGTCCGAAATCAATTGTCGGCAAAAGTCTGTCGTCAATTTTGCACAGCTCCATAACCTCCGCAAGATTCCCGAGCTGATTGATTTTCCCCATCGTTTCTATACACATATGAATATCGGAAAATCCCATATCGTCTGCCGTATCAACAGCAAGCCGCACCGTCTTTTTTGCATATTCCAAAGCCTCTTCGCGCGTCATCTTCCCCAATGCTCCGCTATGGATAACCACTCTTTTTGCGCCCATATAGCTTGCCGCCGTAAGGCTTTGGATAATATAATCAAGACTTTTTTTTCGCTTTTCCTCATCAGGTGTTGCAAGATTTATATAATACGGCGAATGAACACTCATTAAAATGCCGTTTTCTTCCGCATTTTTCCCGATTTTACCCGCGGTTTCCTCTTTTATCCTCACGCCGTTTCCGCATTGATATTCGTATGCGTCCAAGCCGAAATTTTTAAGCCACTCGGGCATCTCCTCCGACGCTTTTTTACCGTCGGCATAAAAAAGATTGCCGTTTCCGGCAACACCGAATTTTGCTCCCATCAGATCACCTCACGCTTTAAATATTCCGCAATTTCCTCGGCATACCGACGCGGACTTTTCTCCCCCTCGATAACTACCGTATAATCGCAAACCTCATAGAACCTCTCTCTTTTTTTGAATTTCTCAACAATTTCGGAAAAATCCGCATCTTTTATAAGCGGTCTGTCCGATCTTCCCGAATCCATTCTTTCTCTTATTATTTCCGGGGTAATTTTTAAATTCACAATATATCCGTTTTTGCGCAAAAGCTCCATATTACATTCGCGCAAAACCATACCTCCGCCCGTTGCCGCAACGCATTTATCAAGTTCGGATATTTTTTCTGCCGCCTCGGTTTCCTTGTTTCTGAAGTATTCTTCCCCGTATTTTGCAAAAATATCTTTTACCGCAAGTCTTTCTTCACGCTCAATCATCTTGTCGGTATCTATGAATCTGTACCCCAGCATTTTTGCAAGTTCTGAACCTATGCTCGTTTTTCCCGACATCATAAATCCGGTTAAAATTATGTTCATATCTTTTTTACCTGCCGTTATAATTTTTCAAAACGATTCTCTCCATCGCACGCTTAAACCTGAAAAAAAGCGTTTCCTTATCTTCAATCGGACTTACCAGAATCGTCTTAATTCCGGCTCTTTTTCCCGTCCACACATCGGTAAATACCTGATCGCCTATTAAAACCGTATTCTGCGGTTTTGCACCTATCATCTTCATGATTTTATTTATACCGCCGCAAAGCGGTTTTTTTGCTCTTGCCAAAAACGGCGCGCCTATATTCTCATTAAAAATAATAACGCGCTTGTCCTTGTTATTTGAAAGAAAACAATATTTCACTCCCGACTCCTCAAGCTTTTGCAAAAACTCCAACGCGCGCTTTGACGGTGTTTTTTCTGTATACGGCACCAAAGTGTTATCAATATCCAAGATTGCAAACTCAATGCCGTTTTCTTTAAAAAATCCGTCCTCAATGTCCCAGACACTTTTATACGCATAGTCGGGATAAAAACGTTCAAATCTGCTCATTATTTCTTCTTGCCGTGTACCTTCGGCGCTCCTGTTTTAGCATTTTTCTTTTCTTTTGAAATCAAAACCGCATTATACACCGTCATGATAACCAAGTAAATCGCGCCGAGCCATGCAATACCGATTGTCGCATTTCTCGAATTAACGGCTTTATCGATAATCCATACGCTTGTAAGCGCGGAAAATATCTTTTCACCCAACACTCTGTATATAATAAACGAGCTTTGAGTAACGATAAGCGCCACAGCAAGACCTATAAACATATGTCCGTAATTCTTTGTTTTACCCGTCTTTTTCTGCAAAAGATAACATACCACCGCCGCAATGATCATAACTCCCGCAATCGGAAGTACGATGCTGTACTTCATGTAATACTTATTTAAAAGAAAATACAGCAAAATATAGGCAATAATCGCCACACCGTAATTTATCAGTATTCTGTTTACCAAGCTTTCTTCTTTTGTATATTTCATTTTTTAAAACCTCCGCACTTTTATTTTTTAAATGTCGCCCAATTCATACATTATCATTGTCAAAACCGCTTCTCCCGCCGTTTCGGTCCGCAAAATACGCTTTCCGAGCGATACCGGCGTTATTCCCGCATCTTTTAACTTTTCGATTTCTCCGATTCCGAATCCGCCCTCGGGGCCTATCATAAATGCGATACTTTTCGCATCAGGACTGTTTTTCAAAACGCTCTTTATACTGCAATTTTCCTCACATTCATACGGCACAAAAGCAAGATCGCATTTTTTCATCATCGAAATCGCCGTATCCAAATCCACAGGCTCATGAACCTTAGGGACAAGCCCTCTCCCCGACTGCTTTGCAGCCGCCTCTGCTATCTTCTGCCATCTTTCGGTCTTTTTAGAACCCTCCGGCTTTGAAACACACCTCGCCAGACGGCACATCACAATATCAGATATTCCAAGCTCTGTATTTTTTTGTATTATATAGTCGGTCTTAGCGCCCTTGGGAATCCCCTGAAAGAGCATAACCTTTATCGGCGGCTCGGTATCCGACTCTCTTTTAGCCGTCACCCTGCATTCAATACCGCTCTCTGTCATCTGATCAATAACTGCGTCATAATCAAAGCCCGAGCTGTCACACAGGTGAATTTTATCGCCTGCTTTCATTCTGAGTACGCGCTTTATATGCAAAACGTCCTCTCCCGTTATCCTGATAACATCTTCATGCACATTTTCGGGAAGAACAAAAAACTTCGGCATAAAATCCCTCCTTATCTTTTAACGGTCACCATCTGATATATGACCGAATTTTAGTATAACATTTAAAATGCAATTTGTCAAGTTTTCTAATACTTTTCCAAAAGCTCCAATGCAATATCTATATTCATTTTCGCTTTTTTCTTCATCTCGTCACATAAACGCGCATTTGCATCTGTCTCTCTGTTGTGCACGCACTCGTCCACAAATCTTTTTAACATATCGACATCAACATCGGTAATTTTTACAATCCTTTTTTGCTGCAAATATTCCATAAAGCTGTCCACCTTGGGATCATACTGTATCGCAATTACCGGGGTTTTCATCGATACGCCGTATATAAGCGTATGCAGACGCATCGCCAGAACCAGCTCTGCCTCCCTTATTATACCGATCATATTCTCAATGCCGACTCTGTGACCGATAAGCTTTGCCGGGCTTTTCATATACCCCATAATACGCTTTGTTATGTTAAGGTCTGTCGGATACTGCATGATTATAAACACAATGTTAAATCCGTATGTTTCATAAATATAATCGGCAACGTGTGCGATACGATGCTCAAAATCGGGCGGGTTCCTGTCCCAGTCACGCATCGATATACATACGTACGGCTCGTCCTGTATTCCCTCTTTATCAAATATTTTAAGCACATCTTTTTTGGGCGCCCCCTCAAGCATCATTGCCGGATCGCAAGTCACTGCCGCATTTACGTTAATATTCATTTTCTCAAGCTCTGCCAGTGATTTTTCCTCGCGAAGCGTTATGCGGTCAACACAGGTGTTCATGATATTTGTCGCAAGCTTTCTGTTTTTAACACGGCTCACGGGACCTATACCGTTTGCAATCTGCATTACCTTCAAACCGCATTTTTTTGCAACCTTTAAGATTGTCGCGTAATACCAAAGTGACTTTGAGCTTGTTTCGTCCTGAATCAGCGAGCCTCCGCCCGAGAGCAGAACCTTTGATTTTCGCATACTTCTATACACGTTAAACGGGTTAAAACGGTTAAAGGAATCCACCTTATATAACTTTTTGGTAGCTTTCGGATCGGCGCTCAAAACCGCAACTCGCACATTCTCCTTCTGCTTTTTCAGTTCTGTTATCATTGCAAGAAGAAGTGCGTCATCTCCGCTGTTGTTGTAGCCGTAATATCCGCTTATTATAAAATCGTAGCGTTTCGGATCGGCAAAATCGGCAAGAATATTATTGTAAATCTTTACATGAGTTTTTGCAAATGTTTCGGCAGAGAAAAGCGTTGTCGCGCGCTCGTATATTCTCTCACCCATCTCCTCACGTCTTTTTTGCGATTCACACATCATTTGCAGCTTTTCCGCAAACGCGCTGCTGTCGGTTGCCGGGAAAAGATAGCCGGTTTCGTCCTCAATCACAAGACTGCTTATACCTCCGACATTGCTCGCAACCATCGGCTTTTTCATCGCCGCGCCTTCAAGCATTGAATACGGAAAGCTTTCGCAGAGCGATGTCAGACAGTTCACATCTATAAAATTCAAAAATCCGTAAATATCATGTACAAATCCCAGAAAATGCACGGCACTGTCTATTCCGAGACTTTTTGCAAGCTCTTTTAACTGATCTCGCATTTCACCGTCGCCGGCAATCAAAAAGCGCACATTCTTGTTTTTTTCGTAGAGCTTTGATGCACCCTCTATAAATATGTCCACACCCTTGACCGCGTCAAAACGTGCCGCAATACCTATATATACAACATCTTTTTCAAGCTTTAAGCCATACTTTGCCGCAAATTCCTCTTTCGGCGTAACCTCTTTCGGGACATTTGCAAACTGCATACCGTTATACACGGTATATATTCCGTTCGGGCGGAATTTCCTCTCCATAAGCATACTTTTGAAGTTATCCGAAACAGCAATAAAATAATCGATTTTCCTCAAAGACGCCGCATTTAAGGCTGTGAAAACAATCTTTTTAAAAAAGGTGTCAAAATCCAAAAGATAATCGCTGTGCATGGTTGTCACTATCGGAATATCTATCTTCTTTTTTAAAAACTGTGCAATAAAGTTCGCCATAGCTCCATGCACATGCAATATGTCGACTCCGTCCTCTTCTATGAGATTCTTTATCTTTTTTACGACCGATAAATCAAATCGGTTCTTCTGCGGAAAAAGGGTCGTTTTTATGTCTTTATCCAGTATTTCACGGTAAAACACCCCCGGAATAAGACATACAACCTCACATTCAACATATTTTTGCAGTTCATCAAGCAATGTGAAGAGGTGGGTTTTTGCACCTCCGCTGTCTCCCCCTCTTATCAAATGCATTATTTTCATTCTAATCTCCATTCCGCCGCCGTACGGCAGCACAAATCATAACGCGGAAAAGATGCGCAGCATATTTTTCACATTATTCTCCTTTTTTTCCGATATTGCGTACCAATGCCGCAAGAATGCCGAGCACTATTAAGTGTGCAAACATATCTCTCGGATAAAACCAAATATATTCGGCACAGCTTACAAAAGCTATACCTATCAAAGCGCCGATTCCTGCGCCGATGTATGCTCTTTCCTCTTTCGACGCTATCTTCACGCTCTTAAAACCGTTTCTGATTATTCTTATATAATAACCCATGAATCCGATAAATCCAAGTATTCCGTATTCGAGTATAAGCTCCAGATAGAGCATATGACTGTGCGGCGCGGTCGCCGCATTTTTATATGCAATCGGGCGGTAATATGCCGAAAATGCCTTCGGTCCCACTCCCAGTCCCGACACTCCGTAATTTCTTACAAGCTTTATACAGGTATCCCATATATACAATCTGTAGCTGTTCGACGAGTCCTGCAATGATCCTATTGTCATAATACGGTTTAAGATTGTCTGCGGCAAAAACGGTATCGCGCATATACACAATATCGCAAAAGGCAGAAGAAGTCTGTAATCATATACACAGACAAATATAAGCGTTGCCAATGCAAAAGCCACATAACAGGATCTCGAATATGTCATTGCAAGCGCAATAGCCGAAATTCCCGCAACCGCAATCCAGATAAGCTTTTGCTTTGCTCCCTTTTCATTTAAGATGAGCGCATACATAAACGGCATAAATAATACCAAAAGCTCTGCATAGTTGTTAGGGTTTTCAAAGGTTGAAAATACTCGTCCCGGCATACCGGCATTAACCGTTACATCAACAAATTCGGGATCAACCTCAATCCCCGACAAACGCTGATATATCGCAACCACGGCGGTCAATGCCATAACCCATGACATGATCTTTATAAAATCCACAATCTTTTTATTGTCGTCAAGAATTACCACCGTGCACAAATGAAAGCCCAATGCCGACGCGGCAATAAGCGCAATTCGGACGGCATCGCCTTTACTCGGCGCTGATATTACTCCCAGCACCAGCGAAATCAGAAACAGCACCATAAAAAAGTCAATATTTGACGGTGCGAGCGCTGTTTTTCTGTTTTTATACAAAAGCAAAAACAAAAGTATAACACAGATACCGGCAGCATAAAGATTATTCCATATACTGCTGTACACCAAAAACATCGCTCCGAAAACTATCGCCAGAATCCTGTGAAATCCCAGCTTTTCCATAGCAGCATCATACACCGACAAGATAAATGATCCGCAAAACAGCCTTTTTATAAAATCTCCGATTTTTTCCGCCAAATATGTCAAGCCGCGAATTATGACATCGGCAATCCGCGCCAATCCTGATTCGCTCCACGGCTTATCAAAAAAATTCTTCGCATCAACATAGCATTTCAATCCGCTTCCGTTATACAGCTTTTTTAAAGCTCCGGTTAGCGTCAGAAATATCCCGAACAGAATACTCTTTTGAAATAAGCCGTATAATTTTTCTATAAATTTTCCTGCTGCTTTTAAGAATTTGCAGATAATCCCCAAAAACATACTTTCCGAGATTTTACCTGCAATCCCTTTTAAAAGCATTGCTGTCAAACTTTGGGAAAACATATATATCCATTCCTTCCTGTGCCAAAGGCGCATTTTTAAAGCTTCAAGCGTTTTTTTATCACTTAAAGATATCAGTCCAAACGCTTAATACCCGAAATCTTGCAGTAGAGCTTGGCATTTCCCACATTTATCGTGAGCGAATGTCCAACACTGTAGTCATTCCAGCCTACCTTTACTCCGCCCTTTGTCTGCACACCCTTGCCGCGTACGACCAAATCAACGCTGCTGTGATCCGGCTTTGTCGATTTTACATAATGTCCGCTTGAATCCGGCTCGTAAATCTCCGCCTCTCCCACTGAGAATGAGAACAGCTTTCCGAACTCGTCATCGTCGGTAAATTCCAGGACATTTGCGCCGTTTTTGATATAGTCCAGGACAAAATCCGGTGCTTCATAGCAATGGAAGGTATATTCATATGAATGTTCCGTATCCTTAAATTTATCATTGTTCACCGCGGTATTCAGATTTCCTCCTACCATCTTCACGCCTATAAAAGCGGCTACAGCAACAATAATCACAATCACCAATACATCAATAATGTTAAACTTAAATTTTCCCTTCATGACAATTCATTCCTTTCTCACATATACAACTTAAAAGTGTCATCCAGCAGCTTGTCTAAATTAAATACATTCTCCGCAGCCGCTTTTGCATTTTCGCTCCGTTTTTTCAGGAGCTCTTCATTTTCGATATATTCTCTCACAGCCTCCGCGAAAGCATCGCAGTCTCCGTATTCAACCAGTGTTCCGCAGTCGTTTTGGGGAGATACTATATCGGGGTTCCCGCCGATATTTGTTGCAACAATCGGCAAACCGTTTACCAGTGCCTCGACCATTGCAAAGCTCAATGCCTCCAGGCATTTCGAGCTGTTTATATAAAGATCGCTTATACTTAAGATATCTGCCGTATCTTTTCTGAATCCGAGCTGTTTTACACAGTCTTGCAGGTTCAGTTTTTCTATAAGCTCTCCCATATCTTCAAACAATATACCGTCTCCCGCAATCAAAAGAACAAACTTTCTGCTTGTCCGTTCCTTTAAAAGCTTTATGCTGTTTAAAAGGAAATCCAGTCCCTTTGATTCCTCATATCTTGCCAGGATACTCATAACAAATGTATCATCGTCAATCGATAAGCTCTTTTTAAGCTCTTTGTTCGGTTCTCCCTTTTCTCCCGGGCGCACACCGTTAAAGATGACTTCGATTTTATCCTTAGGAAATCCGTTATGAATCAGGAGTTCCTTTCCGTAATTACACACCGATATAATTTTGTGATCCTTTTTTGTCATAAACGAATTGGTGATCTTCCAGAGCGGACCTGTGCTTATCGTCAGATGCGATGTGTAGACCACTTTCACTTTTTTATAATGCTTTTTTGCAAGTATCGCAATGTAATTTTCTCGCGGATACTGAGCATGTATAACATCAATTTTGTTTTCTTCGCAGTATTTCGCCAATTCTCTTGCCGCCTTAAAATCAAACGGTGACCTCATCTCGATACGCTTCGGCTCAATCCCCAGCTCCTTTATCTGTTCGCACAGCGGTCCCTCCGTATTATACACGAAATAGCACTCTGCCTTGCTTTTATGATACTTTTTCGCAAGATTGTACACATATTTTTCCGTCCCCGCTTTTCCAGCATAATTTATAAGATATAAAACCCTTATCACGCCTCATTATCCTCCTTGTTTCTCTTAAATACTTTATTTACCGCCGCAACCGCAACATCAACCCGGAGCACTAAAAGCATGAGCGCATAAACTATCACTCCCACTCCCACAGGCACCGTCAATGTCACAATTCTTGCAATGATGCCGTTATCGGTAAACACTCCGTTCATAACCTTTAAAATTGCTATGACCACAGCTCCCATTACCGCAGATGCAATTGCGGACTTTATAAATTTTGCGGCAAAGCCGTCCAGAAAATTTCCGATTTTTTTTGTCAGCAATACCATAAGCACAACAAATCCCGTCAGTGACGCAACCGAGTACGCAAGCGGTATTCCGTACGGACCGATGAACCGTATAAGTATCAGACTTAATATAATATTTACCGCCATAATTATAAATCCGTTTATTGCTGCGGTTTTGGTATCCTTTATCGCATAAAATGCCCTGTCCAAAATCTCCTTTGCGCCGATTCCGACAATGCCTATAGCGTACATCGCCACAAAGACCGTCGCATTTTTTATATCGGCGTCGGTGATTTTACCCCAGTTTGTAATAAGCTGCATCAGCGGCTCACGCACCGCGATAAAACCGAAGGTTATGGGTATCAGCAAAAGCATAACGTTCGATAAAACCGAATTGAGCGTTTCTTTGTAGCCTGCCATATCTCCCAATGCCGCTTTTTCGGTAAGCTTCGGATACAACACCGCCGTTACCGAATACACAAATGCCAAAACCATATACACAACAATATTCTGCACAAAGGTGAGAAGTGTTGTCATTCCCTCAAAATTCGAGATCATCGTAACGTTATAGAACATATTTATCTGATATGCCGAAACACCGATTAAGACGTTTAAAGTCATCTTTCCCGAATTTATAATATCCTCGTCCTTAAACTGCATTCTCGGCTTATATCGGTACCCCGTTTTTAAAAGCGGCGGTATCAGTATCAGAGCCTGCATTGCAAGACCGATAAGTGTTGCAATCAAAAGCCCCTCTATTCCGAATTTATCTCCCCACAGGAGAACATAGCATATCACGATAACCGAACTCGGTACACTCACGAATGCCGGCCAGCCGTATTTTCCGTTTGATTGCAGCATACCCTGGAAAATGTAGTTAAGCCCGTAAAATATCATTACCGGCATAATAATCATCAGGGATTTTACCGCAAAATCATACTGATCCGGTGCCTTAAACGCGGTAAGCTTTACTATGAGCGGCGAAATCGCCATGCCGATTATGACCAAAACCAAAGTAAAGACCGTCGCTATCGTTATTATATTATTTGCAAAGTTCTCGGCTTTTATTTTATTATTCCGCGCAAGATGTCCCGCATAAATCGGAATAACAACCGTTGAGAGCGCCGTTCCGAAGCAGTTGAATATGGTATTGGGGACGGTTATCGCATAAGAATAAATATTCAAATACTTATCTATCCCGTAAAATGACATATATATCTGCGTGCTCAATAATGAACACAATCTCGATAATATCATTATAACCATTACATAGCTTACGGAATTTAATATTCTTTTTTCTTTCAAATTATTTTACCACCTTAAAAAACAGTATATTTTATCTCATCTCCCGAAATGTAGAAGGTTACATATCCGCTTTCGCCGTCAGCCAAAGCCGCCCCGCTTACATCAGCGCAGGAAATGTACGTTATTCCGTCCTGTAAAAATGTACGTTTGGTCGTTCCGTTATAAACTATAAATACATTTTTTCCGTTATTCTTCGCCTTATCGAGCGAATCGAAAAGCAACTCCTTTTCAAATTCCGAAAGCTCACCCGGTGCAATCTCCGTAATAACCACTATATTTTTCTTATCGCTCTCCGAAAGTCTTGCCACTGCCGAAAGCTGTTCACCTATATTCAAGGATCCCGACTTTTTTGCAAGCGTTACAATAAGCGTGGAATCTATCGGGTTTCCAAAATAAGAGTTTGTGCTCCAATATTTCAGCTCCTTTATGACAGGTTTTCCGAACATATACAGTACATCTGCATCCGCAAGCGATCTTTCGTGATTCAGCACACGAATCATATCCGCAATCGAAGAATACTTCGCGCTCCCGGCAGATATTTTTACTTTTTTCCCGTAAGGCTCATTTTGCATAAAAGGTGTATCTGCAAAAATCGTTCTTGGCTTTTCGGCGCCGTTTATACTGCAGTATATCTCCGCCTTCGGGAATTTCACTCCGATATATCCGCTCTCTCCGCTCACTGTATTCGCGTCAATCTGCACGCCCTCGCTTATCCAATCGACCGCCTCGGGGTGGACATATGCCATATTCCCGTCAAAATCCCAGACGGTCAGCGAAAACTCTCTGCTCTCGCCCTTATTCATCTCTATCCTTTCGGGATAGATGTATGCCGACTGAATATCAGAAATAACGTTTGCATCAGCCTCGAGCCGTACTCCGCCGTACTCTGCATAAATTTTATGCCGTCCCTCGGTATTTAAATATACTCTGCCGTCTTTTATAACAGCCTGCGGATCACTTGATGTAAGCACAACATTTTCCGCCGCAACCACATGAGCGTTTGCATCAAAAAACTTGTAATACGGCTCAACATAATCGCCTTTTAATATATTTTTATCGCTTAATTCCAGCTTTCCCGAAACGGCAGTTCCGATATACGGCTGATTATTCACCACTCCTACAGAGGTGGAAACATTTCTCAGCGAGCTTGCGCCGTTTTTCACCTCATACGAATCGCCCATGACATTTTTTACAACCATAGTTGACGATCCGCCGCCGTCAAAGTTTATCGCACGGTATGCGCCGATTTCGATAAGCGCGTCGGCGAGCTGCTCCTGCGTCATGCCTCGGCAATTCGTTCTTCTTCCCTCGCAAACCGCAAGCATCAGTTTTCTGCCGCTCTTATCAACAGCAGCCGCCGTTCTTTGTGCATATCCCGACGAAACATTGTTAAAATCCGCACGTTTGCCGTCTGCAACAAGGACAGTATTTCCGCCCGTCGCCTCCTTTAGGTTTTCATTGCAGCCGGTCAGATAATACTCAATCTTTACCTCATCGCCTATATTAAAATTATTGAAAAATCCGTTTACCGTATAGTTTGCCAAAAGCATTCTGTCGTTATCGCCGAACTCAACATCGCCTTTTTGCGATACCTTTGCCGTAACACGTCCGTCTTTTATTAAGAGCGCCTGCATATTGTCCTCCAAATATGCGGTTTTTCCCCATTTGGAGGTAAGCATACTCACAGATCCTCCCGTTACCGGCACCTTATTTATCTGATAAAGTTCCGTTTCATATCCTTGCGGTGATATTATTTTTCCGGAAAATCCGAAATAATCCATAATAACCGTGCCGGCGTCCGTTATTCCAAAGGTTGCCCAAACGTCCTTTGACGGACTCGAAACCATCTCGCCGTCTTGATAAACCACGCCGAGCATATTGGTTCTTTTCGAGCTCATATTGAAAAAATCGCCGTTTATTGCCGCCAATGTGCCGTTCTTTTCTGCCATCACCTTGGTATTTTCCAGATACGAGCTGCCGTTTTCCGCTGTCAGCACCTCGATATCCACTTTCGGATTATCCAGGTCACATTCCACAACGTGCAGCTTTGAAAATCCGGTGGAATCATATTTTAAATAGTATTTATATACAACTCCGTCCTCTATTTCCTCGCTGTATTCTTTTGACCAGTCCGCAGCCTGTGCCGTAACAAAGCTGCTCAAAAAAACAAGCAGAAAAATCGGGCAGATTATTTTTTTCATTTAATCATTTCCTTTCCGCCGCCGAGTTTTCAGTCATTGATAAACTTTTTAACAAGATTGTATAAATTATAACCCATTGCAACGTGTCCCTCGGTCGATGGGTGTATGCCGTCCGCCGATAACATCTCGCTCGAGGTTAAAACCTTATTCCCCTCAACCAAAAGTACTCTTTTAGAATCAAACTCTTTGCATTTTTCTCTTATAACTTCATTATATTTAAGAGCGTTTTCACCGTCCGGCATTTTATTGTAAATTGCCGAGTTCGGGAAAATAGTAAGAAAAACAATCTTCTTTCCCGTTTTATATAATGCATCGGCAAAATAGTTAAACCGTTCGGTAAATTCCTCAACGCTGAAGGATCCCGACATATTCACGCCCAGCTCCATAAGCGCAAAATCCCAATCGGTACGCTTTGCAAAATCGTCTGCGATTTCAGGCTCGAGAAAACACGATCCGCCGACTCCCTTTGCCATATAATCCACGCCCAAAAGCTTTGCAAGCGTTCCGACATATGTCATCGGATTATAGCTTGATCCTGCACCGTGCGATATTGAAGAGCCGTACGAAAGCATCATTTTTTCGGGCATCTCATCTTTTTTCGGCGCTCTTATCTCCTCACCTAAGGTATCAATATCGCACACCGAAACGACCGCATTATGAAAATGCAATCTCCATACGCCCTTTGCGAATCTTTTGTTTGTGTTGTGCTTATCGTCAATTCCCTCAACAATCTCCGGCACATTCAAAGCAATTCTCGTTATCTTTCCGCTCTCCAAAATGTGTTCTCCGACAGTATAATCACCGTAATAAACCACAACTCTTGCAGCTCCCTCTTCTGCCAAAAGGCTGACAAAACAGGTCTTTGCCGCAGTCACGAAACGAATTTCGGCGTTGCACGAATACCTTGCCATATACCTTGCACGCAGGTTCATTTTTGCAACAACCTCCTGCGGAAATCTGTACATACGCTTTCCGTACGGCTTTTCCTCAAAAGAATCTATATCATTATACATTACATTATCAATTATCATTTTTATAACCTCTCTTATTTTATAAGTCCTATCTTATCAAAATCAACCGTTTCAAAATTTACTCTGTCCGAATCGACACCGCGCACCGGATCATGCACATTTGCCGCGAACTTGCCTCTCATGTACGAATCCTTTCTCAGCTTAAAATTGAGATGACTCGGATTTTCGTCAACAAAGTTCTGATACTGATTGCTGCATACAAAATTATTGTAGTAAAGCGTTGTCGGATGAAAATTATTCATATACGTTTCATACAGATACGGATAGTGTTCTCTCCATACGTCCGAGCATATATCCACGCCGCGCATATCGTCCGCTTTTGCCGTAATCCGCTTCATAAATATCTCATCTTCATGCATCTTTTTATATGAGTTATCATATGTATTCGGATCGAGTCCCGGGTAGCAATCGATTACAATGTTATTCGCAACCGATGTGCAGCCGCCTCCGTTCCAGTGAACCGTCGAGAAGAAAAATCTTCCCTTTTGCACAATATCGTAAAAATAATTGCCGTAAACCTCGTTATATATCGCACCGTCATCAAAGTAAATCGCAGTAAAACCGTACATATCATAGCTGTGCGGATTCTTTATGTCGTAAATGAAATTATACTTTATTTTATTTCCAATCTCACTTGCATCACGCCCCATATATATTGCCGCGCCGTCCGATATACTCTTTGCAACATTATGTATCTTGTTATATTCTATCAGGTGGTCATTTCCGTGAATATAAACCGCAAAGCCCTCCAGATTTTCCAGTTCACAGTGACTTACCGTATTTCCCACGCCCCAGATATTGACTGCCGCTTTATATGTCAGATCCAGTCTGTTGACGTTATAAATATGCGTATTATACACCGTATTGTTTGCCGGAATAAGCTCTTTTCTGTTTCCGCCGCCGAGCATCACTCCGCCGGATGCCGTATCGTGAATCTTACAGCCTGAAATGAGGTGATTTTTTCCGCCGTCGCCGTCAAATGCCGCATATTCGTAAATATACTCATGCCAGCTGCCGATCCCCTCCGACATAGGCTCCGGCTTAATCTTATCGTGATCATATATTCCGTGGCAGTTATTTTGTCCCTCGGGAAGGGGCGTTACGCCTTTGCCTATCTGTACCGCTACCATTCCGAGATTTCTGAACTCGCAGTCTATAATCTCGATTTTCTCGCCTCCCTCGATGTATACACCCGTGCCGCGTGAATTTTCAAAAGTTATCCCCTTAAAGGTGATGTTTTTTGCACCTATAAAAGAAAGCATCGGAGTTTTCAATACCGAAAGCTGCAAAAATGCGTCTTTAGGATCATTTTCGGGATAGAAATAAAGCTTTTTCGCCTCTCTGTCGATAAAATACTCGCCCGGCTCGCCTATTTCCTCTAAAAGATTCACTATCCTCCATCTATGCTCATGGACAAGCTTTAAGCCGCCCAGCGCCGGCATTGCAAGCTTAATCGTTCTGTTTTCTTTATCAATTTTTTCTACCTTTATCGTATCGTCGGCATAACAGTTCGAGAAAAATCCCGAAACATACGCGTCGGTTGCTCCCTCCCATTTATTTCCTCGCTTACCGTCATATCCGAAAATGCCGCCGCGCATCGAAAAATCCCCATGAATCGGCTCACTTCCGGCATCTATGACATTTCCGAGCGGTATATAATCATTTTTCGGGTATCGGGCAATAGTCTGCGGAACGGAATCAATAAAAAGCTCATTCGGCGACGGAATATACGGATGTCTGAATCCTCTTGCGCCGTACTCGCCCAAATCAATATCATATCCCGAAAGATCAATTTCATATATATTCTCTCTTGCATTTTCCTCAATTATTCTTTCCAGAACTTCACTGTCCGAAACCTTTTTTACAAGATTATTGTCCAATGTAATTCCGCCGTCAAAATATACCTTCTTTCCATCTTCCGCTCTGTAAACGCATGGCTTGTCATTTTCGTTAAAGCGCACCGTTTCGGAAAAAGTATATCTCCCCTCTTCAAATATGACTTCGATTTCTTCGTTAATGTCGTTTTCTTCGATAAATTCTTTTGCTTCTTTTAAAGTTCTAAACTGTTTTTCATTTTGGTTTTTCGTCCCCACATAAATTCTCACAGCTTACACTCCTCCATTTTACAATAATACCAATCTATCATATCATATTTTAATAATTTTTTCAATAGCAAAACAATAAAAAAATTATCTTTTTTCTTACGAAAAAAGATAATTTTGAATTTTTAAGGGAATAGGAATAATTCTGCCTTAACATTCCCTTTTATCAGCCTGTTATATGTATTGTTGTTTTCAAAGGCACATAATAGAACATCCAGTTGATGTCGTCAGGTCTTAATCTGATACAGCCGTGTGAAATCTTAACTCCTACGCGGTTGTCCTTAGGTGTCCCGTTCGGATACAAAAGCGTCGAGTGGATCGCATATCCGCCGTTAAATCTCATTACCGGTCCCACATAATACGTCTTATAATCCCATTTTGACTGTGCCTGATAATATTTATATGTACCCTCGCAGGTCGGTGTGCTCGGCGCACCTATCGCACAGGTAAAGGTATTTATAAGATTCCAGTTGCCCTGTCTGCCCAAATATACTCTTACCTTGTATTCGCTTTTGGATATCCATACCAGATAATCGGTATCACTTGCCAAGCCTGCCGAATTTACATAGCTGTTCGAATCGTCCCAATTATTCTGTGGCTGCTGCGGTTGCTGTACCGGCTCGCTGACAGGTTCGGGAGCAGGTGCTTCCAGAACGCCCGTCGAAACGTTCATTAAAGGCTTATCATCGGTCCATTGCAGAGAAAGCGACAAATTGAACGCGTCTGCAAAAAGACTGATCGGAACAAACATCTTACCGTTTATCTTCATCGGCTTGACCGCCAAATTCTGCTTTACTTTTCCGGTTGAGAGCTTTTCAACATAAACATCGTTTACATCAACCGTCACCGACGATGCCATCGACATAACCTTATATGTTGCATTTTCTTCAACATATCCCAGTTCGAGTGCCTTTGCCATCTCATCTATCGGCACAATCACCGTATCTCCGACATATCTTGCCGGGAATGAAAATTTAACAATACTTCCGTTTAAGTTTACGTCCAGCGAATTATGCTTTAGCGGAACATACTGAATATGTATAGGCTCGGAGGACTGCATTCTCTCGGGTGTTATAACCACAGGCGTTCCTTGCGAATAAACCTCGTCATTGTAAAAAATCCTGTCGATTCCCGAAACCGGGTATATCGAGAATGTCTTTCCAACAGCCGATTCGTTCAAGTTAAATGCAACATTCTGCAAAAGCTTGTCATTGCTTAAAGTCACTGTCGCCGTATATGTATTCTCCGAATCCGAAAGCGCCATAATACCTGTCGAATCCGCGCTGTTACAATATCCTTCCCTTAATGAAAACACTATTTTTACAGTCTTGTCCGCATCTGAGCTTACTGCCTCATCTGCCAATACCGCTGCCGACTGAAATGCCAAAAGTGCCGCAGTCATTATACTTATTATCTTTTTCATTTGAGTCTCCCCCATCTTTTTTTTCATCAATATTTAATATACCAAAAATACGCAGAAAAGTCAACAAAAATGTGATATTTTTTCGTATTTTTTTCCGCATCCTTAGCTCCGTATCAGATAATTCACCTCATGAGCCGTAAGATAACGCCACCTGCCAAGCGGAAGATTCCCCAGCTCCACCGTGCCGATACGTATTCTTTCGAGCTCCTCCACCTTGCAGCCGACCGCCTCAAACATCTTTCTGACCTGTCTGTTTTTCCCCTCATGAATCGTGATTTTCACTTTTGTTCTTCCGTTTTTTGAATCGAGAATCTCCACCTCTGCCGGTGATGTCGTATAATCCTCGATTTTTATTCCCCGTCTTAATTTATTCAAGCCCGAAACGGTAAGTCCGCCTTTCACCCAAGCTATATATGTTTTATCTATATGATATTTCGGGTGCGTAACTTTTTGCGAAAATTCACCGTCATTGGTAAGAATAAGTAAGCCCGAGGTATCATAATCAAGCCGTCCGACAGGAAATATCCGCGATTTTATTTCGCCTTTTACCAGATCTGTCACCGCCGGCCGTTCAAACTGGTCATGTACCGTCGAAACATATCCCACAGGCTTGTTTATCATGATATAATATTTTTTGTTTTGAATATGCAGTTCTTTTCCGTTTACCTCCACCTTATCGGCGCCTATTTCCACCTTTATGCCCTGCTCCGTTATTCTCTCGCCGTTCACCTTCACTTTGCCGCCCGAAATCAGCTCCTCCGCTTTTCTCCTTGAAGCCTCACCGCACATGGCAATGTATTTTTGCAGTCTGACTATCTCTCCCAAAACAAACACCCAACCTTTTTATCATTTTTCTTAATATCACTAAGTAATTGTAAAACTAACGTTTTCCAATTAAAACTCTTAGGTATTATATCACAGCATAGCTGATTTTGCAAATATATTTTGACGGCAATTGAAAAAACATCAATTACCTTAAATACATTTTAATATATTTTTCCATACATCTTCCGAACTCATCAAAAATGCTGTTTTGTTTCTCTATCGTCCTGTCCGCTACCAAATCCACCTGTGCATACTTTTTTCCGTCTATTAAAATTTCCGCTGTTCCTATCTTTTCATCTTTTGCTATCGGCGCCTTTAAATCTTTTTTTATGTGCACCGCCACCTCGCTCACAGGCATATTTTTGCAAAAAACACTTGCATCTTCCGCCGCAATCGCACCCAGCTCGCATTTATCCTTTGTATAAAGACTTTTAACCTTTGAGCCTTTTCTCAAAATAAGCTTCTCGCTGCAATTTTCAAAGCCGAAATCCAAAAGCGCTATGTGATCGTTCCAGTCATCGGGAGCATTGAGAGTCACTGCGATAAGCTCACGCCCCCCTCTTTCGGCAGCAGACACCAGACATCTGCCGCATTTTTTTGTATACCCCGTTTTTATTCCGTTTGCACCGTCATACATCTTCAAAAGCTTATTATGGTTTCTGAAATAAAGTGTTTCGCTTGTGTTCACCGTGACATTTTTTGTCTTTTCCGAAACAATTCTCTGAAAATCCGGATTCTTCATCGCATATGCGCTGATCTTTGCCAAATCGTACGCGGTTGTGTAATGCCCCTCCGCATCCAAACCGTTCGGATTTTTAAATTGAGTATCCTTAGCTCCGATTTTTTTTGCCAGCGCCGTCATCTCTTCCGCAAACTGCTCCGTATTTCCCGAAACATACTCCGCCACTGCAATCGCAGCGTCATTTCCCGACTCAAGCATCAAGCCGTACAGCAAATCCTCCATGCGTATTTTATCACCCGCTTTTATGTATATCGACGATCCTTCCGCCCCTTGCGCATTTTTTGATACAGTAACAATATCGTCGGGATTTGTTTTTTCAAGCGCTAAAATTGCCGTCATAATTTTGGTCGTGCTTGCCATCGGCATTTTCTCGTATGCGTTTTTCTCAAAAAGCACCTCTCCCGTATCGGGATTCATAAGGCACGCAGCCACAGCCGAAACATCAAGCGCATATGCGTTCTCGGAAAATGCGAAAATCATTAAAATACAAGCTATCAATCTTTTCATATCATCACCCACATTGATTATATGAGAGCTTTTACAAAAAAATGAGGAAGTAATTTACTCCATTATTCTTATAAAAAAAACGAACATCAGAGTAAAATAATAACCCGCCGCCAAATTATTCAAAATTTTCTCTTGACAAAAGCCGCACAATTGAGTATACTATAAAAGGCAGATGTGTTCTGCCTTTTTGCGAACGCTCATATCTTTGGTTGGGAGGATTGAGCGTTTGTTTCTTTTTGGGAATAAATTAGATATAAAAAAAGAACAGATTAAATCTGTTCTTTTTTGGAGCTGATGACGGGAATCGAACCCGTGACCTCTACACTACCAATGCCTAAAAATTCATATCGGCTCGTTTCGTCTTGTGTCGTGAAATGGCGTATTCATGCGGTTTTAGGGGGTTTTTCATTTTGTGACGTGTCGTCTTATTTCGTCTTATTTCGTTACAATAAAGGACAAATAAAGGACAAATAAAGGACAAGATTTTGAGTGTTTTATACGTCCGTTTCGGATGCGGATTTTTATTCCTCATTCTTCCGCATCCTTTAAAAATAAAATAGTGAGCATAGACAAAAACTACGCTCACCGTTTTGAATTACAGATTGATTTTTAACCGAGTAATTATTTTGATTTAATCGGGACTACTGCAAGAGTTTTACCCAATGGGGCTAATACTTTTAAAAGAGTGCTTATTTGTGGGCTGGTATTTCCTTTTTCCATTCTTGCAATAATCGGCTGTTTTACTCCGCTTAACTCCTCCAGCTTTTTTTGGCTTATTCCTTTTTCCTGCCTTGCTTTTATCAGTTCTCCTATCAATGCCACGCGTAAATCACTTTCGGCTATTTCTTCATCGGTCAATATTGAGTCCATAAACCCCAAAGCATCGTCACCTATAGCGGCATTTCCGCGTTCTTCTATATCTGCCCTGTTGATTTTAGCCTGTTCCGTTGCCCTGATACATTCTTTACTTGCTTTCATTGTATTTGCTCCTCTCTATATAATCACTCATAAGATTTTGGGCTTTTTCTATTTCTTTCTGCGGTGTTTTCCGCGTTTTCTTTATAAAATGAGATAATAATATAAATTGCTGCCCGTCATACCCAAAAAATAATATACGGTTGCGCAGCGGTCTTAATTCCCATATATCTCCGCCCAAATGCTTTACAAAAGGCTCACCCGCTCTTGTTCCGTATTCGCTGAGTATTTTTATATAATCTCTTATTTTGTTGAAATTTACACGGCTGTCTTTATCGGACTTTGACCCAAGTTCTGCAAGGTATTCCTTTATTGGTTCTCTGCCGTTTTTGTCTTTATAAAATCTTACTGCATACACTTTATATTTTTTCCCCCTTTCACTATACATTATACTCTAAAGTTATTAAAATGTCAAGTACTTTTGAGTTATTAAATCAAAGTTTTTTAACATTCGGTTCTGCAAAGCAAAAAAACACACATACTCTCAACCGGGTTGATTTCTGTGTGTTCTCTGTTTTATTTCACCTCATACATTCATCACGCAGCCGCATAGCATATTTAAAGCCCAACACGAAACCGAAGTCTTGCGCCGCATCCAAAGCCCCGGTTAAAATACAGTCAAGCTTGTTACCCTCTTCAAAACTTCTCTCGAATGCGGGGCAGACGAAAGTATCCTGTGCGGCTTGTAGTTCTTTCAGCCTCGGCATATCATTATACGCTTTTATGTATTCGTCCGTTTGCTGAAAATCGAAAAATTATTTTTTGATTGTAGTTCTCATGTTCATAATAAAATCTCTCTTTCTTTAAAATTTCGTTTGACATATCATATACACTCATGTTATAATTATATTGTATTTCATGTTTGCCCCCTCTTTGGGAGCGTTTCGCCCTTGCTGAGGTTGCCGCCTTTTGCAAGGGCATTATTTTATAATGTGACCGCTATTTCTATTCCCAAAGGCATATACGGCTCATATTTGCCCCTTATTTCAACGTATGCGGCTTTTACTGCATTGCCCATATCGATTAACGGTGCAATTACCGAAGCAAGCGGAGCGGGCAAATAACCGATTTTTACGGTGCCCTTATTTATCACCCCTGCATGAACTTCTACCGCATTACCGTCAAAGAGGTTTGCCGCATCCCTTTTGAGGGTTATTATAATGTTCTCCGGAGCGTATGCGGTCAGCTTCTGCAATGCCCTTTGTGCCTTTGGCTGCAATGTCACCCCCTTTACTTTTGTTATAATACCGCGCTTAACTATCGCCCAAGCCCTTTTTAATGCCTGTGAGAGTGTCAGCCCCTTTGAATGGAGCCTGTTCCCTATCCGCATTACGTTTTGTCTTACTGTCTTTATCGTTTTCATGCTGTCAAATCATTCCTTTCCAGTTCCTTTAATAATGTGCCTAACCGCTCATGTATCGGCTTTATGTACTCCAGTGCGTCTGTTATGTCGGCAATATCGGCATTGAGTTGCGCAATACATGAAATCATCTCATCTGATATTGTGGGCTTCATTTCTTCTCACTTCCTTTCATTTCTGCGGCTGCGGCTTTATGTCCTTGTATATACCCGAACAAAAAACCTGCGCAGAATCTTTCAAACGGATGCAGATATGCTTTTGTAATCTCCTGAACATCTCCCACTGTTAAGTCATATCTCGGATTTACAAAACCGCGTCCTTCCCATTCCTTGATTGCTTTTACTGCATTGAGTTTTGCCATGTTTTCAACTTCCTTTCGTATTTGACTATGGTTTTATTATACTACTTACGACAGTATAAGTCAATATATAATGTGTACAAAAATATACTGACGTTATTGTTAAAAATGTATATTGACGTCATTAGTCATCTTATGATATAATATATAATGTCAGATAGGGAACGGCGGCGGTTGTTTCCAGCACCTACCGAAAGGGGGTGTTTTATGTGGAAGAATTTAATAAGATACTTACAATTGTAATGATTGCAATGCTGATTGAATTGCTTAGACATATAAAGAAATAACCGCCACTTCTGCCAAAGTGACGGTTTAGTTAAAATAAATCGTATAGCGGAAACAATCTTTGTCGTTTCCTTTTCTGACATCATTATAACACATTATTATGATGTTGTCAAGAGGTGTTTTAAATGGCTATAAGTGAAGCGCAAAAAAGAGCAGTTGCAAAGTATAACTCAAAGAACTATGATAGAATAGAACTAAAAGTCCCCAAAGGCAAAAAAGACACCATAAAAGCCTTTGCCGACAGTAAAGGCAAATCAATAAACGGCTTTGTAAATGAAGCCATAGACGAGAAAATAGAGCGTGAGAGCACGAATGAATAAATACTTGACAGCTTGCAGATTGTCATGTATAATATAGTCGATAGCTAAATGATATTTACTGTTGTTCTTTTGGCAATGGTAATAGAACTGATAAAGAGTATAAAAAAATAACCGCCTATCGTTGCGACCGATAAGCGGCTGACGTAGAAAGTAATTTCCTTCTACAAATAACCCAAGCGGAAACAATGACTCTGTTCCCTTTACTGTCATCAGTATAACATATATCTTTTATTATGTCAAGAGGGAATTTTTATAGGGCAGATTATAAACTTCTTATGTAGACGGTCACTGTTTGATAACACACTTTTTACATCGGACAAGGTTTTGACTTCCCGTGGAATACAGCGCAGATTTCAACCGGCAATAAAAACACGTGCAAAAAATACCTGTTGAAGTTGAGCGAAAATATTGGGTTTTGAATGAAAGCGAAACAGAACCTTATGTTAAAGTTGCCCAAAATTATGGTTCTTCCGAGAAAAACCCGAGTTCTTCCAAGAAAAACCCCGATTTTTCCGAGAAAAACTCATATAAAGTAAAGGAAAGTAAAGTAAAGTAGAGTATATATGGGTTCTCTCCGAACATCCCCCTTAATAAAATCCCCGAAGGTCTTACATACAAGCGAAAATGTAAGACCGATGTAAGACTTTTTAAGTTTAAAAAATGGCTTAAAATGGGGCTTTTATATATAAAGTCTTACAAACTTACATGTCTTACCTAAAATATATTATATATGTATGTGAAATCCCCTGTAATTACATTATATATAAATGTATAAATCAAAAAATTAGGTAAGTTTGTAAGACCTATAGTATTTATGCGGTTTTCATGGCTGTTTTTGGCTTACAAACGTCAAAAATAATGTAAGACAGACAAAAAAAAGAGGTGAGTAAACAATGGAATTAAGACCGTATCAAGCGGATAATTCCGCATCCGGATGCGGTACTTTATATAGTGTCTTGTTGTTGTCATCAATACAATATGTTGAATGATGTTAAGCTGCAGAGTTTTAAACTCTGTTTTTTTATTGTTATATCAAAATAAGCTCAAAATTGCGTTGTATGGTACTTATTTTGTTTTCGGTATACTTTCATTAGTTAGGTGTTTATTTTTTCTCACAGCTTAATTTTAGCCGTATTTTGCATATTTACAGTCATACTTTTTTATATTGGGGAAGTATTCAAGTTTCAGGTTTTCTCAGGTTGTGAATAAAAGCACATGCTCTAAATAAACGCTTGATTTATTTAGTTATTGTTCGACTATCTCAAACTCTTCAGGCGGATAAAGATAATCTTCTTGAGTTTCATCAATAACTCTATACCAGCCTTGCTCTATCCCCAAACACTCATAAACCTTACCGTTTATAAGCTCCAGTGGAGCCGATTCACCAATATATTTAACTTTCACCTAACCACCTCAAACAACATATCTCATTATATAATCATAACACAAATATTCCTTATTGTCAAACCCTCACCCCGTCCGCAACACTTTCATTAAGCTGCATACTTCAAATAACGTCAAAAATGCCCCTTAAAGCGTTTTTATGCGAATTAGTATACTTTCATGCAAAATACATTTTGACAGGCTCCTGTGCTAAAAACAGGCAGATTTTACACGCTTGCAGTAAAAATGGATGCGGAAAGTATAAACCAACCGCATCCGAATATATTTTTATTCGTCAATGTCAAGTTTTGACAAGTTCTCCATTTTCAGAACCGCCCATTCAACCGAGCTGGTGTTTGTCCTCTTGAACACTCCCAAGCCGCTTGATCTATAACTGCCCCCTATTATCTCATCACGGAGCGACAACAGCTTTTTATTTTTCGATTCGCGGAGCTGTTTCAATGCTGATTCCTTTATCTGTCGTATGCGTTCCCTTGAATAACCGTACCTCTTCCCTATATCGCTTAATGAAATACCGTCCCGGTAGTGCATTTCGAGAACGTTGTATCTCTTGGGTTTATTTTCAAGGAGCTTTTTCACTGTCGGGAATACTTCCGAAAGTGTCATTTCTTCCACCGTATCGGCTTCAGTGTTCGCAGTGTCATCAATAATAGTGTCCATTAAGGTTATTGTGTCATCGTCTTTTGCGTTCTTTAGCGGCACGTCCAGGCTCTTATGATTGAATGTCGGGCTTTCCCTGTCCGTAACAGTCCTGCACCCAGCGGCAACAACGCACATCTTTTGCAGTGGATATGTTAAGCAGGTGAGCAGTTTATATTTACCCTGTTTTTCATTGTAGGCTTTCACAGCTTCTGCCAAAGCAAAGAACGCCTCCTCCGTCAAATCCTCAAGTTCAACTCCGCACGCCTGAAAACGTTCAAAACTTTGTCCGTATGCCTTTTTACAGAATCCGTAAATAAATCTGTATGTCTGTTTATACAACTCTCCCATAAGCTCATTTTGCCCCGAATAAATACGCTTTGCCAGTTCTTCATTTGTCACTTGATTTTACCGCTCCTTTGTGATATAATGGTTTATATATCACCTGCAGGAGATAAAAAGTTCTTAGGATGCGGAAATTGTCACACTCCGCATCCGTTTTTGTTACCGTGACTGTTTTATTTTTCCCCGCTTTCAATCTGTGCAACTTGATTTGTTTTTATGTATAATTTAACCGATTCAGGTAAAGAGGCGTTTTCTTTTTCTCGTTCCGTTTCACTTTCATAATCTGATTTAAACTGTCTATATGTCACGCCATTAAGATATGTTTCATCTTCGAGTGCCAAAGCTCTTAGTCGTGCAGAGCTGCCGATCACCTTTTGAACTTTTTGCGGGAGTTTTTCAAACTCTTCAATACTGCTATATGTGGAATTACGCACCGCCTTGCAGACAAGGTCCCACGCTTCGGACGTTGAAAGCCTATTATCTGCAAACATTTTATATATTGCTTCCCTTATGCCTGCAATTGAAGGCGCGAATTTTTCGGTAGATATATAATAACTGACAGCCCTTTCAACCCTTTCATAATCTAAATCAGATAATTGCTGATACCATAAGTTAATCACACCGGACAATTCTTCAGTGTTGGAATCTCTATAAAATGTCGGATATGCCGATTTCAACACTGTTAATATTTTCAAAGTTTCCTCTTTCGTCATTTTCTAATACCTCCATGCTATTTTCTTTTATCATGCTTAAAAACGGATTTCCTGATGATTGCTCTTTTTTATTGCTATACTCTTTTGATTTGCCTGCGTCCTGTTCTCTGCTCAGCCATGAGTTTATAAACTTTGCTATTCCTCTTTTGGTTTTTCTTTTCTGAGGGTTAGCAATCAACCACCCTTTCATTTTTCGCAGTTCCTGCATGACATTTACAGAAGGATATAATTCTCTCCATTCGATAATATTCGTGTTATAAACCGGATATTCACTTTTATCGTTAAGGGCGAGAGTAATCACCGGCGGCTCGGAACTTTTAAGTTCCGAGCTATATATATTATTTATTCTACCTTCTTTCTTTTCTTCTCCTTTATTCTCCTTTATTATATGTGGCGGCGTTCTGTCGGTTTGCTGGCGGCGTTCTGTCGGTTTGCTGGCGGTTTGTTGTATTATCCGCTGCAAGCACATCTTGATAAATGCTATAATTTATCACGGTTATAGACGTATTATGTACTGTCGGCTTTAATTGCACACTTCCGTCGCTTTCCAATTGTCGTAGGAACCGCCTCACTTTATCTCTACTCCACCCCCAACGGTCAGCCAAATTGCTTATACTTTTATACACTGTGCCTCGTTTCCCTTCAACAACACTATCTTTAAAAGCAAACTTTTCATCTTTAAATTTTGCCAATAAAATTAAATCAATCCACGCTTGTCCCTTTGAAAACGGTTTATCTTCCCATATCCAATTATCAAAGATTTCACGATATATTTTGACATATCCCAAATTTATCACCGCCCACTATTCATTTATCTTGCGTATACGGTTCTCAGGCTCATTTTCACCCTCTGACGGGTGTCTTAAATACTCCGACACCGTTATCAAGGCATAATAAAATTTTACGTCCTGCGTTAACGTGTGGTATTTCTCCGCTCCTTACAAGCTTGCGAAGATAGTATTCACTGAATGCCGTGTTTTCATCTTGCTTTTTCAGTTCCTCTATAACTTGCGGAATCGTCCGCATCCTCGGCAATGACATATTATTCCCCCCTCTTCAATTCTTTGATAGCTTTGCGGATGCGGTTCTTCTTTTCTTCCGGCAGCTCCCGGCGAAGCATACGAGAGAAATTACTGTCATTTACTCCTATCACTTCCGCAACCTGCCATAAATAAAGCTCCGCATTCGCAATCTCTTGTCTGATGTCGTTGTTTTTTGTTTCTTTCATTCGTTTTATCTCCTTTTCATTTGTATTATTTTGTTGTTGCCTATATTGTAACATTATCCCTATCAAGACACAAAGCCGATATAAAGCGATTTTTTTATGAGAAACTATAAAATCAAAGCTTTTTGGTTATATTCAGTTATATTGAGTTATCTACAGTTATATTTTTATTTAAACACCTTATTTTATCGTAGAATTGCTCCGTATTGCTTTGTTTTTCTCGCTTTTTGTTTTCCCGATTAAATTTGTCTTGACTTTTTCGTTACTTTATGATATTATTGTAACACAACAGCAATAACAATTCAAGATAAATGTTACATAATCTTATAAATGTAACATTTTAATAACGTAAGGAGTTCTTATATGGCAACTTGTAACGAAATAGGTAAAAGAATAAAACTTTTAAGAATGAACCGCGGAATAACACAGGCAGAATTAGCTAAAAATTTAAATGTAAAACGTGAAACCGTCAATCAATGGGAAAACGGCACAAGAGATTTAAAAACTGATTATAGCATAAAGCTTGCCGATTTTTTCGGCGTGTCCTGCGATGAGATATTGCGTGGTGTAAATTCCGAAAACGTCAGCATTTACAAACAAACAGGGCTTGATGATGAATCTGTAAAAATTTTAAACCAGCGAAAAGATAATAAATTATTTAAATATGCACTTAATTACATTATCCATGATTATGAAGTTTTAAAAAGTTTATTTAATTATATTTGTACATCGGCAGTATATGAGAAAATACGGCAAAGCGACTACATGTTAATACCGCAAAAAAATATAACTGAATACCATAAGGATGTATGCTTTGCACAAGTAATTGAAAAAATTCCACTTTTACGCAAAAGCTTTATTGAAGATTTATGCAAAGATGAAAGTACAACAAATATGTTATGTCTGGAGTATTTAAAACAATTTGCTGATTTGAAAAAATGTAAATATTTTACAGACCTAATAGATGATGATGTGTTTTTTATAAGCGGCACAATCGATATTGAAGATATTACAGAAGAAGAATACGCCGAAATTGTCGCTCAAGAACAAGAACTCTTAAAAGATATTGACTATATGCGTGAGCGAGAAGAGTATAACAGAATCTGTGAAGAAGAAGCAAGAAGAGAAGCGAAAGAATATAAAGAACGAGTCATGAAAAAATATGATATCATTCGTAAATTCTTAAAATACATAAAAAACGAGAAAGAGGGTGAATCACATGGCAACAATCCGGAAGAGGGGAAATAATTATCAAATACGCGTTTCATGCGGATATAAAACCACAGGCGAGCAGATTATAAAAACCACAACATACAAGCCGCCAAAGGGAATTACACCCAAGCAGTTAAAAAAGGAACTGGAACGTCAAGCGGTACTATTTGAAGAAAAATGTTTGAACGGCACATATTTAGACGGCAACATCAAGCTTGCTGATTTCGCCGAAAAATGGTTCAAGGACTATGCAGAAAAACATCTACGGAGTGAGACATACTATACTTATAAACTCATGATAAAACGCGTAAATGAAGCTCTGGGACATATCAGAATCGACCGCATCCAACCACACCATTTATTAGAGTTTTACAATAATCTTGCTGAAAGCGGTATCAGGGACGATATAAAATATAACGCTGCAAAAGATGTTAAAGCCCTGTTAAAATCAAAAGGAATGACACAAAAAGCCTTATGCGAAAAAGCGAACATCTCCGAGGCAACACTTCGGTCATGCATAAAGGGGAATAACATCACCAAAGCAGCCGCATCCAAAATAATGACCGCACTTGACGATGACACGATATTCAAAGCCGTAAACACCGATAAAACACTGTCACAAGAAACTATATTACATCATCACCGTTTTATCTCTACAATGCTTAGCTGTGCCGTAGAATGGCAATTAATACCGTCAAATCCATGTGCCAGAGTGAAGCCGCCAAAGGTTGACCGCAAAGAAGCGCAATATCTTGACGAAAAACAAGCGGCAAAACTTATAAACTGTTTGGATGCGGAACCGTTAAAATATAAAACTATCATAATGTTATTACTGTATTCGGGTATGCGGCGTGGTGAACTGTGCGGTCTTGAATGGTCTGATATCGACTTAAACCACGGTATTATAAGTATAAGCAAGTCAAGCCTATACCTGCCTCAAAAAGGTATATTTGACGATACAACGAAGAACAGGACATCAGAGCGCGTTATAAGAGTCCCCGAAGCAATGACTTCACTGTTAAAAGAGTATAGGCGGTCACAAAGTCAATTACAGCTTGCTATGGGTGATTTATGGCAAGGTTCGGAAAAAGTTTTTACATCACAAACAGGGACGCCTATACACCCCGACAGTATAACAGGGTGGTTTAAAAGCTTCATCAAAAGAAATGATTTACCCGACATACATCTTCACTCTCTCCGGCACACAAACGCAACTTTATTGATTGCTGCCGGGACAGACATAAGGACAGTCGCCAACCGTTTAGGTCATGCGACCGCATCCACAACTACAAACATATATGCGCACGCTATAAAATCCGCTGATGAATTAGCTGCCGAAAAATTAGCCGATATTTTAAACCCCATAAAAAGAAACGCAAAATAAGGACGGTTTTAACCGTTCTTTTTTTATTACAAAATTATACAATAAAGGACAAATAAAGGACAAAAGCTTGTAAAAGTTTGCTGATAAAAAAAGCAACCGCTTAACAAATGGCATAGTTAAGCGGTTTTCTTTGGAGCTGATGACGGGAATCGAACCCGTGACCTCTACACTACCAATGTAGTGCTCTACCGACTGAGCTACATCAGCACAACACTGATATTATACTCGAAATAAATTGTTTTGTCAATAGGAATTTTATAAAAAATCCAAATTTTTTCTTTTTTATTTGATGAGCCGTTAATATTCGGTTATTTTTCCAAAAAAAATTTTAATAACGCTTGCAAAATATACCGAAAGGATATATAATGTATATGGTAAAATTTATATTAAGGAGAAAGACGATGTACCAATTTAACAACGAAAAAAAAGAAATCACTTTTGACAGATACAATACTCCGACTCCATGGATGAACTATCTGTCAAACGGAACCTTTCACACAATGATGTCACAGGCAGGCGGCGGTGTCGCATTCTATAAATCACCGCAAATCTGGAGAATCAACCATTACAGATTCTTCCACCTTCCTACCGACAGGAGCGGTTTTTATACCTTTATAAAGGACACCGATGAATACTGGTGCCCGACAAACGAGCCGTGCAAAACCAAGCCCGAAGAATGGAAATCCACTCACGGTATGGGTTACACCCGTTTTGAAGCAAAAAGAAACGGCGTTGCTGTAACCGCTACATATTTTGTCGGAAAATTTGAAAATGCGCTTTTGTGGAATTTGAAAATCAAATCCGATGTTGACAAGAAAATCTCTATCTTCCCTTATGTCGAGCTGGGCATGATGGAATTTATGAGAGAACTCCAGTGGCAATGCTATAACAAACACCAGTTATCGGTATATGCAATGGACGATATTTTAGTATACAAATACGGTGTCGAAATGCAGCCGAAACCCGATGAAACACCTTTGGTATACTTTGCGACAGACGCAAAGATCTCGGGTTATGATTGCGACAGAGACGAATTTGTAGGCTCATACAGAAGTGAAGAAAATCCGCAAAGAGTTGAAGAGGGAAACTGCTCAAACTCTACTCTTTACGGCGGCGATCCTTGTTTTGCATTTAAAATTGACCTTGATTTAAAAGCAGGCGAGGAAAAAACGGTAAATATCTACCTCGGTACGGCAATGACCGAAGAGGATATTAAAAAGTCGGTCGCACATTGCAGAGAATCAGACTTTATCGAAAAATCATTTACCGCACTTCATGAACAGTGGGACGAATATCTCAGCAAATTCCAGTGCGAAATTCCGGATAAAGACGCGGAAACTATGATAAACATATGGAACCCGTATCAGGCTGAGAGAAACTTCCAGTTCTCAAGAAATATTTCATATTATGCAACAGGAACATTCAGAGGTGTCGGCGTACGTGATACCGCACAGGACATTCTCTCAATGGTTCCGTTCGATTTAAGACGTGCAAAGGACAAGCTAAATCTGCTCTTTACACAGCAGTACAACGACGGTCACTGCAACCACTACTGTTTCCCGACCGAGGGCTGGGATCCTGTAACAAGAATCCATTCCGATAACCACCTTTGGCTCGTTATGACAACCTACAATATTGTTGTCGAAGAGGGTAATCTTGATTATTTAGATGAAGTGGTTGAATACTACGACGGCGGCAAAGGAACCGTATGGGAGCATATAAATAAATCCATAGACTTCACAATGGCAAATCTCGGCGAGCGCGGATTCCCGCTGATGCTCTCCTCCGACTGGAACGATATGCTCTACAAAGTATGCCGCGAGGGCAAGGGCGAAAGCATATGGACATCAATGCAGTTCGGTACGGTTCTTCCGATGATTGCCGAAATGGCAAGATTAAAGGGCGAGGATGACAAAAAGTTCCTCGACATATACGAAACACAGAAAAAGCTCGTAAATACAATCGCATGGGACGGAGAATGGTTCAGAAGATGTATTACCGATAACGGTACATTCATCGGTTCAAAATCCGAGCCTCAGGCAAAGATCTGGCTGAATGCTCAAAGCTGGTCGGTTATCTCAAAAATGGGTGACGCCGACAAGCAGGTTCAGGCTATGGACAGCGTTAAAAAGTATCTTGACACACCTCTCGGAATCAAGAAAATAGAGCCGTCCATGACTACCGACTATCCGTCAAAAGAGGGTGCTCTCACCTGCTACAACAAGGGCTGCGGCGAAAACGGCTCCGTATTCTGCCATGCAAACACATGGGCAATTATCGCAGAATGTATTTTGCAAAGACCTGAAAACGCATACAAGTACTATCACCAGCTCCTGCCGATGATCGCGCAGAAAAACGCAGGCGAATGGAGATACAAGGCAGAGCCTTATGTATACTCATCAAACATATTCGGACCTGAAAGCGACAAGTTCGGCTTGGCAAACGTATCATGGCTTTCGGGAACTGCCGCTTGGATGTATGTTGCGGTAACTCAATATATGCTGGGTGTAAAAGCTAAATGGGAGGGCTTGGAAATCAACCCATGCCTCTCAAAAGAAATGCTCCCCGCAAAAATCACAAGAGTATTCAGAGGCTGCAAGTATTCGATTACAATCACAAAAAATGAAAAGAAATTCATACCTCATGTTGAGGGCAGAAAAGAATACAGCGTAGAAATCTAACATCTAATCATAACCACCGGTTTACCGGTGGTTATGATTTAAGAAAGGATTTGATAAAAATGGAAAAATGGCAGGGTTTTGACTGCGAAAAATTTGAATTTGAGGGACGGAATGCAATTATTGTATTCCCTGAAAAGAAAACCGACAAGTGGCTCTTTAAGACCGAATATTTCGGTGCATTCCCTGATTTTGAAATCGAGATGGTAAAAAGAGGCTATCATATTGTTCACGTGGACAACATAACACGCTGGAATAAGCACCCGGAGGATACCGACATAAAAGCAAAATTTGCGGATTTCGTATCGGCAAAATACGGCTTAAAGAAAAAATGCGTCACCGTAGGCATGAGCTGCGGCGGAATGCAGTCTATCTATTTTGCCGCAAAATACCCGGAATATGTTTCGGCTATGTACCTGGACGCACCGGTTATAAATCTTTTGAGCTGTCCCTGCGGTTTGGGCGGCAACAGCAAAAACGATATGATTCCCGAATTTGAAAATGCAATGGGAATGACTGTTTCCGAGCTTTTATCGTTCAGAAATCACCCGTTGGATAATTTTGAACCGCTTGTTAAAAACAATATTCCGATATTTCTGGTTTGCGGTGATTCGGATACGGTTGTCCCGTATATCGAAAACGGCGCACTTTTGGATAAATATTACAGAGACCACGGTGCACCGATAACAACAATCGTAAAGCCCGGCTGCAACCATCATCCGCACGGCTTGACCGACAACACACCGATTATCGACTTTGTTTTAAAATACGATAAATAAACAAAAAAGCTGAGTTTAAAATTATATTTTAGACTCAGCTTTTTGGGAATAAATCTTATTCCTCACGCCCGGGATCGTGGCGCGATTGAGCCATAGCCGAATAAATTTATTTTGCCACAGCTCTCTTGTGGTGGTATATATGATAAAAGGGTATATGGTAGCGCCGTTTTTTTCGGGCTACATCAAATATTTTCTCTAAAACCGCAAAAAATATACAAAAAATTTTTTACATAAAAAGGTGTGATAAAAAATGGATATTAAAGATATACGAATCGACGGCGGAAAAGCTTTTGATTGGGGTAAAACATCGAGCGATTATGCCAAATTCCGAGACATTTATCCCGAAGAATTTTACAAAAAAATTTTTGAGCGCGGTGTAGGTCTTTCCAATCAGACTGTTCTCGATATAGGCACAGGCACCGGGGTGCTGCCGCGCAATATGCAGCAATACGGCGCAAAATGGATCGGCACCGATATATCGGACAACCAGATAGCACAGGCAAAAATCCTATCAAAGAACATGAACATCGAATATCGGGTATCCTCTGCCGAAAATTTGGATTTTGCCGACGGCTCATTTGACGCTGTTACCGCCTGTCAGTGCTTTTGGTATTTTAAGCACGAAGAAGTTGCACCGAAAATCCACCGAAAGTTAAAAAAAGACGGACGTTTTCTTGTACTGTGTATGGAATGGCTTCCTTTCGAGGACGAAATCGCAGGTGCAAGCGAAAATCTTGTTTTAAAATACAGTCCCAACTGGAGCGGCGCGGGAGAAAAACTGCACGAGATAGAAATACCCGACTGCTACAACAAATATTTTGAATTAACTTATCATGAGGCATACCGTCTTAATGTGCATTTTACGCGCGAAAGCTGGAACGGAAGAATGAAAGCCTGCCGCGGAATAGGTGCCTCACTCTCGGAAAAAGAAATTGCAGAGTGGGAGCGCGAACACATGGAGCTTTTAAAAAGAATAGCCCCCGAAGAATTTGATATTCTGCATTTTGCCGCAATTGCCGAGCTGAAAAAAGCAGAATAGTGATAATAAATCGGCGAAAAAAAGCAAAAATATAAGCTTTACACATATGCAGAGATAGTGTTATAATTATAGGAAACAGCCTATAATTATTTCAAAAAAAACGGAGCATTAAAATGAACAAAAACTTTGATCTGTCCCTGCCCGAATGGGGCACTTACAATAAAGAATATGCCGGCTTTTCCCACATAGCAAACAAAGACGAAGGGATCAGGCTCGATATAGACATCTTCCCCGGATTTTTCAGGCGCAGCGTACTTTTGCCGAGAACTGTAGCAGATACCGGTGCGAAAATGCTTGCAGCCTCCCCCGACCTTTCTCATGTTTTATACAGATATGAAATGCAATGGAAAGATATGATATACTGCGATGTACATATGTTTGAAAAAGACGGTTCATGCAAGCTTGTATGCGACTTTGTTAATAATACCGACTCCGATCAAAGCTTGCAGATGGATCTTACAATGTCACTCAGGTACCCCACGTTTTGCAAAAGCGAGCTGAAAAGATATGAAGTGCAGCTCCCCAAGAGCGCTATATGGATCAATTCCTCCGATTACGCGGAGATGAAAGCCGACTGCCAAATCCCCATTGACGGATTTAAGCGCGGAGAATACTTTATTTCCGACTTTGTAAACAATCGCGGCATATGCCATTGGTGTTTTAACAAGCAGGGCGATACACTGACATACAAGTTTGAGGAAATCGAAGCCGATTCGATAAATATTCGCTATACCGCCTCCGAATCTGCCGATCTAGAATTAAAAATCGGCGAAAAAAGCATGATGTGCCATCTTCCCTCTTGTGAAAAACCGTCTTTTTATACTGTTCGGTTTGAGAAATGCAAAATCTCGGAGTTTAAGCTGATAAACTGTTCAAAAGGCATTTCATTGGACGGTTTTTCCGTAGGGATAAATTCGGAGCTTGTCCGCATCGAAGAAAAAAATAAGGGCAACATAGCCGAAGTCAAGCGTTCAGGGAATATTATAACGCTTAAATACCCCGACGCGAAAAAAACATATACAGTAACCATAGACTGCGAGGATTATGTTTTAAGAGAATTTTTCGGTGATGACATAGGAAATATGCTTTTGAAAAATACACACAGGCATGATCTGGAAAAAATAACAGAGCCGGGTGACGGGTATTTTTTCGATATATTTATGCGTCCTGTTTTTCTGAAACCGCATACAAAAAAACGCTCGTCAATACAAATCGATGTCGGCAAATGTGAAAAGATAAGCGAAAATGTCCCCTTCTTCACCTTTGCTCCGAACAAAGACGGCAGGAAATATTTGATGTCCCAAAACATCATGGCGGCAGTCACCATGACAAACGTTGTTTACCCGATATTCTGCAAAGGCGGATATATAAAGCACAACACCCCCGGCAAAAACTGGGATTCACTCTACACATGGGATAGCGGCTTTATCGGGCTTGGGCTGCTCACGGTCGACCAAAAAAGAGCATTCGAGTGTCTTAACACATATCTGACTTCGGCAGACGATTACGATACGCCTTTTATATTGCACGGCTCCCCCGTCCCCACGCAAAGCTTTTTATATCAGGAGCTTTTCAACAGCGGATACGACAAGAACGCATTAAAAGCAATCTATCCGTCAATGCGCCGATACTGCAAGTTCTTCTATGACATAAGAAATAAGGAAAACGGGCTGATTCACGCATGGAATTTATTCTACAATTCCGGCGGCTGGGACGATTATCCGCCGCAGTGCTATATTCACGACAAAAAGCTTGAGGATAAAGTATACCCCATTATCATAACGGCAATGGCTGCAATTTTTTCAAAACTGCTCCTGATGTTTGCCGAAGAATGGGAATTTGCGGAAGATGCGGATTTATACCGCGGATATATCGCTTGTTTTGAAAAAGCAATGCAATCCGCATGGGACGATAAAAGCGGTTATTTCGGATATGCGCTTTGCGGCTCGAACGGTAAAATTGAGGGCATTTTAAAGACAAATTCCGGCGAAAATTACAACAAGGGCATGGACGGTGTTTATCCGTACATTTCATCTTCATGCACCGATGAACAAAAGCGCAGGATAATCGAAAATATCGAAAAAGGCATGATGACTCCTGTCGGAGTAAGCGTCGTCGATACAACGGCATCATATTTCAGACACGACGGCTATTGGAACGGCTCGGTCTGGATGCCGCACCAGTGGATTTTATGGAAAGCGCTTTTGGATAACGGTCAGTGTGACTTAGCAGATAAAATTGCAATGACGGCACTCGAGCTTTGGAAAGATGAGCTTGAGCTAAGCTATAACTGTTATGAGCTTTTTATGATAAATAACAGGCGCGGTGCGGGATTCTCACAATTTTCCGGTCTCTCCGCTCCCGTTCTTGCATGGTATAATTCATATTTCGTGCCCGGCATCATAAGTACAGGCTTTGGTGCAATTATAACCGAGTCCGCTTGGTCAGACGGTTTTTCCTTTGCGGAATTTACCTGCCGCACTTACTCGGACTGCACATACATGCTCATATGCATGAACGAAAAATATGACTATACCTTTGAAAATGTTGCTGAGTATAAAAAAACCAATCGCGGGGCATATCGGCTGAAAATAAAAAGCGAAAACAAAAAAGCAAAAATCACCGTACACAGACGCAAATAAACTACAGGAGATATTCATGAAAAGGGAATTTGAATTTTTGATAGATGATAAATTTGACGGCAAGGATATAAAGTTCGTTTTGAAAAATGAGCTTAAATGTTCATCAAATATCATAACACGTCTGAAAAAGGGCGAGTATATATTATTAAACGGGAAAAGAGAAACTGTCATAAAAAAGCTCGCCTACGGTGACAGGCTGAAAATCATTATCCCCGAAGATTCCCCGAAAGAGCTTATTAAAAATCCGCAGATTACTTTTGATGTTATCTTTGAGGACGAAGATATTTTGGTTGTAAATAAACCTGCAAAGATACCGACTCACCCCTCGCAAAATCACTACACCGATACTCTTGCCAACGGCATAGCCGCATATATTGGCAGCGGCGAGTTTGTATTTCGCGCAGTCAATCGGCTTGACCGCGAAACAAGCGGTATAGTTCTTATTGCAAAAAATATGCTCGCCGCACATCTTCTCTCGGCAGAAGCAGCAGCGCGCAAAATCAAAAAAATATACTATGCAATATGCGAAAATGAGGTTAATCCCCCGTCGGGGCTGATAGACGCACCAATTGCGCGCGAAAAGGAAAGCATAATAAAAAGATGCGTTCGCTCGGACGGCAGAGCTGCTTTAACAAAATACGAAACAGTAAAAGTTATTTGCGGCAAAAGCCTTGTAAAGGTAAATCCATTGACAGGCAGAACACATCAAATACGTGTTCACTTTGCATATATCGGCTCGCCGCTTTTGGGTGATGCCCTGTACGGGCATGATATCGGTGAGAGAACAAGACTGCACTGTAAAGAAATGAGCTTTACACACCCGATATTAAAAAAACACATGACCGTCGAATGTCCGTTCCCTCCCGACTTCTCGCTATCGTAATTTTGAGAAGAGAAAAAATGCATATCCTATCAAGAGAAGAATCCCCGAACCGATCCCGATTGCCGGCCACGACGGCATATAACTAAAAATTTCAACGTACCTATTTAACACAAAATACCCGACAGGCAGAACAAGCCACCAAAGCGGATCATAAACCTTGTATGCCTTTTTTACATCAAAGAAAATCATATCCAAAACCATCATTATCGGTGCAATAACCGTATGTATCAGCGTAACCGTATTCAAAAGATGCAAATCGTAGGTTTTAAATACGGCAAACTGTATCAATGCCGCACCGATTATTGCAAGCATAAACGCACCTTTTATGCGAAACAGCAATGTGTTCGCATTTTTCCCCGATGCGAAAATATCGAATATCAAAAGCACGCACATTATCAAAAAGCACAGGAAATTCACCAACAGCGGATAGTTTTTTAATGAAAGTATAAATCCTGTGATATTCATATTTGAAAGCAGATAAAACGAAAAAAGTTCAAGGAGTACAAAAATCAGCCTAAAAATCAATCTGAAAAGATTGGACGCCGATTTCCGCCCTTTATCCGATAAAAGCCTGTCGCACAGATACGGCGCAAAGCCGCTTAATAAAAGATACGGCAAAATAGCAAACGGGTCCGAAAAAAATGCTCCCAGCCCCGAAATATCCGAAAAATCCGCAACATGAAATATGTTTTTGAGCGCATACAAAAATGCGAAAATAAGCGCCGCGATGCACACAAGCCATACAGGCAAAATATTCAGTCCGAAATTGCCTTTTTTATCAAAAAACAGCCAGTCCGCAAAAAACATAAGCGGCAGAACAATTTTTAATATCAACGAAATATTCAATCCGTATTTTACCGCATGAAAATTCAATGCGATAATCAAGCACGCCAAGACCGTACAAAAGCTTTTAAACTTCAAAATCCCGACACTCGGCTGTTTTTTCAGGCTAATAATAAAAACCGTGCATATTATAATCAGAAAAAGAGCATTTGAAAACACAGTAAAATTTGCCATTTGCGGGAGCAGCCCCCCGAAATTAAAGCCTGCATTTTCAAAAATCGCCCAAAGAGACAGCATTATAAAAGCCGGGCGGTATATAAACGATAAAGTTTTTTTCATAATCTAACTCCTTAAAATATTTTCGCTTTACTTACATTATACTACATTTTCCCAATTAAATCAAGCAGTATAAATTTTAAGCAAAAAAGAAGCATAGACTTTCCTATACTTCTTCTTTACTTAAATCGCTCTTCTGATTATTCTGCTTTAACATCAAACAGCAATATTGCCGTATCTGTTTTTGCAGTATTTTTTACTGTGATTTTTGCAATTTTCTTCTCCGGGTTCGGGTTCACCCATGTGTAATTGTAAAGAGTATAATCTCTGCCCTCGCAGGTTTTTCCCGTCACAGGCTCGGCAAGGCAGGTTGCAACATACCCTTCATGTCTGAAAAGGTGTGATCTTATCGGCTCGGCGTACTTTCTGTCGTATCTTAATATATTTGCAGCATAAAAAATTTCACTCTCCTGTACCGTACCGTCCTCATATTCGATAACATATGCACCTATCTTTTTCGCCTGCTCCCACATAACTCTCTCGTCTGCCACATCAGTCGCGTGCAGGAATGATATTTTATCAGCCTTCCCGGCAAAATCAATAACCTTTTCCTCCCCTTTTCCGACAGACAAAGCAGCGTTATATATATCGCGAATATCCCACGGAACACTTTTTTTATCACTTGCAAAATCAATAGATTTTGCATTTTCACCCATCACACTGCTGCTGATACTCTTTCTTACCGAATGTGTGATTTTATTCACTATCTCTCCGTAAGTTCTTCTCATATTCTGATTAAAGGCTTCATTCCAAATCATGTTCGCAGTATAAATCATATCATAGGTTTTGCCCTCGAATCCGTACGAAAACTCGCTGCACGTAACCCATGTCGAAATCTCTGCACCGATTAAGTTCTTGCCGTATTTTCTCTTATCAAATCTCTGATAATGGCTTGAATACAGATTTCCTATCATAACATCAAAGCCGTGAGCATAGAGCTTATCCTCAACGTCCAGCTCAGGGTGAAAATACCATGTAAAGGACAGGCAGATAATGTCCTTCGGAATCATATCAATCGCGCTTGCCGTTTCATACATATCCTCTTGAATCATATCCGACCACATCATGGTACGAAGTCCTTTTTCCTTGATATGATCATGCAAAGCGGTAACTTCCTTTGCATAAATTTCCGCCGCCGGGATATTTTTGCATATGTCGCATTTTCCTATCGTGTATACCTCGTCATGCCCGATATGCACATATTTTTTCGGCTTTATAACATCAATCACCTCGTCCAAAATGTCAAAGATGATTTTATAGTAGTCCGGATGATTCGGGCACATACTGTGTATGTAAAATTCATCGGGTTTCAAATCGGCAACATTAAGGTTTATTTCTTCATTTTCCGTCTTTTCTACCTCACCCATTTCGGGGTGCGCACCCGTAATATACTGCACATGACTCAGTGACTGCACTTCCGGGACAATATCCAACCCAAAGCTTCTTATGTATTCACATAAATCGCGCACTTCCTCCTGTGATAATGTACGGTGTCCGACAAAATAATAGTGCGCCGGGCAGGGCCATTCTCCCGATTCATACTTTCTGCACTCTTCCTCCCACGCTTTATTCACCTCGGGGTGACTCTTATATTCCATCGCGCCCGAAAGCTGCAAAAATACGGTATTATATCCCATCGGTGCAAAAACGTATTTCACCATTCTCTTCAAAAACCCGATCTGATCTCTGTCGGGCAATGCAAAATGCACACCTCTTATCCCCATAAACGGCTTATCTTCTATATGGACCGTTCTTATTCCGTCTGCAGTGCACAGCTGTATCAATTTTGACGACGCATATACCAATGCGCGTCTGCTGCCACCCGAAATCACTGCGCTGTCCGGCTCTACCTTTATATCAAGCTGTTCTTCATCGAGTGAAGAATCGAGAACAAACGAAATGTTGCCTGTACCGACGCTAAGCTTACTCCCGAGTTTTTCTTCATATCTTTCGCAAAAATCCTTTGCCGCAAATATTTCATCTTCCGTTTTTGCCGAAACACCTGTGATATTCTTTAAAAATCCTCCCGTTTCCTCTATCTTTTCGGGCAAAGGATAAACCGCGTCTTCAAGCTCCGTTGCTCCGAAAATCGATAATCTGCCGATTACCATATCCTCATAATCGGATTTGAGTCTTAATGTCAGTTTATCGGTTGTTATCCCCAAAGGAACCGTTAAATCCTTGTCGGTAATCAGCTTACCTGTCTGGGGCTTAATTAAACCTACAGCTTTTTCGCGGTTATTTTCATGAATTAAAACGGTAATCTCACCTATTTGAGATTTCTCCTCCTGATTAAACGATATGTGATCCACAAAGCACGTCTTTCCCAATGAAATCTCAATATCCACCGCTTTATTCATTAAAACAAAGCTTGCAAAGCCTATTTTTCCCGAAAAAAGCTCTCCGTCCGAGCCATAGCTCGCTTTATTCTCCTTTTCCGTAAAAATTTCAGGGAAATACGCGTCAATTCCCTTTACAGCATAAGTATACGAAATTTTTGTTCCGGCACGTTTGTCGGTAAGTTCTCCAATAAACATTTTTATATCTCCTTTTTATTTCCGTTTTGCTTTTTTATATCATATCTTGCCATTGCAATAATAATTGAGCCTAACAAAAGACCATGTGTTATTATCATCGTATACGCTTTTACAACAAGATCGTATACAATCCATAAAAACGAGTTTGTCGCCATAAATACCCTGTATCCCGATGATTTTGTCTGAACAACAGCAAGAGCAAATGTTACCGCACAAATTCCCGGGAGAATATCTATCGGTGTTTTGAATGTGAATACCGTAATTGCTATATATGCGCAGATAAATATCGCGGTAATAAATCCCGGGACTTCCTTTTTCTTTTTCGCATATATGTACGATACCACCGTCTGAACGCTCGCTACCAGGCAGATATATGAACCCGAAATTCCTCCGAGCAAAATATATGTTGACGCTACCAATAAATTTGAGAGCAGCTCAAAAATCAGAATCAGCTTCATACTTTTAAACTGCACCGATACCACTGCCGTTACGGTTGTTATAAGTCCTATAATTTGAGATATAATAAACGGTACTGTTATATCTGCTGCGCTTATGTTTAAAACCGATAATAATAATTCTTTCAATGTAAAAATCCTCCATTTTAAAATACATCTCATTATACCACTTTTTTCGCTACATTTCTATGCGTTTTTTCTTCAAAACATTGCATTTTTTCCACAAATGTGTTATAATATTTACAATTAAATTATCGGAGGTTAAATATGGAATCCTTTAGCATTGATCACAGCATTGATATATCGGCAGATAATATAAATTACCGTCTGCACGATCACAACCGTTACGAAATACTTCTTTTTATAAGCGGCAACTCTCAGTTCAACGCCGAAGGGCATCTCTACGACTTGCACCCGTACGATCTTGTTTTCACATCACGCAATGAACTGCATCGAATCGTGCACCTTTCCCCCGAGAAATACGAACGCTACAATATCAGTTTTACCGCCGATTTTTTCGCAATGAACGATTGTCTTAAATATGCCAATACCTTTGAAAATAAAATTCCCGGAGCAAATAACTACATAAGCGCAGATGTAGTAATAGCTTCCGGAATGCTTGATGTGATTAAAAAGATGTGCAAATACTATCAGGAGGGCGAGCTGATTGTCGCCAAATGTGCTTTGATTGAGCTTTTATATATGATGAACGCGGCTACACCGCTGATTTCCAAAGCAGCCGGCAATTCGGCATATATTCAAAATATAGTAGCATATATCAATAATAATCTGACCGAGGATTTAAGCCTTAATGCACTTTCACGCCGCTTTCATATAAGCGTTTCACACATAAGCGCAATGTTTAAAAAATATATGAAAACCTCGCCGAAAAAATATATTACACATAAGCGGCTTTTATATGCAAAAGAGCTGTACTCCGACGGAAAAACGCTGCTCGAGGCAAGTATCGAGGCGGGATTTTCAAATTATTCCACCTTTTACAGAATGTATGTCGATGAATTCGGAGAGGCTCCCCGCACAAATCTAACAAAAGAGCCTCACTGATACTATTTCCCTGCCATATCTTCGAGCGTTTTTCCCGAAATACGGTACACAGTCCAATCCTTCATAGGCTCTGCGCCGAGTGACAGGTAAAAATCGATACTCGGCTTGTTCCAATTCAAACACCACCATTCAAGACGTCCGCATCCTCGCTCAATCGCAATTTCCGCCAATTTTTTAAGTATCGCTTTACCGTATCCTCTGCCGCGGTATTCCGGCATAACATACAAATCCTCCAGATATATTCCGGCGCGTCCCAAAAATGTTGAAAAATTATGAAAAAACAGGGCAAATCCTATTTCTTTTCCGTCCGACACGGCAAATATTACCTCTGCCTTTTCCTTTTCAAAAAGCCATTCCTCCAAAAGCTCCTTTGTCGCCACAACCTCATTTTCCATTTTTTCGTACCGTGCCAAATCCTTTATAAATTTCAGAATTAACTCCGCGTCCTCTCTTTTTGCATATCTGAAACTCACATCACTCATAACTTTTTTCTCCTTTTATATTCCGTATATTAGGTAAAAAGTAAAATGTAAATTTTACTTTTTAGCCACCATTCTTATGGGGGGGATCGGGGGTGCCAACCCCTGATTTATAATCAAAAATGACGACATGTGCATCATTTTTGGCTGAAATAAAAAGTTTCAACCTACCGTAAAATTAAAATCAGCCGGAACTTTTTATTTCTACCTAAGAATTTTAATTGGAAAACGTTAGTTTTTCAATTATTATATTCCGTATATCGCTTTTAAAAGCTTTATTCCCGTATCTGTTTTAAATATTTTTTTGCAAAAATTTCTGATATTTTCTTTTGAAAAGCCGCTTTCGTCCGCATTAACCAAATAATCCGCCTCAATAAGAATCTGATAATCTCTGCCGTCTATCCCCGATAAAGTATGATGATGCGCAACAAGATATGCTATTCTCTCAATCTGTTCTCTTGGCAGTCCCGAACCGTCAAAAAATTCACGTACAAGAAGCTCTCCCTCGCGCTCCTGATTTTTCCCGTTGGTATTCCCGTATTTTTCCCTGCATAATGGGCAGGCAATATCATGTGTAATCGCTGCCGCCTCTAATATAAACTGCGTATCGGGATCTGTATTTTCGGCTTCACCTATCGTTTTTGCAAAGCTCCACACCTTTAGAAAATGGTTGATGTCATGAAGATTCTCTTTTGAATATATAATCATTTTCTGCATTATTTCCGATATTGTCATATTAAATCCTCCTTAAAAATTACCTGCAATTACTTATATAGAAAACAGTCCCTCTCATGTGAATTTATTATCCCCACAGCCTGCAAATACGAGTATATTACAGTCGTTCCGACAAAGCTCATGCCGCGCTTTTGCAGATCCTTTGATATTTTATCGGATAATTCCGAATGTGTCAGCTCCGTTTCATATATAATCTCTTCTCCGGCAAAGCTTTTTAAATAATCATAAAACGATCCGAACTCCTCCGCTATGCTTTTAAAAACCCTTGCATTGCGGACACTCGCCGCAATCTTTCTCCTGTTGCGGATAATACCGCTGTTTTCCAAAAGCTCATGCATTTTCCTGTCATCATATGCGCATACGGCATCTGCATCAAATCCGTCATAAGCCGCTCTGAAATTTTCCCTTTTATTCAGCACACACTCCCATGACAGTCCCGCCTGGAACGATTCCAATATAAGCATCTCAAAAAGATAGCGGTCATCGGTGCGCAAAACGCCCCATTCTTCGTCGTGATATTTCAGATACAGCGGATTATTCAAATTACACCATCTGCATCTTTTCATAAAGCCGTCCCCTTCTTCGGTATGATAAATTTATTCATATCGTGTCCCTCAAGCTCCAAAAGCTTTATCTTATTTTTTATTCCGCCGCCGTAGCCTGTCAGGCTTCCGTTCGTTCCGACCACTCTGTGACACGGTATAATAATGCAAATCGGATTAAAGCCCACCGCTCCGCCGACTGCCTGTGCCGACATTTTTTCCAACCCGCGCGCCTTTGCAATCTCTTTTGCTATACCGTTATAGGTAACGGTCTTACCGTACGGGATTTCAAGCATTATATCGGAAACGCGCTTTCTAAAAGGTGTTAGACTTTCTATTTTATATTTCGGTAAAAAATCGGGAATTTCGCCGCCGAAATACCGGTCAAGCCAGCGAACGGTGTCCTCAAAAACAGGAATAAGCTTTTCTTCGCCGCCTGATTTAAGCTTTGAAATATCTCTTGCGCTCTCAAAGCACAGCGCCGTCAGATTCTCACCGTCGCTGTTCATTATCATATCAGAAAATCCGTCCGGGGTTTTATATGTATATTTATAGTTCATCAGCTCTCTCCTTTAATACTAAAAACGACCGCCGGCAAATCGCCTCCGACGGTCGTTCCGTTTTTTTAATTGCCCAAAGCCGCAGATACCGATGAATCCTTGCAAACATAACCGCCCAGATCCTTCATGTTTGAAAGGCTCAAGCCTACGTTAAGTCCCGGATTCATTATTGCAATATTAGCTAAATATCCGCTGAATGAGGTGTTCTTTCCGCCGCCGCGCACAACAAGCTTTCCTCTGACCGTCGAATCAACAATTTTTATCCCGTTTTCGCTCTGCTCCACTCCGTCGGATATTACAACATTATCATCGGTATTCAATCCGGTAATCGTTACATCACCGCACTTAATCATAATATTTCCCTCCGGAATATTGGTATATTCGCCCGGCTCCGTTATGTAAGTTTCAATCAAATTATCCAGAACAACCGCAAACTGAGCTCTTGTAATATACGCTCTCGGTGTCAGCTTACCGTCAATTCCGTCCCATATGCCGTTTGCTACTATCGCCGCAACATACGGTTTTGCCCAGTCGGACACTTCATCTTTATCCGAAAATTTATCCAAAACACTTAAGTCCTGAGTTTCCAAATCGGTAGGTTTATCATCTGTATTTGCTATATATCCGAAAGTGCACGCGACTGCCTTAAAGCACTCCTCAAATCTTATAGGATTATTCGGATTCAAGTGATTCTTGTTATCACCGTTAAAAGCTCCCATCTGCACTGCCTTTGAAAATTCCTTATAATACCATTGATCGTCTGAAACATCGGTAAATCTTGAAATATCCCCCTCTTTTGTTGCTCCGAAACAGCGAACGATCAAAGCCGCCATCTGCGCCCTTGTTATATTATTGTTCGGTCTGAATGTATTGTCCTCCGGATATCCGTTTAAAAAGCCGTTATCTATAGCCTTTTGAACGCTCTTTGCCGTCCAGTCGGTCGGCATATCCTTAAACTCCGCAGCATAGGCGCTGCTCCCCCATGCACACGACACCGCCAAAATAACCGGCAGTGCTTTTTTCAATATGTAATTCATCTTTACTTCCTCCGTTACATCAATTTTATTATATTTCGATTCGAGACGATGAAAAATACCATCACCAAGTTTATTATAGCATAAATTTTGTTGAAAGTCTACATTTTTTTAAATTAATATTGTATTTTTTTTTCGATTGTGATATACTTGAATCAAATCATAAAGATAGGCGGCGATAATGTGAAAATAAAGAACAATTTTTTATTAAGAGAGGTTGCGGGCAGCTATGTTGTTGTACCGTTTGGTGACGAAAGCGTTGAATTTAACGGCATGGTGACTCTTAACGAAAGCGGTAAATTTATATGGGATCTTCTGGAAAAGGAAATCAGCAAAGAAGAACTTTTGGAGAAATTTATGGCAAAATATGACGTATCCGAAACGCAGGCAAAAGAAGATATACGCCAATTTATTCAAACGCTTTTGGATAATAACATAATGGAGCTGTAATCATGGGTAAACTTATTCTTATACGTCACGGTGAGAGTCGAGGCAATAAAAATCACATATTTTTGGGGCATACCGATCTCGATTTGACCGAGCGCGGTTATCGCCAGGCAAAGCTTACTGCCGATTACATCGAGAAAACATACGATATAGACGTGATTTATTCGAGCGATTTACAGCGTGCATATCATACGGTCGAAGAATACGCAAAAAGGAAAAATCTTGACATAATAAAAGACAGGAATTTGCGCGAAATCTATGCCGGAGCATGGGAGGCTCTCCCCTATGAGGAAATAGACGCAAAATATCATGATGCGTATAACACATGGCATCATGACATCGGGCATGCCGTATGCACAGACGGCGAAAGCGTTGCCGAACTGCAAAAAAGAATCGTTGCGGAGATTTTTAAAATACGCAACGAAAACCCCGAAAAAAATATCCTGATCGGCACTCATGCCACTCCGATCCGCGTTTTAAGAGATTACCTCTCGGGCGGATCATTGGCTCAAATGAAAGACATACCCTGGGTGCCGAATGCGTCTGTCACGGTAATAGATTCCGACAGCATGAAATTGCTCACGGAAGGATATGCCGATCACTTGGGCGAAGAGTTTGTTGCACCGTCCAGAAAAATGTAACACGTAAGAATATATTAAAAGTGGCTGTAAAAAAACAATTGTTTTTTTACAGCCTTTGCTTTTTCTTTTCTTACTTTGCGGGTTTTTTTTAACATCCCCCATTTTTTGTACTTTAGAAAAACAGAATTTCATGTATCGGTTTCATTCCCTGTAAGCTGTCCCAGAAATAATGAATGGTATTTTTTTTCGGCACACCAGGTTCTGTCCCCTTTTCATATTTGGTGATATCCGAAATATTCCCGTTTTCGTCCTTTTCAACCGAAATAACTGTGTAATCTTCGAGATTGGTTACAATATTCAATTCCCCGTCAACCTCAAAAATCTGCTCACAAACGAGATTATCCGTCTGCTTTTGCATTTTCACACCGTTTACCGAAAGTATTCCGTTCAATTCAAATATGTAATTGTGTCCCGCTTTCATTTTAAAGTCCGCCGCAACCGTTTTCGTTCCCTTGAGTCTTAAAGCATATTGCGTCATGCGCACACCGTTATCATAAATTTTTACAGTGTCCTTATTTACACTCTCGGGATCAATGCTCCTATCCAGAATAAGCTCCGCACCGTTTAAATAATCCGATTCAATATTTTGCAGTTTCGGCGCAAAAACTTCTTTTACCGAAACGTTATCTATCCAGTAAATACCGTCACCGCTATCCTCTCCGGAATACATATCGCGCACATTGCTGACGCTGAAAATCACTCTTTCGGGAACTATCCCCGAGCTTGCTCCCTCGCTTTTTTCGCTTTGCAGCTTAGAGTCTGCATACGCCGCAACGGTATATGTCTTATCAGTCGGATAAAGGCTTTCTTTAATTGTCTTGACATTTTCCCCGATACTGCATATGTATCTTTTTGTGTCCCCTATTCTGTTATGCCAATAGCCGTTTCCGTAGCACAAAAGCTTCATAAAATCTCTTCCCGAAGAATTAACCGCACTTCCCCAATGCTCAACTTTTCTGCTCTGTCTGTCAAAGCAGGTATCAAACGATATATCGACTTTATTTCGCTTATCCGAGATACTGTAGTCAAAATACGCTTTCATTGATGATGTATTTGAGCCTTTCACCAGCTTTAAGGCTTTTGTTCCTGTTTTCTCGTTCATTTCAACCGAAACACTGTCGCCCTCCTGTAATTCAAATGTCCAGCCGTCATGCGTGATTTTCGCCGGACCGTCATATGAAAACCCATCCCAATCATCAAAGGAATATTGCGCCAAGGTCTTATCATAAATTGAGCTTTGCGTCTTTAATTCGATTATATAATCCTCGCTCATCGGCTCAATCAGCTCTCTGTTTTTCGCCTTTATTCCGCCCGACAGCACTATCTGACATTCCTCTCCGTTTTCTATCGCATCTGTCAAGCCGATACGGATAATGTTTCCGCAAACGCTTATTTTATACTGTTCCTCCGAGAGTCCCGACGAATATTTGTAAACCCGCACAGTATCATAATTCACCGTATCTGAATCCAATTCACAGTTAAATTCCGCGTCTATACTCTCAAATTTCTCACATTCCTCACCGCCCTCGGGTATTGTGCGATAAACTCCCATTCGTCCCGAATCAACGCAGATATTATCAATCCACATCACCGCGTTGCCCGAGCCGTTATAAATCTCATACGGCGCCTGATACCCTGCCTCAAAAACTATCGTATCGGCATTGCCCGTACCGCATTTTTGATTTTCCGCGTGACTTATCAGTTTGCCGTCTTTATAAATCCAAATGCCGTACTCGCCTTTTTGGGTATCAATTACACGCTTTACCGTCACATATTCATCGCTCGGCAGAGTCGAAAGATATACATTATATCCGCCTTGCGTATTCATTCCGTACATCCACTTTAAATGAGTAAAAAGCGATGATATAATGCCGTTTTCCGATGTTACAGTCCCGATATTTTTTAAGCCGCCGCGGTAATTTTCAAGCCGCATATCATAGCTTACCGTTATCGGATTTCCCGAGCCGTCATTTTTCAGTTTCAATTTCGCCCAAGTTGAATTTTGCGACAGTAAATTGCTCTCTTTTCTGACAATCTTCAGCGCTTTAGAGCCGCAAATATCTTTTTCGACCGATATACTGTCTCCATCGCAAACCTTAAATGTCCAGTCCGAACCGACATCAAGTCCGCCGGCTTCGTATCTTTCAAAGCTCTCCGCTGTATTTATAAAATCCTCGCTCTTTTGCGTTTTAAACGAGAACTCATAGTCATTCGTCATTGCCGAATGTGTAAGCGATGATATACCGATATTTTTTAATAGAACCACTCTGTATTCGGCATCTCTTCCCATTCCATTCAAAAACCGAACCATTGTTTTGCGTCCCTCATTTGCAACTTCGTAATCCGAAACAAGCGCCTCATTTTTGTATATCTTTAACGTATCCGCGTTTATGCTGTCCGACTCAATTGGCGTATTCCATTTTATCACAATATCGCTATCGGGCGATACATTCTCCTGCGTATCTGACGGAGTTACCGAAACAGGGGCAAGCTCACCCATATCGACATACACATTATCAATACGGTATACCGCATTTCCCGTCCCTGCGCACGGATTATACGGACTCTGTCTTTGCAGGTTAAAAATAAGCTTTTCCGCCTCGCCCTTGCCGCACTTATATTCCGAGGTACTCGCAATCACGTTGCCGTCACAGAAGATTTGCATTGAATAATTTCCGTTATCAAGATCAATTACGCGCTTTACCGTCAGATATTTATCATTCGGTTTCCCGAAAAGCATAAAATTATATTTATCGCTTTGCGTTCCCATTCCGTATATCCATTTTTCATGAGTCAGAAGGCGCATAATATCACTGCCGCTTTTCGTCTGCACACTTCCCATTTCACGGAATCCGCCGCGGTAATTTTCAAGCATAATATCAAAAGTAACGCTTATTTTTCCTGTGCTTTTTTTAAGGAAGGAAAGCGCCGCATATGTAGCCGTACCCGACATCAGATTATCCTCCGCGCGCTCCATGCGCAGATATTTGTTGCCGTTTTCGTCCTCCTCGATACTCACGCTGTCCCCGTCTGCTGCCGAAAATGCCCAGCCGTATTTTTCGCGCAGCTCCTGCATATTCGTATTTTCAAAATCCGTTCCGCAGAAAAATGTATTTTCTGTATTTTCCGTCTTTAATACCGTAAATACTCCGCTTTTTTCGCATTTTTCATTTTTCGCCGCTGCCGAAACGCTCCAGTTATATGTCCCTTTTTGAGTAAGCCTTACGGTGCAGCCGTTTTGGACTGTAGTTTTTGAGAAAACACATTCTCCCGTATCATCGGTAATCTTCACATCATAACTGTCAGCGCCGCTTACCTTATCCCAAACAAATTCAATATTGCCGTCTTTGTATTCCGCATTTTTGCGCGGCATTTTAACATTGATCTTTTTCTCCCACAAAAACTTATCCGCACCGCATTCCGGTTTTTCGGGTGCGGTGTATTGCTTTGAAAATGTATTATTTTCCACCTTTCCGAATTGCGGAACATATTGCGAGATGTTGTTGTAATCTTCGTTTTCCACCGTTGTGCCGAAAAATCCGTTCCCCGATATTTCCGCATTTTTCGGATAACCCGTTTCATGCGAGGAATCGGTCTGATACTGCTCAATGTCCGAAAGAAGCTCTGAAAGACCGTCATACTTACTTTTCCATAACTGCAAATCAATCGCCGAGTCCGAGAAGAACGCCACCGCATTATCATATGCCGTACCGCCGGCTATCACACCCGAATGTCCCCACTCTCCCGTCACACCGCGCTGATCGTAGTCAATTCCGTTATCACACTCAACCATAGTGTTATTGATAATTTTATTGCCGCATCCGCCGCCTGCAAGCACCGCCTGCGTACAATTTTCAAAGTAGTTATTTTTTACGGTTGCTCCCGTTTCCGTATCATCAAGATACACCGCCGAAACGGTAAAGTTCGTCAATTCCGTGTTCTTTTTGATGTCGTGCATATAATTATAGGAAATCTCATTTCCCCATGCTGTCCAGTCTCTTCCTGTATAGATTGCGCCGCTGTCCGAACATTCAAGCACCACGTTATATATCTCGTTTCGGGTTATCACATTGTCATTTCCCGAAAAACGCACACCGCTGTGCGGCGCATCGTGAACCGTATTATATTCCGCTCTGTTTCCCACTCCCGAAATCATAATCCCCGACTGATACGTCCGAAATATTCTTCCGAAATCATAAATGCTGCAATTTCTTACTGCACTATTTCCCGGGAAAAGCGTCTTTCTGTCGCCGCCCGATATATTCACTCCCATCGCACCGATGCTGTAAATCTCGCATTTTTCCACGGTACAGTCCGTTCCTGAAATATTTATTCCGTTGCTGCCGATATTTCTTACAACACAGTCGGAAATGCGCATATTTTTAACATTTTGCCCCTCAATCGCAACTCCTCTTGTATATTCAAATATCATTCCCGAAATATCCAAATTCTGCGCTCCGTTTGCCTTAAAAATAGGTGTAGTCAAAACACTCAGTTCTGGATCGTTTGAAAGAAACTCCTCTGTCGGATAATAATACAGCTTTTTGTTTTCGCAGTCGATATAATATTCCCCGGGCATATCGATCTCCTCCGGCATATTCATCATATAATAACGCTTGCCGCTTACAATCGAACTGCCGTATACGTCCTTTGAAAGAGTTATTTTCCCCAGCGACGTATCAATACTGTCTACATAAATATTCTCAAATGCCCAGTCATGCACCCAGTATCCCGCCGCCATCGCGTACTTCGAATTTTTCCATATTTCCAGACGGCTGCTCTCTGCGGCAAAGTTCCTCCCCGACGCGCTTATGGTATTTATAAAACCGTAATTCGGGAATCTTGCCAAAACCTGCGGTTTATCCGCGCAAAACAGCTCGTAATATGACGTACCGCCATGCAATGCCGTATATTCCGGGTACTTTGCCATACTGTAAAATAATCCCGATAAATCCGCCTCGTACACCTTTCCCCTTGCGTCCTCCGAAAGCTTCTGCAAAAGTCCGCTGTCGGTTGTTTTTTTGAAAAGCTCCTTCGATATTTTTTTTGATCCGCACAAACGCACCTCTCCGTCGCCAAACGCCTTTAACTTCATTCCGCTTATCGGCTCAAAACTTTTTTCAAATCTGTAAATCCCGGCATGAACGAAAATATCAGCCGAAAAGCTGCTGTTATCACCCCTCATATTCGCATATACCGTCCTTGCTCCGTCAAAGGTCTTTACCGGTGCCGCCGCATATCCCGAATTTGCATCATTCCCGTCGGGTGATATGTAAATGCCGAATTTTTTTATAATTTTCTCTTCATTTTCCGCATTTATGCCCGAAACATCGCCGAAAGCAAGAAATTTATATTCGCTCGACTCGTATACGTCTATGCCCTTTTCCGTCAGTGTTGCCTTTGAAATATCGCTGTCGCACAAAAGATAATTTTCCACGCTCTTTTTTGGGACGAAAACCTCATCGTCCTCCGAATATGCCGCACTCTCCGCCATGCATTTTTCGCCGTTTCTAAAATACACACGGCTCCCTGATACAAAAATCAGCGTACCCGTAAATACCTCCTCGGCTTTAACCGTAACAAGAAAATTCATCATAAAAACCGCCGTCAACAAGCAGGATATAATTTTTTTCATCATTTTCTTCCTTTCCGTACAACTAAAATTTATAAACTTTCATACTCTCCAAGCAGATCCTTCCCGACATATCTCCTTGCAAAATATGAAACTTAGGTAGTTATCAAACTTCCATTTTCATGTACATTTTATCATACCGAAAATCTGCTGTAAATCGCTTAACTCCCTTTCCCGACGATTGAGAATAATTCGTCCGAAAAACATAAATTTTTATACTTTTGTCAATCACTAATCCTAACATTAATATTGTAATATACAATTATTTGATTGTCAATTTCAAAAAAATATAATATACTTAAGAATATTAGATATTTGTATTTTCAAAAAAATCATATCGGGGGGCTTTCGCCCCCCAATATCTTAGTCCACTATAAAATATCCGAACTTAAAGTTAATATCCTCTGCCGAATTTGCCGTAATGGTGATAGTATGCTCACCCTCGGGTAAATCGTTCTTAATTATAGATGACATAGGCATCTCCGAGCTTACCGCCGCAAACATTGCGCTCACATTGCCGGTATACGCTCCGTTATCGATCGAGTATGTTCCGCCGGTTGCCTTATTGTTCTTTCCCCAATAAAGACCGATTGTTGTACCGGTGAACTTAAAAGTAAGTGTTGCACCTCCGACCAATGCTGCCGCCTGATCATCTGCAAATGCCCACTTCATTCCGCTCTTTACCGCCCAATTCTCATCATACTGCGCATTTCTCCACGAAATCATTCTCGGGTTATTGTACTCCTTACCCGAAACGGGATTTTCAACATAAGTCATCTTTTTGAAGAAGTTTTCGGGATTTTCCGATATTTCTTTGTAGATATATTCGGCATAAATCTTTCCGCCGTCGGAATTTGGATGTACTCCGTCCGAGCCTGTCAAGGCTGTTGCCTGCGGATATGTTTCAAGGTCTTTTGTTGTCCATACAAATCCTGTCGGATTTTCCGCCGACGCTTCGTTTGCTATTAAATATTCGGCAACATTTACATATCCTATTTTATATTCTTTCATCAGCGGCTCCCATTTTTCGATTGCCGCAAGGCTTTCATGACCTTTCGTTGTCAAATCCAAAAGGACTATCATCGGCTGATGAGGGAGACGCATAAGCTTTCTTATCATTCCCTCCATTGTAGCCGCCGCATTTTCCGAACCGCTGTCATTTACCGCAAATTCTATAAATACCAGATCGGGATTTTTAGCTATTACATCTTTTTCCAGTCTGTACAGTCCCAGATCCGAGCCTGTTCCGCCGATTCCCTGAAGATTATAAGAAATCGCTCTGTCTGCATTATTTGCTCTCAAAAATGCGCTCAATTTTGAATTAAGCGGTGTTGTATACTGTCCCTGCTGGGTGATTGAGCCGCCGATATAGCTTATATTGAGCGGCTTTTCCGGATTGATATAATTATCATATCCGTATGTTCTCTCATTTACCGCCGCAAATTCTTTTTTATCGCACAATGGCTTTAATCCGTCTATACTGTCCCAAATATACAGCTCAAACACATCAGCCTTTTCATCGGTATTTGCCGAAACGGAAATATCGCATACATCATTTGCCGAAAGTATGCCTTTTGAGCCGAAGTTTACGCTCAAAATCTTTCCCTCGGAATCTTTCAAAACGCCGATAACCTGATAATTCACATCAGCATCTGTCTTATTGAACAGTTCTGCCGTAATCTCCGATTTTGTTCCGTCCGCCGTAATTGACGATACTTCGTTATCGTTATAAATATCCTTTCTTACGGTTGAAATCGGCGTCACTTCCACATATATAGAAAAACCTCTGTCCCTCTGTTCAATTTCAAAAGACGCACCATCGGCTCTCAATTCACCGTCAACATACCATCTTATCTCACTTTCTCCCTCGGGCTCTGCATTATTATCGCTGTATTTATAGCTTACCCCGACAACCGATCCTGCCTTTAGAGTACCTATCATTTTAACATCTTCGGCAACAGGCGCAAACGGTCCGCATATGCTCTCCGACAAAAATTCCTTATCCTGCTTACCGCTGCCTGCATTTTTCGGGATAACTCCGACTCTTATCCAATGCTCGTTTTCCTTTTCGGTAAGCGTATACTTTTCGCCCTCGCCGATCTTTTTAAATTCGCCGTCGGCTTTATCGGCACTGTACCATGTAATAACCGTTTTTGCGTTTCCTTCTTTTATTTCCGCATCGCCGTTTTCATCAGAATATTCATACTTTACCGAAAGCTCCTCGCCTTCTCCGATTTTGCCCTCAACAGTCACATTCTCCGCTTTCGGGTTCATTGTGCCGACAAATGCCGCACTCCGCACTTCTTCTCCCTCATACGGTTCTTCCATTGAAACGGGTACAACTCCGAATTTTATATATTTATCCTCATCATCTTCCGAGAGCGTATATTCTTTATTTTCCGCCCCGTCAATCTTTTCATATGTACCGTCTTTTTCGTCCGCTCTGTACCAACAATATCCGATAACGGAGATGGAATGCCTTTAGAAACGCTGCACGATCTTTCCGCCAAACTCTCCTCCGATATTATTCCCGAAACGCGTCATATCGGGCTTTGCAATGTTAATCAGCGCATACGCCTGATATTCGGTCCCGATTACGGAGTCAGTATACAATCCTCTCCCTTGGGAACAACGGTTATCATTACAATGCCGGCAACTGAAATATAAAAAGAGGGCTTTTTTAGCCCTCTTTAGTTCTTTACTACACTATATAGACTCAATTATGGCATAATTTCCGTCTTTTCTTTTGTAGACCACATTCATCTGATCTGTCTGTGAATTCTTAAATACGAAAAAGCTGTGTCCTAAAAGATTCATCTGTAAAACTGCCTCCTCCGGCGACATCGGCTTTACCGCAAATCTTTTCTTTTTAACTATCCTAAATTCACTTACATCTTCGCCTTCGGTATAATCGTCTCCGCTTATCATAACATTGTCATTTACCGCCTCGCGTTTTATCTTTTTTTCAAGACGCGTCTTGTTTTTTCTTATCTGCCGTTCGATAACATCAACAATCTTATCCATTGCGGTAATAACATCTACATCTATCACTTCTGCCCTGTAAATCATGCCCGATGCAAAAATTGAAGCCTCAACATATTCGTTATCTTTGATTGAGCCAATCACAATTCTTGCCTCCGGTTCTTCTTTAAAGAACTTATCAAGCTTGGTAAGCTTTTTCTCGGCATAATCTCTGATTTTGTCTGTTACTGTGATTTTTCTTCCGATAATGTTAATCTTCATTCAAATCATCTCCTGTTGATATTATTATTCTTCCCCTTTATTTACTATATACCCAAATTCCGCCTCTCTAAACAATTATTTTTTCTTTTTTACGCTTTTTAGGGTAAACAATTAACATAAAACGGCATATTATGTTAATGTGAAAAAAATTCACAAGTAATTTTATCAGCGATTGTAAAATGAAGTTTCGGCAATCGGGTAAAAATCTTATTTTAAGGAGAGAGAATAATGGATAATAATATATGTCCCGTAAAAGGGTGCGGCTGTGTAGGGTATGCATATGTCCCCTATCAGCTCTTAAATACCGTATATTCTCCCACAGAAGGGCTTACTCAGGGAACGATATTCCCCGAGCTTGACCTTTCTATGTGTGAATACGGAAAAGTCTGCAAAGATACCGGAGGTGTGGTAAATGAATAGAAATGAAATTTTGAAAAAAATACAATCCTATAAATTTGCCGCATACGATATGCTGTTATATTTAGACACTCACCCTACTGACCGCGCGGCGTTTAAAATGTATCAGGATCTTGTCGGTAAAACCGAGCAGTGCGTTGCAGAATATGAGGCAAATTTCGGACCTCTTACAGCCGCCGCAAGTGCAAACTTCAATACATTCACATGGACGCAGTCACCATGGCCGTGGGAAAAGGAGGGAAATGAATAATGTTTAGTTATGATAAGTTTTTGCAAAGACCGATAAGAATAAAAAAGCCAAATCCCCGACTTGCAAACATTGTAGTAACCCAGTATGGCGGTCCGAACGGGGAGTTGGGCGCATCTCTTCGTTATCTGTCGCAGCGCTACACCATGCCCGACGATATGACAAAGGGCTTACTTACCGATATAGGTACCGAAGAGTTAGGACACTTAGAAATGGTCGGTACTCTTGTAAGTCAGCTCTCTGATGGCACCTGCGGAAAAGATTGGCTTGAGATGAACTCTGCCGAATATTATGCCGACAACGGCGTAAGCGTATTTCCTCAAAGCTCGCAAGGGACTCCGTTTTCCGCTGCATCAATTGCCGTAACGGGCGATCCTTTGACAAATCTATATGAGGATTTGGCAGCAGAGCAAAAAGCGCGTGCAGTATATGATAATATTCTGCGCCTGTCCGACGATCCCGATGTTAATGAAGTTATAAAATTCCTACGCCAGCGTGAAATCGTGCATTTCCAGCGTTTCGGTGAAGCAAAACGGAAAGATACAAGTAAAATGGTTTGAAAAAATTATAAGTGATTTTTTTATATATTCCACATTATTTCTATCTTTCCGTCTGCAATATGAATAACCTTTATAAGAGCATTAACAACTGATTGTTTATCTTCAAAGCTGATATTATCCCAATCTTGAACGTGAGAAGAAATAACGTCAAAATTTTGTTTGTCTTGATTGCAAGTTAATGAAATGTTTTCTTCTTGTAATTTTTTTCGTTCTGTATCTAAACTCTCAACATGTTCATTTATGTATTGCATTAGAACTGCGTTAGCACCAACAACTTTTGAAAGCAAATCATTTATCTCATTCTCAATCTCTGACATTCTGATTTTATTTTTATTGATTTTAGGATTAATCTGTTTTTTCTTTTTTTGCGATAGCGTTTTAAATTCAGATAGCTTATTTCTTATTGCATTTAACATATATTCCTCTAATACATCAGCATAAACTGTACCGCCTGTACCTTGACAGTTTTCTTTTTTTGTAGCAAGAGCAGTAGCACACACAAAGTATCTGTGCCATTTTGTATTAGCTTTAACAATAGTTAAACCATAACCGCATTTCCCACATTTAACCTTGCCGACCAACCAAGATGTCGTAGCCTTGCAGGTTTTTGTAGATTGCCGATTATTAAGACAGCGTATTCTGCATTTAAGCCAATCTCCGGACGGAATAATACCTTGATGCGGAGCAAGTACAATTTCCTTATCTGTTAAATCAAGTTGTTTGCGTGTTTTTGAAACAGTACCTTGATATAAGTAACAGGCATTATATCCTGTATAATCAGAAATAGGATTTATTATATTAGCACCTTGACTTTTGAAAAAGTCGTAAACATCTGCATCGGCCATTACATAAATAGGGTTTCGGAGCATTTCGCTTATGCGTCCTACGCTCCACATTCCGCCCCTTAAATGTTTAATTCCGTTTTTATTAAAATATGCAATAATATCACCGAGAGAATTATCCTCATCTGCATACAGCGAATACATTAGCCTTATTTGCTCAGCTTCTTCGGGAATGGGGACATATTTAGATGTTTTTATTCCGTCAATTTCTGTTTTAACTTTTTCAAAACCGTACGGAATACGTCCCCCCATATAAAAGCCGCGTTTACTCCTTGAATAATACGCATCGGCAACTCGTTTTTGTATTGTTTCTCGTTCAAGCTGTGCAAACACAATACAAATGTTCAACATTGCGCGCCCGATAGGTGTAGATGTATCAAAACGTTCGGTTGAGGAAACAAACTCCACATTATGTTCGGCAAATACCTCCATCATATTCGCAAAATCCAATATAGAGCGGCTTATGCGGTCTAATTTATAGACAATAACTCTTGAAATTTTTCCTTGCTTTATATCTTCAAGCATTTCTTCAAAAGCAGGTCTGTTGGTATTTTTACCGCTATAACCTTTATCCGAATAAGATTTATACGGATTTCCTCTTGTTTCATATTTGCAGTATTCAAGCTGACTTTCAATCGAAATACTATCCATTTTATCAACAGATTGTCTTGTATATATAGAGTCAAACATCGTGTACCTCCATAACGATGTTATGATATGAAACGCCCACAATCATATTATAACACGCTAAATTATTGTTTTCAATGCCTGTTAGCATATTTTTTGAAAATATCGAATAATTTTGTTTCAATTTCGGATTTTGCAGTTTCAGCGTTAGTATGGCTGTACTTAGGGTGTAAATTGATAACATCAAAATTCATTTTATTTAGGGATATTTTACTTGTTTCGGTAATATTATAAGCTGTGTTGTCATTCATAATATAGCCTCCTTTTGCAGTATATTTTATGAAAGACAGCAAGTACACTATTACAAATTTGTTTAACGACAGTCTGACAGCCGGTGGCTCGGCTCACGGGACTTTCACCCTCCGCATAGTTCTTATGCAACCGCCCAATGCAGTGACGCGTTCAAGACGGGAGTATCATTATTTTATCATAGCGTCATTGCTGTGCAAAATTGCCTTTTATTCTGCATTTACGGTAAAAATGTTTCTCGCTCCAGCATAAAGGAAAATGAAGTTGATAATCTAAGTCCCTGCCATCGTGGCGCATTTACAGCATAAGCTCTGCTGTGACTGAATGTTGAAAGACTGTCTATACTGCGCCCGTGCGCTTTCTTTGTCAAAGAACATTTATTTTAAGCTATTATCAGCCTATCAAAACATATCCGATTATGAATATGTTTTGATAGAACGATAAAAAGAAAGGGAGTGTGGAAAGGGAACGCACTCCCCACCGCTCAATTACTTTCGTATTTCAAAATTGGAAACAATACTTTTCATAAGTTTTGATTCTAATCTCAGTCGCATATCCTCGTCAACATAAAGATATTCATTGCCGTATTCATCTTTTAATGTACGTGTGGCAAGTTTCTTTATGTATCCGCTGAAATAACCGAGTACGAAAGCTAAGTCTTCCGCATTACCGTTGATAGCTCCGTCAATGGTATGTCTTGGAATTTCCGCAAGTTGCTTTGTCATTCAAAACCCTCCTCATCTAAAAGTTTTCTAAGCTGCAAAAGTGAGCTGAGCCGCCTTTTTGAAATTGTCTGCTGAATTGCGCCAAGCTCTCTGCCGATTTCCTTATCGGTCATTCCGGCAAAAAAGGAAAGCAGGATAACATCACGTTTTGCCTGTGGCAGTTTTGATATAACATCTGCCAGCGCAGCGTCATTTACGACAAATTCCTTGTCAAGTACATTGAATATATGCTCGTCCGCAAAATATTCATCATATGCTGACAGGCTGATAATTTCATCATTTGTCAGCTCATCAAGGGATTTTTCTCGTTTCCTTTGCCTTGCAAATTCCGCTTCGATATTAACCGCTTCGTGTTTTAATACACGCACGCAGAATTTGCAGAATTGTTTTGATATACGTATATCGTTCTGAGTCATTTTTCTCACCTCCTTTCACACAGAAAGTCGGTGTTTTTTCCCTTTCATCTTATGAACAATAAAAAACCTGAAAATACAACTTTTTTTCAAAAAAAAATTAAATTTTTTTATATTTTGCAAAAATTCGGGTTACTGAATCTTTCATGAGAAAAAAGTACACAAAAAAAGACCAAAAAATTCCATATGGAATCCTTTGGTCTGACTGTATGCGAGTATTAAATTGTTTATATATAAATTCACCGGAAGTACATCTTTCATAAGCACCCCACAAAAAAATTAAAAAGTGTCGCAACCTTTATGCCACAACACTTTTTAACTATACTCATGCGTCTTTTTAAGTTGCTACTAAAAATCATAATCTAATCCTACATAGTTTAATGCAGTTTCATACGTTTGTATTTCCTGTTCATTTATAACACATATGTCATTAAGATTTTTTGATATATCTTTTCTTCTAAAAAAAATAATATCAATTAATCTATATATCCAAAACAAAGGTAAAAGAAATGGATATTTCTTTAATATCTGATACCTTGTTTTCATCCCTCTGTAAGATGGGAAAATTTTTTGCCATATACGGTGTAATCTTCCTAATGCTATATTGTTAATTTGATTTTTCTCTCGCAAAGCAGAAGAAATAAGTACATTTTCACGTAAACCATATACACCACTGTTAAAAATAACAGCTGTAATATAATCAGTCATTTCACTGCTTTTCTCATTTTCAAACCAAACAGATAAAGTTTCTTTTATATTACAATAAAAATCATATAATTTTAGTGATGTTAATTCACTTTTAACATAATCTTCGTTTATATGTTTTTCCATTAAAAAAACGTATAAATCACACATATGTGTAATGCCTATTCCGGCTTCTCTATAATGCTTTGTAAAATGACTAAATAGGATATATAAGCATATCATCATCAGAAAAAGCATAGCTATTTTTGCCCGTTTTAACGGCTTTATCCCATCCATTACCAAAATATTCATGCAAATCTTTATTGTATGAAGGCATTAAAATTTTATGTAGTTCAATAACAATATTATTTTTTGTCCAAATAATTTCGTGGTTACTTTCATTTCTAAAAGAAAATCCGATTTTTTTTAGTATACTTGAAATTTTATTATACTGCTCCTCTTTTATCAATACATCAATATCTCCCATGCGCCGGATTTCCGGTTTGGGATAGTAATGTTTCAATACACTTCCTTTTAGAAACATATAATCTATATTATTTTTATCAAACTGAGATGATATTTCTTTTATATAATATAGCTGCTGTTCATTAATGTATACTCCGCTTATTGCGGCATTTGTAAGTTGTGTATTCAGTTTCTCATCTATTGAAACATTACAGTTAATTAATCCATAGTACACTAATGTAAATATGTTATGTCTATTAGTAAGTTCAATAAGCTTTTTTAAAGAAAGTTCATCGGATATTTCAATATTTTCTTCTGTAATACCTGATTTTATTATATTTAATATACTTCGTGTTTCTTTATCCATAAGTCTCCCTCATCACTTTAAATGGTCGAATTTTGCTTTTACAAATCCCAAAAACTCAAACATATCATAATATCTGCAGTATTTTTTTCTTAACTTATGTAATGGTTTCTCGCCTTTATACAATTCTGAAATTATTTCAGTTCTGTATAGCGATTTTTTTAGATTATACGGAGCTTGAATACGCCAGTAATCCTCTAAATCTTGTTTTTCAAAAGCACAGTTTTCTGTTTCAAGCAGACTTAATAATTCTGCACCTGATTTTGTGTTCGCAATAACCATTGAAACAGGATAATTGCTATTCTGAAATTTTTCACCCCAATAATCACCGATTCTTAAATCAGCACTTGTTTTTTCTCTATATGGACACTCTGAGCAAGCAGACATATCACATATACTTCGTCTGAAGAAAGCATAAAAATCATCTTTTCTCTCTGATTGTACATAGGTATTTCCGTTGCCATATATTTTTATAAATCTTTTATGCCAATTTTTTGTTCTGATTCTGAACAAAACCTCCGGATTTATGCCTATTGAATGACTTTTATTAATATCTCCAAGATACTTTTCCCATAGATAATAAGTAGGAACACCATGACATATTAAATCAACTAAAATTATATTTTTCATGGATTTATGTTTCAATAGCTTTCTTGCAGCAGCAACCTGACAAGGTGTCCCGAAAAAAATAAGCTTTTCTTCGGACTTCAAAGCAATTATTTCTTTAAAAACATCTGCCGTTAAGCTTTGCAGATACTTTGAGCCTTGTAACATTTTAATTTTGTCGTACTCGTTTTGGCGGATTAAAATATGTCTTGCCACAGCATTATTTCTGTCATATATACAGCCGCAAATATGATATTTGTTTTTTTCTCCGAATTTGGATATTGCATAGCCGACTCCGGCAGAAGATGAAGCTTTTATTGCCTGTTCAGATTTATTTTCTACAGAATAAAGTCCATAGGATTTGTGAATTTCTGCCGCCTCCACATTTGTCATAGGACAAACAGTTTTGCATTTTCCGCATTTAACACATATTTGCCGATTAATAAAATAATGTTCAAAGCCCTCACTATTTCTTTGCACTGTTATTGCTCCTTTTGGGCAAATAGCTGAACATGCTCCACACCCACAGCAATTATCGGTTATTTTATAGTTGTAATGGTTGTCCGGGATATACTCAACAGACATCTTGAGTGCCGTTGTTATGTATTGTATTGATTCATTCCGTAAGTCCGCAATCAACCTATTTGCATTTTTAAAATCACAATTATAAAATTCATCAAAAGTATAATTGTGATTCAGTGGTATTAGTCTGTCTTTCAATTCCAATTTATCAAGTAAATTTTCCAAACGGCTGTTCTGATTTTCGCAGTCATTGTCAGAAAATCTTTTAAAAGCCGTAAACGGTGTATTATAGATAATGGAAAATGCCATACCATGAAAAGAATCCGTGCACACATAGCGTGCGTTTTTAATCAATGATATAAATTCCGCAGGACCTATTTCAAAAGAAATTTTATGGGAATCTGCATATTGATTTCTTTTTACCGGAATTATATAATATGGGATTCCTGCTTTTTGGGACAGCATAGATACATATTTGGTGTACTTTTTTGAATCGCCCAAAAAATAGCAAATAATATATGCTTTATTTTGAAGTTCTTTTGTTTGACCTTTTGAAGCATACGAATCCCAATCATCTTTCAAGAGCAGTAAAGTCGGGTCTAAAACAACTTTTGCCATTTGACCGGTTAATTTATTAATTTTTTTCCGTCATTTTCTCGAACACTCAAATTGGAAAAGCGTTTTAAATTTTTTGATATTTCTTTTTTTAAATTTTTATCATCTGCTTTATTGTTTCCCATACTCGGTGCATATGCTATCATTTTTTGAGGCTCATCTACAAAAGATAAAAAGTATTTATCATCAAACCAAAGAGGAGACCATATCTGATCGCTGCCGCAAATAAATGCATCATATATTTTATTTAAGTCATGCAATTCCGGATATGAACGGCAGGGTTTTGTTTCTGTAATATTATCTAAAACAAAATTATTAAATAATTTTATTCTTTCGCAAGATATGCCTGACGGATTTAATACTTCTTTCATTTTATTTAATGTCATTTTAAAAATTGAACGATACACCTTATCACAAGAATAATTCCTGTTTTTTCGTGGACTATAGTTTATAACGTCTACATCATATCCTAAGCGTTTGATTGTGTTGTATAATGCCACAGCTTGTAATGCCGTTCCATAATTATAATATTTATACCATGTCATCAAAGCAACTTTTTTTCTCATTTTAATCTTCCTTTACAAATCGAGCTTTATTTTTATATACAAAATACATACGTACAGTCATAAGCACTATTTCTGTACAAACTTTTAAAACAGCAAGATAAATCAGATTGAATTTATCGAAACAAACTAACATCATAAGTCCACCAATATGTATAACGGAAGCCATAATAGTTGATGTTGTAACTGTTTTTTCCATTCCGATAGCTCCTAAAGTCGGCCATCCATATAATTGCGCAGGAAACGAGAAAAACAATATAGGTATCATATATTGAAATAATTTATAAGCACTTATGTATTTTTCACCGCCGACAATCAATAGTGCTGTTTTAGCAAAGAAGAAACTGAATATACAGCCGGCTATTACAATAGGCATACATATTTTTTGTATCTTATGTATAAAGGATAAACTCTTCTCTTTTATCATATGTGGGTATATGCTGTTGCATATCGGGGCGTATAATCCTTGTATTGTAGATATAATATTAATACATAAACTCCAATGTGCTATTTGCGTTAAATCAGATATATATATTCCGACTAAAACTGTATTTAAAGCCGAAAACGCTGTTGTTGCAATGCTTGACACAAAATATACAAAAGAATTTTTTAACATTTGAAAACAATCTTTAATTTTACTAATGCGTACTTTTATACCTAATTTACTCATAATAACTGTAGAAATCGCTATTGAAATCACATTGGTTATAATATCCAATAACGGAATATAAAGTATATCGCCATCATTCTTAATTAACAAAAAGGTTAAAATAACTGCAACACCCTTTGATATCAGATATATGATAGTAATATATTGCATTTTTTCAATTCCTCTGAACAAAAAATCCGCTAAAAATACAGTTGCCGCAACAGCTATAAAACTTAATAATACATATTTAATATTCAACTGTAAAATCTTTATTGAAAAACACATTATTACAAGTATGATACATGATATTATCGCCAGTATAAATTTTGAAAAAAATGTGTTTCCAACAATATAACCTATTTTTTCCTTATTTCCGTTTGCCTTTACGATATCTTTGACAGATGAAAGAATAAATCCAAAGTCAATTAAAAGTTGTATATAAATCATACAACTTTTAACATATGCAACCAACCCATACATATCCGAACTTAACACTCTTGTTAAATACGGCAGCGTTAATAACGGAAAAACCATTTTTGCTATATTCATAATATATAACATTATGGTGTTTTTCAAAACATTGTTCTTTGTCATATTATTTTCTCCCTAAGATTCTTCGCAGAAAATCTGCAAACTTATTACCAAAAATTCTGTTAATTAAACGGTATATTCTTCCTCTGAATTTATTGCTTGTTTTCTCCCCACTGCCTGCAAACCTATGTATTGAATAAGTGTTGGGTGTAATTGTAAGCTTGCCTGTATCCATATTTATGGGACAAAAATATTCAGGCGGGTATACGTTTATATTCTCAACAGTCTGAATTTTATCAGAACTGCTAAGTCCGTGCTTTTTTAATATTTTTGTTGTTCTCTCAACAATTGTTGTCAAATCATATGTACCATCCGGTTTTATAAATGAGCTATGCTCGTAATCCTCAATAATTTCCTTTATAATATCAAGCTCGGGAGCTACAGCCATTCCCAGTCCGGGATTTACATTATCACATATTCTCTCACTGCCCATATAGTTTCCTTTTGAAAGAATACCATCAAAGCTTCTGATAACTTCAACATCTGTATCAAAGTAAACTCCGCCGTATTTATACAATATTTTAAATCGAGCATAATCACTTACAAAAGCCCACTTTTTTGCCTTATAAGCCTCTTTTATATACTCACAGCAATTGACATCAAAATTGCTTTCGTTCCATTCTTTAATGTCATAACCCGGGAAATATTTTTTCCAGCTATTCAAGCATTTGTGTCCCAATTTATCTAAAGGTTTTCCGCCAAACCAACAATAGTGTATTATTTTAGGTATCATTGTCTTTTCTCCGTTTCACTTTCTTTAATTGTCATCAATAATGTTATAAAAAATAAATATGTATTACTATCATTTAGCATTGTTTCAAATGCACAAACAAACATACAACATAAAAATGCTTTTTTGGAGAGATAATTTTCAGGTGATACATATTTAATATTTCTGCCTCGCAGAAGATATATCATTAATGTAATCATAGGGACTATACCTATGGTTTTCCATACGCCCAAGAATACATTGTGAGCAGATGATGTGTATTCGCCGGGATTCATCAAGATATCTGCTTTTGTGCCGCAGCCAATGAGTGGGTGCGTTTTTATTAAATTTATTGTTGAATCCCATACTAAACTTCTTGTAAATATTGATTTACCCATTATTTCAATGTTTCCAACTGACATTATTATAATTTGATAGAGAAAAGGAATAATCAATACGGCTAATATCATATATGATAGCATTCTTTTATAATTCTTTAAATTTACTATTTTTATTAAATATAATATTATAAAAAGACTCGCTGAAATCAAAGATGTTCTTGATTCAGACAAGTATATGTATTTCATAGAAAAGTATGTAATTGTTATATAAAAGATAAATTTTAAAAATTTACTTTTAATAAATTCATCAATAAATATAAATCCCTGAAAATACACAGCTAATACCAACATTCCTAATGTATTTGGATTTATTTTGTTATCTCTCATATCATGAACTAAAATCGTAGAATACACCGGCTTCACGTTCAAGGACAACAAAAATATAAGTAATAACAAAATCATAATAAACCTTATTCGTTGCACTTGTTTTTTTGAAAATTCTACATTATTGAAGATTATAAGTAAAGTCACAATATTATATAGCGTCAAATTAGCCCCAATATTGCCATATATAACATTATTAAGGCATAGAGCTGATATACAAAAAAATAAAATAAATAAGTCTGAATTATTGCAAAACCTATTATAAATTGTTGTTAAGCATACAGTTAAAATTATTGATGTGATACTTATTGACTGTGGTGAAGAAAATAATTCCTGCAAGTTCATCCAATAAAATATAAATGGAATACATATTATTGCAAAAACAGAATAATATATTAGTCTATTATTTCCCGATTTAAGATTTTGCATTTTTTTCTCTCCGATTCACATAATTTTTATAATTAGCAACAGTTTTTTTGCTTATGTTCGCCCAATCAAAACTCTCTTTTATAAGTCTGTGAGCATTTTGAGATTTATCAATCCAATTCATTTTATCCCCAATTGCATTTTTTATCTGGTCAGCTATACTTTTAGAATTTGTTTCTGCGACCCAGCCAGCATCGTACTTTTTTATTAGCTCACCCAAATTTGTGCCTTCTGTAACTATACAAGGAATACCATAGCTTAGTGCCTCCAATATTCCCATAGGCATACCTTCAAAACGAGATGTCTGGATAAATATATCACTTTCAAGCAAAACCTGTTCTTTTTTTTGCCCTGATATTGCAGGATTTAATAATACAATATTTTCCAAACGGTTTTCTTGTATCATTTTTTTTACATTAGCATACCTACCGGCATAATCCGGTCCGTATATATATAATACACAATTATGACTGACCAAATATTCTTTAAGTTCAAGTACAGATTCTATAAGTATATCCAAACCTTTGTGAAAGATATCAAGCCGTCCAATATAAATGAATTTAATCTTATCTTTATTAAACTTTTCTTTTTTACACATCGGAACAATTATACCATTAGTTCCGATAAATTTTCTGGCATTGAAATTTGTCTCAGCAAGTTCATTCTGTGAAAGACATTGTAATGCAGCCGCATTTTTTATAAACGAATTGAAAAACATGAAATTAGCAGCTATTTTTTTTAGATGTTTTTTCATCTGTGAGGCTTTTGTAAGTGAGCCATGGGGAACTATAATATAAGGAATATTATTACTTACTAAATTTTTATATATTAATAAAAATTCCTTTCGGTATACTTCGTGAAAAACCACCAAATCTGGTCTGTTAAAAGGTTTTGGCAACACATTAATATCACAATTACATTTAACCATAAGTTGAAATGATGATAAGTTATCTATTTCTTCGCCATTAATATTTATAAATCCAACCGTTTCAAATTTTGCTTGTGAAATAATATGCTGTGGTACCACAACACAAACACCGTTACAAGGATTATTTGTAATTTTTGCTATATGTAAAATAACCATTGTTAATTCCGTCCTTTTTTAGCTATGTATTCTTTTCCGCAAAAAAGCTCTTACAGAAAAAGGCATAGCACATATGAGCTTTTTTGCAATTCGTTTTGTCCTGCCTGATAAATTCATATTTGTATAATACAGTTTTAATGCTTTTTGAGTGTTGTCCTCTGTTCGCAATGCATCAAGTATATACTTTCGCAAATTCCAATCAGGTACATAATTTGTATTATACGGTGATACGGTTTGCATAATCAATCATATTTTCAGCCGGAAGTTTTACGGTGAAAGAATTGTCCTCATTCAGCGTTACAAGAGCATTTTCGATATAACCATTTTCGTCATTTACGAAAACATAGTAGCTTTGTAAATTAACCTTTCCGTCTTTATCGGTAAGCCCCGAATTTACGGGCGGCACGGTCAGCTTGCCGTACATATCGGTCGTGCCTTTTTCGATATAGTCTTTATCCGCAATTACGATAACAGATACGCCCTTTTGTGGATTGCCGTTCTGGTCGGTAACGGTGATGATTGCAGGGCTGTCCTGCGTTAAAGTCAAGCCGTCGGGCAGCTTCACAACAATGTTATTGCTTTCGCCAATGTAGGTTTCGCAGTTCGGGATTGTAACATTGAGCTTATCCGTAACCTTGATAACATAGGTAAATTTGCTGTCGTCGTCCTCTTTGCCGATAGTTCCGTTGTCGTCGCCTGTCGAGGATTTTTTGTCGGGAGCGATAAACTGTCCGTTTTCGTCTGTTACACCTGTTGCGTTATTGCCGTTATCGTCTGTAACAAAGATATTCAAGCCCGTTGCCGCTGTCTGATTTTCGCTATTGAATACGGTAACGGTCGTTCTGTCCGCAAAGTCAAGCAGTCTGTTTTTCGGCAAGCGGATTGAAATGTTATCGTCTTTGTCAATCGTGATTTCGGAATTAAACACAGGCTTGTTGTTTTTATCTGTGAGAATGACGGAATATCCGCCGATTTCAGCCTTGCCGTCCTCGTCTGAATTATCCTTTGCCACAAGCTGGGGAATATCCGCAGTCTGCAATATCGCTTTACACTCAATACATTCAATATGCTTTCTGCCGCCGTGTTCAATGGTCGCCGCTTCGTCAATTATCCATTCAGACGGTGCGTGTCCCTTTGCGTTTTTGTAATCGTTCTTAACCGTGTCGCCGCAAACCTCGCAAACGGAAGTTGTAAATCCGATTTCGGTACAGGTCGGCTCGGTTACGGTCTTTTTGTAAGTATGAGCGATTTTATCCGTGTAGTTGCCTTTGTGGGAATCGCCGCAATCACAAGTAAAAATTGTATAGCCCATTTCGGTGCAGGTGGGGGCAATTACGGTTTCGGTGTAGCTGTGATTTTTGTGTTCCGTATAGTCGCTGATATATTCCTTGCCGCAGTCGGGGCAGGTGTAGATTGTATATCCGTGTTCGGTGCAGGTCGGCTCAATCACTTTTTTGCTGTAATTGTGTTCGGTCTTATCCGTGTAGTCGGAAATATATTTATCGCCGCAGTCTGCACAAGTGTAAGTTGTATAACCAAACCCGGTACAAGTCGGTTTTGTGATTTCCGCATTGTAGTTATGCGGTCTCTTTTCGGTGTAATCTGAAACAAATTCATCACCGCAGTTTACGCAAGTATTTGTTGTGTAGCCGTGTTCGGTACAGGTGGGAGCAGTAATATTTTTCGCATATTCGTGTTCTACCTTATCGGTGTAATCGCCAACATAGCTGTCGTCGCAGTTATCGCATTTGTATTCTGTATATCCCATAGCCGTGCAAGTCGGAGCAACTACCTTTTCGGAATAGCTGTGTCCTTTCGGTAATTCTAAAACCGTACTGCATTTTTCACAAGTTTGCGGCTCTGTGCAGGTCGCCGCCTTGCCGGGTGTGTGTCCCGTTGCGGATTCTGCTTTAATCATTTTTTCCTTGCAACCTGTATTTTTACAACGGTATTCAATTACGCCGTCCGCCGTGCAAGTAGATGAAGTTACAGAATGTCCCTCGTCCCAATCGTGTCCTGTCGGCTCGGTGTAGTCCGAAACATAATTCAGACAGCACATAGTACAGGTTGAAGTCGTATAACCTTTATCGGTACAAGTCGGCTCTTTGGTAATACGCTCGTAAGCGTGTGAGATAATCGGCGTCATATCGGTAATGTATGAGTTACCGCAAATATCGCAGATATGATTTGTATATCCTACATTTCTGCAAATCGGCTGTACTTTTTCAGGCTTGTATTTGTGCTCACCGACGGGAGTAGTTTCCTCATAAAAGCTGCCGCATTTGTCGCACAAATTGAGTTTTAAGCCGCCCTGCTTGCAGGTCGCTTCTCTTATGGTGATTGCTTTGTAGTTATGCCCGGTTGCCTTTGTGTAATTTCTCTTGTCAAGGTTTCCGCATCCGTCGCACTGCCAGCGCTCATATCCCAAGTTATCGCAAGAGGGAGCAACGGTTTCCAAATATCTGTAATCGTGTTCGTGCTTTTCGGGCGGAATTACGATAATCGTATCGCCGCTACTATCGTCGTCTTTTTTGTCCTCTAACAGCCACACATACGATACGCCGTTTTCCGTCATTGTTTCACCCTGATACTTATATGAGATTTCATAGTAAACAGGATAATATCCGGCGTCGGTATAGTTCGGCGCAGAGGTGAGATTGCATTTTCC